>NZ_AP022586.1:0-1394877 GCF_010731695.1 Mycolicibacterium litorale
CAGACCGTTCATGCCTCATCCACCTGGTATCTCGGAAACACGCCGACGGGCTTGGGCAACGCGGTGCCCGGAGCGAGCCGCGTCGAAACGGCGGCGAAGGTGCGCTGATCGGCGGGCTGGCCGAGCAGGTCGAGCAATGTGGCGGTCGAATCCGGCATCACCGGCTGGGTGAGCAGCGCGGCGATGCGCACGGTCTCGAGCGTCGTAGAGGACGGTACGGAACCGCACCTCGTCGGCCGGCGCATCCGACTTGCGCAACACCCACGGCTCCTGGGCGGTGAAGTACCGGTTGGCCGCGCCGAGCACCGACCAGATCGCCTCGAGCGCCAGGTGCATGGCCTGCTCGTCGAAGTGGCCGCGGACCCGCTCGAGCAGCGCGTCGGCGGCCTCGAGCAGCCCGCGGTCCTCGGCGGTGAAGTCGCCCGGTTCCGGCACGGCGCCCCCGAGGTTCTTGGCGACCATCGACAGCGAGCGCTGCGCCAGGTTGCCCAGTTCGTTGGCCAGGTCGGCGTTGATGCGGCCGATGATGGCGTCCTCGCTGTAGCTGCCGTCCTGGCCGAACGGCACCTCGCGCAGGAAGAAGTAGCGCACCTGATCCAGGCCGAACGTGTCGACGAGGTTGACCGGATCCACGACGTTGCCGATCGACTTGCTCATCTTCTCGCCGCGGTTGAGCAGCCAGCCGTGCGCGAAGATCCGCCGCGGCAGCTCGATGCCCGCCGACATCAGGAAGGCCGGCCAGTAGACGGTGTGGAACCGGATGATGTCCTTGCCGATCATGTGCAGATCGGCCGGCCAGAACCGCTGGAACGCCTCCGAGGAGGTGTCGGGGAAGCCGACGCCGGTGAGGTAGTTGGTCAGCGCGTCGACCCACACGTACATGACGTGGTCGGGGTGGCCACCGGACACCCCAGTCGAACGTGGTGCGGGAGATCGACAGATCGCGCAGCCCGCCGGAGACGAAGCTGACGACCTCGTTGCGGCGCACGTCGGGGGCGATGAACTCGGGTGTGCCTCGTAGTGCGCGAGCAGGCGGTCGGTGTAGGCCGACAGCTTGAAGAAATAGGTCTGCTCCTCGGTCCACGTCACCGGCGCGCCGGTCTCGGTGGCGATGCGCACCCCGTCCTCACGCAGCGCGGTCTCGTTCTCGGTGAAGAACCGTTCGTCGCGCACCGAGTACCAGCCGGAGTAGGCGTCCAAATAGATGTCGCCGGATTCGTTCATCCGCTGCCAGATGGCCTTGATGCTTCGTAGTGGTCGGCATCGGAGGTCCGGATGAACCGGTCGAACGAGATGCCGAGCTTCTCCTGCAGCCGCTGGAACACATCGGAGTTGCGGGTGGCGAGTTCGGCGGCGGAGATGCCCAGTGCCGCTGCCGTCTCGGCCATCTTCTGACCGTGGACGTCGGTGCCGGTGAGGTAGCGCACGTCGAAGCCGTCGAGCCGTTTGAACCGGGCGATGGCGTCGGTGGCGATGTACTCGTAGGCGTGGCCGACGTGCGGATCGCCGTTGGGGTAGGCGATCGCGGTGGTGATGTAGAACGGCGTGCTCATCGGCACTCACCTTATGGTGTGGTGCGTGAGTCGCTCGAACCGTCCGGCCCCGCCGGCTCCTGAGCCGTTGGCGCCGCTGATCGATGCGCACACCCACCTCGACGCCTGGGGTGCGCGACGCCGACGACGTACGGGCGGCGCTGGACCGGGCGGGCGCGGTCGGGGTGCGCGCGGTCGTGACGATCGCCGACGATCTGGCGGCCGCGCGCTGGGCCACGCAGGCCGCCGAGTGGGACGACCGGGTGTATGCGGCGGTCGCGCTGCACCCCACCCGCGCCGACGCGCTGACCGACGACGCCCGCGCCGAACTCGAGCGCCTGGCCGCCCATCCGCGGGTGGTGGCCGTCGGCGAGACCGGGATGGACCTGTACTGGCCCGGCAAGCTCGACGGCTGCGCCGAACCCGACGCGCAGCGCGAGGCGTTCGCGTGGCACATCGACCTGGCCAAGCGGACCGGCAAGCCGCTGATGATCCACAATCGCGACGCCGACGCGGCCGTTCTCGACGTCCTGGCCGCCGAGGGCGCTCCGGACACCGTGATCTTCCACTGCTTCTCGTCGGATGCACAGATGGCGCGCACGTGCATCGAGGCGGGTTGGCTGCTGAGCCTGGCCGGAACGGTCAGCTTCAAGAACGCCCACGCCCTGCGGGAGGCGGCGCGGTTGATCCCGGGCGAACTGCTGCTGGTGGAGACGGACGCACCATTCCTCACCCCGCACCCGTACCGGGAGCGCCCAACGAGCCGTATTGCCTGCCGTACACGGTGCGCGCGCTGGCCGAGGTCCGTGGCCGCCCCGCCGAGGAGCTGGCGCAGCAAACCGCCGACAACGCCATCCGCGCATACTGGCTGTGTAAGAGTTGATCTCAGTAAAGGTATTCGTTACCGTCTTGTGATCGTAAGCGGACTTAGCCGCCCTTTTTGAAACGTTTGTACCAATAATCAGGGACTCGACAACTCTTGACTGCTCTGAACAGACTGCACGAGGCGCGCTCGCCCATGCTGCGCATCGTGGTGGCCGCACTGCTGGTCGCGGTCGCCTTCGCGGGCGGATATGCCGTCACCGCCCAGAAGACCGTCACCCTCTCGGTGGACGGTACGGAGACGACGGTCTCGACGATGAAGTCGCGCGTCATCGACGTCGTCGAGGAGAACGGCTTCGAGGTGGGGGAGCGCGACGATCTCTTCCCGGCCGGCGACACCGACGTGCGGTCCACCGACACGATCGTGCTTCGGCGCAGCCGTCCGCTGGACATCTCGCTCGACGGTCAGCACACCCGGCAGGTGTGGACGACGGCGTCGACCGTCGACGAGGCGCTCGCGCAGCTGCAGATGACCGACACGGCCCCGGCCGCGGCATCGCGCGGCAGCCGCGTGCCGCTGGGCGGTATGTCGCTTCCGTCGTCACCCCAAGACCGTTCAGCTCGACGACGGCGGGGTCGTCCGGACGGTGCGTCTGGCGGCGCCGAACGTGGCCGCGCTGCTCGAGGCCGCGGGCGCTCCGCTGCAACAGCGGGACCGTGTCGTGCCCGCCGCGTCGTCGCCGGTCGTCGATGGGATGCAGATCCAGGTAACACGCGTGCGCATCGAGAAGTTCACCGAGCGCGTGCCGCTGCAGCCGGCCGACACGCGCATCGAAGACGTCAACATGAACATGAGCCGCCAGATCGTCGAAGACGCGGGAACACCCGGCGTTCAGGACGTAACCTTTGCTGTTTCAAAGGTAAACGGCGTGGAAACCGGCAGGCTGCCAGTAGCTAATGTCATCGTTTCACCTGCAAGGAACGCCGTCCTGAGGGTCGGTGCGAAGCCCGGCACGGAGGTGCCACCGGTGCGCGCCGGAGCGGCCTGGGATGCGCTGGCGCAGTGTGAAGCCGGAGGTAATTGGGCCATCAATACCGGTAATGGTTACTTCGGTGGGGTTCAGTTTGATCAAAACACCTGGGAGCGCAACGGTGGTCTGAGGTATGCTCCGAGGGCAGATCTGGCAACAAGAGAAGAACAGATCGCGATTGCTGAGGTCACGCGGGCGAGGCAAGGCTGGGGAGCCTGGCCCACGTGCAGTGGAAGAGTGGGGGCGTCGTGACGATTCGACTACTCGGGCGGACCGAGATCCGGCGCCTGGCGAAGGACATCGACTTTCGCCCGCGCAAGTCATTCGGGCAAAACTTTGTCCACGATGCCAACACCGTGCGCAGGATCGTCTCCGCCTCCGGTGTGCACCGGCACGACCACGTCCTGAAGTGGGACCGGGCCTCGGCTCGCTGACGCTGGCGCTGCTCGACCGCGGTGCGCACGTGACGGCGGTGGAGATCGATCCGCTCCTGGCGCAACAGCTTCCGACCACGATCGCCGATCACTCGCACAGTGAGATCAACCGTCTGACCGTCCTCAACCAGGACATCCTGACGCTGATGCCGTCGGATCTGGAGGCTCAGCCCACCGCGCTGGTCGCCAACCTGCCGTACAACGTCGCGGTACCCGCACTGCTCCACCTGCTCGCGGAGTTCCCGACGATCCGTTCGGTCATGGTGATGGTCCAGGCCGAGGTGGCCGAGCGGCTCGCCGCCGACCCGGGCGGCAAGGACTACGGCGTGCCGAGCGCCAAGGTGCGGTTCTACGGCAACGTCCGCCGCTACGGCATGGTGTCGCCGACGGTCTTCTGGCCCATCCCGCGGGTGTACTCCGGGCTGGTCCGCATCGACCGGTACGAGACGTCGCCGTGGCCGACGGACGCGGAGTTCCGCGCGCAGGTCTTCGATCTGATCGACATCGCCTTCGCGCAGCGCCGCAAGACGTCGCGCAACGCGTTCGCCGAATGGGCCGGGTCCGGCAACGAGTCCGCCCGCCGACTGCTGGCTGCCAGCATCGACCCGTCGCGGCGCGGTGAGACGCTCGCCATCGCCGATTTCGTCCGGTTGCTGCAGCGTTCCGGCGAAGCCGAGAGCAGGTCCGCGTCAATAGCTGACCGGCCCGGACGTGCCATGGGTTTGCGCTGCCGACGTGCGGCGATAGTGTCGAGCGGTGCGTAACGGCAACACCGCCTCCGAGTGGGTTCCCACCGGCTCGGTCACCGTGCGGGTGCCCGGGAAGGTGAACCTCTTCCTCGGGGTCGGTGATCTGCGTGACGACGGCTATCACGACCTGACGACGGTCTTTCATGCCGTCTCGCTGCTCGACGAGGTCACCGTCTCGACCGCCGACACGCTGTCGGTTGAGCTGGCCGGCGAGGGCATGGAGTCGCTGCCCACCGACCGGCGCAACATCGCCTGGCGGGCGGCCGAGCTGATGGCCGACCACGTCGGCAGGGCGCCCGACGTGGCGATCTCCATCGAGAAGTCGATCCCTGTGGCCGGCGGGATGGCAGGCGGCAGCGCCGACGCCGCCGCCGTGCTGGTCGCGATGAACCATCTGTGGGAGCTCAGGGTGCCCCGGCGTGATCTGCACGCGATGGCCGCCGAGTTGGGCAGTGACGTGCCGTTCGCGCTGCACGGCGGCACGGCGCTGGGCACCGGCCGCGGTGAGGAGCTCGCGACGGTGCTCGCCCGAAGCACGTTCCACTGGGTGCTGGCGTTCGCGCGCAAGGGCCTGTCGACGCCGAAGGTGTTCGGAGAACTCGACCGGCTGCGCGCCACCGCCGACGGCAAGCGGGCCGCACCCGGCCGGCTGGGTGACCGGAGCCGATCCTGGCCGCGCTGGCGTCCGGCGACGCCGCCACACTCGCGCCGCTGCTCGGTAACGATCTGCAGGCGGCCGCGCTGAGTCTGTATCCGGAACTGCGCCGCACGCTGCGGGCGGGCCTGGACGCCGGCGCCCTCGCGGCGATCGTGTCCGGGTCCGGTCCGACGTGCGCCTTCCTGTGCGCCTCGTCGCCCGCCGCGATCGACGTCGGCGCCACGCTCGCCGGTGCCGGGGTGTGCCGGACCGTGCGGGTGGCCAGCGGGCCGGTGCAGGGCGCCCGGGTGGTGCCCGCGCCGTCCTCGTCGGTGTGACGGGGTCTTTGCGGTCTTTTTGCGTCGGAAAGGTGTGACGCACGCCTCAATCCGCGCCATGGTTTGGCAGTTACTTAAGGGTCTCTTAAGATGGTCGGCGGTGAAAGCTAGCGGTCGAGCGCCGGACGCGTGTCCTTTCCCGCCGGCGTCGCCGGCGGGTGCCGATGTGGACGCCCCATCACCGTTTCGATACCCAACTGCTCCTCAATCGTGTACGCGTGCCTACTCGGCAACGCTCGTAGACAGGCGGAGCATGAGAAGCCGGGCAGTGGCGCCGGTCCCCAGGAGGATGTCGTGAGCAGGTTCACCGAGAAGATGTACCGCAACGCGCGCACCGTGAGCACCGGCATGGTGACCGGCGAGCCGCACGAGCCCGTCCGCCACACGTGGGGTGAGGTGCACGAGCGTGCCCGCCGGATCGCCGGTGGGCTCGCAGCGGCCGGTATCGGCCTGGGTGACGCGGTGGGCGTGCTCGAGGGCCTGCCGGTCGAGATCGCCCCGACCGCGCAGGGCGTCTGGATGCGCGGCGCGAGCCTGACGATGCTGCACCAGCCCACTCCGCGCACCGACCTCGCCATGTGGGCCGAGGACACGCTGACGGTGATCGGGATGATCGAGGCCAAGGCCGTGATCGTGTCCGAACCCTTCACCGTCGCGATCCCGGTGCTGGAGGAGAAGGGTCTGCTGGTGCTGACCGTGGCCGATCTGCTGGCCGCGGAGCCGATCGACCCGGTCGAGGTCGGCGAGGACGATCTGGCGCTGATGCAGCTGACCTCCGGGTCGACCGGTTCGCCCAAGGCCGTGCAGATCACCCACCGCAACATCCACTCGAACGCCGAGGCGATGTTCATCGGCGCCGAGTACGACGTCACCAAAGACGTCATGGTCAGCTGGCTGCCGTGCTTCCACGACATGGGCATGGTCGGCTTCCTCACCATCCCGATGTACTTCGGCGCGGAGCTGGTCAAGGTCACGCCGATGGACTTCCTGCGCGACACCCTGCTGTGGGCGCGGCTCATCGACAAGTACAAGGGCACGATGACGGCCGCGCCGAACTTCGCCTACGCGCTGCTGGCCAAGCGGCTGCGCAGGCAGGCCACGCCCGGCGAGTTCGACCTGTCGACGCTGCGCTTCGCGCTGTCGGGTGCCGAGCCGGTCGAGCCCGCCGACGTCGAGGACCTGATCGACGCCGGCGCGCCGTTCGGCCTGAAGCCCGAGGCCATCCTGCCCGCCTACGGCATGGCCGAGACCACGCTGGCGGTGTCGTTCTCCAAGTGCGGTGCGGGTCTGGTGGTCGACGAGGTCGACGCCGATCTGCTGGCCGCGCTGCGCCGCGCCGTGCCCGCCACGAAGGGCAACACCAAGCGGCTGGCCACGCTGGGCCCGCTGCTCGAGGGTCTCGAGGCCCGCATCATCGACGAGCAGGGCAACGTGATGCCCGCCCGCGGCGTCGGCGTCATCGAGCTGCGGGGCGAGCCGCTGACCCCCGGCTACATCACGATGGGCGGATTCGTCCCGGCCCAGGACGAGCACGGCTGGTACGACACCGGTGACCTCGGCTACCTGACCGAAGAGGGCCACGTGGTGGTGTGCGGCCGCGTCAAGGACGTGATCATCATGGCCGGGCGCAACATCTACCCGACCGACATCGAGCGGGCCGCGGGGCGCGTCGAAGGGGTGCGGCCCGGCTGCGCGGTCGCGGTGCGCCTGGACGCCGGGCACTCGCGGGAGACCTTCGCCGTCGCCGTCGAGTCGAACGCCTGGCAGGACCCGAACGAGGTGCACCGCATCGAGCGGCAGGTCGCCCACGAGGTGGTCGCCGAGGTCGACGTGCGGCCCCGCAACGTCGTGGTGCTCGGTCCGGGCACCATCCCGAAGACGCCGTCGGGCAAGTTGCGCCGCGCCAACTCGGTCTCGTTGGTCACCTAGTTCCGCGAGTGCGTGTCTGCTTCGTGACACGCCACTGAACACCGACCGTGCGCGCACGCTCGCGCGACCGCCGGCGTGCGTAATGCGTTGGCCCGATGTCGGTCGCCACGGCTACCGTCGTGAACATGACACCGGCCATCGAAGCGATCGACCTGGTGAAGCGGTTCGGCGAGCAGACAGCGGTGGACGGGGTGAGCTTCACCGTGCCTGCGGGTACGGTCCTCGGCCTGCTCGGCCCCAACGGTGCGGGCAAGACCACCACCGTGCGGATGATGACCACGCTGACCGAACCGACCAGCGGCACCGCCCGCGTCGCGGGCTTCGACGTCCGCCGCGAACCCGACCAGGTGCGTCGCAACATGGGGCTCACCGGGCAGGTCGCCACCGTCGATGAACTGCTCACCGGCCGCGAGAACATTCGGATGATCGGCGGGCTCTACGGCATCCGCCGCAAGGAACTCGAGCGGTTGGGTACCGAACTGCTGGAGCGGTTCTCGCTCGCCGAGGCCGGCGACCGGGTGGTCAAGTCCTACAGCGGCGGCATGCGGCGGCGCCTGGACCTCGCGGTGAGCCTGCTGGCGGCGCCTCCGGTGCTGTTCCTCGACGAACCGACCACGGGTCTCGACCCGCGCAGCCGCACCGAGCTGTGGGACGTGCTGCGCGACCTCGTCGCCGGGGGCACGACGCTGCTGCTCACCACGCAGTATCTCGAGGAGGCCGATCAGCTGGCCGACAACATCGTGGTGATCGACAAGGGCCGCATCATCGCGCAGGGTTCACCGCTGGAGCTCAAACGTCAGGCCGGTAACGCCAGCCTGGTGGTGACGGTGGCCGACGAGAGCGACCTCGCGGCCGCACAGGCACTGCTGGCGAAGACCGGTGCGGAGGTGTTCGTCGACACGGGCGCCCGCCGGCTCACTGCCTCCGCCGACGGGCTGGCCGACATGGTTCGCGTGGCCGGCTGGCTGCGCGACAGCGACATCGAGGTCGACGACATCGGGTTGTCGCGCCCCTCCCTCGACGATGTGTTCCTGACGCTGACCGGCCACCGCACCGAGGACGAGGAGGTCGGCGCATGACCGCCGTCGAAGCCAGGACGCAGGACCAGTCCCGGCGCCCGGCCACACACCGGACCAACCTCGCGCAGCAGTCGTGGATCATGGTGAAACGCAACATGATCCACACCAAGCGCATGCCGGAGATGCTGAGCGACGTGACCGCTCAGCCGATCATGTTCGTACTGCTGTTCGCCTTCGTGTTCGGCGCGTCGATCACCAACACCGGCGGGGCGTCCTATCGGGAGTTCCTGCTACCCGGCATCCAGGCGCAGACCATCGTGTTCTCCGCGTTCGTGGTGGCGTCCGGCATCACCGCCGACGTCGAGAAGGGCATCATCGACCGGTTCCGATCGCTGCCGATCTCGCGGTCCTCGGTGCTCATCGGGCGCAGCATCGCCAGCGTGATCCACTCCTCGCTGGGTGTGGTCGTGATGGCGCTGACCGGCCTGGCGATCGGGTGGCGGATCCGCGGCAGCGTGGGCGAGGCGGTGCTGGCCTTCGCGCTGCTGCTGCTGTTCGGGTTCGGGATGATCTGGTTCGGCATCCTGATCGGCTCGCTGATGCGCACGGTCGAGGCGGTCAACGGCGTCATGTTCACTGCGCTGTTCCCGATGACGTTCCTGGCCAACACGTTCGTGCCGACCGAACCGATGCCGCACTGGCTGCGGGTGATCGCCGAGTGGAACCCGGTGTCCTCGCTGGCGCAGGCGATGCGGGAACTGTGGGGCAACGGCGGCCCGGCCGCCCCGGACGCCCAGCTGCCGCTGCATCACCCGGTGCTCGCGACCGTGCTGTGGTCGCTGGCGTTGACGGCGGTCTTCGCGCCGTTCGCACTGCGCGCGTACGCCAAGCGCACCGGGGGCTGATCCGCGCGCACAGCTGAGTATGTATGGCTATACTCAGCGCTATGGCTGCACCCAAGATCCCCGCACGCCTCGCCGACCACCCGACGGTGCGCGCGGCGCTGGCCCGGGAGACGCGCAGACCCGGCGTCATCGACGCCGGCTGGTTGCGTGAGCTCTGCCTACAGGCCGGGGCCGACGACGTGGCGTTCGCCGCCGTCGACAATCCTGACCTCGCCTCCGAACGCGAGCACGTCGAGGCAGCGTTACCGGGCGCGCGGAGCTTCATCTCGCTGGTGGTGCGGATGAACCGCGACAACGTCCGCTCGACCGCGCGCAGCGTCGCGAACCAGGAGTTCCACCGCAGCGGCGAGATCATCAACGAGGCCGCGCACCGCATCACCCGCGCGCTGCAGGACGCCGGTCACCGCGCGCTCAACCCGTCGGCGACGTTCCCGATGGAGATGGACCGGTACCCGGGCCGCATCTGGGTGGTGGCCCACAAACCCGTCGCGGTGGCCGCGGGCCTGGGCGTGATGGGGATCCATCGCAATGTCATCCACCCGAAGTTCGGCAACTTCATCCTGCTGGCGACCGTGATGGTCGACGCCGAGATCAGCGAATACGGTGCGCCACTGGATTATTCGCCGTGCCTGGAGTGCAAGCTGTGTGTCGCGGCGTGCCCGGTCGGAGCGATCGGCAAGGACGGTGAGTTCGACTTCGTCGCCTGCTCGGTGCACAACTACCGCGAGTTCATGGGCGGGTTCACCGACTGGGCGCAGACGATCGCCGACAGCGCCGACGCCGGCGACTTCCGCTCCCGCGTCAGCGATTCGGAGAACGCGTCGATGTGGCAGAGCCTGTCGTTCAAGGCGAACTACAAAGCCGCCTATTGCCTCGCGGTGTGTCCGGCCGGCGAAGACGTCATCGAGCCGTATCTGGAGGACCGCAAGGGCTTCATGGATCTGGTGCTCAAACCGTTGCAGGAGAAGAAGGAAGCGCTCTACGTGCTACCGAACTCGGCGGCGAAGGCCTACGCCGAGCGGCGCTTCCCGCACAAACCGGTCAAGGTCGTCGACAGCGGGATCCGCGGCCGCACCGGCTAGCCGTCCCAGACGACGAATCCGTCGTCGCGCAGCCGCGCACCCGGCGCCACCGGATGCGGTGTCACCCTGCCGTCGTGCATGAGGTGGCTGACGTCGGCGCGAAACCGCAGCACCGCGACGTCGGCGACCAGGCGGCGGTGGCACCGCCACCACACGCTCACTGCACATGACGAGCACTGTGCGCGAGGCGCTTTCGCCGAGCACCTCGCCGAGTGCGGCGTCGAACTCCTCGGTTCTGG
Organism: Mycolicibacterium litorale; assembly: GCF_010731695.1. Lineage (NCBI taxonomy): Bacteria > Bacillati > Actinomycetota > Actinomycetes > Mycobacteriales > Mycobacteriaceae > Mycobacterium > Mycolicibacterium litorale. The sequence continues at coordinate 10,718 of NZ_AP022586.1, forward strand.
TGTGGGCGGCGTAGGCGGCGAACTGCTCGACCTGCCACCACGGGTCCTCACGTGGCGCGTCGGGCGGCAGCCGTCGCCGCCCACCGAGGCGCTCCTCCCAGCGGTAGGCGATGCCGCCGGCAGGTAACCACGACGACATGGCGTCGCGCGACATGTCGGGATGGGCGCGGCTGCCGGGGAAGCGCCGGATGTCGACGAGCGACGTCACGCCCGCACCTCGCAGCAGCGCGGCCAACTCGTCACCCGAGAGCCGGCCGTGCCCCGCGGTCAGCAGCGTCACCGTCAGGCCCAGGCGTGCACGATGTTCTGCGCGGGTTCCAGGCCCTGGGCGATCAGCATCTCGGTCGCGTCGGCGGCCTGTTCGCAGATCGTGGGCACCTCGGGCCGTTCGGTGGCGTTGAACGTCTCGAGCACGTACGTCGCCGGATCCTTGCGCCCCGGCGGGCGGCCGACTCCCACGCGTACCCGCTGGAAGTCCTTGGTGCCCAATGCCGCCGCGACGGACTTCAGCCCGTTGTGGCCGGCGACGCCGCCGCCGGCCTTCAACCGGATGCGGCCGAAGTCGATGTCGAGTTCGTCGTGGACGACGATAACGTCGGCGGGCGCCACGGAGTAGAACTTCGCGAGCGGACCGACGTTGCGGCCCGACTCGTTCATGTACGTCCGCGGTTTGGCCACCACGACGGACCTGCCCGCCAGGCGACCGGTCACGATCTCGGCACCCGATTTCCGGTGCACCTTGAATCCTGAACCGATCCGCCCGGCCAGCAGGTCGGCGACCATGAAGCCGAGGTTGTGGCGGGTCTTGGCGTAGTTGGGCCCGGGGTTGCCCAGGCCCACCACCAGCAACGGCTCGGCCATGTCGTGTTACTCGGCCGATTCCTCGGCGGCCGGCTCGGCCTCGGCTTCGGCGACCTCGGCGGCCTGCTCCTCGAGCGACGCGCCGCCACCCTCGGACTCGAGCTCTTCCTCGGTCGGCGCCGCGACGACGTTGACCACGAGCAGCTCGGGATCGGAGATCAGCGTGACGCCGGCGGGCAGCTCGATCTGGCCGGCGGTGATCTGCGTGCCCGCATCAACGCCCTCGACCGAGATGGTGAGCGATTCGGGGATCGACATCGCGTCGGATTCGATCTCGACGGTGTTGGCCTCCTGCGTCACCAGCGCGCCCGGCGTGGCGTCACCCTCGACGAGGACGTTGACCTCGACGGTGACCTTCTCGCCGCGGCGCACGACGATGAGGTCGACGTGCTGGATGTTGCGGCGGATCGGGTGGATCTCGAGCTGCTTGGGCAGCGCGAGCGCCTCGGTGCCCTCGATGTCGAGCGTGAGAACCGCGTTGGTGCCGAAGTTGCGCAGGACGGCCGCCAGCTCTCGGGCGGGGAGCTCGAGGTGCTGCGGGTCGGTGCCGTGGCCGTAGAGGACGGCGGGCACCTTGCCCTCACGACGGGCGCGGCGGGAGGCGCCCTGCCGGTCTCGGTGCGGACTCGGACGCTCAGGTTGTTCGGGGTGTGGGCCTTGGTCTTGGCCATGGTGTTGCTCCTATGCCGGTGATGGACACGGCAGGGGTGAGCAACAGCCAGAAGAAGCGTGTTCCCGTCGATAACGGTGGCCGGGCCACCCTCGCCGTGATGCGGCGTCGAGGTTACCGCACGCGGGCGGTCCCGCGGAAATCGCTAGAGCGGGAACTTCGTGTCGGTGAGCTGCTCGGACAGTTCCCACAGCGCCGTCGCGGTCTCGCTGTCCCTGGCGCGACGGGTGCGCCACACCGGGCCGGTCGGGCCGCGCATCGCGAACTTCGGGCCGACGAAGGTGTCGCCCGGCAGATCCTGCGCCACCGCGTACAGCGTCTGGCGGGCCCCGAAGTCGGCGTCGGTGGCGAAGTACTGCCCGCCGACGGCCATCACCGCGTCGCCGAGCCGCCGGCCCGACTGGCCCTGCAGGTTGGTGTGCGAATACCCCGGGTGCGCGGCCACGGCCCGCAGCGGCGACCCTGCGCGGGTCATCCGCTTCTGCAGTTCGCTGGTGAACAGCAGGTTGGCCAGCTTCGACTGCCCGTAGGCCAGCCACGCCGAGTAGGGCCGGGCCTTCCAGTTCAGGTCGTCGAGGCTGACGCGCCCGAAGACGTGCATGAACGACGACACCGTCACCACGCGGTCGGTGATCTTGGGCAGCAGCAGGTTGGTCAGCGCGAAGTGGCCGAGGTGGTTAGTGCCGATCTGGCTCTCGAACCCGTCGACGGTCCGCGCGTAGGGCACCGCCATGATCCCGGCGTTGTTGACCAGCACGTCGACCTTGTCGGTGGCCGCGGCGAACTCCCGCACCGACGCGAGGTCCTGCAGATCGAGCTTGCGCACGGTGACGTTGCCGGTCATGCCCGCCGCCGCCTCGTCGCCCTTGGCGGTGTTGCGGACCGCGAGGACGACGTCGGCGCCGACGCGGGCCAGCTCACGGGCGGTGACGAGGCCGAGTCCGCTGTTGGCGCCGGTGACGATCACCCAGCGGCCGGCGAAGGAGGGGAGGTCGGCGGCGGTCCAGTCACTCATGGCTGCCACTCTAGGCAGCTACTTCTTCGGCGCGACGGTGAACCCCGCGAGGATGGCCTCGATGTCCTTGCCGTACTTCTGCGCCTCGTCGGCGAAACTGGTCACCGTCAGCTGGACGAGGTAGCGCTGGTTGGCCGGCGGTGCGCCGGTCGCGATGACGATGCGGTTGTAGGTCTGCATCCGCTGGCCGTTGAGGTCGTAGGTGCCCTCGACCATGGCCGACGGCATGCCGCGCCAGTTGTCCTGGGAGGCGTTGAGTTCCTTGAAGTTCTCCGAGAGCCGGGCGTCGTCGTCGCCGTGTTTGATCGCCTCGGCGGGGTCGAACTGGCCGGTCAGCTCGAACACCATCAGCATCGCGATCGGGTAGGTGTCGCCCTTGGCGATGACGCGGGTGCCGGGTTCGAACTGGGTGCCGGGGTAGGGCTGCCAGCCCGGCGGGGTGGGGATCGTGACGGTGAGGTCGGGCAGTTTCTCCGGTGCGACGGTGCGGCCGCTGACGCCCGCGCCCTCGAGGTACTGCGCGATCGGCACCGGGTCTCGGTGGGGCCTCCGAGGACGGCGGCGCGCTGCTCGACGTGCTCCAGACCGATTGATAGTCAGGGGTTTCCGCGCCGCACCCACTCGTGGCGAGGACCAGCAGCGCGACAGCCGCCGCGACGCGGCGACCCGTCACAGGATCTCGCGCACCGTGTCGATCGGCCGGGCCAGCCGGGTGCCCTTGTCCGTCACCACGAACGGTCGCTCGATGAGGATGGGGTGCTCGGCGAGCGCGTCGAGCAGTTCGTCGTCGGTCGCGTCGGCGAGATTCAGCTCGGCGTAAAGGGATTCGCGTTTGCGGACCGCGGCGCGTACTTCGATGCCGGCCGCCTCGATCATCGCGGCGATCTCGGCGCGCGACGGCGGCGTCTTGAGATACTGCACGATTTCGGGTTCGACACCGTTGTCGCGCAACAGATCCAGCGTCTTGCGCGACGTCGAGCAGCGCGGGTTGTGGTAGATCGTCGCGCTTGTGGTGTCTGGCGCCACTTACGCCGACCCGTCGAAAAGGCTTGTCACCGAGCCGTTGTCAAACACCGCGCGGATGGTGTTGGCCAGCAGCGGGGCGATCGACAGCACGGTCAGCTGCGGGAACCGCTTGTCCTCGCCGATCGGCAGCGTGTTGGTGACGATCACCTCGCGGGCGCCGGACTCGGCGAGCCGCTCGCGCGCGGGGTCCGACAGCACGCCGTGCGTCGCGGCGATGATCACGTCACCGGCGCCGTCCTGCTTGAGCAGCTTGACCGCACCGGCGATGGTGCCGCCGGTGTCGATCATGTCGTCGGTCAGCACGCAGGTCTTGCCCTTGACGTCACCGACGACGCGATTGGACACCACCTGGTTGGGCACCAGCGGGTCGCGGGTCTTGTGGATGAAGGCCAGCGGGACGCCGCCCAGTGAGTCGGCCCACTTCTCGGCCACGCGCACCCGGCCGGAGTCGGGGGAGACGACCACCATGTCGTGGTCGGAGTAGTTCTCGGCGATGTAGCCGGTGAGCAGCTTCTGGGCGCGCATGTGGTCGACCGGGCCGTCGAAGAAGCCCTGGATCTGATCGGTGTGCAGGTCGACGGTCAAGATGCGGTTGGCGCCCGCGGTCTTGAGCAGATCGGCAACCAGGCGGGCGGAGATGGGTTCGCGGCCGCGGTGCTTCTTGTCCTGCCGGGCGTACGGGTAGAACGGCAAGATCGCGGTGATGCGCTTGGCGCTGCCGCGCTTGAGCGCGTCGATCATCAGCAGCTGTTCCATCAGCCAGGTGTTCAGCGGCGCCGGATGGGACTGCAGGACGAAGGCGTCGCACCCGCGTACGGATTCGTCGAATCGCACGAAGATCTCACCGTTGGCGAAGTCGCGCGCGGTCTGCGCGGTCACCGGGGTGTCGAGCTCCTTGGCGACTTGCTCCGCCAATTCCGGGTGCGCGCGGCCCGAGAAGAGCATCAGATTTTTGCGGTTATCGGTCCACTCGGTGCCCACTGTGCGCCTCGCCGGTCGGGGATCGTGTCGGCCTCATCGTACGTAGCGTTTCTGTGTGACCGTGCCCGGGTTGCCGGATCGCAAACGGAAGTGGTCGCTGTCACTGCCCCTGGGCGTCGTCGAGCTGACCCGGCGCCGTCGCCGCCGCTTCGCCCAGGGCGCGGCTCGCCGCGCGCGCCGCCGCCGAGCCGGGCCGTTTGCGGGCCACCCAGCCCTCGATGTTGCGCTGCGGGCCGGCCGAGACGGCCAGCGCACCCGGCGGCACGTCGTCGCGCACCACGGTCCCGGCGCCGGTGTAGGCGCCGTCCCCGACGGTCACGGGCGCGACGAACATGGTGTCCGAGCCGGTGCGCACGTGCGATCCGATCGTGGTGCGGCTCTTGTTCTCGCCGTCGTAGTTCACGAACACGCTCGATGCGCCGATATTGCTGTGCTCGCCGATGTCGGCGTCGCCGACGTAGGTCAGGTGCGGCACCTTGGTGCCCGCGCCGAGGGTGGCGTTCTTCGTCTCGACGAACGCGCCGAGCTTGCCGTCGGCGCCCAGGGCGGTGCCCGGACGCAGGTAGGTGAACGGGCCGACGGTGGCGCCGTCGCCGATGACCGACTCCGAGCCGTGCGTGCGCACCACCGAGGCGCCGTCGCCGACGGTGACGTCGGCGAGTGTGGTGTCCGGTCCGACGTCGCAACGGCCGCCGATGACGGTGCGGCCGAGCAGCTGGGTGCCGGGGCGCAGCACGGTGTCGCGGCCGATGGTGACGTCGACGTCGATCCACGTCGACCCTGGGTCGATCACGGTGACACCGGCGCGCTGGTGGGCGGTGACGATGCGCCGGTTGAGTTCGGCGCCGAGCGCGGCTAGCTGGACGCGGTCGTTGACGCCGGCGACCAGGGCGCTGTCGTCGACGTGCCTGGCCCGAACGCTCAGACCGTCCTGCCGGAAGATCGCGATGACGTCGGTCAGGTACAGCTCGTGCTGGGCGTTGTCGGACCGCAGCCGGCGCAGCGCGGACCGCAGCGCGGTGATGTCGAAGGCGTAAACACCGGCGTTGACCTCGCGGATCGCCAGCTGGCTCGGGCTCGCGTCGGCCTGTTCGACGATGCGGGTGACCTCGTTGTCCTGGGTGCGCAGGATGCGCCCGTAACCGGTCGGATCGGCCACGGTGGTGGTCAGCACGGTGGCCGCGGCCGAGCCGTGGGTGGTCAGCAGGTCGGCCATGGTGTCGGCGTCGAGCAGCGGCACGTCGCCCGCGGTCACCACCACGACACCGGAGAAGTCCTCGGGCAGCGCGGCGAGCCCGCATTCTGCGGCGTGGCCGGTGCCCAGCTGCTGGTCCTGGATCGCGATGTCGACGGGGCGGCCGAGTTCGGCGGCCAGCGCGTCGACGGCGGGGGCGATGCGCTCACGGTCGTGGCCGAGCACCACCACGAGGTGCTGCGGGGCGACCTTCGCCACGGTGTGCAGCGCGTGCGCCAGCATGCTGCGGCCGCCGAGGGTGTGCAGCACCTTCGGGATGTCCGAACGCATCCGCGTCCCGGCGCCTGCGGCCAGTACGAGGACCGCGGTGTCGGTGGGTGTGGTCATATTGCTCCGTCGCCAGGACTCGAACCTGAACTATCTGAACCAAAATCAGAGGTGCTGCCGATTACACCACGACGGATCGATTACCTCGTGACTGTAGTCGAAGCCGATACGCTCCAAGAATGGCAGCGCCCGACAAGGAAGTGCGTCCACCTCGCGCCAGAATGACCGGCAGCGAGCGGCGCCAGCAGCTCGTCGAGATCGCCAAGTCGTTGTTCGCCCAGCGCGGCTACGAGGGCACCTCGATCGAGGAGATCGCGCAGCGCGCCAACGTCTCCAAACCGGTGGTCTACGAGCACTTCGGCGGCAAGGAAGGCCTGTACGCGGTCGTCGTGGACCGGGAGATGTCGGCGTTGCTCGACGGCATCACCTCGTCGCTGACCAACAACCGCTCACGGGTGCGGGTGGAGCGGGTCGCGCTCGCGCTGCTGACCTATGTCGAGGAGCGCACCGACGGCTTCCGGATCCTCATCCGCGATTCGCCGGCGGCGATCACCTCGGGCACCTATTCAACGTTGCTCAACGATGCGGTCAATCAGGTCAGCTCGATCCTGGCCGGGGACTTCTCCCGCCGGGGGCTCGACCCGGAGCTGGCGCCGCTCTACGCGCAGGCGCTGGTCGGTTCGGTGTCGATGACCGCGCAGTGGTGGCTCGACACCCGTGTGCCCAAGAAAGAGGTCGTCGCCGCGCACCTGGTGAATCTGATGTGGAACGGGCTGACCCACCTCGAGGCCGACCCCCGCCTGCAGGACGAGGAGTAGCGCGCCGGCGCCTAGGATGGGGTCATCATGACCGTAGCGGGGCTTCACCATGTCCAAACCCCGATTGCGGGGCTCGTCGCACTGGCACTGCGCGATCCGTGCCTGGCCGACCTCGCCCGCCGCGCCGCCGAAAAACCGGCCGAGCTGGCGATGGTCGGACCCGCCAGCGCCCGGCTTCTCGTCACCGCCGCGCTCGCCCAGGCCGGCCCGCTTCTCGTGGTCGCCGCCACCGGCCGGGAGGCCGACGATCTGACCACGGAGCTGCGCGGCGTGTTCGGCGACGCCGCGGCGCTGTTCCCGTCTTGGGAGACGCTTCCGCACGAACGGCTCTCGCCCGGCGTCGACACCGTCGGCGCGCGCATGATGCTGCTGCGGCGGCTGGCCCATCCCGACGACGCCCGTCTCGGCCCGCCGCTGCGGGTGGTGGTCACCACCGCCCGCTCGCTGGTCCAGCCGATGGCGCAACGGCCGTCCGACGTGAAGAACACTGAGCCGGTGACGCTGACCGTGGGGACCGACGCCGAGTTCGAAGGGGTCATCAAGCGCCTGGTCGATCTGGCGTACACGCGCTGCGACATGGTGTCCAAGCGCGGTGAGTTCGCGGTCCGCGGCGGCATCCTCGACGTCTTCCCGCCGACCGCCGAGCATCCGGTGCGCATCGAGTTCTGGGGCGACGAGGTCTCCGAGATGCGGATGTTCGCCGTCGCCGATCAGCGCTCGATCCCGGAGATCGAGGTGGACACCGTGATCGCGGTGCCCTGCCGCGAGCTGCTGATGACCGAGGACGTGAGACGTCGCGCTGCTGTGCTTTCTGCAGAGCACCCGACGCACGAGAACACCGTGCCGGGCAGCGTGCCGGACATGCTGGCGAAGCTTGCCGAAGGCATCCCGGTCGACGGCATGGAGGCGCTGCTGCCGCTGCTTAAGTCATCCGGTGGCCCGGACGACCTGGCGATGCTGGCCGACCACCTGCCCGCCGGGGCGCCGATCCTGGTGTGCGATCCGGAGAAGGTGCGCACCCGCGCCGCCGATCTGATCAAGACGGGCCGGGAGTTCCTCGAGGCGTCGTGGTCGACCGCGGCGGTCGGCGGCGATGCGCCGATCGATCTCGAGGCGCTGGGCGCCTCGGGCTTCCTCGGGTTCGAGGAGGTGCGCACCGGCGCGCGGGCGGGTGGCCACCCGTGGTGGACGCTGAGCCAGCTGTCCACCGAGTCGGCGATCGAACTCGACATCCGGTCGGCGCCATCGGCGCGCGGCCAGCAGTCGTCGGTCGAGGAGATCTTCGCGATGCTGCGCGCCCACGTGGCGACCGGCGGGTACGCCGCCGTCGTGACACCCGGCGCGGGCACCGCGCAGCGCGTCGTCGAGCAGCTCGGCGACAACGACACTCCCGCAACGATGCTCGAGCCGGGCGAGGAGCCGCGGGCCGGTGTCGTCGGGGTGCTCAAGGGTCCGCTGCACGACGGTGTGGTGTTGCCGGGCGCCTCGCTGGTGATCGTCACCGAGGCCGATCTGACCGGAAGCCGCGTCGCCGCCACCGAGGGCAAGCGGCTGGCGGCCAAGCGTCGCAACGTCGTTGATCCGCTGGCGCTGACCGCGGGCGATCTGGTGGTGCACGACCAGCACGGCATCGGCCGGTTCGTGGAGATGACCGAACGCGTCGTCGGCGGGGCGCGCCGCGAGTACCTGGTGCTGGAATACGCCTCGTCGAAGCGGGGCGGCGGCAGCGACCGGCTGTACGTGCCGATGGACTCTCTCGACCAGTTGTCCCGGTACGTCGGCGGTGAGGCGCCGTCGCTGTCGAAGCTCGGCGGCAGCGACTGGGCGAACACGAAGACCAAGGCACGCCGGGCGGTCCGCGAGATCGCCAGTGAGCTGGTGGCGCTGTACGCCAAGCGCCAAGCGGCGCCGGGGCACGCGTTCAGCCCGGACACCCCGTGGCAGAACGAGATGGAGGACGCGTTCGGGTTCACCGAGACCGTCGACCAGCTCACGGCCATCCAAGAGGTCAAGGCCGACATGGAGAAGCCGGTCCCGATGGACCGGGTGATCTGCGGTGACGTCGGGTACGGCAAGACCGAGATCGCGGTGCGCGCGGCGTTCAAGGCGGTGCAGGACGGTAAGCAGGTCGCGGTGCTGGTGCCGACGACGCTGCTGGCCGATCAGCACCTGCAGACGTTCACCGCCCGGATGGCCGGCTTCCCGGTCACCGTGAAGGGCCTGTCGCGGTTCACCGATCCGGCCGAATCGCGGGCGACCATCGAAGGGATGAAGGACGGTTCGGTCGACATCGTGATCGGCACGCACCGCCTGCTGCAGACCGGGGTGGTGTGGAAGGACCTCGGGCTGATCATCGTCGACGAGGAGCAGCGCTTCGGCGTCGAGCACAAAGAGCACATCAAGTCGATGCGCACCCACGTCGACGTGCTCACGATGAGCGCGACCCCCATTCCCCGCACGCTGGAGATGAGCCTGGCCGGCATCCGCGAGATGTCGACGATCCTGACGCCTCCCGAGGAGCGCTATCCGGTGCTGACCTACGTCGGCCCGCAGGACGACAAGCAGATCGCCGCCGCGCTGCGCCGCGAACTGCTGCGCGACGGGCAGGCGTTCTACATCCACAACCGGGTCCGCACGATCGACCAGGCCGCCGCGCGGATCGCCGCGCTGGTGCCGGAGGCGCGGGTCGTCGTCGCGCACGGCCAGATGCCCGAGGAGATGCTCGAGAAGACGGTCGAGGGCTTCTGGAACCGTGAGTACGACATCCTCGTCTGCACCACGATCGTCGAGACGGGGCTGGACATCTCGAACGCCAACACGCTGATCGTGGAGCGCGCCGACACGTTCGGCCTGTCGCAGCTGCACCAGCTGCGTGGCCGGGTCGGGCGGTCGCGGGAGCGGGGTTACGCGTACTTCCTGTATCCGCCGGAGGTGCCGTTGACCGAGACGGCGTACGACCGGCTGGCGACGATCGCCCAGAACAACGAACTCGGTGCGGGTATGGCGGTCGCGATGAAGGACCTCGAAATCCGCGGTGCAGGAAACGTGCTCGGCGCCGAGCAGTCCGGCCACGTGGCGGGGGTGGGGTTCGATCTCTACGTACGGCTGGTCGGCGAGGCCGTCGAGGCCTACCGCGCGGCGGCCGACGGGAAAACCGTTGCCACGCCCGAGGAAACGAAGGACGTGCGGATCGACCTGCCGGTCGACGCGAACCTGCCCCCGGACTACATCGGCAGCGACCGGTTGCGTCTGGAGGCATACCGCCGGCTGGCGTCCGCGCCGGACGACGCGGGGGTGGACGCGGTCATCGACGAGCTCGTCGACCGGTACGGGCCGCTGCCCGAACCGGCCGAGCGCCTGGTGGCGGTGGCCCGGCTGCGGCTGCTGTGCCGTCAGTACGGCATCACCGACGTCAGCTCCGTGTCGGCGTCGACGGTGAAGCTCTCGCCGATGGAGCTGCCCGACTCCGCGCAGTTGCGGCTCAAGCGGATGTACCCGGGCGGCAGTTACCGGGCGACGACCGGCACCGTGTCGGTGCCGATCCCGCGGGCCGCCGACAGCGTGGGCTCACCGCGGATCCGCGACGCCGAGCTGGTCGCGATGGTGGCCGGTCTGGTGCTGGCGCTCAACGGAAAACCACAGGCGGAGATCGACATGACGAAGTACGGGGGAGCACGGTCATGACGGTCGTCCTGGTCGATCCCCGCCGCCCGTCGCTGGTGCCCGTCGAGGCGATCGGCATGCTCACCGGTGACGTGCAGTACACCGAGGAGATGCCGATCAAGGTGCCGTGGTCGCTGCCGGCGGCCCGGCCCGCCTATGACGGGGAGGACGCGCCGGTGCTGCTGTCCTCGGATCCGGACCACCCCGCGGTGCGGGCGCGTCTGGCCGCCGGTGACCGGCTGATCTCGGCACCCCAGCCGCAGCCCGGCGAACGCCTGGTCGACGCGGTGGCGATGATGGACAAGCTGCGGACGTCGGGGCCGTGGGAGAGCGAGCAGACCCACGATTCGCTGCGCCGGTACCTGCTGGAGGAGACCTACGAACTGTTCGACGCGGTGCGTGGCGGCAACGCCGACGAGCTGCGCGAGGAGCTCGGAGATGTGTTGCTGCAGGTGCTGTTCCACGCCCGCATCGCCGAGGATGCCTCGCAGCACGCGTTCACCATCGACGACGTCGCCGATTCACTGATCCGGAAGCTGGGCAACCGGGTGCCGGCTGTGCTCGCCGGGCAGACGATCTCACTCGACGAGCAGTTGGCGCAGTGGGAGGAACGCAAGCTGCTGGAGAAGTCCCGCGACTCCTCGATGGACGACGTGCCGACCGGTCAGCCGGCACTGGCGCTGGCGCAGAAGGTGCTGGCGCGGGTCACCACGGCGGGGCTGCCTGCCGATCTGATCCCCGCGGCACTGACGACGGTCACCGTGTCGGCGGAGTTCGACGCCGAAAACTCCTTGCGCACCGCGGTTCTGGAGTTCATGGACACGGTGCGCGGTGTCGAGCAGGCGGTCGCGGCGGCGCGGCGCGGCGGAGACGTTCCCGAGGAACTCGACAGCGAACCGCTCACCCAGATCACCGAAGAGGAGTGGCGGGCGCACTGGCCGTCGGAGGTCTCGGACGAGGCCGAGGCCGAAATCCCGGCCGAGAGCGCCGAAGAACCGGCCTCCGAAGAACCAGCCGAGGACCCGAGGTAGCTGTACACCTGGGGCTCAGCCGACCAGGGTGTCCCCGAGGAAGCGATCCGCACCGGTCACACCGGGCAGCATGAAGAAGAAGCCGCCGCCCACCGGCAGGATGTACTCCTCGAGCGGTTCGCCCTTGAGTCGTCGCTGCACGGCGAGGAAGCCCTTCTCGAGGCTGCGCTGGTATGACACGAAGGCCAGCCCCTGGTCGAGCCGACCCGCGCCGTCGAACCCCCGCGAGTACGAAAAGCCGCGCCGCAGAATGAGATTCTGTTCGGACTCGGCGGTGCGGGGGTTGGCCAGCCGGATGTGCGCGTTGAGCTTGATGCGCTTGCCGTCCGGGTCTTCGGCGTAGTTGGGATCGTCGAACTCGTCCGTCATCCCGATCGGCGCGCCGCTGACCTTGCGCCGCCCGAAGATCGCCTCCTGCTCGGCGAGCTGTGTGCGGTCCCAGAATTCGACGAACATCCGGATGATGCGCACCGCCTGATACGAGCCGCCGACGGCCCATTCCGGCTCGCCGTCGCCGGGCCCCACCCACACGTGGCCATCCATCAGCGCGTCGTCGTCGACGTTCAGGTTCGACGTTCCGTCCTTGAACCCCAGCAGGTTTCGCGGGGTCGCCGCCTCGGAGACCGGACCGGCTCCGATACCGCGGGCGTACCCGTCCACCATCCACCGCAGCACCAGGTGGCTGCGGGTGCGGCGCATCAGCTGCCGCAGCGCGAACTGCATGGTGTCGATGTGATCGGCCTCCAGGATGATCGACAGGTCACCGTGCGACAGCTTGGGATCGAGCCGGTCATTGGCCAGGAACGGCATCGTCTCCAGTTCGCGGGGCTTGCGGTCGGCCAGCCCGAACCGGTCGTCGAACAGCGAGGCGCCCACGCCGACGACGATCGACAGGTTGTCCGGCGGCGGCTTCTCACCGAGGATCCCGGAGTCGACCGGCGGATAGGCGGGATCGCGCACCTCGGGCGGTCTGCCCGCCATCAGACCGCGGATCTCGTCGGTCAGCTCGGCCAGCGTCGCCGCGAGTCCGGCCCGGTCCTTCGACAGGACGTTGAAGGAGGCAATCAAGCCCTGCTCCGGAATGGGCACCGCGAAGATCCCGGTCTGATGCGCGCCCTCGAACGGCACGAACCGCGACGCGGCCACCGGTGTCGGCGAGGAATCCGAACAACCGGACAACGTGGCGCCGACGCCGACCGCCGCACCGGCGCCCAAGGCGCCGGTGACGAACGATCGGCGCGAGACACCTGTCCGCCGCGAACCTCGGGTCACGTCAGCTTCAGCACTCCCGACACCTGGGACAGGTTCTCCGACAGGCCGGCCAGCTGCGCCTTCATCTTGTCGATCGTCGCGGGATCGACGGTCACCTCGGGGCAGCGCGGCGACGGGTACGGGTCGTTCTCGGTGCAGAACAGGACGAAGCCGTCACCGCGGCGCAGTGGCGCGAGGCTGGCGAAGATCTCGGAGAACCCGGCCTCGATCTCACCCAGCAGCGCGGGATCGGCCTTCACCAGCGCCGGCGACAGGCGGTTGACCGCGGCCTGCGACCCCTCCAGGTTGGCCTGGAAGTCCCACAGGTCGGTCTTGGAGTAGCGGTCCTCCTCGCCGGTGATCTTGCCTTCGGAGACCTCTTCGATGAGCTCAGCGGCACCGGTCGACACGTCGACGGGCTTCACCTCGACGGACTGCATCTGCTTCTGCAGCGTTGCGATGTCGGCGTCGAGCTGGTCGGCGAACTGCGCGCCGCCCTCGGTGGTGTTCTGCGAGAACAACAGGTACTCGAGGCGGTGCCACCCGGTGAACGCCGGGTCGTCGACGCCGGCGAAGTCGTCGACGCGGGCGTCGACCTTGCCGTCGATCTCCTCGACGAGACCGGCCAGCGGCTCGATGCGCTCCCACGGCAACCGCGACGGTGCGTACGCCTCCTGGGCGGCCTGCAGGTTGTTGGCGCGCACCGCGTCGGTCAGGGTCTTGACGGCTCCGACGAGCTCATTGGTCTGCTCGACGGCATACGCCTTGTAATCGGCGGCGGCCTTCTCGGCTTCGGGGCTGGGCGTCGCGGCGGCCTCGGCGGAGGTCGTGGTCGCGGAGGTTTCGGCCTCGCCGCCACTGCCGCTGTCGCTCGAACATCCGGCCAGCACCAAAGCCAGTGCAACGACCGGTATCTGCCAGGCGATTTGCCGTCCCATCGGACCTCCTTGATCGGAGCCGAACTCTACCCTGCACTGTCCCCGCGAGGGTAGGCATACCTAAAGAATCGGGCTCGCAGCTCCGGCGTCGCGGGCGCACTCCTGGCGGATCTATACCCTGGAGGCCCGGCTCGTCGTGGGGAAGCGAGGCGTCGCAGCACCGTCGCCACAGCCTGTGAATGGGCCGGTTACGTACCGTCGCATGGGAGTATGAAAGCGACGACAGTCGGTTGAGGGAGTGCGTTGTCTGACGAGGGGAGCGTGTCGACCCGGACGTCGGCCCCGGAAAACGCATCCGGCACCGCCGGCCGGAGCGACGCGATTTCGGGCCGGATGAAAGGTCGCTTCATGATGGCGGCCGCCGTCATCGTCGCCACGCTCCTGGTACTGGCCTCGAGTTGCTCCTGGCAGCTGGGCACCCCCATTCCCGAGGGCGTGCCGCCGCCGTCCGGCGATCCCGTCCCCGCCGTCGACACCTACGCCAAGGGCCGTCCCGCGGATGCGCTGCACGAATGGGCCGCAGAGCGGGCGCCGCGGCTCGGTATCCCGGTGACCGCGCTGGAGGCGTACGCCTATGCCGCCCGCGTCGCCGAGGTGGAGAACCCGGACTGCCACCTGTCCTGGACGACGATGGCCGGGATCGGCATGGTGGAGAGCCACCACGGCAACTACCGGGGCGCGATGGTCGCCGCCAACGGCGAGGTCACCCCGCCGATCCGCGGTATGCGGCTGGACGGTTCGAGCGGAAACCTCGAGATCCGCGACACCGACGCCGGGGCGCTCGACGGTGACGACGAACTGGACCGCGCGATGGGGCCCATGCAGTTCATCCCGGAGACGTGGCGGCTGTACGGCGTGGACGCCAACGGTGACGGCAAGGCCCATCCGGACAACATCGACGACGCGGCGCTGTCGGCGGCCGGATACCTCTGCTACACCGGCAAGGATCTGTCCACACCGCGTGGCTGGATGAACGCGCTGCGTGCCTACAACTACTCCGAGCAGTACGCCCGCACCGTGCGTGACTGGGCGACCGCGTACGCCGAGGGCCGCCGCCTGTAACTCCTGGTGGCGCCCCGGGCAGCCGCAGCATCTAGGCTGATGGGCGCACTACGAGACCATCCGAGACAACCAGCGAGCACCCTCAAGGAGACGCCAGTGCCCATCATCGAGCAGGTCGGAGCCCGCGAGATCCTCGACTCCCGCGGCAACCCGACGGTCGAGGTCGAGTTGGCGCTGACCGACGGCACGTTCGCCCGGGCCGCGGTGCCCTCGGGCGCGTCGACCGGTGAGCACGAGGCCGTCGAACTGCGCGACGGTGGTTCCCGCTACGGCGGCAAGGGCGTCGACAAGGCCGTGCAGGCCGTGCTCGATGAGATCGCGCCCGCGGTGATCGGGATGAGCGCCGACGATCAGCGGCTGATCGACCAGGCCCTGCTCGACCTCGACGGCACCCCGGACAAGTCGCGGCTGGGTGCCAACGCGATCCTCGGGGTGTCGCTGGCAGTGTCGAAGGCCGCGGCCGAGTCGGCCGGTCTGCCGCTGTTCCGCTACCTCGGCGGCCCGAACGCCCACATCCTGCCGGTGCCGATGATGAACATCCTCAACGGCGGCGCGCACGCGGACACCGGCGTCGACGTCCAGGAGTTCATGGTCGCCCCGATCGGTGCGCCGTCGTTCAAGGAGGCGCTGCGCTGGGGCGCCGAGGTGTACCACTCGCTCAAGTCGGTGCTCAAGAAGCAGGGCCTGGCCACCGGCCTGGGTGACGAGGGCGGCTTCGCACCGGACGTGGCGGGCACCAAGGCCGCGCTGGACCTGATCTCGACGGCCATCGAGGGCGCCGGATTCTCGCTCGGCACCGATGTGACGCTGGCGCTCGACGTCGCGGCCACCGAGTTCTACACCGACGGCACGGGCTACAGCTTCGAGAAGGAGACCCGCACCGCTGAGCAGATGGCCGAGTTCTACGCCGGCCTGCTCGACGCCTATCCGCTGGTGTCGATCGAGGATCCGCTGTCCGAGGACGACTGGGACGGCTGGGTGGCGCTGACGACGCGAATCGGCGACCGGGTGCAGCTCGTCGGCGACGATCTGTTCGTCACCAACCCCGAGCGGCTCGAAGAGGGCATCGAACGCGGCGCCGCGAATGCGCTGCTGGTCAAGGTCAATCAGATCGGCACGCTCACCGAGACGCTCGACGCCGTCGCGCTGGCCCACAGCAGCGGGTACCGCACGATGATGAGCCACCGCAGCGGTGAGACCGAGGACACCACGATCGCCGACCTCGCCGTCGCCGTCGGCAGCGGCCAGATCAAGACCGGGGCGCCCGCCCGCAGCGAGCGCGTCGCGAAGTACAACCAGCTGCTGCGCATCGAGGAGACCCTCGGCGACGCCGCCCGGTATGCCGGTGACCTGGCCTTTCCGCGGTTTGCCCTGGAGACCAAATAGCTCGTGCCCGAATCGAAGCGGCCCGATCCGAAGCGTCGGTCCCCGGCCTCCCGGCCGGGTAAACCCGGCGGCGCGAATCGGGGCCGCCCGAAGGGTACGTCCACACCTCGGCGCGAGCCCCGCGCCATCGAGGCCCGGCCGGCGTCGGAACAGCAGGAGACCGAATCGGTCGGCCACGCGATCGTGCGCCGGGCCGAACGGCTGGCCGAGGAGCAGTCCGAGCAGCGGTTCGGGTCGGCGGCGCGGCGCGCGGCGATTTTGGCCGCGGTGGTGTGCGTGCTGACGTTGACGATCGCCGGGCCGGTGCGGACGTACTTCTCGCAGCGCACCGAGATGAAGCAGCTCAAAGCCACCGAGGAGCAGTTGCGTGAGCAGATCGCCGAACTCGAGCAGCAGAAGGTGAAGCTGGCCGACCCCGTGTTCATCGCCGCGCAGGCACGTGAGCGGCTCGGTTTCGTGATGCCCGGGGACATCCCGTTCCAGGTGCAGCTGCCCCCGGGTGCGGTGGCGCCCGGTGCCGGCCCGACACCTCAGGAGCAGATCACCCCGTCCGGGCAGCCCTGGTACACCTCGCTGTGGCACACCATCGCCGACGAACCGCACGGGGCCACGCCCGCCGTCCCGCCGGAGGCGCCACCGGGGTCGCCGCCGCCGCCCGCTCCGCCCCCGCCGCCCGGTGGTTGAGCGCAGCGATCTGGACGCCGTCGCGCGGCAGTTGGGCCGCGAGCCGCGTGGTGTCCTGGAGATCGCCTACCGCTGCCCCAACGGTGAGCCCGGCGTCGTCAAGACCGCGCCGCGGCTGCCCGACGGCACCCCGTTTCCGACGCTGTACTACCTCACGCATCCGGCGCTGACCGCGGCGGCGAGCCGGCTGGAATCCGAGGGTCTGATGCGGGACATGACCCAAAGACTCTCGCAGGACAGCGAATTGGCTGATGCCTACCGGCGGGCGCACGAGTCGTATCTGGCCGAGCGCGATGCGATCGAACCGCTGGGGACCACGTTCACCGGCGGCGGGATGCCGGATCGGGTGAAGTGTCTGCACGTGCTGATCGCCCATGCGCTGGCGAAGGGGCCGGGCGTGAATCCGTTCGGTGACGAGGCGTTGGCGATCCTGGCTGCCGAACCGGGTATGCGGGGGATTCTGGACGAGGCGAAGTGGAGCGCGAATTGACGGCCGGCGCGGAGCGAAGTGGAGCGCGAATTGACTAGGGTGGCAGCGGTCGACTGCGGGACCAACTCGATCCGGTTGTTGATCGCCGACGAGGCCGACGGCAGGCTGACCGATGTGCACCGCGAGATGCGCATCGTGCGGCTGGGCCAGGGTGTCGACGCCACCGGTGAGTTCGCGCCGGATGCGCTGGCGCGCACCAGGGCCGCGCTCACCGATTACGCGGAGTTGATGCGCGTCCACGAGGTGGCGAAGGTGCGGATGGTGGCGACGTCGGCCGCCCGCGACGTCGCCAACCGCGACGCGTTCTTCCAGATGACCGCCGAGGTGCTGGGCGGTGTGGTCGAGGGGGCGGTTGCCGAGGTCATCAGCGGCACCGAGGAGGCCTCGTTGTCGTTCCGCGGGGCGGTCGGCGACCTCGATCCGGCGGACGGGCCGTTCGTGGTGGTCGATCTGGGCGGCGGGTCGACGGAAGTCGTGGTGGGGTCGGGCCGCCCCGAAGACGGCGTCGATGCGAGTTTCTCGGCCGACATCGGCTGCGTGCGGTTGACCGAGCGGTGCCTGCATTCGGATCCGCCGACCGCCGACGAGGTCGCCGCGGCGCGGGAGGTCATCCGCGGCGCGCTCGACGAGGCGCTGCGCCACGTCCCGGTGCAGGGTGTGCGCACCTGGGTCGGTGTGGCGGGCACGATGACGACGCTGGCGGCACTGGCGCACCGGATGACGACGTACGACTCCGACGCGATCCACCTGTCGCGCACTGGCTTTCGCGCATTGCTGGACGTGTGTGAGGAGCTCATCGCGATGACGCGCCAGCAGCGGGCGGTGCTGGGGCCGATGCACGAGGGCCGCGTCGACGTCATCGGTGGCGGCGCGATCATCGTCGAGGAGTTGGCGCGCGAACTGCGGGACCGGGCCGGCATCGACGAACTGGTGGTCAGCGAGCACGACATCCTCGACGGGATCGCCCTGTCGATCGCCTAGATCGCGACGATCGGCAGCGCGGCTCCCGCCGTCGCCGAGAGGCGTTGCCGGGCAAGGGCGGGCCATGCCTGCACCGCACAGAACGGTGCGCACTGGTCCTGATCGCTGCGGGTGCCCACGTGCACGCAGCACTGCACGAGTCGTTCCTCGATCATCGTCGACATGTCCATGAACGGTTTGACGGTGATGCGGACGACGCGTTCGCCGAGCAGTCGGCGGACCTTGCGCCGGCGTCCCGGCAGCGCGGACGAGGCCAGCGTCAGCAGCGTGGACATGCCGAGATCGCATGTCTGGCAGATGATCTGCCAGATGTCGCCGATCTGCGGATGTGACAGCGAGGACTGTTCGGACAGCAGGCCGAGCAGCGATTCCTGCACGGCCACCCGCAGCTGCCTGGGGATCTCGGAGTCGGCGATGCGGTTGGACACCAGGCCGAGTTTCTCCTTGAGGTTCTCGTGCCCGATGAGCGCGACCAGGGAGCGCCACTGATCGCTGTCGTCGCGGATGAGATAGCCGACCGAGCAGCAGTGCGGATGCGAACACGGCAGCGCGGTCAGGTCGCGCCACGTGACCGCACCGCCGGTCTGCGGCCCGAGCCGGTCGAGCACCCCGGTGTGGGTGAGCCGGTGCAGCGGGTCGATGTCACCGGATCTGCCGGACCCGAACTGCGGCTGGATGGTCAGGCCGCCGACGTACGGGGTGTCCAGCGCGAGCCGGACCATCTGGCCGATCTCGTCGTCGTTGACGCCCAGCGCCGTGGTCATGACGAGGGTGGTGAAGATCTCTCGTTCCGACAGGCGTTGCAGCGCCGCGGCTTTGATGCGGCGCAGATCGCCGCCGCGGTGGTGCCGCTGCGCCGCCTCGGACAGGCCGTCGTACTGCAGGTAGACCTCGACTCGCTCCCGGTGGGCGGTCAGCAGGTCAAGCAGCGCGTCGTCGGTGGCGATGCGGACGCCGTTGGTGTTGACCAGGATCCGGGTGATCGGCCGGTCGCGCAGCCCTGCCAGCAGGTCGGTCAGCCGGGGATGCAGGGTCGGCTCGCCGCCGCTGAGCATGACCACGTCGAGGCGGCCGTTCTCACGGCGCAGGCGCTGGTCGACGTTGGCGAGGATGTCCGTGACGGGCACCACGTTGCGCAGTTCGGGTGAGGAGTCGGTGAAGCAGGTGGGGCAGCGCAGGTTGCAGGTGTCGGAGATGTCCTGCAGCAGGATGCAGGTGTGCTGGGTCTGCATCTCGGGCAGGCCGCGCAGGTACGCCTGGGGGACCGGATCGAAGTTGCCCGCGACGTCGGGAATGTGGGTCTTCGTCGGGGCCGTCCATTCCTCGAGGTAGGACAGGATCTCGGGAACCTCGTCGTAGAGCGTGCGCACCAGACCGTGGGTGCGGCAGCCGCGTTCCAGCCAGATGTGGCCGTCGCGTTCGACGAGGCGGCCGCTGAGCCGTTCGACCTCGGCCAGCGGCCGCTCGGGTGCCTCGTCGTGGCAGCGGGGGCAGTAGGCGGTGACATAGCGGTGCAGCCGGTCACCGCGCAGGCCCATCCCGGCCGTCATAGGTTGTACAGCGCTGGGTTGATGCCGGTGCAGAAGCCGACGGTGACCAGTGACGTCAGGGCCCAGCCGACCATCAGGCCGAGGCCGATGCCCTTGGCCTGCGGGTTGCGCACCGCGAGCAGGGCGGCGCCGCCGCCGAAGGCGATGAGCGCCAACATGACCGCGGCCGCCCCGAGGATGACGTTCGCCGAATCCGTGGAGTTGCCGGCGATGATGAAGGCCAGGAACCCGAGCAGCGAGTTGAGCGCGATGTAGACGGGTGCGCCGACGAACACCATGCCGATCGAGATCTTCTTCGGGGGCTGCGGCGGTGGATAGCCGTAGCCGCCGTGGTACGGCGGACCTGGCGGAGTGGTCATGCGCGCGCTTCCTGCTGGTGGGCTGCCGAGCGATAGTAACCACGTCGGTGGCCGTACCACAGTCGAATACCGATGAGGAGCAGTGACGGCAGCAGGAACCATTGCGGCCGAGTGAGATCGAGCCACACGGTTTCGTTCGCCCGGGTGAACTCGACGAGGAAGCGGAAGGCGGCGTAGGCGGCGATGTAGAGCACGAAGAGCTCGCCGGGGCGGTGGATCCGGTCGCGCAACCACAGCAGGACCGCGAAAGCGGCGAGCTGGAAAGCGATTTCGTAGAGGAACGAGGGGTGCATGGCCTGTCCGCTGAGGCAGCCGGCACAGTCCGGTGTGGTGGCCGGCGCGTGGACACCCCAGGGCAGCGAGGTCGGGCGGCCGGGTGCTTCGGTCAGGTGGCAGCCGATGCGGCCGACCGCGATGCCCAGCGCGACGGCGGGCGCGAACAGGTCGCCGGTTTTACCGCGGTAGCCGCCGATCCGTTTGGCGACAAGGACTCCGAGATACGCGCCGAGGAGGCCGCCGAGGATGCTGCGGGAACCGAACTCCCACGCTTCGGCGATGCTGGGGTTCGCGGTCGGGTCGAGGTGGCGCGCCCAGCCGGAGAGCCGCATGCCGATGGCCCCGCCGACGAGGGCGCCGGCCGCGGCGACGACCGACTGCTCGTTGACCGCACCCCGGCGACGGGCCTCGGCGACGAAGACGACGAGTGCCGCGAGGACCCCGAGGCCGACGAACACGCCGTGCACCGGCACCGCGACGGGGCCGAGGTGCCACTCGGGGGTCATCGGCGGAATGTAGCCGCCGGCTCACTCGGTGTGCAATGCCCTAGACGCCACTAGGACGCCACTAGGACGCCACTAGGACGCCAAGGACAGACCCGCGGCGAGCGCGAAGCCCAGCACCGCTGCCAGGCCCGCCAATTCGCGGGCCTTCTCGGTGGCCTCCGGGATCATCGAGCCGACGAGCATGACCAGCAGCGCCCCGGCGGCGAATCCGTCGATGCCGCCCTGCAACGGTGCGCCGGCGATCTCCTGCAGTTGGAACCCGCCCACGGTGGCGGCCGCGCAGAGCAGGGCGATGGCGGTCCAGCCCAGCAGGATGCCCCGGGTCCGGTGTCCTGCGCCGCGCAGATCGCTGGCCGAGCCGATGGCCTCGGGAAGGTTGGAGACGAAGATCGCGGTGAGCAGTGCGGGGCTGACGGCGCCGCCCCCGGCGATGCCGATGCCGAGCACGGCTTGTTCGGGAATGCCGTCGAGGAGGGCGCCCAGCAGCAGGGGAAACCCCGTCGCCTGTTTCTTGGCGCTGCCGAGCCGGTCGACCAGGCGGTCGGCGACGTAGAAGGTCACCGCGCCGACGGCCAGGCCCAGCGACACCGAGAGGGCGCCGCCGACGCGAAAGCCCTCCTCGGCGAGTTCGAACGAGATGCTGGCGACCAGCGCTCCGGCGCCGAAGCCCAGCACCAGCCCGATGAGGCGGCGGTTCCATCTGCGTGCGACGCCCGCCAGGGCGCCGATGATCAGTGAGGAGGCGGCGACCAGCCCCCACAGGAGCGCGCTGCTCACCGGCTATGCGCCGGATTTGGCGCGTGACCTCGCGCGGGCCCGTGATCGAGGTTTGGTCGGATCGTGTTGAGCCGCAAGGGTCAACGCGAGAATGACCATCACGGCGCCGAGCGCGAAGTGCAGCCAGTTGTCGGCACGGTTGAGCGGGAAGAGGTCGGCGATGCCGCTGTGCCCCGACGCGGCCCGGTAGATCCACATGCCGAGGAGGATGACACCACCGGCCAGCAGATAGGCGCGCGATGCGGCGTAGGTGCGCGCGCAGAACATGCCTGCCGCACCGAGGACGAGGTGCAGGGTGTTGTGCAGGCCCGAGACGGCGAACACGCCGAACAGGAGTGCGTCGGAGTCGTGGCCCGCCCATCGGAGGGCGTCGTGGTCTGTGGTGACGCCCGGCAGGAAGCCGAGCGCGCCGAGGAGGAGGTAGCCGGCACCGACGAACAGCGCCGCACCCTGGACAGCCATCAACGTAGGTCTCTTCACCATCGCTCGCCTCCCATTGACCTGCACAGATGCAATACCCGGGCGGATCCCCGTTCAATCGGGAGCCGCCCGGGTATCGGGTCGTGATCAGCGGGTGGCGGGCGGCGTCCGTCCGGGGGCGTGGACGGTGTCGCGACGACTGAGCGCGACGCCGAGACCGATCATGCCGATGGCCAGCACGAGGTGCAGCCAGTTGTCGGCGTCGTTGACCGGCACGAAGTTCGCGCTGCTGTCGTGATCGATCAGCATGCCGTAGATGAACAGCAGCAGATAGATGACACCGCCGCCGATCAGGTAGGTGCGCGCGCCATTCCACGTGCGGCCCATCAGGATGCCGGCGACGCCGAACAGCAGGTGCACGAGGTTGTGCAGGATCGACACGTTGAAGATGCCGAGCAGCGCTGCCTCGGAATGGTGGCTGGCGAACGTCATCGTGTCGTAGTTCGTCGTGATCCCCGGGATGAACCCGAGAATGCCGACGAGGAGGAACACAACACCGACCGCGGCCGCCGCCTTCTGCAGCGAGGTCGGATACCTCCCCATTGCTCCGCCGGTTCGCGCCGGTTCGTTGTATGCCATGGTCACTCCTTTTCCTGGATGGACGTCGGCACACGTACCCGGGTGCGGCCGGTGCAAACGCGCGCTTATACACCGGTCGAACTCGTCGCAGGTCAGAGGCGGTTAATCAGGCTCCTCGTCCTCGCCGGCGTGGTCTGTGAGGTAGCGCTGCGGGTGGAAGTAGTTATTGGTCCGGGGTTGGCCGGCGTCGTGGCGGGCTGGTGGAATCCACTCGGTGCGGCCGTTGCCGGGCCGCTTGGTGGTCCATCCGGTTTTCTCGATCAAGAGGTTGGCGGGTTGGCAGGCCTGGGTGAGATCGTCGATGTCGGTGCGGCCGCCGTGGCAGAAGTCGTGGGTGTGGTGGACTTCGCACCAGTAGAACGGCACCGTGCACTGGGGATGGGTGCAACCCCGGTCGCGGGCGAACAACGCCAACCTCTGAGCGGTGGTGGCGTTGCGCCGTGCCCGGCCGAGGTAGAGGACTTCTTCGGTGTGGTCGTCGAACACCGCCAGATAGTGGCGGGAGCGCGCCGCCATCCGGATGAGGTCGCGGATGGGTAGGCGGTTGCCGCCGCCGGTGGCCGCCCAGCCGGCGGCGCGTTCCAACTCGTTGACGGTGGTGGTGGCGACGATGGTGGCGGGCACGCCGGCGACCTGCCCAAGCCCGCCCGATTCGACGGTGTCTTTGAGGACCCGATTGACCGCGTCGTGGTGTCGTTGGTCGGCGGTGCGGTCATCGGGGCCGACGTGGTCGGGCGGCAGATTCGCGCCCGGGGCACCGTGTTTGGCCAGTGCCCCGCGAGTGTGCGCAAACTGCTGTCATGTCAGCGGTGTGTCGGGTGCAGACACGCACGCTCGCGCAACAAGGGGAGGTAGCTGAGGCGCCCGCGTCAGCCGCCCGAGCGCAACACCGGATGCAGCTTGTCGATCACCGACGGGTCCTCGATGGTCGACGGCAGCGGTTCGTCGCGCCCCTCGGCGATTCCGCGCATCGTCTTACGCAGGATCTTGCCCGAGCGGGTCTTCGGCAGCGCCGGGACCACGTCGACCTGTTTCAAAGCCGCTACGGCACCGATGTTGTCGCGCACCGCCGCCACCAGCTCTGCCTCCAGCCCCTCGGCGTCGGCGCCGGTCTTGAGGACCACGAATCCGCGCGGCACCTGACCCTTGATCTCGTCGGCCACCCCGATGACCGCACATTCGGCCACGGCCGGATGCCCGGCGAGCACCGCCTCGATGGAACCCGTCGACAACCGGTGGCCGGCCACGTTGATCACGTCGTCGGTGCGGCCCATCACGAACAGGTAGCCGTCCTCGTCGATGTAGCCGCCGTCCCCGGTCAGGTAGTAGCCGGGGAACGCCCGCAGATAGGCGGCGACGTAGCGGTCGTCGTCGCCCCACAGCGTCGGCAGGGTGCCGGGCGGCAGCGGCAACTTGACGCAGATCGCGCCCTCCTCGTTCGGGGCGCATTCCGATCCGTCCGAGCGCAGGATCCGGACGTCGTAGCCCGGCATCGGCACCGTCGCCGAACCGGGTTTGACGGGCATCGGTTCCACACCCATCGGGTCGGCGGCGATCGCCCAGCCCGTCTCGGTCTGCCACCAGTGGTCGATCACCGGAATGCCGAGCTTCTCCGATGCCCACTCGTAGGTACCGGGGTCGAGGCGTTCACCTGCCTGGAAGAGGTATTCGAGCTTCGACAGGTCGTACCGGCTGAGCTCGCGGCCCTGAGGATCCTCTTTCTTGATGGCGCGGATCGCCGTCGGCGCGGTGAACAGCGCCTTGACGCCGTGCTCGGCGGCTACCCGCCAGAACGCGCCCGCATCGGGCGTGCCGACCGGTTTGCCTTCGTAGATAACGGTTGTCGCGCCGAGGAACAGCGGCGCGTACACGATGTAGGAGTGGCCGACCACCCAGCCGACATCCGAGGCGGCCCAGTAGACGACGCCGGGTTGGGTGTCGTAGATGTGGCGCATGCTCCACAGCAGGGCGACCGCGTGACCGCCGTTGTCGCGGACGATGCCCTTCGGCTTGCCGGTGGTGCCCGAGGTGTACAGAACATAGAGCGGGTCGGTGGCGGCCACCGGCACCGGGTCGACGGGTTCGGCGCTTGCCACCAGGTCGGCCCAGTCGTGGTCGCGGCCCTCGGTGAGCTCGCAGCGGCGGTGTTCGCGCTGCAGGATCACGCATGCGGCGGGGTGGTGCTGGGCCATGTCGAGGGCGGCATCGAGCATCGGTTTGTACTCGACGGTGCGGGTCGGTTCGACGCCGCATGACGCGGACACCACTGCAGTCGGGCGGGCGTCGTCGATACGGGCGGCCAGTTCGTGCGCGGCGAATCCACCGAACACCACGGAGTGCACCGCGCCGAGGCGTGCGCACGCCAGCATTGCGATCAGCGCTTCGGGCACCATCGGCAGGTAGATGACGACGCGGTCGCCCTTCTCGACGCCGAGGCCCCGCAGCGCGCCGGCGAATCGTGCGGTCTGGTCGAGCAGTTCGCGGTAGGTGTAGGTGCGTTTGGCGCCGGTCACGGGGGAGTCGTAGATCAGCGCGGCCTGGTCGCCGCGGCCGTCGTCGACGTGGCGGTCCAGGGCATTCGCGCAGGTGTTGAGTTCCCCGTCCGGGAACCAGCGGTAGAACGGCGGGTTGGTGTCGTCGAGGATGCGGGTGGGTTCGCGGGTCCAGGTGACGGCCCGGGCGGCGTCCGCCCAGAACTTCTCGGGGTCGTCGATACTGGCCCTGAACAGGTCTCGATAGCCGCTCATACCGGCAGGCTATACCCGGGGCCGAAGGCTACTGCTGGAATCGGTACCCCATCCCGGCTTCGGTGAGGAGGTGCACGGGCCGGGACGGATCGTCTTCGAGTTTCCGGCGTAGCTGGGCGAGATAGACGCGGAGATAGTGCGTCTCTTTCGCGTACGCCGGACCCCACACTTCTCTGAGTAGCTCCTCGCGGCCGACGAGTTTGCCGCGGTGACGGACCAGCATCTCGAGCATCCCCCATTCGGTGGGGGTGAGGTGGACCTCCGCACCGTTCTTGATCACCCGCTTCGCCGCCAGGTCGACGGTGAACGACTCGGTCACGACGACAGGTTCGTCCTCGTCGGCCGTCGCCGTGGCCCGGCGCACCGCGGCCCGCAGCCGGGCCAGGAACTCGTCCATGCCAAAGGGTTTGGTGACGTAGTCGTCGGCGCCGGCGTCGAGCGCCTCGACCTTGTCGGCCGAGTCGGTGCGGGCGGACAACACGATGACGGGCGCGGTCAGCCAGCCGCGCAGGCCGGCGAGCACCTCGATCCCCGACATGTCGGGAAGGCCGAGATCCAGCACGACCACGTCCGGTTTGTGGTCGGCCGCCGAACGCAGCGCGTCGGCGCCGGTGGCGGCGGTGGTCACCTCGTAGCCGCGCACCGACAGGTTGATTCGCAGCGCCCGCTGGATCTGTGGTTCGTCGTCGATGACGAGCACGCGCGTCACGCGGACACCTCCTGCGGTGCGGCGAGGTCGATTTCGACCGTCAGGCCGCCGCCGGGGGTGTCGCCTGCGGTGACCGTGCCGCCCATCGCCTCGACGAATCCACGTGCCACCGACAATCCGAGCCCCACGCCGGTGGTGGTGTCGTGGTCACCCAGCCGTTGGAACGCACCGAACACCTCGTCCTGCGCGCCGGGCGGGATACCGGGTCCCGTGTCGGCGACGGCGATCAGCACCCGGTCACCCACGCGTCCGGCGGTGACGCGCACCGGGCCGTCGGGTGCGTACCGCAGGGCGTTGTCGATGAGGTTCGCCAGCACGCGTTCGAGCAGGCCACTGTCGGCGGCCACCACGCAGCTGTCGACGTCGACCTCCACGCGGTCCAGCTTGTCGCGACCGGATCCGGTTGTGCCGCGGCTGATCCCGAGCAGAGCGCGCTGCACGGTCTCCTCGAGGTAGACCGGGCGCAGTTGCGGGTGCACGACGCCGGCGGCCAGGCGTGAGGAGTCGAGCAGGTTGGCGACCAGGGCGGTCAGCTGGTCGACCGACTCCTCGACGGTGGCCAGCAGTTCGGCCCGGTCCTCGGGGGAGAAGTCCACTTCGTCGGTGCGCAGGCTGGACACCGCGGCCTTCGCTCCGGCCAGCGGGGTGCGCAGGTCGTGGCTGACGGCGGAGAGCAGCGAGCGGCGCAATTCGTCGGCGCGGGTGATCGCTTCGGCGCGCCCGGCCTCCTCGGTGAGTTCGCGCTGCCGAACCAGGCCTGCGGCCTGCGCGGCGACCGCCGACAGCACGCGGCGATCATGCGCGGCCAGCTTGCGTCCGGCCAGCAGCAGCCAGAATTCGTCGTCGCCGACCTCGACCGCGGTATCCGCAGTCGCGATGTCGGCGCACGGATCGGTACCCACACACGCGACGATCCCAGAGTTCTCCCGTAGCAGGCTGACCGCGCGCTGCGCGTAGGTCTCACGGACCCGCTCCAGGAGCACGGTGAGGTCGGCGTCGCGGAGCACGGAACCGGCGAACAGGGTGAGCAATTCGGCCTCCCGCGAGGCCTGACGCGCTTCGCGGCGCCGGTTGGACGCGCTGTCGACGAGGGCGGCGACGGCCACGGCGACGGCCAGCAGCACCACGATGGTCAGTGCACTGTCGGGCTCGGCCATCGTGAACGTGCGGCGCGGGCTGATGAGGAAGTAGTTGAGCAGCAGACCGGAGAGCACGGCGGACAGCGCCGCGGGTGCCACACCGCCGAGCAGTGCGACGAGCAGGACGCCGACGAAGAACAACGCGCTCTCGCCGGCGACGCCGAGCAACGGGTCGAGCAGCAGCACGGTCACCGCGCAGATCGTGGCCGGGATGACAAAGGCGGCCAGCCAGGAGGTCGCATGCCGGAAGCGGGGCTTCGCCGTCGAACCTCGGTGCGCCTCTTCGTGGGTGACCATGTGGACGTCGATTTTCCCGGACCGCTGGACCACTGTGGCGCCGATGCCCTCGTCGAAGATGCGGGCCCATCGGGAGCGGCGAGAGGTGCCGATCACCAGTTGGGTGGCGTTGCGCTCGCGGGCGAAATCCAGCAGGGCCGTGGGGACGTCGTCGCCGGTGACGGTGTGCACCGTCGCGCCGAGGCCGGCAGCCACCTCACGGACCTTGTCCATGTCGGGCGCAGAGACGCCGGTCAGCCCGTCGCCACGCACGACGTGCACGACCATCAGTTCGGCACTGGACTTCGACGCGATGCGTGACGCCCGGCGCACCAGCGTCTCGGATTCGGGGCCGCCGGTGACCGCGACGACGACGCGCTCGCGAGCCTCCCACGTGTCGGTGATGCGGTTGTCGGCGCGGTATTTCGCCAGCGCGGCGTCGACCTGGTCGGCCAGCCACAGCAGTGCGAGTTCGCGCAGCGCGGTGAGGTTGCCGCGCCGGAAGTAGTTGCTCAATGCGGCGTCGATGCGTTCGGGGGCGTAGACGTTGCCGTGAGAGAGTCTGCGGCGCAATGCCTCCGGGGTGATGTCGACGAGCTCGATCTGATCGGCGGAGCGGACCACCTCGTCGGGCACCTTCTCGAGTTGTTCGATGCCGGTGATCTGGGTGACGACGTCGTTGAGGCTCTCGAGGTGCTGCACGTTGACCGTCGTGATCACGGTGATGCCTGCGGCCAGTAATTCTTCGACGTCCTGCCAGCGTTTGGCGTTGCGGCTGCCCGGGATGTTGGTGTGTGCCAGTTCGTCGACGAGGGCGACCTCGGGGCGGCGGGCGAGGACGGCGTCGACGTCGAGTTCGGGGAACTGGCCGCCGCGGTAGCTGAGGTAGCGGGGTGGGACCACCTCGATGCCGTCGAGCAGTTCGGCGGTTTTCGCGCGGCCGTGGGTCTCGACGACGGCGGCGACGAGGTCGGTGCCGCGCGCCAGCCGCCGGTGCGCTTCGCCGAGCATGGCGTAGGTCTTGCCGACGCCGGGAGCGGCGCCGAGGTAGATGCGCAGCTCCCCGCGTTTCGGACCGTTGGCAGCCGTCACGTGTTCATCATCCACCGGGGGTTCGCATTGGCCGGAGGGTCCCAGCGTTTGTCCAGCTTGGTCGGAGGTCGCGTCGACAAGATCGGGGACATGATTCACTTTCGCCGTTCGCAGACCAAACCGCGCCACACCGTGTGCCACCGGGCGTTGCGGGGGACGCCGCTGCACGTGCCCGCCGAGTTGTTGACGACCGCTGCGGTGGCGGACTGGGTGCGGCGGCGCGGGTTGGGCGTCGATGTGTCGAGCGCGTCGGAGTTGTCGTTGGCGCTGGACGCGGGGTTACCGGCGGCTCGGGTGGCGGCGCAATGCGGTGATGTCGAGACCGTCGAGGCGGCGGTCGCCGCTGGGGTGGGGCGGTTCGTGATCGGCGGGTGGTCGGAGGTGATGCTGCTGGCGGGGCAACCGTCGGCGGCGCATCGGGTGGTGGTCGACGTGACCGCGGGGACGGGTGAGCGGTTGGCGGCGTCGGTGATGTCGTTGGGGCGGCTGGACGTTGTGGGATTGCGGTGCAGCGTGTCTGGCGACGCCGAGGCGGGGGAGGCGGTGCGCAGGATGATCGAGCAGATGGCGCGGTTGCGCCGTCTGCACGGGGCGATCCTGACGCGAGTGTGCCTGGCGGGGTACGGGCGCGGTGACGTCGATCCGCAGGAGTTGCGGCGAGGGGTGCTCGGGTTGCAGCTGGCGGCGGAGGAGGCGTGCGCTGCGCTGCGGTATCCGCGGCCGGCGCTGGTGCTGTCGCTGCATGCGGCGGCGTTGGTGGGCTCGTAGGTTTTTGGCCCCGTGCCGCCGCCCGTGCCGGCGCCCAGATCTACACCAGGGTCGTGAATCCAGCGGGTCGACGACCCTCACGTAGATCTCGACGTGTCCGGGCTCAGTCGATGACGGCGGTGGCTTCGACTTCGATGAGCATGTCGGGTTCGGCGAGGGTGGCGACGCCGATGCCGGTCAGCGGGGGCAGTGCGGTGATGCCGAGCGTGGCGGATGCGCGGGCGACGCCGTCGACGAAGGCGGGCATCTTGTCGGGGGTCCAGTCGACGAGGTAGACGGTCAGCTTGGCGACGTCGTCGAAGGTGGCGCCCGCCGCGGCGAGGGCGGTGCCCATGTTGAGGTAGCACTGTTCGACCTGGGCGGCGAAATCGTTCTCGCCGACCTTGGCGCCGTTCGCGTCCCGGGCGACCTGGCCGGCGATGAAGACGAGCTTGGACCCGGTGGCCACGGAGACCTGCCGGTAGAGGTCGACGGTCGGTAGGCCTTCGGGGTTGATCAGGGTGATCGGCATGTGGTCAACGTACGGCGCGATGCCGACGGGCCGCGGGAAGCCATGCAATAAGGTCTGACCTGCATGGCCCCCATAGCCCAATTGGCAGAGGCAGCGGACTTAAAATCCTCTGAATTGGACGTTTGTCGTGTTTGACGCAGACGGTAGCGGTTGAAGATATTGCCCGGAACTGCGAGTTTGGAGTTGGCAGCGTTGGTGAGTGCCGAGGTGAAACGGAACCACTGCGGTATGTACTGCGGTATCTAGCCTTCGGTCGTCAGGCTTCGTGCCGCGCACAGTGAACCCCTCCGACCCCTGACACTGGGTGCAGCGCCCGGCGAGCGGATCGAAGTGTCTCGATAGAACCTGCTGAGACTGCCGGGCGGCGCGCCGGGAGCTCTGTTGATTTGGAGCGGTCGCCGGCTTCGTGGGCCTTTAGCGGCCGTTGGGTGATTGGTGCAGCTGCAGGCTGTCGCTGACTCCCAGGATTTTGATTGTCTTTCTGGCGCGCGACAACGCCACGTACAGATCGTTGATGCTGGCATGCTCATTGACGTTCGCGATGATGACGTGATCGTATTCCAGCCCCTTCACCAAGAGGGTGCGGGAGATGATGCGCCTTCGTTCGCGTCTCCCAGCGTGCCTGAGCACTTCACGGATCTTCGCAAGCTCTTCGAGCAGCACCCCGGGGTCATCTCCATGAGCTATGGCTCCACGGATCGATGCCTGAATGTCGTACCACGCTTCGTGTGAATGCAGTCGTAGCACTGGTGATGTGGGAACGACGCTCATTGCAGCCGCCAGAGTCCCTAGGGTTGGGTTCGATACGATCGAATCGAAGGCGCGGATAGCAGGTTCGGCGCCGGCTCTACCGCCAGCACCGCCCTTGAGCAGATCGCCCGCGGACTTCCCGTTCGCGTAGCGTTTGCGCAGGGTCTGTGTGTCGAGGACGCCGTGGTTGCAGTGGCATGATTTGGTCAGATCGAATAGCCAGAGCGGGTAATCGATTGGGCTCATCGTCGCTAGGTTTTCTAGGCGCTGCGCCATGTACTTCCCGGCCATTTCCTCCATCACGGTAAATATCCCTCGAAGGTCTCCTGCGATCGTTCGCGCAGTGTTGGCACGGGGAGCGATGATGAGCACGGTCTCGTTCGCGGGGCGGGTCGCCAAGGCTGCTTCCGTAACGCCCGTGGGGTCGTCAGAGATGTTCTGAAACGTCACACCCTCCGGTAGAGCAACGTTGGTCCACCTCACAACGTGGCCGGGGACCATGCGTGGACGAATCTCCAACAACCATTTGCCAAGCGCCTCGTTGTGGCCGGACCATCTGTGGGGCTTGATCGTCGTAGGGTGTGATGGGAATTGTGTCTGTACGGTCGGCCAGTCGGCGAGGCGTTCATTGAAGCCGAAGATGGCCTGCAATGGGTCGCCAAGTACTCCGGCTGCTGGGATAGCTGCACGAAGAGCCAATACGAACGCGTGCTGCGTCTCGCTGCAGTCCTGATACTCGTCTACCAGCAGATGAGTGAACGATGCACGCAGCACTGCATGGATGTGTCTGCTCTGTGCGACTTTGATGGCTGCGCTGACGTAATACTGGGCCTGGGCTGGGACCATCAATTTGGGGACCCGCAGGCCACCCAACTGAGGGTAGGCCCGTGCGAGGCGGAACGCGAAGGAGGCGATGGTCGAGACCTGCACTCCCTTGGTGATGCCGAATCTCTTGAGGCGTGCATTGATGGCATGCACGCCTGCGTTGGTGTGGGTTAACACTAAAGCGCGACCGCCACAATCAATGATGTGCTTGGTTGTCGCAGCCAACAGATGGGTCTTCCCAGCGCCTGCCGGCATTTCGACGGAGGCTGGCAGACTCATCGCGAATGATGCTGCATCCGTCGCCAATTCAGTTGATACCTCTTCAGGCATGGGCAGGTCCGGATACGGCACCTGGGTGGGTACCTGGCTGCCTCTCCCGTGTCTCCGACTGTGCATGGTCGTCATCGAGGGGTTGGGTGAGCGCCTGACCGGCGAGCGACTCTGCGTAGATCGCAGCGCGGAGTTGGTCGATTGTTGCCTTGAACTTGCCCGTCTGCAAAGAAGGGGTTTCAAGGATGAAGGTGCCTAGGCGTTGGCCCTTGTCGACGCGCTTGAACCAGCTTTTGGACTTCGACACTAGAGCGATCGCTGACCGGCAGGCGTCCAGGTCGATGCCTGCGGCTGTCCAGGTGTTTATATCCAGAAGCTCGACACCTTGAGGTGTAACGGAATTGACAACGGCGTACGTGCGCAGGTTGTCGCTAAACGACTGCTTCGCGGCATCTGCGTCCTCGGCGACCTCGAGTGCCGCAGCGATGTAGCCGTTGAGGCCCGTCTCATCGAGTTGCGCGCAGACGGCTGATTCGATGCACGCGCCGTCGGGCCACTGCACCACCACTCCGCCGAGTGTTTGCACGTCAGACACTAACGCGTTCGCGTTTGAATCGTCGCTATCGATGAACAGCACGACTTCATATCCGACACTGAGGAACTCCTTCGCCCACTTGCATGAACCGGTTCCGCCGTTGCCCTCCAACGCCACGACCCCTAGGGCGGCCGAGGGGACGGCCTGTTCCAGGCGGTCGTCCCACTTCTGCAGGAGTCGAAGTACGACCCCGTACTCGGTCTTGCCTTCATTGATCACGATCCGCCGTGACAGAAACGCTTCAGGGCTGGTCTTGAGCAACGGCCGCAAACTGGGGGGATCGCCAAGTGATCGAACGTAAGTGGTCCCAGCCGCTGTCGCGCGAACCATCGCCAGGTCGTCCGGTTCGAGATGGCGCAACGCGGTCGGCGAATGGGTGGTGATGAAGACCTGCGAAAACGCGTCTTTGTTTTTTAAATAAGAAAGTAGATGAACCAGGCGGTGTGGTTCTAGGCCGTATTCCACCTCGTCGACCAGCAGAGTGGCGGAGCCTCCGTTGGCGAGTTGTTGGGTCGCAGCACCCGTTAGCCGGCGGGTACCCAGTCCGAAATTGGTGAGTGGTACGTCCCCCTCGAACAGAGCAAGGTTGCCACGCGTATTGGACAGCGATACATCAAGTCCAGGCTTCAAATCATCGAACCTGGCGGTCCCGATGGTGTGCACTGCTTCCTGTACCTCACGTGCAAGAACTTTAAGGTCATCTGTGACGGCAGCCGAGGCTGCGTCCCGCGCAGCCCGGTTTGCAGCAGTCAAGGTCGCCTTGGTGTTGCCGCGCTTAGAAGTGAGCTTCCCCAGCGACGATGACGACGACCAACGAAGGTGCGCGTCGATACGGTCGTCGATGCGGTACGCAGTTATCCGAGCGCGTTGCGCCGAGCGCACCGGATGCGGATCATCCTCTTGGACGTCTGGCCCGCCCAATGGCGGACGGTAGGACTGCCACACTGGCTCAAGATCAGCCTCGACGAGCAGTTCCACGATCACGCACCGTTCGGACTCGCTGGTCGGGTCGTGCGACCACTCACCCGCGTCGTCGATCCCAGAGAGGAAGGTGCCAAAAGTGTCCATCGTGATGAGCTGGTCTGGCAGATCGGCCACCGCCACCCGGATCCGAATGGGCTCATCGACCTTCGCGCCGTAGAAGTCCGTGTCGACGAACGTCATACCCGCCCGGTCGTGAAGTGTTCGCTCGATAGCCGTCAGGAGCGTCGTCTTGGTTGAGTCGCCGGGGCCAATGAGAGCGAGGAAACTACGCTCTTTAGGTAGTCGCCACGACGCAAACTTGATACCGCGGAAATTTTGAATATCGACGCGTCGAATTCTCATGCGCGACCCCTCCACCCCTTGGACCGAGTCCAAACTAATCGCTTCGGCAAACGGGTTGCGCTATATAGAAGCAAGACACGCCGCATGAGACGGGAAACGATACGGCTCGACCGGCGGTTTTGAGACGGGATGGGGCGCCCCGATAAAGTCTCGCATCTCTAGAAATGAGACAGCGGGCGTTGCGGATGGTAGGTGAATCCACGTCAAACTTGACGAGTGAGTTTTCAAGACGATCCGGTCGAATACGAGCGCCGACTAAAGGCGAAACTGCAGTCAGACATCCATTCGCAGCACCTTGGGCGTTCGCCGGTTTGTACCAAGTCACTCATGCGATGATCCAGCACTCGGTGCTGGACAAAGTTCGAGAGTTCTACTGCCCGAACTGCGTTCTGGGGTGACGGTCGCGACTCAAGAACAGCAGCGGTACGAGCAGCAAGTGTTGTCGCTGGCGCCAAAGAGGAAGTTTCGAGCGTCACTGCTCTGGCTTGTTCAAAGCGACGCCATCACAAAAATCAGGCCGACCGCCTTGACCACATCTACGCGCACCGACACTCGCTCACCCACGAACTCGTCAAATACCTGATCGATCCGGACCTCGATCCTGGGGTCGAGTTGTTTGTCGGCGCGATAGCCACGCTGAAGCGCTGCATCGCTTTTGGATCAACATAGAACTCAGCGTGGGGGATCTTCCTCGCGATGGGTCGCACGTCGAAGTCGACGATATCGATGCCGAGGAAGCCATTCCTGCGTCGTTGATGGCGTTGCAGCAGTGCATAGACGCCTACCTCGACGGTCTTCCATCGACCGGCCCAGCCGACTCCACAACGCAAGATCACCACCCCGAATGACGCTCGCGATCCTCGCGCGCATACACCGCTGGTTGAGGCTGCGAGCTTCTGTTTGCAGAGGCGCCGTGACGCTCCTCCTGGCAGATCCCGGCGTGGACCCATCCCCCGCGCGAACCGGCGGCCGGGCTGTCCGTAGCCCGTGTAAGTGATCTGTTGTCGAGCAGCTCCGCGGCTCTCACTTCTTTTCGTCCGTCGAAAAGAGACTTCGAGTACCGGCGCAGGGGTCGTATTCATTCGGGGTGAATACGCCTTCACGCTGGTCGGCATGTAGCGCCGGGTATTGCTCTGTTCGCTTTTCACCTCTCCTGGACCAGCACGTGAGGTGCGTCCTTAATGCCTCCTGGGTTGGTCTGACCGGGTCGCGGGTTTGTTGCTTTGGTGGGCCACCAGCTGGCTTCGCGTAGGAGTGTGGCGATGGCGGGCACGGTGAGGGTGCGCACGAGGAAGGTGTCGAGCAGCAGCCCGAAGCCGATGATGAGGCCGGCTTGGATCATGATGGCGACTGAGCCGACCATGAGGCCGAACATGCTGGCGGCGAATATGAGGCCAGCGGAGGTGATGACGGCTCCGGTGTTTGCCACGGTGCGCAGGACGCCGACGCGGATGTTGGTTCCGGATTCTTCGCGGAGCCGTGAGACGAGCAGCATGTTGTAGTCGGCGCCGACGGCGACGAGGATGATGAACGCCAGCAGCGGTACGGGCCAGGCGATTTCGTGGCCCAGTCCCCATTGGAAGACTACGACGCCGATGCCGAGTGATGCGAGGTAGTTGAGCACGACGGTGCCTAGTAGGTAGAGCGGTGCTAGGAGTGCGCGCAGTAGTAGGACCAGGATGACGCCGACGATGATGATGGTGGCGATGGCTAGTTGTGCGAAGTCGGCCCAGAGGAGTCGTTGGATATCGGAGTTGACGGCGGGGAAGCCGGCTACGGACACGGTGGCGTCGGCGAGTGACGTGTTGGGTCGTGCGGTGTTGGCGGTGTCGGTGATGCGGCTGGCGAGGTCCATGGCTTCAACGCTGTATGGGTCGTGGCTGCTTTCGATCATGAACCGCGCTGTTTTGCCGTCCGGTGAGAGGAATTGTTCGGCGACGTCGGTGAATTGCCGGTTCTCGAATGCGTTGGCGGGCAGGTAGAAACCGCTCGAGGAGTCGGAGTCGGCCGCTGCGCGCGAGGAGTTCTGTAGTTGGGTGGCGATCTGGCTCATGCCGGACAGCATTTCGATGTTGCTGTCGGCGAGGGTGCGGACGCCGGTGGCGAGTGCTTGGGCGCCGGAGGCCAGCTGTCCGATTCCGTCCTGCAATCGGCGGAGATTTGTGGTCAGGTCGGCGGGGTCACCCAGGGCTCCGAAT
Source organism: Mycolicibacterium litorale (assembly GCF_010731695.1). Lineage (NCBI taxonomy): Bacteria > Bacillati > Actinomycetota > Actinomycetes > Mycobacteriales > Mycobacteriaceae > Mycobacterium > Mycolicibacterium litorale. The sequence continues at coordinate 46,830 of NZ_AP022586.1, forward strand.
GCCTTGTCCAGTGAGGCGACTGCGTTCTGGACGTTGGCGAGGGTGCCACCAACGGTGGCATTGGTGGCGGGATCGTAGCGGTCCCCGAGGTCGGCGATTTGGTTGAAGAATCCGTTGTCGCGCAGAGTGACCAGGATCTGGACCTGGTTGCGGATTTGGGCGCATTGTGGGGTGGTGGCGCACCAGGGTGAGGTGTTGAGGGCGCCGACGAGTGGGTCGAGTTGAGTGATTGCGTTTTGGGCTTGGTTGGCCAGCGGTCGTAGTCCTGGGCCGGATTGGATGGCTTGGTCGACGGCGGGGGCAGTGGCGGAAAGTTGTTGCAGCAGCGGCCGGAATTGGTTGACCTGAGTTCCTGCGGATTGGGCTTGGGTGAGGATTCCGGCTAGTGGTGTGAAGGCGGTGCGCACGGTGCTGTCGAGTTGGGCGAGGCCGTCGGCGAGCTGGTCGGCGCCGTCGGTGAGTTTGGTGAGGTCGTCCTTGCGGGAGTTGCCCTCGGCGACGGCGCCGGCCATTTTGTCGCCGATCTGGCCGTTCTGCCAGGCCAGTTCTGCTTGGTCGAGGCGCTCTCCGGTGGGGCGGGTGACTCCGGAAACCTTGGTGACGCCGGGGATCTGGGAGACGCGGGAGGCCATCTCGTCAAGATCGGCCAGTCCTTTGCCGGTCCGCATGTCGGTCGGATTTTCCACGACGAGGAATTCGCTGATGACGACGTCTTTGCGGAAGTGGCGGTCCAGCAGGTGGTAGCCCAGGTTGCTGGCCGTGGTGTCTGGTTGGCCCTTGCGGTCGTCGTAGCTGATTTTGATGGTTGCTGCCGCTGCCGACAGGGCGAGCAAGATGACCAGGCTGACGATGAGTAGTGGCACGGGACGGCGGACCACGGCGACGGCGACGCTGTTCCAGTAGCGGCGGGTGCGATCGGGTTTGGGTTCACCGATGCCGCGTTTGGCGGCTAGCGACAGCACCGGTGGCAGCAGGGTTACGGTGGCCAGAAATCCGAACAGTACGGCGATGGCACACGCGGGGCCAAGGGCGGCGAAGACGCTGAGCCGCGCGAAGACCATGGCCAGGAACGCGAGTGCGACGGTGGCGGCGGAGGCGAGGATGACGCGCCCGATGCTGGCGGTGGCGTGGATGACGGCCTGATCGGCGGGTACTTGGGCGCGGCGCTGTTCGTGGTATCGGCTGATCAGAAATACGGTGTAGTCGGTTCCCGCGCCGAGCAGGATCGCAGTCATGAAGGCGACGGTGAACTGGGAGACGGGCATGCCCATCTCGCCGAGGGCGGACAGCACGCCGCGCCCGACTGCCAGGCTCAACCCGATTACTAGCAGCGGTAACAGCGCGGTGAACACCGACCGGTAGACGATCAGCAGGATCAGGGCGATCACGCCCGCGGTAGCGATTGAGATCAGCAGCAGGTCGTGCTCGGCGGATGCGATCATGTCGCTGAAGGTTGCCGGTGGTCCCGTCACTTGCACAGTCGTGGTCGAGCCGGTGAAGACCTCGGCGGCGATGTTGCGCACCGCGTTTACCGATTCGGCGGCCGTGGGGTCTCCGAGGGTGCCGGTGACACCTACGGGCAGGTACCAAGCTTTGCGGTCGGCGCTGACTGCCTGGGCTTCGGTAATCGGATCGGACAGTAGGTCCTGCACCAGCAGGACGTGGTTGCCTTCGCCCTGCAACCGGCGCACGAGTTCGCCGTAGCGCTGCCGTGCAGTCGGAGTCAAGCCATTGGGGTCTTCCATGGCGACGAACACCATGGTTTTTGAGCCTTCTTCGCCGAAAGCGGCGCTCATGCGGTCAACCGTCTGCAAGGACGGCGCATCGCGAGGGATGAGGTCCACCGACTGTTGGCGCACCACGGTTTCTAGCTGGGGGAACAGCAACGCGAGGACGACCGCGGCGCCTAGCCATACCCCGATGACCAGCGCTTTGTGTCGGAGGGTGAATCGGGCTAGCGCTGCCAACCGTTCGCTGTACTCGCGGGTTTCGGCCGGGTTGGGGGATCCGTTGTCCCGCTGGCCACGGCGCGTGGCCTGGCCTGGGGAATCTGCAGTGCCGTCGGTCACTGGGCCTCCACTAGTAGCGAATCGTAGCGATACTATCGGTATCGCTACGCTACCGCATGTAGTGCAAGTGGTGGCGGGGCCGTCGTCGCCAGGCCGCGCAAAGCGCGCGGCTGGCGAAGGGGCCGGCGACCGCTATCGAGTCGGGACCGGGCCGACGGTCGCAGTGGGCAGAGGAATGATCGAACACTCAGTGGGTTTCTGGAAGCCAGGGCTGACGCTGTAAGTCGACGACACTGGCCTTGGATGCCGTTCAGGGTCTTGCTGTTGCTGTTCTCGGACGTTGGTCGTCGGGCGCACGCACGGCCACATCGCGTAGCGGGGCCGCTAGCTCTAGGTTTGCGCTTCGGTTGTGGCCGACTGGCCCGTGTTCTGCAGCAGCACGTAATTGCCTAGGCTGCCCAGGAAACCTGCGCAGTGCTGAACGAGTTCATCTGTGGTGAATTCCAGTTCTCCGTCGAGTCGGCGGCGCAAGACTTCGAATAGCCCTCCCACGCCCAAGGTCGAAGCCAAATGGGCAACCCCCACGGCAGAGTCGGCGATGTCGAGGTGAAGTCTGGCTTCGCGCAAGACAAGGTCGGTGAAACCTGCCATTAGTTCGCTGCGTAGCTCTCGGAGCAGCGGCTCGGTTGCAGATTCCACGAACAGGATCCGACCCAGCCGCGGGTCGTTGTCGATCATGCCGACCAGCCTGCGGATTGGCGCGTACGCCAATACCTCCGGTGGCTCGCCGGCATCGGGGATCGCGTCGACTATCACCTCCTGGAAGGTGGCATAGAGCTGCTGGTAGACAGCCCGCAGGAGTGCGTCTCGGTCGGAGAAGTGCTGGTAGAAGTACCGTGACGTGACACCCGATTCAGCGCAGACGGCAGTCACAGTGGCGGCGGCAACGCCGCGCGTGCCGATCAACTCCGTTGCGGCCTCGATGAGACGGGTGCGCCGGTTCCGGTGACGCTCCTCGGCGGACATTCCGCTATACACCCGCGCCGAAACCACGTGGATAGCTTGCCATCTAATTCTGACAAGGCTTAGAGTCAGATTGACAGCGCGTCCTTGGCGAATGGGAGAACAACATGAGCGACGATTCGTCCACACGGCCCACCGCACGGGTCGTCCCGAAGCCCCGCCGTGTTCGATTCGATATGCCTGCTGGGACCAGTCGGCAGCACTTCGTTGATGGCGACTTGGTGATGAGCCACTTTGTGTCCACCTTGTCGGCCACGTTCCCCGAAGGCGAAGACTTCTTTATCCGGTCAGTCCGCGAGTACCGGGACCACATCAGCGACGCTGACCTCAAGGAGGCGGTCAAGGGGTTTATCGCACAAGAGGCCACCCACCGACACCAGCATCGGCTGCTCAACGATCGGCTTCAAGCAATGGGCTATCCCACCGAGGGGATCGATCGGCATGTCAAGAAGCTGGTTGGCCGACTTGAGAAGCGTTTTTCTCCCAAGATGCGCCTGGCTGTGACGGCCGCCCTCGAGCACTACACGGCGACATTCGCCGAGATCATTCTCACCAGCGACGAAGCTCAAGAACTGATCGGCGACACCGAAGTGCGGCCTATTCTGCTCTGGCACGCACTGGAAGAATGCGAGCATAAGGCCGTTGCTTTCGATGTCTACGAGACGGTCGGTGGAAGCGAACGCACCAGGGTCTGGGGGATGCGGATCGCCAGCCTCCTCTTGTTCAGCGAGTTGGTCATCCAGACCACCCGCTCTCTGGCTGGTGACCGTTCCGCCTACAACCCGGTGCGCTTGCTGCGCAGCCTTCGAGCCTTCCGTCATAACCCGCTATTCAGCCCAGCAGCAATTGCGCGCTTTCGCTCCTACACCCGCGCCGGATTTCATCCCGACGACTGGGACAGCGCAGAAATCCTCGAACGCTGGACCAAGGAACTCTTCGACGCCGATGGTGGCCAGCAAGTGCGTAGTGGCGTCTAGCTCGACCAGAGCCCGGCACAGTTCAAAGTCGGCCTTAACCGAAGAACACTTCATGGGCTCCGCTTCGCGCGCTGTGAAGTCAAGATCGGTTCTGACTACTGGCCGATCGATGGTGCTCGACCAACGTCGCGACCTACAGGAGGTTCCGGCCGAGGAACTCGGTGACGGCGCAGCCGAAGGCGTCGTTGTCGTCGCCGGCGATCATGTGTCCGGTGCCGGATACGTCGACGGTCTCGGCGTGGGGAACCAGTTGCTTGAACTCGTCGACGGTGGCTTGGGAGACCACGTCGGACAAGAGGCCCCTTACGAGAAGTGTTGGGGCATTGACCCGTCGGGCTCCGTCGATCAGCAGGTGGCTGATTGCGTCGAATTGCTCCGTTCCCGTGGTCGATTCGTCGCGGAGAAAGTCGAAGTTGGAGTGAATGAATGCCGGGTCCCACCGCCAGATCCAGCGGCCGTCGTGACGCTGCCGTAGCACCTTGCGCAGGCCGTCGACGTTGGCCGGGCGCGAGCGATGGGGGTTGTACGCGGCGATCACCTCTGCGGCGTCAGAGAGGGTGCTAAAGCCATCGGGATGTGCGGCCATGAACGTCACCACGCGACGGGCGCCCTGGAATTCAAGTCGCGGGGTGACGTCGACCAGGACGACCGCCGCCCACGACGCCCCGGATGTCAACAGATGCGTGCCGAGCACGGTCATGCCCCCAAGGGATGCACCTACGACCGCAGGGGCGGTATAGGCGCTGAAGTGCTCGCGCACGGCGAGAAGATCGGTCGCGAGTCGCTCGATGTCGTACCTGCCGGCTGGGTCCCAGTCGCTGTCGCCGTGACCGCGGGTGTCGTAGGCGACGACTGTGTATCCGCATGCGTGGAGGCGACGCGCTGAAGTGCTCCACGCGTGCCGGTTCTGGCCGCCGCCGTGCAGGAGCAGCACGACGGGACGGGCGTCATCGTGGCCGTAGCAGTCCGCAGCCAGGGCGATCCCGTCCTGGGTTCGGACCCGATGCTGCACGGCGGAGGTCATGACACCTTCCTGGCGAGATCGTCGTCCGCCCGAAGCGTGGGCCCGGCAGCAAGCGCCTTCATAGTGCGTTGCCCGCGGCGTTCACGATCGTGACCGTGCCCTGGGCTACGCAGACGGCTTTGTCGCCGTTGCTAATGTCGATGCGCGCCACTCCACTGCGCTTGCCCAGCGACACGATGTCGGTGACGGCGACACACACACCGGTGGACACGGGTCGCAGCAGGTTTAGCTTGAATTCGGTGGTGGCGACCCATGATCCGGCCGGAATGACGGGGTAGAACACGACTCCGAGACAGTGGTCGACCATCGCCGATAGACATCCGCCGTGCAGGGTGCCGAAGGGTGTGAGCAGTTCGGCACGGGTTTCCATCTCTGCCACCAGCCGACCGGCGGCGAGTTCGGTGTGCCGAAAGCTCAGAAACCTCGACAGTCCACCTGCTGTGTTCGGCGATCTGAGCAGCTGGTCGGCGATCTGCTCATCGAAGTGCGCGAATGTCACTGCCACCACCATGCCCCTTTCTCCTGTCCGGTCATGGGTCGATCACCGTTCGAGCCCGCGAATCGTTTGAGCATGTCGCCGAATGCGCCGAGGTCGCCGTGCGCGGCGGAGTGCTCGATATCGACGGCGATGAAGAACCTGGCCGCGCGGTGATGCACACGACGCGTCGTCGAGGAGGGGCACGGGCTAGACCGGTGTGGTCCAAGTGATGGGCAGCGATGTGTAGCCGCGGATCGGTCCGGACCGCAGCCGCCGCGCCGATTCAAGATCGACCTCCCAGTCGGGCACCTTGTCCAACAGAGCATCCAGAGCGATGCGGGCCTCCATCCGCGCCAGTGCCGCGCCCAGACAGAAGTGGATGCCGCGACCGAAGGCGACCTGGTGCTCACTGGTGCGCTCGATGTCGAACACGTCAGGATCGGGGAAGGCGCGCTCGTCGCGGTTGGCCGACCCGAACAGCAGCAGCACCTTCTCACCTTGACGCATGGTCGTGTCGTGCAGTGTGACGTCGCGGGTCAGGGTTCGTGAAAGTCCCTGTGCCGGTGAGTCGTAGCGCAGCAACTCCTCAACTGCCGGCCCCAATAGTGTTCGATCGGCGGCCAGGCGTCGGCGGGTCTGCCGATGCTGGGCCAGCACGACCGCGGAGTTCCCCAGCAGATTGGTGGTGGTCTCGTAGCCCGCGACGAGCAGCAGCGCGCAGAAGCCGAGGACTTCCTCGTCGGTCAGTCTGATCCCGTCGACTGTGGCGTTCGCCAACGCCGACATCATGTCCTCGCGGGGGGTTTGGCGGCGGTCGGCGAGGAAGTCGGTGAAGTAGGCGTAGATCGAGGTGGCGGCGGTCAGTGCGTCGGTGGTTTGTCCGTGGTTGACGTCGACCTGGACCAGTTGGCTCGACCACAATCGGAACTGATCACGATCGGTGGCGGGAATGCCCAGTAGATCGGCGATCACCGCGGCGGGCAGGATCGCGGCGAAGTCGGTCACGAAGTCCGCCGAACCAGAGCCCTCGTCGAGGCGCTCGAACAACTCCGCGGCCATCTGTGTGATGGCGCCCTGCAGCCCGGCCACCCGCCGGGGAGTGAACGCCCGGCTCACCAGGGCACGCAACTGGTCGTGGCGCGGAGGGTCCATCACGATCATCATCGGCAGGAACGAGCCGATGAAGTCCGATCCCGGTGGGGTGGGGAAGATGCCGTCCACCGAGGAGTACGTGCCGTGATCCAGTGCTGCGGCCTGGACGTCGGCGTGCCGGCTCAACACCCAGGTATGGGATTCCTCGGCGCGGTACACCGGAGCCGTGTCACGCAACGACCGATACGTCGGATAGGGGTCGTTGAGAATCGAGGCGTCGAACGGGTCGTAACGAATTTGCACCGAGACCACCAAGACCTCCGACCACCAAAGTAACGACGGTTTAGACTCGCAGTCTAAACCGGCCGAACGGGACAGGGGGGCAATGCGCAAGATTCCACGTCAGATCTCTGACCGGCTTCCCGCCGCGGCGGACTTGTTCGCCGAGAAGGGGCTCAACGACTCCAAGATCGAAGACGTCGCCGCGGTGACCGGTGTGCCGAAAGCGACGCTGTACTACTACTTCGCCGGTAAAGAGGACATCCTTGCTTTCCTGCTCGAAGACCTCCTCAAGGACATCTTCGATGCTGTGACCGCGATCGTGCACACCGGCGGCACCGGTGCCGAACGCCTCGAACTCGTGATCCGCGCACAACTGCGGGCAATGGCGCAGCGGCCAGCGGTATGCCGTGCACTCATCGGCGAATTGGGACGAGCGGCCCGCATGCCGGCTATCGCCGAGATGATCAATACCGCCTACCAACAACCCGTCGAAACCCTGCTCATCGAAGGGGCCCGCGACGGATCCCTCGTCGCTCAGCCCGATGCGCGATCGACGTCGATTGCGCTGTTCGGCGCGGTCACCATCAATGCACTCATGTACCTGGTCACCGATAACCACCTCGACGAGACGGTGGTCGCCAGCACCCTCAGCGCCGTCATGTTCGACGGGCTGCGCCCGCGCACAGGAGACCAGTCATGAGCACCTACGGCCTGTCGGTTCTCGGCGCGGATCTGAAGTCACTGGCCCAGACCGCCCAGGCCGCTGATGCGGCCGGGTTCGACGCCGTATGGGCCTCGGAGTTCTATTCTCGGTCCGGATCGATCTCCATGGCCGCGATGGCCAACAGCACCCAGAACTGTCGGATCGGTTCCTCCATTCTCTACGGCGTCGGCCGAAGCCCCCTGGTGCTGGCCACCGAGGCGCGCGACCTCGACGAACTCTCCAACGGACGACTGGTACTCGGCATCGGCAACGGCACCAAACGGATGATGGGCGACTGGCACGGCGTGCCCGACACCTCCGCACCCGCCCTGCGGATGGAAGAACTCGTGATGCTGCTGCGCCGGATATGGAACCTGCATGAAGGCCCGATCCATCACGAGGGCCGTTTCTACAGAATGAATCTCACCCCGACCGGCGACGTGGGACCCTCCAGCAGGCCGATCCCGATCGTCACTGCCGGTGTCCGGCCCCGGATGTGCGAGGCGGCCGGGCGGGTGGCCGACGGCCTAGCCGGACATCCGCTGTTCACAACCACCTACGTCGAAGAGGTCGTCCGGCCCGCTATCGCCAGGGGCGCCGCGCACACCGGCCGCGACCCCAATGACGTGGAAATCATTTCCATGGTGATGTGCGCCATCCACGACGACGCCGAGGTCGCCAGGCGCGAACTGGCGCAGCAGATTGCGTTCTACTCCTCGGTCAAATCCTACGAGACGGTACTCGATGTGAACGGCTTCGCCAGCGAAGGCCGAGCCATCCGGCAAGCATTCGCCCAGCGCGATTTCCCGGCGATGTTCGCCGCTGTGTCCGAGGAGATGATCGACGCCATGGGTGTCGCCGGGACGGCGCACGAGGTCCGTGAACAATTGAGACGGTACAACGGCGTCCTCGACCACATCATGCTGTATTCACCATCGGTCGGCATCACTGCCGAACGCGTGCAACAAAACCTCGACAGCATCATCCGGGAATGCTCGCCCGCCTCGATGTCGCCAGGGCGGTCCTGTCCACGTTCAACCTGATCCACGTATTGCCGCCCAAGTCGACCCGTCGCAGTGTCCGCGGCCGGATTAGTGGGTCTGCCGCGCCGACCCCGCCGATGATTGCCTGACGCTGTTGACGATGTTGGCGTCGTCGGTGTCGGGGAGGTCATGGCGGACCACGCGTACCCGTCCTTGAGGTAGACAGGCCATGTAGCCGTGGCGCATGCCATAGAGCTCCCACGCTGTCTGTTCAGCGTCGGGATCGACATCGATGCGATGTCCGCGCGAGAAGCTCAGGTGTAGCCCTCCATCGTCGCTGGACCAGGCCTGGGTGCACAGTGCGCCGGCGAGGTTCAGCAGCGGGCGTTCGTGGGTCGCGATCCTGAGGGGGTCAATACGCACCGCCTCGATGGGGTAGGTGCCGACGGCAGGAAGCGTCAATAGTAGGGGGCAGGAGATGACGATTTCGTTGTAATCATCGAAATCCAGAACCAGGCCGCCGTGCAGCGAGAGGCGTTGTACGACAAGGTTTTCGATCCATTGGGTGTACATGGCAGTCTCTTTTCGACGCATCGTTGAGCCGTATCCCCAAAGAGTACGCCAAGTATCGCTGCGATACCAGCAGTATCGTTACCGGTAGACGGCTGGCCTAGCAGCGCTGGTCACGACGCGCCTGGTGGCTCGGTCAATGCGGTCGCGGGTGTCGGCGGCTGTCGCGCGGTGGCCGCTGAAGGCCACGAGGTTGGCCAGCCAGATGTCGGAGATGATCCCAGCCACGTGCAGATCGGTAGGAGTGGGCTCGCCGCCCCTGAGCGTGCGGGCCAGCAGGATCTGGATCTCATCGGCCGCGCGGTCGAGTTCCGCGGCGGCGCGGGTATCTGCGACTGCGAAGGCCCGTGTCATGGCCGTCGTCAGCCATGGGTCGCGCTGCCAGCGGTCATGCAGATGTGCGGTGAGCCGTTCGAGCCGTTCCAGCGGTGTGCCCTCACCACTCGCCCAGTCCCCGGCCGAGTCGAGTCGACGGAACTCGCGCGTCAGCGCTGCCACCAGCAAGTGGGTTTTCGCCGGGAAATAGCGGTAAAGCGTGCCGACGGCGATGCCGACCCGCTCGGCAACTGTCCGCATCTGAACCGCCTCGTAACCACCCGCCGCGGCCACGACCAAAGCTGCATCAAGAATGGTCTCCCGGCGCCGTGCGGACGCGCGTGAACGCGACGCGTTAGCGGCTCGCTTCTCTGCAGCGACCGAGTTCGCTTCCGAAGGCGGGGTTTTCCCGTGGCTGCGCGCCTGAGGGACAGTCATGACGGCTCCGGGTCGAGGCCGCCGCGGCGCGAGAACTGCTCCAGAAGATCGCCGAAAGCGCTGACATCGCCGTGTGCGGCGAAGTGCTCAGGGCTGACGACAATGAACACTGCACTGGCGGTGAAGCGGGCGATCCCACCCTCACCCGTGCCTGTCGCCGTGACATGCAGCGCCCGCCCTTCACGAGAGACGATGTGGGCAGTAATCCGGTGGGTCTGATGCAGCGGCACCGGCCGCAAATATTCGACCGTCAGGGTGCGGGTCACCGCCGGGGTTCCGGCGATCCACAACGTGAAGCCCAGGACGTCATCACATGCCGCGGCCACTGCCCCGCCATGGGCCAGGCCCGGGGCCCCGATATGGCGCTCATCGAACGTCACATCGGTGTACACCGCGTCGCCGCTACGATGCACCACCAACCGCAGTCCGTGGGGGTTGTCCGGGCCGCAACCCATGCATGTCGTGGTGTGCGAGGGCAGCCGCTCGGGCGGCAACAGGCTTTCGGGCACCGTCACCCTCCAATACGATCGGTTTCGCTGCGCTACCGTTAGTACCACACTGCTAGACTGCCGTGACAGCATCGCGTGAAGATCGACCGCCGAGGTGAACGAGTGAGCGACAGTCAGGCAGTGCCCGTCCCTGACGACGACGTGGACCCTCGGCTCATCCGGTCACGCACCCGGCTGCTGGATGCTGCGGCAACGCTACTGAGCACCGGTGGGGTGGAAGCGGTCACTATCGATGCCGTCACCAAAGCATCCAAAGTGGCCCGAACCACGCTGTACCGCCACTTCCACAGTTCGTCGCATTTACTGGCAGCCACGTTCGAACGCCTACTTCCACAAGTGACCACTCCGGCACCGACCAGCGGACCCCTCCGTGAGCAGCTGATCGAATTGCTCAGCCGCCAAGCCGCCCTTTTCAACGACGCACCGCTGCATGTCACGACACTCGCGTGGCTCTCATTGGGGCCCACCGGCTCCAATGCCCAAGCGGAAGACCGCCACACATCCGGGGCGCTACGGACCCGAGTTGTCGATCAATATCGTCAACCATTTGACGCCGTACTCACCAGCCCAAAAGCTCAAGCCGAACTCAACGACTTCGACCAGGAACTGGCGCTTTGCCAACTCGTCGGACCACTCGCCTTCGCCCGAATGACCGGGCTTCGCACTATCACTCACAATGACTGCGCGAACATCGTCGATGACTTTCTCGCCGCCCACCGCAACACCGACAGCGACGCCATAAAATCGAACATCGCCACCAAGAAGACGGGCCGCCCGGCGCGCTCAGCTCGCTAGGCACAACGAAATCACAATGTCGAGCCGGCTGGTCTTCGGGCCCTTTTCGCCTCTCGCAAATCGCGTCGGTGATGGCATCGAAGGACCATTCGTCGCCATCATCGGCGAGGCCGTACGCTGGTTTCCGTTCCACAGCGAGGTGCGGAGACTCGCAGCAGGGTAGTGAGCTACCCGAAGTGCAGGTCACCCGCGGTTCGGCGTCTCAGACGCTTGAGGGCGCGCAACTGCTTGAACCCGTTTCTCGATTGCTTGACTTGTGGCGAGGAGGATTGACAAAGAACAACTTTGACGAGAGCAGGCGAATCGTGGCCTCGGCGGCATGGAGTGGTTACGACATCGCTGTTGCGAGTTAGCTCCGCCTTCGATGCGGCATTGATCTGCCGCGTTCGGTGACGTAATCGGTCCAGTCGCGGGCGGCGAGTTTGGCCCAGGCGGCTGCGTTCTTGGTGGTGATCGCGAGCAGTTCGGCCAGCACGGGTGCGGGCATGTCGCTGGCGAGCTGGAAGAGGGCGGCTTTGCGATGTTCGTAGGGTTTCACCCCGACCGCGACGAGCTGGGTGCGGATGTTCTCGGTGGACAGGTGGGTGCCGGGAAGTCGGCCGGGGAACAGCCAGCCCGTATGGGATGGGGTGTAGCGGCTTTCGCATTGCTGCTCCAGATGCTCGCGGATGAGGTCGTCGAGTAGGGGAGGCATTTGGATGGGGATGGCGGCGAAGACGACATGCACGGCGTGATCGTCGGAGATCGAGATTTGGCTTGATCGCAGGGCGACGATGCGCGAAAGAGGTTGGGCGAACAACAATGTGAGCAGTCCCGCGATGCGGGTTTTGCGGCGGATTGTGTCGTCGTGCAGCAGCCGCCCGACGGCGGCCCACCGCTGGGAATCCGAGACGGTTACCGAGGGAGGTGACCGTGGCGGATCGGTGACCCTCAGTGTGGTGTTGATGCGGGATTGGCGTAGCCAGACGAGGAAGGCGTACTCGGCAGTGAGCGGCCTCCGGTGGAGCGCCTGGTAGCGCTCCAGCATCTCCTGTGTCGCTGTCGCCGGAGTGGCGTCGTGGGTGTGCAGAAACGCCATGAACTGAATCGCCACGCGGACGCGACGACGGCAGGCATCGGTCATCGATCTCGTCAGCCGGTTCTCGTGGGAGGCCTTGCGCATCTGGCGCAGTACATGCCAATGCGCGAATCGGCGAACGATGGCGGCGTCTTCGGCCGGAAGCTCGGCTACAACGTCCTCGATCCAGGGCAGCATCCGTTCGACGCGGATGTCGATCGGGCCCAGAACGCCGACCGCGACCAGGAGGCTGCGCAAGTAATCGTGGGCTCGGTCCGAGGGAAGATCGCTGAAGGTGTCGTGGCTGATTTCACGCGTTCCGCAGGCCATGTCGCGAAGGAGCTGCGGGCCGGTACCGGGCTTCTTTCGCAGCCACCAGAGCACCGTCTGTGGGCGGTCGGCGTTGATCAGTTCGTCGAACACGGGCCGTAGTCGGTGATGAATCGTGCCGCTGATCGGGTCGGTGAGCAGCTCGGTGAGGCGCTCGCGTAGGAAGCAGCGGGCGCATCGGTAGAACCCGTAGGGGTGTTCTTCGCGGCCGCATTCGCTGCAGGTGAAGATCGATGCGACACCGGCGCAGGAGGCGCACACGATGGCATCGTCGAGCTGCCACGCCAGTGGCCGCACGGTCTCACACCGCGGGCATTTCTCGGGGTGATAGTGCCGTCTGCGACGGCATGCGACACAGATGCGACGCCCGTGCGTCAGTGGGGTTAGCCGGATGGTGCTTGCACACTCCCAGCAGGCCCGCTGAGTCACTGGTTGTCGTGGGGGCGGCGGATGGTGGCGCGGATGGGTCGCAGGTCGCCGATGCCGGGTCCGCTGTCGTTGACCGCGGGCGCCTCACGGACTTGTTCGGCGACGAGCTCGAGCAGGTCGTTGGGCGTGCACGACAAGATGTCGCAGAGGGCGGCGAGCAGGTCGAGATTGATGCGCTGCGGGGGCTTGGTCGCGATCCGGTGCACCATCTGTCGGGAGATCTCCACGCCACGCTCGTGCAGCGGTGCGACAAGGTCGGTGGTGGCGAACATTCCGTTCTGGGCCATCAGCTGACGCAGGTTCCACCGCAGCACGGTCCTAGTGCTCATCTCCGCCTTCACCTGTCGTCGTGGATGATCCGTAGACGCGGCGCAGCGCCGCCTGCAGTGTTTTGGTCTTGAAGTCGTCGGACACCGAGGTATAGATCGCGGTGGTCGAGGCATACGAGTGCCCCACCTGTTCGGTGACGAACCGCTCCGGATAACCGAACTCGATCAGATGGGTGACATAGGAGTGCCGCAGGCAGTGCAAGGTGAGCTCGGCAGGCAGTCCCGCTTGCACCCGTGCGACGGCGAATCGCCTATCCATGGTCTTGGTCGCCACGCGCCGTCGACGCTCGGTCAGCCAGAGCTCTTGACGGTTCCCGGGGCTGAGGAGTGGGCGGCCGTGGTCGACCCATTGGCGCAGTCCGTCGATCACCCAGTCGAACTCCGGAACGGCGAGCACGGTGCGACGCCTGGGAGAGCTGCCGCGACGTGATTTGGCGTAGCGAACGTGGACGGCGCCGAACGTGCCCCAGGCCGGCATCCGCGAGTTCGGACGCAGGTCGGCGAGATCGAGATAGCACAGCTCGCGGCGGCGTAAACCGAAGGCGTAGGCCGTCTTGATCATCTGTGCGTCGCGCAGCGCCGCGAACGCGCCTTTGTTCCTGGACCGAGCGAGAACATCGACGCGATCATCGAGGAAATCGAACAATGTTTCCAGTTCGTCGTAGGTGAACGGGCGACGCGCGGGCTTGCCCTCGTAGTCGACCAGATGCGCGGCGGTGTTGTAGTCGTGACAGACCTGCGATGGGATCCGTCCGAACCTGTTCTCGCATTGCGCGATCCAACCGTAGCGGCTATCGAGTAGGTAGTCGCAGAACATCCGCAACGACATGTGATAGCCGCGAATGGTCGACGGTGCTTTGCGTTCCGGGCCCGACATCAAAGCGGCCGTGAAGTCTTCGACATCGCCGGCAGTCCAGTCCCACGGAGGCGCCCCGGCGAACTCTGCGAACCGCCGCACCAACGCCAGCCGCGGCTCGATCGTGGCCTCAGCAGCGAGTAGCCGAGACGCCTGTTGACGACCCCACCCAGACAGCATCGCTTCGAAGACTGCGCTGGCCTCGTCCAGGTGAACCACGCCCGAGGCAAGAACCAAGTGCGCCGACCCCGGAACGCTCACAAGAGAACCTCCATCTATCGTCAACTTAGAGTTGTCAATGACAACCGCAAGTTACCACACCTGCGAGCGAAATCCGTCTACCAGGAGGAACACGAAAGTGGTTCAATGAAGCGCATCCGGCGCTGGTCCCATGCGCCAGATATACGCGTCAACTTCAGGTTGATTCGCGACCTTCGGGCCCTGAGTGCAAGAGGTGTGTGGTCTGTGGTGGGGCGACGGAAGGGGGTCATGGGGCAGGGAGCTGGGTGGGCGGTGCGCGGTGGTGAGGGACGCTGGCTGTGGGCGTGGTGAGGTGAGTGGCGGTAGACAGATGCGGTGAAGGCGAAAAAAATTGGTGAGAGGCGAATGTGGCTGCGGTGGTGGCCCGCTCGCCGGTGAACCTTCTACTGTCGGCGACCATGACAGCAGCAACGTCCAAGGTGGAAGCCCGGCGCCGGGCACGCGAAGTGACCCGACGCGCCAACGAGGAACGCGCCGCGCGGGATAAGGCGAACATCGATGACGCCGCGGACTTTCTCGTCGCGGTCGGCAAGGTCGCCGAAGTCGAAAGTTGGAAGAGGGAGCGCCTGGCCCAGCTGCGCGCGCAGGTCGACGCAGAAGCGGCCAAGCGGGTGGCTGGCCATCGGGCCAAGGCCGGCGCGGCGGTCGCACGTATGCAGGGCCGTGGTGAGACGCTGACGACCATCGCCGCACGGACCGACGTCGGAATCGGGATCGTCCGCACCATGGCACGGCATGCTCCGAAATCCGAGAAGCGGACTGCCGGGAATGGTTCGCATGCACTAGGTCTGGAGGCATTGTCCGGCCCGACCGCTCAGGGGGTTGACCCCCACGCTGACCAGCCTCCGGCGGATGCAGCCTCGGCGTGACGCACTGCGCAACGGTGCAACGAGGCCGGTGGTGCACCACGATGTGCACGGCCGGGGTGCGTGGGTCGGCGGGTGCGTGGGCCATCATGGAGGTGCGCCGTTACGCCGGTCGGCCCGCTGACGCACACGCCGGTCGCGCCCCTGGTGCTGCGAACCGGCCTGTGCGTCCGACTACACCAGGTCTGCCCAGCGCGGTGGGGAGCGCTCGACGTGGCAGGGGCTGCGCAGCGGTAAAGGGGCACCCGGGAGCAGGGTTACGGCACCGGTGGAGCGGGCCGCGGTGGCCGTGCTGAATGTCAGTGCCGGCGGATAGGTTCAACGGCCATGAGAAGCGCGGGACAGCTTGTTGTTGATCAGCGTGTGCACGCTGCCGAGATCACGCGCTTTCACAGCCATGTCGTCTGCGGCCCAACGGCTTCGGATTGCAACATCTGGACCGGCGCGATCGGCGCCGATGGCTACGGTCAGCTCTACCTGACCCGCGAGCGTTCAGGATTGTGCGTTCGCCCGCACCGCTACGCGTTGGCGATCGTGTCCGGTGTAGTGGCCGCTGGGGTGCTCGGGCTTCACGAATGCGACAACCGTGTGCGTCAAGATCTCGGCGGCAACAAAACCCCATCAGCACGTCGGTCCGGCCCGCAGGGTGACAACATTGAGCGGATGGCGCGGATGCGTCGCGGCGGCGGCCGATATGCGTTGCGACGCCTCGACGGTCGCGGTATTCGACGGGAACGGTCGGCGACGCTGCGGGAGGCGGTGCGCCATGGTGGGGACGCGGCGCTGCTCGGTGATCAGGCCACGCTGTGGTGACATACGTCAGGGCCCCCCTGGAGCCGGTGCGCGTGGGAGCGGGTGCGGCGAGCTGGATGGTCTGGCGCGCGGTGTCGCAGTGCCGAGCTGGAAGGGTGTGCGGCGGTGGTGTCGCGCGCGGGCGCTTAGCCGCGCTGCACGAGTACCGCGTCGCGCGACGTCGCACCGTGTTGGCGTCGAACAACACGAGCAGAGCAGAAACTCGGGCGGTGCGGGCCCGGCAGATGCGGTGCCGCCCGATCGTTTCGCCGTGCCGTGGCCGTTGAGATCGACGCGCGGCGTGTTGCTCAAGCGCGCAAGCTTGAAGAACTGACCGACGCGGGGGGCAGAAAGCCTGAGGTAAGCAAGAGTGGCCTTGCCGCGCTGCACGGT
Source organism: Mycolicibacterium litorale (assembly GCF_010731695.1). Classification (NCBI taxonomy): domain Bacteria; kingdom Bacillati; phylum Actinomycetota; class Actinomycetes; order Mycobacteriales; family Mycobacteriaceae; genus Mycobacterium; species Mycolicibacterium litorale. Next base: position 63,341 of record NZ_AP022586.1, read on the forward strand.
GCCGGCGAGGAGGTCGGGGTGCGATCGCATTGTTCTGCGCGCTGGTAGCACCTGCCGCCGTGTCCTCCTCATCGCCCTGGATCGGATGTGCCACGCCGTGCTATTCGGGGATGCTGGGCGGTTCGCTTCGAGTGGCGAGGACACAGGTCACCGGATTTCAGGGCCCTTTCCGGCCTCAGTGGATGGACCGGTTGTTTCGCAAGGCCCGGCTGGACAGTGGCTGCCTGGCCTCGTAACCTAATCGTGACCTACGTATCTAGTACGTACTTGCCCACTTCGCCGAAGGTTTTCGCTGTTGTGACTTCATCTGTGCTTGCGGTCCTGCCGCGCGCGTTGGGCAGGCGGCTCGTCTGCATTTTGGTTGCTTTCGGCGTTGTTGCTGCGCTTTTGGCAACCGATGTGCGCGCTGATCCGGCGGCTGATGCGCTTGCCGAACTGACTGAATTGTCGCGTCTGGCTGAGCAGACCACCGAGCAGATTCACACGGCGCAGATCGACCTTGACGAGAAGCTCGCAGCGCAGCAGGTTGCGGAGAAGGGGGCGGTTTCGGATCGCATGGCCGCGGATGCAGCGGCGGCCGATCTGGTGAGGTATCAGGCTGCAGTCGATAGGTTGGCCGCGGCTGCCTACATGGGTGGGCGCACGGATACCTTGGCGGCGGCGTTGACGGCGACGTCTCCTCAGGATTTGATCGATCAGCTGGCAGTCCAGAAGGCGGTTGCGTCGGAGCTGACTGTGCAGATGGCTGCGTTCCGGTCGGCCAGTGCGCGCGCCGCCGCAGCTGCAGACCAGTCGGCGAAGTCGGCAGCGCAAGCACGGATCGCGTCCGACGAGGCCGCCGCGGTGCGAACGGACCTTGATGCCAAACACCGTCGAATGCAGGAGCAGATTCGTGCCGTGCAGGCCCGCTACGAGGCTCTGACACCTGACCAGCGGGCCATCTTGGCCGATCCCGGGCCGCCGCCCCCACCGCTGCCGCCGTCCCCGTCGGCGAACGATTCAAGCATTGTGGCCATGCCGGGCCCGGCCGGCGGCGGATCCTTTGGCAGCGGAACTGCGGTCGTGCAAGCTGCCCTGACACGGGTGGGATCACCGTATTCGTGGGGCGCCACCGGCCCGGATGCGTTCGATTGCTCAGGGCTGATCAAGTGGGCGTTCCTGCAGAACGGGAAGTCGTTGCCCCGGTCCAGTCAAGCGCTCGCGCAGGGCGGGCAGCCGGTGGCTGTTTCCGATATGCAACCCGGTGACATCGTGACCTTCTACGGCGACGTTTCCCATGCGGGGATTTACATCGGTGACGGGATGATGGTTCACGCGTCCACGTTCGGAACGCCGGTGAAGGTTGCGCCGATCTCGTCGGCACCAATTCACAACGTCCGGCGGTACTAGGCCGCCGCCGCGGCGCTGCGTCAATCGGAGAAGAAGTGGCTGGTGATTTCGGTCCACTCGCGGATCTCGTCGATGGTGTGAGCGACGTGCAGCGTCGAGTCGGGGATCAGCTCAGCGAGGCGCTCGGCGGTGGAGATGGGATGCAAGGGGTCGGTGTCCCAGGCCAGCACCAACGTGGGCTGGCGGATGGAGGTCAGCCGATTGGGGTCGGGTAGATCGGAGGAGCCGACTCCGCGCAGCGCGGCGGAGACCACATCGTCGTCGACGCCGGGTTGAAACTTGCCTTGCGGGTAGTTGGCGAAGATCGGCAGTGGGGGAGCGTCGGCCCATTGTTGTCGCCACGCGGTTGGTCCAATGGAGTCGATGAGGTCAGCGGTGTCGAAGTACCACTGGCGCAGTTGATCGGGCCCTGTTTCCCAGGCGACGGGAGGGATCACCAGTGCCAGCCGCCTGAATCGGCGAGGAGCGTTGAGGGCGGCGTGCAGTGCTGCAGCGGCTCCGAGCGAGGATCCGGCGAAATCGATGGGTTCATCGAGGCCGGCCGCGTCCAGGACGCGCAGCAGATCGTTGGCTGCTTGCTCGAAGCGATAGTCCTCGGGTTCTGGGCGGCCCCGTGATGCGCCGTGTCCGCGTTGGTCGTAGGTGATTAGACGGCGGCGGTCGGCGATAGCGTCGACGTCGAAGATGCCCAGGCCGCGCACGATCTGCCGGCTCATGAGCACGCCGTGCCCATAGCCGACTGGCACCGTGTTGGGTGGGCCGCTGAGCTGGTAGGCGATGGTGGCGCCATCGGTGATGAGAAGGTGGTCATCCGGCAATGCGGCTCCTCAGATGCGTTGGTGCGGTATTCCGTGGGGTTTCGGGTGCCAGCCGTCTATTCGACAGCGGTGAGGACGTTCACCGTGGCACCGTTGTCGGTTGAGGTGTAGATGGCGGTATCAGTGGCGATGTAGACCTGACCGTTGCCCGCGGCGAGCAGGGCCTGGGGTTTGTTGTTGAGCGAGTGGCCCGGCTGCCAGGTCTGCCCGTCGTCGGCGCTGGTGTACAGCCGTCCTTCGAGGTCGGCGCCGAGCAGGGGACCGCGGTCGGGCCAGCTGATGAACAGCAGTGCCGGCGCACCGGTGACTGCGCTGAACGTCCTCGCCCCGTCGGTGCTTCGGAGCAGCCCTTGGCGTGCTGTCGCGAGGATCTCATCCGGGGCATCCGGTGATATTGCGAGGTCGACGGCGGGGACTTCTGCGCGCTGCTGCCAGGACCGCTGATCAAAACTAACCATCACGGTGCCGGATTGACTGTCGTGACCGTAGACCCGTCCGTGGCGGTACTCGAGTGCGTGGAAGTCGGCGCTACCGTGCAATGACAGAGGTTCCCAGGACTGGCCGGCGTCGCTGCTTTTGATCAGGCCGAGGTGCGGGGGCTGTTGGCGATCGGCGGGGTCCGGGTGGCCGCTGGCCAGGAATTCGTCGGGGCCGGCGACGGTGAAGCCCATGAAGTCCTGCGAGAGTTCACCGACTCGTTGGGGCGCCTGATCTTGCTCAACGGTGTAGAGGCCGTAATGAGTTGCGACGTAGAGCTTGTCGTCAGATGGGTTGATGCCGAGGCCGTGGATGTGCACCATGCCCGGCACGACGGCGGGTGGCGGGCTTTCGGGGGCGTTCGACGAACAGGCCGTGACCAGAGCCCCGGTCAGGGCGATGGCGAAAAGGTTGCGGATCAGCACACGGACACCTTCCGGTCACGAGATCTACGTAGTTCAATAGTAGGTGGGCGGTGCGTGGCTACCGCGTGAGGTGGCTGCGCCTCGGGTGCGCCGACCGGGTGAAGGACCGGGGGAGGTGTCTTCATCAAATCTTCATCGGATCGCGAACCGACCCATACTCGGCATGCTGAGGCTGGGGTCCGGCGGCGCAAGGCTTGCCGTGTGGACGCATGGTGTCACGAAGATGTTTGAGGAAGGATGTGCGATGCAGCACAAGCGTTTTGGATTCGGGTTTGCGGCGCTTGCGGCGTCGGCCCTGGTTATCAGTGGCTGTTCGAATGCAACGAACGAGTCTCAGTCATCGGCGTCGAGCACCACCTCAGCGGCAGCGTCGGCGTCGGCTTCGCCTAGTGCTGCGAGCAGTGACGCTGCGCATAACGATGCTGATGCGGCGTTCGCGCAGGGCATGATCCCTCATCATCAGCAGGCGATCGAGATGAGCGACATGCTGCTCGGCAAGCAGGGAGTTGATCCTGAAGTAGTGTCACTCGCCAACGAGATCAAGAACGCTCAGGGTCCTGAGATCGAACAGATGCAGGGCTGGCTGCGGGACTGGGGAGTGTCCTCGTCGACAACGGCCCCCAGCACTGCCGCAATGCCCGGTCATGACATGCCTGGCCATCAAATGCCCAGCGGAGACATGGGTGATATGCCGGGTATGAGCGGCGGGGGTATGGGCATGATGTCGGAAGCCGATATGGCTGCACTGCAGAATGCGCAGGGCGCTGAGGCTAGCCGACTCTTTTTGACGCAGATGATCGAGCATCACAAGGGCGCGATCATGATGGCGCAGCAGGAGGTTGACAACGGCCAGTTCCCGGCGGCAGTCGAGATGGCGCGCAACATCGTGTCTTCTCAGCAAGCGGAGATCGACACGATGCAGGGAATGTTGGACAAGTAGCGCGGAGGGGCACTCGTCAGGGACGCGCTGAGTCAGCCGTCGCAGGGTGGTGCTGGCTGCGTATCGGGGTGATGGGCAGGGCGATGGTGAATGTTGCGCCGGCGCCGGGTCCAGCACTGGCTACCGAGATGGATCCGCCGTGGGCTTCGATGAGCGCTTTGGCGATGGCGAGCCCGATACCGGCGCCGCCGTGCTCGCGGTCGCGGGCGGTGTCTGCCCGGTAGAACCGTTCGAACACTCGGGTGACGTGCTCGGCGGCGATCCCTTCTCCGGTGTCGGCGACAGCGATTTTTACCTGGTCGCCGTCACGAAGACAGTGAAGGTGTACCGACCCGCCGGGCGGTGTGTGCCGTAGCGCATTCTCCAGCAGGTTCCCCAACACTTGAGACAGTCGTTGTTCGTCGGCCCACAGCGGCGGTAGCGGTTGCGGGAGGTGTACGTGCAGTCCGACCCCCTTGGTGTCATAGCGTTCTTGTGCTGCTGCGACGCACTGGCGGGTTAGGCGGTCCACGTCGAGGGAGGCGTAGGACATAGACATCGCACTTTCCTCGGCCTTCGCCAGCGCGGCGACGTCATCGGAGAATCGCACCAGCCGACGGGTTTGGTCGCGCAGCATGGCTGCTGTCTGGGGTGTCAAGGAGCGCACGCCGTCTTCGAGTGCCTCGATGTAGGCCTCGAGTACTGCCACGGGTGTGCGGATCTCGTGCGCGAGGTCTCCGAACAGTTGCTGGCGTGTCGAATCGACGGCTTGAAGCCGGGAGGCCATTTGGTTGAATGCGGTTGCGAGGGCGTCGAAGTCATCGCCGAGGCGCGGCGGTGACACGCGGATGTCGTAGTTCCCTTCAGCGACATCGGTGGCCGCGGCGGCGACTTCGGTGATGGACCGTTGGAGGCGTCGACTGACGTAGAAGCTGACCGCGAGGGCGGCCAGTGCTGACACCGCTAGGGCGCCTCCGATGGAGATCACCGTTGCGTAGCCGTAGGCCTCTTCGGCGTGGACTTCTTCCAGGGAGTCCATCGGGACACCGGCACGGTGGAGGTGTTCGCGGAACAGCGGTGGGCCGACCACGGCAGCGACCACCGCGGTCGTCGCCGCTCCGGCCGCCAGCACGATGGCTTGGGCCGCCAGGAGTCGCAGGCCGATACCGGGACGGCCCGGCCGTCGACGCCGGCGAGGGGTCGACGTAGGTGGGGGAGTCACTGTCCGGTTCCCATCCGGTATCCGACACCTCGAACCGTGGCGATGTAGCGGGGGCGTGCGGCGTCGTCGCCGAGTTTGCGTCGCAAGTGTCCGATGTGGACGTCGACGAGGTGTTCGTTGCCGACCCAGGGTTCGTCGCGGATTATTTCGAGAAGTTGTCGGCGGCTCAGCACGATTCCTGGCCGCGCGGACAGGGCTTCGAGAATGTCGAATTCCGTGCGGGTCAACAGGATTAGTTCGTCGTCGATATGTACCTCACGGGCGGCGACGTTGATGCTCAGTCCGCCGAAGCGGCGCGGCGGGGCTGTCTCTCGTTCGGCGGGTGCGGCGGCTGTTTGCAGGATGCGGGGTCGCCGCAGCATGGCGCGGATGCGCGCGACCAGCTCGCGGGGACTGAAGGGTTTAGTGATGTAGTCGTCGGCGCCGACGGTGAGGCCGAGCACGGTATCCAGTTCGGTGTCACGGGCGGTGAGCATGACGACGTAGGCGTCGGAGAAGGTCCGCAATTGCCGGCAGACCTCGAGTCCGTCGATGCCGGGTAGGCCGAGGTCAAGGATGACGACATCGGGATCCAGGTCGCGTGCGACGGCGATTGCGTCGACACCGTTGCCGGCGACGACGGCTTCGAACTGCTCGCGTTCGAGATAGCTGGCCACCACTTCGGCCAGGGGGAGTTCGTCGTCGACGACCAGCGCGCGGTATCCCTTCGCGCTCTCAGGCGCGCCCAGGTGGTGGTGCTGCATGTCCATATGGTGCCTGCTGGTGCGCCCGTAACCAGGTATGGCTGACCGGGCGGCTCGATCTTCAGCAGATCTTCACACGACTCATACCGTTTTCCTCCTGCGGTGGGGTGAGGCTCACTGTGAGGAGGGCCTGACATGCGTTGGCTGATGGACGTGTGCCCGAACAGTCTCGGGTGGCAAGCGTGGCTGATCCTGTGTGCCGTGGTCGTGGTGCTGTGGGCGGCTGCGATCGCCGGCGCGACGGCGCTATTTAACGCCTCTCGCTGGCCGCGTCGTTCGGGGCGGCCTGACGTGCCCGAGGAGGCCGATTCGCAGGGGCCGCACCGCGGCGCACTGACCGGTCCACCTGCGCGGCATCGCGGCGACGTCAATATTCGATCAAGCGGGTGACGTAGGGCGTCATGCCGGAGGTGCGCACGGGCGAGATCTTGACGACCGACCCGGTGTAGGGGGCTTCGATCATCATGCCGTCGCCCAGATACATCGCTTCGTGCTGGCTGGCGTTGGGGCCGTAAAAGATGAGGTCACCGCGTCGCATCTGTGACGAGGGGATCTTGCGGCCTGCGTTGTATTGCGACCCGGAGTAGTGGTCGAGTTTGATGCCGACGCCGGCGAAGGCATACAGCATCAGGCCCGAACAGTCGAAACCCACGGTGTTGGCGCCCTGGTCGATGCCTCGTGACGGGCCGTTGGCGTTGCCGCCGCCCCAGGAGTAAGGCACGCCCAGTTGTGACATGGCGCGGCGAATCACGAACTCTGAGGCCTGGCGGCCGTAGAGGCGGGGGATGCGTCCGTTGGTGATGCCGGGATCTGCGGCGGCGGTGACTGGAGACAGAATGCCGAGTTTGGTGAGGAACTTGCGGCCCATGTCGGCCGTCAGCTGCGCCGAGGTCGCCATGATCTTGAGGACGGCATTGATGATGGCCACCGGGTCGCCGGCCACGTTAGCGCTGGGCACCATCGGCAGCGTGGTGTCCCACAGGCCCCCCTCGGTGGCGCCCCCCGGCGACGTGGTGCCGCGGTCCCAGGGAGCGCCGGATACCGGCACAGTGCCGGGTTGCGCCGCACTGGGCGCGGCGGCTGTCGCCGCCACCGGTCGGGCAGCTTCCAGTCGAGCTTGAGCGGAGTCGCGTTCGGTAGCGAGCCGTTCGACCTCGCGTCGCTGTGCGGTAAACGTCTGCTGGGCGTCCCGGAGTGCGGCTACCGCGTCGTCTTGCCGGCGTTGGGCGTCTGCGGCGGCGCTCTCGGCGCGCGCCCGCGCTGCCGTCGCAGCAGAAAGCTTGTTGGCCTGATCGGTCTGCCGACGCAAGAGGTCGTCGTGGACCCGCTGGAAGCTGATGGTGAGGGTCTGCTGGGTCGAGGCCCCGGCCAGGATCTCCTCGGGACTTTGTGCCAGCGGCAACGCACCCGACGGCCCGTTCATATAGGTCGACGCGGCGAAGCGGTCAAAACGGTGTTGTGCGGCCTCGATCGCGTGTTGGCTGGCGGTAAGGGCTTGGTCGCTGGCAACAACGTCGCGTCGGGCCTGCGCGAGGGTGTCGCGAGTGGCCGCGATTTCGACCAGGGCACGGTTGACGCCCTCTTGCTTGATCTGGATGTCGCTACCGACGTCGGCCATCCGCTGGTTCGCTTCGGCGACCGCCGCAACCAATGAGGGAACGTCGTCGCGGTCGGGGCTGCCGTCATGCCCGGCAACAGCGGTACCCGGGGCGCTGAGCACCAGTGCCGGCATTAATGCGAAGAGACTCAGAAAAGAAGTGAGGCGCCGCATCGAATCTCCTCAGCTGGGGTGAGCGTTGTCGAGCCGCGCATCGAAGCCGAACGGCACCCGCGGCGCTCCTACTACCGAGCTAAGTACGTAGCACGATAGTACGTAGACGGAACGTGCATCACTTTGGTATCAGGAGGAACGTCTGTCACAGTCTCAGGTCGGTTACGACTGTGCGCCACGGGCGCTAGTTTCACGCGCCGCGGCCGGTAGTGCAGATGCTGGCCCTATGCGGTCGAGGTGAGGCGTATCGCGGCTTTTCCCAGCTCGGCGGCTACATTGGGGGCTGAAGAGCTCGGGGCGCGAGGAGGCCAGCTCGTCGCGGAGAGCGGGAGAGGCGCAAATGGAACAGCGAGGATTCGGCGACCTCGAAGCGGTGGTCATGGATTGCGTGTGGGATTACGCCGAGCCTGTCACGGTGCGTGAGGTTTTCGACGAGATCTCTCAACGGCGGCAGATTGCGTACACCACCGTGATGTCGACGATGGACAACCTGTACCGCAAGCGCTGGTTGCAACGTCAGCGCGATGGGAAAGCGTACGTGTATCAGGCGTCCATGAGCCGCGAGGAGCGTTCCGCGCGTTTGATGAAGGCCGCGTTCGACGCCGGCGGGGATACAGATGCGGTGCTGGCGTTCTTTGTTGAGCAGATGAACGCCGAGCAGTCCGCTCAATTGAAGGCGGCTCTGCGCAAGGGGCGTCGGTGATGACCGCCGCGCTGTGGCTGCTCCTCTACGGCAGCGCGCTGGCCTGGTGGGCGCCACCGGTCCTGAGGCGGATGACCCGTCACGGCATCAGCCCCCATATGGGAGTGGCCGCCTGGCTGGCCACCGTCGCCGCGACGCTGACGGCGTGGCTCGTCGCGCTGATCATGGTCATCGGCGCAACGACGGACAGTATTCGTACGGGCGCGGTCGTGACGCTGTGCCTGGAGCTGTTTGGCTTCTCCGAGCACACCCCCATGGCCGGACGAATCGGTTCCGTTGTTCTCATCGCGGTAGGAACCCTGACGTCAGGGTTCGTCGTAATGCGGATCGGTCGCTGCTTGTCGCGGCTGCGGGCGCGAAGTCACGAGCACGCGCGTGCCGCGCGGATCGTCGGCCGACCCACCGACCATCCCAATGTGGTGGTCGTGGAGGCCGACCGGCCTGCTGCCTACTGCGTGGTCGGACGCCCGAACGCCATCATCGTCACCTCCGCGGCGATGAAGTCGTTGAACCGATCACAGCTCAAAGCGGTTCTGGCGCATGAAAACGCGCACATCTCAGGGCGCCACCACCACATCCTCATGGCGCTCCGCGCTTTGGGGGGCACACTGCCGCGGCTTCCGCTTTTCGCGACGGCCCCTCATCGTGTGGGTGAACTGCTGGAGATGTGCGCTGACGACACCGCCGTGCGCCGCGTCGGCACGCATCCGCTGTTGGCTGGATTATCTGCTCTGGCCGGAGAACACCCGCCTGCACGGGAAGGCCTCGCCGCGGCGGGAACAGCGGTCATCGCGCGAGCGCAGCGCCTGCTCACCCCCACACGCCGGCACGTGCGATGGCGCCACCGCATCTGCCTGGCAGCCGCGATCACCGCCATGCTCGCCACACCCGCCCTCATCCAGGTGCTCTGCCACCACTAGCGCCTCAACGCCCGCCGCACGTTCCGCAGGTGGAGCCAATGCGCGTAGGCCGCCAGCAAAGGAAACACTGCTTGGCGCGCGGGCCGATAGAGCGCAAATTATCTACGTAGTAAAACCGTAGATGATCTGCGGTACAAGCAGCGCAACGATCTGTTGTATCTCCTTCGCGGAACCTCCAAAAGGGCGTTTTCGCAAGGGCATCGGGCGAAGTCGATCGTGCGACGGAACGGCCGGATGGCTCGGCGCAACGGCGGTCGCGCTCTGATCACAACCCGGCATCGGCTAGGGGGCCGAGCCTGAATTCGCCGATCCGCTGCTACAGTCGGCAACATCGTGAAGTACTTCGACGCGAACTCTGGGCAACGCCGCCGCGCCATCGTCGCGGCGTTGATCGCGTTCTGGACCGTCATCGTCGGAGCCGAGTGGGCACTGCCCGGCGTGAATGCGGCACCTACGCACGGACCGCACACCCTGGCCGCCAGTGCGGTCGGCGCGCCGATGTCTGTCGAGCTCGACCACCCCCACCTCTCCCAACCCGACGCCGAGTGCACGCCCGACACCCTGGCCGAAGCGATCCTGCCGCGGGGAACGGTCTCCCTGATCGCGCTCGCGTTGGGCCTCGTCGTGGCTGTACTTCCGCTGCTGTGGTGCCAGGCGGCGAAGGCGCCTATCCGCGGTCCACCACGGAACGCCCGCGCCCTGCGCACCGGCCGCGACGTGCTCGCCCACCTGTGTATCGCGCGCCGCTGATCGGCTAGCGTCAGGCCCCGTCGTCTTCGACGGTGGCCGGTGACCGCTACCTGCCGTCAGTCGCCGTGCTTCGTCGCGGCCTCACAGAAGCGACATTCATCGATGAATCCTGCCCTGCCAATCCGCCATGCACGCACTTCCCACACCCGATCGGCACAGCCACAACGCGGCCGCAACGAGCGGCCGGCCACCATGGTCGGCCAGACCCCTGTCTTGAGAATCGGCGCACCGTTCACGTCAGAAGAGCGGGGCTTTTGGGCCAAACTCGAAGGCTTCAACCCGGGAGGAATGAAAGACCGACCCGCGCTACACATGGTCGAACGCGCCCGCTCCCGCGGGGCACTTACCCCCGGCGCCCGCATCGTTGAATCCACCAGCGGGACGCTGGGATTGGGTCTCGCACTAGCCGGAACGGTCTACGGGCACCCCGTCACCTTGGTCACCGACCCCGGGATGGAGCCGATCATTCAGAATATGCTCGCCGCATTCGGCGCCGACATCGAATTGGTCACTGAACCGCACCCACAGGGAGGCTGGCAGCAGGCTCGCCGTGACCGCGTGCAGAAGATCTTGGCCACCGACCCGCGCGCGTGGCATCCCGATCAATACAGCAACCCCGATAACGTCGAGGCCTACCGCGGGCTCGCGTTGGAACTGAACGAACAACTCGGCGCCGTTGATGTCCTGGTGTGCTCGGTGGGCACCGGAGGCCACTCGGCCGGCGTCGCACGCGTCCTCCGAGAATTTAACCCGCAGCTGCGGCTGATCGGCGTCGACACGGTGGGCTCGACGATCTTCGGCCAGCCCGCGGCTTCTCGGCTCATGCGAGGCCTGGGATCGAGCATCTATCCCGGCAACGTCGACTACCAAGCGTTCAACGAAGTGCATTGGGTTGCCCCCGCGGAGTCGGTGTGGGCATGCCGCACCCTGGCGGCCACCCACTACGCCAGTGGCGGCTGGAGCGTCGGTGCGGTCGCCCTAGTTGCAGGCTGGGTCGCACGCAATAGCCCTGCCGGAGCCACTGTCGCAGCGATCTTCCCGGACGGCCCGCAACGCTACTTCGACACCATCTACAACGACGACTACTGCCGCGCCCACGGCCTGCTCGACGCAGCGCCCCCGAGGCATCCCGCCACCATTGAGGACCCGATGACCCAGACAGTCACGGCGTGGACGCGATGCACCACCGTTGTCGACCCCACCGAGGTGCAGTCACGATGACCCTGCTGTCAGCCTTCCGCAGCTTTGGTTGGCCCAGCCGGATGCTGATGATCAACCAATTCGGCATCAACCTGGGCTTTTACATGCTCATGCCTTACCTGGCCGGCTACCTCGCCGGCCCGTTGGGGCTGGCCGCGTGGGCCATCGGCCTGGTGCTGGGTGTACGTAACTTCTCCCAGCAAGGCATGTTTCTCATCGGCGGCACTCTGGCAGACCGGCTGGGCTACAAACCGCTCATCGTCTGCGGATGTGTCCTCCGGACAGCAGGATTCGGCCTGCTCGTCTTCGCTGAATCGCTGCCGGCGGTTCTGATCGCCTCGGCAGCAACCGGCTTCGCCGGCGCCCTGTTCAATCCTGCGGTGCGCGCCTATCTGGCGGCCGACGCGGGCCCACGGCGCGTGGAAGCCTTCGCGGTGTTCAACGTGTTCTATCAGGCGGGCATTCTGGCCGGACCCCTTGTCGGGCTGGCCTTGATGTTCGTCGATTTCCGAATGACAGCTGCCGCCGCAGCGGTCGTGTTCGCAGCGCTGACCGTGGCCCAACTCTTAGCATTGCCCCACCGCGCCGCGGGGACACCTGATGAGAAGACATCGGTGCTGCAGGACTGGCGAACAGTAGCGGCCAACCGCTCCTTTCTGCTCTTCGCGGCGGCCATGATCGGGTCGTATGTTTTGTCATTCCAGGTCTATCTGGCATTGCCGCTTCAGGCGCGAGACCTGTTTCCGCGCAACGATTCCGTTGTCACCGCCATGATCTTCGTGGTCTCGGGTCTGGTTGCTGTCCTCGGCCAGATGCGGATCACACGATGGTTCGCCCACCGCTGGGGCGCCGGCCGCTCCCTGGTGATCGGCATGCTGATCCTCGCGGCGTCGTTTTTGCCGCTGATCGTGCTGCCCGATGACACCAGGGCAGGCAGAGTCGCCGCCGCGACCGCGCTACTCGTCGCCACGGCGGTGCTGGCGGTCGGGTCGGCGGCCGTCTTCCCGTTCGAGATGGACACCGTCGTCTCATTGGCCAACAACCGTCTCATCGGAACGCACTACGGCTTCTACAACACCATCGTCGGAGTCGGCATTCTTGTTGGCAATCTGGCCACCGGCTCGCTGATGCAGGCCGCCCGAGATCTCGGGCAACCCTGGCTGCTGTGGGTTCTGCTGTCGGCAATCGGGCTGGCCTCCGCAGCGGCCTTGTTCCGGCTGGACCGACGGGGCCGACTTCAACCCGAACAGCTGACATCCTCTGGCGCGCAAACCCCCCGCTGAACACCCGAAGACGCGAACATGCCCGACACCCCATATCGCCATCTACGTAGTAGCTACGTAGATGGCGATATGCTGGTTCCAGCATCCGCGCGGACACCTTCACGCCGTGAATGGCCCACGCTGGCAAGGAGACTGCCACGACCATCGAGCCGCACCCCGCTTCGGGCAGCGTTGCCTCTCCGGCGATAGCTGCTGGGCGCATTCGCGTTCTGCTGGTTGAACCTCGGCGCATCTACGCCGACATGTTGGCCGGCACCCTGCGCGCCGAAGAGTTCGCCGTCGACGTCGCACGCTCAGATGCTGCAGCGCTCACCGCGGTGCGCGACGATGACCCCGACGTGGTGGTGGTGTGCCTGGGATCATCCGCGCACGGCGCCGTCGTCCTTGACCGTGTTCGCCAGGCCGCCCATTGCGGCGTCGTCGCGCTCGCCGACACAGAGATGGCGCCACTGATATCGCGCGTCGGAGTGGTTCCCATCGGCTCCCGCGACATACTCAACACGCGAATACGGCAGACACTCAGGCATTCTCACCAACGCAGCGAGGACGGCGGCGCCCAGCGACGCCACGTCGACGATCTGGTGATCGACGTGGGGGTCCGGCGGGTCTATCAGCGCGGCAACGTCATATCGCTGACTCGAACGGAGTTCGCGATCCTTCGGGTTTTGTCCGATGATCCAGGGGAGCCCGTGACGTGCCGACGACTTCAGGAAGTCCTTTGGGGGGCGACGCAGCCCGGCGGGCGGTCGGCACTGGGCGTGCACATCGGCAATCTACGTCGCAAGCTCGGTGACGCCCCGTCTTGTCCGCGCTATGTCCGGACGGTCCGCGGCATCGGCTACTGTCTGGCCGGCTGAACCGTTACCCGGTGCGGACAAGGCTTTTGGCGGGAGGAAGCTGTTGGCGGAAGCGTTCGGGGTCAGGTCTCGATAATCCGTATGACGTAGGGTGTCATCCCGGCGGTACGCACCGGTGAAATCTTGATGGGAACGCCGGTTTGTTGCGCCTCGATCATTTTTCCGCCGCCGAGGTAGATCGCTTCGTGTTGGCTTCCGCCGGGCCCCCAGAACAGGAGGTCACCGCGTTTAGCTTGCGCGGGAGGTACCTTGCGGCCAGCGTTGTACTGGTCGCCGGACCATCGCGGCAACAGTACTCCGACGCCGGCGAAGGCGAATCGTGTCAGTCCTGAGCAGTCGAAACCGACGGTGCCTGCGCCTTGGTCGACACCGCGACTAGGGCCGGTGAGGCTGCCCCCTCCCCAGGAGTAGGGAACGCCGATCTGCGTTCCTGCCCTGCGGATAACGTATTCGATCGCCTGGGCACCGTAGAGACGGTTGCCGCGGACGCTCGTTTGGGGGCTTGCCGCGGGACTGACGAGTCCGAGACTGCCCAGGAAGCTACGCCCCAAATCCATCGCAGTCTGGGTGGCAACGGCCGTCGCCTGCAAGGACGCGTTGGCGATGGCAACCGGATCGCCGGGCGCTCCCGCACTGGGGATCTTGGGCAGGAGTGGATCCCACGGACCGCCTGTCGGCTCGGCGGAGGCTGCTGGGGTGCACGCCAAAAGTACCGTCGCGACGACGGCAACGATCACCCCAGTCAGGCGAAAGCCGGACGCAGATACGCGGCCTTCCTCCGGGCGGGCGCATCGGGCCATCGGTTCCATATGGCGTTCTTTCTTTCGGCTGTCGGAGCGCCGGTGATTGGTTTCGCCAAAAAAGGCGAAGCAGAGCGTTCCGTACTGTGCAGCAACGATGTACGTAGCGAATACGTAGATCAGCCTAACTCACATATGCCTCATCAGTAACACCCGCAACATAATTACAGTGCTGGAATTTCGGCGGCTGGAATTGCTAATGGCTTTTGCGAATGGGTGTTTGACAGTGTCGGTCGTCGATGCCGGGACTACGAAATAGTCGGTGGTCCGGACATGTGAAAACGCCGTTACCTGAGGACGGCAAACCAAAGGTGTCGTAGCGGAAAGGGCTGCGCTACCTGTGCTGCGTGGGCCCCACGGCGCGCGATGCTCGGGTGACGCTCGGCAGTTCGCAACCCGGTTCGGTGGATGCGAGACGTCCTGCTGACACGCGTAACTGGTGCCACGAGGTGACTGGGAGGCGGCGGTTGTGAGTCTCCGCTTCTGCTCTGTGTTTCAGAGGTTGGCGTTGCCGGCTTTCCACTGATCCCAAGGGATGTTCCAGTCACCTAAACCGTCTGTCCCCGACAGCGTGGGGCCGGTGGTGTTGATGACCTCAACGATGTCGCCGCGTCGGGTGTTGTCGTAGAACCAACGGGCGTTGGCCGGATTGACGTTGAGGCATCCGTGGCTGACATTGGCGATGCCTTGGCTGCCCACCGACCACGGTGCAGAGTGCACGTAGATCCCGCTGTAGGACATCTGGGTCGCCCACTCCACCTCGGTGCGGTATCCGTCAGGAGAGTTGACCGGGACTCCGTAGGTGGACGAATCCATCACCAGAAACGAGTAACGATCTCCGATGATGTAGGCGCCGTTATCGGTCGGGGTCTTGGCTTTACCCATGGAGATGGGCATGGTCTTGACGATCTGACCATTGCGCCGCACAGTCATCGTTTTGGTGGCGTCATCGGCGGTGGCGATGACCTCGTCACCGATGGTGAACCGGGTAGTGACGTCATCCTGACCGAACAGCCCGTCACCGAAGTTGACGCCGTAGGCGTTGACCGCCACCTCTACTGTTGTTCCCGGTTTCCAGTATTCGGCTGGGCGCCAACGTACTTCGCGATTATTGAGCCAGTAGAAGGCTCCCTCGACCGGGGGGGTGGTGGTCACGTTGATCGCTTGCTGCGCCGCAATCCGGTCGGTGATGTTTTCATCGAAGCGGATCGCGATGGGTTGGCCCACGCCAACCGTCTCGCCGTCGTTGGGCAGGACGTAGGGCATCGTTAAGTTGTCGGGCGAGTGGGTTTCGAAGGTCGCTGTCGTAGTGGTCGCGCCGCCCAGTCCAAGGGCCTGGGCATGAAGGGTGTACTGCTTGTTGTAGCCCAGCGGCTCGGCAGACGACCAGGACACGCCATCGGGGCTGAGCTGTCCGTCGACGAGATCGCCGGCTTCGTTGGTCAACGAGACTTGGCCGAGAACGCCGTCACCGGCGGACACGGTAACAGGGGAGTCCACCGCGACACCGATCGCTCCGTCGGTCACCGACGCCTGCAATTTGGGCACTAGCAGGTCGGCGAACGGGGTGCCTTTATCAGTGATGACCTCGGGCTGGGGCGCGGCGGCCGGCGACGAGCTGCACGCGGCCGCGATCAGCAGCACCGCCATCGCCACGACGGCCGTCCGCAGCCACTGCGCCGTCCTGCGAAACGGTGGGAGGCAAGTCGCCTGCGGCATCAGTGTGGTCTCCGTATCCGAATGTTGACATCGCTGATGAGCGGGCACTGCGTGCGCCGCGACAGCCGTTCGCGGGCGGCGGTGCACCGTTCACGGATATGGTTCAAGTGTGCTGATGCGTCATTTGGCTTTCTTAGTCCTTCGATGAAGATTCAGTAAAGACGCAGACTTGCGCACTGGTCTGCCCGACATGGCATCCGGCTAGCTCTGGCAGGCGCCGAACGGGCTGCCGATCCTTTGTTCGTCGATCGTCGGACCGTGGCGCGCAATAGGCCACGTAGAAGGCTATGGGTCTAGTACGCGTTCTGGGCTGATCGGGAACGCTTGAGGCAATCACGGTCCGGGAGCGCTAGACGCTGGTCCCTCTCAGCCCTGCTCCGGTGTCGGTCTCGTCGCGGTGGGGTCCTTCGTCGCGGTGGTGGACTTGAGGCTGCACCCTCCGGCGGGGGTGAAGGGGTGTATCAGCTGCCGCCCGTACGCGGTGGGGTAGTCGGGGTGTGCGGCCATGCCGAGCTGGGTGGAGTCGAATCGGCGGGTGGGGTTATAGGAGTAGGTGCGCATGAGGTGGTCCCAGACCAGGGTGAACAGCCCGAAGTTGACGTCGCCGATGCCGGCCCACTTGAGGTGATGGAAGCGGTGGCCTTCGTTGAGAGCCAAGACGTGCTTGGCGGGGCCCACGCGGTAGTCGGCGTTGGAGTGCTGCAGCAGCAGCTGGATCGCCACCGCGAGGGCGAGCAGGGAGGCGACGTTGACGGGCAGACCGATCAGGATGAGCGGTGCCACACCAGCGGCCATCTCAACGGTTTGGTGCAGCGGGTGTTTCATCAGGCCGTTGAGGCCGTAGAAGCGGGTGATGCTGTGGTGCACGGCGTGGAAACGCCACAACACGCCGATCTTGTGGCTGGCCACATGGACCACGGTGATGCCGAGGTCGGCGATCATGATCGCGGCGAGGACCTGCAGCGGCAATGCCCAGGTGCGCGGCCACAGCTGCGGGGCCGGGACGACCGCCGCCAGTAGTGGAATGGCAGCCACGCTGGCCAGGATCAGCGTCTCGTTGACTGCGACGTGGATGCGGTCGCGCCTGCTGTCTGCCTGATCATGATTCCATTCGGGGTCATACGGAATGACACGTTCGACCAGCAACGCGGTGGCAATCGCGACGGCCATCACGGCCAGCAGCCAGTATTTCGGGGCGCCGGCGGCGGTTAACGCCACACCGGCGCCGTTGAGGCCGAGCAACATGACCGGCACGTAGCCGTATCGGGCCACCGCCTGTGCCGCGGTGACCGCCGTCAATGGCGGGGACTTCGTGCTCACCACCTGATCGTCGCGGCTACTGGCGTGGCAGAGCTTGAATGATCCGGCTACACGGCGGTGTCGAGGTCCCAGGACACGTGCCGGCTCAACGCCGAGGGCGCCAGCCCGAACATCTCCCGCGTGGTACGGGTCAGATGGGCGCTGTCGGAAAACCCCGCATTATGTGCGGCGCCGGTCAGGTCATCGCCGGCGTGCGCGCAAATGATGGCGAGCCGCAGCCGTAACCACAGCACGTAGCGGCGCAGCGGAATGCCAACCTGTTCGGTGAACAGATGGGTCAATCGGCTCGCAGACACACCGACCTGGGCCGCGAGTTCGGTACCTCCGACTGGGCCCGCGGCCACAAGGTCGGGGAGCACCCGCAACACCTCGTCGACGGCGCGATGGCGGGTCGTTGCTTCATCAGCTGCCATGGCGGGTGCGAGGTGTTCGATCAGCTCGTCGACCACGACGGCCAACGGACGTCGGCGGGTGAACGTCAACACCGGAGCAACAGTCCAGCCGGACCGAAGCGCGCGCAAGTGCGCCGAGCGCCCTGGGGCAGACTCCGGTTCCAAGAACACCACGGTGCCCTCCGGCGCGCCGACTTCGACCCGGTGTGGCGCATCGGCGGGCACGACCACCTTGGTGCCGCGATGCTGGTTGCCGTGCTCGTCACGCATCGTGAAAGGTGTTGTTGCGGTGACAATCTGGACGGCATGGTGGGCGTGTAGGTCGGTGGTGCCAATCGATCCGGTGAACGCCAACACCCCAGGTCGCAGCAGTGCCGTCCCGCCCCAGTGCGGTTCACCGGTGATACCACCGCCATCCCGCATCATCGCCACGAATCGATGCTACGGCCTTCCAATAATCGACTTACCGCGGCGCCAGCAACGGGGAACATCGAAGCAGGCGTGGCCAGCCATCCGCCGCCACGGGTAACGCAGGATATGCGCCATTGGCCAGTCACCCACCGCCGCGCCTAGCTCGGGCGCCCTTGTACCGTATACCCCTCAGGGGTACCTTCGTTGTATCACCCGGGGCGGGTAGCCCGACGACTGGAAGGCGTATCGCTGGTGACCGTACAAGAAAGATTTCGGCAGCTCGTCCAAAGCCAGACCGCACGGTCGATCGCCAAATGCATCGCTTTGTGCGCGGTGGGTCGTGTCACTAGTGGGCGCCGCTCAGGCAAGGCCAGCGAGGGAAAGTCCTGCTGCGGCTGACAGCACCGCGACAGGCTGCCCCCGAGCGGCTTGCCGCCGGAGCGTCAGGCCCCTCACTGCTGCCGCCGTCCTTCGTGCCTAGTCTTCATGGACCCGAGTGTCCCGGTCCGATGTTCTGCGAAGGAAGTTCTCGATCGCCGGGCCGAAAGCGTGTGCCATGTCCTCAGCGTCGACGAATTGGCGGGACATCGA
Organism: Mycolicibacterium litorale; assembly: GCF_010731695.1. Taxonomy (NCBI): domain Bacteria; kingdom Bacillati; phylum Actinomycetota; class Actinomycetes; order Mycobacteriales; family Mycobacteriaceae; genus Mycobacterium; species Mycolicibacterium litorale. Next base: position 82,051 of record NZ_AP022586.1, read on the forward strand.
AACTTCGGCGAGGACCCCTCGTGGAAGGACATCGGCGAGGCTGTGGGCCAAGCACTCGGGGTGACGGATGTCGTCGCCAGCGATGACGAGCGTCGCAGTGTCGATGCGCCGGAGGTCCTCGACCGTTGCAAAGGCGCGGTCATGACCGATTGACGCCGCGGCCGCCGCACTGTGGGCGTCAGCGCGCGGAATAGCCTCAGCGACCAGGTTGGCGATCAGCGGCTGAAGATCAGGAATGAACAATTCCCAGGCGGCCTGCAGACCGCGGGAACGGGCACGCTCGGCGAAACGATCCATCAGATCGGTGTCTGCGGCTTTGTCCGCATCGTCCTCTATCGCTTCAGCACTGATGACCACCGCCGACCGGGCGATACGGGGGTGCTGGAGGCACGTCCGCAAAACGATGGTGCCGCCCAATCCGGCGCCGACAAGGTGGGCGCAGGTGTCATCGAGCGCGTGAACGATCGCAATGACGTCGCTGACGTACTGATCCCATCGGTGCAACGTCGGGTCGGGACAACGGGATGCTCCGTACCCTCGAATGTCGGGCAACGCAACGCGATACCGGCCAGCGAGCCGGTCAGCAAGCGGTCGCATGCTGTAGTGATCCGGACCCCCACCATGAAGCATGACGATCAGTTCGCCGCGGCCGACGACCTCCCCCATGAGGGGCCAGCCATCATCTCCGACGTGCAACGCGCGCACCACCAACTGATCCCTCCCGTCGTTCCGGGATAGCGCTACGCGCGTCGACACCACACCAATAACCCCGGAAAGTAACCCTTGAAGCATACCCCCAAGGGGTATATGCTCTCTTACGCATACCCGGTAGGGGTATCGACACCCGTCGAGGATAGGAGATCGGTGATGAGCACGAGCACGTACGCCGTCACAGGGATGACTTGCGGACATTGCGAGCTCTCGGTGCGCGAAGAGGTCAGCGAGGTCGCCGGAGTTGAAGACGTCGAAGTTAGCGCCAAAACCGGCACCCTGATCGTGACGTCGAGCCGTCCCGTCGACGACGCGCAGATCCTCAACGCCGTCGACGAGGCCGGCTACTCGGCGGTGCGTGTCGCATGAACGCCGCGGGACGATTGACAGCGTTTGGCGCCGGACTGGCAGTGGCGTTCACGGCTGCATACGTCACCGCCGCAGCGGTCGTCCCTGATACCGCGGCGACATCTCCGCAGGCCCAAACTTCCGATGCTGCAGCGGAAAACAGCGCGCCGCCGACCGAGCAGGCGTCATCAGCCGTTCCCTTCGCCGACCCGCCGGGGTTGTCGTTGGCCGAAGACGGATACGTCCTGAGCCCGGTGCGGTCCCCCAGCGCACCCAACGATCGGGGAACGATGAGCTTCACCATCGTCGACCCGGGCGGCACGCCGCTGCTGGACTACGCGACCGTGCACGACAAGCAACTGCACCTCATCGTGGTCCGTTCCGACGGCCAGCACTTCGCCCATGTACACCCAAGGCTGGACGCGGCCACCGGCACGTGGTCAACGCCGTGGACGTGGAACGCCGCCGGCACCTACCGCGTGTTCGCCGACTTCCAACCCGCAGGGGCGGGCAGCGCCAAACTCACCCTCACCCGAACCGTGCAGGTGGCCGGCGCGTTCGTCCCGGCGGTGGCGAGTGCCACACGCACCGTGGATGACATCGCCGGATACACCGTGAAACTGGACGGTGCACTCACCGCGGGCGTCTCCCACGAACTCACCGCGACAGTCACGCGCGACGGCCGGCCGGTGACGACCTTGCAGCCCTACCTGGGGGCTTACGGCCATCTCGTCGCCTTGCGTGAGGGAGATCTGGCGTATCTACATGTGCACCCTGAGGGGGCCGAGCCGGTACCGGGCGGCACCGGTGGGCCTGCGGTGTCGTTCGCGGCAACCGCACCCACTGCCGGGCGCTACCTGCTCTACCTCGACTTCAAAGTCCAGGACACCGTGCACACCGCCAGCTTCGTCGTCGACGCCGCACCCGGTGGCACCAACGAGCCCGCGCCAGAGCCATCGCGTGACGCCGGCCATGCCGGCGGGCACTGAGCTATCCCGTCCGAATCAGAAACTGAAAGGCAGTGGCTCCATGACGACATCGACACCGGTGTCTGGCCCGAGTGTGGAACTCCGCATCGGGGGAATGACCTGCGCCTCCTGCGCCAACCGCATCGAGCGCAAGCTCAACAAGCTCGACGGCGTGGCCGCGACAGTCAATTACGCGACGGAAAAGGCCACCGTCACGGTGCCTGACGGATACGATCCGGCGCTGCTGATCGCCGAGGTGGAGAAGACGGGCTACACCGCCGCGCTCCCGACACCGCGCACGCCGATGCCCTCCGACGCATCCGGTGACACCCCGCACGCCGCGGACACCGCCGACCCCGAACTGGCCTCGCTGCGGCACCGCCTGAGGGCCTCGGCCGTCCTGACGGTGCCGGTCGTCGCGATGGCGATGATCCCGGCGCTGCAGTTCACGTACTGGCAGTGGGCGTCGCTCACGCTGGCGGCCCCCGTCGTCGTGTGGGCAGCATGGCCATTCCACCGGGCCGCCTGGGCCAACCTGCGACACGGCACCGCGACCATGGATACGCTCATTTCGCTGGGCACCGTCTCTGCGTTCCTGTGGTCGCTGTATGCGCTGTTTCTGGGCAGCGCCGGCACGCCGGGTATGAAGCATCCCTTCGCGTTCACCCTGGCACCGTCGCATGGCGCCGCCAACATCTACCTCGAAGTCGCCGCCGGCGTAACCACGTTCATCCTGGCCGGACGCTACTTCGAGAAGCGGTCCAAACGGCAGGCCGGAGCGGCACTACGAGCCCTACTCGACCTAGGCGCCAAAGACGTATCCGTCCTGCGCGACGGGACGGAAACCAAGATCGCCATCGAAGAACTCGTGGTTGGCGACGAGTTCATAGTCCGTCCGGGGGAGAAGATCGCCACCGACGGCGTGGTGGTGTCCGGTTCCTCGGCTGTCGACGCCTCGATGCTGACCGGCGAAGCGGTACCCGTGGAAGTCGCTACCGGCGACACCGTGGTCGGTGCCACCGTCAACGCCGGCGGCCGGCTGGTGGTGCAGGCCACTCGCGTCGGCTCGGACACCCAGCTCGCGCAGATGGCCCAGCTAGTCGAACGCGCCCAAACCGGCAAGGCCGAAGTTCAACGCCTGGCCGATCGCATTTCCGGCGTCTTCGTACCGATCGTCATCGCTATCGCCGTGATCACCCTCGGCGCCTGGCTGGGCGCGGGATTCTCAGTCGCCGCCGCGTTCACCGCAGCGGTCGCGGTCCTCGTCATCGCCTGCCCCTGCGCCCTCGGGCTGGCCACGCCCACCGCCCTGCTGGTGGGCACCGGCCGCGGCGCACAAATCGGCGTGCTGATCAAAGGTCCCGAGGTGCTCGAATCCACCCGCAAGGTCGACACCGTGGTGCTGGACAAGACCGGAACCGTCACCACCGGCAAAATGACGCTGGTCGATGTCATTACAGCGCCGGAAACCGAACGCGCGGAGCTGCTTCGACTGGCCGGCGCCCTGGAGAACGCCTCCGAGCACCCCATCGCCCAAGCCGTCGCCGCCGCGGCGGCCGAGGAACTCCACGCCTTGCCCGTTCCGGAGGACTTCGCGAATGTCGAAGGTAAAGGCGTCCACGGCGTCGTGGATGGACACGCCGTCATCGTCGGGCGCGAATCACTGCTGGCCGACTGGGCGCAACACCTCAGCCCGGATCTGTCCCACGCCAAGGCCCGCGCGCAAGCCCAGGGAAAGACCGTGGTAGCGGTCGGGTGGGACGGGCAGGCGCGCGGTGTACTCGTCATCGCTGACACCGTGAAACCGACAAGCGCACAGGCAATCTCGCAGATGCGTGACATCGGGCTGACCCCCGTGTTGCTCACCGGCGACAACGAAGCCGTCGCTCGACAGATCGCCGCCGAAGTCGGCATCGACGACGTCATCGCCGAAGTCATGCCCGAAGGCAAGGTTGACGTCATCGCACGCCTCCAAGCCGAAGGCAAGACGGTCGCCATGATCGGCGACGGAGTCAACGACGCGCCCGCCCTCGCCCAAGCCGACCTCGGTCTGGCGATGGGCACCGGCACCGACGTCGCCATCGAGGCCTCCGACATCACCCTGGTGCGCGGTGACCTGCGCAGCGCCGTTGACGCGATCAGGCTGTCCCGCGAAACACTGTCGACGATCAAAACCAACCTGTTCTGGGCGTTCGCCTACAACGTCGCAGCGATCCCCGTCGCAGCACTGGGCATGCTCAATCCGATGCTGGCCGGAGCCGCAATGGCATTCTCCAGCGTCTTCGTGGTGGGCAACAGCCTGCGCCTGCGCCGCTTCAAAACCACTTCCGCCGACACCACCAGTTAAATCACCGCCACCTGTGAGGAGAACCCATGTCCGAGAATCAGAACCGCACGTCAGCCTGCTGCTGCAGCGGCGCAGCCGACAAAATCGATACCTCACCCATCGACCCTACGGCGAGGAACCTGCTTCACCTCGGATCGCAGAACGAGACCACCTGCCCCGTGATGCCCGGCACTCCGGTGAACAAGACGATCGCCGAAGCAGCGGGACTATTCCGTGACTATCGCGGTCGGCGTTACTGGTTCTGCTGCAAGGGATGCGGACCACGCTTCGACCGCGACCCCGACAAGTATGCCTCCGCCGCATGACCGCGACCCTCGTCGCGCACTCCTCGCCGGGCACCCAAAGTTAGTCACCACCACGCACAAGGAAAGCGTCATGACCCACGCCGACAACACCAGGCACTGCCCCTCAACAGGCACCACCCACCACGGCTACATCACCGATAAAGACAAATACCTCAAGCGGTTGAAGCGCATCGAAGGCCAAGCCCGCGGCATCAGCAGAATGATCGAAGAGGAGCGGTACTGCATCGACATCCTGACCCAAACAGACGCGCTCACCAAAGCCCTCCAAGGCGTCGCGCTGGCACTGCTTGACGACCATCTTCGCCACTGCGTCCGTGACGCCGCCGCCACCGGCGGACCGGCCGCTGACGCCAAACTCACAGAAGCCTCTGAAGCCATCGCCCGCTTGGTGCGTTCCTAACACCCACATCATCAATGCGCGTCGACTGAAACGCGAAGTCCCCTAAGGAAAGAACATGACAAACCGCGATGACCACGGCGTAGCAACATCCCACCCTGGCGGGCACGCCCAGCACCAATTCCCCAGCGCACACCCTGACACCCACCCACACGGCGAACACCACGGCCATGACAATCACACCGGCCACACTGGCCATAGCGGCCACGGCGGTGACCACGTGGCCCAATTCCGCAAGCTCTTCTGGATCAACCTGATCATCGCCATACCGGTCGTCGCGTTCTCAACCATGTTCGCGATGCTGCTCGGTTACGACGTCCCCGACTTCCCCGGCGCACGCTGGATCGCGCCCCTGCTCGGGACAGTGATGTACGTCGTCGGTGGCCGCCCCTTCCTCACCGGTGCGCTGAACGAGATCCGTTCCCGCAAACCAGGAATGATGCTCCTGATCGGACTGGCGATCACCGTCGCCTTTTTCGCGTCCTGGGGCGCGAGCTTGGGCCTGCTCCACCACGAGCTGGAATTCTGGTGGGAACTCGCCCTTCTCATCGTCATCATGCTGCTCGGCCACTGGGTAGAAATGCGCTCGCTGGCCCAGACCACCTCAGCGCTGGACTCACTGGCCGCACTACTTCCCGACGAAGCCGAGAAGATCGACGGCGACCGCACCGTCACCGTCTCGCCGACCGACCTGCACGTCGGCGATGTCGTTGTAGTCCGACCCGGCGGCAGCATCCCTGCCGACGGCAAGATCGTCGACGGACGCGCCGACATGGACGAGTCCATGGTGACCGGCGAATCCCGGCCCGTTACCCGCGGCGTCGGGGATCCCGTCACAGCCGGCACCGTCGCCACCGATTCCGGGCTTCGGGTCGAGATCACCGCCACCGGCGACGACACCGCCCTAGCAGGCATCCAACGCCTAGTCACCGAAGCGCAGAATTCGTCCTCGCGTGCCCAGCGCCTTGCCGACAAGGCCGCCGGCTGGCTGTTCTGGTTCGCCCTGATCACCGCCGCGATCACCGCAGCGGCATGGACAATCGTCGGCAATCCCGATGCCTCGGTGGTACGAGCGATCACCGTGCTGGTCATCGCCTGCCCTCATGCGCTGGGCCTGGCGATACCACTGGTCGTGTCCATCGCCACCGAACGCGCCGCCAGAGGCGGCGTCTTGATCAAAGACCGGCTGGCCCTGGAAGGTATGCGCACTGTCGACGCCGTGCTGTTCGACAAGACCGGCACCCTGACGAAAGGCGAACCCACCGTCACCGCCGTCGAGGCGACCGGAGACGACGACGGCGACACCGTGCTCGCGCTCGCCGCCGCCGCCGAGACCGACAGTGAACACCCCCTGGCGCGGGCCATCGTGAAAGCCGCCGAGGATAGGGGATTAACGGTGCCGCGCGCCAGCGGCTTCTCGTCCTCTCCTGCCGTCGGTGTGACTGCGACGGTCGACGGGCACGAAATCCGAGTGGGCGGCCCCCGACTTCTCGAAGAAGTCGGCGCCCAGGAGGTCCCCGCGGCCACCGCGTGGCGCGGCGAAGGCGCCATCATTCTGCACGTCATCAGCGACGGAGAGGTGCTCGGCGGCCTGCGCTTGGCCGACGAGATCCGCCCCGAATCCCGCGAAGCCGTCGATGCGCTTCACAAGCTTGGCGTGCAAGTCGTCATGATCACCGGCGACGCCGAAGCCGTCGCCAATAGTGTCGGCCACGAACTGGGCATCGACCGGGTGTTCGCGGGGGTGCGCCCCGAAGACAAGGCGTCGAAAGTTGCTGCCCTGCAAGACGAGGGCAAGAAGGTTGCCATGGTCGGCGATGGAGTCAACGATGCCCCCGCCTTGGCGCAGGCCGATGTCGGCATCGCCATCGGTGCCGGCACTGACGTCGCCATCGCTTCCGCCGGTGTCATCCTGGCCAGTTCCGACCCCCGCTCGGTGCTGTCGGTCATCGAGCTGTCTCGCGCCAGCTACCGCAAGATGAAACAGAATCTCTGGTGGGGCGCCGGGTACAACCTCATCTCTGTGCCCCTGGCTGCTGGTGTGCTGGCGCCCATCGGCATCGTGCTGCCCATGTCGGTCGGCGCCATCTTCATGTCACTGTCAACGATCGTCGTCGCGCTCAACGCGCAACTTCTGCGCCGCCTCGATTTGACGCCCGAGGCGAGCACCCGCGCCGTTCTCAACCGTTAGGGGACGGCCCACCATGTGGAGCAGCCGGCGGCCATGTGAATTCGAATCGCCGCTCCCAACCATGTGGGGCTTCGCACGAAGAAAGCAAATGCAGTCGCCGGTCGAATTCTCAATTATCCGTCGACCGCCGGTACCTTCGGATGCGCCGTAGACGGCGTGTAGCTGAGCGACAAGCCACCCAATCGGAGCCGGGGAAGCGGAGGTAGGAGCACCAGTGACCGACCTCGCCACTGTCGAAAATTCGATTCGACGACGGTCGTTCGGCACCCTGTCGACGCTCGATAGCAGCGGCAACCCCCACGCGACGGCCGTCACGTACGCAGCGGCCGGTGAAGGCACAAACCTGACGTTGTACATCACGACCCGTACTACGAACGTCAAGGTTAAAAACATTCGACGACGACCACAGGTAGCCTTCGTCATTCCCGTGCCGCACCGCTTTCTCCCCATGATGCCGCCGGCAGCTGTGCAGTTTGCGGGGTCGGCCGAAATACTGAACCACGAAAACGCCGACGCGCGAGGGGCATTCCATGCGGACTGGTTTCTCCGTCGCATTCTCGCCGCCGAGGAGCGCATCGTCGCTCAGCGTGCTGAGCTGTGCTTCATCGCGGTCCGGCCGAGGCGATGGTTATCCACCTACGGCATCGGGATGTCGGCCCTCGACATCCTGCGTCATCCGGGTCAGGCCATCGGGCGGGCAGACCTGACGGGCGGAAACTAGCCGTCAGGCCGTGGATTGGCCACACATGCGTAGGTCAATGCACATGGTCGTGGTCTTGGTGGTCGTCTAGCGGCGTTGCTGCAGGAAGCGGCTCGCTGGTGGGCGTTTGCGTAGACGGCTCAGACGAACCTCCAGAGCCAGGGGCGGGCGCAGGAGCTTCGACTGGGCGGACGGCAGGCGGGGGAGACGTCGGCTCCGGGTCGTGATTGTGATGGTCGTCGACGTGTTCTGCACTGGTTCCGTGGTCATCGGAGGCGGGCTCCCCAGCGGGCGCTGCAGGGGATGGTTCAGGATGGCTGTGATGGTCGTCAGTCTGCTCTGCACCAGATCCGTGGTGATGAGCCCCTGCTTCCGCGCCGGCTGGGGCGTGGTGGCCGTGCCGTAGACCAGAGGCAGCGCCCACCGTGGACGCCAACGTGACGATCCCAATCGCGCCCAGGAGCACCATGGCACTGCCGACGGCGGGCACCGGTTCTCCTTGAAGGCCGCGGTGCCAGACCCAGCCAGCGCCCATGACGACATAGATCTGAAGCAGCAACGCGCATAGGTCCGCGGCTTGGATCAGTTCGGCTTGACCGGCGTGGGGCCCGAGCGGCGCTCCCGCGGTTCTCGACACGGACCAAAGCGCAATAACGGCAAGGTTGACCATGATGCCAAGAGCTAGCACCGGGGTGGTGGTACGGGTGAGTACTAGCCGCGCCCACAACAGTTGGAACAGCGCGATTGCCGTAAAAAACAGGCCCGCTGGCATCCATTCCTGCCAGTGCGTGGGAACGACGGCGAAGTGGATGACAGAAGCGCCTAGTGAGGCGAGCGCGGCAAGCCGAGCCGCTAACCGGCTGTCGGTCTTCTTCGCTGTCCTAGGCGCCACCGAACAAGGATGACAGCGCCACCCTAGACACCGGCTGCACGAGGCCACATCTCAACCCGACCGAGATTCATTCGTCATCAACTACTGCCGTCCTACGTAGATGGATCGATGCGACCCTTCGTCTGCGAGTCTCAACCACCGCCGTTTGGCGATAACCAACACCGGCTTCTCTTGAGACCTCGCCGATGCGGCAGTAGCGCACGCCGCTGTTCGCGTCCGGAACTGGCTCAGATTGTCGACGGGACTACGCGCGTCACCGGGCGGGGCGCCGAAGGACAGAGGTCACATCTGCCTCATGGCGTTGCGCTGCTTGAGCTGTTCGCGCACCACATCCTCGATACGGCCATCGGGTAGCGACAACACATAGCGCCGCATGACATCCAGCGCAAACTCCTCAATGTCGGCGTAGCTGGCACCGGCAAGCTTGTCGGCGAGGGTGCGCGGCGCCATACCGAGGTTCCCGCCGAGCCGCATACGCAGCTGCTCGAGAAAAGTCGTGGCCTGTATGCGAGACGGGGGATGCAGTGCTAACCGCACCTGAAAGCGGCGCCATGCCGCGCGGTCGAGCAGTTCGCCATGGTTGGTCGCGCAGACGGCGACGACGTGGGAGGGCAAGCGATCGATCTGTAGGAGCAGCGTCGAAACGACGCGCTTGATCTCGCCGGTTTCGTGCGCGTCGGAGCGCTCCTTGGCGATGGTGTCGAACTCGTCGAAAAAGAGCACGCAGCGCCGAGTCCTTGCGAACTCGAAAACGTGATCGATTCGACTCGTTGTCTCTCCAAGAAAGCTAGATACAACTCCCTCGTAACGCACGGCGTAGAACGGCACCATCAACTCCGCTGCCAACACTTCAGCAAGCGAGGTTTTACCGTTACCAGGCGGACCTTCCAAAAGGATGCGGTTACGCGGTTCCAGGCCGTGGCTGCGGAGAAGCTCGCTACGGTGATGCTCCTCGATGATCTCGTTCACCGCCGCCGTGACGGCAGGCGCCAGATGCACCTCTGACAATCGCCGTTTAGGCACAATTTCGGTGACCAGATCAGCGACCTGGCGGGCGGTGTCATCACGGGCGAGCAGGCTGCGAGCACCGGCAGTGGTGATCAATTCGGACAGACGATCAGCCACAAGATGGTGCTGATTGTTGCGCTCCTCGGCGATGATCGCCTCCACCAGCATGCGAAAGCGGGCGACGTCGCCACGCTGCTGCGCCTCGACCAGATCAATCACCAGGTCAGACCTCGCCATGGCCCCCTCCTTGCACAATGCCGCTCGCTCGATCATTGCAGATGCGCGCACCACCGCGGGTTCAGCGCCGCACAATGTGGTGCTCTCTAGCAGCGCCAACAGCCTCCAGATAGCTGTCCGAGGATTCCTTGCCCGCTCGGCCACCGGCCGCGCGCTGGCTGGCCCACAAGCTGCCCGGAGGTGTCTCTGGAAGCGCAGTGGTGTGCCGCTAGCGATGGTCGGCGCTGGTTGACTAGCTGATTGGTGTGGACGCGACACCCGTTCCAATCGGCGGGCTGATCATCGCGTCCTAGAGGGCGGCGACTAATGCGGGGTCGGTCCGGCGTCGAAGGCGGCCACGTCCAGGGAAGGCCGGTTACTGTCAGCCCAACCGGAAACAAGTCCTTGACCGGAGGTATCGACGTGGCAGTGCGAGGCGAGCGAATCCTGGCAGCAGCGCTGGCAGCAGCGGGAAGGCGGCGATTCCGGAACCGGATCGCCGGGCAAGCCGCCCGCTACTGGTCTGCGCCCACAGGATCGGCCTGGGAAGCGAATTCACACTGGCGCAACGGAATCGGCGATCAAGCCTGGCTGGAGGTTGGTGACGACCACTGGAAGATCTATGAAACCTTCGCCCGAGCCCTTAATTCGCCCAGCCCGAACACGGTGATGGAGTGGGGCGCCGGCGGCGGGGCAAACGCCGTGGCTTTCGCCCCCCATGCGCAGCGCTTCATCGCCGCCGACATCTCCCAAGAAAACCTCGACGAATGCGTCCGACAAGTCCGCGCAACGTGCACGACACCCGTCGAGACACGGCGCATCGACCTCGCCTGCCCCGAACAAGCCACCGTCGGATTGGCGGGCAGCTGCGATGTCTTCCTGTGTCTATACGTGATCGAGCTAACGACGGGCGCGAACGCGGTACGGGCCATCCTTAAAATCGCCCGCACCGTGTTGGCCCCCGGAGGCACGGCGCTGGTCCAAATCAAGTACCACACCAGCGATCGTCGGACCCGCGGCTTCGCCGGGACAGCCTACGACCGAAATTTCGCATCGACCACCACCTTCACCATCGAAGAGTTTTGGAACCTGGCGGCAGAGTGCGGCCTCACCCCACGGCTAATCACCTTGGTGCCGGAAAACCGTCTCGACAGCCGCTACGCCTACTACGCCCTCACAATTCCAGCCGCCGTGCAACCCGCGCCGCCTGACGAGCGCCTGCTCGACGTCAAGTACACAGAGTTCGCCGCCACGTTCAACGCTGACGTCGCCGACGCAGAGAGGCGCGCGGCGCGCGGCAACTACATAAGCCGCCGTGAGGTCGAAACAACCGTCGACGACTGACGGTTAATCGGCTTGCCGCTGACTGGTGTAGTAACCGACTCTCCCTGCGTAGATGGCGCGGTGGCATCGTAGGCAGTTCGGAGATTCCGAGCAGCCAGCCCTAGTTGCTCGCGAATGTGGCTGTGGTGGTGGACGATAGCGCGCGGCCCGGCCTACGTTTGCGTCTATGAGCGGAAGTGAGAAGTTGCGGGCGCGCAAGCGTGCGGTGGAAGCGCAGCGCAGGGCGAACGAGAAACGCGCGAACCTTGAACGTGCCAACGTAGACGATGCCGCCTCGGTTCGTGTGCTGCTCCAGCGGCTGCGCGCCGTTGACGCTTGGGAGACTGTGCGCCTCGATCAAGTGAATGAAAACGTGCGCATGGACGCAGCCCGCAAGCGTGTGAGTCACTTCGTCAACCTGCAAACGGTTACCGGGCGGATGAGGGAACGCGGTCAGACGATCGCGTCGATCGCTACTCTCGCGGAGGTCGAGGTTCGCGACCTCCAAAATGTCCTTCGCAGAGCGCGTGCTGACGCGGGCGGCACGCAGCGTGCAACGGAGTCTCGAAACGCCGCGGCTCTAAGCGCAAACGGCGCAAGTTTGGGGAGCCATAGCGCAGTTGGCGTTGACCATCATCAACCGATCGCAGCGGACAACTACCCGACATCCGATCCGAATCGGTGCGTCCGTTGCGATGCGGTCATGCTGGATCCCGAAGTCACTTCCCGGCGGGGGCGTCCGCGTCGCTATTGCTCTGACACGTGCCGCAGAGACGCCTCGGCGGCGCGTACAGCAGCACAGCGGCACGGAGAACCGATTCGCATCGTCGAGGTTCCTCGTGCTGCCGTCCGAAGTGCATCGAGTACGCAACAACACGGTGCCACCGCTCCGGTAATTCGTTCCGCATGCGACGCGGTAGAATTCGCGCTCCAAAACGCGGACGCCATGAAGATACTATTGTCGAGTGTGGCTGAGCGGGCACGGCGTAAAGAGTTGGACCGCAGCACATTTGAGGCCGCCCGAGAACTCGGCAAAGTGGTCTATCCAAATAGGAGTTAACGCGTACCCTGGCTCGGCGCTACCCCGTCAGATGCGAAGCATGTCGTGTTCCGCCTTCACTTGATGGGGCATGGCTGGCCATGCAAACAGGCGGCGGCATCAATCCCAGCGTGACTGATCCTGACATATGAGAGTTCGGTTGGAATCAAACGTTCTGGACATGACGCGGCTGGCAGTGTCCTGTTTGCTTGAAAGTGCAGATCAGCCCACTGAACTGGGACTATACGCTGAACGAATGTGTGCTCAGCTGTGGCGAAGTGTCTGTGCCAAGCGGTAGTTTATGAAGTCATGGAGCGTCTAGATCTGCAGCCGGCCACCGCGTGGGGCGGAATTGCGGCAGCTGGCGTGGCCGGTTCAGACGCCGCGTCTGTTGAACCGGCTGGTCCAATCGCTAGCGGCAGGCTGTCCATCATCGACGCCGCAGCCGGCCTCGCAGACTTCACTTCTATCGCTGCCCAGCAGGGTCACGCGGCGGGGCTTCTTCTGCGGGTTGAAGCATTGAGCACTGCAGCAGCCGCAGCAGTTAATTCCCTTGTTGTCGTTGATGAACTGAACGCGACACAGCTTCGATCCGTGGTGGAGTGACTGTGAGCAAGCTGGCGTTCTACCTCGCGGTCGTTAGCACCGTGGTTGCCATCATGTCACTCGCTGTGAGTCTCAATATCTTCCCACGTGGGCAGTCTGAAAACGCGATAAGGCCGTCGACCTCGTCCACGTCTGCTGCGGAGCCCTCAGAAAAGCACGACGCAGCAATTGAGGCGTGTGTTGGCCTGAGGAACTTCAAGAGCGGTGTTGGGATTGCGCGTGGCGCCTTCATCGATCGCGTCGACCGGGCCAATGACTGGGAGTCATCAGAAAGCCTGGGGGTGCAGGGCTACTACTTCAGCGCGGTGGGTGCGGAGTTGAACTATATGGCCACCCGGCTAGGTCCAGGCGCACCACGAGAAATTGTTGATGCCCTCGCTGATGTCCGGCGGTCGATCGTGGCTGTGGTCGACGCAGATTTGCGCCGTGAACCCGCCTCCATTTCCAACGACATGGTTGATCAGTACTCGAGTGCCCTGCGGGCCGCTGAAAGTGCCTGCGAAGCAACGGGGGTCGGCTAATGACCGCTTCACCACCCGCTCGTAGCTATTCACGCTTCATCGTGGCGCCCGATGTATGGCCGGTCACCCGCGAGCAATCTGAAGGACGGGCTGCTGCTCAACGTCGTCTGGCGATGGCGACTGCGGCTGCAGCAGATGCTCACCGGGTCGCCTTGCATGGCTTGCAGGTTGTCGGGGTGGCGCATTCAAATGGTTTCGAAGCAATGCACGCTGCCTACAGGCGTATTCAGGTTCGGGCCGACGATAAGGCCGACGCGGATAAGGCTGCCGCTGATCTGATGCAGAGTGTTGCGGCGATCCAGAAGAGTGCTGAGCTGATGATTGACACGATTGATGCTGAGGCACATCAACAACTGGTACACGTGCCGAGCAGAAGTCCCACCGCTATCAACATCATCACCAGTGCTGCTGCGCGGGCGCGAGGAATCGCAGTAGGGGCAGCCGATGAGATCCGCGCTCTAACTGTGCAATTCGTCCAGGGATTTACGCCTCTGCCGGAGGGACCCCCGAATGGCGATCCGTTTAGTACCGGCGATGACGATCGGTCGACCGATAAGCGATCCGACGAATCGCCTGAGCGTCCACCCGAGGCAGCAGTGGAGACCGGTGATACGCAGCCTCGTCTTTCGGTGCCAGACCCGTCTGATGCCGAATCCAGGTCTGGTAACACTGCGCCGCGGGTCAGCACCGGGCCTACCCCTGGTTCTTCATCGCTGTCACCGCACCCCCCGGCGCAGAGCGCCAGTCCTGCGTCCGTAGCCGCGGTTGGTGACATCGGAAGCAGTGGGGTAGGCCTCGCCGGACCAGGACGTTCCTCATCCATCGGCTCGTTGGCCGCGTTCGGAAGTTCAGCATCTCCGCTATCGGGATCGGGCACTGGAGGAATGTCGCAGTCGGGTTTGGTACGACCGGCAGTATCTGCATCGCCGTCTCCTGCTGTCGCGCTGCAAGGGGTCATGCCTGCAAGTGGTCTTGCGCCGCTGTCATCGGTCACCGGCGCTCAGACGACCAGCTTCCCTGCTGTCGTAGCCACTGCGACGCCGGCGCAGCCGGCGGCATCTCCGAGTGGAATCTGGCATCCGTTAATAGGAGCGACCACGGGTGCCGTGCCAGCGTCTATTGCCGGGCCGCAGGTAGTGTCGAGTACTAATCCCTATCCAGCGGTTTCAGCACCCTTGCTGCCCCCGGGGCCGCTGGGTCCGCCGCCTTCAGTTCCGGCCGCAATTCCACCGGCCGCCGGTGCTGTCCCATTGATTGGCGGCGCTCACACCTCAATGGCGCCTGCCGGCGCATCGGTCGCGACGGCAGCGTTGACAACTCCCGCCGCGACGCTGCCGTCCCGGGTAGCGGCCGCGGCGGCCCGGGACTTGGAACGGCGGCGCAACGAGTCGAGTGATCTACAGACGGTTAAATGGTTGGCGTGGGAACTGTTGTACGCCACCGAATCCTGCCGAACCTTCGCACTGTGGGCCGTCGGCCTGATGTATTCAGCGGCTGGCGATCGGCATGTTGTGGCGCTGACACATCACGGTGCGGGTTACGTCCCCGCGGGGATTGTGGTCCCTAAGGGCGTGCGGATGCTCTGGTCTGACCAAGCTATTGGAGAGGGCTTTCGTAGCCGATGGATCGGAAATCTCGATCCGGCTGCGACACTGATCGCCTTCGCAGAAGTCAAGGCCGCGGAGCCGGCTGGCTGGCGCTTAGCCGCTGCAGCGACCACCTGGTCGGACGTAACAGCGCTCATGACTGCCGCGCAACGCTGGGGCACTGAATGGGCCACCTGCTCCGGTATGTCCATGCCCGCCTCAATCGGAAAACGTGACGCTATCGCCAACGCGAATACTCCGCACCGATTGGAGCGGGAGTACCCCGACCTTTTCGAGCGTGTAGCGCAACTTCGTGCCAGAGGGCTTACCCAGCGAGCCGCCAAACTGGTCACGGAAGCAATCGTTTCCGACGCGCGCCTTGCGATCGTCGCCGACGGTGGCCCCCGAATTCCGCCGAACTTCGACTCGGTGTGGCCGGCTGCAGCTGACGGCAGAGTAGACGCTTCGGATCGCGCCCGTTTCGCCGAAGCGGTTCAGCAGCAATGGTTCAGCATCGGAATGGTGCAGCCGGGTTGGGAAGATGAACGCACTGACACCGTCTGTGCAGAGTACAGGGGGCAATGGCTTATTTGCCGGGCGCTTGAGGTGGTCCTGGGGTGGATAGCTGACGACAACTGCGGGGCAATGCAGGCGGACCTGCCGCTGGAAGACATGATCTACGCCGCAGCACATGCCTACCTCGACAGTCGGGGAACCGGCTGGATCACTGCAATTTTCGACGCTGCAGGCGGTTCATCCTGATAATGGATTCGCTCCCTCAGGAGGTAGATGGTGAAGCTTGGCGCGCCGAGCTCGCGCGGCAGCATACGTATCTGGCGAACGTCGTCGATCAAGCATGTGCCTGGACGCGCGAGTTCCACGTGCAAACTGGGGTTGAGCTGTGCGGCAACTACACCTCACTAAAGAGTTATCCCCTGCTGGACTACGCGAACAGGCTGAGACAGCTCAGCTCAGCACTAAAAAGAGTGTGCGCAATTGCTTCGCTACAGCCTCCGCCGCCGACCTGGGACCGCACGACCCTGCATGCGCCCCCGGCTATAGCGGTGCCCGGGCGAGACCCAGATTGGCGACGGGCCGATTACTCGGAAGGCGGTCGGTACCTGCTGATGCTTCAGCCCACTTCGCCACCCGGATACCCGGCTACCGCTCGTGAACAGTGGAGCGCTGCCCTTCGCCTTGCGAGCCCAAGCATCATCGAACGCGAAATCGGTGTGCCGCAACTAGTTGCCTACGGTTGGATGGCTCGATCGGAGTTCGACAAAGCATATCGAGTGGTGCACAGAGCGTTTCTCGACAGTGCGGCCGCCACGTTTGGTCGTGCGTGGGCTACCGGATCTTCCGAGGATGGAACTCGTTCAATGACCGTGCTGGTGAGTTGGATGAAGGCACTGACCGACCATGGGTGCTCCTTGGGTGATTGTGATTCCGTGCTTCGCGACATCGAGGTCGTAGACCCGCAAGCTGTCGCGGATTGCAGAGCAGTCCAGGAAGTTTGGTGCCCTCCCACGCCCTGACCTGCTCCGCCGGCTGATACAAGACCGACGCAAATGCCAGAGTGGCGCCTGCGGCAGTCTTTGGCCTCACGGTGCTTCACTGCTCTCGGGCATGTAACCGGTGACCTCATACTCTTGGACCAATCGTGAAGATCATTGCAATGCAGGACCTCCTAGAGAACTTCGACGAAGTGCTCTTGAGCGTCGAACGAGGGGATTCATTCGAAATCCGGGCGGAGGATGGTCACGCCATCGCCCTGCTGCTGCCGATTCAGGATGAGCTCTAGGACCCAGCCACCCCACCGAGGCGAGCTGCCACATGTCGACGCTTCGCCGGTGTTGACGCATCATCAGACCGGATGAAACGGTATGCGATCAACTATCTGGGCACCTGTTTTCCTGCACCACAGCGCACGGTCAAGACGCTGCCGCCGTGCGACCCTCGCCAGCCTTCGCGTCGGCATTCAAAACTTTCTGCTGACTCCGGTCGAAGTTCGCGTTCTCGCTGATCTGCGTAAGCGAGAGACGCGAGGGTTGCGAGGCTCGCTGAGCCACAACATCTTTGTACGGCGGATAGATTGTCCACAGCAGTACGTTCCTGCGGTTGCGCGCGCCATCATCTTCGATCACCCATCCGAGGTTGCGTAGAGCGGGTGCGTGCCTACGCAGCAGCCCAGAAACGTCGCGACCGTTCTTCGGCCAGTCCCTCGGTCGTTGCCAGTCGTCGTTGACCGGTGTGAGCAGCATCAGCAAATCACTGCCGGATTGACCAACAGCAGGTTCTAATGTCCGCGAGCGAAGCTGTTCGATAAACGGGTCGACGGACAAACTGTCCTCAGACAACTGATTGGCGCGCGACATGTACCGGCGTACGCCATTAGTCGACAAGATCTCGTCCACGGCCGCCAGCGTGCGACAGAAGTCCGCCATCCTGGGCGAGTCCTCAACTGTGATGGTCTCCAACCGATGGTGAACGGAGGCAGCCAAGTCAAGTAGTCCGCCAAAAATACCTGGTAGAGCTGTTTCCCACCGCTGTCGCATCTCGGCCTCTGACTGTCGCATTCTGGGGTCGATGCGTCGCAGCTCGACGATCGCTAGCCGCTCTGCCAGATCGGGTCGGATGGCGCCGACGTCGATTCCGTTGATAATCACGCATCGACGAAACTTGATGACAGCCAGATCGGCATCGGTATATAGAGACCGTTTCACCATGGCGTCGCCTGTCGCAGCGCGGCATAACGAGTCCGACAGCCACGGCGGGATGGCCGACAGGTTGTCCAGAGCAACGACCCACGATCCAGAAGCGGCAACCGCCCATGAGTCCGCGTCCCGCGGCGCCTGACGAAAGGGGGCGGGCGAAGGATCGATGAGTTCGACCAAGCTCCGTGTCGATGTCGTTTTAGCGCTACCTTGCTCGCCAAACAGGGCTAGTACCGGATGCGGGACGTCGCACTGAACCAAAGCAGCTACTAGGAACGCGAGAAGAACTGGGCGGTCCTCAACGGCGACATTGACGAACTCCCAGAGCTTCGTCACATCCCCGCGGGGGCTTGGTGCCGGCATCGCCCCCGTCAGCTTCGTATTTCGGAGGAACCGCACCGGCGCAGTGGGAGCCATCGACCACCTTCCGTCGCAGACTTTGATTACTTGACCGTTTGGATCTCCAGTGTCGATGTAGATCGTCCCGTGGTGGTCGGCAACGCGTAGGTTCAACTTGTCGGGTGCCTGCGTGGCCGCCAGACCTTCCAAAATCAGTGTGGCGTCGGTAAGTGCTTGGCCCCCGGCGACCGCACCGGTCTCGGTGAAGTAGCGAGCGGCGAGATCTGCCCGTAGGCCAGCCCTCCCACCACGCAGGAGTATCGCGAGGTGGGGTCGACTGCGTTCGGCGCCAAATGGTTCGCCGTCCTTGGAGACTCCGAGAACATAGCGTTCCCGGGCCATATCGACTAAGCGTGCCGCGACTGACTTCTTGTCCCCCTCCCCCCTGCCGCTCAAGGGATTTCCTGCCCGTGGTGCTGTCGATTATCGGCATGCTGCGCTATTCTCATGAGGAACTTCCGTGTGGCGTGATCGGGTGGTTCGAACGAAGGCCTCGGCTAGTCCCCGAGGTCTTTTTCGTGCGCAGGCACTAAGCGGCGTCGCCGCCTCCGCGGCGGGTTGCGCTCTCTCGCTCCGATATCCAGCGCAATACCTCGGCCCTCCGATAAACGACTCGGCGTCCCAAGGTGAAACTCGCCGGGCCAATATTCGAATGCCGCCAGTACCTCAGCGTCCCCATCGGAACTCCAGTGATGTCCGAAACTTCCTTCGCTCCTAGCAAATCCATCAAATTACTCCTCAGCTATGGTCGGTTCGCCTGAGCCAACAGTGACTGGTGACTTGACGGTCTGTCCACGACCACAGCCACATTCGCTTGAAGAAAAGCCTTTCAATGACTCGGGGGTCGTGACGTCTTCGGCGGGCTCATGGTCCGGCCTCCGGACAACGAAGCGGATGAGGGGAGCGGAGTACTGCGGTACTTTCAGCGTATGACGACTCGAAACGAGCGAGCGGGAATTGACGACCGCTGGCACAAACGAGTCAAGGCGCCGGACGGCGCGATGCGCACTGAGCGGTCTGCGGTATATGGCAAGGTGTCGCGATGGCGTGTCAGGTGGGTTGACGCCAGTGGAGCCGAGCGCACCAAGAGTTTCCAGCGTAAGCCGGATGCGCAGGCCTACCTAAATGGGCTGACCGCCGATGTGCAGCGCGGCGAGTATGTCGATCCGCGGAAGAGTGCGGAGACTTTCGGATCGGTGGCCGAGCAGTGGTTCGCCACCAAACAGCACCGCAAGCCGAAAACCGTTGCCGGATATCGCTCGTTGCTCGACACTGTGGTGCTGCCGAAGTGGGAAAGTGTTCAGCTGAAAAGAATTAATTATGAATCATATTCAACGTGGCTAGGGGCGCTGTCAGTCGACGGCGGGCAACGCGGAACCGGCCTGTCGGCAAGTCGGATCACCCAAGCTCATCAGCTGGTAGGCGCTGTCCTGAAGTACGCCCAACGGACTGGCAAGGTGGCGAAGAACGTCGCGTTCGAGATCAAGCGGGACGAAGATCTTCCCGAGCAAGGCGAGCGTGAGCGGCGCTATCTGACCCATGCCGAGCTGCTAATGCTGGCGAAGGCTGCTGATCGGTTCGAGACGCTGACGCTCGTTCTCGGGTACTGCGGACTGAGGTTCGGCGAAGCCGTTGCGTTGCGCCGCCGGCATGTGGGGGATCGGATGCTGACGGTGCGCTCGTCCGCAACAGCCGTCACCGGTAAGGGCATCGTGGAGTCAACGACTAAGACGAAGCGGGATCGTCACGTGCCTGTGCCCGAACCGGTTTGGAAAAAGCTCAAGGCCGAGCTGCCCGCCGACCCCAACGCGCTGGTCTTTCCCAGCCGAAAGGGCGGGTTCCTTCCACTTGGCGAATACCGCTGGGCGTTCGACAACGCGTGTGCTGATATCGGCATCGACGGGCTGGTACCGCACGGGCTGAGACACACCACGGCGTCACTGGCGATCAGTGCAGGCGCTAACGTCAAGGTCGTGCAGAGACTGCTTGGGCACGCGACCGCCGCGATGACGCTCGACCGCTACGGCCATCTTCTCAACGACGATTTGAGCGGTGTGGCGGACGCCCTGGGGAAGGCTATCGACAGCACTGCGGTGTTACTGCGGTATTCAGAGCATCGTGACGAGGCGGAAAGGGCCTAAATTAGGCTCTGAACTGCAACGCCCCCATAGCCCAATTGGCAGAGGCAGCGGACTTAAAATCCGCCAAGTGTCGGTTCGAGTCCGACTGGGGGCACCGCAGTTTCTGCAGGAAGGCGCGATTGCGGCTCGAACATTCGAACAGTCGTTGAAAGCTCCCTGCGTCAGCACCGCGTGAGCGTGGAATTTCGACCGATACCTAGACTCCGAGAATGCGCGTGCCTCGCCGAATCGCAGAGTTCAACAAGCGAGTCACCAATCCGGCGGCTCGCGCGATCACACCGTGGCTTCCGAACCTCGGGACGCTCGAGCATGTCGGGCGGAAGTCGGGTAAGCGATATCGGACGCCTCTTGTGGTGTTCAAGACCCATGATGGCTACGCCATTCTTATCGGCTACGGCCTGCAGACGGACTGGTTAAAGAACGTGCTGGCCGGCGGACCGACGGTGTTACGCAAGTGTGGACGAGCTGTCACGCTCGGCGACCCACGGGTGGTGAGCAAGGCCGAAGCCGCGGCCCTCGTCATACCGCGTTCTCGCCTCCTCTACCGAGCGTTTCCCTATAACGAGGCAGCCGTGCTGCTAACGAATGTGGGCTCGGCGGGTTGACCTCGGTACCGCACCGGACTGAGAGCCGAAGAAGCGGCTCATCTTTGCCCAGTGTCGGTTCGAGTCCGACTGGGGAGCTGCAGGGGCCGGGCTGATAACGCCGACCGACGCGCGTAGCCAACTTGCGCTCTTACTCCGGAGCAGGAGAAGCCATTAGGGGGCCGTGCGCGCGTAGGCATCGAACGCCGCCCCGTAGCTGTGCCGATAGCGGGTTCTTTGAATAGCGGCGCGACGACACAGTAGGCGGTCAGGGCGACCGCAACCGCGAGCTGGTCGACCACCGCAGCATCGCCAGTCGAGCTGCACGTCGTCCACTCACCCCCTTGACTGTGCGCTGGGTCACAGTAATATGACCAGTGGTCATAAGCGACGTGGAGGCTGGATGCCGACGGTGACATGGGCCCGACTCGATGGCGAGCGCCGGGCAGCGGTGGTGGCAGCCGCGGAAGCGGAGTTCGCCGCGCACGGCTTCTCGCACGGCAGCCTCAACGTCATCGCTCGGCGCGCGGGCGTCGCCAAGGGCAGCCTCTTCCAGTACTTCGCCGACAAACGCGACCTGTACGCGTTCATCACCGACGTGGCGAGTCAGCGCGTGCGCTCGTACATGGAGACGCAGATCCGCGAACTCGACCCGAGCAGGCCGTTCTTCCCCTTCCTCGTCGACCTCCTCGACGCATGGGTCGCCTACTTCGCCGAACACCCCAGAGAGCGATCACTGCACGCCGCAGCGAGTTTCGAGGTCGAGACCGACGCGCGGGTCAGTGTGCGCGCCGTTGTTCACCGCCACTACCTCGAAGTGCTGCGGCCACTGGTTCGCGACGCGGCTGCCCGCGGCGATCTGCGGTACGACGCAGACACCGACACCCTGCTCTCGCTGCTGCTGATGATCCTGCCCCACCTCGCACTGGCGCCCTACGTGCGCGGCCTCGACCCGATCCTCGGGCTCGAAGAACTGTCGCCCGAACAGCCGGCCTTGGCTGTGCGCCGATACGTCGCCGTGCTGGCGGCGGCCTTTCAACCCGTCCCGGTGCAGCCCTCACCGGAAACGTCCGCCCAGGAGGTAACACCATGACCAGGACACGCTCTGACTCGCTCGCCGCCGGCGGGCTGAATTGGGACAGCATGCCGCTGAAGCTCTTCGCCGGCGGCAACGCCAAGTTCTGGGACCCCGCCGACATCGATTTCTCCCGAGACCGCGCTGACTGGGAATCGCTGTCGAACCTGGAGCGGGACTGGGCCACTCGCCTGTGCGCCCAGTTCATCGCCGGTGAGGAAGCGGTCACCCAGGACATCCAGCCGTTCATGGCCGCGATGCGCGCCGAGGGCCGACTCGGTGACGAGATGTACCTGACGCAGTTCGCCTTCGAGGAGGCGAAACACACCCAGGTGTTCCGCATGTGGCTCGACGCCGTCGGCATGACCGACGACCTGCAGGGCTACCTCGACGATCTGCCGTCCTACCGACAGATGTTCTACGAGGAACTGCCGGCATCGCTGGACGCCCTGGTCGCCGACCCGTCGCCGGCGGCCCAGGTGCGCGCCTCGGCGACGTACAATCACGTCATCGAAGGCATGATGGCGTTGACGGGATACTATGCCTGGCATCGGATTTGCGTAGACCGCAAAGTGTTGCCGGGTATGCAGGAGCTGGTCCGCCGCATCGGTGACGACGAGCGTCGGCACATGGCGTGGGGCACCTTCACCTGCCGACGGCACGTCGCGGCCGACGACGCGAACTGGGACGTGTTCGAGAACCGGATGAACGAGCTCATCCCTCTCGCGCTCAGCAACACCGACGATTCGTTCGCGCTGTACGACGAAATTCCTTTCGGCTTCGCGAAGGAGGAGTTCCAGCAGTACGCCGCCGACAAGGGCATGCGCCGGTTCGGCACCATCAGCAGCGCTCGCGGCCGCGCCCTGGCAGAGATCGACGTCGACTACTCACCGTTGCAGTTGGAGGACACCTTCGCCGCCGAGGACAGTCGAGTGCTGGCCACGTCCGCCTGACCTCACGCTCGCCGAGCCAGTCGAGCAATTCTCACTGGATACGGCGGCTGACGATACATACTGGGCCCACTGGATGGTCAATGTCAGCGGCAGAACTTTCGCCGTCTGCGGTCGCCAAACGGGTGGCGTGTGAACAGGTTTGACGGCAAGGGTGTCCTGGTGACCGGGGCGGCGTCGGGGATCGGCCAGGCCACGGTGCAGCGGCTCCTGGACGAAGGAGCCTACGTGGTGGGCGTGGACCTCGCCAAGGCCGATCGCGAGGCCGATCGCACCGCCGAGCGATACGTCTACCGCTCCGCCGACATCGTGGACGGTCAGGCCGTCGATGACGCGGTGGTCGCCGTCGTGTCCGGGGCGGGGCGTCTCGACGGTGTGGTGCACTCCGCGGGGGTGGCCGGTGGCGGACCCATCCACCTGTTGCCTGACGACGAATGGGACCGCGTGGTCGACATCAACCTGAAGGGCACCTTCGTCGTCAATCGCGCCGCGCTGGGCCAGATGATGCAGCAGGACCGCGTCGACGGCGAGCGCGGCGCCATCGTCAACCTGTCGAGCATCGAGGGGCTGGAGGGCACTGCCGGCGGAAGCTCCTACAACGCATCGAAGGGCGGCGTCGTGCTCTTGACCAAGAATGCCGCAATCGGATACGGGCCGAGCGGGATTCGGGTCAACGCCATCTGTCCCGGCTTCATCGAGACACC
The DNA here is from genome assembly GCF_010731695.1 of Mycolicibacterium litorale. Classification (NCBI taxonomy): domain Bacteria; kingdom Bacillati; phylum Actinomycetota; class Actinomycetes; order Mycobacteriales; family Mycobacteriaceae; genus Mycobacterium; species Mycolicibacterium litorale. The sequence continues at coordinate 105,776 of NZ_AP022586.1, forward strand.
GCTGTTCGACTCTGTCGTGGGCATGCCCGGCATGGAGGAACCGCGCGAGGGCCTACGCCACGAGCACAAGCTGCGACGGTTCGGCCGGGCGGCCGAGGTGGCCGCCGTCGCCGCCTTCCTCCTCTCCGCTGACGCGAGCTTCGTCAGCGGACAGGCGATCGCGGTGGACGGCGGCTACCTGGCCGGACGCGATCACCAGGTCACCGAGTTGCTCGGTCTGGGCGGCCCCTAGCGCGCAGCGCCGCCCAAACCTGCGCGACGACGCCCGCGGCCCGGCTAGCGTGTGACTGCCCACCCGGGGCCAGAGGGGAGACACCTATGCGTATCGGTCGACCACGACACGGTCTGACCGTCGCCGTCGCGGCGGTCCTGCTCGGACTGCTCGGCGTGGCGACGCTCGCGGCGCCGCACGCCCAGGCTGAGGGCGAAACCTACGTCATAGCCACCGACACCACCTTCGCCCCATTCGAATTCCAGGACAACGAAGGTAAGTTCGTCGGCATCGACATGGACCTGATCCGGGCCATCGCCGAAGACCAGAAGTTCACCGTCGACATCAAGCCGCTGGGATTCGACGCCGCGCTGCAGGCCGTGCAGGCCAATCAGGTCGACGGCGTCATCGCCGGCATGTCGATCACCGACGAACGCAAGCAGGTCTTCGACTTCTCGGAGCCGTACTTCGAGTCCGGCATCCAGATGGCCGTGCTCGAGAACAACGAGGACATCAAGTCCTACGAGGACCTCCGCGGGAAGCGGGTGTCGGTCAAGAACGGCACCCAGGGTGCGGATTTCGCGAACTCGATCAAGGGCAAGTACGGCTTCGAGGTGGTGTCGTTCGCCGACTCGTCGACGATGTTCGATGAGGTCAAGACCGGAAACTCGGTCGCCGTCTTCGAGGACTACCCGGTGCTCCTGTACGGCATCGCCCAGGGCAACGGCTTCAAGACCGTCACGCCGAAGGAAGACCCCACCGGCTACGGGTTCGCGGTGAACAAGGGCCAGAACGCCGAACTGCTCCAGAAGTTCAACACCGGGTTGAACAACCTCAAGCAGTCGGGGCGCTACGACGAGATCATCGACACCTACCTCGGCGAGGGCGCGACGGCCACCGACGACTCGTTCTTCGGGCTGATCAAGAGCACACTCCCGTTGCTTCTCGAGGGCCTGAAGATGACGGTGATCCTCACCGTCGTGTCCATCGCGATCGCACTGGTGCTCGGCACCATCTTCGGACTGCTCCGCGTGTCACGCTTGATCTGGCTACGAGCCATCGGCACCACGTTCGTTGACATCTTCCGCGGCACACCGCTTCTGGTGCAGGCCTTCTTCATCTACTTCGGCATCCCGTCGGCGCTCGGGTTCCAGATGTCGGCGCTGACCGCAGGCATCATCACGCTGTCACTCAATGCCGGCGCCTACATGACCGAGATCGTCCGCGGTGGAATCCTGTCGGTGGACAAGGGACAGATGGAAGCGGCGCGGAGCCTCGGTATCGGCTACCTGCCGACCATGCGCAAGGTGATTCTCCCGCAGGCGATCCGCACGATGATCCCCTCCTACATCAATCAGTTCGTGATCACGCTCAAGGACACCTCGATCCTGTCGGTCATCGGCATCGCCGAACTCACCCAGACCGGCCGGATCATCATCGCCGGCAACTACAAGTCGTTCGAGATGTGGCTGATCATCGGCATCGTCTACTTCATCGTGATCATGGCGTTGACGAAGCTGTCCGACCAGGTCGAGAAGAGGATCGTGAAATGAGCCAGCTGATACCGGAAGCGGCTGCTACCGAACCCCAGGACAAGGTCAAGATCCGCACCGAAGGGCTCAAGAAGTCGTTCGGCGACCTCGTCGTCCTCGACGGCATCGACGTCACGATCAAGCACGGTGAGGTCGTCTGTGTGATCGGGCCGTCGGGCTCGGGCAAGTCGACGTTCCTGCGGTGCCTGAACAAGCTCGAGGACATCACGGGCGGCACGGTGATCGTGGACGACTTCGACGTCTCCGATCCCAAGGTGAACCTCGACGAGGTGCGTCAGCACATCGGCATGGTGTTCCAGCACTTCAATCTCTTCCCGCATATGACGGTCATCGAAAACGTCACGCTGGCACCACTTCTCACCAAGAAGATGGACAAGGCGGCAGCCGAGAAAAGAGCTCTCGAACTGCTGGATCAGGTGGGTCTGGCGGAGAAGGCGCACGTCAAGCCGGCGACGCTGTCGGGCGGCCAGAAACAGCGCGTCGCCATCGCCCGAGCGCTCGCGATGAACCCGTCGATCATGCTGTTCGACGAGGCCACCAGCGCGCTGGATCCCGAGATGGTCGGGGACGTCCTCAAGGTGCTGCGCGAACTGGCCTCCGGCGGTATGACCATGGTGGTGGTCACCCACGAGATGGGGTTCGCCCGCGAGGTCGCCTCCCGGGTGCTGTTCATGGCCGACGGCAAGATCGTGGAGGACGACTCACCGGCCGAGGTGTTCGACAACCCCAAACACCCTCGCCTGCAGGAGTTCTTGTCCAAAGTCCTGTAGATCGAAGCACTCGTCTACCGTGGCCGGTATGGCTTCTCGACGCGTGGCCGTGATCGGGGCCGGGATTTCCGGGGCGGCTTGCGCGAAGGCGCTGCGCGAGCGGGATGTCGCCGTCGACATCTTCGAACGCGGTCGCGCCCCGGGCGGCCGGCTGGCATCACCGATGGTGCAGGGCCGGCGCGTCGATCTGGGCGCTGCGTACTTCACCGTCAAGGACGAGGCCTTCGCCGCGGTGGTCGACGACTGGGTGAGCCGGCGACTCGTCCACCCCTGGACCGACACCTTCGAGGTGCTGTCACCCGGCGGGCGCGACGTCACGACGGGGCCCGTCCGCTTCGCGACGACCGGCGGATTGCGCTCTCTGGCAAGGGGTGTCCTGCCTGATGACGTCCGTTTTGACACCCCTGTCGAATCGGTCGACACCCTGAACCACGATGCGGTGGTACTGGCGATGCCCGATCCGCAGGCCGCCCGCCTGGCTCCCGGAGCATGCGACTGGGTCGACTACGAACCCGTGATCGCCGTCGCCGCCGGGTGGGCCCGTCGCTGCTGGACCATGCAAAACGCCGCCTTCGTCAACGATGACCCCGATGTCTCGTTCGTCGCCGACGACGGCGCCCGGCGCGGAGACGGTGCCGCCGTGCTGGTCGCGCACACCACCGCGTCGCGCGCCCGCGCCCACCTCGACACGCCCGACGATGCCGTGGCGCCGGTCATGGCCGCCGTCCGCCGGCTGCTCGACATCACGACCGAACCGTCATGGGTCCACGTGCATCGCTGGACGTTCGCCAAGCCGTCTGGCACGCACGGCGACGCCGAGTTCGGCTTGGTCACCGGACAGCGGCCACTGGGCATCTGCGGTGACGCGTGGTGCCCGACGGGTGCGCCGCGTGTCGAATCGGCGTGGCTGTCGGGTGGGCGTCTGGCCGCTGCGATCGCCGAGACGCTGTCCTGACTACCGCGCGGCGCGCTGCGCCGACGCCTCCTGCTGACCGGCCGTCATCACCCACCTGATCCCGCTGACCAGCACGCGCCCGGACAGCCGCACTGCCGTGGCCTCCAGGGGTGGGAGATAGGGGAGCAGCAGTGGCTTTCGCGCCCATGCCGGCAGCATCGCCACCGAGGTGGCGGCCAGCACGCCGTAGGGGGCGCGTGCGGGAAGGGGCAGCGGCGGCGTCAACAGCAGGAACCGGGCGGCGTCGCGTGCGGCCGCGGTACTGCGCAACTCCGGCCGGTAAGCCTCGATCCGCTCCCGCAACTCACCCTCGGTGCGCGGCGGGTTCACCACTCCGATTGCGGTTGCCACGCGCGCGGTGTCGGCGACATACCCATCGCGGCCGACCTGGTCGAGGGGATGCGCCCCGTAGAGCTGATGGGCGAGCAGGAAGCTGTCGATCTCGGCGATGTGCACCCACTCGAGCAGGTGCGGATCACCCGCCTCGTAGGGAGTCCCGTCGGGCGCGACGCCGCGCACCCGTCGGTGGATCCCGCGCACCTTGTCGACGGCGCGTTGCGCGTCGGCCGCGGGCCCGAACGTCGTCACGGCCAGGAACGTGCTGGTGCGCTGCAGACGTCCCCAGGGGTCCCCGCGGTAATCGGAGTGCTCGGCGACACCGGCCATGGCCAGCGGATGCAGCGACTGCAGGAGCAGCGCACGCAGCCCGCCGACGAACATCGACGCGTCGGCGTGCACACGGCGGATGGGGCGGTCCTCGGCGAACCACCGCGGGCCAGGCGTCCCATGGATCCGGGCGCGGTTGTCCGGCCCGTCGGGTCCGGCCACAAGGCCGAACAGAGCGCGGCCCAGACCGTCCCTGACCGCGCCCAGTTCCCGCGTCAACACCATGACTACGACGGTACGTGTCCACTACGGCCTGATGAGGATCCCGTCGTCCGACGCCGGCTTCGGCAGCTTCGTCGGGTCGGCGACGAGCGATTACCGTCCCTTGGTGTCGTTCAACGCGACGCGCTCGACGCGTTCTAGCTCGCGACGATGAACGACAGGATCGCGAGCACCACCAGGATCAAACCCACGAGCACCAGGAAGGCGCCCATCGACGCCCGCCGCTGCCCCTTGTCGGCGTCGGAGCGGGTCGCGTCCTTGACCGACGTCTTCATCGACGCGAACAGATTCGACCAGGCGATGCGCGACACGCCCCGACGGGTCGCCGTCGCATCACGCATGGGCTGCTCCGGCACCGTCCCCACCCCGGCGCCGTAGAAGACCAACCCGACCAGTACGGCCACAGCGGCCAGTACGAGCAAGACCACACCCAGTCCCGCCATCGCGAGCCTCCTTGAAACCGTTTCGTGTCGCATACCCACTACGGCAGCGGGTCGAACTCACCGGCTGCAGCGAAAGGCGTCAGCCGGCGGACACCCCACGGGTCTCGGGCGGGGGCTCGGGCAGATCCCACGACGAGTACGTGTACCGCTCATCGTGGCGGTCCGAGGCGCCGAGCATGAACGCCCGGTGGTAACGACCAGCGCGGGCTATCGACGCCAGCCAGGTCGCGACCGTGCTGATGCGATTGCTGACGCCGGTGAGAAACGCGATGTGCAGCAGCCCCCACGCCAACCACCCGGGATACCCGGACACCCGGACGGGCCCGACCTGCAGCAGCGCGTGGCCGTGGCTGATGTACGCCGCTGATCCCAGATCGCGGTAGCGGTAGGGGCGTCGCGCCCGTCCCGCGAGATCGCGGCGGACGCAGGACGCCGCATGGAGTCCGCCCTGCATCGCGTTCTCGGCGACCCCGGGCAGCTGGTCACGGCCGGCGAGGTCGCCGATGACGAAGATCTCGGGATGCCCGGCGACGGTGAGGTCCGGCTCCACCGCGATGCGTCCGGCCCGATCGGATTCCGCGCCGAGGACCTTCGCGACGTGGCGGGCGAACGGGACGGCCTCGACCCCGGCGGTCCAGAGCACGGTCCTCGTCTCGAAATGCTCCTCGGGGCCGCCCTTCTTGGGCGTGACGGTGACACCGTCACGGCGCACGTCGGTCACGTGCACGCCGAAGTGCAACTCGACGCCGAGGTCGCGCAGCGTCTCGTTGGCCTTCATCGCCAACTTCGGCGCGAAGCTCTTCAACACGCTGTCACCGCCGTCGAACAGCAGCACCCTGGCATCTTCCGGCCTGATGCTGTGGAACTCCTTGGCCAGCGTCCGGGTGGCCACCTCGCGGATCTGGCCGGCCAGTTCCACGCCGGTGGGTCCGCCGCCGGCCACCGCGAACGTCAACCAGCTCGTGCGCTCGGGCCCCGGCGGCAGTGTCTCGGCGATCTCGAACGCGGTGAACAGCCGCTGCCGGATGTCGAGCGCGTCGTCGAGGGTCTTCATCCCCGGCGCCCACTGCGCGAAGTGCTCGTTGCCGAGATACGACTGGCGCATTCCGGCGGCGATGATCAGGACGTCGTACTCGACGGTGAAGGTGGTCTCGTCGGGACGCATCGCGGTGACCGTGCGGGCGTCCGGATCCAGCTCGACGGCTTCGCCGAGCAGCGTCCTGACGTTGCGATGCCGCGCGAACTCTTCGCGCAGCGGACGGCTGATGTGTCCGATGCTCAGCTTCCCGGTCGCGCACTGATAGAGCAGCGGCTGGAACAGATGGCCGGCGGCGCGGTCGAGCACGGTCACGTCCACGTCGACGCCGGCCAGCCGCCGTGCGCAGAACAACCCGCCGAACCCGCCGCCGATGATCAGTACCCGAAGCCTCTGGTCACTCATCATCCGGAGGCTATGCCCTCAACGCGCCGCCGTGAAGCGGCACGAGCGGCAACCAACGGCGCCGGGCAAACCCGAAACCGTCCTCTGCGGCCCCCGAACTGTGCCACCATCCGTCTCGGCGACAGCCATGAAACGGGGGAGTGGCAATGGAACGCATTCCGATGTGGCTCGGAATCGGCGCGGTCACCGCCGGCGTCTCGGCGGCCGCGCTCGCCGGCGCCGGCGCAGCGAGCGCGGACACCGAGGACGGTGCCGGTCCGTCCCCCGCCACCACCTCCGAACAATCGACGGCCCCGACGTCCGACTCCGCAGAGACCGCTGAGCAGGATACCGATCCCGAACCCGAGGTCGACGAGGACGAGCAGGACGAAGGGGAGCCGGAAGACAGCGAAGAACCGGTCGAGCAGGAACCGGTCGACGAAGATCCGGACGAGAGCGAAGACCCGGTCGAGCGCGACTCTGTCGACGACACTGTCGACGACGCCATCGACGACACCATCGACGAGCCCGAAGAACAACAACCACAACAAGAACCGGAGCCCCTGCCCCTTCCCGCGGACGACTCCGAGGAACCGGCACCACCGACCGACACCACCCTTGACGACGGTCCGGTCATCAACGCCGCGACGATCACCCGGGAGCCCGGCGAACCCGGTCCGGTCGCACGCGAATTCACCGCGCCGCCGGTCTCGTTCCCCGCACCCGGGACGCCGCTGCCGTCGCCGTTCCCGTTCCTCGATCAGCTCCCGCCGGTCGCCAAGGCGTTCGGCTCCCTGGCCTTCGACGTCCTCGGCGCGGCCATCAAGATCTTCACCGGACCGCCGCAACTCCCACCGGGCAGCACCGTGACCGTGCGCACGTCGACCCTCGAGATCGCCGACGGCCGCCGCGTCACCGCCGACTGGTACTTCCCCGCCGGCGACGAACCGCCCGAGCGGATGATCTACCTGCAGCACGGTTTCCTCGCTATCGGCCCCATGTACAGCTACACCGCCGCCTATCTGGCCGAGCGCACCAACAGCGTGGTCGTCGCCCCAACGCTGACCTCGAATCCGTTTGCGGCGGGCGGGATGTGGCTCGGCGGTGACCCGATGTACCAGGCGGTCGCGAACCTGTTCACCGGCGACCGCGAGGCGCTCAACGCCAGCGCGGTGGCCAGTGGCTACACCGATCGCTACGGTGCCACCGCCACCCTGCCCGACGATTTCGTCCTGGTGGGCCACTCCCTCGGCGGCGGCTTCGTGGCCGGCGTCGCCGGCCACTACGCCCGGGCCGTCAGGCTGGGTGGCGAGCCGAATCATCTGGCCGGCGTCATCTCACTCGACGGCGTGCCACCGCGCAACGACATCGTCGGCGATTCACTCGAGGCGCTGGACGCCTCCGGCACCTACGTGCCGTTCCTCGAACTGCACGCCCCGACCAACTACCTGAACTCGACGAGCAACATCACCCAGGCCCTGGACGCGGGGCGTGCCGGCAAGTTCCACGGCGTCGTCCTCAACGGCGGCGTGCACATGGACTCGATGCTCGGCGGCAACCCGATCATTCAGCTCGCCGCCTACGTGGTCGCCGGCTTCCCGAAGCCCCAGAACCCGCCTGCGGCACAGCTTCTCATGGCCGGCTGGATCAACGACATGTTCGCCGACCGGATCGACGCGGACACCGGGACGTGCGCGGGCACCGACTGCACCGGCACCTACGGGCCGCCCGGATCCAGGGTCGAGATCCCCACCGGCAAGGGCCGCGCGACCGCCACCGTGCTCGGCACCCCGGTCGCCACCTTGCGGAACATCGTCCCGGCGTCGCTGTGGCGACCGACGCGAACCGTGCTGCTGCCGGTCGCCTGAGACGCTCAGAGCTGCGAGCGTCCGCCGTCGACGGGAAGTTCGGCGCCGGTCGTGTACGTAGCGTCGAAGGCGAGGAAGGCGACCGCCCTGGCGACTTCCATCGACTCGCCGTACCGCAGCATCGGGTTGTCCGCGGTCAACTGCGCTCTGGTCTGCTCGGCCACGTCGGGTGGCAGCGACGCCTCCAAGATCCCTGTGTCGATCGGCCCCGGACTGACCGCGTTGACGCGGACCCCCTGCGGGACCAGTTCGCGGGCCAGTGTGCGGGTCATCGACCGCAGTGCGGCCTTGGTCGCCGAATAGGCGCTGGTCAGCGCCATCCCCATCTCGTCGACGATCGAGGTGGTCAGCACGATGCCGCCGCCGGCTTTCACCAGCGGGGCGAGCCGCTGCACCGTGAAGTACGGGCCCTTGGCGTTCACGCTGAACACCTCGTCGTACATCTGCTCGGTCATCTCCTCCAACGGTGCGAACAGGCTGATCCCGGCGTTGGCGAACAGCGCGTCGACAGCACCGAATTCGGTTGAGACACGGTCCGCGAGCGCCGCGATGTCCGACAGTGACGCGGCGTCGCTGCGGACGGTGACCGCGCTCGGCCCGAGGTGCTCCCCGGCCGAGTCGAGCGTGGCCTGGGTGCGCCCGGTGATCAGGACACGCGCGCCTTCGTCGACGAACAGCTTCGCGGTCACCAGACCCAGCCCGCTGCTGCCGCCGGTGATCACCACCTTCTTGCCGTCATATCTGCTCATGGTTTCGAGTCAAGGTCGCGCGGGCGGCGGTGTCCAAGACCTGTCCTGCAGGTCGTCATGCCGCGCAGGCATGACGAGTACGCTGACGGGGTGTCCGAAGCTCCTGTCGCGCCCGACCTCGGTGCGGACCTGGACCTACGGCTGGTGCGCTATTTCACGGTCGTCGCCGAACACCTCAACTTCGGTCGCGCGGCGGCCGCTCTGCACGTCGCCCAGCCGGCACTGAGCCGCCAGATCCAGCGCTTGGAGCGGGATCTGGGGGTGCGTCTGTTCGACCGGACCCCGCAGGGCAGTCGACTCACCGAGGCGGGCCGGGCCTTCCTCCCGAAGGCGCGGGCCCTGCTGCACGACGCGCGCCGCGCCGCGCTCATCGCACGTGCCGCCGGGACGCCGGCGGCGGTGGCGATCGGCTTCGCCGACGACCTCGTCATCACCCCCGCGGTGCGCGAACTGCGCCGCCGCCACCCCGAGGCGCGTGTGGAGACGCGCCACCTCGGGTGGGCCGAAGGCCGCGACGCGCTCCTCGAACATCGGGTCGACGCGCTTGTCACCCGGATGCCGTTCCCCTTCGACTCCCAGGGTCTGTGCGTCACGGTGCTCTACGACGAGCCGCGCGTGCTGGTGATCCCGTCCTCGCACCGGCTCGCCGGCCGCGAGTGGGTCGTCACCGACGACTTCGCCGAGGACGACATCGTGCCGTGCCCGATCACCGCCCCGACCGAATGGAACGAGTTCTGGCGTCTCACGCCCACAGCAGGTCAGTCGACGTCCGTCGGTGTCGCGCCGAGTTTCGAGGACAGACTCGAACTCGTGGCCGGGGGCCTGGCCATCGCGGTGTTGCCCGCCGGTGACCGCCGCTTCACGCTGCGCGACGACATCGCCGCGGTCCCGATCCGCGGCATCGACCCCTACCAGGTCGTCGTCGTCACCCGCGAGCAGGACTCCGACCTGCTCGTGGCCGACTTCCTCGCGACCGCTCGGGCGAAACTCACTGGGGCGTAAGGGCATTCACCGGGAAGTCGAAGTAGGTGTCGGGGTGGACGCGGGCTTGTGCGCCGGTTCTCGCCGGTCGATGGTGAGCGGAAAGTGAATGGGCGATGTAAAACTATCGACAGCTTCTCGATCTCATGCTCCGGATGGACACCGCAACGACGCGGATCGCCTCTTCCCAACGAACAGGAACCCACGATGTCCGCAGTCGCCACCGGCGAACCGACCCCCGACGCCACCGAGCGGCTGGAATCCGACCTCACCGTCATCCCCGAGTCCGCCAGGACGACCGACGTGCGTGGCCAGTTCTGGATCTGGGCCGGCGCCAACATCGCGCCGATCAACTGGGTACTCGGCGCACTCGGCGTCACGATGGGCCTCGGCCTGTTCGAGACGATCGCCGTGCTGGCGGTCGGCAACGCCATCGGGATGTCCCTGTTCGGGATCTTCGTCATCATCGGACAGCGCACCGGCGTCACCGGGATGGTGCTGTCCCGCGCGGTGTTCGGGCGGCGCGGCGCCTACGTCCCCGCTGCCGTGCAGGCGATCGTCTGCATGGGCTGGTGCGCGGTGAACACCTGGATCGTGCTCGATCTGGTGATGGCGCTGCTCGGCCGCATCGGCGTCGCCGACCCCGACAGCGCCGCGCACGGGCCCCGCATCGTGGTGGCCGCCATCATCATGGTCATCCAGGTGGTGATCGCGTGGTTCGGCTACCGGGTGATCGCGGCGTTCGAACGCTGGACGGTGCCGCCGACCATCGCCGTCCTGATCGCGATGACGGCGGTCGCATGGTTCGGCCTCGACGTCGAGTGGGGCTACGCGGGCGACGCGACACTGACCACCGGACAGCACATCGCTGCCCTGTCGGCGGTGATGACGGCGATCGGAATCGGCTGGGGCATCACCTGGTTCGGCTACGCCGCCGACTACTCCCGATTCGTGTCGACGTCGGTACCGGCACGCAAGCTGTTCCTGGCCAGCGCCCTGGGCCAGTTCATCCCCGTGGTGTGGCTCGGCGCACTGGGCGCGACGCTGGCGACGCTGAGCTCGTCCTCGGATCCGGGCGAGATCATCGTCGACGCCTATGGCGTGCTCGCCATTCCCGTGCTGCTGCTCGTCGTCCACGGACCGCTGGCCACCAACATTCTCAACATCTACACCTGCACAGTGTCCACCCAGGCGCTCGACATCCACATCAATCGCCGCGTACTCAACCTCGTCATCGGCGCCGTCGCCATGGCGGTGGTCGTGCTGTTCGTGTTCAACGGGGATTTCGCGATGACGATCGACAGCTGGCTGATCGGCATCGTCGGCTGGCTGGCGCCGTGGGCCGCGGTGGTGCTGGTGCACTGGTTCGTGGTCGCGCGCCGGCAGATCGACGCCGAGGCACTCGTGGCCCCGCCCGCGGCGGGCCTGCTGCCCTCGGTGCGGCCGACGGCGCTGGTGGCGCTGGGCGTGGGGATCGTGTTCACGTGGATGTTCATGTACGGCATGACGCCGCTGCTGCAGGGACCGATCGCCAACGCGCTTGGCGGAGTGGACCTGTCGTGGCTGGCCGGCGGCATCGTCGCGGCCACCACCTACCTCGCACTGGAGGCGCTCAGAGGGCGCCAGACCGGCTAGTCCGCCCTGCCGACTGCACGGTTGTTGGACCTATCGCCCGAGAAGCCCCGTCAACAACCGTGCGCTCGGCGCAGCGGTCCGTCGAGCCGCCGTGATTAGAGTGACGTGGGTGGACAACACGCTCGCCTACATCGACCAGGCATCCTTTCTCGGGCTGCGGGCGCTCGGCCGGGGGCCACTCATCCAGTTCACCTGGGTGTACGACCGGCCCGTCGACCTCGACGGCCTGCGCCGGTTCCACCGCAACCTGGGGCACGGTCTGCTGGGTCGGCGCGTCGAACGGTCGCCGCTGCCGTTCGGACGGCACCGCTGGGTCGCCGACACCGGGCCCGCAAACCTCGACATCGCCGCCGACGACCGTCCGCGTCACGAGGTGTGGGCATGGGCCGACGAGCGGGCGGACCTGCCGATAGACCCCGAATACGGACCGCAGTGGCACCTCGGCGTCCAACCGCTGATTGGTGGTGGCGGCGCGGTCAGCCTCGTGGTCTCCCACACCACCGGCGACGGGCTGGCCATCTGCAACGCGGTGGCCGACGCCGTGAACGGTGTCCGGCGCGACCTCGGATATCCGCTGCCGTCATCACGCAGCCGCCGAGAAGCCATGGCCGAAGACGCCCGCCAGGCCGTCCGCGGCATCCCCGAGATCGGGCGGGCGATCGCGGCGACGGTGCGGGTGGCGCGCTCGCAGCGCGACGAACTCGCGTCGTCGATGTCGTCGGCGCGTGCCCAGGTGGTCACTGGTGAGACGCGGACCGTGGTGGCGCCCTGTGTGCTGGCGCTGCTCGCCGTCGATCACTGGGACTCCCGCGCGAAAGAGCTTGGCGGCAACAGTAATTCGCTGCTCGCCGGCTTCGCTGCGCGGGTCGGATACCTGCTGGGCCGCACCGACGACGCCGGGCTGGTCACCCTGTCCTACCCGGTCAGCGAACGCGTCGCGGGCGATACCCGCGGCAACGCGCTGACCGAGGCCAGGATGCAGGCCGACCCGGTCAAGGTCACCACCGATCTGACCGAGTTGCGCGCCACCATGAAACGCGAATTCGCCTCGTTGCGTGACAAGCCCAACGAGCTGCTCGAACCGCTGCCCCTCACGCCGCTGACCCCGCGGGTGCTCGTGCGGCGGCTGGAGTCGATGATCGTCGAGCGCGGCGCCCCCATCGGGTGCTCGAACCTCGGCGACCTCGATCCCGCCGTGAACCGGCCGGACGGGACGGACGCCGCGTTGTTGGCGCCGCGCATCGTCGAGCCGAAGATCACCACCACGATCCTCGACAAGTCGGGCGGTCTGCTGTTCATCGGCTCGTGCCGCCTCAACGGCCAGGTCTCGGTCACGGTGGCATCGTGGCGGCCCGGCGGGCAGAACACCAAGGACGCGTTGCGGGAGGTGGTCGAGCAGGCGCTGACCGACCTCGGCCTCACCGGCACCGTCGAACCCCAACCTCACAGTCTCCGCAAGGCTTGATAACAAGCGGGTCAAGGCCCGCGCTGCGCGTCGGTGATCGCCGCGCCCGCTGTTAGCGTCCCCGACGTCCGAAAAGACGAGGTGGAGAAGCGGTGACGCAGCGAATCAGCGGCTGGAGATGGACACGGGCAGTGGGCGCGGTGGTCCTCGCCGTACTCATGACGGCGGCATTGGGCGCCGCGCCGAGTGCGACGGGCTACTCCCGCGACGGGCTGCCCATGGAATCGCTCGACGTGCCGTCACCGTCGATGGGCCGCAACATCCGCGTCCAATTCCAGGGCGGCGGGCCACATTCGGTCTATCTGCTCGACGGGTTGCGGGCCCAGGAGGACGCCAACGGCTGGGACATCAACACCGCGGCGTTCGAGTGGTTCTACGAGTCCGGCATCTCGGTGGTGATGCCCGTCGGTGGGCAGTCGAGTTTCTACGCCGACTGGTATGAGCCCGCCGCCAACAACGCCGGTGCGGTGACCTACAAGTGGGAGACCTTCCTGACCCAGGAGCTGCCGGCCTGGCTGGCGGCCAACCGCGGCCAGGATCCGCGCGGTAATGCCGTTGTGGGGCTGTCGATGTCGGGTGGCGCGGCGTTGAACCTGGCGACCTGGTACCCGACGCAGTTCATCTTCGCGAGCTCGCTGTCGGGCTACCTCAACCCGTCCGCCGGACTGTGGCCAACGCTGATCGGCTTCGCGATGAAGGATGCGGGCGGTTTCAACCCGAAGAACATGTGGGGGCCAACCAGCGATGTCGCCTGGCGCCGAAACGATCCCATGGTCAACGTCGGCCGGCTGGCCGCCAACGGCACCGCGCTGTGGGTCTACTGCGGCGGCGGCGTGGCGTCGGAACTCGACACCGGCCACGACTTCGGGGGCAACTTCAGCGCGGGTTACCTCGAGAACATCACGCTGTCGACGAACAAGGAATTCCAGCAGAAGTACCTGGCGGCCGGCGGCCACAACGCGGTGTTCAACTTCCCCCCGAAGGGCACGCACAGTTGGGGATACTGGGGGGCGCAGCTGCAGGCGATGAAACCGGACCTGCTGCGGGTACTCGGGGTCGGCGTCGCGCCACCGCCGCCACCCGCGCCGCCGGCGGTTCCGCTGCCTGCCGCGCCGCCGCCGCCCGCGCTGCCGGGAGCCTGACGCCGAGGGGGATTCGCGAATGAAGGTCTGTCGAGCCGGGGGAGCCACCTCGATCGCGCTGGTCGGGGTGGTCGCACTGTCCGCCTCGGCGGCCGCCACCCCACCCGAAGGCGACGTGGAACGCACCGACCTCGCCAAGGGCGACACCACCTCGGCGGTGTCCATCACGTCAGCCGACGGCCAGCCGACCACCCTGCTGGTGCAGCAGCTGGTGATGCATCCGGGCTCCAGCAGCGGCTGGCACACCCATCCCGGCCCGGAGCACTCGGTGATCACGACCGGCACCGTCGAGCTGCAGACCGCCGGCGACTGCGCGGTCGTGCCGTACGGGGCGGGGCAATCGGTATTCATCCCCGCCGGCGTGGCCCACCGGGTCGCCAACGGGACACCGCACGACGCTGGCGTCGTCGCGACCTACACGGTGCCCGCCGGTGCACCGGTGCGGGCCGACTCACCCGACGTGTGCGGCAAGTAACGGGCTGGACCGGCGACCCGGTCTGGCTCGCCGACGTCCTGCGCGCCGAGGGACTTCCGGTCGTCGAGTACCCCGGCTGGCTGCGGCGCGGCCACGGCGATTTCCGCGACATCCGCGGGGTGATGGTGCACCACACCGGATCGGATCACGCCACCGCCGCGTCCATCGCCGGCGGACACCCGGACCTGCCGGGGCCGCTGTCGCAGCTGCACATCGGCCGCGACGGCACGGTGACCACGGTCGCCGCCGGGGTGGCCTGGCATGCGGGCGCGGGACGGCACCCGTGGTTGCCGACCAACATGGCGAACTGGCACACGATCGGGATCGAATGCGCCAACAGCGGGACCAGCCCGACCGCCGCCCACCGGACGAACTGGCCCGACGCCCAGTACGCCGCGCTGGTGCGGACGTGTGCGGCCATCAGTCGGCGCATCGGCGTCAGCGCCGCCCGCACCATCGCGCACCGGGAGTATGCAGGGCGGGCGCAGGGCAAATGGGATCCCGGTGCGATCGACATGGAGATCCTGCGCCGCGATATCCAGGTGCGGATCGGCTCGGCGGACGATCCCGCACCGCGCCCGGCGCCGACGCAGACGCAGACGTAGACGCCGCGACCCGGCGCACGCACCGGAAACGCCCCGCCAGCGAACAGTCACCGGACCGTGACGGCGGTGGACAAAGCGCCTGGCAACCGGCCGGTGCGCCGCGCGATCCCCACCTTGAGGCAGAGTGCGAGTTTGCTGGCGTGTCGCAGTGTGATCTCCGGCTCATTTTTCGCGCCAAAGGTAAGAAATCGTGATTTCCGAGAGTTCGACGTTTGATCATGCCTGATTTGCACGCCGGCAACTCAACGCAGCTCGCAGCCGATAGCGACGTTGCTGCGGCGAGGTCACAATCGCATAACGAAGAGTTCTCTAAGCATGGTCTGAGAGTCTCCGCAACCCGGGTGTACACAGGACGAAATCATCGTGAAAGGGCGGGTTGCGCCGTCGCTAGACTCAGTTCAGACCGCGCCGTCCCGGCGCGATGGACGACTGAAATCGACGGCCGGTGCACGCCATACCGGCGGAGGTGCCGAGAACCATGGCAAATATCTTCACGCGTAAGAAAACGCCCCTGACCGCCCCGGAAGCGGTGGGGATGACCGCATTCGACCCCGAGGTCGCCGTCCTCGACGTCACCGCGATGCCCCGCGGACCGGTCGGCGACATCGCCATCGACGGCGCCTCCGGCGTCGTGGTGGCCACCAACCCCGGCGATCGCTCGATCTCCGTACTCGATGCCGAGACCCTGGGCGTCGACAAGGTCGTCGCGGTGGGCGGTGACCCCACCCTGGTCGCAGTGGCCGAAGACCGCGCATACGTCGCCACCTCGTCGCTGCAGCACGACGCCGTCACCGTGGTCGACACCCGGGCGGGCACCGTGATCGCGCGCTACCAGCTCGCGTTCAGCGCCACGGCGATGACGATCAGCCCCGACGGCAAGCGGCTGTACGTCGGCCGCACGGGTGACGACACCGTCGACGTCGCGGTGATCGACACCGCCGCCGAACGCATCGGCACCATCGGTATCGGCTACCGGCCCGGCACCAGCGTGGACGCTGTGCGCGTCGACGGCGCCGGCCGCCGCCTCTACGTCGCGACGACCAGTCTGGCCGGCAGCGCGCTGCTGACCATCGACACCGAGACCGCGCGGGTCGTGCGCCGGCTGCGGCTCGCCTCGCCGATCCGCGATCTGGCCCTCGGAGCCGACGGTCTGGCCTACGTGCTGCGCTCGGACCGTCGCTACGGCGGCAGCATCGACGTGATCGACCTGTCCGCCAACGCGGTCGCCGACTCGGTGGCGATCGGCGGTGCGCCGACGCAATTGGCGGTCAGCCCCGACGGCACCCGCGCGTACGTCGTCGACTACGACCGCGTCGCGGTGTTCGACACGCTGACCACCGAGATCGTCGACGAGATCACCGGCGACGCACGCCCGGCCGGCGTGGCGGTGCGTGCCGACGGCCGTCGGCTCTACGTCGCCGACTTCGCCGGAGCCATGACCTCGCTGGCGGTCCCGGCGTCGGCCATGCCGCGGGTGTACTCGCCGTTCGCCGCCACGGACAAGATCCTGCGGCCCGACGTCCGCCAGCTCTCGCCCGCCGTCTAGCGGATCAGCGCCACTGGTAACGCGTCTTCGGGCGGCCGGCCTTGCCGTAGTCGGTGAGGCGGGTGAGCGTGCCGTCGTCGGCCAGCCGTTCGAGGTAGCGCCACGCCGTCACGCGCGACACCCCCACCTGAGCGGCGGCCTGGTCGGCAGTCAGCCCCTCCGCCGAATCCCGTACCGCTCTGGCGATCTCGTCGGTCGTACCCGGCGCCGCGCCCTTCGGTGCCGCCACCCGTTCGGCCGAGCCGCGCAGTTCCGCCAGCGCCCGGTCGACTTCGGCCTGACTGGCCGCGTCGATCCCGGCCGGCAGGGCCTCGCGGTAGCGGCGGTAGCGCTCGAGCCGATCCCGGAACGCGGCGAACGTGAACGGTTTCAGCAGATACGCCAGCGCGCCGTGCGACACCGCCGCGCGCACCATCTCCAGATCCCGTTCCGAGGTGATCGCGATGATGTCGGGCGCGGGACGAAGTCCCGACAGGCTGGAGGCCAGTGCGATGCCGGTGGCGTCGGGCAGACCGAGGTCGAGCAGCACCAGGTCGATCGGGTGTTCGCCGGAGGCCGCACCGGCCGCCGCGCGCATCGCGTCACGGGCGGTGTGGACGACGGCGGTCGTGGTGAATCCGGCCAGCCGGGACAGGTACGTGTGATGCGCCTCGGCGATCAGCGGATCGTCCTCGACGATGAGCACGTTGATCGGCGGCGCGGTCACGCCCGCTCCAGCGGCACCGTCACGGTCACCACCGAACCGTAGGACACGTCCGCGGTGATCGTCCCGCGGTGGCGGGTGACCACCTGGCCGACCAGCGCCAGGCCGAGGCCGTGGTGTGCCGGATCGTCACCCGACTTCGTCGAATAACCCCGCCGCATGGCCCGCGCGAACGTCGCGGGGTCCATCCCCGGGCCGCTGTCGGCCACCCGCATCAGCAGGCGGCGCTCGTCCTGGTTGACCGTCACCTCGACCCACGGGTCGTCACGGTCGCAGGCGTCCATCGCGTTGTCGACGAGATTGCCCAGCACCGTGACCATCTCCTGGCCGGACAACGCCTCGCTGTGCGACGGCAGGTGCGTGTCCTCGGTGACGGTCAGTGCGATACCCCGCTCGTCGGCCTGCGCCGTCTTCCCCAGAAGCAGCGCCACCAGGGCGGGTTCGGCCACGGCCTGCGAGAGGCGGTCGACGAGGCGCTGCGACAACTCGAGTTCGTGCGTGGCGAAGCGGACGGCGTCGTCGGGCCTGCCCATCTCCACCATCGTGACCACGGTGTGCAGCTTGTTCGCCGCCTCGTGCGCCTGCGCCCGCAGCGAATCGGTGAGCACCTGCAGCGAGCTGAGTTCGCCCAGCGCGCCCTGCAATTCGGTGCGGTCGCGGATCGTCACGACCTCCGAATCGGATCCGGCGACCCGCGAGCGGTTGACCACCAGCACCCGCTCGTCGGTGACGTGCACCTCGTCGCGCACCCCCGGATCCGAGGTCTGCAGGAACAGGGGCAGCTGCGTGACGTCGATTCGCCCGGGTGGCAGGGCGAGCAGCCGGCGCGCCTCGTCGTTGACCAGCGCCACCCCGTCGCGTCCGAGCACGATCAGCCCTTCGGACACCGAATGCAGGATGGCGTCGTGGTGTTCGTACATCACGCGCAGTTCGTCGGGCCGCAGGCCGTGGGTCTGGCGCAGCAGGCGGCGGCGGATCAGCCACAGGCCGACCGACGAAACCAGCACGGCGGCAAGGGTCACCGCGGCGATCGTCGGAACCTGCGCGCGCCAGCGCTGCGCCAGCGTCTGCTGGGTGATGCCCGCCGAGACGAGCCCGACGATGCGCCCGGCCCCGTCCCGTACCGGCGCCACCGCGCGGATCGACGGGCCGAGCGTTCCGGTGTAGACCTCGCTGAACGTCTCCCCGCGCAGCGCGGGTTCCGTCGTCCCGAGGTAGCGGCCGCCGATCTGCTGCGGATCGGTGTGGGTGAAGCGGATGCCGTCAGGCGCCATGATCGTGATGAACGCGATGCCGGTCTGGGTGCGGACCGCCTCGGTGACCGGTTGCAGAAGCTCTGTCGCCCTGCCGGATTCGATCGCTTCGACGGTCGAGGGCGAATCGGCGAGCGCGGTGGCGACGCCGACCACCTGCTGGCGGGCCGCCTCGTCGCCGTCACGGCGGGCGTCGAGGAGCGCCAGCGCGCTGCCGGCGAGCACGATCACCGCGATCACCACGATCTGGAGTGCGATGGCCTGCCCCGCCAACGATCGGGGCCAGGGACGCCTCACCCACACCTCCGTTGAACGAAATGAACTAAAACGTGACCTGGCTCACGTCCTCGCCGAACCTACTTGCAGACCGCACCCGATGTCGACCTGGAGGATCCATGAGCGTCACCCTCGAACCACCGCCCGAGGCGGCCACGCCGCGGCGCGACCGCACCCACTGGCTCTACATCGCCGTCATCGTGGCGGTAGTGGCCGGCGTCGCCGTCGGCATCCTGGCTCCCGCGGTCGGCAAGAGCGTCGGCGTGCTCGGCACGATGTTCGTCGACCTGATCAAGATGATGATCGCCCCGGTCATCTTCTGCACGATCGTGCTGGGCATCGGATCGGTGCGCAAGGCCGCCACCGTCGGCAAGGTCGGCGGGCTGGCCTTCGCCTACTTCCTCGTGATGTCCACCTTCGCCCTGGCGATCGGTCTGGTGGTCGGCAACGTGCTGCACCCGGGCAGCGGTATGAACCTCTCGGAGAGCGCCGCGGGCAAGGGCGCCGAACTGGCCGAGAAGGCCCACGAATCGGGCGGTCTCATGGACTTCGTCCAGGGCATCATCCCCGACACCCTGTTCTCGGCACTGACCGCGGGCAGCGTGCTGCAGGCTCTGTTCGTCGCGCTGCTGGTCGGTTTCGCCCTGCAGGCGATGGGTCGCTCCGGTGAGCCGATCCTGCGCGGCGTCGAGCATCTGCAGAAGCTGGTGTTCAAGATCCTCGTGATGATCCTGTGGCTGGCGCCGATCGGCGCGTTCGGGGCGATCGCCAACGTCGTCGGCCAAACCGGTTGGGCCGCAGTCACTCAGCTGCTCACGCTGATGCTCGGCTTCTACGTCACCTGCGCGGTGTTCGTCTTCGGTGTGCTCGGCGTGCTGATGCGGGTGGTCGCCGGGGTCTCGATCTTCAAGCTGGTGCGCTACCTGGCGCGCGAATACCTGCTTATCGTGTCGACCTCGTCGTCGGAATCCGCGCTGCCGCGACTGATCGCGAAGATGGAACACCTCGGCGTGGACCGCAGCACCGTCGGTGTCGTGGTGCCGACCGGCTACTCGTTCAACCTCGATGGCACCGCGATCTACCTGACCATGGCGTCGCTGTTCATCGCGGGCGCACTGGGCGATCCGCTGTCGGTGAGCGAGCAGATCGGCCTGCTGGTGTTCATGATCGTCGCCTCGAAGGGCGCGGCCGGTGTCACCGGCGCCGGGCTGGCCACGCTGGCCGCGGGGCTGCAGAGCCACCGGCCCGACCTGCTCGACGGGGTGGGGTTGATCGTCGGCATCGACCGCTTCATGTCCGAAGCCCGTGCGGTGACGAACTTCTCGGGCAACGCGGTCGCCACCGTGCTGGTGGGGTCCTGGACGAAGACCATCGACAGGAACCGGATGGATTCGGTGCTGCGCGGTGACGATCCGTTCGACGAACTCACCATGGTCGACGACCACACCCCGGAGCGTGTCCCCGCGCCGGCCTAACGCGCACCAGGAACGACCCGACCGGTGTCCCTCCCGGTCGGGTCTTCCTGGGTTCAGCTCGCGCAGTTGACGGTGACCGACACCGAGCGGCCGACCACGATCGGGTTGAACGCGTTGATGTTGTAGTCGTCGTCGATACCGAGCCGGTCGATCGGCGAGAACGAGGTGACGGTCCGCTGATTCCGGACGTTGGTGACCACGCATTCGCTCAACGGGGCGGAGCCGACGCGGTCGATGTTGACCGTGAAGCCCTGCTGCTGCAGACGATTGATGGTGTCCTGGGCAGAATCGTCGGCTGACGCGAGGCCGGCCGGAGCCGCCATCACCCCGCATACCGCCGCGGTTGCCGCGGCAAGCGCCCATCCTGTGCGCATCTGCTGATCTCCGATCTCCGTTGTCGATGTCCTCTACATGAATCGCTCGCGGGCCGGGAAAGCTTCCCGTTCGCGACGATCCTGCCCTGATAACGGGACCAGGGCCCGGACGGTTCGACGCGGATCGAAGAAACTTTTTCAGCGGTCGGCGCGCTGATAGGCGGTGACCACCGCCGCACCGCCGAGTCCGATGTTGTGTTGCAGCGCTGCGGTGACGTTGTCGACCTGACGGGCGTCGGCGGTGCCGCGCAGCTGCCACGTGAGCTCGGCGCACTGAGCCAGGCCGGTCGCGCCGAGCGGATGGCCCTTGGAGATCAGGCCGCCCGAGGGGTTGACCACCCACCGGCCGCCGTAGGTGGTGTCGTCGTTGTCGATCAGCTTCGGCGCCTCGCCCTCCCCGCACAGGCCAAGGGCCTCGTAGAGCAGCAGCTCGTTGGCGGAGAAGCAGTCGTGCAGTTCGATGACCTGGAAGTCGGCGGGGCCGAGCCCGGCCTGCTCGTAGACCTGTTGGGCGGCTTTGACGTTCATGTCGTAGCCGATCAGGTTCTTGGCGGAGCCGTCGAACGTGCTGCCGAAGTCGGTGGTCATCGCCTGGCCGACGATCTCGACCGCGCGATCGGCGAGCCCGTGTTCGTCGACGAACGCCTCGCTGGCGAGGATCGCGGCGCCCGAACCGTCCGAGGTGGGCGAGCACTGCAGTTTGGTCAGCGGGTCGGAGATCATCCGGGCGCCCAGGATGTCGTCGAGCGTGTACTCGTCCTGAAACTGGGCGTACGGGTTGTTGACCGAGTGTTTGTGGTTCTTGTAGCCGATCTTCGCGAAGTGCTCGGCCGTCGAGCCGTGCTGGCGCATGTGCTCGCGTCCCGCCGCGCCGAACATCCACGGCGCCACCGGCATTGCGAACTCGTCGATCTCTGCCATGGCCTTGACGTGGCGGCCCATCGGCGATTCGCGGTCGCTCGCCCCGCCGCCGAGTGAACCGGGCTGCATCTTCTCGAAGCCCAGCGCGATCGTGCAGTCGGCCAGCCCGCCGCGGATCGTCTGCGCGGCCAGGTACAGCGCCGTCGAGCCGGTGGAGCAGTTGTTGTTGACGTTGACCACCGGGATGCCGGTCATGCCGAGTTCGTAGAGCGCACGCTGTCCGGACGTGGAGTCCCCCGAGCAGTAGCCGACGAAGCCCTGTTGCACCTGCCGGTACTCGATGCCCGCGTCGGTGAGCGCCTTGGTGCCCGACTCCTTGGCCATCTGCGGGTAGTCCCACCCTTCGCGGCGGCCCGGCTTCTCGAACTTCGTCATCCCGACGCCGACGACGAATACGCGCTGACCCCTGGCTGTGCTCATGGCGTTCCCTTCGCTTACCGCAGGAAGTGGTGTAGACCACAATAGAACGCGTTCTAGTTCGGGGGTCAAGAGGAGGTCTGCATGGCGGTACGGGTGGTGCAGTGGGCGACCGGCGGTGTCGGCGTCGCCGCGATCAACGGGGTGCTCGAACATCCCGACCTCGAACTCGTCGGCTGTTGGGTGCATTCGGAAGCCAAGGCCGGCAAGGACGTCGGCGAGCTGATCGGCGCCGAACCCATCGGGGTGACCGCCACCAACAGCGTCGAGGAGATCCTGGCACTGGACGCCGACGCGGTGATCTACTCGCCGCTGCTGCCCGACCCGAAGGAGGTCACCGCACTGCTGCGGTCCGGCAAGAACGTCGTCACCCCCGTCGGGTGGTTCTACCCCGGTGAGAAGGAGGCCGCACCGCTGCGGGCCGCCGCGCTCGAAGGCAACGTGACGCTGCACGGCACCGGGATCGCGCCCGGCGGCATCAGCGAGAAGTTCCCGCTGGTGTTGTCGATCATGTCGACGGGTGTGACCTTCGTGCGCGCCGAGGAGTTCTCGGATCTGCGCACCTACGACGCCCCCGACGTGGTGCGCTACGTGATGGGTTTCGGTGACACCCCCGAGAAGGCGCTGTCCGGGCCGATGCAGAAACTGCTCGACGGCGGCTTCATCCAGTCGGTGAAGATGGTCGTCGACAAGATGGGCTTCCGGGCCGATCCGACCGTGCGGTCCTCCCAGGAGATCGCGGTCGCGACCGCGCCGATCGACTCACCGATCGGCGCCATCGAACCGGGACAGGTCGCGGGACGGCGGTTCCACTGGGAGGCCACCGTCGACGGCGAGGTCGTGGTCCGTGTCACCGTGAACTGGCTGATGGGCGAGGAGCACCTGGACCCGGCCTGGACCTTCGGCGAGGCGGGGGAGCGCTACGAGATGGAGGTCCGCGGCAACCCCGATTTCACGGTGACGGTCAAGGGATTTCAGCCCGATAGCGTCGAGTCGGGGCTGGAGAGCAACAACGGGATCGTCGCGACCGCCGCGCACTGCGTCAACTCGATTCCCGCCGTGTGCGCCGCGCCGCCCGGCATCGCGACCTACCTCGACCTGCCGCTGATCAGCGGGCGGGCGGCTCCGCGACTGGGATCCGCTTCCGGGCCCGCTTCCTGATGTCCTCGGGCAGCGCGTCGACGTCGAGCAGTCGCGGCAGCAGCTCGGCGTCGCCGCTGATCGCGCGGAACACCAGCCCGACCGTGATGTCGCTGTCCGGGCGGTCGATCACCTCGATCGCGTCGCCCGCCCGGACCGTGCCCGGATGGATCACCCGCAGATAGGCACCCGGGACGGCAGCGCGGGTGAATGTGCCCATCCAGCCCCGGATCCCCAGAAACGACGCGAAGGTCCGGCAGGGCGTGCGCGGCGAGGTGACCTCGAGCAGCAGACCGTCGGTGCCGACCCGCCAGCGCTCACCGACCACGGCGCCGGTCACGTCGATCCCGGAGGTGGTGAGGTTCTCGCCGAAGTTGCCGTTGGCCAGCGGGCGGTCCAGCGTGGTCTGCCAGCGGTCGAGGTCCTCACGGGCATAGGCGTACACCGCCTGATCGTCACCGCCGTGCAGACGCTGATTGCCGATCACGTCGTCGGCGAGGCCGCTGCCCACACCGCCGCGCATCGGCCCGGGCGCGCGCACCGCAACCGCCTCGTCCGTCGGCACCTTGTCGATGCCGGTGACCGTGGTCGTCTTGGCGGGATTCGGCATCGGCCGGGCCAGGTTGACGCTGAGCACGCGAGACATCAGTACAGGGTAGGGCAGCCGTGCGTTCCCACCGGATGACGACGAGAGGACGACCAGTGCAGAGATCGGTGACGCTTGCCCTGTGCGCGACGATGCTGGCCGCATCGGCGGTCACCGGATGCGCGACGGCACATCCGTCCCCGCCCGGTCTGCACTACCTGGGGCAGCGACAGATCCCCGGCGGCGCGACGCTGGACGGCACGGTGATCGGCGGGCTCTCCGGCATCAGCTACGACGCGCAGCGCGACATGTACTTCGTGGTCAGTGACGACCGGTCGGCGAAGAATCCGGCGCGGTTCTACGAAGCCCGAATCCGGTTGGGTGACAACGGGATCAACGCCATCGACGTCGTCGCCACCCGTCCGTGGCTGGAGGCGGACGGGCGTCCGTTCCCGCCGCTCGACACCGCGGTCCGCCCACCCGTGGTGCCGCCGGATCCCGAGGGCATCGCGCTGGACCCCGACCGTCGACGGCTGTACTGGTCGAGCGAGGGGGAACGGCTCACCGACGGCCCGTCCGGGCCGGTGCTGCTGGACCCGTTCATCCGGATCGCCGATTTCGAGGGGCGATACCTCGGGGAGTTCACGCTGCCGCCCGCGCTGCAGATGTCCGCAGCCGACACCGGGCCACGGCGCAACGACGTGCTGGAGGGCCTCACCGTCACGCCGGGCGGACGGTGGGTGTGGGCGGCCATGGAGGGGCCGCTGCTGCAGGACGGCCCGCCGCCGTCAGACACCGCAGGCGCCCTCACCCGGATCACCCGCTTCGACCCCGACACCGAGACGGCCGACGCGCAGTTCGCGTATCCGCTGGACGCGGTGTCGGCTGGCCCGGGCGGCGACAACGGGGTGTCCGATCTGGTGGCGCTGGACGATTCGACGTTCCTGGTGGTCGAGCGGGGATACGCCGGACGCAACAGCGTGCGGGTCTACCGCGCCGAGGTGGCCGACGCCGACGACGTGCTGGCCGTCCCCGCACTCGGGGGCCGCCAGGTGCGCCCGATGACCAAGACCCTGCTGGCCGACCTGGCCACCACCCCGGGTGTGACCCCGCTCGACAACGTCGAGGGCATCACGCTCGGGCCCACGCTGCCGGACGGACGTCGCACCGTCGTGCTGATCAGCGACGACAACTTCTCGCCGACGCAGATCACCCAGGTGCTGGCCTTCGCGATGTGAAATACCAGGCCGTCCAAACCAGCGCCAGGAGCGCGAAACTCGCGTGGCAGCTCCGCGACGCCGCGGTAACCTGAGACGTCTTGAGTGGACACCGGCAGAGGTGACGAGCATGGTCGACGAATCCGCGCACGCGTGTGACATCGACGAGCTGCGCGAGCTGTTCCTCTTCGAAGGCCTCACCGCGGACCAGCTCCAAAGACTGTGCGGCAACGGGACGGTGACGACCCTGCCTGCCGGGCTCCTGTGCCGCCAGGGCGACCCCGCGACGCACTTCTACGTCCTGCTCGACGGTGAGATCCTGCTGTCGAAATACACCGGCAACCGCGACATCGAGATGTGGACGACCTCGCAGCGGGGCGCGTACTGCGGCGCGTGGTCGGCGTTCCTCCCGGACGACGACGTGCGCTACGAGAACAACGCCAGCCTCACCCGCCCGTCACGGCTGCTGGTGCTCGACGCCATCACACTGGGCGACTTCCTGCGCACCGAGTTCCCGATGGCCACCCACCTGCTGGTCGGACACACACAGGGACGCCTGCACGCCGGCCGCATCCTCGGCCCCCACGAGCGGCTGGTGCAGCTGGGACAACTCACCGCCGGGCTCACCCACGAACTCAACAACCCCGCAGCGGCCGCCGTCCGCGCCGCTTCGGCACTGCGATCCCGGATCACCGAAACACGTCACCGCCGCGCCGAGGTGGGCACCGACACCACCCTGCTCGAGCTGCACGACCGGGTGGCCGAGATCGCCGCCAAACCGACCGATCTGACCACGGCGCAGAAGTCCCACCTCGAAGAGGCGCTCGGGGAGTGGCTCGACGCCCACGGGGTCAGCGATGCGTGGGATCACGCCGCCACCTTCGCCGAGGCCGGCATCGACATCGACTGGATGGAGCGGATCTCGGCCTCCGGATGCGGCGACACCCCGGCCGCGCTGAGCGCCGCGGTGCGCTCGCTGAGCAGCACCGTGGAGACCGAACTGCTGCTCACCGAGATCGGGGATGCGACGAAGCGGATCTCCGTGCTGGTCGACCAGGTCAAGCAGTACTCACAACTGGACCGGGCCCCGTTCGACGTCGCCGACATCCACGAACTGCTCGACAGCACGCTGGCGATGCTGTCGCACCGCCTCGGACCCGGTGTCACGGTCGTGCGCGACTTCGACCACGGTCTGCCCGCGGTGCCGTGCTACGCGGCGGAGCTGAACCAGGTCTGGACCAACCTCATCAACAACGCGCTCGACGCCATGCCGTCGGGAGTGCTCACGCTGCGCACCCGCCGGGAACGGGACACGGTGCGCGTCGAGGTGTGCGACACCGGGACCGGCATCCCCGACGACGTGCTGCCGCGGGTGTTCGACCCGTTCTTCACCACCAAACCGTTCGGTGAGGGTGCGGGACTCGGCCTGGACATCGCGGTGCGCATCGTCGACCGGCACGGCGGCAGCCTGTGGGCCGAGTCCGCCCCCGGCGACACCCGGTTCGTCACCACCCTGCCGCTGACCGCAGAACCCGGGTGAACCTCGGCCACGCCCGCGGTGACGGGGCCTGGCACACTGCGGGCTGTGACGAAGCGAGCGTTGGTGCTGGCCGGCGGGGGGATCGCAGGCATCGCGTGGGAGACCGGAGTGCTGCGCGGCATCGCCGACGAAGTGCCCGACGCCGCCAGGGTGCTGCTGGGCGCCGAGATCCTGGTCGGCACGTCCGCGGGATCGACGGTGGCCGCCCAACTCGGCAGCGGCCTGGACATCGGTGAGCTCTACGACCGGCAGCTCGCCGCGGCATCGGCCGAGATCGACCCCGGGGTGAGCATCGAGACGATCACCGGCGTCTTCCTCGCCGCATTGACCGATCCCGACGCCACCACCACCGAGAAGCTGCGGCGCATCGGGGAGATCGCGCTGTCCACCCCGACCGTCGCCGAAGACGTGCGCCGCGCGGTGATCGAACACCGGTTGCCCAGCCACTCGTGGCCCGACCGGGACCTGCGGGTGACGGCGATCGACACCGCCACCGGTGAACTCGTCGTGTTCGACAAGTCCTCGGGCGTCGGTCTGGTCGACGCCGTTGCCGCGAGCTGCGCGGTCCCCGGAGTGTGGCCGCCGGTGACGATCGGGCAGCGGCGCTACATGGACGGCGGCGTGGGCAGCACCGTCAACATGGCGGTCGCCGCGGATTGCGATGCCGCGGTGGCTCTCGTTCCGTCGGGCCGGTCGTCGCCGTCTCCGTTCGGCAGTGGGGCGGTCGCCGAGGTCGACGGTTTCACCGCACCGACACTCGGGATCTTCGCCGACGACGAGGCACTCGCCGCGTTCGGCGCGAACCCGCTCGACCCGGCGTGTCGCATGCCGTCCGCCGAAGCCGGCCGGGCGCAGGGCCGGCGGATCGCGGCCGACGTCGCCGGGTTCCTCTCAGGGCTGCAGTAGCGGGATGAACTCCGGCCGCTCGAACTCGTCGAGCGCCTGGACGGCCAACTTCCTGCCCACCTCGATGACCTCGGCCGCTCGGTGGAAATCCAAACTGCGACAGGCAGACCGGGGCACCTCGACGAGAAGGTCGGGCGGGTAGGCGGCCAGCGTGTGGCGGGCCAGCGCGGCCTGCGCGATGTCGATGGTGCGGTTCATCACCTCGAAGCTGCCCAGCCGCGGTACCGGCACCTCCTTGGCGGAATCGACGAGTTGCTCGGCGCTGCTGTCGGTTTCGGCCGGCGCACCGGTGCCGTCGCCGCTCTCGGTCGCCTCGAGGTCCTCCTCGGTGGCGGTGCCGAAACGGTTGATCATCGACCGCACCGCGGGGGTGTCGAGCACCGCGCGCGCCGACTTCGAGTCCAGCAGGGCAGAAGTGCTGCGCAGCAACCGGTTCAGCCAGTCCGCCGTCGTGTGCGCCTCGCCCTCGTCGGGTTCGGTGCCGCCGGCTTCACTGCCGCCCAGGCTCACCGCGATCGTCAGGTCGGCGTTGACCGCGGCGACCGGCGCCATCGGCAGAGGGTCGAGGATCCCGCCGTCGGCGAGCAGCCGGCCGTCGAGCACATGCGGGGTGATGACGCCGGGGATCGCGATCGACGCGCGGATCGCCGCATCCACCGGGCCGCGCTGCAGCCACACCGACCGGCCGGCGATCAGATCCGTCGTGACCGCCGTGTACGGCACCGGCAGGTCTTCGATGCACACCTCACCGAGCACGTCGCGCACGGCGTCGAGGATCTTCTCCGCCCGCAGTACTCCTGGTGCGGTGAGCGACGGGTCGAGCAGTCGCAGAACCGCGCGCTGCGTCAGCGATTTGGCCCACTCCGCGTACTCGTCGAGCTTGCCCGCCGCCTGCAGGCCACCGACCAGCGCACCCATCGACGAGCCCGAGATGCCGACGATCTCGTAGCCGCGTGAATGCAGTTCCTCGATGACGCCGATGTGCGCGTAACCCCGGGCACCGCCACTGCCGAGCACCAGCGCGACGCGTTTGCTCATGGCGTCATTCTGCGCCTTTTCGCGCAGCGTGAATCGAACTCATCCGCACAGCTCGTCGGCGGCCGCCTCCACGGCGACGATGATGGCCGCCTGGCGCGCCGGTTCCAACTGGGACCACGGCGTGCCGAAGGTGCCGGGACCCGGCGCATCGGACTTCTGGATCTCCGCGAGATACGGCTCGACCTGCGCATTGAGGTCGCCGCCGCGTTCGGCCATCCACGTCCTAGCCGCATTGCACGCCTGGAAGTACTCCTCCTCGGTGGACTCGGCGGGCGCGCCCACCGCCGTCGTCACGCCGTCCGGTGAGGTGCCCACCTCGCCGGGCGCCGCGGTGCGGGCCGCCGTGGTCGTCGTCGACGCCGTGGCCTGCGGCGACGTCTGCGTCGGCGACGGCGTGGGGCCGTCGTCACCGCCCGTCGAACAGCCGGTCAGGGTCAGGCCACCGGTGACGGCGACGGCCGCGATGAGGCGGGATAGGCACCTGCGCATGGGGTCAATCTATGCAACACTGGCCGCCGTGATGGAGCGGACCGCGGTTCTGGAGTGTTGTCGGGCCTGACGCCCACCCTCAGACCCGTCTGCCCTCATTGGAGTCCCCGTCATGTCCGTGCACACCCTTGCCTCGCCCGTCTCTGCCGTCCCCGCCGTTTCCGCGCCCACCCGGTTGCGGCTGCCCGATCTGCTCCACGCCACCGATCGCGGTGCCGACGACGTGCTCAGCGGGCGCTTCGACCACCTGCTGCCGCGCGGCGGCCTGCCCCGCGACGACCGGTGGTACACCAGGCTGCACGGCGACGACGAACTGGACGTCTGGCTCATCAGCTGGGTGCCCGACCAGTCCACAGAACTGCACGACCACGGCGGATCGCTCGGTGCGCTGACCGTGCTGTCCGGCGCGCTGTCCGAAACCCGTTGGGACGGAGAGGGCTTGCGGCGGCGGCGCCTCGCGGCGGGCGATCAGGCCGCCTTCCCGCTCGGCTGGGTGCACGACGTGGTGTGGGCACCGGACACCACCAGCGGCCCCACCTTGAGCGTGCACGCCTACTCGCCGCCATTGACCGCGATGTCCTTCTACGAGGTCACCGACCGGACGACGTTGCGGCGCAGCCGAACCGAACTCACCGATACGCCGGAGGGCTGACGTGGCCAGTCGCATCGACCGGGTGCTCGACGCCGCCCGGGACCGCCTGCAGCGGATGCCCGCCGCCGAGGTGCCCGCCGCGCTGGCCCGCGGCGCGCTGCTCGTCGACATCCGCCCGCAGGCGCAGCGCGCCAGGGAAGGTGAGGTGCCCGCCGCCCTGGTCGTCGAACGCAACGTTCTCGAGTGGCGGTGCGACCCCACCAGCGAGGCCCGGTTGCCCCAAGCCGTCGGGGACGACGTCGAGTGGGTGGTGCTGTGCTCGGAGGGCTACACCTCCAGTCTGGCCGCGGCATCGCTGCTCGACCTGGGACTGCACCGCGCCACCGACGTCATCGGCGGCTACCACGCGCTGAAGGCCGAAGGCGTTCTCGTCTAACTGTTCTCGTCGGAATGCAGCAACGGCCGCAAGCGCTCGGTCTTCTCCGGCGTCCACCCCGGCGGTTGCAGCACCGCTGCCCACCCGTCCGCGACATCCTTGACGTACACGTGACCGTGGCCGTCCGGAACGTCGACGGCCACCGCCATGTCCGCCGACACCTGCAGGAACGTCACGACCGGAATCCACTTCATCCGCGCGGTCCGGTCGTAGCCCGGCGGCTCCTTCAGCCAGTCCGGTCGGGCGAACAGCAGGTCCGGATCCCACCACGCTATCGGATCGGAGGCGTGCTGCAGATACACCACTCGTATCGGCGCCCACGGCTGTTCGGGCCGGCCGAGATCGTCGGGGCGGGCGGCGAACCGGGCGTTGTCGCCGTCGTCGTAGATCGGCAGCCACTCCGGTGATCCCGGATCCCGCTGCCGGGTCAGGTCGTTCCAGATCGTGTTGTTGAACGTCGGCCCGGAGAACAGCGCACCGTCCGTGCGCGCGATCAGGTTGTTGAGCGCCAGGAACGGCGCCTCGCCGCCGAATGACCCCAGGCTCTCGCCGAACACCACCAGCCGGGGGCGCTGCGCCTCCGGCATGCGGCGCACCAACTCGTCGACGGCCTCGAACAGCGCCTGTCCCGCCTGCCGGGCGTTCTCGCGGTCGACCAGGAACGACAGCCAGCTCGGCAGGAACGAATACTGCATCGACACGACCGCGGTGTCGCCGTTGAACATGTACTCCAGCGACGAGGCCTCCGCCTCGTTGATCCAGCCGGTACCGGTGGTGGTGGCGACCGCGACGACCGCGCGGTTCAGGCCGCCAGTGCGCAGCAGTTCCTGGGCGGCCAGCCGGGCGGTCGCGCGGATGCCGTCGGCCGAATGCAGACCGGCGTACGCGCGGATCGGTTCGATCGCGGGCGCCCCGTTGAACGCGGTGAGCTCCTGGACCGTCGGTCCGCCGGCGACGAAGATGCGGCCCTGGTGGCCCAGCGACTCCCAGCTGACCAGCGACTGCGGGCCGCCGGAGCGCAACGCGCTGGCCGGCGCGGGGGTGTCCGGATCGGTTTCGTCGTTGACCGTCGCGAACGTGTTGTTGATCGCGCTCATCGCGACCCGCACGACCACACCGTTGAGGATCGCGATCGTCAGCGCCACCAGCAGGACCACCACGACGACGGCTGAAACCCGCGGCGGCGCAACGCGATCGAGCTGCCTGACCAGGAAGCGGACCAGCAGCCGGACCTGCTGGCCCACCTCGACGAGCGCGAACAGCACGACAATCGACAGGACTGCGGCCAGCGGGTGGTCCCAGAACCGCATCCGCGGCACACCCATCAGATCGCGGATCTGGTCCTGCCAGACGTGGAAGTAAATGATCATCAGCACCTGGCCGACGGCGCCGACGACGACCAGGGCGATCCACGCCCACCGGGGCGCGGGCGGACTGGTGGGTTTGGACCGCATGTACCGCACGAGCCAGACGCCGAACACGCCGATGCCGTAACCGGCCGCGCCCGCGCCGCCGCTCACCAGACCCTGGAACAGCGGGCCGCGCGGCAGCAGCGACGGCGTCATCGAGAACCACAGGAACACCAGCCCGACGGCGGTGCCGAAGAACGTGTAGTGGCGCAGCCACCACGCCCGTTTCGGTGATGGCTGATCCTGCGGCGGTGCCTGCTCGATGACCCCCGCGGTGTCGCTCACCAGTGCACTTTAACGATGGGTGAAGTTGGCGGGGCGCTTCTCGGTGAACGCCGCCATCCCCTCCTTCTGATCCTCGGTGGCGAACGCGGAGTGGAAGAGCCGGCGCTCGTAGAGCAGACCTTCGGTGAGCGTGGACTCGAACGCGCGGTCGACCGCTTCCTTGGCCATGCGGGAGGCGTTTCGCGACATCCCGGCGATGGTGGCGGCGACCTCGTTGGCCTCGTCGAGCAGCCGGTCGGCGGGTACGACCCGCGATACCAGGCCGCTGCGTTCGGCCTCCTCGGCGCCGATCGTGCGGCCGGTCAGGATCAGGTCCATCGCCTTGGCCTTGCCGATCGCGCGGGTCAACCGCTGCGAGCCGCCCATACCCGGCAGCACGCCCAGCTTGATCTCCGGTTGGCCGAACTTGGCGGTGTCGGCGGCGATGAGGATGTCGCACATCATCGCCAGCTCGCACCCGCCGCCGAGCGCGTAGCCCGCGACGGCGGCGATGGTCGGGGTGCGGGTGGCGGCGAACTTGCCCCAGAGCGCGAAGAAGTCCGAGGTGAAGACCTCGGCGAAGGACAGGTTCGCCATCTCCTTGATGTCCGCGCCCGCCGCGAAGGCCTTCTCGCTCCCCGTGATGACGATGGCGCCGATACCCTCGTCGTCGTCGAACTCCGCTGCAGCCGTCGTGACTTCGGCCATCACCTGGGAGTTCAGCGCGTTGAGCGCCTTGGGCCGGTTCAGCGTGATCGCGCCGACGCGGCCGTCGCGGGTGACGAGGATGGTCTCGTAATCCATGGCTACTCCTATTGGGGGAACGTCAGTTCGGGATCGGCGGGTGCGAAGTACTCGTCGACGTCCGCCTTGGTGACGTCGGCGACCGAGTTGTGCGACCAGGTGGGGTTGCGGTCCTTGTCGACGAGTTGGGCGCGGATGCCCTCGACGAAGTCGTGGGAGCGCAGCGATGCGCAAGAGACGCGGTATTCGTCGCGGAGCACGTCCTCCAGTGTGTCGAGCCGGGAAGCCCGGCGGATCGATTCCAGCGCGACGGCGAGCGCGATGGGGGAACGCGACTCGATGAGGTCGGCGGCTTTGTCGGCCGGTCCGGCGTCGTGGCCGCGCAGGGCGGCGACGATCTCGGCGACCGTCTCACCGGCATAGCACTCGTCGATCCACTCCTGTTGCGTCAGAAGCTCGCTCGGAGGCGGTTCGACCGCGTGGGCGGCCAGGGCGGCGTCGACGCCGTCGGCGATGACGGCGGCCCGGAAGTCGGCCAGCCGGTCATGCGGCACGAAGTGGTCGGCGAAGCCCATGGCGATCGCGTCGGCGCCGGAGAACGGGGCGCCGGTCAGTGCGGCGTGGTAGCCCAGCAGGCCGGGGGCACGGGACAGCAGGTAGGTCCCGCCGACGTCGGGGATGAAGCCGATGCCGACCTCGGGCATGGCCATCTTGGTCTTGTCGGTGACCACCCGCACGTCGCCGTGCGCGCTGACGCCGACGCCGCCGCCCATCACGATGCCGTCCATCAACGCCACATACGGTTTGGGGTAGTGGCCGATGTAGGCGTTGAGCTGGTACTCCTTGAACCAGAAACGCCTCGCGTCGGCGCCGCCGGCCTTGGCGCTGTGGTAGAGCGCCACGACGTCGCCGCCCGCGCACAACCCGCGCTCGCCTGCGCCGTCGAGCAGCACGGTGTGGACAGTGTCGTCGCTCGCCCAGGAGTGGAGTGCGTTCGCCAGTGCGGTCACCATGCCGTGGGTCAGCGAGTTGATGGCCTTTGGCCGGTTGAGGGTGACCAGCCCGACGCCGTTCTCGACAGTTACTAGGACATCCTCGTTTTCCGCCACGGGAAGCAATCTAGATCGTCGCCCGCAGGCTGTGCGCGACGGGTAAGGTTTCGATCGACGTCCTGGGAAGTTCCTGTGAGATCTTGACCGGATTTCGGGAACTCACGCCGGACCGTCGATCGTTGATCGTGTGTTCGTCACATCGAACCACCTATGAGAGGACCCGACGGTGCGCGAGAGCAGCAACCCGGTATTCCGCTCCCTGCCGAAGACGCAGGGCGGATACGCGACATTCGGTACCGGAGCCGCCGGCTACGGTGCCCAGCAGATGCAGGCTGAGCCGTACACGACCCAGTACCCCGAGCAGACCGGCGTCGCCCGGCCGATGACCATCGACGACGTCGTCACGAAGACCGGCATCACGCTGGCCGTGCTGTCGGCGGTCGCCGTCGTCTCCTACTTCCTGGTCGGCATGAACCCGGGGCTGGCCGCCCCGCTGACCCTGATCGGCGCCCTCGGCGGCCTGGTCGTCGTGCTGATCGCCACCTTCGGCCGCAAGCAGGACAACCCGGGCGTCGTGCTGACCTACGCCGCGCTCGAGGGTCTGTTCCTCGGCGCGATCTCGTGGCTGTTCGGCAACGTCGTCGTCGCGGGCGGCAGCGCGGGCGCGCTGATCACCCAGGCGGTGCTGGCCACGCTCGGCGTGTTCTTCGGCATGCTGGTCGTCTACAAGACCGGCGCCATCCGCGTGACGCCGAAGTTCACCCGCATGATCGTCGCCGGCATGTTCGGCGTGCTGGTGCTGATGCTCGGCAACTTCGTGCTCGCGCTGTTCGGTGTGGGCGGCGGCGAGGGCATGGGCCTGCGCAGCGGCGGCACCATCGCCATCATCTTCTCGCTGGTCTGCATCGGCCTCGCGGCGTTCAGCTTCCTGATCGACTTCGACGCCGCCGACCAGATGATCCGCGCCGGCGCGCCGGAGAAGGCCGCCTGGGGCGTCGCGCTCGGCCTGACCGTCACCCTGGTCTGGCTGTACCTGGAAATCCTGCGGCTGCTGAGTTACTTCCAGAACGACTAGCAGCAGCCTTACGAGGGAAGCCCGGCACCGGCGGTGCCGGGCTTTCTGCGTGTGTGGGGGCGTTGACTCTGCGCACCGTCCTCTCGCCGAGACTGCTCACAGATCGCGATTCATCCACAAATCGTGATCTGTGAGCAGTCTCGCGGGGCGGGGCATGTCGGCAGGCGGACAGAGCCTTCCGATATGCGAAGCAATCCGTTCATCGGCAGCGAGGCGTTGGTCTCAGGCCTGGTCCGCAAGCATGAGTTGCGCACGCGCTACAGCGTCGTCTTCCCGGATGTCTACGTCGAAAAGGGCACCGAGCTGACGATCCACACGCGGGCCAAGGCGGCGTGGTTGTGGTCGCACCGCGAAGGAGTGATCGCCGGGCGCACAGCGGCGGCGCTGCACGGAGCGAAGTGGGTCGACGACGCCAAACCCATCGAGTTGTTCTGGCGCAACGCCCGTCGGCCACGGGGCCTGCATACGTCGGACTCCAGCTTGCGGCCGGACGAATACGGCGACTACCAGGGCATCAGGATCACCACGGTGACGAGAACGGCGTTCGACATCGGCCGATGCGCCCACCTCGACGAGGCCGTGGCCGGCCTCGACGCCCTCGGCAATGCCACACGGTTCAACGCCGTCGATGTGCTCGCCCTCGCCGAGCGACACCGCGGCGCACGGCGCATTCGTCAACTGCGCTCCGCGCTGGACGTTTACGACCCGGGGGCCGAGTCCCCGAAGGAGACGTGGCTGCGACTGCTCCTGATCCGCGCCGGCTACCCGCGTCCACGAACCCAGATCCCCGTGCTGCGAGACGACGGGTGGTCGAAGTACTACCTCGACATGGGGTGGGAGGACATGAAGCTCGCGGTCGAGTACGACGGCGACCACCACCGCACCGACCCGATCCGCTACGCGTACGACATCAAGCGCGCCGAGGAACTCGCCGACCTGGGCTGGAAGGTCCTCCGCGTCGTCAAGAGTGACCGGACTGCCGATATCCTGCGTCGGGTCGGGGCTGCCCGGTCATCGAGACTGCGGTGAGATCATCGAATCGGCGAAAAACGTGATCTCACAGCAGTCTCGGCGAGAGGTGACGGGTCAGGACAGCCGCTCGATGATCATCGCCATGCCCTGGCCGCCGCCCACACACATCGTCTCCAGACCGAACTGCTTGTCGTGGGTCTGCAGGTTGTTGAGCAGCGTGGCCGTGATGCGGGCGCCGGTCATACCGAACGGATGGCCCAGCGCGATCGCACCGCCGGACACGTTCAGCTTGTCCTCGTCCATACCGAGCTCACGCGCCGAACCGAGCACCTGCACCGCGAACGCCTCGTTGATCTCGTAGAGGTCGATGTCGCCGATGCTCATCTTCGCGTTGGCCAGCGCCTTCTTCGACGCCTCGATCGGGCCGAGCCCCATGATCTCCGGCGACAGCCCGCTCACACCGGTCGAGACGATGCGCGCCAGCGGCGTCAGCCCCAGCTCGCGGGCCTTCTCGTCGCTCATGATGACCACGGCGGCGGCGCCGTCGTTCAGCGGGCACGCATTGCCCGCGGTGATCGTGCCGTTCGGCCGGAACACCGGCTTGAGCTGGCTGATCTTCTCGTAGGTGGTGCCTGCGCGCGGACCGTCGTCCTTCGACACGACCGTGCCGTCCGGCAGCGTCACCGGCGAGATCTCCCGCTCGAAGAAGCCGCTGTTGATGGCCTCCTCGGCGCGGTTCTGCGACCGCACACCCCAGTGGTCCTGGTCTTCGCGGCTGATGCCCGTGAACAGCGCGACGTTCTCCGCGGTCTGGCCCATCGCGATGTAGACGTCCGGCAGGTTGCCGTCCTCGCGCGGGTCGTGCCACTCGTCGCCACCGGCGGCGGCCTGGTTGGACCGCTCCTGCGCCTCGGCGAACATCGGGTTCTTGGTGTCGGGCCAGCCGTCGGCGTTGCCCTTCGCGAAACGCGACACCGTCTCGACGCCCGCCGAGATGAAGGCGTGGCCCTCGCCGGCCTTGATCGCGTGGAACGCCATCCGCGAGGTCTGCAGTGACGAGGAGCAGTAGCGGTTGACGGTGGTGCCGGGCAGGAAGTCGTAGCCCAGCTGCACGGCGACCGCGCGGCCGATGTTGAAGCCGGATTCGCCGCCGGGCTGACCGCATCCCATGATCAGGTCGTCGATGTCGTGCGGGTCGAGCGAGGGCACCTTGTCCAGCGCTGCGCGCACCATCTGGGCGGCGAGGTCGTCGGGCCGCATGTCGACGAGCGACCCCTTATTGGCGCGGCCGATCGGCGAACGCGCGGTCGAGACGATGACGGCTTCAGGCATGACGACTCCTCAATCGAGTGGTACAGGAAAGCTAGCCTGCCGAGGCGATGACCGGCGCGGGGACCCCGGTTGTCCGCCGCCACAGCCGGGTCACGCCGCCGACTTTCGCCAGCAGCGTGCTGACGTCGGCGGCCCGGGTGCGCAGCGCCTGGTCGGGCGCCCCGTCCTGACTGCACTCACCGAGCGCCTCGCACAGGGCGGGCAGCAGCTGGCTGGCGGCGAGCGCGTAACCCGCCGCCGACGGATGGAACATGTCGTCGGAGAACAACACCTCGGGCTGCTTGTAGAACTCCGGCGCCAGCAGGTCGGAGAACGGCACCGGCACCCCGCCCTCGGCGCGTACGGCCGACGCCTGGGCACGGGCGAGACGCAGACCCAGCGTGCGCGCCACCGTGCGCAGCGGCTGGGGGATCGCGGTGATCACCCCGAAGTCCGGACAGGTGCCGACGACGACGACCGCGCCGCTGGACCGCAGCCGCGCCACCGCTTTGCCGAGCCGGCGCGCCGATTGCGGGATGCCGTTGAGCGCGGTGATGTCGTTGGCGCCGATCATGATGACCGCGGCGTCCGGCGGTGGACCCGCCACGAACATCGCGTCGATCTGACCGGCCAGGCCCTTGGACGTGGCGCCGACGATCGCTTTGGTGCTCAGCCGGATCCGTTTCCCCGACTGCTCGGCCAGCCCGCGGGCGATCAGCACACCGGGGACCTCGTCGGCGGTGCGGCAGCCGTATCCGGTCGCCGTCGAGTCGCCGAAGATCATCAGGTGCAGGTCGAACGGGTCACCGCGGTGCCACCGCTCGACGGGCCCGCCGCCGGGGGAGTAGACGCCGTCCGCGCGCGGCGGGACGGCCCAGGCCTTCGGGATCACCTGACGGGCCTGGTGGGCCTGCCCGGCGAGCAGGTTGCGCAGCCCGATGTAGGCGGAACCAGTCGATGCGAGCGTGGCCGCCGCTGCCAGGGCACCGCGTGAAGCGCGCACAGGATCAGTCTAGGGATCGGCAGCGTGGCAACCCGGGGCCGGCGATCACAGTGCGGTATCAAAGCCGGAACGAAATTTGTTTAGACCATTGTGATATCGGTTACTAGTGCGAAGCTAAGTTACGGAGATTGGCTGAGTAGCTGAGCACCTGGCACTACAACGGCGTAGAAGGTGGTGGCGATGACGGCACCGAGTAAGGTACCCAGCTCCTCATATGCTGGCATCCGGGCAGCTAGGCCGCACAAAGCGCGACGCTTCCCGGTCAGCGACGGCGCGCCCGTCGAGGTGGTCGAAGACGGGCCCAGTATCGCCGGGCGGGTGATGGCACTCGCTGCGCTGATGACGATCAAGCCAACTCTTACCATCGGTAGCCTGGCGCCGAAGATGCCCTGGCCCTGGGGTGTCGTCGACTTCGCCTGCCGCATCCTGCGCCCGGTCCCGGGCACCATCCGCGCCACCATCGCACTGCAGAACTGCACCGCCCAGCTGGTCCGCGCGCCCGGCGTGCTGCCGGCCGACGGCAAACGCAGCGTCATCCTGTACCTGCACGGCGGGGCGTTCCTGACCTGCGGCGCCAACTCGCACAACCGGCTGGTGACGGCGCTGTCCAAGTTCGCCGACAGCCCGGCGCTGGTGGTCAACTACCGGATGATCCCCAAGCACTCGGTCGGCCAGGCCATCGACGACTGCCACGACGCCTACCTGTGGCTGCGCCGCCAGGGCTACGAACCCGACCAGATCGTGCTGGCCGGCGACTCCGCGGGCGGTTACCTCTCGCTCGCGCTCGCCGAACGGGTGCAGGAGGAAGGCGAGACGCCCGCCGCGGTGGTGACGATGTCACCGCTGTTCGAGCTCGACAACGAGGCCCGCGCCAACCACCCGAACGCGCGCCGCGACGCGATGTTCCCGCCGCGGGCGTTCCACGCGCTCAACGAGCTCATCGAGCACGCCGCCCGCAACCACCTGGTCAACGGCAAGCCGGAGCCGGCCTACGAACCGCTCGACCACATCGAACCCGGCCTGCCGCGCACCCTGATCCACGTGTCCGGCTCCGAGGTGCTCATCAGCGACGCGCGTAAGGCGGCCCGGCTGCTGGCGGCTGCGGGGGTGCCGGTCGAGGTGCGGGTGTGGCCCGGGCAGATGCACGTGTTCCAGCTCGGGGCGCCGGTGGTCTCGGAGGCGCAGCGGTCGCTGCGCCAGATCGGCGAGTACATCCGAGAGGCCACCTGGTAGCACGCGGCCGGAGGCCGCCTGGATGCACCGCGGCGCGCCTGAGACCATGGAGTCATGCGCATCGCCCGGCACGTCAGTGAGCTCATCGGAAACACTCCCCTCGTACAGCTGAGTTCGGTTGTCCCCGAGGGCGCGGGCACGGTGGCGGCCAAGATCGAGTACCTCAACCCCGGCGGCAGCTCGAAGGACCGCATCGCGGTCAAGATGATCGACGCCGCCGAGGCCAGCGGTGAGCTGAAACCCGGCGGCACGATCGTCGAACCCACGTCGGGCAACACCGGTGTCGGGCTGGCGCTGGTGGCGCAGCAGCGGGGATACAAGTGCATCTTCGTCTGCCCGGACAAGGTCAGCGAGGACAAGCGCAACGTGCTGCGCGCCTACGGCGCTGACGTCGTGGTGTGCCCGACGGCCGTTGCCCCGGACGATCCGGACAGCTACTACAGCGTCTCCAATCGCCTGGTCACCGAGATCGAGGGCGCCTGGAAGCCCGATCAGTACTCCAACCCGATGGGCCCGGAGTCGCACTACGAGACCACCGGCCCGGAGATCTGGCGCGACACCGACGGCAAGGTCACGCACTTCGTCGCGGGCGTCGGCACCGGCGGCACCATCACCGGCGCCGGGCGCTACCTCAAGGAGGTGTCGGGCGGGAAGGTCAAGGTCGTCGGCGCCGACCCCGAGGGTTCGGTGTACTCCGGCGGCACCGGCCGGCCGTACCTGGTCGAGGGTGTCGGCGAGGACTTCTGGCCGTCGGCCTACGACCCGGCGGTGCCCGACGAGATCATCGCCGTGTCCGACGCCGACTCGTTCGACATGACCCGCCGCCTGGCCCGCGAGGAGGGTCTGCTGGTGGGCGGGTCGTGCGGCATGGCGGTGGTGGCCGCGATCGAGGTCGCGCGCAAGGCCGGTCCCGACGCGCTGGTCGTGGTGTTGCTGCCCGACGGTGGCCGCGGCTACCTGTCCAAGATCTTCAACGATTCGTGGATGTCGTCCTACGGCTTCCTGCGCAACCGGCTCGACGGGTCCATCGAACAGCCGACCGTCGGAGATGTGTTGCGCCGCAAGTCCGGAGCGCTGCCCGACCTGGTGCACACCCATCCGGCGGAGACGGTGCGCGACGCGATCGGCATCCTGCGCGAGTACGGCGTCTCGCAGATGCCCGTCGTCGGCGCCGAGCCGCCGGTGATGGCCGGTGAGGTGGCGGGCAGCGTGTCCGAGCGCGAACTGTTGTCCGCGGTCTTCGAGGGCCGTGCGAAGCTGGCCGATGCGGTGGCCGAGCACATGAGCCCGCCGATGCCGCTCATCGGTGCGGGGGAGCTGGTCAGCACCGCGGCCAAGAGCCTGCGCGAGTGCGATGCGCTGATGGTGGTCGAGGAGGGCAAGCCCGTCGGCGTGCTCACCCGCCACGACCTGCTGGGCTTCCTGTCCGACGGCAGCGCACGGCGTTAACCGAATCATTGAGCCCGGCAAACCAATAGCCGGTCGGACGATGCGAGCGCATCGTCGTGTTCCGTCGCGGAGAAGTTACCCGGAGAACACCTGTTCCGTCGTGCTGCTCCGGTACTGTTAGCTCGCTCTCCCAGCTCACCGCACATCGGAAGGCGTCCATGACCGATCAACCGCCACCTCCGCCCGGAAACTACCCACCGCCACCGCCGCCTCCCGGCGGCTACCCGCCGCCCCCTTCGGGCAACGTCCCACCGCCGGGCGCGTATCCGTCTGCACCGCAGGGCTATCCGGGCGGCTACCCGCAGGGCGGGCCGGTCCGGGTGCTCCCGCAGGACGCGTACACGTCGTGGTTCACCCGCGTGCTCGCCGCCCTCATCGACGCCGTGCCGCCGCTGCTGCTCAGCGGTATCGCATACGGCATCGCGTTCGCCACCGGCGACACCGTGTGCGTGGAGAACGAGTACGGGGTCGGCGGGTCGTGTTCGTCGTCGTTCTCGGGCCTCGGCACGACCCTCCTCGCCCTGGCATGGCTGGCCTCGCTGGCCTACTGGGTCTGGAACTGGGGATACCGCCAGGGCACCACCGGCCAGAGCATCGGCAAGTCGGTGATGAAGTTCCGGGTCGTCAGCGAAAAGACATGGCTGCCAATCGGTTTCGGCCTGTCGCTGGTCCGCCAGATCGCGCACTTCATCGACCAGGTCATCTGCTACATCGGATACCTGTTCCCGCTGTGGGACGCCAAGCGTCAGACGCTGGCCGACAAGATCATGACCACGGTGTGCGTGCCCGTCGACCAGTCACACGCCCAGCAGCAGCCCTACCCGCAGCAGCAGCCGTACACCCAGTAGGGACCCTGATCATCCGCGGAAGGCGCTGACACCGGTCAGCGCCTCCCCGATGACCATCTGGTGCACCTCCGAGGTGCCCTCGTAGGTCAGCACCGATTCCAGGTTGTTGGCGTGCCGCAACACCGGATATTCGAGGGTGATCCCGTTGGCGCCCAGCAGGGTGCGGCACTGCCGCGCGATCGACAGCGCTTCGCGGACGTTGTTGAGCTTGCCGAAGCTGACCTGGTCGGGCCGGATCCGCCCCTCGTCCTTGAGCCGGCCCAGGTGCAGCGCGAGCAGCTGGGCCTTGCCCAGTTCGACGGCCATGTCGGCGATCTTCGCCTGGGTCAGCTGGTAGGCCGCCAGCGGTTTGTCGAACACCTCGCGGCTGCCGACGTAGTCCAGCGTCGTCTCCAGACAGTCCCTCGCCGCGCCGACGCTGCCGAACACGATCCCGAACCGCGCCTCCGACAGACAGGCCAGCGGACCGGACAGTCCGCGCGCCTGCGGCAGCTGCGCGTCGGCGGGCAGCCGGACGTCGTCGAGGTGCAGCTCCGAGGTGTTCGACGCGCGCAGCGACAACTTGTGCTTCATCTCCCGCCCCGACAAGCCCTCGGTGCCGGCGGGGACGACGAACCCGAGGATGCCCTCCTCGGCCCGGGCCCAGACCACCGCGACGTCGGCGATCGACCCGTTGGTGATCCACATCTTCGACCCGTTGAGGATCCAGTCCGAGCCGTCGCGGCGCGCGGTGGTGCGCATCCCCGCGGGGTTGGAGCCGAAGTCCGGTTCGGTCAGCCCGAAGCAGCCGATCACGTCGCCGGTGGCCATCCCGGGCAGCCACTCGCGGCGCTGCTCCTCGCTGCCGTGCCGGTGAATCGCGAACATCGCCAGTGACCCCTGCACCGAGACCATGCTGCGCAGGCCGCTGTCGACCGCCTCGAGCTCCTGGCAGACCAGGCCGTACGCGGTGGCCGACGACCCGCCACAGCCGTAACCCTCCAGGTGCATGCCCAGCAACCCGAGCTTGCCGAACTCCGACGCGAGTTCGCGCACCGGGACCTCGCCCGCCTCGAACCAGTCGGCGACGTGCGGCCGCAGCCGCTGCTCGCCGAAGCGGCGCACGGTCTGGCGCAGCTCGCGTTCCTCGGGATCGAGCATGGCGTCGGTGTCGAGCAGATCGTCGATACGCACGGTCATGGGTCATGTCTACACCCACGCTTCGCTAGGCTCGGGGGTGTTATGAGTGAACAGCGCAAGGCTCACGGACTGGCCACTGGACTGGCTACGAAGGCCATCCACGCCGGGTACGCCCCCGACCCTCGCACCGGTGCGGTCAACACCCCCATCTACGCCAGCTCGACCTTCGCCCAGGACGGTGTCGGCGGGCTGCGGGGCGGCTTCGAGTACGCCCGCACCGGCAACCCGACCCGGCAGTCGCTGGAGTCGGCGCTGGCCGCGGTGGAGGAAGCCGGCTACGGCCGCGCCTTCGCCTCCGGGATGGCGGCCACCGACTGTGCGATCCGCGCGGTGCTGCGCCCTGGTGACCACCTCGTCATCCCCGACGACGCCTACGGCGGCACGTTCCGGCTGATCGACAAGGTGTTCTCCCAGTGGGGGATCGGCTACACCGCGGTCGCGCTCTCCGACCTCGACGCCGTGCGCGCGGCGATCACGCCGCAGACCAAGATGGTCTGGGTCGAGACACCGACCAACCCGCTGCTGTCGATCGCAGACATCGCGGGCATCGCCGAGATCGCGTCCGGCTCGGGCGTGAAGGTGTTGGTGGACAACACCTTCGCCTCGCCGGCGTTGCAGCAGCCGTTGACCCTCGGCGCCGACATCGTCCTGCACTCCACCACCAAGTACATCGGCGGCCACTCCGACGTGGTCGGCGGCGCGTTGCTGACCGACGACGAGGAACTCGACACCGCATTCGCGTTCCTGCAGAACGGATCGGGTGCCGTACCGGGCCCGTTCGACGCCTACCTCACCCTGCGCGGCCTCAAGACGCTGGTGGTGCGCATGCAGCGGCACAGCGAGAACGCCGCACTGGTCGCCGAGTTCCTCGACAACCACCCGGCGATCGAGTCGGTGCTCTACCCCGGTCTGCCGAGTCATCCCGGCCACCGGGTGGCCGCGAAGCAGATGAGCGGATTCGGCGGCATGGTGTCGGTCCGGCTGCGCGGCGGCGCGCAGGCCGCCCGCGACTTCTGCGCGCGCACAGACATTTTCATCCTCGCCGAATCCCTGGGCGGGGTGGAATCGCTGATCGAGCATCCGGGGGCGATGACGCACGCCTCGACCGCGGGGTCGCAACTCGAGGTGCCCGACGACCTGGTCCGGCTGTCGGTCGGCATCGAGGACTCCGCCGATCTGCTCGCCGACCTCGAGCAGGCGCTAGGCGGATAACGCCGCCCGGATCACCGAAGCGGTCACGGCCAGGTTCACCTCGGCCAGACCTGTCGGTGATTCGTCGACCCAACTGCCGAGCGCGATCTCCCCGGCGCGTCCGTGCACCCACCGCCAGCCCCGGTCGTTGAGGCTGAGCAGCGCGCCGAGCCCGTCCACCGCGTGCAGCAGCGTGATGACCGCGGCCGTCGACGCGCCGGGAGGTGTGCGGTCGAACAGCGCGGAGAGCACCTGGGAGCGGGCATGGGCCACCCGGTCGCGGTTCGCCACCGGCCACGCGAATCGCCTGTGTGACAACGGGATCCGCCCGATCTGACCGGTTGCCTCGAGGTGCGTCAGCAGCGTGTCCTCGGTCCGCCTGCGGAGTTTGTCGACCGCCGACGCCGGCCGCAGCGCACGCCGCTGTAGCAACCGGAACGCCGGTTCGGCCACGGGGTCGACGGGGCCGCGCGGCGTCAACGCGAGCAGCCGGCCTGCCGGTGCGGGGTCACCGTCGACGGCGGGCCGGATCAGGCAGGCGTGGGCGAGGTCCAGCAGCACCGCCGCGCCGAGCACACGGTCGCGGCGTGCCTTTTCCAGGCACGGCTGAGCGGAGGCGTTGTCCAGCAGCAGCAGTAAGAGGTCTTCGGCGATCTGCGCCATGGACCGTCAGGAGTGGTACGGCTCCGCGCTGACCAACGTCACCTGCACGGTGCTGCCGCTCGGGACGGTGT
The DNA here is from genome assembly GCF_010731695.1 of Mycolicibacterium litorale. Classification (NCBI taxonomy): domain Bacteria; kingdom Bacillati; phylum Actinomycetota; class Actinomycetes; order Mycobacteriales; family Mycobacteriaceae; genus Mycobacterium; species Mycolicibacterium litorale. The sequence goes on from NZ_AP022586.1 coordinate 150,309, forward strand.
AGCTGCGCGTCTCGCCCACCTTCGCGTCGATCAAGGCGGCGCCCAGCGGGGACGCCGGCGAGTACACCTCCAGCTTGCCGTCGTTGACGGCCTGCTCCCGGGTGCCGATCAGGAACGTCTCGGTGTCGCTCTCGTCACCGTCGTAGTAGACCTTCACCACCGAGCCGGGCAGTGCGACGCCCGACTGCTTGGGGGCCTCGCCGACCTTGGCGTTGTTGAGCAGCTCCTGGAGCTGGCGGATCCGGGCCTCTTCCTGGCCCTGCTGCTCGCGGGCGGCGTGGTAGCCGCCGTTCTCACGAAGGTCGCCTTCCTCGCGGCGGTCGTTGATCTCGGCGGCGATGACGGGCCGGTTGGCGATCAGCTGGTCGAGCTCCGCCTTCAGCCGGTCGTACGACTCCTGGGTCAACCACGTGACCTGAGTGTCAGTCATGTCCTTCGCGCTCCTGTCGTCGTTGTCTCGCGCTGTGCGCATGCGAAGTCTTGTGAGGTCGGGGCTGGGCTCGTGGCGTGTACTGCTGCGGCCCCCTGCTCGTACGTCCCCCCGCACGAGAATGCGTGTAAATGCAGCAATACACGGCCCCAGCCGGAACCGTGTACCTGCCGATCGTACCACCGACGCGAAAGCCGGCATTCAGGATTTGGTCGTCGGCTGTTCCCCGGGCGGCCGCGCTACGGCGCCACCAGATAGGGCGGCACGTCGAGTCCGCACCCGTAGACGTCGCCGATGACCGGCGGTCTGCTGGACTTCACCACCGTCGTGACCTGCACCGTCGTCGCCTCCGAGGGCGGGACGAGGATTTCTCGGCGGCCGGTTTCGCTACCGTCGAGGGAGCGCGCCCGCACGATGCACACCGCGGGCCGCGACGGATCCTCCCGGGTGACGCTGACCGTCACCTCCACGGTCTGATCGTCGATCAGCCGGTAGGCGCCGAGTTCGCCCTCGACCGGCTGGCTGCCGAACCGCTGCGAGGCGACATAGGCGATGACGAGGCCGGCGACGACGACCAGAACGGCCAGCACAGCGATCACCAGACGGCGCGTCCGATGGGGTACCCGCGGCCGCCCGTAACGGGCGGCGGGACGTTCGATCATGCGTTAGGGGTGCCCGTCGGTCGGCTGGTTCCGTCAGAACTGAGACTATAGAGACCAACGGTTGCGACCTCGAAGACGAGCCCGGGCATGAACGGACCGGGGACCGGCCCGGGGCATAGTCGCGACGACACCGTAGTTAGATGAGACGAGATGAGTGAACTGCGCTTGATGGCGGTGCATGCGCACCCCGATGACGAGTCGAGCAAGGGTGCCGCCACCATGGCCAAATACGCCGACGCGGGCGCCCGCGTCATGGTGGTGACGCTGACCGGTGGTGAGCGCGGCGACATCCTGAACCCGGCGATGGACCTGCCCGAGGTGCACGGCCGCATGGCCGAGATCCGGCGCGACGAGATGGCCAAGGCCGCGGAGATCCTCGGGGTCGAGCACCGCTGGCTCGGATTCGTCGACTCCGGCCTGCCGGAGGGCGATCCGCTGCCCCCGCTGCCCGAGGGGTGTTTCGCGCTGGCGCCGCTGGAGGAGTCGACCGAGGCGCTGGTGCGGGTGATCCGCGAGTTCAAACCGCACGTGATGACCACCTACGACGAGACCGGCGGCTATCCGCACCCCGACCACATCCGCTGTCACCAGGTGTCGGTGGCCGCCTACGAGGCGGCCGGCGACTACCGCCTGTACCCGGACGCCGGTGAGCCGTGGAACGTCTCGAAGCTCTACTACATCCACGGCTTCCTGCGGGAGCGGATGCAGTTGCTCCAGGACGAGTTCGGCAAGCACGGGCTCGAAGGCCCGTACGCGAAGTGGCTGGAGAACTGGGACCCTGACCGCGACCTGTTCGCCAAGCGGGTGACCACCCGGGTGGAGTGCGCGAAGTACTTCCCGCAGCGGGACGACGCGTTGCGGGCGCACGCCACCCAGATCGACCCGAACAGCTTCTTCTTCGCGGCTCCGCTGGAGTGGCAGGAGCGGCTGTGGCCGACGGAGGAGTACGAGCTGGCCCGCTCCCGCGTTCCGGTCACCCTGCCCGAGACCGACCTGTTCGAGGGCATCGAGGCGGACCGATGATCGAGAGCCTGCTGCTGGCCACCGAGTGGCTCGCCCAGGACCAGCCCCGCGACACCGGGCCGGACTTCGGCAAGGCCAGCCCGTTCGGCCTGCTCATCGTCGCGGTGCTGCTGGTCGCGGTCTTCCTGCTGGTGTGGTCGATGAACCGGCACCTCAAGCGGCTCCCCGAATCGTTCGATCCGGAACATCCCGAACCGGATCAGGCCGTCGACGACGGCACCGTCGACCTCGGCACCGTCTCCGGCACCGACACCGAGAACGGGAACACCCGCCGTGAGTCCGGGGGCTAACGAGCTCGCCGGGGCCACCAGCCCCTACCTGCGCCAGCACGCCGACAACCCGGTGGCCTGGCGCCAGTGGACGCCCGAGGCGCTGGCCGAGGCCGCCCGCCGCGACGTGCCGATCCTGCTGTCGATCGGCTACGCGGCGTGCCACTGGTGCCACGTCATGGCCCACGAATCGTTCGAGGACGACGAGGTCGCCGCGGCGATGAACGCCGACTTCGTGTGCATCAAGGTCGATCGTGAGGAAAGGCCCGACCTCGACGCGGTGTACATGAACGCGACCGTCGCGCTGACCGGTCAGGGCGGCTGGCCGATGACGTGCTTCCTCACCCCCGACGGGCGGCCGTTCTTCTGCGGCACCTACTACCCGAAGCCCAACTTCCTGCAACTGCTCGCCGCCGTCGGTGAGACCTGGCGGACGCGCCGCGGCGAGGTTGAGGACGCCTCCGACCGGATCGCCGGCGAACTGCGGAACATGGCGGGCGGTCTGCCCGGTGGCGGACCGCCGGTGCGGCCCGAGCTCTGCGACGCCGCGGTCGCCGCGGTGCTGCGCGACGAGGACACCGTCCGCGGCGGGTTCTCGTCCGGTCCAGGAGGCGCCCCCAAGTTCCCGCCGTCGGCGTTGCTCGAAGCGCTGCTGCGGCACCACGAACGCACCGGATCGGCAGAGGCGCTCGCCGCTGCCTCGCGGACCGGGACGGCGATGGCCCGCGGCGGCATCTACGACCAGCTGGCGGGCGGCTTCGCCCGCTACAGCGTCGACGACTCGTGGGTGGTGCCGCACTTCGAGAAGATGCTCTACGACAACGCGCTGCTGCTGCGCTTCTACGCGCACTGGGCGCGCCGCACCGGCGACCCGCTGGCCCGCCGGGTGGCCGCCGAGACGGCCCGGTTCCTGATCGACGACCTCGGGGCGGACGCCATGTTCACCTCGTCGCTGGACGCGGACGCCGCGGGCGTGGAGGGCCTGACCTACGCGTGGACACCCGCCCAACTGCGTGAGGTGCTCGGCGACGCCGACGGCCGTTGGGCTGCAGGGGTTTTCGCGGTCACCGATGACGGGACGTTCGAGCACGGCACCTCGGTGCTGCAACTGCTCGCCGACCCCGACGACGCGGCGCGGTTCGAGCGGGTGCGCCACGCGTTGCGGGCCGCGCGGTCGGCCCGGCCGCAACCCGGCCGCGACGACAAGGTGGTCACCGCGTGGAACGGCCTGGCGATCACCGCCCTCGCCGAAGCCGCCGTCGCGCTCGACGACCCCGAACTGCTCACCGCTGCAACGGATTGCGCACGCGCCATCGTCGGGCTGCACCTCGTGGACGGCCGGTTGCGCCGCGCCAGCCTCGGCGCACGGGTGGGGGAGAGCGCGGCGATCCTCGAAGACCATGCCGCGCTCGCCACCGCCCTGTTCACCGTGTACCAGGCGACCGGGGATGCCTCGTGGCTGCAGGCCGGACTCGGCTTCGTCGACATCGCCCTGGATCACTTCACCGATCCGCAGCGCGCCGGGCACTGGTTCGACACCGCCGACGACGCCGAGGCGCTCGTGCTGCGGCCCGCCGATCCCTTCGACGGCGCCACCCCGGCGGGCGCCTCGCTGATCGCCGAGGCGCTGCAGACCGCAGCGCACCTGGCGCCGGCCGCGCAGGCCGGGCGGTACGCCGCGGCCGCGGACGCCACGCTGGCCACCGCGGCGCTGATCCTCGACCGGGCGCCCCGCTCCGGCGGGCACTGGCTGGCGGTGGCCGAAGCCGCGGTGCGCGGACCGATCCAGATCGCGGTGGCGTGCGATCCGGCGCACTCCGAATTGCTGCGCGCGGCACGGGCGTTGGCGCCGGGCGGGGCGATCGTCGTGGGCGGTCCCGTCGACTCGTCGGAACTGCTGACCGACCGGGGCCGCGTCGACGGCGCCGATGCGGCGTACGTGTGCCGCGGCCGCACCTGCGACCTGCCCGTGACCACGCCCGCGGACTTGGCCGCCGCGCTGGGCGCCGCCGTGTAGCGTGCGGGCCATGACCGTCGAGCCCAAGGCCATCGTCGAGCGTTACCTGCACACCGTCTCCACCGGCTCGGCCGACGACGTCGCCGCGCTGTACGCCGAGGACGCCACCCTCGAGGATCCGGTCGGCGGCGGCGAGGTGCACATCGGACGGCAGGCCATCGCCGGCTTCTACAAGAACACCGAGGGCGTCGAGGTCGAGACCGAACTGCTGAGCTTCCGCTCCGGCGGCCACGAGGCGGCGTTCGTCTTCGCGATCACCGTGAAAATGGGCGAGAGCACGATGCGCATCGAGCCGATCGAGGTGATGACGTTCACCGGTGACGGCAAGATCGCCTCGATGAAGGCCTACTGGGGACCGGAGAACGTCACCCAGCTGTGATTTCGGTGTAGTTGGTCGCGCTGGGCGCGACCAACTACACCGAAATCGCCGGCTAGCCCGAGAAGACCGCGAACCACATCGCGATGTAGTGGCAGATCGCCGCGACCGCGGTGCAGGCGTGGAAGAACTCGTGGTGGCCGAAGGTCGTCGGCCACGGATTCGGCCACTTGAGCCCGTAGAGCACCCCGCCGATGCTGTACAGCGCGCCGCCCACGATCAGCAGCACCACCGCGGCCACGCCCGCCCCGTCCATGATCGGGCCGATGAACCACGCCGCCACCCAGCCGAGCAGCAGGTACAGCGGCACGCCCACCCACGCCGGCGCCGACGGCCAGAACATCTTGAGCAGCACCCCGGCGATCGCCCCGCTCCACACGATCCAGAACAGCACCATGCCCTTGTCCTGCGGCAGGGCCAGCAGCGCGAACGGCGTGTAGCTGCCCGCGATGAAGATGAAGATCATCGAATGGTCGGCGCGTTTCATCCATTTGCGCGCCGTCGGCGAGCGCCAGGTCACCCGGTGGTAGGTCCCGCTGACGGTGAACATCGCCACGATCGTGAACGTGTAGATCAACGTCGCGATGCCCGCGCGGGTGGACACCTCCGCCCACGACACCGCCACCAGCGTCGCCCCGCAGATCAGCGCGACCACCGCGGAGTAGACGTGGATCCACCCACGGGCGCGGGGTTTGCCGATGAAGTGGGCGACCCGCTCGGCGACGGCCTCCGGGAAGTCCTCCGGATCGCCCTTCGGACGTGAGTCGTCGGCGTCGAGCGGGGTGGACGGGGTCGTCATGTCAGCTCCGTCAACTCGGGTGGGGCACTCGGCCGCCACAGTAGTCTGAGTACCTATGGACATCATTCCCCGCGGTCTCAAGGAGCCTGCATATCGGCTCTATGAGATGCGGTTGCGTCAGGAGCTGACGCGGTCCAAATCACAACTACCGCGCCACATTGCGGTGCTGTGTGACGGAAATCGCCGCTGGGCCCGTGACGCCGGTCACGATGACGTGAGCTACGGCTATCGCGTCGGCGCGGCGAAGATCGCCGAGATGCTGCGCTGGTGTCAGGCCGCCGGTATCGAGATGGCCACGGTGTATCTGCTGTCGACCGAGAACCTGCGGCGCGACGCCGACGAACTCGCCGAGCTCATCGAGATCATCACCGGCGTGGTGGAGGAGATCTGCACACCGGCCAACCGGTGGAGTGTGCGCACCGTCGGCGACCTGTCCCTGCTCGGTGAGGAACCGGCGCGGCGGCTGCGCGACGCGGTCGAGTCCACGGCGGGCAACGGCAACACCTTCCACGTCAACGTCGCGGTCGCCTACGGCGGCAGGCAGGAGATCGTCGACGCGGTGCGCGCGCTGCTCGGCAAGAGGCTCGCCGACGGCGCGACGGGCGACCAGCTGGTCGAGGCCGTCACCGCCGAGGCGATCTCCGAGAACCTCTACACCTCCGGGCAGCCCGATCCCGATCTGGTGATCCGCACCTCCGGTGAACAGCGGCTGTCCGGGTTCCTGCTGTGGCAGAGCGCGTACTCCGAAATGTGGTTCACCGAGGCGTACTGGCCCGCGTTCCGCCGCGTCGACTTCCTGCGCGCGCTGCGCGACTACACCCGGCGGGATCGCCGGTACGGCATCTGAGACGCGTGCCACACTTGGGGCATGGCTGCGCTGTCCGCCGTGGTCTTCGCGCTGAGCTGGTGGCTGGGTCTGTATCTGCTGGCGCGTAATCCGCGCAAACCCGTGCTGGCGCTGGCCGCTGCCGGTCTGACCAGCTTCGCCGTCGTGGTCGCGCTGGACGCCGTGCGGGTGGTCAGCGGCGCCGACGTGGTGGGCCGGGTGGAGATCTACCTCGTCGCGGTGCCGGGGATCGCCTGGTTCGCGGTGCTGCTCGAGTTGTCGCGGCCGCCGGACACCGCCCGCGGCCGCGTCGCCGAGATCGCCGCCGTCGTCGGTGTCGCCGTCGTGGCGTTCGGCGGGGCGGCGCTGGCGGGCAGCGTCGAGGGCCCACTGCGGCTCGGGCACTGGGTGATGTTCGGCGCCGTCTCGGTGTCCGCACTCGGCGCGATGGTGCGCGCGGTCCGCCGCGGTGTGAAACCCGTTCCGGTGGCGGGTTTTCTGGTGATCGCGACGCTGTTCTTCGCCCTCGGCAACGCGATCCTCGTCGTCCCGCTCGGCCTGGTGCCGAGCTGGCTGGCGTTGGCGTCGACGGGTTTCGACGTCGCGCTGCTCGGGGTGGCGGTGGCGATCTGGGATGCGTTCGACGAGGGGCAGGCGCTGCGCGCCGACATGCGGCGGTCGTTCGTGGCGACGGCGGCGGTGGCGCTGCTGTTCGGCGGGCAGGTCCTCATCGGCATGGCGTTCACCGGGCAGCGGACCGCGCTGGTGGTGCTGATGTTCACCAGCCTCGCGCTCGCGATCGCGATCAACGTGCTGGCCGACCCGCTGGCGGGCGTACTGGACCGGCTCGCGTTCTCCCGCTCACCGGACCTGCGGGCCGACCGGGCCGTCCTGCGCCGGACCGAGGCCGCGCTGCCGCGCCGCGCGGCCAACCCGCTGCACGACGTCGACGACGAGACGTTCGCCCGGTTGACCCGCCGCGCACTCGGCCACTACGGCGATCTCGCCAAACTGATGGCCAACCCGCTGACCGCGTTACCCGTCATCGACGACCGCCTCGCCGCCCGCGGTGCGCCTGATCAGCCGTTGGAGCGGGCCAACGAACTGCGCGCGCTGCTCGCCGAGCGCATCGCCCGGCTCAAACCGCGCGACGGCGGGGACTTCGGCACGACCGAGCAGTGGCGCCACTACAACTCGCTGTACTTCCCCTACGTGGCGGGGGTGCGGGCTTACGCCCAGAACGCCACCCCGGCCGGCCTGGACCCGGTCGCGCGGCAGGCGTGGCAGTGGTTCGTCACCGAGGTGCCGCAGCGGTCGCTGCACAACTGGCAGACCGCGGCCGCCCGGGTGATCGCCGCCGATCTGCGCAGCGATCTGGTCAGCGCCCGCGACTGATCCCGACAGCCCGCTGACCTGCGGTTGGCAGTGGTTGGCAGCGTTCGGTGTCGATCTGGCAGTGCGCGCTGCGCAGCATCGGTGGTGTCCCCCAAGCCCACGGAGACCTCACCGCCGAGGAGCCGACATGACCGCCATCCACACATCCATCACCACCCGGCCACTGTCCGATTCGACCGACTCGCTGCTGCGCTTCGCGCTGCGTGCCGACGCGACGCTCTGCGCGGCGCTCGGCCTGCTGGTCGCGATGGCCGCCGATCAGCTGTCGCGGCTCTCAGGGCTGTCGCCGACGTTCGAATGGGTCAGCGGCGCTGCGCTGGTCGGCTACGGCGCCGCGCTGTACGTGCTGGCCGCGGTGCCCGACGTGCGTCGCGTCGGGGTGGGCGTGGTCGCGGGCAACCTCGCCTTCGCGATCGCCGTCGCCGTCGTGCTGATCGGCGGCTGGCTGCCGCTGACCCCGGCCGGAGTCGTCATGACCATCTCGTTCACCCTCGTCACGCTGGCCTTCGCCACCGTGCAGTACCTCGGGGTGCGCCGTCTGGCGTGACCCCCTCCTGCCGGTGCGGGGCGCCGCCGTTTCGAGGTTGGGCGTGACGCCCCGCATCCGGCCCTTTGCTTCCTGATCGAGTACCCAACCGAAGGAGATACAGATATGACCGCCACTGCTGACACCGCCCGCACCGGGGCGCGAGACCGCCTGCTGCGCTTGGCCATGCGCGCCGATGCGGTGATGACCGGCCTGGCCGGGCTGGCCGCGCTACCGCTCGCGGGCACGCTGGCCGAACTGTCCGGCACCACAACGGCCATCGAGTACTCGCTCGCCGCGTTCTTCATCGGCTACGGGGTCGTGGTGTTCGGGCTCGCGGCGCTCCCTCTGCCGTCGCTGCGGGGTGCGGGGGTGGCGGTGATCGCCGCCAACATCCTCTACGCCGTCGCCGCGGTCATCGTCGTCGTCACCGACGTGTGGTCGATGACGGGAACGGGCATCGCGCTCACGCTGGCCACCGGCGTCTACACGCTGGTGTTCGCCGAACTGCAGTACGTGGGCTGGCGCCGGCTCTGAATCACAGCTTGCGCAGCCGCAACCGGTTGATGGCGTGGTCGGCGTCCTTGCGCAGCACCAGTGTTGCGCGGGGACGCGTCGGCAGGATGTTCTCGATGAGATTCGGCCGGTTGATCGAATGCCAGATGTCGCGGGCGGCGAAGACGGCTTGTTCGTCGGTCAGGGTCGCGTAGTGGTGGAAGTGCGACGCCGGATCGGCGAACGCCGTCGACCGCATGGTGAGGAACCGGGAGATGTACCAGCCCTCGATGTCCTCCAGACGGGCGTCGACGTAGACGGAGAAGTCGAACAGGTCCGACACCATCAGCGCGGGTCCGGTCTGCAATACGTTGAGGCCCTCGAGGATCAGGATGTCCGGATGCCGGATGACCTGGTTCTCGCCGGGCACGATGTCGTAGAGCAGATGCGAGTACACCGGTGCGCACGCGACGTCGGCCCCGGACTTCACCGCGGTGACGAACCGCATCAGCGCCCTGCGATCGTAGCTCTCCGGGAAACCCTTGCGGTGCATGATGTTCCGCCGGGCCAGCTCCGCGTTCGGATACAGGAAGCCGTCGGTGGTGACGAGGTCGACGCGGGCGTGGTTGCCCCAGCGGGCCAGCAGCGCCTGCAGCACGCGGGCGGTGGTGGACTTGCCGACAGCCACACTGCCCGCCACGCCGATGATGAACGGCACCGGCCGGTCCGGGTTCTGCTGCGGTTCGCCGAGGAACTCCGCGGTCGCGGCGAACAGCCGCTGCCGCGCGGCCACCTGCAGGTGGATGAGGCGGGCCAGGGGGAGGTAGACCTCCTCGACCTCGAGGAGGTCGAGTTTCTCACCGAGGCCGCGGAGCTTTCGCAGCTCGTCCTCGGTGAGCTTGAGCGGCGTCGACATCCGCAACGCACGCCACTGGGTGCGGTCGAACTCGACGTAGGGGCTCGGTTCGCTCAGCCGCGCCATGGGGCCAGTCTTGCAGTACCGGATCCGAGGTGAACGCCTGGGGCGACCCGATTAGCGTTGCAGCCATGGAGCCCGACACCCTCATTCGCGAATATCTGCTTCTCGGTCTGCGCTTCGACCGCGTAGAGGACGGCTACGTCGACTCCTTCACCGGTGACCCCGCACTGCGGCGGGCGGTGGCCGACGAGCCCGCGCCGGATCCGGCCGAGCTGGCGCGTCAGGCGCAGCGGTTGCTGGCCGCGGTACCGGACACGCCGCGCACCGGCGGCTTCGACCAGGCGCGCGCGGACTACCTCTCGGCGCACCTGCGGGCGCTGGCGCTCGCCGGCCGCAAGTTCGCCGGGGAGGACGTCGGATTCGTCGACGAGGTCGAGACGTACTTCGACGTCCGGATCACCAAGGGCGACCCGGACACCTACCGGCAGGCGCACGTCGCGCTCGACGAGGCGCTCGGCGGGACGGGGCCGCTCGCCGAGCGGATCCAGGCGCACCGCACCGGCGACGAGATCCCGCCCGAGCGGCTCGAGGAGTGCATCCACGCCTTCTCCAGCGCGCTACGCGACCGCGTGCGTGCCACGTATCCGCTGCCCGACGCCGAGACGATCACCTACGAGGTGGTCACCGACAAACCGTGGTCGGGGTTCAACTACTACCTGGGCGACTACAAGTCGACGGTCGCGGTCAACGCCGACCTCAAACAGCAGATGGCCAACCTGCCGAGACTCGTCGCGCACGAGTCGTATCCCGGCCACCACACCGAGCACTGCCGCAAGGAGGCCGGCCTCGTCCATGCACTCGGCCATGCCGAGCAGACCATCTTCCTGGTCAACACCCCGCAGTGCCTGATGGCCGAGGGGCTCGCCGACCTCGCGCTGTACGCGGTCGTCGGGCAGGGCTGGGGCGAGTGGGCGGCCGAGATCTACGCCGACCTCGGTCTGCGGTTCGACGGTGCGCGGGCCGAGGCCGTGTCGGCGGCGACGGCCGCGCTGGCCGACGTGCGCCAGGACGCCGCGCTGATGCTGCACGACGAGCACCGCCCGGTCGACGACGTGGTGGCGTTCCTCAAGCGGTGGCTGCTGGTCGACGACGAGCGGGCGCGGCAGATGCTGCGGTTCCTGTCCTCGCCGCTGTGGCGGGCCTACACGTCGACCTACGTCGAGGGTTACCGGCTGCTGCGCGGCTGGCTCGACGCCCGCCCGGCCGGGGTCGGTCTGACCGAGCGATTCGGCCGCCTGCTCGACGAGCCGCTCATCCCGTCGGCGCTGCGCGCGGCCTGACGCCGGCCCCGCCGAACGTGCGGTTTCATACGCGACGCGCGGCGCAGGGCGTATCAGTTCGCGCACTCGCCCGCAGGAGGTGCCTGAGTACCGGCAGCCCGCTCGGCGCGATTACCCTCGACACCATGACTGCTGACGCTGTGACCTCGTCGACCGCGGCTCCGGGCGCCGACTACGCCGACACCGCGAGCGCCGCCTATCGGGCCGCGCTGCAGGTCATCGAGACCGTCGAGCCACGGATCGCCGCCGCCACCCGTAAAGAGCTCGCCGATCAGCGCGATTCGCTCAAGCTGATCGCCAGCGAGAACTACGCCTCGCCGGCGGTTCTGCTGACCATGGGCACCTGGCTGAGCGACAAGTACGCCGAGGGCACGATCGGCCACCGCTTCTATGCCGGCTGCCAGAACGTCGACGTCGTCGAGAGTGTCGCCGCCGAACACGCCCGCGAACTGTTCGGCGCGCCGTACGCCTACGCCCAGCCGCACTCCGGCATCGACGCCAACCTGGTCGCCTTCTGGGCGATCCTGGCCACCCGCGTCGAGGCGCCCGGGCTGGCCGAACTGGGCGCCAAGCACGTCAACGATCTGTCCGAGGCGGACTGGGAGAGCCTGCGCAACAAGCTCGGCAACCAGCGGCTGATGGGGATGTCGCTCGACGCCGGCGGTCACCTCACCCACGGGTTCCGGCCCAATATCAGCGGCAAGATGTTCCACCAGCGCAGCTACGGCACCGACCCGGAGACCGGGCTGCTCGACTACGACGCGCTGGCCGCCGCCGCGCGCGAGTTCAAGCCGCTGATCCTGGTCGGCGGATACTCGGCCTACCCGCGGCGGGTGGACTTCGCCAAGCTGCGCGAGATCGCCGACGAGGTCGGCGCGACGCTGATGGTCGACATGGCCCATTTCGCGGGCCTGGTCGCCGGCAAGGTGTTCACCGGTGACGAGGATCCGGTGCCGCACGCCCACGTCACGACGACCACCACGCACAAGTCGCTGCGCGGTCCGCGCGGCGGCCTCGTGCTGGCGCAGCCGGAGTACTCCGACGCCGTCGACAAGGGCTGCCCGATGGTGCTCGGCGGACCGCTCTCGCATGTGATGGCCGCCAAGGCCGTCGCGCTCGCCGAGGCGCGTCAGCCGTCGTTCCAGGCCTACGCGCAGCGGGTCGCCGACAACGCCAAGTCGCTGGCCGAGGGCTTCCTCAAGCGTGGCGCCCGCCTGGTCACCGGCGGCACCGACAACCACATCGTGCTGCTCGACGTGACGAGCTTCGGGCTGACCGGCCGGCAGGCCGAGTCCGCGCTGCTCGACGCCGGCGTCGTCACCAACCGCAACTCGATCCCGGCCGATCCGAACGGCGCCTGGTACACCAGCGGCATCCGCTTCGGCACGCCGGCGCTGACCACCCGTGGGTTCGGCGCCGCGGAGTTCGACCGGGTGGCCGAACTGGTCGTCGACGTGCTGCAGAACACCCAGCCGAATTCGACCGGTCCGACGGGGTTCTCCAAGGCGAAGTACACGCTGGCCGACGGCACCGCCGAACGGGTCCACGCCGCGTCGGCCGAGATGCTCGCGGCCAATCCGCTGTACCCGGGGCTGACCCTCTGACGCGACGCGCCGGGAATTTTACGATTCCCACAGACTCGGGTTAATGTAACCGCATGGCACAGAAACCTGTCCCTAACGCGCTGACCCTCGAACTCGAGCCGGTCGTCAAGGGCGAACTGCGTCGCCACCTCGACTCCGAGGACCTCTGGTACGCGCACGACTACGTGCCGTTCGACCAGGGGGAGAACTTCGCGTTCCTCGGCGGGCGCGACTGGGATCCCTCGCAGGTGACCCTGCCCAAGCCGGTCACCGACGCGCTCGAGATCCTGCTGATCACCAAGGACAACCTCGCCGGCTACCACCGCGAGCTCGTCGAGCACTTCATCCTCGAGGAGAAGTGGGGACGCTGGATCGGCCGCTGGACCGCCGAGGAGCACCTGCACGCCGTCGCGCTGCGCAACTACCTCGTCGTCACCCGCGAGGTCGACCCGGCCGCGAACGAGGACGTGCGCGTCGAGCACGTCATGAAGGGCTACCGCGCCGACCGGTTCAGCCAGATCGAGACGCTGGTGTTCATGGCGTTCTTCGAGCGGTCCCACGCGGTGTTCACCCGCAACCTCGAGGCACAGATCACCGAACCGGTGCTCAAGGGGCTGGTCGGCCGGATCGCCGCCGACGAGGAGCGCCACGAGGTGTTCTTCGCGAACCTCGTCGCGCACTGCCTGCAGACCCACCGCGACGAGACCGTGGCGGCGATCGCGCAGCGCGCGGCCGAGCTCGGCGTGGTCGGCGGAGACATCGACGCCTACCAGGACAAGGTCGCGGTGATGGCCGAGAATGGCATCTTCAGCCAGGAGCACCTGCGCACGGTGATCTCCGACCGCATCGCGGCGTGGAGTCTGGCCGACGAACCCTCGCTGCGGCAGTTCACGAACGCTTAACCTGACGCGCGCCCCGCACCGGCGCGTCTGCGCGGCGCGCACCCGGCGACGGGAGTAGCGTCGCTTTCGATGGCTAGCGAATTGCTCTGCTGTCCGGGCGGTACCCGATCGTTGCGATCACGAGAGGGCCGGCCCCGGCCCTGGTGCCGCAGTGTCCGCCGACAGGTTCGCGGGGGACCCGCGGATACCAGGAGCGCTACGTGACCGATTCGCCTCTCCGGACTTACGTGCTCGACACCTCCGTGCTGTTGTCCGATCCCTGGGCAACGACACGGTTTGCCGAACACGAGGTGGTTGTCCCGCTGGTGGTCATCAGTGAGTTGGAAGCCAAACGGCATCACCACGAGCTCGGCTGGTTCGCCCGGCAGGCGTTGCGCCTGTTCGACGACCTCCGGCTCGAGCACGGTCGCCTCGATCAGCCGATTCCCGTTGGGACAGAAGGCGGAACGCTGCACGTCGAGCTGAACCACAGCGACCCGTCGGTGCTGCCCGCCGGCTTCCGCACCGACTCCAACGACGCCAGGATCCTCACGGTGGCAGCCAATCTGGCCGCCGAGGGGAAGCTGGTCACGCTGGTCAGCAAGGACATCCCACTGCGCGTCAAGGCCGGTGCGGTCGGCCTGGCCGCCGACGAGTACCACGCACAGGATGTCGTGGTGTCGGGCTGGACCGGGATGGACGAGATCGACGTGACCGCCGACGAGGTGGCCGCCCTGTTCGCAGAGGGTGAGATCGACCTGGCCCCGGCGCGAGATCTGCCGTGCCACACCGGTGTTCGGCTGCTCGGCGGAAACTCGCATGCGCTCGGCCGGGTGAACGCCGCCAAACGGGTGCAGCTGGTCCGCGGTGACCGTGAAGTGTTCGGCCTCCGGGGAAGGTCGGCCGAACAACGCATGGCGCTGGATCTGCTGCTCGACGAATCGGTCGGCATCGTCTCGCTCGGCGGCAAGGCGGGCACCGGCAAGTCGGCGCTGGCGCTGTGCGCGGGCCTCGAAGCGGTGCTGGAGCGTCGCACCCAGCGCAAGGTCGTGGTGTTCCGGCCGCTCTACGCCGTCGGCGGGCAGGATCTGGGTTATCTGCCCGGCAGCGAGAGCGACAAGATGGGGCCGTGGGCCCAGGCCGTCTTCGACACCCTCGAAGGGCTGGCGAGCCCCGCGGTGCTCGAGGAGGTGCTGTCGCGCGGAATGCTGGAAGTGTTGCCGCTCACCCACATTCGCGGTCGCTCGCTGCACGATTCGTTCGTGATCGTCGACGAGGCGCAGTCGCTGGAGCGCAACGTCCTGCTGACTGTGCTGTCCCGTCTCGGCGCCGGCTCGCGGGTGGTGCTCACCCACGACGTCGCCCAGCGCGACAACCTGCGGGTCGGCCGTCACGACGGTGTTGCGGCGGTGATCGAGAAGCTCAAGGGTCACCCGCTGTTCGCCCACATCACGCTGCAGCGCAGCGAACGCTCGCCGATCGCCGCGCTGGTCACCGAGATGCTCGAGGAGATCAGCCCCGGCGCCCTCCCGTGACGTGGTGATTTCGGTGTGGTTGGTCGCGCTGGGCGCGACCAACCACACCGAAATCGCGAGTGACCTAAGGCCCTAGGCGGCCGGGGTGGCGGGGACGAAGCTGAAGCGATGTCCGATACCGTGGTCGCCACCGAGGTCATCCGCGACGCCGTCCGCCTGGCCTGCCGCGCGCCGTCACTGCACAACAGCCAGCCGTGGCGGTGGGTCGCCGACGCGGACGGGCTGCACCTGTTCCTCGACCCCGCGCGGCTGATGTACTGGGCCGACCGGTCCGGCCGCGAAGCCGTCATCAGCTGCGGTGCGGTACTCGACCACCTGCGCGTCGCGCTGGCCGCCGCCGGGTGGGAAGCCCACGTCGAGCGGCTACCCGATCGCGAGGATCCCGACCACCTGGCCACGGTCACCGTCACGCCGATGGAATCGGTCAGCGAGGCCCACCGCCGCCGCGCCGACGCGATCCTGCTGCGCCGCACCGACCGCCTCCCGATGGCCGCCGCACCGGACTGGGAGTCGTTCGAACCGCTGATGCGCGCTCGCGTCGAGGACGACGTGCACGCCGACATCCTCGCCGACCAGCTCCGCGGCGAACTCGCCGAGACCTCGCACCTTACCGAGGTGCTGCGCCTCTACGATTCCTCCTACCATGCCGAACTGAGCTGGTGGACAGCACCTTTCGACGCCGGCGAGGGAATCCCGCAGAGCGCGCTGGTGTCCGCCGCCGAGAGTGAACGCGTCGACGTCGGCCGCAACTTTCCCGTCACCCGCGGCGCCGAGCGGCGGCCGGGCATCGGCGGGGACCGGGCCACCATCGTCGTGCTGTCCACCGACGGGGACGATCGCCTCGACGCGCTGCGCAGCGGCGAGGCGATGTCGGCGGTCCTGCTGGAAGCCACCATGGCCGGGTTGGGCACCTGCACCGTCACCCACGTGACCGAAGTCGCGTCCAGCCGCGGCATCGTCGGCAACCTGATCGGCCGCGCCGCGCGGCCGCAGGTGCTGATCCGCGTCGGGCTGGCGCCGTCGCTGGAGGCGGTGCCGCCGCCGACCCCGCGCCGGGCGCTGCGGGACGTGCTGCGATTCGCGTAGCCGTTTGCGAACGGGAGCGCCGGTGGTGACACTGGCGAGCATGGTCCGCGTCTTCCTGGTCGACGATCACGAGGTGGTGCGCCGCGGGCTGATCGACCTGCTGAGCGCCGACCCCGAACTCGACGTGGTGGGCGAGGCCGATTCGGTGGCCTCAGCGCTGGCGCGCATCCCCGCTGTGGCCCCCGATGTCGCGGTGCTCGACGTGCGGCTGCCCGACGGCAACGGCATCGAACTGTGCCGCGACCTGCTGTCGCGGCTGCCCGATCTGCGGTGTCTGATGTTGACGTCCTTCACCTCCGATGAGGCGATGCTGGACGCGATCCTGGCCGGCGCCAGCGGATACGTCGTCAAGGACATCAAGGGCATGGAGCTCGCGCAGGCGATCAAGGACGTCGGGGCGGGGCGCTCGCTGCTGGACAATCGGGCCGCCACCGCGCTGATGGCCAAACTGCGCGGCGACGCCGCACGCTCCGATCCGCTGTCGGCTCTGTCGGCCCAAGAACGGGTGCTGCTCGACCTGCTCGGGGAGGGGCTGACCAACAAGCAGATCGCGGCGCGGATGTTCCTGGCGGAGAAGACGGTCAAGAACTACGTGTCCCGGCTGCTGGCGAAACTCGGTATGGAGCGGCGCACACAGGCCGCGGTGTTCGTGTCGAAGCTCGATCGCCCCGCCCGCGGCGATGGTTGAGTCGGCAGCGTGACCGAGCGTCCGCTGCGCGACACCCTGTCCCAGTTGCGGCTGCGGGAACTGCTCGCCGAGGTGCAGGACCGCATCGAGCAGATCGTCGAAGGCCGTGACCGCCTCGACGGATTGGTCGAGGCGATGCTCGTGGTCACCGCAGGACTCGAACTCGACGTCACGCTCCGCACGATCGTGCACACCGCGATCCAGCTCGTCGACGCGCGCTACGGTGCGCTCGGCGTGCGCGGCCACGGCCACGAACTGGTCGAGTTCGTCTACGAGGGCATCGACGACGACACCCGCGAGCTGATCGGCCATCTGCCCGACGGCCGTGGGGTGCTCGGGGTCCTCATCGACGATCCGCATCCGATCCGGGTCGACGACATCCGACACCACAGCGCGTCCGTCGGCTTCCCGCCGAACCATCCGCCGATGCGGACGTTCCTCGGTGTGCCGGTGCGGATCCGCGACGAGGTGTTCGGCAACCTCTACCTGACCGACAAGGTCGGCGGCCAGCCGTTCAGCGAGGACGACGAGGTGCTCGTGCAGGCGCTCGCCGCCGCGGCCGGTATCGCGATCGACAACGCCCGGCTCTACGAACAGGCCCGGGCCCGGCAGGCGTGGATCGCCGCGACGCGCGACATCGCCACCGAGATGCTCTCCGGCGTCAGCCCGGCCACCGTCTTCAGACGGGTCGTCGACCAGGCCCTGACGCTCACCGGCGCGGACGGCACCCTGGTCGCGGTGCCGGGCCAGGCCGACGATCTGGTGGTGGTCGAGGCCGCCGGGGTGGTGAGCGGTGAGTCCCTCACCGTCGCGCTCGACGACGATCCGGTGGGCCGGGCGTTCCGGGAACGCACCCCGGCGCGGCTCGACGAGATCACGCTGGGCACAACCCGATACGGACCGGCCCTGGTGCTTCCACTGCGCGCCGCCGACACGGTGGCCGGTGTCCTGGTGGCGGTGCGGCCGCCCGGCGCGCGCCGGTTCACCGCCGAACAGCTCGACGTGACGGCCGCATTCGCCGATCAGGTGGCGCTGGCCTGGCAACTGGCCACCTCGCAGCGGCGGATGCAGGAACTCGAGATCCTCACCGACCGCGACCGCATCGCCCGCGACCTGCACGACCACGTCATCCAGCGGTTGTTCGCCGTCGGCCTCTCGCTGCAGGGCACGCTCGCGCGGGTGCGCGACCCCGATGTGCAGCAGCGGCTGGCGGGCAACGTCGACGATCTGCAGGCGGTGATCCAGGAGATCCGCACCGCGATCTTCGACCTGCACGGCGGCGCGCCGGGCGCGACCCGGTTGCGCCAGCGCCTCGACGAGGCGATCGGGCAGTTCGCGGGGGCCGGCCTGCACACCACCACCCAGTTCGTCGGACCACTGTCGGTGATCGACGCGGCGCTGGCCGACCACGCGGAGGCCGTGGTGCGCGAAGCCGTCAGCAACGCTGTGCGGCATGCCGAGGCGACCGAACTGTCGGTGCGGGTCGCCGTCGCCGACGATCTGTGTATCGAGGTCGCCGACAACGGCCGCGGCGTCGAGGGACCGCGCACCGAGAGCGGTCTGCGCAATCTGCGCGCACGGGCGGACGCCGCGGGCGGCACCGTGACGCTGGGCCCCCGAGACGGCGGCGGGACGCTGCTGCGGTGGTGTGTGCCGCTGCCGTGATCAGTCCGGCAACGGACGCCTCGGCGTGGCGGGCAGTGCGGCCGCGTCGTCGGGCGCCCAGCCGATGCGCAACAGCATCTGCGGGTGGGCCCGGGATTCGAAGATCTCTTCGCGCAACGCCGCTCGCGTCTGGGGCACCTCCAGCGGCTCGGTGACCGGGCAGCTCGCCAGCCCGATCGACGTGGCGGTGAGAAGCACGAGGCTGGTGGCCTCGCCCGCCCGCAAGCGTGCCGGTGGATCGTCGTCGCGGGTGCCCAGGGCGAGCACCACCGCGTTGTCCGCGCCGTCGGCGGGGTCGGCCGGACGGGCCGGCGTGCTGCCGGCGAACACCCGCCCGGGAACCGGCGCGGACACGTCGGTCGGCGGGACGTTGGCCGCGGGGACGCCCGCCACCGACCCGTACCGGCCGCTCCACGTGGTCAGTTCGCGCAGGTAGGCCTCGTCGTGCAGATGCGTGCGCATCGCGTCGTCCACCGCCGCGTGCAACCCGGCCAGCGACTCCACCCGGCGCAGCGACACCCCGGCGCGCGCCGCGCGCGCCCCCATCACCGCGATGTCGGCGGGGGAGACCTCACGGCTGCTGTAACGTCTGCGGTCGGTGCGGCGCCGGGGAATCGCTGCGGCGAGCGCGAGCTCCAGTTCGGTCGGCGGGCGCGGTGAAAGTGTCAGTGTCGCAAGGTGATTCGGTTCGTCCGGCGCGGGGAAGCGGTGCACGCGCGCAGCCCAGCCCAGCGCCGCGAACGCGACCACGGCATGGTGCAGCGTCGCCCCGCAGCTGAGCAGGAAGTCCCGCCCGTCCGGGTCGATCTGCGGCAGATGCAGCGAGGGTTCGGCGAACAGGTCCACCCGGTCCGCGCCGGCCCGCCAGCGCCACGGCTGGCTGTTGTGCACCGACGGCGCCCGCACGGCCGACGCCAGCGCCGCGCGCAGCACGGAGGCGTCGGGAAAGCTGGTCACCCCTCCAGGGTGACCCACCGCGGGCCGTTGCGGTAGGGCACAAAGGCCCGCGGCGGCGATTGGACGACCGCGGCCCGGGTACTGACCCCGTATGCCCACACGCGTCGTGATCACCGGAGCCAGCGGAAACGTCGGAACTGCACTATTGCACCGGCTCGCCGACGCGGGCGGCTACACCGTCACCGGGGTGACCCGGCGTCAGCCGCCCAACACCGGCATCTACCGCTCGGCGCAGTGGCGTCAGCTCGACCTGGCCGATCACGACGCCACCACCCGGCTGCAATCGGTGATGCACGACGCGGACAGCGTCGTGCACCTCGCCTGGGGTTTCCAGCCGACCCGCAACGTGCAGTACCTGGACGCGGTCGGCGTCGGGGGTACCCGTGCGGTGCTGCGGGCGGCCGACGTCGCCGGCGTCGGACAGCTGGTGCACATGTCCTCGGTGGGGACCTACGCGGCGGGCCGATACGGGCAGTACGTCGACGAAACCTGGTCCACGGCGGGCATTCCCACCTCGGCCTACAGCCGTGCCAAGTCCGCGGCCGAAGCGCTGCTCGACGACTACGAGCGCAGCCATACCGACGGTGTCACGATCGCGCGGATGCGGCCCGGGTTCATCATGCAGCGCAGCGCCGCCGGCGGTTTGCGCCGCTACACCCTGCCCGCGTTCATCGAACCCCGGTGGCTGCGGTTCCTGCCGGTGCTCCCGCTCGACCGCCGTCTGGTCGTGCCGATCATCCACGCCGACGACGTCGCGGACGCGATCGCGCGGACCGTCGAGCGCCGTGCCGCCGGACCGTTCAACCTGATGGCCGAACCGCCCGTGCGCCGCGACGACCTGGCCGACGCCCTCGGCGCGCAACCGGTGCACGTCCCGTCGTCGGTACTGCGGCCCGCGGTGGCGCTGTCGTGGCGGGCGCGGCTGCAGCCGATCGACGAGGGCTGGCTCGACATGGCGTTCACCGTGCCGCTGCTCGACACCGCCCGCGCGCAGACGGAGCTCGGCTGGACGCCGACGCGCACCTCGGTGGAGGCGATGGCCGACATGGGCGAGGGATTCAAGAACTGCGCCGACACCGAGAGCCCGGTGCTGGCCTACCGGGGGCCGCTGACCAGCA
The DNA here is from genome assembly GCF_010731695.1 of Mycolicibacterium litorale. NCBI lineage: Bacteria > Bacillati > Actinomycetota > Actinomycetes > Mycobacteriales > Mycobacteriaceae > Mycobacterium > Mycolicibacterium litorale. The sequence goes on from NZ_AP022586.1 coordinate 170,899, forward strand.
TGCTGCGCGACCTGCGGGCCGGCCCGATCACCGACCGCAAGGTGCCGTGAGGTGATTTCGGTGTAGTTGGTCGCGCTCACGGCGACCAACTACACCGAAATCGCTAGCTCAGTCGCCGTCCTTGACCCGGGCCATGGCCAGCACGTCGAGGCGACGGTCGAGTTCCTCCTCGGAGAGCTTCTCGCCGGTCAGGCCGCGGTCGATGACCGTCTGGCGGATCGTCTTGCGCTCCTTGAGCGCCTCCTTGGCCACCTTGGCGGCCTCCTCGTAGCCGATCGCCGAGTTCAGCGGCGTCACGATCGACGGCGACGACTCGGCCAGCTCGCGCAGGCGCTCCTCGTTGGCGACCAGACCGTCGATGCACCGCTCGGCGAACAGCCGCGACGAGTTGGTCAGCAGCTTGAACGACTCGAGCAGATTGCGCGCCATCATCGGGATATAGACGTTGAGCTCGAATGCGCCGGACGCGCCGCCGAAGGCGATCGCCGCGTCGTTGCCCACCACCTGGCAGGCCACCTGCGTCACCGCCTCGGGGATCACCGGGTTGACCTTGCCCGGCATGATCGAGCTGCCCGGCTGCAGATCCGGCAGCTGGATCTCGCCGAGCCCGGTCAGCGGACCCGAGCCCATCCAGCGGATGTCGTTGGCGATCTTGGTCAGCGACACCGCGATCGTGCGCAGCGCACCCGAGGCCTCGACGAGCCCGTCGCGGGCGGCCTGCGCCTCGAACGAGTCGACGGCCGTGCGCAATTCGGCGATGCCGGTCTGGTCGACGAGCACCTCGACGACCTTGGCGCCGAAGCCCTCCGGCGCGTTGAGGCCGGTGCCGACGGCGGTGCCGCCGATGGCGAGTTCACCGAGGCGGGGCAGGGTGGCCTTGACCCGTTCGATGCCGGCCTCGACCTGGCGGGCGTAGCCGCCGAACTCCTGGCCGAGGGTCACCGGCACCGCGTCCATCAGGTGGGTGCGGCCCGACTTCACCGTCGTGCGCCACTGGCGGGCCTTGCCGGCCAGCGACTCGTGCAGCACCTCGAGCGCCGGGATCAGATGGCGCACAGCAGCTTCGGTGGCCGCGATGTGGGTCGCGGTCGGGAACGTGTCGTTGGAGCTCTGCGACATGTTGACGTGGTCGTTGGGGTGCACGGTGACGCCGTTGGCCGCCGCGATCGACGCGATCACCTCGTTGGCGTTCATGTTCGAGCTGGTGCCCGAGCCGGTCTGGAACACGTCGATCGGGAACTGGTCGTCATGCTGACCGTCCGCGATCTCCGCCGCGGCGGCGATGATCGCGTCGGCCTTCTCCGCGTCGAGCAGCCCGAGGTCCTTGTTCACCTGCGCACAGGCGCCTTTGAGCAGGCCGAGCGCCCGGATCTGGGTGCGCTCCAGGCCGCGGCCGGAGATCGGGAAGTTCTCCACGGCCCGCTGCGTCTGGGCGCGCCACAGCGCATCCTTGGGCACCCGGACTTCGCCCATGGTGTCGTGCTCGATGCGGTACTCGACGTCGGTGTCGGTTTCGGCCATTGTGTGTTGTGTCCCTTAGGGTTTCGGCGGTTACGGCAGGGGATAGGCGGCGTTGCTGTCACCGGTGAAGTCGACAGCGGAGTACTCGTTGAGTTTGGACAGGCGGTGGTACGCCTCGATCATGCGGACGGTGCCCGACTTGCTGCGCATCACGATGGACTGGGTGGTGCAGCCGCCGCCGGTGTAGCGCACACCCTGCAGCAGATCGCCGTCGGTGACGCCGGTGGCGCAGAAGAACACGTTCTCGCCCGACACCAGATCCTCGGTCTTGAGCACCCGGTCGATGTCGTGGCCGGCGTCGATCGCCTTCTGGCGCTCCTCGTCGTCCTTCGGGGCGAGCTGGGCGTGGATGGCGCCGCCCATACAGCGGATCGCGGCGGCGGTGATGATGCCCTCGGGGGTGCCGCCGATGCCGGCGAGCATGTCGGTGCCGGAGTTGGGCCGGCAGGCCGAGATCGCGCCGGCCACGTCACCGTCGAAGATCAGCCGGATGCGCGCACCGGCCTCGCGGACGTCGGCGATCAGCTGCTCGTGGCGCGGACGGTCGAGGATGCAGACCGTCACGTCGCGGACCGACAGGCCCTTGACCTTCGCGACGGCGCGGATGTTCTCACCGATCGGCGCGGTGATGTCGATGGCGTCGACGGCGTCCGGGCCGACGGCGATCTTGTTCATGTAGAACACCGCCGACGGGTCGAACATCGCGCCGCGTTCGGCGACCGCCAGCACCGAGATCGCGTTCGGCATGCCCTTGCTCATCAGCGTGGTGCCGTCGATCGGGTCGACGGCGAAGTCGCAGTCGGGCCCGTCGCCGTTGCCGACCTCTTCGCCGTTGTAGAGCATCGGCGCGTTGTCCTTCTCGCCCTCGCCGATCACCACGACGCCGCGCATGGACACCGAATTGACCAGCTCACGCATGGCGTCGACGGCGGCGCCGTCACCGCCCTCCTTGTCGCCGCGTCCCACCCATCGGCCCGCCGCCATGGCGCCGGCTTCGGTGACACGGACGAGTTCGAGGGCGAGGTTACGGTCAGGGGCTTCCCTGCGGCGATCTGGCATGGCCAAGATTGTCCCAGAAGCGGCTCGTCCTCGGGGAGCTGGGATACTGGCATTCATGACCGTCGATCCCCCGCAGCCGGAGCGGCCCGCGCCGGATTCGACCGGTCCCGCGCCGCGGGAAGCCAAGCCGCGGCTGCTGCAGGACGGCCGGGACATGTTCTGGTCGATCGCACCGCTGGTGGTGGCGTGCATCGTGCTGGCGGGTCTGCTCGGCATGTGCTCGTTCCAGGGCCGCGGTCCGAGTGAGGGACCGGCACCGTCCTACGACGCGGCCCGCGCGCTGCAGGCCGACGCCGATGCGCTCGAGATCCCGATCCGGCTGCCCGAGCTGCCGGAGGGCTGGCGTGCGAACTCCGGCGGCCGCTCGGGCATCGAGGCGGGCGCGGTGGATCCGCGCACCGGACAGGCCACCCGCGCGGTGGTGTCGCGGACCGGCTACCTGGCGCCGAGCGGAAAGTACCTGAGCCTGAGCCAGAGCAACGCCGACGAAGACCAACTCGTCGGGTCCATCACCCCCGGCCTCGTGCCGTCCGGCGCGCAGGACGTGGACGGGGTGAGCTGGGTGGTCTACCAGGGCGGCGAGGGAGTGGAACCGGTCTGGACCACCCGACTGTCCGGAACCGCGCAGGTCGCGATCACCGGCGCCGGCAGCGTCGAGGAGTTCCGCACACTGGCCGCCGCGACGCAGAAGCAACAGCCACTGACCGCGAGGTAGGACCGGGGGACCCGACGATGACCGCACCGAAGCCGAATGTCGCCGCCGGAGCGGCTCCGGCAGCCGACCTGAGCGGGTGGACCGCCGAGCCGTTCACCGCGGCCGGCTACACCCACGACGTCTACCGCAAGGGTGACGGCCCCGGTGTGGTGCTCATCCCGGAGATGCCGGGGCTGCACCCCCACGTGCTGGCCCTGGGCAACCACCTCGTGGACAGCGGGTTCACGGTCGCGGCGCCGTCGCTGTTCGGCACGCCCGGGGCGCCTGCCATGCGGCCCGGTATGGCGCCGGTGCTGCTCAAGGGATGTGTGTCGAAGGAGTTCGCCGCGTTCGCGACCAACGCCGACCGCCCGGTGGCGCACTACCTGCGGGCGCTGGCCCGCGACCTCAACGCGCGCACGCCGGGTAAGGGCGTCGGGGTGATCGGGCAGTGCTTCACCGGCGGTTTCGCGCTGGCCGCCGCCGTCGACGACAGTGTGCTCGCCCCGGTGCTCAGCCAGCCGTCGCTGCCGCTGCCCCTGACCGGCAGGCACAAACGCGACCCCGGCCTGTCCGAAGGCGAACTGCGGATCATCGAGCGCCGTGCCGCCGATGACGGGTTGTGCGCCCTCGGGCTGCGGTTCAGCCAGGACTGGATGTCGCCGCGCGAGCGGTTCAGCACGCTCAAGTCGCGGCTGGGCGACGCCTTCGAGGTCATCGAGATCGACTCGACGAAGGGCAATCCGCACGGCATCTCGCCGAACGCGCATTCGGTGCTGACCGATCAGATCCGCGAGGTCGACGGCCACCCCGCCTACGAGGCGCGCAAACGCGTCGTCGCATTCCTCACCGAGCGGCTGACCGGGGCGTAGCGCCGCCGCGCCCGAGCCGTGCCCGCAGCCACCGCCACCACCGCGGTTTGGCGGGTCGGCGCGGTTCGTCGTCCTCCGGCGGGTCGAGCGGAACGCCCTTGTACACCGCCAGATACACGCCGATCGTGGTGACGATGATGATCATCAGCACCGGGCCGAGCACGATGCCCCAGAAGCCGAACATCGCGATGCCCGAGAAGACCGCGAGCAGCATCAGCGCCGGGTCGAGGCGCGCCGCCTTGGGGACGAGGATCGGGCGCAGGAAGTTGTCGATGTTCGTGACGACGATGAGGTGGAACAGCACGACGAAGACTCCGCCGACCACGTTGCCGAACACCGCCATCCCGACGCCGAACGGGATCGTGACCACGCCGCTGCCCAGCGGGATCACCGACAGCGCGCTCAAGATCACGGCGAAGAAGAAGACGCCCTCGTGGAAGCCGGCGACGTAGATCGAGATCGCGCCCGCCACCCCCTGGACCATCGCGATGACGAACTGGCCCATCACGGTGCCGCGCACCATCGCGCCGGTCTTGGACAGGTAGATGTCCGTGATCTCCTCGCCCAGCGGGTTGAGCTGACGGATCAGCGTGCGCACCCGTTCCCGCTTGGTGAGCAGCGAGAGGAAGACGTACAGGAAGATGATCGACGCCGCGACCGCGCCGATCACCCCGCCGAGCGCGCCCTGCAGCACGGCGAGCAGCCATTCGCCGACGCGCTGGGACACGGTGACCACCCCGTCGCGCAGGGTGTCCGGGGTGACGTGGATGTCGAGGTAGGGCACTTTTGCGGCGAGGTTGTTGACCATCTCGAGCGCCCGGTCCCCGAGGGTGCTGACGTCGGTCGTTTCCATCCACTGGCTCACCGTCGTGACCATCTGCGTGATCTCGATGATGGCCAGGAACACCACGAGGCTGACGGGGATGATCACGGTGAGGATCGCTGCCAGCAGCGTCAACGTCGCCGACAGGCCGGTGCCGAGCCGTCGCTGCAAGCGTTCGTAGAGCGGGGCGAACAGATAGGCGGCGACGGCGGCGACCACGACGAGGATGAAGAACCCGCGCAGGAAATACGCGCCGAACGCGATGGCGAGCAGGGTGCACACCGCGAGCGCGCGCTTCTGGGACTGGGTCAGGCCGGCATCGCTGTCGTCCGGCGCCCGCTCATCTCCCGTCGACACCGCAGCACCCTATCCCGCGTCGACCGCCCGCTGCCCTGCCCGCTGCTCGCTGACGAACCGGGCGGCCATGCGCTGCATCAGTCCGGGGGCGGCACGCGCGAAAAGCCAAGCGGCGTGGGCCTGCCGGGGTTTGACCAGGATCGCCTTGTTGCGGGTGACGGCCCGCAGGGTGTCGCGGGCGAGCCGGTCGGCGTCGTAGGCGGTCGACATGCCCTTGGTGCCAAGGTAGTAGTTGCGGCCGACGAAGCCGCCGATGGCGCCCTTGTCGAGGATCGGTGTCTCCACCGCCCCGGGGCACACCGCGAGCACACCGATGCCGTGTGCCGCGGCCTCGGACCGCAGCGCCAGCGACAGGCCGACGACGGCGTGTTTGGTCATCACGTAGCTGGTGACCAGGCCGGCCGCGGTCAGACCGGCCATCGAGGCGGTGTTGACGATGTGGCCGTGCCCCTGACTGATCATCTGCGGGTACGCCGCCACCACACCGTGGACGACCCCGCGGATGTTGATGTCGATGATCGCGTTCCACTGGTCGAGCGTGAGCAGTTCGGTGTCACCGCCCCAGGAGATGCCGGCGTTGTTGAACATCAGGTCCAGCCGCCCGGCGCGGGCCACCACCTCGTCGACGGTGCGCTGGACGGCGACGGCGTCGGTCACGTCCAGGTGCGCCCACCGGGCGCCCAATCCGCGCGCGGTGGCCTCGGCGGCGACGGGGTCGATGTCGGTACACAGCACGTCGGCGCCCGCCGCGGCCAGCGCCCGGCACAGTGCCGCGCCGATCCCTGAGCCGGCGCCGGTGACGATCGCGTGCTTGCCCGCGAAATCCACTATGCCCCCGCCAGTTTCATCACGTGACCGAGGATGTCGGGATACCGCTTGAGGTGGGCGCCGCCATTGAGGTCGAGCACTTCACCGGTCATCCACGAGGCCGCGGGGGAGCAGAGGAAGGCAACGGCGGCCGCGACGTCCTCGGGTTGGCCGGCCCGCCCCAGCGGGGTGTTCTCCAGGTACTCCTCGACCACGCCGGGCACGCTGGCGGCCGGATCGGTCAGCGGGGTGTGCACGAAACCGGGGGCGACGGCGTTGACCCGGATGCCGCGCGGCGCCATCTCCAGCGCCGCCACCTGTGTGAGCATCGACAGGCCCGCCTTGGCCGCGCAGTACGCGCTCATCCCGGAGGCCGGCTGACGGCCGTTGAGCGACGAGATCTGTACCAGCGCACCACCTTCGCGTAACGCCCGGCCTGCGTGTTTGGCGACGACGAAGCCTCCGGTCAGGCACACGTCGACGACCTCGCGGAACTGGTCGACCGGCATGTCCACGATGAGGCCGACGTTGCTGAACCCGGCGCAGTTGACCACCGCGTCGACGGGGCCGGTCTGGTCGAACAGGCGCTGCACCGAATCCTCGTCGGTGACGTCGGCGTACGCCGACGCGTGGGGCTCGCCGAGAGTGACGGCACGCTCACGGGCGCCGTCGCCGTTGCGGTCGGCCAGGACGACGCGGTAGCCGTCGGCCGCCAGCGCCTGCGCGGTGGCCCAGCCGATACCCGAGGCGGCGCCGATGACGATGGCGGTGCGGTTGGTGGTCATGGGTCATAAAACTAGAACAGGTTTCAGGAGTCGTCGCCGAAACGTGGGGTTTCGGGTCAAAGCCGCACGCAGCGGAAGCCGATGTGACTCATACCGGTGTCGACCGGTTGACCGCGTCGGGCCGCGGGCCGGTAGCGCAGGCAGTAGGAATCCGCGCAGAGGAACGACCCGCCCTTGACCACCCGTCGCGCCACCCGGAACTGCGGCTGGCCCGGGTCGTAGGAGTCCTCGGCGCAACAGGCCGAGCCGGTCTCGGTGTAGAAGTCGGTGGTCCGGCGGTGCGGCGGAACACCATGGAACCCGGTCGCAGGTTCTCGGCCGGTGCGCCGGGATAGTGCGCGGGATCGAGCGGTCGCTCCGCGACGGTGACGTAGCCGGTGGCGTCGACGAACGCCGTGAATTCGGCATTGGTGACGGTGTGCCGCTGGATCGAGAAGCCGTCGACGCGCACCTCGCGAACCGGGCGCTCCTCCGGGCCGTGCCGGTCGGAGCCGAGCAGGGCGGTCTGGGCGGGTATCCGCGCGAGGTCGTCAGGCACCGAAGACGGTCGCCCAGTCGTCGCGCATGCTGATCACGGTCCAGCCCTGAGCGTGGGCGTGCTCGAGGGCGCGCTCGGCCCCTGCGGTGTAGGCGAATTCGCGGTCCGCGTCGTCGTGGTGCACCAGGAGCCGTAGGCCGCGGCAGTACCGGAGCATCTCGTCGTCGCCGTTGGAGTTGCCGACCGCGACGATCGGACGCCGACCGATGCGGCTCCAGATCTGGACGGGCTTCTCGGGCCCGTCGTCGAAGACGTCGAGGGTCGGCTGGATGACCAGGTCGCCGGTGCCGTCGAACGACAATCCCTGTGCACTGCCGATCACCCGCTCGGGCGGGATGCCGTAGAGCGCGCCGGTGACCGGCCGCATGAAATCGCGTCCACCACCGGAGACGACGTAGCACGTGAAGTGGTGCGCTTCGAGATGGCGCAGCAGCGAGACCATCGGCGCGTAGGTGCATTCGCGGTACGGTCGGCCGAGAGTCGGGTGCTCGGCGTGGGCGAAGAACTCCGCGACCCGGGCCGCGTACTCGTCGACCGTCATCGACACGTGCAGTGAGAGACCGGCCACGGCAAGCAATTCGAGATCGCTGTCGTCGCCCCGGTAGTGCTTGGTGATGGCGCCGCCGAACCAGGCGAGGTCACCCTCGGCGGCCGCTCGGTACGGCTGCTGTGAGCGCAGCGCCGGATCACCGGCGGCCTTCTCGGCCAGCCGCCGCACGACGAAGTCGAGCTGGATGTAGGCCGGCTTTTCACACCACAGGGTGCCGTCGTTGTCGAAGACCGCGACGCGATCCTCGGGTGCGATGTCGGTGACCGCGTGTGCGACGAAGTCGGCGATCGCCGACTTCGTGGGCCCGTCGATCCAGTGTTCGAGCACTAATCCGCGGCCAGGAAATCTTCGAGCTTCTTGACGGCCTGGTCGACGGTGAAGCTCGCCGGCTCGTGGCGCGGCGGGAACTCCTTGAAGGTCTCGAGAAACGCTGTCGCCATGGCCGTCATGTAGAAGACGAAGAAGTCGTGGCGCAGGAACCACTCGTAGTAGGTGTTCGACGTGATGTCGGCGTACTCGTACGGGTCGGTGCGCAGGTTGAACAGCTTCGGTACGCGCAGATGGGTGAACGGCTCGGCCCACACCTGCAGCGTGCCGGGGCAGCGCTGCTCGAGGAACACCGCCTTCCAGTTTTCGAAACGCATGGCGACCAGATCACCGTCGTCGGAGAAGTAGAAGATCCCACGCCGCGGGCTGTGCTCCTCCTGCCCGGTGAGGTAGGGCAGCATGTTGAAGCCGTCGATGTGCACCCGGTACTCGGTGTCACCGATTCGGTGGCCCTTCTTGAGACTCTCGACGATGTCCGGATCGCCGGCCGCGGCCAGGAACGTCGGCAGCCAGTCGTGGTGCTGGATGATCTCGTTCGACACCGAACCCGCTGCGATCCTCCCCGGCCACCGGATGAGCTCGGGCACCCGGAATGCGCCCTCCCAGTTGGTGTTCTTCTCGCTGCGGAACGGTGTGGTGCCGCCGTCCGGCCAGCTGTTGCGGTGCGGGCCGTTGTCGGTGGAGTAGACGACGATCGTGTCGTCGGCGATCCCGAGTTCGTCCAGCACGTCGAGGACGGTGCCGACATTGCGGTCGTGGTCGACCATCGCGTCGTGGTACTCCGACTGCCAGCGCCCGGCCTGGCCGCGGCTGCCATCTTTGACGTGGGTGTAGAGGTGCATGTGGGTGAAGTTGCACCACACGAAGAACGGATTGCCCTCGTCGTGCTGGCGACGGATGTAGTCCACGGTGGCATCGGCGATGTCGTCGTCGATGGTCTCCATGCGCTTGGCGGTCAGCGGGCCGGTGTCCTCGATGGCCTGCTTGCCGACCGGGCCGAACCGCTCGTGGTCGGGCTCGCTCGAAACCTCCTCGGTGGCTTTGCATTTGAGCACCCCGCGGGGCAATGCCAGTTCGTACAGCCGTGGGAACTGATCTTTGTGCGGATAGTCGAACTGCTCCGGTTCCTCTTCGGCGTTGAGGTGATACAGGTTGCCGAAGAATTCGTCGAAACCGTGCACGGTCGGCAGGTGCCTGTTCAGGTCACCGAAGTGGTTCTTCCCGAACTGACCGGTCGCATAGCCGTGCGGCTTGAGCAGTTCGGCGATCGTCGGATCCTCTGCGGCCCAACCGATCGGCGCGCCGGGCACACCCACCTTGCTCATGCCGGTCCGGTACACGCTCTGTCCGCTGATGAAGGCGGCCCGGCCTGCGGTGCAACTCTGCTCACCGTAGGAATCGGTGAAGCGCATCCCCTCGGCCGCGATGCGGTCGATGTTCGGGGTGCGGTAACCCATCAGGCCGTCGCTGTAGCAACTGAGGTTCGTGATGCCGATGTCGTCACCCCAGATGACGAGGATGTTCGGCTTCCCGTTCGGCATGCGTGACCCCTCGCGTCCGTGGTTACACCGATCGTAGGGACTCGACGGCGCGACGGGAGGCGCATTGGCCCAACTGTGCGTGTCTGGATAACGAACGTCGCACCGTCCCGCACAATCGCAGGCATGTTGGCAGTCGACCTGCTCACCCGCGTCGGGCTGGCGACCCTGCTGGGTGTGGCGATCGGCTTGGAACGGCAGTGGCGCTCGCGCATGGCGGGTCTGCAGACCATGGCGTTGGTGAGCACGGGGTCCGCCCTCTATCTCATCCTCGGCGCCTACAGCTTCCCCAACGCCGACCCCACCCGTGTCGCGGCCCAGATCGTCACGGGGATCGGCTTTCTCGGCGCCGGAGTCATCATGAAGCAGGGCATGTCGGTGACCGGATTGAATACCGCCGCGACACTGTGGTCGACGGCCGCCGTCGGTGCGCTGGCCGGCGCGTGGCTGTGGCGTGAGGCTCTCGCGAGCGCCGTCATCGTTCTCGCCGCCAACCTGCTTCTGCAGCCGCTGGCCGAGACGATGGACCGGCGCAAGAACTGGAGCGGCAGAGAGCATCCGCCGGTGGACTATCTGCTGACGGTGGTCTGCCGCGACGACCGCGACAACGACGTCCGCGCGTTGCTGATCCGGACCGTCGGTGATCCGCGGCTGACGCTGACCTCCATGCGGTCGGCGCCGGCCGGGGCGGGGACAGTCGAGATCCGGGTGGGCCTGTCGGCCGCGGCACGCGACGACGCGGTGCTCGAGGCGGCGGTCGGTGCGCTCGCGGTCGACGCCCGCATCCAGGCGGTTCAGTGGAGCATTCCCGACGAAGCCGCCGAGCGGTTCGCCCGGCCCTGAATTCCGATCATCGCGGCTGAAATTGCGTTGCCGCCGACCCCTATTCGAAGCGGTCGTTTGCCGGTCCACAGAACACGAAAAGACGAATAGGCAGAACAGGCTCTGCCCGCGTGTCGTCGTGATTCACTTCAGGGGGACAATGTGCGGGTGGAGGTGTGGAAATGATGGCTGATGCCGACGAGGGCGGGAATTCCGGCATATCGATGGATTCGCGGGTGCTGGTGTATCCCGGAACCGATCATGAAAAGACCGGTGTCATAGTCGAGGATTTTGCTGACACGGCCGGAAAAGCGGTCGACATCGGGGAGCACCATATCGCCGACGCCGCGCGCCGCTGGGCGGTGGCGCTCGACGACGGGGGACTGGTGTTCGTCGACGACGACAGCCTGACCGCAGAGCCGACGTCCTGACTGCGTCACCGCGCCGTGACGACGGCCACCGGTGAGGTGTTCTTCTCGGCCTTCATCTTCTCGAACAACTCCGTGTAGTAGGGCAGGCAGTCCGCCATGGCCTGCTCGGTCGTGAACAGCGGCCGGTACCCGAGATCCCGCTCGGCCTTCGCGATGGAGAAGTAGTTGTCGAGGTAAACCCGTTCCACGCCAAGGGGTTCCAGTGGCGGCTTGGGCAGTCCGAAGCGGAAGTGCAGTCGCTGCCACACGGTCATCACGAAACGCACCAGCCGGCCCGGCACCCGCAGTCGCGGATAGCGCTCACCGCAGGCCTCGACGACCGGGCGGGAGAACTCGAACATGTTGATCGGTTCGCCGTCGTTGATGAAATACGCCTGCCCCGGCGCGGTCCCGCCCGGCACCAGGTGCTCGGCGGCGAGGATGAACCCGTGCACGAGGTTGTGCACGTAGGAGTTGTCGAGTTTGACGTTCTTGCTGCCCACCAGCACCTTGACGTGGCCGGCCAGCACGCTTTCGAAGACCTTCCGGAACATCGTCTGGTCGCCGCGGCCCCAGATGCCGCTCGGCCGGATCGAACACGTCAGCATGCCGTCGACACCGTTGGCGGACAGGACGTACTTCTCGGCGACGACCTTGGTCTCGGTGTACAGGTCGTTGAACCGTTCGGTGTACGGGAGGGTCTCGTCCCCGGCGACGATGCGCTTACCGCCCATCACCACGCTGTTGGACGCGGTGTAGACGAACCGTTTCACCCCGGCGGCCTGTGCGGCCCGCACGAGGTTCTCGGTGCCGCCCACGTTCACCGCGAAGCTGCGCCTGCGGTACTCCTCGGTGACCGAGGCGCCCCCCATCAGGTCGATGATCGCGGCGGTGTGGAAGACGGTGTCGACCCCGGCGACAGCGGCGGCCACGGTCTCCGGATCGCAGATGTCCCCCTCGAGGGTCTCCAGCCGCGGATGCGCCGGCAGCGGGGACGGCGCACGGTCGAACGAGCGCACATGGTGGCCGCGCTCGAGCAGCGCTGTGACGAGGTTCGCGCCCACGAAGCCGGAGCCGCCCGTCACCAGCACCCGGCCCAGTTCGGTCGTCAACGATGCATCACCCATGGGGCGACTATAACTGAAACGTGTTCTAGTTCTGAACCCTCAACCGGAAATCGGTTGCCGGCTCATTCGTCGTCGGCGTCGCGCTCACCCAGTGCGGTTTCGATGCGCTGGCGGGCGCCAGCTAAATGTTCGTCACAGCATCGGGCCAGCTCTTCGCCGCGCTCCCACAGTTTCAGCGATGTGTCGAGGTCGAGGCCGCCCTGCTCGAGCTGCTGCACGACGGCGACCAGTTCGTCGCGCGCCTCCTCGTACCCCATTTCACTAATGGGCTTCATCGGCTCCCTCGCTCACCGCTGTGATCGCACCGTCGGCGACCCGGATGCGCAGATGCGTGCCCGCGGGCGCATCGGCGGTCGTCCGGAGCACCTGCGCATCGGGCATGGTCTGGACCACCGCGTATCCGCGCGCCAGCGTCGCGGCGGGGCCGAGCGTCGTCAGCCGGGCCGCGAGGTGGCCGACGCGTTCGGACTCGACCGTCAGCATGCGTCGGATGTCCCGGCGCGCCGCGGACCGGGCGCGTTGCACCTCGTCGGCACGCGCGTCGATCGCCTGCAGCGGACGGGCCAGCACCGGCCTGCTGCGCAACTGGTCGAGGTGGTGCTGCTCGCGGTGCACCCAGTGGCGCAGCGCCCGGGCGCTGCGGTGCCGCAGGTCGGCGACGAACGCCTGCTCGGCGGCGGCGTCGGGCACCAGGCGTTTGGCGGCGTCGGTGGGGGTGGCCGCGCGCACGTCGGCGACCAGATCGCACAGCGGATTGTCGGGTTCGTGACCCACGGCGCTCACCACCGGCGTGGTGCACGCGGCGATCTCCCGGCACAGCGTCTCGTCGGAGAACGGCAGCAGATCCTCCACGCTCCCGCCGCCGCGGGCCAGCACGATGACGTCCACACTGCGGTCCCGGTCGAGCTCGCGGAGCGCATCCACTATCTGCGGGACGGCGTTGGGGCCCTGCACGACGGTGTTGCGTACGGCGAACCGGACTGCGGGCCACCGGTTGGCCGCCACGGTCATCACGTCGCGCTCGGCATGGCTGGCGCGACCGGTGATCAGCCCGATGGTGCCGGGCAGGAACGGGATGGGCCGTTTGAGCCGGGGATCGAACAGGCCCTCCGCGTCGAGGAGTCGGCGCAGCCGGTCGATCCGGGCCAGCAGTTCGCCGATCCCGACCGCGCGGATCTCGCTGATCCGCAGGCTGAACGAACCGTTGCGGGTGTAGAACTGCGGCTTGCCCAGGACGATCACCTGAGTGCCCTCCGACAGCGGCACGGGGGCGTTGGCGACCAGGTCGCGCGGGCAGCTCACCGACAGCGACATGTCCGCGGCCGGGTCACGCAGCACCATCCACGCCGTCGTCTGGCGCAGCTTGAGCTCGGTGAGCTGACCCTCGATCCAGACCATGCCGAGCCGGTCGATGTACTTGGCGACGCGGGTGGCGACCGCCCGGACCGGCCACGGGTTCTCGGGGGACTTGCCCTGCTCGGCCTCGGTCATATCCCGGCCCGCCGGGGTCGTCACTTGGCGTTGGCGCGGGTGATCCGGTTCGCCAGCAGGGTCTGGAACGGTGCGCGCGAGCGGGTCGCGCCCTCGTAGGCGAGCAGCGCCTCGAGGTCGTCGACGCTCAGCGACGGCAGCCGGGCCCGCAGCTGCGCAAGCGTCAGCGACTCGTAATCCATCTCGGTGACGATCGCCGGCGTGTCGGTCGCCGCGGACGCCTGCTTGCCGGTACTCGGCTCGTCGGAGCCCGTCGTCTCGGGTTCACCGGTGGAGTACAGCGCAAAGCGCCCCTCGGTGCGCCGGTCTCCGTCGGTGGACGGTGCGGACGAATCGGCGTCGTCCTCGTCGAACGTGGCCCACGCGGCCTGTTCGTCCTTGGGCGGGAACAGCGTCTCCAGCGTCTCGTCGCCCTTGTTCACCAGGTCGGCGAGATTCTGCTGCAGATGGATCACGATGCTGGCGACCTGGCTGGCCACCGTCATCGGATACATCAGGATCGTGTGTGGCAGCTTGCGGGTCTCCTCGACCGCGGTGACGGCAGCGCCGACCAGCAGACGAACCCCATAGGGTGCAGTAGCCATGCGGACAGCCTACGGCTGGGCGGTCGGCGGCATCGGTCAGTACCCTGGGACGCATGCCGTCGACGATCAACATGGGGATTCCGGGTGCGTCCAGCTCGGTGACGGGCGGCGTGTCCGGTAAGCGGGTGCTGCTGGCCGAGCCGCGCGGATACTGCGCCGGCGTGGACCGCGCCGTGGAGACCGTCGAGCGCGCGCTCGAGAAGCACGGCGCCCCGGTCTACGTGCGCCACGAGATCGTGCACAACCGCTACGTGGTGGAGACGCTGGCCAAGGCCGGCGCCGTCTTCGTCGAACAGACCGACGAGGTGCCCGAGGGCGCGATCGTGGTGTTCTCCGCCCACGGCGTCGCCCCGACCGTGCACGTCGAGGCCGCCGCCCGCAATCTGAAGACCATCGATGCGACGTGCCCGCTGGTCACCAAGGTGCACAACGAGGCCAAGCGGTTCGCGCGCGACGACTACGACATCCTGCTCGTCGGCCACGAAGGCCACGAGGAGGTGGTCGGCACCGCCGGTGAGGCGCCCGACCACGTGCAGGTCGTCGACAACCCCGACGCCGTCGACAACGTCACCGTGCGCGACCCGAACAAGGTCATCTGGCTCTCGCAGACCACGCTGAGCGTCGACGAGACCATGGAGACGGTGCGCCGGCTTCGGGAGAAGTTCCCGACGCTGCAGGATCCGCCCAGCGACGACATCTGCTATGCCACCCAGAACCGCCAGGTCGCCGTCAAGGCGATGGCGCCGGAGTGTGAACTGGTCATCGTCGTCGGCTCGAAGAACTCGTCGAACTCGGTGCGTCTGGTGGAGGTGGCGCTCGGCGCCGGTTCGCGCGCGGCCCACCTGGTCGACTACGCCGAGGACATCGACCCGGCGTGGCTCGACGGCGTGACCACGGTCGGCGTCACCTCGGGCGCGTCGGTGCCCGAGGTCCTGGTGCGCGGGGTGCTCGAGCGGCTCGCCGAGTACGGATACGACACCGTCCAGCCGGTCACCACCGCCAACGAGACGCTCGTCTTCGCGCTGCCGCGGGAGATCCGCCCCGCGCGCACCTAGCGTTCGGGAGGCCAGGGTTCCGGAGGGCAGGGTTCCGGAGGGCCACCCCTACGCTGGGGGCGTGTTCTTCTTCCTGTTCGGCCTCAGCACCAAGCAGCAGTACCTCGGCGCAGGCGGGACCCGGACCTGTCCGCGCTGCCACAACACGACGCAGTGGCAGCGCATGCGTCAGTTCAAGCAGTTCACGGTGTTCTTCATCCCGATCGCCCGGTGGAAGCGCAGGCAGTTCGAGGTCTGCGGTATCTGCGGCACCTCGGTCGCCGTCTAGCGAGACGTCCTCAGACGTCGTACTCCCAGGCATCGGCATCCCAGCTGCGCCGCGCCCGCGGACGGCTGCGGTCCTGGGTGCGCTCGTCCTCGTCCTCCGCACCGCGGTAACGTACCCGCGAGATCGGGTGGTGACTCGAGCTGCCGTTGCGGCTACGGGGTTCCAGCGGCTCGTAGGACTCGTACGGGTCGTACCCCTCGCTGCGGCTGCGGCGTTCAGGACGCCGTTCGGACCGCTCGGTGCGTTCGGGGCGTTCGTAGGCCGAACGGCGCTCCCGGGGCGGCACCTTTCGAGGCTCGCGCGGCTCACGGCCGTCACGGGGCGTCTGGGCGCGGGTCCGCCTGCGCGGTTCGGGGGACTCCGACGTCCGCGACGTCGACCGGGGCCGCCGCGGCCTGTCGACGACCGGCTCGATGATCTCGGTCTCAGGCGGACGGTTGTGCCGCGCACGCGACGGCGTGCCGGTGCGCTTGGCGGGTTTCCGTGCGGCGGCGCCGCGGGCGGTCTCGCGCCCGGCCCTCGCACGGTCGTCGGTCCCGGGCTTGGTGGTGCGCCGCGGACGCTGCGAGTTGCGCGCCCGTCGGGGCGGTTCGTCGTCCTGCTCGTCGCCGGGGGAAGCCGGGGCCGCGATGAGCCCGGACACCTTGTTCTTCAGCGTCGCGACGAGGCCACCGGCCGCGGGCGACTCCTTCATGGTCTTGGCTTTCGCCGTCGTACTCGCCGGTGCCGAAACGGCCGCGCCGTGGCGTGACGACATGCCCAGATACCAGCGGGCCATGCCGACCAGCAGGACCGCCGCCGAGGTGAAGAACATAAGCGGGAACCGCTCGATGAGGGGATAGCCGCAGTTGATAGCCAGGTCCTTGAGGCCGTTGATCTCGGAGCCGTGAAACAGGAAATAGGCGCCCGGCACGGTGACGAACAGCAGCAGCGGCGGCTGGATCACCGCGGTGAAGATGCCGGCCTGACGGACGACGAGCACCGCGAGCAGACAGCCCAGCACGTAGCACGCCGAGAAGACGGAGCTGAGCTCACGGCTGCCGGAACCCGCGTCGAAGGCGAAGCCGACCGCGGTCGTGGTGAACGCCAGTACGACGGCACCCCACCACGGCAGACCTGGGAAAAGGGGGTGCACAGAGCGTTGGTCGGCCGGTACTGCCGACCGTGCGCGCTGTCCGGACACAGCTAGACCGTACCGGCTCGGCGGTGCAGTGCGCTTCCAGCGCGCGCGGGCGAGCCCGTCACGCTCTGGCAGACTGTGGTCCCTGTGGGCCTCAACCTGGGAATCGTCGGACTGCCGAATGTGGGTAAGTCGACTCTGTTCAACGCGCTGACGCGCAACAACGTGCTGGCGGCGAACTACCCGTTCGCGACGATCGAACCCAACGAAGGTGTGGTCGCGCTGCCGGATCCCCGGCTCGACAAGCTGGCGGAGATGTTCGGCTCGGAGAAGATCGTGCCCGCGCCCGTGACGTTCGTCGACATCGCCGGCATCGTGAAGGGCGCCTCGGAAGGGGCGGGGCTCGGCAACAAGTTCCTCGCCAACATCCGCGAGTGCGATGCGATCTGTCAGGTGGTGCGGGTCTTCGCCGACGACGACGTCGTCCACGTCGACGGCAAGGTGGACCCGAAGTCGGACATCGAGGTGATCGAGACCGAACTGATCCTCGCCGACATGCAGACGCTGGAGAAGGCGGTGCCGCGGCTGGAGAAGGAAGCCCGCAACAACAAGGACCGCAAGCCCGTGCTGGAGGCGGCCGTCGCGGCGCAGGACGTCCTCAACGGCGGCACGACGCTGTTCGCGGCCGGTACGGACGTCACCCTGCTGCGCGAGCTCAACCTGATGACCACCAAGCCGTTCCTGTACGTGTTCAACGCCGACGAGTCGGTGCTGACCGACGAGGCGCGCAAGGTGGAACTGCGGGAGATGGTCGCGCCCGCCGACTGCGTGTTCCTGGACGCCAAGATCGAGGCGGAGCTCCAAGAGCTCGACGACGAGTCGGCCGCCGAACTGCTCGAGTCCATCGGGCAGACCGAACGCGGGCTCGACGCGCTCGCGCGGGCGGGGTTCCACACGCTCAAGCTGCAGACGTACCTGACCGCGGGTCCCAAGGAGGCGCGGGCGTGGACGATCCACCAGGGCGACACCGCGCCCAAGGCCGCAGGCGTCATCCACACCGACTTCGAGAAGGGCTTCATCAAGGCCGAGATCGTGTCGTTCGACGACCTCGTCGAGGCCGGATCGATGGCCGCGGCCAAGGCGGCCGGCAAGGTCCGCATGGAGGGCAAGGACTACGTGATGGCCGACGGTGACGTGGTGGAGTTCCGCTTCAACGTGTAGATGTGCGCGGTCACCGGTCGATACAGTGGCGCTGTGACCGAGGATTGGCGCATCGGTCGAGTCGCTGAGATTCGGTCGTTGATCAAGCAGGCCGAGCCCGACGTCGTCGAGGAGATCAAGTGGCGCAAGCCGTCGAATCCCGACGGCGTGCCGGCGTTCTCGCTGGACGGGCTGATCTGCACCCTCGAGATGTACAAGGGCAAGGTCAAGGTGAACTTCGCCAAGGGCTCGTCCTTGAACGACCCGGATGGCCTCTTCAACGCCAGTCTGCAGGCGCCCGTCGGGCGCTCCATCGACCTGCACGAGGACGACACGTTGGACCCGGAGGCGTTCAAGGCGTTGATCCAGGAGGCGGTCAGGGTCAACCGCACCTAGCCTGGGCGTGCCGGAACGCGTTGTCGGAGGGGGCAAAAACCGGTTGGCATCGACGGCGGCCGTTGCTATCTTTCGACCGACCGTGCAGGAGAGCGAGGAGGTGGTACCCGTGAACGTATCGACGTGGGTGCTCCTCTTCGGGGTCACGGTCGGGCGATAGGTCGTCCGGGAGCGCCGTTCAACGAGTCGCTCCCGAAAGGCACGGCCATGCACTTCACTTCTGAACACCGCCACGACGACGGCAGCCTCGAACGCGAATTCATCCTCGGCGACATCCCCGGCATCCTGTGGACGCCCGCATCTTTGGCCCCACTGATCCTGCTCGGCCATCCGGGTGGTCTACGCGCGATGTACCCGCGGCTCGCGAGCCGCGCCCGGCAGTCGCTGGCGATCGGCTTCGCCGCAGCCACCATCGAGCTTCCCGGCAGCGGTGACCGCCCCCGGTCCCCCGACGCCGAGCAGGCCCGCGCCGATCTGCGCCGGGCACTGGCGGCGGGGGAGCCGGTCGACGAGATCGTCGACCGGCTCGTCATCCCCTTGGTCGAGAACGCGGTGCCGGAATGGCAGTCCGCCATCGACGCACTGCTGTCGGTGCCCGAGGTCCGCGGCCCGATCGGATACTCGGGCGGGCCGATTGCGATCGGGACCCGGCTGGCTGTGGTCGAGCCGCGCATCGCGGCGGCCGTCCTCTTCGCCGGCAGTTTCGTGCCCCGCTCGATGTTCGACGAGGCCCGCCAAGTCACGATTCCGCTGCACGTCCTACTCCAGTGGGACGACGAGGGAAACGACCGGCAGCTGGCGCTGGATCTGTTCGACGCCTTCGGCTCCGAGGAGAAGACGCTGCACGCCAACATGGGTGGGCACACCGGCGTACCGCAGTTCGCGGGGGATGACGCTGCGCGCTTCTTCGCCCGGCATCTGAGGTGAGCGTCAGCGCGGTGAGGTCGTCTACAACGGAGAACACCTAGGGCTCAACGGGTACCGGTCGATGCTGCAATCCGACACCCGCGCGATCCCAGACCTGACGTTCACCGCAGGTGTCGTTCGCCGAACACCTCTTCTACCGGTTCCGTGCCGGGCGGATCGCCGAAGTGTGGTCGCTGATCGACAGAGACGCGATCCGGGAGCAGGTGTCCGGAACGGCCACCGGCTGAACCCTCGCCCGGTAATGTCCGGCCCAGCGAGCCCATCTCAGAGGCGGTGGCGCGATGACGACCCACTCCCGGCATCCGCTGCACATCGCGGCCCTCGTAATCGCCCTGTTGCTCCCGGGATGCGCGTCCACCAGCACTGCGCCGGCACTGCGGACCATCGATGCGCAGGAACTGCAGACCCTCGTCGACCGACTGGCCGGCGAGCTGATGGTGCCCGGTGCGTTCGTTCTGCTCCGCACACCGCAGGGCCGTTTCACCGCCGCCGCGGGTACCACCGAACTCGGCGCCCACACCCCGCCCACGGCAGGCACCCACTTCCGGATCGCCTCGAACACCAAGACCATGACGGCGGCGCTGATCGTCCTGCTCGCCCAGGACGGCAAGCTGAGGTTCGACGACCCCGTCTCCGATTACGTGCAGAACGTGCCCAACGGCGAGAACATCACCCTCGCAGCGCTTTTGACCATGCGCAGCGGTCTCTACGGCTATACGTCCGATCCGGTGCTGGCGGCCGCATTGGACGCCGACCCTCGAAGATCCTGGAGCCCTGGCGAAGTGCTGGAGATCGCGTATCGGCATCCGCCGCAGTTCGCACCCGACACCGCCTACGAGTACAGCAACACCAACTACGCGCTGCTGGGACTCGTCGCCGAGAAAGCCGGCGGCCGACCCTTGGCTCGGCAGTTCGACGACCGGCTGTTCGGCCCCGTCGGCATCACCCAGACCTCGCTGCCCGCGGTCGACGACACCACCATGCCGACGCCCTATTCGCACGGCTACATGTACGGCGGAAGCTTCTACGCCCTCGCCGACGAACCCTATCCGGCGCAGATGCAGGCCGGGGCCAGGAACGGGACGCTCGAACCCGTCGACTACACCCACCAGAACTCCTCCTACGCCACGGCTGCGGGCGGTGCGATCTCCACGGCCGACGATCTGTCCACCTGGATGGCGGCACTCGTCGACGGCGAGGTCTTCGACGCCGACCACCAGCGGCAGTGGACCGCGAGCCTGCGTCCCGAGGACCCGGATGCACCCGATGCGCAGCAATACGGGTACGGCATCTCGTATCAGCGGTTCGGCCCGAACGCCGCGATGTACTACCACGGCGGCGAACTGCCCGGCTTCAACTCGTTCATGGGTCACGACGCCGACAACGACGTCAGCCTCGTCATCTGGACGAACCTCACGCTGTCACCCGACGGGCGCACCACCGCGCAGGCGATGCTGGCCCCGCTGCTCGACCAGATCTATGCCGGCCTGTCGCTGTCGTAGACATGTGTCACGGCCGTGACCTGACCGCGACGGGAACCGTGAACGCTCGTGGGGTGGCGATGGTCGAGATGGTCTACCTGGTGGCGGCGACGATGTGGATCGTCGTGGTGGTCGCCGCCGTGGCCGTCGGGGTGCGGGTGATGCTCAAGATGCGGGCGAGGCGGCGCCGGATGAACCAGATCCTCGCGATCGTGCGGTTGCCGCTCCTGCTCGCCGGCCGGCGCCGCTAGAGCGATCACAGCTCGCGGGTTTGGTCGGCCCCGGCACGGGGGTACCGAAGATCTCGAGGGGGTCGTGAAGTCGCCCGGCCCGGGTGGTGATTCGAGGCCCGGTCCGGGCCCCGCCATGACCAGGAGGTTCACGATGAGGTATCTGAAGAAGACCGCCGCCGGTGCGGCGACGGTAGGAGCATTCGCACTGGGCGCCGCCGGATTCGTCGGCGGTGTCGCGCAGGCGCAGCCGTTCGATCCCGGCCACATCTGCCCCGGTCCCGGGGTGAACTGTGTGGTGCCCGGCAACCCGCTTCCGCCGGGGCTGAATGGTGCACCGCCGCCCGGGCACCTGAAGAACGTGCGCTGGATCCCGCCGGTGCCCGATGCGCCTGAGCTGCCGGTCGTGTGGAACGACGACCTCGACCAGTGGGGCGTCGAGTGGGGTGGCCAGTTCTACGTCTACACGCCCTGATCGTCACGCGATACCGCCTCGGCGACCACCGCGATCTCGTCGCCGAGGCGGTATTCGCCGGCCAGCGGTAGCGCGTCACCGCTCCAGAACGAGCCCGGGTCGAACCAGTTGTCGTTCTTCTCGGTGGTGAGCAGACCCATCTCCTCGTAGGTGATCGCCACCGTCTCCGCGCAATACGCGGTCTGCAGTGTGGTGCGTTTACGGGCCTTGGCTCGTTCGGCTGACTCGCGAACCCTGCTGTGCACGAAGGGGATACCGCGAGTGAAATCGCTGACGACCGGCAGCCGTCCCCGCAGCCACCGCCCGGTCAGCCGCGCGGTGCTGGGGAACGGGGTGCCGTCCATGCGGGCGATGACCCGCAGCATGCGGTCTTCCTGCTCGCGGGTGACCGAGGGGGTGAGCTGCCGCAGCCAGCACCGCTGCCCGTAGCTGTGCATCCATCGCTCGACGGCCTCCCGGGCGTCGTTGAGCTGCACCCCGCGGTGGTGCGTGCCCGTCCACAGGTCGAGCAGCTTGTCACCGAGTTCGGCGTGCCAGATCAACGGCGGCAGATCGTCGACGGCGACCGTCATGCCGACGTGGTTCACCGGCGCGTTGGTCATCGCCTGGATCGCCCGGTCCGGGCCCGACGCGCCGCGGAACAGCCAGACGTCCCCGGTCCGGGTCTCCTCCAGCGCCCGCGTCAACGACACCGTGTTCGCGTTCACCAGCGCAGCTTAGGCACACTCTGTGCATGCGCAGCATCTGGAAGTGGGTCGGGCTGGCCGGTGTCGCGGGCGTTGTCGCCGGCGGTGCCCTCGTCGCACGTGACCAGCGCCGCCGCCGGGCCTACACACCGGACGACATCCGCGCTCGTCTGCATGAGCGGCTCGCCGAGGCCGAACCGGGGCGCTAACCGCTCACCGAGTACAGCTGGTGCTTGCCGCTGAAGCCCTTCAGCGCGACCTCGCGGCTGTCGCCGATCGTCACGCCGTCGACGCCGTCGACCATGTCCCGGACCGCCTCGCTGACCAGGATCTCGCCCCCGTCCGCCTCGGCGGCCACCCGCGCGGCCATCGCGACGTTGCGGCCGAACAGATCCTCGCCGCGCCGCACCGACTTACCGGTGTGGATGCCGATGCGCACCTTGATCCCGCTGGGCCTGCGGCGCAGCGCGTGCTGCAGGGCGATCGCGCAGCGCACCGCGTTCTCCGGGGTGGCGAACGCGATCATGAATCCGTCGCCCTGGCTCTTGACCACATGGCCGTCGTGCTGATCGACGAACCGCTGCACCGATCGGGCGTGACGGCCGATCAGCCGGGCCCACGCCCGGTCGCCGATCCGGTTGTTCAACGCCGTCGAATCCTCGATGTCGGAGAACATGATCGTCACCCGGCCGTCGGGCGCCAGGCGTGCGAGATCCGGGCGCTCGACCTCGAACCAGTCGGCGAGGTCCTCGATCGACGACCGGATGGCGCCGCCGAAACCCTTCTCGCGCACCAGGTTCGCCGTCTGCCACACCTGCTTGACCGCCTCGCGCCCCCCGCTGAGCAGCATGTTGCGGGTGTCGACACGCGCCCGCAGTTCGTCGGCCTCACGGCGGGACCGGGTCAGCAGCACCCACAGCGTGACGAGGCCCACCGCCTCCGCGGCCGCGACGACGGCGAGCACCACCGCGGCGATCTCGGGTCCGCTCACGGGGCTACCACCCTTCGGTGAGGACCCGGTCCAGCGCGTCGACGTAGAAGTCGGCGGATTCGGTGTCGATGCACAGCGGAGGTTTGGTCTTGAGGATGTTCGAATGGTCACCCGTCGGCTGGATGATGACGCCGAGGTCGAGCATGCGTTCGCAGATGGCCGCGGTCTCGGACTTGGCGGGCTCCAAGGTCTCCCGGTCGCGGACCATCTCGACGCCGAGATACAGGCCGACGCCGTGCACCGTGCCGATGATCGGATGCTTGTCGGCCAGCGCCTCCAGCCGTGCCTTGAGGTGCCCGCCCACGCGAACGGCGTTGCCCTGCAGGTCTTCCTCGCGCAGTACGTCGAGCACCGTCATGCCGATCGCGCAGGACAGCGGGCTGCCGCCGGTCGAGGAGAAGAAGTAGCCCTGCGAGCGGAACCCCTCGGCGACGGCCCTGCTGGTGATCACCGCGCCGAGCGGATACCCGTTGCCCGTCGACTTCGCCACGGAGACGATGTCCGGCACGACGCCCTGCTGTTCGAAACCCCAGAACCAGTGTCCGAGACGGCCGTAACCGACCTGCACCTCGTCGGCGATCGCCAGCCCGCCCGCGCCGCGGACCGCCGCGTACACCTGCTGCAGATAGCCGTCAGGCAGGGCCATGCCGCCGGCGTTGCCGTACACCGACTCACAGATGAACCCGGCCGGGGCCCGGCCGTCGCCGGTCAGCTGCCGGATCTGCGCGACGGCTTCCTCGGCGTAGCGGCCGACCTCGGGCCCGCGGTACTTGCCGCGGAAGCTGTTCGGCGATTCGACGGTGTGCACCCAGTCCGGCCGGGTGGCCAGCGCGTTGGGGTTGTCGGCGGTCGACGTGGACACGGCGTCGGTGCCGTAGGTCCAGCCGTGGTACGCCTCGCGCATCGCCACGACGTCGCGGCGGCCGGTGGCGGCCAGCGCCAGCCGGATCGCGAGATCGCTTGCCTCCGAACCGGAGTTGACCAGGAACACGGTGTCGAGCGGGTCGGGCAGCATGGCGGCCAGGCGCTCGCTGTACTCGACGACCGCGGCGTAGTTGAACCGCGAATTCGTGTTGAGCCTGCGCAGCTGGCGCGCCGCAGTGTCGGCCACCCGCGGATGGGCGTGCCCGAGCACCGTGACGTTGTTGACCATGTCGAGGTAGCAGCGGCCCGCCGTCGACATCAGGTAATTGCGCCAGCCGCGTTCGATCTGCGGCGGCCTGCGGTAGTAGTGCTCCTGCACCGGTGCGAAGCTGCGGTCGCGCCGCTCGACCAGATCGGCGGCGGGGCCGGCCACGATGTCCGGCGCCAAGCCGAGCACAGGCCGCGGATCCCGGGCCACGGCCAACCACCCCGGCGCCATCTCGGGACGCACGAGCGGCGGTACCGGCGCCGCACCGACCGGGCGCACCGCGACCTCGGCCCACTGCGCGGCGGCGGCCTCGGCGAGCGGATCGCCCGCGCGCACGGCCGCCCCGGCGACGGGCCGGATCCCGGTGACCGTGACCTCGTACTCGGCGCCGCGCACGGTCACCGTGCCGGCGCCGCCGTCGACGACCTCGCCGTCCCACGGCGCCGCCAGGGTCAGCGGTTGCGCCGGCCACAGCCGCACACCGGTGGGCACCACGTCGCCGCTGCGCTGACTCAGCGCGGGCGCCAGGGCGAGCCGCGGTTCACCGAAGCGGGTGACCACCAGCGCCGCGCCGTCGCTCACCGCACGCCGGGCGAACCGCTCCTCGACATCGGGGGGCAGCCAGCCGCCGGGGGTGAACGCGCCGTCGTACGCATCGGACGTCGGCGAAAGGTCGAGCGTGACAACGCCTTCCACGCCCACGCCGGTGAGCATCGGCGCCGCGGCCCCGACCTCGGCGGGCGCCGAGGCCAGCCCGAGATCGGCCCGGATGGCCGCGGTCATCACGTCGACCGGCACGGAGGTGGCCTGCTCGAACATCCGCCACTCGCCGTCGGACTGCTCGGTGACATAGGCGTTGTCCGGGTCGAGTTCGGCCTGCTGTGCACCGCTGACGATGAGCACCGCCGTGCGAAGCACCACCATCGGCCACAGCGCGTCGAGCTCCGCGGCCGTCAGGGGCCGGATGGCGTGGAAGGCGCGCACCGCGGGCAGGATCGACACGGGTTCGGTGCCGGTGTGCCCGAGTACCGACGACGCGGCGATCGCCAGCTCCGACACCGCCCAGGTGTCGGTCAGGTCGCCGAAGTCGATGACCCCGTCGGGGCGGCGGGTGCCGTCGGCGGCGGGGGACACGACGACGTTCGCATCGGTGATGTCGAGGTGCACGGCCTGGCGGGGGAGGTCGTCGGCGACGCGCGTGATGCGGTCGGCCGCCTCGCGGGTGGCGGTCAGCAGCCGCTCCCGTTGCGCCGGGTCGGCGACGTGCCCGATCAGGGTCTCGACGACGTCGGCGCCGTAGCGCAGATCCCACTGCAGCACGCGGTCGAGGCCCTCGTGCTCGAAACCGGCCAGGGCGCGGCTGACCCGTGCGGCGACGTCGCCGAGCCCGGCGACCGCGGCCGGGCCCAGGTGGTCGGCATCGATCAGCGTGCCGCCGGGCAGGTAGCGCAGCAACCGGACCAGCAGCCCGTCGACCGCCGTCACCTCACGGCCGTCGAGGTTCGGCAACGGCACCGCGATCCGCAGCTCCGGTTCGGCATCGGCGATCAGCTTCGCCGCCACGTCCTGTGCCGCCAACTCGACGTCGGTGAACGCCGGGTTGGCCACCTTGAGCACGCCCACCGGGCCGGCGGTGCCGGTGCGGTGCACCAGGAAGTTCTTGTCCTGCTGACTGCCCAGCGAGACGGCGTCACCCTCGATGCCGTAGTGCGTCGCGAGGATGGTCCGGGCCTGGGCTTCGCTGACCTGGGGTGCGGGGAGCGCCGGCTGTTCGAGGAAGTCGAACCCGGCGGCGCGTCGGCGGGTGGTCACCGGCTGACGAAACCGACGACGGCTTCGGTGAACGCGTCGTTGTCGTCACCGGCTGCGGTGTGCCCGGCATCGGACAGCTCGACGAACTCGGCACCGGGGACCATGCGCAGGAATTCTTGCACCCCAACAGAGCTGACCACGTCGGAGAGCTTGCCACGGATGAGCAGGATCGGGATCGTCAATTCCACAGCGGCCTGTTCGAGCTTCTCGACGCGGATGAACGGGTCGTCGCCGGGTTTGGTCAGAAACGCCGGATCCCAGTGCCAGTACCACCGGCCGTCGCGGTGGCGCAGGTTCTTCTTCAAGCCTTCAGGACTCTTCGGTTTCGTCCGGTGCGGCAGGTAGGCGGCCACCGCCTCGGCGGCCTCGTCGAGCGAGTCGAACCCGTGCACGTGGTTGAACATGAAGTCACGGATGCGCGCGCTGCCGTCCTTCTCGTAGCGCGGCACGACGTCGACGAGCACCAGCTGGCTGACCCGCTCCGGACCCGCCTCGCGGGCGACGAGGATGCCGGTCAACCCGCCCATGCTGGCGCCGATGAGCGCGACGGGCCGTCCGATCTGGTCGAGCACCTCGCACGTGTCGGCGCACAGCGTCTCGACCGAGTAGTTGGCCTCCGGTGACCGGTCGCTGTCCCCGTGGCCGCGGCTGTCGAGGGCCACCACGTGCAGACCCGCGTCAGCCAGGATCTGCCCGGTGTTCTTCCAGGAGAACCGGTTCTGGCCGCCGCCGTGAAGCATCAGCACCGTGGGCCGGCCTGCGGCCGACTCCGCGCCGCGGTTCCATTCGTCGCCTACCAGGGTGAGCCCCTCGGCGCCCCGGAACGTCACGGTCTTGGCGGTACACACGGGCGTCAGGTTACTCGGCGCCTTTACGCCCGACCGCGATGAGTTCACGCGCCGCGCGGAGTCGTCTCTCGGACGTCAACCCCCACGAGAAGGAGACCCGATGCCGTCCATCACCCCCTCGCTCTGGTTCAACGACGACCTGGAGGAGGCCGTCGCCTTCTACACATCGGTGTTCCCGAACTCCGCGGTCGAGAGCCTGAGCCGTTTCACCGAGGCGTGTCCCGGCCCGACCGGCGAGGTGGTGTCCGGGACGTTCGTGCTCGACGGCACCCGGTTCATCGGCATCAACGGCGGGCCGCAGTTCCCGTTCACCGAGGCCGTGTCGTTCACCGTGCACTGCAAAGACCAGGACGAAGTCGACTACTACTGGGACCGTCTGCTCGACGGTGGCGAGGAGTCGCAGTGCGGTTGGCTCAAGGACCGCTTCGGCCTGAGCTGGCAGATCGTGCCCGACCGTCTGTCGGAACTGCTCGACGACCCCGACCCGGCGCGGGCCGCCGCCGCGTCGAGGGCGATGCTCGGCATGCGCAAGATCGTCATCGCCGAACTCGAGGAGGCGGTCGCCTTCGCATGATCGGTGCGGCACGTCGCCGCCTGACGCTCGCGGCCCGCCACGTAACGTTTGGCGGGAGGCCGGGATGAGGTGGTCCCGGCTGCCGCAGAGGAGCAGACATGGCAGACGATGCCCCCGCCCCCGACGGCGAACCGATCGCCACGGTCGTCGAGGACAGAGCGGACGGCGCTGTCGACGAACCCGTCGACGCCGGTGACGACACCCTCGACGGCCGCACGCCGGTGCGCAAGGCGCTCATCGCCGGGGTGGTGCTCGTCGCCGCCCTGGCGGGGTTCACCGGCTGGTTCGGCTATCAGGCCTATCAGTCCAGCCAGGAGCAGAAGCAGCGCGACCTGTTCCTCCAGGTCGGCCGGCAGGCCGCGCAGAACCTGACGACCATCGACTGGGAGCGCGCGGACGCCGACGTCCAGCGGGTGCTCGACGTGGCAACGGGCACCTTCTACGACGACTTCCAGAAGCGCGCCGAACCGTTCCTGCAGGTGGTCAAGGAGGCGAAGTCCAAGTCGGTCGGCACTCTCGGCGAAGCCGGCCTGGAATCGGTGACCGGGGACACCGCGGAGGTGCTGGTGGCGGTGACGGTCCAGTCGTCGAACGCGGGCGCTCCCGAACAGGCGCCGCGGGCCTGGCGGATGCGGCTCACCGTGCAGCGGGTCGACGACGGAGCGAAGGTGTCGCAGGTGGAGTTCGTGCAGTGACCGAGACCCCGAAGGACACCGAGGTGCCCTCGACTGCCGACGAAGCTCCCAGCACCGAAGACGCCACCCCCGAGGACTCCACCGCCGAGGACACCACCGCCGAGGACGCCGGCGCGCCCACACCGACCGCCCGCCGCCCGGTTCAGTGGTCGCGGGTCATCGCCTACGGGGTGGTGCCCGCGCTCGCGCTGGTGCTGGCCGTCGCGGGCGGATACCTGTTCTGGCGCGACCAGCAGGCCGATCGGGCCGCTGCGGCGCGCGAGGATTCCGTGGCCGCCGCCCGTAGCATCGCGATCGCGATGCTGACCTACGAGCCGATGACCGTCGAACAGCAACTCGGCGCCGCCAAGGAACAGCTCACCGGAGCCTTCCGCGACACCTACGGCTCGATGATCGACACGGTCGTCGTGCCGGGTGCGAAAGAACAGCAGATCTCGGCGGTCACCGACGTCCCGGCCGCCGCGTCGGTCAGCGCCGACGCCGACCACGCCGTCGTGCTGCTGTTCGTCAACCAGACCGTCACCGTCGGTGCGAACGCACCGAGCAACACGGCGTCGAGCGTCCGGGTCACCCTCGACAAGATCGGCGAGCAGTGGCTGATCTCCGACTTCACGCCGATCTGATGACGCCGCGCTGGTTGGACGTCGCGACCCCCGCCGGACAGCTGCGGGCGCTGGTCTGGGGTCCCGACGACGGTCCGATCGCCCTGTGCCTCCACGGTTTCCCCGATACCGCCTACGGCTGGCGCAAGGTCGCGCCCGCGCTGGCCGACGCGGGCTGGCGGGTGGTGGCGCCGTTCATGCGCGGATACGTGCCGTCCTCGGTCCCCTCGGACCACAGCTACCACGTCGGGGCGCTGATGGACGACGCCCTGCGCGTCCTCGCCGCGGCCGGACCGACGGGCCGCGACGTTGTCATCGGGCACGACTGGGGCGCCATCGCGGGCACCGGACTGGCCGCGATGCCCGGCAGCCCGTTCGAGCGGGCGGTTCTGATGTCGGTGCCGCCGGCCGCCGCGTTCCGGCCCCTTGGCCGGGTGCCGAACGGTCTGCGGCTGGCCGCGCAGCTGCCCCGGCAGATGCTGCGCAGCTGGTACATCTTCTATTTCCAGCTGCCCTGGCTGCCCGACCGGTCGGCGTCGTGGGTGGTGCCACGGCTGTGGAAGCAGTGGTCACCCGGCTACCACGCCGCCGACGACCTGCGACACGTCGACGCGGCCATCGGGGTGCGCCGGCGGTGGCGGGCCGCACTCGGCTACTACCGCGCGACCGTGCGAAACACCCGCCCGCCCGCGCAGTACGCCGAGCTGCACCGGCACTGGCTGTCGGCGCCCACGGTGCCCACCATGTACCTGCATGGCCGCGATGATGGCTGTGCGACAGCGGATTTCGCGCCGTGGGTGGAGCGTGTGCTGCCCGACGGCAGCGAGACGGCGCTCGTCGACCACGCCGGGCACTTCCTGCAGCTCGAACAGCCCGACGTGGTGGGCCGCCACATCGTCGGCTTCATCGGGGCGGCCCGCTAGGCGTTCTTCATCCCCGGGTGGACGCGGGCCAGCATCGGCAGCAGCACCCGCCGCGGGGTGAGGTGGTTGAGCGCCGCGGCCACCCGGTTGGCGGCACCGGGCACGATGACCGCCCGGCCGGCGGCAAGGCCGTCGATCGCCGTCCTGGCCACCGCATCCGGCTGTTCCCAGAGGAACTTCGGCAGCATCTTCTCCGCCTCGTCGTCGGGGATGCCCGCCTGTTCGCCGAAGCCGGTGCGCACCGGCCCCGGGCACAGGGTGGCCGCCGAGACGCCGGTGCCGCGCAGTTCTTCGCGCAGCGCGTGGGTGTAGGACAGCACGAAGGCCTTGGCCGCACCGTAGGTCGCCTGCCCGGGCACCGGTCCGAACGCGCCGACGGAGGCGACGTTGAGCACCGCGCCCCGACCGCGCGCCACCATGCCGGGGACGAACCGGCTGCACAGGTCGACCACCGCCGCGACGTCGAGTTCGACCAGCGTCAGCTCGGCGGCCGGGTCCGACGCCGCGACGGGGCCCAGGTTCGACATCCCGGCGTTGTTCACCAATATGTCCACCTCGAGGCCGAGACCGGCGACCCGGCCGGGCAGCGCGGCGCGCTCCTCCGGGCGCGACAGGTCGGCCGGCAGCGCATGCGCGGTGGGACCGAGGTCGTCGGCCAGGGCGCGCAACTCGTCTGCGCGGCGGGCGAGGAGGATCAAACCGTAACCGCGCCTTGCCATTTCGCGGGCGATCTGTTCGCCGATACCTGAGGACGCGCCCGTGACGAGCGCCGCGCCGGTGCTGCTGCTGGCCGGAAGCATGCGGCGAAGCTTAACCTCGGACGCTATGACGGCGCGCCGGCTCGCGGCGGTCGACGCCCAGAATCTGTGGATGTCGGCCACGATGCCGAACGACCAGTTCCTGATCTACGGGTTCGCCGGGGCGCCCCGCGATCTTCCCGGTGCGGTCGCGGCGATTCTCGATCGTGCGCGCGCCTGCGGGGAACTGCGGCTGCGGGTGCACGACCGCGGTTTTCCGAGATACCCGGAGTGGGTGGACGGCGGTGTCGACGACCGACAGGTGCGCACCCATGCTGCCGACGACTGGGCGGGGTGTCTGGCCGCGGTGGCGGCGCTGACCGAGGACCAGCTCGACGCGCACATCTCGACGTGGCGGCTGCACGTGTTCAGTCCGGTCCGTGGCGTGCCGGGGGTCGCCGGTGACGGCAGCGTGGCGGTGGTCCAGATGTCGCACGCGCTGGCCGACGGCACGCGGTCCTCGGCGCTCGCGGCAAGGCTGTTCGGCCGCGACGCACCGGTCGAGACCGTGACGGTCGCGCCGTGTGAGTCCGCGACGCTGCCCGTGCGGGCCGTTCGTGCGGCGCGCGCCCACCGCCTCCTGATGCGCGACGTCGAGGGCGGGAACGTTGCCGCACAGGCGGATCCGCGCCCGGTGCTGCGGAGCAACGCCCGCCCGGACGGGGCGAGGGGCCTGCGCGTCCTGGTTCGCCGCCGCGCCGAGCTGCCCGAGTCCACCGTCACCGTTGCGGTGCTCGCCGCGGTCTCGCGCGCACTGGCCGACCAGCTGCGCGCACTCGGCGACGACCCGGCCACGCTCGGCGCCGAGGTGCCCATGGCGAGCGCAGGCCCCAGGCGGGCGCACAACCACTTCGGCAACGTCGGGGTCGGACTGCACCCGGATGCGCCCTACGACGAGCGGGCTGCGCTCATCGTCGAGGAACTCGCGCAGCGCAGGGCGCGGGCCCGGCATCCGGCCATGCTCGCCGCCGCCCTGGCGTCCGCGGCGGTGCCTGCGCCGCTGCTGCGCTGGGGCGTCTCCGCGTTCGACCCGACGGTCCGCTCGCCGACGGCGACGGGGAACACCGTGGTGTCGAGCGTCCACCGCGGCGCCGCCGACCTGCGATTCGGTGGTGCGCCGGTGGTGTTGACCACCGGCTGCCCGGCGCTGTCGCCGATGATGGGGCTCACGCACGGCGTGCACGGCATCGGCGACACCGTTGCGGTCAGCGTGCACGCCGCCGAATCGGCCGTCGGCGACATCGACGCGTACGCCGACCGGCTGTCGACGGCTCTGAACCGTCGCACCTAGCAGGTGGGGTGGTCGGCGCCCTTACAGATGGCCTAGATTCTGTTGCATGACTGCCTACGACGTCGGCGTTTTGATCCTGCGCGTGGTGCTCGGCCTGACGATGGCCGCACACGGCTACAACAAGTTCTTCGGCGGCGGCCGAATCCCCGGCACCGCCGGATGGTTCGACAGTATCGGCATGAAGCCGGGCATGTTCCACGCCCGGGTCGCCGCGACCACGGAGATGGCCGCCGGGATCGGCCTGGCCGTCGGCCTGCTCACCCCGGTGCCGGCAGCCGGGTTCGTGGCCCTCATGCTGGTCGCCGCGTGGACCGTGCACCGCGCCAACGGCTTCTTCATCGTCAAGGAGGGCTGGGAGTACAACCTCGTGCTCGCCGCCGCGGCCGTCGCGATCCCGGCCATCGGTCCGGGCAAGCTCAGCCTGGACTACGCCCTGTTCTATGACACCGGTGTGTGGGATCTGGTGCAGGGCTGGTGGGGTCTGGTGATCGCGCTGGCACTCGGCCTCGGCGGCGGCATCGGCCAGTTGGCGATCTTCTACCGGCCGCCGGCGAAGACCGGCGCCTGATTTCGGCGCAGAAGTCGCGCCAACCGGTTCCGCGCAACTAGAACACGTTCTAATCTTTGGGCTATGGGATTTCTCAAGCCCGACATGCCCGTCGTCGACTTCGCCGAGTGGAGCAAGGGCACGCGTTCGGAGAAGATCCGGCCGATGGCCCGCCACTGGGCCGAGGTCGGCTTCGGCACGCCCGTGGTCATGCACTTGTTCTACGTCGTGAAGATCTTGCTCTACATCCTCGGCGGCTATCTGTTCGCGCTGGCCACCGAAGGGGTCGACGGGTTCACCAATGTGGCGCAGTGGTGGACCGAACCGATCGTGTTCCAGAAGGTCGTGCTGTTCACGATGTTGTTCGAGGTCGTCGGCCTCGGCTGCGGGTTCGGTCCGCTCAACAACCGGTTCTTCCCGCCGATGGGCTCGATCCTGTACTGGTTGCGCCCCGGCACCATCCGGCTGCCCCCGTGGCCGGACCGGGTGCCGCTGACCAGAGGCGACGCCCGCACCCCGCTGGACGCCGCCCTGTACGGGGCGCTGCTCGTGGTGTTGTTGATCGCGTTGTTCTCCGACGGAACGGGCCCGGTTCCGGCGCTCGGCACCACGATCGGGGTGCTGCCGCTGTGGCAGATCTGGACCATCCTCGGACTGCTGGCGGTGCTGGGTCTGCGCGACAAGGTGATCTTCCTGGCCGCCCGCGGTGAGGTCTACGGCTCGTTCACCGTCGCGTTCCTCTTCGTCGGCTACGGCGTGGACATGCTCCTGGCGGCCAAGCTCGTCTGCGTGGCGATCTGGATGGGTGCCGCGACCTCCAAGCTCAACAAGCACTTCCCGTTCGTGATCTCGACGATGATGTCGAACAACCCGCTGATCAGGACGAAGTGGTTGAAGCGCAGGTTTTTCGAGAACTTCCCCGACGACCTGCGGCCGGGCCGGGTCTCGAGGATCATCGCCCACTTCAGCACCGCGATCGAGATGTTGGTGCCGCTGGTGCTGCTGTTCTCCCACGGCGGCTGGCCGACGGCGATCGCCGCGTTCGTGATGCTGGTCTTCCACTTCGGCATCCTGTCGGCGATCCCGATGGGAGTGCCGCTGGAGTGGAACGTCTTCATGATGTTCTGCGTGGTGACGTTGTTCGTCGGCCACGCCGACCTCGGGCTGAGCGAGATGAGCACGCCGCTGCCCGTGGTGTTGTTCGCCGTACTGGCCGTCACCGTGGCGCTCGGCAACCTGTTCCCCCGCAAGATCTCGTTCCTGCCCGGCATGCGGTACTACGCCGGCAACTGGGACACCTCGTGGTGGTGCATCAAACCGTCGGCGAACGAGAAGATCGAGCGCGGCCTCGTGGCCATCGCCAGCATGCCGGCCTCCCAACTCGAGAGGTTCTACGGCAGCCAGGAGCAGGCGATGATCTACCTGTACAAGGGGTATGCGTTCCGCGGCTTCAACTCTCACGGCAAGGCACTGCTGACGCTCGTGCACAACGCGCTCGCCGGGCGCAATGAGGACGAGTACGTGATCACCGAGGGTGAGCGGCTGTGCAGCACCGCCGTCGGCTGGAACTTCGGCGACGGCCACATGCACAACGAACAGTTGATCGCGGCGCTGCAGGAGCGCTGTCAGTTCGAGCCGGACGAGGTGCGCGTCATCCTCCTCGACGCCCAACCCATCCACCGGCAGCGGCAGGAGTACCGGTTGGTCGACGCCGCCACCGGGGAGTTCGAGCGCGGCTACGTCAACGTGTCGGACATGGTGACCGGTCAGCCGTGGACCGACGACATCCCGGTGCACGTGACCTGGCGCAGGGACAGTGACGATGCGCCGAGACTGCGGTCAGATCGCGAATCGGCGCAGTGACGTGATCTCACCGCAGTCTCGGGGGCGTCAGCCCATGACGTCGCGGACCTTGACCGTCTCCAGGCCCTGAAGCAGCAGTGCGCGTGCGGTGTCGAGGTGCTTGCGCCAGTGCGCCTCTGCCGCCGCGCCGTCCCCGGACCGCATC
This sequence comes from Mycolicibacterium litorale, assembly GCF_010731695.1. Lineage (NCBI taxonomy): Bacteria > Bacillati > Actinomycetota > Actinomycetes > Mycobacteriales > Mycobacteriaceae > Mycobacterium > Mycolicibacterium litorale. Next base: position 205,262 of record NZ_AP022586.1, read on the forward strand.
AACTGCAGCAGCCTGCGGTAGGACCGCATCAACTTCTCGTAGTCGGCCTTCGACGGCGGATTGCTCTCCTTCATCGCGAACGCCGTGTGGCGCACGGTGATCTCGTGGAGCATGCCCGCCATCATGGTCAGCGTGGCGTTGCCCGACAGTTCGACCATGCGGCGGTGGAAGTCGCCGGTGGTCTCGGCGAGCCGGCCGGACTGCCAGCTGTGCGCGACGTGCTCGTCGAGCGTCTGCTCGAGCTCGTCGAATGCCGCGGTGTCCCCGGACTCGGTGAGCAGCCGCACGGCCATCGGCTCGATGCCCGAGCGGGCGGTCATCACGTCGGCGATGGTGGCCCCGGACAGCTCCAGCAGCAGCCCCGCCGGGCGCGCGACGATCTCCGGGCCGGGCACCCGAACCCGGGCGCCGGTGCGCGAACCGCGACGCACCTCGACCAGGCGCTCGGACTCGAGCACCCGCACCGCCTCGCGCAGCGTCGGCCTGCTGACGCCGAAGTGGGCCATCAGCTCGGCCTCGTTGGGCAGGAAGTCGCCCTCTTTGAGCTGGCCGTCGACCACCATGCGGCGCAACGTGCCGGCGACCAGTTCCGCCGTTTTGGGGGAGCGCACCGCGGTCGTCGAAGGGCTCGCCCCGATCATGGGGGCCAGCGGTGTCGTTCTGGCCACCTGACCTCCCTGTCCGCCACGCCGGCCGGCGGCCAGCTGTACAACTCAGTAAACCATCTGAACGGGGAATTCCGGCCGCAGCCGGGCCCACCAACCAGTAGGTTGACCTAGTAAACCTTGTCCTCTACCGTCGTGTCCAAGCGTGTGAGCGGTATCCGACTTCGAAGGAGAAGTGTCATGGCTGAAGCCGTCATCGTCGAGGCCGTCCGGTCGCCGGTCGGCAAGCGCAACGGGGGACTGTCGAGCGTGCACCCGGCCGAATTGTCCGCCCAGGTGCTCAACGGGCTGGTGCAGCGGGCGGGTGTCGACCCGGCGCTCGTCGACGACGTCATCTGGGGTTGCGTGATGCAGGCCGGCGAGCAGGCGCTCGACATCGGCCGCACCGCGCTGCTGACCGCCGGCTGGCCGGAGAGCGTGCCCGGTGTGACCGTCGACCGCCAGTGCGGTTCGAGCCAGCAGTCCGTGCACTTCGCCGCCGCCGGTGTGGTGGCCGGCCACTACGACGTCGTCGTCGCGGGCGGTGTCGAGTCGATGTCGCGGACGCCGATGGGCGCCTCGCTGGCCAACGGAGGCAACCCCTACCCGCAGGGCTTCAAGGACCGCTACCACCAGACCCCCAACCAGGGCGTCGGCGCGGAGATGATCGCCGAGAAGTGGGGCTTCAGTCGCACCGACCTCGACCAGTTCTCGCTGGACTCGCACGAGAAGGCAGCCGCCGCACAGGATTCGGGCGCCTTCGACGATCAGATCGTCGCGATCAAGGATGCCGAGGGCAACACCGTTCTCAAGGACGAGGGCATCCGCCGCGGCACCACGCTGGAGAAGATGGGCCAGCTCAAGCCCGCGTTCAAGGAGGACGGCGTCATCCACGCCGGCAACTCCTCGCAGATCTCCGACGGTTCGGCGGCGCTGCTGTTCATGTCCGCGGAGAAGGCCAAGGAACTCGGCCTCAAGCCGCTGGCCAAGGTGCACACCGCGGTGCTCGCCGGTGCCGATCCGGTCATCATGCTGACCGCGCCGATCCCGGCCACCCAGAAGGCGCTCAAGCGTTCCGGCCTGACCATCGACCAGATCGGTGCGTTCGAGGTGAACGAGGCCTTCGCACCGGTTCCGATGGCCTGGCTCAAGGACATCGGCGCCGACGAGAAGAAGCTCAACCCCAACGGTGGGGCCATCGCACTCGGCCACCCGCTCGGCGGCTCCGGCGCGCGGATCATGACCACGCTGCTCTACCACATGCGGGACAACGGCATCCAGTACGGCCTGCAGACCATGTGTGAAGGCGGCGGTCAGGCCAACGCCACCATCCTCGAGCTGCTGTGACCGAAACGACCGAGAAGTCAGCGGCGCCCGCCGCACTGACCGAGCGGCGGGGCAACGTCCTGATCATCACGCTCAACCGGCCCGAGGCGCGCAACGCCGTCAACGGTGCGGTCAGCACCGCGGTCGGGGACGCGCTGGAGGAGGCGCAGCATGATCCCGAGGTGCGGGCGGTCGTGCTGACCGGCAACGGGCCGTCGTTCTGTGCCGGAGCCGATCTCAAGGCGATCTACCGGCGCGAGAATCTCTATCACCCCGAGCACCCGGAGTGGGGCTTCGCCGGCTACGTCCACCACTTCATCGACAAGCCGACGATCGCCGCGGTCAACGGCACCGCGCTGGGCGGTGGCTCCGAACTGGCACTGGCCAGCGATCTGGTGGTGGCCGAGGAACGCGCGAGATTCGGTCTGCCGGAAGTCAAGCGGGGCCTGATCGCCGCAGCGGGCGGGGTGTTCCGGATCGTCGACCACCTGCCGCGCAAGGTCGCGATGGAGATGATCTTCACCGGTGAGCCGATGACGTCGGCCGACGCGCTGAAGTGGGGGCTGATCAACGAGGTCGTGCCCGACGGGACCGCACTCGACGCGGCGATCGCACTGGCCGAACGGATCACGGTCAACGCGCCGCTCGCGGTGTGGGCCAGCAAGCGAGTGGCCTACGGCGCCGATGACGGCGTGATCGCCGACGAGGAACCGTCATGGGACCGCACCGTGCGCGAGATGCGCACGGTGCTCAAGTCAGAGGACGCCAAAGAGGGCCCGCTGGCCTTCGCCGAGAAGCGTCAGCCGGTCTGGAAAGCCAAGTAAGAGAGGCACTTACAGCAACATGAAGCGAACAATCTACGACGCCGAGCACGAGGCGTTCCGCGACACCGTCAAGGAGTACATCGAGCGCGAGCTCGTCCCCAACCACGAGAAGTGGGAGGCCGAGCGCATCGTCGACCGCTCGGCGTACACCGCGGCAGGCAAGTACGGGCTCATCGGGTTCAACATGCCCGAGGAGTACGGCGGCGGCGGCTCGGACGACTTCCGGTTCAACGCGATCATCGACGAGGAGATCGCCAAGGCCGGTGTGCACGGACCCGCACTGAGCCTGCACAACGACGTCGTCGGGCCCTACTTCAAGGACCTGACCAACGACGAGCAGAAGCAGCGCTGGCTGCCCGGCATCGCCAGCGGCGAGACGATCATCGCGGTGGCGATGACCGAACCCGGGGCGGGCAGCGACCTCGCCGGCATCCGGACCTCCGCGGTCCGTGACGGCGACGACTGGATCGTCAACGGCTCGAAGACGTTCATCTCCTCGGGCATCAACGCCGACCTGGTGGTCGTCGTGGCCCGCACCGACCCCGAGGCCGGGCACAAGGGCTTCACGCTGCTGGTCGTCGAGCGCGACATGGAGGGCTTCAGCCGCGGCCGCAAGCTCGACAAGATGGGCCTGCACAGCCAGGACACCTCGGAGCTGCACTTCGAGAACGTCCGCGTGCCCAACGCCAACGTGCTCGGCAAGGAAGGTCGCGGCTTCTATCACCTGATGACCAACCTGCCGTCGGAGCGGCTGTCGATCGCCATCTCGGCGATCGCCGGGGCCCGGGCGGTGTTCCAGGAGACGCTGCAGTACTGCAAGGACCGCAAGGCGTTCGGCCAGCCGATCGGCAGCTTCCAGCACAACCGCTTCCTGCTCGCCGAGATGGAGACCGAACTCGACGTCACCGAGCAGTACATCGACCGCTGCCTGCAGGGCGTGGTCGACGGTGAACTGACCGCCGTGGAGGCCGCCAAGGCCAAGTGGTGGGCCACCGAGGTCGCCAAGAAGATCGTCGACCAGTGCGTGCAGCTGCACGGCGGGTACGGCTACATGCTCGAATACCGCGTCGCGCGCGCCTACGTCGACGGCCGCATCCAGACGATCTTCGGTGGCACCACCGAGATCATGAAGGAGATCATCGGCCGCGACCTCGGCGTCTAGTCCGCCCCGCGGTCTGACTGCCGACAGACACAGAATCGCCCCTTTTCCATCGAAAAGGGGCGATTCTGTGTCTGCTCGCGCAGAAAAAGCGTCAGCCGATCGGGGCGTCCGCAGCCGGGATGTCGGCCGCGGCGGCGGCCGGGGCCTCCTCGGCGGGCAGCGGAGCGGGCTCCGTCGTCGGGGTCGTGGGCGTCGTCGAGGTCGTCGACGTCGTCGAGGTGCCCGACGGGGTGATCGCATCCGGCGCGGCGGCCGGGTCGAGCACGGTGTCGATCAGGTAGATGCGGGCGTTCGCGGCCGGGATGCCACCGCAGATCACCTTGGCCGTGTCGTTGACCTTGATGTCGCCGTTGGTGCCCTCGACCTTGATCTCAGCGCCCTGCTGGGTGGCGCGCTGACCCTTCACGTCGCCGGGGCCGAGCAGACCGAGGAACACGTGGTAGTAGTCCAGGTCGGTCAGCGCGGCCGGATCGGCCTTCAGCGCGTCGAGCTGGCCGGCCGGCAGCTTCGCGAACGCCTCGTTGGTCGGGGCGAACACCACGTAGGGACCGTTGTCGAGCACCGAGGCGACGTTCACCGCGGGGTTGAGCCCACCGGAGATCGCGGAGCTGAAGGTGCTGATGTCCGGGATCTGGGCAAGCACCTGGCTGACCGGCTGGTTGATGAAGGTCTTCCAGGTCGGCACGGCGGCGCGGAAGGGATCGCAGTCGCCCTCGAGGTTGGGCAGCGGGGTCTCCACCGTCGACGGCTCCGCCGGTTCGGCGTATGCGGTCACCGACAGGGGGAGCGACACGGCGATGGCGGCGACGCCCAGGACGGCGCCCAGTGTGCTCTTACGGGTCTTCACGAACGGCTCCTCAGCTCGTCAGGACGCCTGCCGATGGGCGGCGTCGGGCCGGCTACCTATGCGGCGCCGCCTCGGATCGTAAGGGCACGAATTGGTAACGGCCAAGTCGAGGACGCCGCGCGGGGGCCACGGATCGGCTGTGACCTGCGGCGTTGCGGTTTGTCGCGTTGGTTGTCTCACACCCGGCCCGGCCACCTACGATGACGGCCATGCCGGAACCGCTGATCGTCGCCGTGGGCGACCACGCCCCTGAACTGGACGACACCGCATGGGTGGCGCCGAACGCCGCGGTGATCGGCTGGGTGAAACTCTCGCCGAAGTCCAGCGTCTGGTACGGCGCCACCCTGCGGGCCGAGGTCGAACCCATCGAGGTCGGCGAGGGCAGCAACATCCAGGACGGCGTGACCGTCCACGTCGACCCCGGATTCCCCGCCAGCATCGGCGCGAACGTCAGCGTCGGGCACAACGCGGTGCTGCACGGGTGCACCATCGAGGACGGCTGCCTGATCGGCATGGGCGCGGTCGTCCTCAACGGTGCGCGGATCGGCCGCGGGTCGCTGGTCGCGGCCGGCGCGGTGGTCGCCCAAGGCGTGCAGGTGCCGCCCGGCTCACTCGTCGCGGGGGTGCCCGGAAAGGTCCGCCGTGAACTGAGCGACGAGGAGGTCGACGGCAACCGCACGAACGCCGTCCTCTACCAGCACCTGGTCGACGCCCACCGCTAACCCGCCACGGGCGGATCGAGCAGCGCGAAGCCTTCCTGGCGGCGATACGGGAAGTACGGGTACGGCGCCTCCCGTGCGCTGACCGCGTCGAGCCGGGCGGTCTGCTCGTCGTCGAGCCGCCAGCCGACGGCGCCGAGGTTCTCGCGGAGTTGTTCCTCGTTGCGGGCGCCGATGATCACCGACGCGACGGTCGGGCGCCGCAGGAGCCAGTTGAGCGCGATCTGCGCGACGGTGCGGCCGGTCTCCGCGGCGATGTCGTCCAGGGTGTCGACGATCGCGTAGAGCCGATCCTCGTCGACGGGCGGACCGGCGTCGGCCGTCGCGTGCAGGCGGCTGCGCTCCGGAAGCGGTTGGCCGCGCCGCAGCCGCCCCGTGAGCCGTCCCCAGCCCAGCGGGCTCCACACCAGTGCACCGACGCCCTCGGCGAGGCCGAGCGGCATCAGTTCCCATTCGTAGTCCCGGCCGACGAGCGAGTAGTACACCTGGTGCGCGATGAGGCGCGTGCGGTGGGCGCGGTCGGCGACCGCCAGCGATTTCATCAGCTGCCACCCCGAGAAGTTCGACACGCCCGTGTAGCGGACCTTGCCCTGAGCGACCAGCGTGTCGAGGGTCTGCACCACTTCCTCGATCGGTGTGGCCGCGTCGAATCCGTGGAGTTGGAACAGATCGATGCGGTCGGTGCGCAGACGGCGCAGCGCGTCGTCAACCGCACGCAGCAACCGGGTTCGCGACGTACCCCAGCCCGTGGAGGTTGGCAGTGCGGCCTTGGTGGAGATGAGCACCTGGTCGCGCCGGCCGCGCAGGGCTTCGCCGAGCACCTCCTCCGAGGCGCCGTCGGAGTACACGTCCGCGGTGTCGAACAGCGTGACGCCGGCCTCCAGGCACATGTCGACGAGGCGGCGGGCGCCGTCGACACCGGTGTTTCCCCAGGCGCCGAAGAAGTCCCCGACACCGCCGAATGTTGCGCGCCGAAACTGATCTCGGAGACCGTGAGGCCCGATTCGCCAACCCGTCGATATTCCATGATTCTCCTTAATGGAACTGCTGTCTCGATAACGCTAACCGACGTTGATGGGAATTCATTCCCGTTAGTCTGGTGGGCGTGATGCAGCAGCGGGCGCGGCGGCCGGGTGGACGCACCGCGGCCGTGCGCACCGCCGTGCTGCGCGCCGCCGAGGACCTCCTCGTCGAGGGCGGGCTGCACGCACTGGAGTTGACGGCGGTGGCCGAGAAGGCCGGCGTCGGGAAGTCGACGGTGTACCGGCGGTGGTCGACCGTGCCGGTACTGGTCGCCGACGTGCTGCACGAGATGGCCGAACAGTCCGTGTCGCGGGCGCGGACCGGCACGTTGGACGGCGATCTGCGGGCGAACGCCCGCCTCGTGCGGCGCACGCTGATCGATCCCCGCCAGGGCAGGCTCTTCGGCGCCGTCATCGCCGCGGCGACTTACGACCCGCGGACGGCCGAGGCGCTCGAGCAGTTCTACGAACGCCGCGTCGCGGAGTGGTCGGGATGCGTCACCGATGCGGTGGCCCGCGGTGAGGCGCCGGCGCGCACCGACGGCGCTGCGGTCATCCGGCATCTGTCCGCGCCGCTGTACCACCAGTTCCTCACGACGACGACGCCGTTGAGCACGCGCGACGCCGACCGGACGGTGGCGGCCACCCTGGCCGCCGTCGCCGCCGGGGTGTTCGTCGTCAGCAAACGGAGAACGGGTGGTTCCCGTTCGTCCGACCTGGGTACCTAGGGACGGTGGAAAAGCTGCGGATCCTGGTCACCGGTGCCACCGGATATGTCGGATCGCGGCTGGTCAGCGCACTTGTCGACGTGGGTGCGGACGTGGTGGTGGCCAGCCGGAACCCCGCCCGGTTGCGCGCCTTCGGGTGGTATGACGATGTGACATGCGTCGCACTCGACGCGCAGCAACCCGAATCGGTGAAGCGGGCGCTGGCCGAGGCCGGGCACGTCGACGTCATCTACTACCTCGTCCACGCGATCGGGCAGCCCGACTTCCGGGACACCGACAACCGGGCCGCCACCAACGTCGCCGAGGCCGCACGAGACGCCGGCGTCGGGCGGATCGTCTACCTCGGCGGTTTCGTGCCCACCGACGAGACCCTCTCCGAACACCTCGCGGGCCGCGCCGAGGTCGCCGAGGCGCTGACCGTGCCGGGCGGACCCGATGTGGTGTGGCTGGGTGCGGCGATCATCATCGGCGCCGGATCCACGTCGTTCGAAATGCTGCGGTACGTGGGGGATCGATTCCTGGTGCTGCCGATGCCGAAGTGGGCCTCCAACCCGATCGACCCGATCAGCATCCGCGATGCGCTGCACTATCTGGTGGCCGCCGCCGACACCGAGAAGGTTCCCGCGGGCGCCTACGACATCCGCGGGCCCGAGACCACCACCTACGGCGAGCTGCTGCAGAAGTACGCGCGGCTGGCCGGCAGGCGGCGTGCACCGCTGCCGGTGCGCGGGATCGACACCACCGTGGTCTCGCAGCTGAGTGGTCTGGTGCTGCCGGTGCCCGGCGGTCTGGCCGGCGACCTCATCGAATCGCTGGATCACCCGATGACCGCCTCGAAGGACGGGCTGCAGGAGATCGTCGCCGATCCGCCGGGCGGTCTGACCGGGATCGACGACGCGATCAGGCGGTCGCTCTCACCGCAGCGGCCGCGTCCGGTCAACACGCTGGTCGACGTGCACCATCTCGCCGATACGGATCCGGACTGGGCCGGTGGTGACAACGAGCGCATCACCCGCCTGATCCGGCCGGTCACCCCGCCGCTGGCGCGGCCGGCGCTCGGACTGCTCGGCCTCGTTCCCGGACCGGTCGCGGCCGCCGTCCGCACCGGCCTGGACACCCTTGTCAACCTGGTACCGAAAGGGCATTCGGCATGACCGAAACCCACCAGTCGTCACCGACGCCCGCGCCGTGCGACGATCGCACCGGCTTCCTGCAGGAGGCCCGCGCCGTCGTCACCAGCGTCGCCGCGCCTGCGGGTGAGTGGCCCGCGGTCATCCGCCGCAGGCGAATCATCGTCGCGATCTTCGTGGTGATCGGCTTCGGACTGCTCGGCTACTCGTTGTCGATTCCGCCGGGCGACACCGACTTCTACTGGTTCACCGCCGGACTCGCCGTCTGGTGGACGGCGGGCGCGTTCCTGTCCGGCCCACTTCACTTGGGCCGCATATGTTTCCGCATGCGCAACCAGAGGCCGGTGATCACCGGCACCGCCGTCGGTCTGGCGCTGGGCGGTGCGTTCCTGGTGGCCGGGCTGGTGGCCCGCGAGATCCCGCTGATGCGCGAGTACGCCGTGCGCGTACTGGAACACGCCAACGTCGGTGCGCTGTGGTTGGTCGTCATCATCACCGTGGTCAACGGGCTCGCGGAGGAGCTGTTCTTCCGCGGCGCGCTGTACACCTCGCTGGGCAACCGGTGGAACGGGTGGTGGGCGGTGCTCTGGTCGACGGCGGTCTACGTCGTGGTGACCGGCGTGAGCACGCAGAATTTCATGCTGGCGATCGCGGCGATCGTGCTCGGCACGGTGTGCGCGCTGGAACGCCGCGCCACGGGGGGAGTGCTCGCACCCATGCTCACCCACTTCTTCTGGGGTCTGGTCATGGTGCTCGCACTGCCCCCGATCTTCGGCGTCTAGCTAGCGCAGCGGGTGCGCCAGCTCGTCGCGGGGCATCCGGGCGGCTGTCACGGCGATGGCCGCGAGCAGCACCGGGGCGACCCCGGCAACGGTGAAGATGGTCTCCATCGACACCACCTTCGACAGCGGGCCGACGATCGCGAACGACACCGGCATGAACGCCAGTGACACGAAGAAGTCCAGGCTGGACACCCGGCCGAGCATCTCGGTCGGCACGCGCCGCTGCAGCAGCGTGCCCCAGATGACCATGCCCGCACCGTCGGTCACGCCGACGACAAACGTGGCGGCGGCCATCACCGGGAACGACGATGTCGTCCCGACGACGATGAGCGGGATCGACCCCGCCCCCCACATCGTCATCATGACGGTGAGGTAGCGCCGCGGCATGCGTATCGACGACACGGCGAGCGCGCCGAGCGCACTGCCCACGCCGAAGACCGCGAGGACGAACCCGTAGGTGCGCGCGCCGTCCTCGAAACGTTGCTGGGCGATGAACGGCAGCAGCACCTCGATCGGGCCCAGCACCACGAGCACGAACATGCTGGCGAACAGGAGCGTCGACAGCAGCCACGGGGTGCGGAGCATGAAGCGGAAACCGTCGCGGAGGTCGTGCAGGACGCGAGCCCGGGCGGTCGGCTGGGGCGCGGCGTCCGCCGGGCGCGTCGCGACCAGCAGGAGCAGTCCGAGGCCGAACAGGACGGCGACGACGGCCGCACCGATCGACGGCAGCGTCGCGCCGACCAGCATGCCTGCCACCGCGGGGCCGACCGACCGCTGGAACACCGGCCGCACCACGCCCTCGACGCCGTTGGCGGCGAGGAGCTGTTCGGGCGGCAGGATGCGGGGCAGGATCGCGCTGTAGGCGGGGAAGAAGAACGCCGCGGCGACGCCCAGGATGGCCGCGGCCACCGCGAGGTGCCAGATGGCAAGCGCGCCAATGAATCCGAGAACGGTCACCGTGGTGACGGTCAGCAGGTTCACCGCTTCGACGGCGATGATGATCGCGCGCTGACTGATCCGGTCGGCGGCGATGCCGCCGACGAGGACGAACGCGACCAGCCCGGCCCCCATGCAGGTGGCCACCAGGGACAGCGCCGCGGGGTCGTTCTCGAGCGCGATGACCTGCAGGGCCATCACGACGGTCCACATGCCTTCGGCGAAGATCGACAGTGAGACCGCCGCCATCAACAGGCGGTACTCGCGGGAGGCGAACGGTGCGAGTACGCGCCATCGACCGGTGCCGGGCACCGGTTTCGTCTCGAGGCTGGAGGTACTCACCCCACGATGGTGGTCGACGGACTGGGCGGCAGTCCAACGATTTTCGGCTCAGAAGAGGTCGTCGAGTGACGGCAGCCGGCCGGCGAGTTTGGTGATCGCCCACTGGTTGAGTGAGACACCCTGTTCGGCCGCCTCCGCCGAGAGCCGGCCGTGCAGATCAGGGGAAGCGCGGACGACGAACGTGCCGCTGTAGTGCCTGTCGGTGAGGGAGGGCGGAGGTTTCAGGCCGTTGGCGATGCGGTCGGCCATCTCATCGGTGATCTCCCGCTCGAGGGTCTCGATCGCCTGCGCGGCGGTGGGTCCGCGCTTGAGCCAGCCCGAGAACTCCAGGCACCGAGCTTCGTATTCGCCGTACTGCGGTGACCATTCGGCGCGATAGGTGTAGGAGGGCATGGCGTGATTGTGGCGCGGGGGTGTGACACGGCCAGCGGTCCTTACCGCCCGGAAAAGAGCGCCCGGCACTCAGTGGTCGGTGAACGACGCCGCGCGCCGCTCCTGGAACGCCCGGGTGCCCTCGCGGAAATCGTGCGACGCCAGCAGCGCCAACTGCCCTTCGCTCTCGCGCCCCAGCGCACCCTCGAGTTCGGTCAGCGTCGCCGCATTGATCGCCTGCTTCGTCTTCCGAAGTGCCACTGCGGGACCGGATTTCAGCGCAGCCAGCACCTCGTCCACCTCCGCGTCGAACGCGTCCGCGGGGTGCACCGCGGTGACCAGCCCCCAGTCATACGCCTCGGCCGCAGAGATCCGCTCCGCCAGCAGCGCCATCCGCATGGCCCGGATCCGCCCCACCGCCGCCGCGAACAGCGCCGACGCACCACCGTCGGGCATCAATCCGATCTTCGTGAAGGCGAGCATGAAAAACGCCTTCTCCGAGGCCAATACGACATCCGAGGCCAATGCGAGCGAAGCGCCCACCCCCGCCGCCGGCCCCTGGACCACCGCCACCACCGGCACGGGCGCCGCGACGATCGCCCGCACCGCGCGGTTGGCCGCATCCAGCACGGCGTTCAGACCGATCTCCGACTTCTTCGCCTGATCCTCTTCGCTGATGCCCGCCCCGGAACTGAACCCGCGCCCCGCACCGCCAAGCCGCACCACCTTCACCGCGGGATCGCCGCCCGCCTGCTCGAGCGCGTCTGCGATCCCGTTGAGCATGTCGGCGGTCAGCGAGTTCAGGCTGTCGGGCCGATTCAACGTCACCGACAGCACCCCGTCGTCGAGTGCGACGATGAGGTCGTCAATGCTCACATACGTGCCGGTGTCGGTGCCTGTCTCGGAGTCGGTGGTCGTCATGGCTACACCTTCGCATGAGTGGGCTATGGCCCGTGGCCGGTCGAGAAGGTTATATAAGTAAGCTATGTCGCGGTCAACTACTCCGAAGGGGCGGTAGAAATGGCGGGACCACTGCAGGGACTGCGTGTCGTGGAATTGGCCGGTATCGGCCCCGGTCCGCACGCGGCGATGATCCTGGGAGATCTGGGTGCGGACGTCGTCCGCATCGAACGGCCCGGAAAGGGCCCGGGCATCCCGACCAAAGGCCGTGACCAGCTGCTGCGCAACCGGCGCTCGGTCGGCGCGAACCTCAAGACCGACGAAGGCCGTGAACTCGTCCTGCGGTTGATCGCCAAGGCCGACGTGCTCATCGAGGGCTTCCGCCCCGGCGTCACCGAGCGGCTCGGCCTCGGACCCGAAGACTGCGCGAAGGTCAACGAACGGCTGATCTACGGGCGCATGACCGGCTGGGGGCAGACCGGCCCGCGCAGCCAGCAGGCCGGCCACGACATCAACTACATCTCGCTCAATGGTGTGCTGCACGCCGTCGGCCGCGCCGGCGAACGCCCCGTGCCGCCGCTCAACCTCGCGGGCGACTTCGGCGGCGGATCGATGTTCCTGCTCGTCGGCATCCTGTCCGCCCTGTGGGAGCGCGAACGCTCCGGCAAGGGTCAGGTCGTCGACGCCGCGATGGTCGACGGGTCCAGCGTGCTGGCGCAGATGATGTGGGCCTTCCGCGCGATGGGCATGTGGTCCGACGAGCGCGGGATCAACATGCTCGACACCGGCGCCCCCTACTACGACACCTACGAGACCGCCGACGGCCGCTACGTCGCCGTCGGCGCGATCGAACCGCAGTTCTACGCCGAGATGCTCGACAAGCTCGGCCTCGACCCCGCCGAGCTGCCCGATCAGAACGACATGAGCCGGTGGCCCGAACTCCGTGACCGCCTCACCGCCGCGTTCGCCGAACACGACCGCGACCACTGGACGAAGGTCTTCGCCGGCAGCGACGCCTGCGTCACCCCGGTGCTGTCCTTCGGTGAGGTGGAGAGCGAACCGCACAACACCGAACGCGACACCTTCTATCGCGAAGGCGACTACCTCTTCCCGGCACCCGCACCCCGGTTCTCCCGGACGGTGCCGTCGACACCCCACCCGCCCGGCGTGCCCGGTGCGGACACCGAAGCAGTCCTCAACGACTGGGTTTGATCTCGAGGTCTGATTCGAACGGTCGACCTCAACCAACAGAAAGGTATGTGCGAGTGGAAATCAAAGACGCCGTCGCCGTCGTCACCGGCGGTGCTTCCGGTCTCGGGCTGGCCACCACCAAGCGGCTGCTCGACCGTGGCGCCTCCGTGGTGGTCATCGACCTCAAAGGCGAGGAAGCCGTCAAGGAACTGGGTGAGCGGGCCCGCTTCGCCCAGGCCAACGTCACCGATCCCGAGCAGGTCAGCGCCGCCCTCGACATCGCCGAATCCATGGGCCCGGTGCGCATCAACGTCAACTGCGCCGGCATCGGCAATGCGATCAAGACGCTGAGCAAGAACGGCGCCTTCCCGCTCGACGAGTTCAACAAGGTCATCCAGGTCAACCTGATCGGCACGTTCAACGTGCTGCGGCTGAGCGCCGAGCGCATCGCGAAGACCGAGCCGATCGGTGAGGAGCGCGGCGTCATCATCAACACCGCCTCCGTCGCCGCGTTCGAGGGTCAGATCGGTCAGGCGGCCTACTCGGCGTCCAAGGGCGGTGTGGTCGGCATGACGCTGCCGATCGCCCGCGACCTGTCGCGTGAGCTGATCCGCGTCTGCACCATCGCCCCCGGTCTGTTCAAGACCCCGCTGCTGGGCTCGCTGCCCGAGGAGGCGCAGAAATCGCTGGGCCAGCAGGTGCCGCACCCCGCGCGTCTGGGCGATCCCGACGAGTACGGCGCGCTGGCCACGCACATCGTCGAGAATCCGATGCTCAACGGTGAGGTGATCCGCCTGGACGGCGCGATCCGGATGGCGCCCCGATGAGTCTGCACACCAAGTTCACCGAGACGTTCGGTGTCGAGCACCCGATCGTCCAAGGCGGTATGCAGTGGGTCGGCCGCGCCGAACTGGTCGCGGCGGTCGCGAACTCCGGTGCGCTCGGGTTCATCACCGCGCTCACCCAGCCCACGCCTGCCGATCTGGCCAACGAGATCGCCCGGTGCCGGGACCTGACGGACAAACCGTTCGGGGTGAACCTGACGATCCTGCCGACGATCAACCCGCCGCCCTATGACGAGTACCGCCAGGTGATCGTCGACTCCGGCATCAAGATCGTCGAGACGGCCGGTTCCAACCCGGCGCCGCACCTGCCGATGTTCCACGACAACGGCATCAAGGTGCTGCACAAGTGCACCTCGGTGCGCCACGCGGTCAAGGCGCAGAGTCTCGGTGTCGACGGCATCAGCATCGACGGCTTCGAATGCGCCGGTCACCCGGGCGAGGACGACATCCCCGGTCTGGTGCTGATCCCGGCCGCGGCCGCGAAGATCGACATCCCGATGATCGCCTCCGGCGGATTCGCCGACGCCCGGGGCCTGGTCGCGGCGCTGGCACTCGGCGCCGACGGCATCAACATGGGTTCACGGTTCATGTGCACCGCGGAATCGGCGATCCACCAGAAGGTCAAGGAAGCGATCGTGGCGGGTACCGAACTCGACACCGAGCTCATCTTCCGGCCACTGCGCAACACCGCCCGCGTGGCGAGCAACACCGTGTCGCGTGAGGTGGTGGAGATCCTCAACCGGGGCGGTCAGTTCGAGGACGTGAAGGATCTGGTCGCCGGCAAGCGCGGCGTGACGGTCTACGAGATCGGCGATCTGGACGCCGGAATCTGGAGTGTCGGCACGTCGATGGGGCTGATCAACGACATTCCGACGGTGGGCGAGTTGGTGAGCCGGATGGTCACCGAGGCCGAGCAGCTGATCACCGAGCGGCTGGCCGGACTGGTTAAGCCCGCCACGGAGCCGGTTCCCGCCTGACACGGTTCAATCAGTTGACCGCGCAAGGGGCAGCAAACAGCTGACGAACACGCGCGAAACAGCTGACGAACACGCGCGCCCGCACGGGCGCGCGTGTTCACCCCGCTTGGGCGAGCGGGGTCCAGTCGTCGAGCTGCTCGGAGGTGTCGCCCTCTACCAGGAAATCACCGTGGTAGAGCGCCTCGAAATCAACCTTGATGACATCGGCACTGGTGTCGTCGATCCACATGACACTGAGCGTATGAGTCACCATTAAGGAATCTTTGAGTCACGATTCGGAAAATGGTGGCAATACTACTTTTGGGTAGGTTTCTAGCCAGTAGGTGACGTGAGGTGGATGGGGTTCGTCCCGTTCAATGCGATCCACGTCACCACCGCGGCCGCGATCGCGATGCCCAGCAGCACCGCGGCGGTCCGCGTCGACCAGCGGATCCGAGCCAGCCGGGCGTCGACGGAGTACGCGCCCGCGCCGGTGAACAGCAGCGCCGTCGCCCCGAACGCCACCAGGAACGGCACGTTGAACGGCTCCGACCAGAACGCCGCACCCGACACGTTGACCGCCCAGGCGTCGATCATCGCCGCGATCACCGCGACCGCCGCGAGCGGTGTGAGCACACCGAGCAGCAGCCCGATGCCGCCGAGCGTCTCGGCCGCCGTGACCATGAACGCCGCGAGCTTCGGGGCCCGCCAACCGCCCGACTCCATGAAGCCGGCGACGGTGGTGAAGTCGAAGGCCTTGATCAGGCCCGCCTGCAGCATCGTCGCGCCGACACCGAGACGCAGGACGAGCAGGCCGATGTCGGTCCCGGTGCGCACCGGGGTGGTGACGGCGGGGTTCACGTCTGTGCTGGTCATGGAGTCCGAACCTCTTCTGTGAATGACCTGGGAGCTCTTCCCATCATCGTTCAGACCCATCGGCCGACGACTTCTCATCGCGAAAATCGCCGTCACGACTTTGAAAGATTCGGCAACCGCTTGCGTGGTTACAAGTAGCGAATCGGTCGGGGAGAGGACGCGGACGTGCTGACACGAATTGCCCGGTCGGCGATCGCCGCGCCGAAACGGATCCTCGGCGTCGCGGCCCTGGTGGCGGCGGCGGCCGCGCTCTTCGGCATCCCGGTGAGCCAGACGCTGTCCGCGGGCGGTTTCCAGGACCCCACCTCGGAGTCGGCCCGCGCCACCCAGACGCTCGTCGACGAGTTCGACCAGGGCGACATGGACCTGATGATCACGGTGACCGCCGAGGACGGCGCACAGGGACCGGCGGCCACCGCGGTCGGCACCGCGATCGTCGCCGAACTCGAAGCCGACCCCAACGTCGCCGGGGTGACGTCGGCATGGACCGCGCCGCGCGGGGCGGCCCCGGCGCTGCTCAGCAAGGACCGCAAGACCGGGCTCGTCATCGCCGGCATCACCGGCGGCGAGAGCGGAGCCCAGAAGCACGCCAAGGCGCTCGCCGACCGACTGGTCCACGACCGCGACGGCGTCACCGTCCGCGCCGGCGGCGAGGCGATGACGTACGTCGAGATCAACAGGCAGACCGAGAAAGACCTGCTCACCATGGAGCTGATCGCGATCCCGCTCAGCTTCGTCGTGTTGGTGTGGGTGTTCGGCGGGCTGCTCGCGGCCGCGCTGCCGGTGGCCGTCGGGGCGTTCGCGATCGTCGGCACCATGGCGGTTCTGCGCCTGCTCACGATGTTCACCGACGTGTCGATCTTCGCGCTCAACCTGTCGGTCGCCATGGGGCTGGCACTCGCGATCGACTACACCCTGCTCATCGTCAGCCGCTTCCGCGACGAGCTGGCCGACGGCGCCGACCGCGATCGCGCGCTCGTCACCACCATGGCGACCGCGGGCCGCACCGTGCTGTTCTCGGCGCTCACCGTCGCGCTGTCGATGGCAACGATGGTGTTGTTCCCGATGTACTTCCTCAAATCGTTCGCCTACGCCGGCATCGCCGTCGTGGGGTTCGCGGCGACGGCCGCGATCGTGGTCGCGCCCGCGGCGATCGCGCTGCTCGGCGACCGGCTCGACGCGTACGACGTCCGCCGCCTCCTGCGCCGCGCACTCGGCAGGCCCGAACCCGCACCGAAACCCGTCGAGCAGACGTTCTGGTACCGCTCGACGAAGTACGTCCAGCGCCGATCCGTCCCGATCGGCGTGGCGATCGTCGCGCTGCTGCTGGTGCTCGGCGCACCGTTCCTCGGCATCAAATGGGGCTTCCCCGACGACCGCGTGCTACCGGAGTCGTCCCCGGCGCGCCAGGTGGGCGACGAGCTGCGCACCGGCTTCGCCGTCGACAGCGCTACCGACGTCACCGTCGTCATCCCCGATGCGACCGCGCTGACCCCCGCGGACATCGAACGCTATGCCGCCGAACTCTCCCGGGTCGGCGACGTGCTGAGCGTGGCCGCCCCGGGCGGCACCTACGTCACCGGCGCCCGCGTCGGCCCACCGTCGGCGGCCAGCGGGCTGAACGGGGGTAGCGCCTACCTCACCGTGGCGACCAACGCCGAACTGTTCTCCGACGCCTCCGAACGGCAACTCGACGCGCTGCACGCGGTCGCGACACCCGCCGGCCAGCCCGTCCAGTTCACCGGCACCGCGCAGATCAACCGCGACAGCTCGGAGGCCATCACCTCCCGGCTGCCGCTCGTGCTCGGCGTCATCGCGGCGATCAGCTTCGTGCTGCTGTTCCTGCTGACCGGCAGCGTGGTGCTGCCGCTGAAAGCGCTGGTGCTCAACATCCTGTCGCTGACGGCGGCGTTCGGCGCTCTGGTGTGGATCTTCCAGGAGGGCCATCTCGGGGCGCTGGGCACGACACCGACCGGAACCCTGGTCGCGAACATGCCGGTGCTGCTGTTCTGCATCGCCTTCGGCCTGTCGATGGACTACGAGGTCTTCCTGATGTCGCGGATCCGGGAGTTCTGGCTGAAGTCTGGGCGCACCCGTGCCGACAACGATCGCAGCGTCGCGCTCGGGCTGGCGCGCACCGGCCGGGTCGTGACCGCCGCGGCCCTGCTCATGACGATCTCGTTCGCCGCGCTGATCGCCGCCCAGGTGTCGTTCATGCGGATGTTCGGCGTCGGGTTCACCC
Source organism: Mycolicibacterium litorale (assembly GCF_010731695.1). Classification (NCBI taxonomy): domain Bacteria; kingdom Bacillati; phylum Actinomycetota; class Actinomycetes; order Mycobacteriales; family Mycobacteriaceae; genus Mycobacterium; species Mycolicibacterium litorale. The sequence continues at coordinate 223,106 of NZ_AP022586.1, forward strand.
TCGCCGTCCTGGCCGACGCGACGCTGGTGCGCATGCTGCTGGTGCCGGCGTTCATGCACCTGATGGGCCGGTGGAACTGGTGGGCACCGCGGCCGCTGGCCCGGCTGCACGACCGCATCGGGGTCAACGAGTCCGGAGCGCCGAAGGACCCGGAACCAGTACCCTCGCGGTAGGCGGGTCGCCCTACCGAAGGGAGGGGTCCGATGAGCACCGACGTCGACAATCCGTTCTTCGCGCGCCTGTGGACGGCTTTGTCAGGCCACGAAACCGAGGCGATGCGCAGGCTGCGCAAAGAGAACCTCTCCGGTCTGCGCGGCCGGGTGCTGGAGGTCGGCGCGGGCACCGGGACGAACTTCGCCCACTACCCGCCGACGGTCACCGAGGTGATCGCCGTCGAACCCGAGCGCCGGCTCGCCGCGCACTCCCGTGACGCCGCGGCGCACGCGCCCGTCCCGGTCACCGTCACCACCGACCGCGTCGAGCAGTTCAGCGCGGCCGAGCCGTTCGACGCCATCGTCTGCTCGCTGGTGCTGTGCTCGGTCGACGACGTCGACGGCGTTGTGCGTCAACTGTTCTCGATGTTGCGGCCCGGCGGTGAACTGCGCTATCTCGAGCACATCGCAGGCACCGGCGCGCGGGCGGCGCTGCAGCGGTTCGCCGACGCGACGCTGTGGCCCCGGATGCTCGGCAACTGCCACACCCACCGCAACACCGAAGCCGCGATCACCGCCGCCGGCTTCGAGGTCGACGACGCCCGCCGGGAATGGATGTTGCCGGCGTGGGCGCCGCTGCCGGTCGCCGAAGTGGCGCTCGGCCGCGCGGTGCGGCCGGCGGGTTAGCCGCTACGGCAGCAGTTCGGGCAGCCGCTGCAGCAGGTTCGGCAGCGCGCCGCCGGCCGTCTCGCGCAGCGACACCGTCGCACTGTCCGACAGCGGCGTGGGCTCCGGATTGACCTCGATCACCGTCGTCCCGCGGGCCAGCGCCATCTCGGGCAGACCCGCCGCCGGATAGACGATCGACGACGTCCCCACCACGACCACCACGTCGGCGGTCAGCACCGCGTGAACCGAGCGCTGCCAGGCGTCGTCGGGCAGCGCCTCGCCGAACCACACCACGTTCGGCCGGATCAGCCCGCCGCACGGACACTGCGGGGGATCCACCGACTCGACCGGTTCGGGCATGTCGGGCACCGTGCCCTCGAACCGTGAACCACAAGCATCGCAATGGAATTCGAACAGGCTGCCGTGCAGGTGGTAGACGTTCCTGCTGCCCGCCCGCTCGTGCAGGTTGTCGACGTTCTGGGTGACCACGTGGACCTCGGCCAAGTCCTGCCACGCGGCGACGGCGCGGTGCCCGTCGTTGGGTTGCACCGCGTCCATCATGTGATGGCGCCACAGATACCACGCCCACACCTTCTCGGGGTTGGCGCGCCACCCGTCGGCGCTGGAGATCTCGTAGGGGTCCACCGTGGCCCACAGACCCGTCTCGACATCCCGGAACGTCGGCACCCCGCTCTCGGCGGAGATGCCGGCGCCGCTGAGTACCGTCACCTGCACATGACCAAAGTAGCCGGTGTGGGAGATACTGGGCACGTGGCCGAAGTGGGGGCGTGGTTGTCGGTCGATGCGAGGGCATCCCGGCCGCTGTTCGATCAGCTGCGCACCCAGATCATCGACGCCGTGCGCGACGGCAGGCTCTCACCCGGCACGCGGCTGCCGACGGTGCGTGAACTCGCCGGGCAGATGGGGCTGGCGGTCAACACCGTGGCGCGGGCGTACCGCGAACTGGAGACGGCGGGTGTGCTCGAGACCCGGGGGCGGTTCGGCACCTTCGTCTCGCGCGTGGATCCCGCCGACACGGCGATGGCGACCGCCGCGCAGAACTTCGTCGCCACCGCCAGGGCGCTCGGCGTCGAGAAGGCCGACGCCCTGCGCTACGTCGAGTCGGCGTTCGACTGACGACCCGCGCCGGTCAGCCGAATTCCAGCAGCGTCCACACCGGCCGCACCGGGTCGAACACCGGGATGCGCTGGATGGTCCACAGCAGGGCGTTGAGCACTTTCCCACGGCCCTCCGGCAGCGGCAGATCGTGGACGGCACGCACCCCGGGCACGCTGTCGGTCAGCTCGGCCAGCTCGCCGACACTGAGGCTGAACGGCATCGGAGGAACCTTGTAGCGCAAGGACGTTCGCATACCGTGGCGCGCCCACCAGGCGAACCACGACGGCGGCAGGTCGAACATCATCTGCCCGCCGGGAAACCGCTGCGCACACGCCGCGATGAGCGACATCGCCTCCTCGGGCTGCAGGTACATCAGCAGTCCCTCGGCGGTGACGAACACTCCCTCGGAGTCGTCGACCCGGTCCATCCAGCTGAAGTCCAGGGCGGACTGCGCGCAGACTTGCACCCGGTCCGACGGTGGCAGCAACTTGCCGCGCAACTCGATCATCGGCGGCAGGTCGACGGTCAGCCAGCGGAACTCGTGGCCGACGTCGGACGCGTCGAGGCGGTAGAAGCTGGTCTGCAGGCCCTCGGCGAGCGCGACGACGGTCGCCCGGGGGTGGTCGTGCAGGTAGCGACGCGTGTAGAGGTCGAAGCCCTTGGCCCGCAACGCCATATCCTGACGGCGGCTCGGCCCGAACTTGGCGAAGTCGAAGTCGATCTTGTCGACCAGTTCGACGGCCATCGGGTCGTCGATGAGCGAATCCCGGCGCCTGGCTTCGCTCGCGCGGACCTGCAGGGTGAGCAGCGCGGTCTCCGAAACGCCGGTCAGCGCGCTGCCGTCCACCTTGGCGGCGGATGTGTCGGTCATCTGTCCGAATCTACCGAACGCAGGACTTTGTCCAGGGTGCGCAGGTTGCGGGTGGTGGTCGACGATTTGTAGCGCTTCTTGCCCATCGTCTTGCCGATCGTGGTGTCCAGGGTGCCCGACTTCGGGACCTGCCAGTAGACGACGCCCTGGCCGCGCTCGATCCGCTCCTCGGGGCGGGCGTCCGCGGCGAGCGCCGCGAGTTCGTCGAGCACCTGATCGTCGGTGACGAAGGTGACGTAGGAGTGGTGGCCCTCGACCTCGCGTTCGAACGGGTACGCCGCCGAGATGGCCGCCACTGTGTCCGCCTCGTAGGCCAGCACCCAGGCGTCGTAGCCGAACCGGGTGCGCAGCGCCTGCTCTGCGGTGCGGCGCACGGACGCGACGTCGGCGTCGCTGTCGAGCACGACGTTGCCGCTGGCGAGGATGGTCTTCACGGCGGTGAAGCCGGCGTCGGTGAAGGCCGCCGCCACATCGGCCATCTTGAGGTTGACCCCACCGACGTTGACCCCGCGCAGGAACGCCACGAAGCGCGTCACGACGCGAACTCCAGCAGCGTGATGCTCGGCCTGTTCCGGCGGTGGAGCGGCACCCGGTCCAGCGGCGGCCAGAACAGCGCGTTGAACAGGCCCCGACCGCGAGGCAGGGGGATGTCGTGGGCGGCGGCGACGCCGGGGATCCGGTCGGCCAGCTCCAGCCCCTCGTCGGCGGTCAGCGCGAACGGCATCAGCGGCGTCACGTAACGGTCGGACAGCTTCAGACCCTTCATGGTGCGACGGCTCAGCCAGTGCGGGATCGAATCGAACATCATCCGGCCGCCGGGGAAGCGCGCGGCGCACTCGGTGATCAGCGCCGTCACGTGCTCGGGGTCGAGGTACATCAGCAACCCCTCGGCGGTGATGAACACGCCGTGCTCGGCGTCCACGCGATCCATCCACGACAGGTCGAGCGCGGACTGCGCCAGCGCGACGATGCGGTCGTCGGCGGGCAGCAGCTGCTCGCGCAGCGCCATGACCGGTGGGAGATCGATTGAGTACCAGGTCAACTCGTCGGCCACCCCCATGCGGTCCAGTCGCCACAGGCTGGTCTGCAGGCCCTCGGCGAGTGCCACCACCGCGGCCTTCGGGTGGGCGGTCAGGTACTCGGCGGTGGCGGTGTCGAAGGCGCGGGCGCGCAGCGCGTGCGACTGGTTGGGTCTGCCGAACTTGAGGTAGTCGTACTCGATCGCGTCGAACAGCGTGACGGCCCACGGGTCGCGGATCGCGCCGTCAGAGCGCTTCGCCTCGGTGGCCCGGTTGTGCAGGGTCCACAGGGTGGTCGCCGAGACCCCGTCGAGGATGCTGCCGTCGATCGCCGTCACACTTTCGAGTGTAGGAACGTAGTCTCGAATCATGGTGCGCCAGGTATTCGACGACAAGCTGTTGGCCTTGATCAGCGGTAACTCGCTGGGAGTGCTGGCCACCATCAAACGCGACGGCCGGCCGCAGCTGTCGAACGTGACCTACCACTTCGACCCGCAGGCCACTGCGCTGCAGGTGTCGATCACCGAACCGCGGGCCAAGACCAGAAACCTGCGGCGTGACCCGCGCGCCTCGATCCACGTCAGCTCCGACGACGGCTGGGCCTACGCCGTCGCCGAGGGTGACGCGATCCTCACCCCGCCCGCCGCGTCGCCGGACGACGACACCGTCGAGGCGTTGATCACCTTGTACCGCAACATCGCCGGCGAACACCCCGACTGGGACGACTACCGCCGCGCGATGGTCGACGACCGGCGGGTGCTGCTCACGCTGCCGATCACCCACCTGTACGGGATGCCGCCCGGCCGGCGTTAAAGGAGGCGACGGCGGGCGCTCGCAGGGGTTACGCTGCCGGCATGGCTGACGAACCGGAAGACGACACCAAGCGCAAGTTCCGGGAGGCCCTCGAACGAAAGAAGGCCAACTCGGCGGGCAACGCCGCCCACCGCGACGGCGGACCGAAGCTGCCCAAGGCGCACGGCCCGGTGGAGAACCGCCGCGAATTCCGGCGCAAGAGCGGCTAGGCGGCGCGGGTCCTCTCCCGGGACACGATGGCGATCAGGCACCCGGTGGCCAGCACGGCGACGGCGATCGCGAAACCCACACCGGCCGTACGCAACCCCACCGCCTGGGCGGCCAGCCCCTCACCGATCACCGGCAGCGAGATCGCCACGTAGGCGACGACGAAGTACGTCGAGCTCACCTCGGCGCGCCGCTGCGGCGGGGTGCGTTCGACGACTGCGGCCAGCCCGCGGCTGAAACTCATCCCCTGTCCGACACCCGAGATCACCGCCGCCGCGACGAGTCCGGGCAGCGACGAGAAGTGCAGGGCGACAGCGAGAGTCGCCATCCCGGCCACCAAGATCGCGCAGCCGACCGCCACCGCCCGGGGCGGCGGGATGCGGTTGGCGGCGATCTGGGTGGCCGCCGAGCTGGCGAAGATGGAGCACACGATCGCACCGGTGACGGCGTGGTTGCCGACGCCGACGACGTCGGCCAGGAATGACGGCGCCACCGCGGTGAACAGGCCGGTGACGGCGAACCCGGCGAAGGCGGCCAGCGCGGCGATCACGAACACCGGCAGCGCCTCGCCGGGCACGGAGAGCCGCTGCAGTCCCACGCGGCCGCCGCGCGGCGAGGTCTCGGGCACGATGAGCACGGCGAGGCCGGCCAGCACCGCCATCACGATGTGGACCACGAACACCAGGTGCAGCGGCTGCGGCGCGTACTGGACCAGGAATCCGGCGAGCAGCGGGCCCGCGCCGAGGCCGCCGATGTTGGCGACCGTGGCCACCGCGGCCGCCCGCGTGCGCCAGCGCTCCGGGGCGGCCTCGATGACCGCGGCCGTCGCGGTGCCGGTGAAGACACCGGCCGACAGACCGGACAGCACACGCCCGATCAACAGCAGCGCCACCGAATCGGCGACCAGGAACACCACCGCACTGGCGATCGCGAACCCGACGCCGGCCAGCAGCATGGGCCGCCGGCCGACGGCGTCGGACCAGCTCCCGAAGGCCAGCAGCGCGAACAGCACACCGCCGGCGTAGGTCGCGAAGATGATCGTCGTGGTCAGCACCTGGAAGTGCATCCGGTCGGCGTAGAGCGCGTAGAGCGGTGTGGGCACCGTGGTGCCGAGCATCATTGCCGCGAAGGCGTACGCCAGCAGGGGGAACGCGAAACGGCTCAGTCGGCTCGGCACACCCTCAGACGGTAGGCGGTCCCCATTCGCTCCTCAGTGCGAGACGGCCTTCTCCGCGCCGACTCCGGTCAACGAGCGCACCTCCATCTCGGCGGCGATCGCCGGATCCTCGTCGTCCGGTGACGTCAGCGTGCCGACGATGCCGAGGAGGAAGGCCAGCGGAATCGACACGATCCCCGGGTTGGACAGCGGGAACCACGCGAAGTCGGCGCCCTTGATCATCGAGGTGGGTGTCCCGGACACCGCAGGCGAGAACACGATCAGCACGATCGTCGAGATCAACCCGCCGTACATGCTCCACAGCGCCCCGCGGGTGTTGAACCGCCGCCAGTACAGCGAGTAGAGGATCGTCGGGAGATTCGCCGCCGCCGCGACCGCGAACGCCAGCGCCACCAGGAACGCGACGTTCTGCTCGCGGGCCAGGATGCCCAACCCGATCGCGAACGTGCCCAGCACCACCGCGGTGATGCGCGAGATCTTGACCTGTTCGCGCTCGGTGACCTCATGGCTCTTCAGCACGCTGGCGTAGATGTCGTGGGCGAACGACGCCGAAGCGGTGATGGTCAGCCCCGCGACGACCGCGAGGATCGTCGCGAACGCCACCGCGGAGATGATGCCCAGCAGCACCACGCCGCCCAGTTCGAACGCCAACTGCGGTGCCGCGGAGTTCACCCCGCCCGGCGCGTCCAGGATGCGGTCGGGGCCCACCAGCGCGGCCGCACCGTAACCCAGGGCGAGGGTGAACAGGTAGAACGCGCCGATCAACGCGATCGCCCAGACCACGCTGCGCCGGGCCTCTTTGGCGGTGGGCACCGTGTAGAAGCGCATCAGCACGTGCGGCAGGCCCGCGGTGCCCAGCACCAGGGCCAGCGCCAGGGAGATGAAATTGATCTGCGTCGTCAGCGACGCGCCGTACTGTGCGCCGGGGGCCAGCACGTCGCGCGCGGCCACCTTGGCGTCCTCGCTGCCGCTGACCATCGCCTGCGCGCTGCCCAGGATCTCGGAGAAGTTGAACCCGAACTTCGCCAGCACCATCACCGTCATCACGCCGGCGCCGCCGATCAGCAGCACCGCCTTGATGATCTGCACCCACGTGGTGCCCTTCATCCCGCCGACCAGGACGTAGACGATCATCAGCACCCCGACGACCGCGATCACGATCGACTGGCCGAGGTCGCTTTCGATGTTGAGCAGCAGTGCGACCAGCACGCCCGCCCCGGCCATCTGCGCCAGCAGGTAGAACAGTGAGACGGCGAGGGTGTTGGTGGCCGCGGCCAACCGCACCGGACGCTGCTTGAGTCGGAAGCTCAGCACGTCGGCCATGGTGAATTTGCCGGTGTTGCGCAGCAATTCGGCGACCAGCAGCAGCGCCACCAGCCAGGCGACCAGGAAGCCGATCGAGTAGAGGAAGCCGTCGTAGCCGTAGACGGCGATGGCGCCCGCGATGCCGAGGAAGCTGGCTGCCGACAGGTAGTCACCGCTGATCGCGATGCCGTTCTGCGGACCGGTGAAGGCGCGGCCCGCGGTGAAGAACTCGGTGGCGGTGGCGTTCTTCTTGCTGGCCTTGATGACGATGAACAACGTCACCAGCACGAACAGCGCGAAGATCGCCATGTTGGCGACGGGGTTGCCGATGGTCTCGGCGGCGAGCACGGTCACGGTGCGTGGCCCTCCAGTTCGGCGCGGATGGCCGCGGCGCGCGGATCGATTACTTTGTTCGCGAACCGCACGTAGACGGCGGTGATGAGGAACGTGGTGAGGAACTGGCCGATGCCGATCAGCAGACCCACGTTGATGTTGCCCCAGACGCGGATCGCCATGAAGTCGTGCGCGAACGCACCGAGCAGCACGTAGGTGGTGTACCAGATCAGGAACCCCGCGCTCATCGGGAACACGAAGCGGCGCAACCTGTTTCGTAGCTCCTGGAATTCGGGGCTGGCCTGCATGGCCACGTACTGCTCACCGCTGGGCATGGCTGCCTCCCGCGGTGGAAGGTCCGTTTCGGGCACCGTGTCTCCTGACCTCGTCGTGTGAACCGGTTCTCGGCTGAACCTAGATGAGATGCAGGTCACATACCCAGGGCTTCGCGCGGTCACACGGCGAAGCCCGGCAGTGCTGCGGTGAGCGGTCGGTGACCGGCGACGAACGGCGGGGGTTGCTCAGCCCCTCGGCACGCGTTCGATGCCCAACCCCAGCCGTTCCGGCACGTGCATCCGCGCGAAGATCTGCGCCACGTCGGGCGGGACGCTGCGCCGGGTGAACCGGCTGACGACGATCATCGTCACGAACGCCAGCGGCACGGTGACCGCGGCCGGGTAGCCGATGGCCACCGCCGCCCACCCGCCGAGCGCCTGCTCGTCGACAACGCCGGCGATCGCGAGCGTCACCGCGGTGCCCGATGCGAGCCCGCCGACGACCAACCCGCACGATGCGCCGACCGCGGTGAGCCCGCGCCACCAGATCCCGAGCACGAGCAGCGGGCACAGCGTCGACGCGGCCACCGCGAACGCCAGGCCGACGCTGCGTGACAGCTCGAGCCCAGAGGTGATCAGCGACAACGGGATCGGGATCAACCCGCCGACCAGCGCGGCCATCCGGAAATCGCGCACGCGGCCCCACAGCACGTCGGTGGCCAGCGCCCCGGCGATGCTCACCAGAAGGCCCGACGACGTCGCCAGGAACGCCGCGATCGCGCCTGCGGCGACGAGCGCGGCGAGCAACTGGCCGGACACCCCGCCGATCGCCGCACCCGGAGCGAGCAGGACCGCGGCGTCGGCCGTGCCGGTGATGAGCAACTGCGGCACATAGAGGCGGGAGAAGACCCCGAGCAGCGTCGGGAAGAGGTAGAACAGCCCCAGCAGCGCGATCACCGCGAGCGCGGTCCGCCGGGCCACGCGGCCGTCGGGATTGGTGTAGAAGCGCACCAACACGTGCGGCAGTCCCATCGTGCCGAGGAACGTCGCCACGATGATCGACACCACCTGGTAGAGCGGATGTGCGCCACCCAGACCGCCGCCCGAGGCCAGCCACTCGCTGCCGGCGGCGGGCGTGCCCGCCAGCACGGGTGTCGCCGCGCCCTCGGCCAGCGTCATCGTGGTGCCCTGCGCGAGTTCGTGTTCGCCGGGCGCTCCGATCGGCGCCGCGGTGACCGTCCTGCCGTCGAGCGTGCCCGTCACCGTGATGCCCGCCGGTTCGGTGACCTGCACGACGACGTCGGTCTCGATGGCCACGGTGGTCTCATGGGTGACGGTGGGCGGTAGCGGACCGCCCAATTCGCCGCGGTCGGTGAAGAAGAGCCCGAGCAGGGCGAGCGCCGGGATCGCGATGGCGGTCAGCTTGAGCCAGTACTGGAAGGCCTGCACGAACGTGATCGACCGCATACCGCCGGCCACCACGTTGGTGATGACGATGCCGCCGACGACCACCGGCCCGATCCACACCGGCATCCCCAGCAGTGTCTTCAGCGCCAGGCCCGCGCCCTGGTACTGCGGGACCAGGTACACCACGCAGATCACGATGACGACGAGCATCGCGACCTTGCGCAACCGCCGCGACCCGAGCCGGAACTCGGCGAAATCGGGCACCGTGTACGCCCCGCTGCGGCGCAGCGGTGCCGCCACGAACAGCAGCAGGCCGAGATAGCCGGCGGTGAATCCGACCGGGTACCACAGCGCGTCGGCGCCGTACTTCGCGATCAGGCCCGCGACGCCGAGAAACGATGCCGCCGAGAGGTATTCGCCGGAGATGGCGGCGGCGTTCCACTGCGGGCCGACGGTGCGGGACGCGACCAGGAAGTCCGAGGTGGTGCGCGAGAGCCGCACCCCGTAGGCGCCGATCGCGATGGTGGCCACCGCGGCGAGGAGCAGTGCCGCGGCCGTCAACGGTGATCCGGTCATGGCTCGCTGTCGATGACCCGGACGAAGTCGCGCTCAGCCTGTTCGGCGAGCCGGACGTAGAGCCGACCCACCCCGTAGAGCAGCGGGTACACCAGCAGGGCCAGCAGCAGCCAGTTGAGCCGGATCCCGGCGACGGTGAGCGCGGCCCACTCGGGGAACAGCGCCGACAGCAACGGGATCGCCGCCACCACGCACACCACCACCGCGGCCAGCCGCAGCGCCAGCCCCAACTGGGCGCGCACCAACCCGCGCACCAGCGCGTCACCGACCTGGGTCTGCTCCTGCACCTCGACCCGGGTGCGGACCATGCGGGCGCCGCGACGGTGGGCGAGGACCACGCGCTCGCGGTGCGGGCGCCCCGGCTCAGTCATCGCCGCCGGCGGGTCGCAGGTGGCGCATCGGATCACGCACCAACCGGTCGCGCAACTCGCGGGCCTGGCGGCGGCTCACCGGCAGCTCCACCGCCGGTGAGGAACCGTTGGCGCGCAACCGCACCAGCACCGCCCCGTCGCTGGTGCGCAGTCCCGTCACCAGCCGCAGCGCCACGAGGTACGAGCGGTGGATGCGCTGGAATCCTCTTTCTCGCCAACGTGTTTCCAGGGTGCTCAGCGGGATGCGCACCAGATGCGAACCCGAAGCGGAATGCAGCCGGGCGTAGTCGCCCTCGGCCTCCACCCAGCCGATGCTGTCGCGGGGCACCAGATGGGTGATGCCACCGAGCTCGGCGGGCACGACGTCGGAGTCGGGTTCGTCCTCGGGTGGGGGAGGTTCGGCGCTGCGAGCGGCGGCCACCCGGCGGACGGCTTCGTCGAGGCGGTCCTGCCGGATCGGTTTGAGCAGGTAGTCGATCGCCCCGACGTCGAAGGCGGCGACCGCCTTGTCGTCGTGGGCGGTGACGAACACGATGGCCGGCCGGTGCGCGAAATTCGCCAGCACACCGGCCAATTCGATGCCCGACAGGCCGGGCATGTTGATGTCGAGGAAGACCGCGTCGATGGTGCGCTGATTGAGCTCGCGCAGTGCGGAGGTGGCGTCGCCGACGCGCACCACCTCGCCGATGTCGGGATGGCGGCCCAGCAGGTAGGCGAGTTCGTCGAGCGCGGGCGCCTCGTCGTCGACGGCCAGCACGGTCAGCGCCGGCCTCATACCCGCACCCCGGACCGGAACTTCGGTACCCGCATGATGACCTTCGTGCCCGCCCCGATCGCCGTCTCGACCACCAGACCGTAGTCGTTCCCGAACGCCGCGCGCAGGCGATGGTCGACATTCGTCAGGCCCACGTGCGCGGAGTGACCGCTGGCGGGCGATCCGTTGTCGCCCAGCGCATCGCCGGGTCCGGTGCGCAACGCGGCGGGATCCATCCCGACCCCGTCGTCCTCGACGGTGATGACACAGTCCGACCCCTCGTCGCGGGCGACGATCTCGATCGACCCGCCGCCGCGGTCGGCGAGACCGTGGCGCACCGCGTTCTCGACCAGGGGCTGCAGCGCCAGGAACGGCACCACGACGCCGAGCACCTCGGGGGCCACCTGCAGGCGGACCTCCAGCCGCGTGCCGAACCGGGCCCGCTCCAGCGTCAGGTAGCGGTCGATGTTGCGCAGCTCCTCGGCCAGCGTCGTGTACTGGCCGGCGGCGCGGAACGAGTAGCGGGTGAAGTCGGCGAATTCGAGAATCAGGTCGCGGGCGCGGTCGGGGTCGGTGCGCACGAACGAGGCGATCGTGTTCAGCGCGTTGTAGATGAAGTGCGGGCTGATCTGCGCACGCAACGCGAGCACCTCGGCGCGGTCGAGGCGCGCGCGCGACGCGTCGAGTTCGGCGAGTTCGAGTTGGCCCGCGGCGTAGCGCGCCACCTCGCCGACGGCGCCGAGCATGCCCGGCCCCGGATCCGGGGTGGTGACGACGGCGAGCACGCCCAGCAGATCACCGGCGTCGGTCAGCAGCGGCTGCGCGACGATCGTCGAGGCGCGTACGGACGTGAGGACCCGGCGCTCGCCGGAGATGGCTTCGCGCACGGTACGTGCCGCATCGTCGGCGACGTCTGAGGCCCAGATCGCACCGTCGTCCGGGTCGCGGGCGAGGAGCCGGCCGTCACCGTCGAACAGCGCGATGCCGTCGGTGCCGGTCAGCGCGCGCAGGAATGGGGCGGCCGACTGCGCGGAGCTGGTGTCGAGGCCCCGGCGCAGGGCCCGGGCGGCCTGCGAGGCGGTGTGCAGTGCGGCGTGGACGGCACGTTCGGTCGGCGTCGCCACCACCCGGCGGGTACGCACGACGACGACGGCGGCGGCCACCGCGGCCGCGATCAGCACCGCCGCCAGGACTATCGCGAGCTCGCCGGACATCAGCTGTAGGTGCTCCTCGCGTCCGCGTCTCCTCACGGGGTTTGGGCCACCTTAAACTGGCAGTGTGGCGAAACTGCAGCTTGTCCAGGATCCGGCGGCCGACGAGCTGCTCGAGGCCAACCCGTTCGCGCTGCTGGTCGGCATGCTGCTCGATCAGCAGATCCCGATGGAGGTCGCTTTCGGCGGGCCGAAGAAGATCGCCGACCGGATGGGCGGTGTCGACGCCCGCGAGATCGCCGAGTACGACCCGGAGGAGTTCACCGCGCTGTGTGCGACCCCGCCTGCGGTGCACCGCTTCCCGGGCTCGATGGCCAAGCGAATCCAGACGCTCGCGCAGATGATCGTCGACCGCTACGACGGGGAGGCCGCCGCGCTGTGGACCGCCGGCGATCCCGACGGCGCCGAGGTGCTGCGCCGGCTCAAGGCGCTGCCCGGGTTCGGTGAGCAGAAGGCGAAGATCTTCCTCGCGCTGCTCGGCAAGCAGTACGGCGTGACGCCGCAGGGTTGGCGGGAGGCGGCCGGCGACTACGGCACGGCCGGGTCCTACATGTCGGTGGCCGACGTGACCGACGCCGGATCGCTGCAGAAGGTGCGCGCGTACAAGAAGCAGATGAAGGCCGCGGCCAAAGACAAGGCGAAAGCCGCCAAGGGCTAGTGCTCGCGCGCCGAGGCTGCTGCCAGATCACGGTTTTCGGCGAATACGCGATCTGTGCGCAGTCTCGCTGACTCATATGCCGATGTGCGAATAGGCTGAGGCACATGAAGACACACTTGAACTGCCCGTGCGGTGAGGCCATCACCGGCAAGGACGAAGAGGATCTGGTCGAGAAGGCGCAGAAGCATCTGTCGGAGGCGCACCCCGGCCGCGAGTACGACCGCGACGCGATCCTGTTCATGGCCTACTGACTCCGAAACCACGAATCCCCGGCCGCTCGGCGACCGGGGATTCGTCGTATCAGGGGGTCAGGGCACGACCGTCGATCCGATGGTCGGCATGAACTGGCACTGCTTTTCGGTGGTGGTGACCTGGCCGAAGATCGTCGACATGATGCTGCCCGATCCCGTGTCGACGATCGCGGTCAGCGTCGTCGGCCCCTCCGGGTTGATGTCCGACCGCGGCTTGAGCGTCGCACTGCCGGACTTGCCGGTGGTCAGGTTGACCCATGTCACGTTCAGCGGGAGCTTCTGCTCGGCCGCCGGGCCTGGCGTGCCCACCGCGGTGAACACGTAGGCGGTCTGGCCGGGACCCGGGCCGGGTGCCGGGATCTTCGCCGGTCCCGCCACCGAGATCGCGGTGGCCAGCACGTTTCCGCCGTCCTTGAGGCAACCGTTGCTGATCGACGGGTACATGAAGTCCTGCGTCGGCGGCGCGTCCGGGCCGAATCCCGGCGGACCGGGTGCAGGCGCAGGAGCAGGAGCGGGCCCGGGGACCGGGTTGGCCGCCTGAGCCACCGGCGCTGCCTCCGGTGCCGGTCCCGTCGCAGGTGCGGCTTCGGATGCCGGCGCCGGTGCCGGAACCGCTGCGGCCACAGGGGCTGCGGCCGGGGCGGCGGCCGGATCCGGCCCCGGGGCCGGCGGGGTGGCGCCCGCGGGGAGCGGACCGACCGCATGGGCCGGGTTGACGCCGGCCGGCAGGTGCGCCTGCGTGCCCGGCACCGCGCCCGGTGCCGGGACATGCGCCGCCGGGTCGGCCACGAACTGGTTGACTGCCGACGCCACGTCGCGGGACGGCGCGGGCGCCGCCGCATCCCCGGCGAAGACGGCGGCTGCGGCCATCAGCATCGAGGCGGCGTTGTTCGGATCGGCCGCCGCCTGCTGGATGACCGGACCGAGGCTTTCCATCGCGGGCAGACCGGGCGCCTGCAGCGTGTCGATCGGAAGCCCGGGCGCGGGTTCGGCGGCGGCCGTCGCGCTGCTCAACAGCAGTGCGACGGACGCGCCGATCCCGGCCGCGGTCGTCAACAGAGTTCGAGTCGGTGACATGTCACTCCTCGCGAGAATCGGTCAGGGCACGGTCGAGCGGGGCAGTGGTCAGGGCAGGGCCGAGACCGGGAAGATCGGCGGCGTCGCCGGCGCCGCCGCTCCACCCGCCGCCGGTGCGCCGACGGCCGGTGCCGCCGGTGCCGCCGGGGTGGCGGCGGGTAGCAGGCTGGTCAGCGGTGAGCCCGCCGGCATCAGCGAGGCCAGACCGCTCGGCACGTTGACCCCGGGCAGCGGTGAGGTGGCCGCGGCCGGGGTGCCCGGCAGGGTCGTCGGCGCCTGCGGCAGCGTGATCGAGGCCGTCGCGCCCGGCGTGGCCGCCGGTGCGGCGGGCGTCGCGGGGGTGGACGCGGGCATCCCGGTGCCGGCCAGGGCGGTGGCGAAGGTCTGCAACAACTGCGGCGCGTTGCCGAGCTGATCCAGGAACGGGATGCCCGGCGCGGGCGGTGCGGGCGCCGCCGGCTGGGCAGCGGCGGGCGCACTGAGAGCCAAGGCGATCGGAACCGCCCCAGCCGCGGCAATCACGCTGGTCACGAGGGTTTTTCTGGTGAGTTTCATGGATCTCCCAATCCGTCGACAGCACGTCTGCGACCGACGCTACGCAGTTACTGGTGTTACTCAAGTGACATGTGTGGCATTTATTCAACCGTTACTGAGGTGACGGGAATCGGTTACCGGATCAGTAGAGTCGGGCTGATCGACACCTTCACCGCCAGTGCGGCGACCTCCGCCCGACTGCCCGGCCGACTGGCCGCGGCGGCGCCCGTACTGCTGGTGCTCAGCATCGCGGCGCGACTGGCGTGGACCTATCTGGTCGCCAACGGCGCGAACTTCGTCGACCTGCACGTGTACGTCGGTGGAGCGGCCGCCCTCGACGAACCGGGCACGCTCTACGACTACGTCTACGCCGACCAGACACCGGACTTCCCGCTGCCCTTCACGTATCCGCCGTTCGCCGCGGTGCTGTTCTATCCGCTGCACCTGCTGCCGTTCGGCGTCGTGGCGTTCGCCTGGCAGGTCGGCATCATCGCCGCGCTCTACGCCGTGGTGCGTCTCAGTCAGCGCCTGCTCGGCGACAGCGGTGACCGCAGGACCGCGATGGTGTGGACGGCGATCGGCATCTGGCTCGAGCCGTTGCGCAGCACCTTCGACTACGGGCAGGTCAACGTGCTGCTGGTGCTGGCAGTACTGGCAGCGGTCCACAGTTCGCGGTGGTGGCTGTCGGGGCTGCTGGTCGGGCTCGCCGCCGGGGTCAAGCTCACGCCCGCGGTCTCCGGGCTGTATTTCGTCGGGGCGCGGCGCTGGAGCGCCGCGATCTTCTCCGCCGTCGTGTTCGCCGCCACCGTCGCGGTGTCGGTGGCCGTCGTGGGCGAGCAGGCGCGGTTCTACTTCACCGATCTGCTCGGTGACGCCGACCGCGTCGGACCCATCGGCACGTCGTTCAACCAGTCCTGGCGCGGCGGCATCTCGCGGATCCTCGGATACGACGCCGGCTACGGGGTGCTCGTCGTCGCCGGCATCGTCGTCACCGCGGTGCTGGCGCTGCTGGCCTGGCGGGCGATCGGCGGCAGCGCGGACCGATTGGGCGCCATCCTCATCGTGCAGCTGTTCGGCCTGCTGCTCTCGCCGATCTCATGGACACACCACTGGGTGTGGATCCTGCCGCTGATGATCTGGCTGTGGCACGGCCCGTTGCGGCAGCGCACCGGGGCGCGCGTCCTGCGGTGGGGCTGGCTCGCCCTGACGCTCGTCGGGGTGCCGTGGCTGCTCAGCTTCGCCCAGCCGACGATCTGGGAGATCGGCAGGCCGTGGTACCTGGCGTGGGCCGGGCTAATCTACATCGTCGCCACGCTGGCGACGCTGGCGTGGGTGGCCGCTACCGGCGCTACTGGTCGAGGATGGCGTCGATCTCCCGCGCCATCTGCAGATCCTTCTCCGTGATACCGCCCTCGGAATGGGTGACGAGCGCGAAAGTCACTGTCCGCCAACGAATATCGATATCGGGGTGGTGGTCGCGCTCCTCGGCGCGCTCGGCGATGCGGCGCACCGCCTCGATCCCGTCGAGGAACGCCGGAAATTTCACTTTGCGGCGCAGCGTCCCCTCGGCGCGCTCCCAGCCGTTGAGGTCGGGCAGTGCGGCGTCTACTTGGTCGTCCGTCAACACAGCCATGTCCGCGACGGTATACCGTCGCCGCTGATGGCAGAGCAGATCGTCGTGGCCGGCGCCCTGATCGCCGGGTCGCAGCTGTTGGTCGCGCAGCGGGAGCGGCCCCCCGAACTGGCCGGCCTGTGGGAACTGCCGGGCGGCAAGGTCGCCGACGGAGAGAGCGACGCCACCGCGCTCGCACGAGAGTTGCGCGAGGAGTTGGGCATCGACGTCGCGGTGGGGGCGCGGATCGGGGACGACATCGCGCTGAGCGCCACGACCGCCCTGCGCGCCTATCTGGTGACCCAGACCGGCGGACGCCTGCGACCACTCGACCACCGTGCGCTGCGCTGGGTGGGGCGCGACGAACTCGACGCTCTGCCCTGGGTGCCCGCCGACCGCGCGTGGCTCGGCGCGCTCGCCGCCGCGTTGCGCGACGGCTCCCCGTAGAACGACGATCGGCCCCCTGTTGTGGAGGGGGCCGATACGTGTGCGGTGGTCAGGCCGCGGCGGCCTCGGTATCGCTGCTCTCGGGGGCGCTGTCACGACCCTCGGTCGAGTCGGATTCCTCGGCGTCGTCAGCCGCAGTCTCCTCCTCGTCGGCGGCCTGCTCCTCCGTGGCCTCTTCCTTGGCTTCCTCGGCAGCCTCTTCCTCGGTGACGTCGGTGGCTTCTTCGTCGGTGACGTCGGTGGTGTCGGTGGTCTCCTCGTCCGAGACCTCCTCGGCGACGTCTGCCGTTTCGGCGTCTGCCTCCTCCTCGGCGGCGGTGGCGCGGTCAGCCACTGCATCCCCGGCCTCCTCGTCGTCCGACGTGGTGGACACGGTGATCACGGTCGGCTCCGGGCTGGGCAGTTCATCGACCGCCCCGATGCGGGCGTTGGTCGTGGCGAGCGAGGGCGCCGGAGGCGCGATCGCCTGGGCGACGGCATTGCGCAGCCAGAGCAACCCGCCGAGGACGCCGTTGGCGAACGGATCGACGGTACTGCTCGCCAGGATGCCGTCGTTGAGGAACGTGTCGAACGTGTCGGCCACAGTTGCCAGCGCCGCGTTCACCACCGCCTCCAGGTCGCCGGACCGGATGGCGGCTGCCACACCCTCCAACCCCTCGCCGAACGCCTGCGCCGTGCCAGTGGTCAACTGCGTCACCCCGAGAAGGAGAGGCAGAACGTTCTGCGGGGTGGTGGCGGCGGTGATCGCCGCTCCGATGTTGGTGAACGGTCCCGCCAGGAGCCCGCCGATCTGCGGAATGATTTCGCCGAGCGTTCCGAAGACGTTGCCTGCGGTCAGGAAGAGGATCGGCACGGCCGCCAACAAGCCGAACGCGAGGCCGTAGTCGCCGTCCTCGAGGGCTTCGAAGGCGTCGGTGAGCTGGCCCGGCAACGTGACCCCGTCGCCCATCCCGGTGATGAAGTTGACGAAGTTCTCGACGTAGTCCCGGCCGATACCGCCGAGCACGCCGGCCGACGCGATCTGGTTCTCGATCACCTGGGTCAGGATGGGCGCCGGGTTGTTGATGACGGCGGTGACCAGCTTCTCGATGTTCGTCACGGTGTTGTCGAAGACCGGCCCGAACGGATTGGCCAGCGCCGCGGGCGTGACGGCCCGGCTGAGCACTTCAGGGACATCGGGCATCGGCGGTGCGACGGGGCCGACAGCGATGGCGCCGGCGCCGACCAGCGCAACGCCGACCGCGAGATAGGGACGAACAACGAGCTGCACGGGTAACTCCTTCACTAATCAAGCAATGTGACGCGCATAACTTACCCAGAAGTAAGTTGCTATCGAGAAGTTTTCGGCAAAGTACTTTCGCGCGCGTCAAAGCCGCAGGCGCGTGTGACAATCAGGCATCTGATCGGGGGGGGCGGCAACCTCTCGGGATGGTCGAACGCAGCGCTCTCAGTACCGCAGGCTGTCACCGACGACGCGTACCTGGCGCGCGTCGCGGGGGTGATGCAGCGCATAGAGCGGATGCGTCAACACCGGATGGCGGCAGTGCGGGCAGGATTGCTGCGGCTGCCTGGCGGATGCCATCGTCAGGTGGTGGCAGGAACTGCACCGCACCACGTGGGCGGCGCCGACCCAGTTCATCAACCCGACGTAGAGCGCGACGACCGTGGCCGCGGCCAACACGATGATCAGGGCGACGGTGAGCGCCTCGTAAACCGTCATGATCGCACCTCCAAGCACGTACGACAGACCTCGACGGATGCCACAACGGTACTCGCGAAAGCGCACTGCGGCACCCACTTTCGCCAGGTCAGCGGTGGTCCTCAGGCCTTCCGGGCGCGCTTGTAGACCTTCTCCAGCTCCTTGCCCCGGAGCCCCAGGTGTTCGGCCTTCTGCACCTTGTGCACCACGAGCGGGCACCGCTTGCAGCGCGGTTTGCTGCGGCAGCACTTCTTCTTCGGTTTGAGGCCGGCGAACTTGGTGGACTTCACGGGCGGGCAGGATCCTGACGTGGGTGCGGGGGAGGAGAATTCGGTTCTCATACATTGCCACGGGGCCGCCGTGCCGCGGTGACCTCCCTCGCATGCCGGGCTTTGCATTTCGCGATCGAGTCATCGCACTGCGACAATCAAGGACGTGGATTTGCCCAATGACTTTCGGAATGTCGCCATCGTCGCCCACGTCGACCACGGCAAGACGACCCTGGTTGATGCGATGCTGCGGCAGTCCGGTGCGCTGAGCCATCGTGGCGATGACGCCGTCGAGCGGCTGATGGACTCCGGTGACCTGGAGAAGGAAAAGGGCATCACCATCCTGGCCAAGAACACCGCGGTGCACCGGCATCACCCCGACGGGACGATGACGGTCATCAACGTGATCGACACCCCCGGCCACGCGGATTTCGGCGGTGAGGTCGAGCGCGGGCTGTCGATGGTCGACGGCGTGCTGCTGCTCGTCGACGCCTCCGAGGGTCCGTTGCCCCAGACCCGGTTCGTGCTGCGCAAGGCACTGGCCGCGCACCTCCCGGTGATCCTGGTCGTGAACAAGACCGACCGTCCCGACGCGCGCATCGCGGAGGTGGTCTCCGAGAGCCACGATCTGCTGCTCGACGTCGCCTCCGACCTCGACGACGAGGCGCAGAAGGCCGCCGAGGAGGCGCTCGGTCTGCCCGTGCTCTACGCGTCGGGCCGCGCCGGCATCGCCAGCACCACCGAACCCGCCAACGGGGAGAACCCCGACGGCGAGAACCTCGACCCGCTCTTCGACGTCCTGCTCGAGCACATCCCGCCGCCGCAGGGCGACCCGGAGGCGCCGCTGCAGGCGCTGGTGACCAACCTCGACGCCTCGGCCTTCCTCGGCCGGCTCGCACTGATCCGCATCTACAAGGGCCGCATTCGCAAGGGTCAGCAGGTCGCGTGGATGCGTGAGGTCGACGGGCACCCGGTCGTCACCAACGCCAAGATCACCGAACTGCTCGTCACCGTCGGCGTCGAACGCACCGCCACCGAGGAAGCCATCGCCGGTGACATCGTCGCCGTCGCCGGCATCCCGGAGATCATGATCGGCGACACCCTCGCCGATCCCGATCACGCGCACGCGCTGCCGCGCATCACCGTCGACGAGCCCGCGATCTCGGTGACGATCGGCACCAACACCTCGCCGCTGGCAGGCAAGGTCTCCGGACACAAGCTGACCGCCCGGATGGTCAAGTCACGGCTCGATCAGGAGCTGGTGGGCAACGTGTCGCTCAAGGTGGTCGACATCGGCAGGCCCGACGCCTGGGAGGTGCAGGGCCGAGGCGAGCTGGCGCTGGCCGTGCTCGTCGAGCAGATGCGCCGCGAAGGCTTCGAGCTCACCGTGGGCAAACCGCAGGTGGTGACCCAGACCATCGACGGCAAGCTGCACGAACCGTTCGAGGCGCTGACCATCGACTGCCCCGAGGAGTTCGTCGGCGCCGTCACGCAGTTGATGGCCGCCCGCAAGGGCCGCATGGAGGACATGACCAATCACGCCGCCGGCTGGGTGCGGATGGACTTCATCGTGCCGAGCCGCGGGCTCATCGGCTTCCGCACCGACTTCCTGACGTTGACCCGCGGCACCGGTATCGCCAACGCGGTCTTCGACGGCTACCGGCCCTGGGCGGGGGAGATCCGCGCCCGCCACACCGGTTCGCTGGTGTCCGACCGCAGCGGGTCGGTGACGCCGTTCGCGATGATCCAGCTCGCCGACCGCGGCCAGTTCTTCGTGGCACCCGGCGACGACACCTACGAGGGCCAGGTCGTGGGCATCAACCCGCGCGCCGAGGACCTCGACGTCAACGTCACCCGGGAGAAGAAGCTCACCAACATGCGCAGCTCCACCGCCGATGTGATGGAGACACTGGCCCGCCCGCTCGAATTGGGCCTCGAACAGGCCATGGAGTTCTGCGCCGAGGACGAATGCGTCGAGGTCACCCCGGAGGTCGTGCGGGTGCGCAAGGTCGAGCTGGACGCCACGTTGCGGGCCCGGGCCCGTTCGCGGGCGAAGGCGCGGGGATAGCGGCCGATACTCTGAGGAGCGTGCCGACCCGTCCCCGCTGTTCCCGCGTGACGCTGGGGGCACTCGTCTCCGCCACCGCGCTGCTGCTGGGTGGTTGCACGGTGAGCCCGCCGCCGGCTCCGCAGAGCACCGAGACGACGGAGACCACTCCGCCGCCGGCTCCCAAGGCCACGCAGATCATCGTCGCGATCGACTCGATCGGCCCGGGGTTCAATCCGCACCTGGTGTCCGACCAGTCACCGGTCAACGCCGCCATCGCCGCGCTGGTGCTGCCCAGTTCGTTCCGGCCCATCGCCGATCCGAACACGCCGACCGGATCGCGGTGGGAGCTCGACCCGACCCTGCTCGAATCGGCCGAGGTGACGAACCAGAACCCGTTCACTGTCACCTACAAGATCCGGCCCGAGGCGCAGTGGACCGACAACGCGCCGATCGGCGCCGACGACTACTGGTATCTGTGGCGCCAGATGGTCAGCCAGCCCGGGGTCGTCGATCCGGCCGGCTACGACCTGATCACCGGTGTGCAGTCGGTGGAGGGGGCCAAACAGGTCGTCGTCACATTCTCCCAGCCCTACCCGGCCTGGCGCGAGCTGTTCAACAACATCCTGCCCGCACACATCGTCAAGGACGTGCCGGGCGGATTCGGCGCCGGGCTGGCCCAGGCGATGCCGGTGACCGGCGGCCAGTTCCGGGTGGAGACCATCGATCCGCAGCGCGACGAGATCCTGCTGGCCCGCAACGACCGGTACTGGAGCGCACCGGCCAAACCCGATCTCGTGCTCTTCCGCCGCGGCGGGGCGCCGGCGGCGCTGGCTGACTCGATCCGCAACGGTGACACCCAGGTGGCCCAGGTGCACGGTGGCGCAGCGACTTTCGCGCAGCTGAGCGCCATCCCCGATGTGCGGACAGCGCGCATCGTGACCCCGCGCGTCATGCAGATGACGTTGCGCGGTCAGCTGCCCAAGCTCGCCGACCCCTCGGTCCGCCGGGCCATCTTCGGCCTGCTCGACGTCGACCTGCTGGCCTCGGTGGGCGCCGGCGACGACAACACCGTCACTCTCGCCCAGGCTCAGGTGCGTTCGCCGTCCGATCCCGGCTACGTGCCCACCGCACCGCCCGCGCTGGGCACCGAGGCGGCCCTGGAACTGCTGGCCGAAGCGGGCTACCAGATGGCGCCGGTGCCGGATCCGCAGCCGCCGGCACCCGGTACGCCTGGGCCGGACAACGGACGCGGGCGGATCTCCAAAGACGGTGTGCCGCTGACCCTCGTGCTCGGGGTGGCCGCCAACGACCCGACGTCGGTCGCCGTGGCCAACACGGCCGCCGATCAGCTGCGCAACGTCGGCATCGAGGCGTCGGTGCGGGCACTGGATCCGGTGACGCTCTACGGGGAGGGGCTGGCCGAAAACCAGGTCGACGCCGTCGTGGGGTGGCGGCAGGCCGGGGGAGACCTCGCGACGTCGCTGGCGTCGCGCTACGGCTGTCCGGCGCTGGAGGCGACGCCGGTGCCGACGGCGCCGAACGCGGCGCCCACTCCGCCGCGACCGTCGCCGTCGCCCACCCCCGACGGCGAGCAGCCGCCACCGCCGTCCGCCACGCCCACGACCACACCCGGTGCGGCGCCCGAGTCGGGCGCTCTGGTGCAGGCGCCCAGCAACATCACCGGCGTGTGTGACCGGAGCATCCAGCCGAAGATCGACGCGGCCCTCGACGGCGGGGAGCCGATCGGAGAGGTGATCGACGCCGTCGAGCCACGGCTGTGGAACATGTCGACGGTCCTGCCGATCCTCCAGGACACCACGATCGTCGCGGCGGGTCCGAGCGTGCGCAACGTGAGCCTTTCGGGTGCGGTGCCCGTCGGCATCGTCGGCGACGCCGGCAGCTGGGTGAAATCCCCGCAGTGACGGCACAGGGCCCCCACCCCGCAAGGGTGAGGGCCCCGATCAGCCGGCCGGCTTATGCTTCGGCACCTCCGGTGTCGTCTGCTCCGGTGTTCTCGGCTCCGGCGTTGTCCTCGGCCGCGGGCTCCTGCGCGGCCGGTTCCTCTTCGGCGGCTTCCTCTTCGGCCGCTTCTTCCTCAGCGGCTTCTTCTTCGGCTGCCTCGTCGTCGGCGACCTCGTCCTCGGCGGCGGTCTCGTCGGCGAGTTCGTCCTCGCCTGCCTTCTCGTCAGCCGTTCCGTCGGCCGTTCCGTCGTCGGTGGTCTCATCGTCGGTGGGCTCGTCGACCACGCCGGCGCCGCCACCCGTCTCGGGCGCGAGGTTCTCGGTCGTCGAGGTCTGGCGAGCCGCCGAGGTGACCGCCGAGTCCGTGACGTCGATCGTGACCGACGCCGCCGGATCGGTGGACGTCGACGAGATCTCTGTGGTGCGCAGTGGCGCCTCCGGGGGATTGGGCTTGAGCGCATCGGCGATCATGTTGCGCAGCGTCATGATCGCGGCGATCGTGCCGGACATCGGGGTGAGGAATCCGCCGTCGAAGCCGTAACCGTTGAGCACGCCGCCGGCCACGACGCCCGGGATGTCGAGCACAGCGGTGAACGCGCCGAGCAGATCGCCCTCGTTGGCGGCGTCGACCACGGCCTGGGCTGCCGCGCCGAAGGCGTTGAACCCGCTGAAGACCGGGTTGAGGAGGCCGATCGCGCCGAGCGCGACCGTTGTGATCGCCAGGTTGGCGACGTCGAGGACGTTCTGGGCCGACTGGGTGATGATGCCCTGGATCGGCACCAGCAGTTCGAGCGACGGGAAAAGGATGGGCTGAAGGAAGGCCTGGAAGATCGCCGGGACGCCTTCCGCCGGATGGCCCGTGATGATCAGTTCGAAGGCTTCTCGCAGGTTCGCCGGTATGCCGTTTGGATTCGTGGGCGACAACGATGCGAGGAAGCCCTGGGCGAACGCCTCGAGCGCCGGAGCCAGGGTCTCGACGTTCGACCACTGGTTCTCGATGATCTGCTGCAGGATGGGCGCCGGCCGGGCGATGAACTCCTGACCGAGTATCGAGATGTTCTCCGCCGCTTGCCCGAACACCTCGATCCAGGTCTGCAGGGGATTGACGGCGGCACTGAGTCCGACGCCGATCGACGACACCGCCGGCACCTCGAGATCGGGCACGGGTGGCGCGACCGGGCTCATCGCGATGGCTCCTGCGCCGACCAGTGCCACACCGGTCGAAAGATAAGAGCGGGCTGCGGCGTGCATGGGTTCTCCTTTACGTCGTTGTAACCATGTCGAGCCGGAACCTACGCCAGAGTAAGGTCCGAATCCGGCTAATTGGCAAACTTTTTTCGACTGATCAGCCGCCCTCCGGTTTGAGCTAGGCGCTCGGCGGTTACTCACCGAATCCGCATGTAGACCGCATGATCAGTTTCCTCGAACGTGCCGCAAAGTGCGGTCAGTGACTGTCATCTGACAGTGTCTGGCAACATAGAAGTTCTTGCATTGCAATTGATCGCGCAATGTTTTTGCCCGTGCCGACGGTGCGCGGGGATCTCGCAGTGACGAGGTCGTCAATTACGCGGGTGACTATTTGCGCCCAAAGGCTCAAACGTCGCCGTCCCGCTCCCGCCAAGCCGTCCACTGCCCGGAGGAGCGGAGTTGCCGGCAAACACCGGGCAACGCAAAGCGGCCCCGGACCGTGAGGTCCAGGGCCGCCTGCGTGGTGCTTACTCCGAAGCGGACTTGCTGCTCGCTTCCTTCTTGCTGGAGGTGTCCGAGGAGTCCTTCGTCGAACCCGCCGGCTTCTTGTTGCCGCCGACAGCGTTCTCGATGTTCTTCCGGACCCCGTTCGCCGCGTTCTCGAGGTTCTTGCGGGTCTGGTTCGCCGCACCCTCGAGGTTCTTGCGGGTCTGGTTCGCCGCACCCTCGAGGTTCTTGCGGGTCTGATTGGCCGCACCCTCGAGGTTCTTGCGGGTCTGGTTCAGCCCGTCGTTGATCTGCTTGCCGGCATTGTCGACCGCGTCCTGCAGCTGTGCCTGCGCCCGCGTGACCTGCTTCTGCAGATCTGCGGCCGGGTTGGCGGGCATGACCGGGTTGACGTTCACCGGAGGCAGCTTCGCCTCGGTGGCCGGTGCCTCTTCGGCGGGAGCATCGGTGGTCACCGACAGCGTCCGAGACTGCGGCGCGATGCGGGTCTCCGTGACCGCCGGAGACTCGACCTCACCGGTGTCCGCACGCAGTGCGTTGATCTCACCGTTCGCGTCGCCACCGACGTTGAGGCCACCACCGATGCTGCCACCGAGGCCGCCGATCGCACCGCGGATGGCGCCACCGATCGCGGCGCTGATCGCACCGCCGATGTTGACGTCACTGGCCGCTTCGGCGAAGGCGTTGACCGCGGCGAAGATGCCCGCACCGATCGCCTGGAGCGCGTCGTTGCCGTTCTCCAGAGCCGACACCGCCGTGGCGCGGAACGCCTCGACCACTGCGTTCGTGGCTGCGGCGATGTTGTTCGCCGCGTCGACACCGATCTCGGTGATCGCGTCGGCCGCCGCACCGAACTGGGCACCGGCCTCCTCGAACGAGGCGATGAACTCGGCGGGGGTCGGCAGGCCTTCCAGGCTGGCGCCGATCGCCGCGGAGATGTCCGCACCGACCTCGGCGAAGCCCTCCAGCGCGGCGGCACCCAGGTCGAGACCGGCCTCCAGACCCAGCTGCAGCGATGCGCCGAGGTCGGCCAGCACCGGGCCGAGCGCGGCCGATGCGTCGACCAGGGCGTCGATGAAGACCGCCGGGCTCGGCAGGTTCTCCAACGCGGCCTCGAACGCGGCGGCGAGCGTTCCGCCACCCTCGACCAGCGCCTCGAGGAACGCCCCGAATTCGGCGCTGCCGATGTCGATGCCCGTCTCGATGGCGGCGGTCAACGCGGCCGACAGGTTGCCGAGGGCCTCGGCGGTCGCTTCGGCGATCGCGTTGAAGCCCGGCACGAAGGCCTCGATGGCACCCTCGATCGCGGCGGCGAACTCGGCCGGTGTCGGGAAGCCCTCGAACGCCGCGTCGAACGCTGCGGCCAATTCGGCTCCGGCGTTGAGCAGCGCGTCGGCGATGGCGCCGGCATCCAGGTCGATGCCGAGGTCGACGAGAAGCTCCAGCGCCGCATCGAGCGAGGCACCGAGGTCGACGTCGATCGCACCGAATGCGGTGACCAGGGCGTCGATGAACGCTTCCGGCGTCGGGAAGGCTCCCAGTGCGGCTTCGAACGCCGCGGCCAGCTGGCCACCCGCATCCTGCAGTCCGGCGATCAGCGCCTCGAAGGCCGTCTCACCGGCGGCCAGGCCGGCTTCGATCGCCGCGGACAGCGCGCCCGAGAAGTTCGCGATCGCCGTGCCGGTGGCATCCGCCAGCGCGGTCAGCCCGGGGATCACGCCTTCCAGAGCGGCCTCGAAGACGGCGACGAACTCTGCCGGCGACGGGAAGCCCTCGAGGGCCGCGTCGAAGATCGCGCCGAGTTCGGCCCCGGCTTCGAGCAGCGCCTCACCGATGGCCGTCGCGTCCAGGTTCAGGCCCAGGTCGACGATGACCTCCAGGGCGGCGTCGATGGCCGCCGACAGGTCGACGTCGATCGCGCCGAAGGCCGTGACGAGAGCGTCGATGAACGCTTCGGGCGTCGGGAACGCCGCGATTGCGGCGTTGAACGCGGCGGCGAGGTCGCTACCGGCGTCCAGCAGGCCGGCGACGATCGCGTCGAACGCTTCGGTTCCGACGGCCAGACCGGTCTCGATCGCCGTCTCCAGCGCGCCCGAGAGGTCACCGATCACCTCGGCGGTCGCCGCGGCGAGCGCATTGAAGCCGGGGATGACGCCCTCGAGGGCGGCGTTGAAGGCCGCGATGAACTCTTCCGGAGTCGGGAACCCGTCCAGCACACCGTTGAACGCAGCGGCCAGCTCAGCGCCGGCTTCGAGGAAGGCATCGGCGATGGCGCCGGCATCCAGATCGATGCCGAGGTCGACGATCACCTCGAGTGCGGCGTCGATGGCCGCACCCAGGTCGACGTCGATGGCGCCGAAGGCCGACACCAGGGCGTCGATGAACGCCTCCGGCGTCGGGAACGCCTCGATCGCCGCGGCGAAGGCGGCCGCCAGTTCGCCACCGGCGTTCTGAAGCGCGACCACCAGGGACTGGAACGCGTCCAGACCCGCGGCGAAGCCGTCCTCCAGCGCGCCCGCAAGCGCACCCGACAGGTCGGTGAACGCCTCCGCGGCGGCCTCAGCCAGCACGTTGAAGCCCGGCACCAGCCCGGCGATGGCGGCGTTGAACGCGGCGAAGAACTCGCCCGGGGTGGGGAAGCCTTCCAGAGCACCCTCGAACGCGGCTGCCAGATCGGCCCCCGCCTCGATGAGCGCCTCGGCGATCGCGGTGGCGTCGAGATCGATGCCGAGGTCGACGATCACCTCGAGCGCCGCATCCAGGGCTGCGCCCAGGTCGACGTCGATGGCCGCGAACGCGTCCACGAACGCGTCGATGAACGCCTCGGGGGTCGGGAAGGCCTCGATCGCCGCGGCGAAAGCGGCGGCCAGATCGCTACCCGCGTCCAGCAGGCCGGTGACGATGGCGTCGAAGGCCTCGATACCGGCGGCAGCGCCTGCGTTGATGGCGGCGGCCAGCTCACCCGACAGATCGGTGAGCGCCTCGGCGGCGGCTTCGGCGAAGGCGTTCAGGCCAGGCAGGACGCCGGCGATCGCGGCGTTGAACGCGGCGAAGAACTCGGCCGGAGTCGGGAAGCCCTCGAAGACGGCACCGAAGGCGGCGGCGAGCTCGGCGCCCGCATCGATGAGCGCCTCGGCGATGGCGCCGGCGTCGATGTCGATGCCCAGCTCGACCAGCGCCTCGAGCGCCACGTCCAGGGCGGCGCCGAGGTCGACGTCGATGGCGCCGAACGCCGACACCAGCGCGTCGATGAACGCCTCGGGGGTCGGGAACGCCTCGATGGCTGCGGCGAATGCGGCGGCGAGTTCACCACCCGCGTCGAGCAGGCCGTCGACGAGCGCCTCGAAGGCGGTGGAACCCGCGGCGATGCCGGCTTCGATGGCGGCGGCGAGCTCACCCGAGAGCTCGGTGAGTGCCTGCGCCGCGGCGGTGGCCACCGCGTTGAAGCCGGGGATGACACCGCCGAGGGCTGCCTCGAACGCGGCGACGAACTCTTCCGGTGTCGGGAAGCTGGCGAGGGCGGCGTTGAACGCGGCGGCCAGGTCGGCACCGGCTTCGAGGAACGCATCGGCGATGGCGCCGGCGTCCAATTCGATGCCCAGGTCCAGTGCGGCCTCGAGCGCGAGCTCGATGGCGCCGGCCAGATCGATGTTGATGGAGGCGAAGGCCGACACGACGGCATCGACGAAGGCCTCCGGGGACGGGAAGTTCGCGATGGCGTTGTCGACCGCGGTTGCGAGCACGCTGCCGCCCTCGAGCAGACCGTCGACGACTGCCTGGAAGGCGTTGTTGCCTTCCTCGACGGCGCTGACGAGTGCCGCCTCGAGTGCGCCGCTCAGTCCGATGATCGCGGCCTGGGCCGCCGCGGAGGCACTGTCGAGTGCACCGCCGACCGGCTGCCACGCGGCCTGCGCCGCGGCGATCAGATCAGCGAGCGAGGACAGTGAAACGTCTTCGAGCACCGCGACCATCCGGTCGCCCCGAATCTGGAAGTCCGGCGGCAACACCTCGACCGGAGCCAACGCAATCGATGTAGCGCCTACAACAGCCACACCGGCGGTCAAGTATGACCGAACAGCAACTTCCATGACATCCCCTCAGAGTCTCAAACAGCCCGACGGAGCAAAACATACCTGAGAACTACCTAAGTAACAAAGCGATCTCTCGCTTTTTCTCTGACCGTTTTCTAACCCCCTGAATAGCGTTTGCTTGAGGTTCGACGAACGAAATTAGCCCCGTCGCTCTCACCGCACTGAGACGGCGCAGGATGGCAAATACGTAGCAGTCCGAAGTTGTTGGCGGGATCCGTGTGCGCGAGATCGTTCGCCTGGCGTACGAAAATAGCTGAACTCGTTGCAAGTGGAACTTTGAGCAGGAGGACAGCGGGCAGATCGAATCTCGGGACTTTGCCCTTCCGGCTCTCCGTGACACTGCGTTCGATGACCCGCCAGGCCATCGCCGTCAAACGGTCGCGCGATTGTTGTTTCAGCAAGGATCGGGAGGTGCGAGGGGCATCGGTGCAGCTCTTCGCTGTTGTCCGCGCGCCTGGAGATGTGGCAACCTTCGTCAGAAGCTCGGAAGTCGGCGGGTCGGTCGAGCGCCCGGCGAGGGAGTGAGGAGGGGGCCGGCACGCGGGCGGCGGGCTCATCCGGTCCGGAGCCGACGGCTATGCCGCTGCTACGCGGGTGGTTTTGACGCTGACGAAAGTGGGTACCTGTGCAGGACTTCGGAGACGTGCTGCCCAGCCGGCGCAGGAGGTTTATTCTGAGGATTCTGGGTGGTCGTCCCGCGGAGCAGGGGCAGGTGACGCGTACCTCCGGCGCTTATCGATCCCGGTCGCTGAATAGGTAGCTGGAACCTTAGTTTTCACCCACTATTCGCATTAGCCACCTTGGCAAAGACCACCAAAACCTGAGAGCAAGCTGAGTTGATCAGTTAACTTTCCGGAGGGCGCTGCAGCGAACAGTCTGGTAGGCGGCACAAGGGCGTCGAGGGGTGCCCGCTGACCCGCGGATGAGCGCACGGACCGGGCATCGGGCAGCTCGACAGGTGGCTGAAGGCAGGCCGCCGATCGGCGACGGAATCGCCACCGTGACGCTTTCCGAGAGCCTGCTATTCCTGGGTGTCGTCGCCGCGGTCGGCCGGCGGGTCGTCCCGATCCGGCGCCTGCGTGTCCGCCCCCGGAGCCTCTGCGGGCTTGTCGACAACGGTGCCGTCGTCTTTCCCGCCCGTCGCACCGTCGCCCTTGCCGTCGTCCGCGGCCGGCGCGTTCTTACGGCCGCCGGTGGTGAATCGTTTGATCGTGGAGTGGAAGTTGTCGAGGCCCTGCTGCACGCGGACGCCGAACTCGCGCGCGAGGTCGCCCGGCTTGGGCAGCCTCGGTGCCCCGGGGCGCGGGGTTGCGGCGGGCTCGGTGCCGTCGTCGTCGGGCAGGCCCTCGAGTTCCGGCGGGAGTTCCTGGTCGGTGCCGGTGGACGCTGACGGTCCAGTGAGCTGACCGGGGGCCGACGCCGCGGGAAGTCCATCGCGGATGTCGACCGCGACGTCGTCGACGGTCTTGTCGACCTGATCGATGAGCCCGCCGGGCTGGCCGATGGGCTTCGGCAGGTTGCGGATCAGTGCCCGGATGAGTGGTTTGAGGGCACTCTCGTGGAAGGCCCTGTCGATCGCTTCGATGCCGGTGAGGTTGGGGTGTCCGGTCAGGAGCGCGGTGAGCGGGTCCACGATGAGTCGGCGCAACGCCTCCTCGGGGCCGATCTGACCGGTGATCAGCTGGTGCACCACCTGCTGTGTCAGGACCAGCGCGACCGCCGGCGCGGCGGCGACCTGCCTGACGAAGTTGATGCCCGCTTCGCCGAATCCGGTCCCGATGTCGGTCAGTGCTCCGACGATGCCTTCGATGGCCTCGTGGGGAGCGACGGACGGCAGGGGAGTGTGGGGCACCATCGTGCGCTGATGCGGCGAGCTGAAACCGTCGACCGGCAGCGCAACCGCCGGCTCGGTGGTGGCCACTCCGACGCCGAAGGCGGAGATGACGGAGTCACGGCCGGTGTTGGACACGTCGTTGAACAGGCGCTGCAGTTCCTCGACCGAGCTCAACCAGTCCTGCCGGATGGCCCCGATGGATTGCAGGAACTCCGGATCGAGGACATCGAGACGCTGGCCATCGGGGGTGAAGTCAGTCGCCGACACCCGGATATCGGACGGAAGCGGTACCACGGGATTCGCCACCACGACGGCAGCACCGGACAACACGACTCCGGTGGCCAGAAAAGGGGCGATGGCCCGCCGCATGGCGCCCTCCCCACGTGCGCAGCGTTAGATCGATAAATGGTATCTGAGACTGTCCTGAGAATACAGCAGCGGGAAATGGTTTCTTCCTGAGAATTCGGGGCTGCAGGTTTAAACGAACCGGTGGCCGCGAAAAGAAACCGGCCCCCGAGGCGGTGCCTCGGGGGCCGGCTTCCTGATTATTTGTGGTCAGTCGTCCTGCGACGGCGACGCCTCGGTCTTGGTCTCCTGCTTCTCGGGTGCCTCGGTGTCGGCCGCGGGCTCCCGATTGGCGCGCCCACCGGTCAGGGTGTTGCGGAGGCGCTCACCGGCGTTGTTGAGCCGATCGACACTGTCTTCGACCGCGTCGCGCACCTGCTCGCCGGCGTCGCGCAGGTTGCCGACCAGCGAGGAGCGCTTCGGGCCGGACTGACTGCGCACGATGGGATCCTTGTCCCCGGAATCCGATTCCTCGACCTCACCGTCCGGCTCATCCGATGCGGTGACACCAACGGTCAATTGCGTTGCGTCCCGGCGCAATTGAGTGTCGTTGATCGATGGAGGTGTGAAACCGTCGGCGGTGATCTCCGTGGTGGTCCCGGCCGGGAGGTCGACGGGCAGGGCGGGCAGATTCTGCAGGAGACTGGCCAGGTCCCCGAGGACGTCGATCGGATTGCGATAGATGCCGTCCGGCGGATTGTTGACGCCGGGGATACCGCCGAAGAAGAAGGCCTCGGTGAACCCTTCGACCAGTGCGTTGAGCACGTCTTCGGGGACCTCGGCCCAGTCCACGTTCTGCGGGAACGTGAAGAACGGCGCGTAGTCCTGACCGTAGTTGTTCGAGAAGTCACGGTCGTACGGTTCGAGGCCCGCGGCGATCTGCGCCTGGGTCGGGTGCTGAACGACGTTGGTGTAGCCCAGGTTGCCGAGGATCTTGATCGCCGGTTCGACCGCGTCCGCGAACGGATTGGTGAATCCGAATGCGCCACCGGTGAAGAAGTTGGCGACGTCGAACGGATAGCGGAACGGCTCGAGGATCGGCTGACGGTCCGAGGGCACGGTGAGGAAGATGTTGATCGCGCCGTCTTCGTTGAGCAGGCCGGCGAGGATGGCCGGTAACGCGGCCGCCAGTTGGGGTGTCAGCGCCGCGACGTCGCCACCGCGCAGGATGTACGTCGGGAAGAGCCCCGCCGCAACGGAATTCGCCAGCGACACCGGGTTCGGCCAGGCCGGGAAGTCAGAGAAGGTGTCGTACTCCCAGGTCGCGTCGACCTTGATCGGGACGAGCCCGCCGACCGGGATGTCGAGGCCGAGCAAGTTGATGTAGTCGGCGTCGTTCTCGACGTCCGGCGTGACGACGCTCTCGTAGCCGAAGAGCCGGGCGATGGGGTCGAGCAAGGGTGCGAAGCGGGCGGCGATTCCACCGTCGGCACGGCCCCAGTTCCGCAGTAGCAGCAGCGGGAGGATCGTCAGGGTGTCCCGCTGCTCTTCGGACGTGAAGTAGTCCCTGATCTGCGGGTAGGCCAGTCCGGTCGCAAGCGCTCCGAGGCCGAAGCCGACGACGATCGGGATGCGGACCCCGTTGGGGATGGGAAGTGCGGGGAGTCCCAGGAGCCCGAGCAGCTGGCCGATGTTCAGGGCGGGCTCGGTGCTCGTCACCTCGTCGACGATGAGCGGCGGAAGTGCAGGCACGTAGCCGAGATTCAGCCCGAACAGCGCGGCCAGGCCGAACGGCGGACCGGTCGTCACGAGGTTGATTCCCAAGGGCTCCAACACATCTGTGATGCCGTTGATCGCGTCGAAGTCGAGGCCCAGGAGCCCGCCGAGGTCGAGGGCGCTGCCCAGGCCGAGGATGTCGGTCGGCGACAGATCCGCGAGCGCACCGCTGGGGAGTTCGACGCCGTCGGTGCCCGGGATCGTCCCGAGGCCGGGCAGCGTCAGCGCACCCGCCGCCGGCGCGGTCAACCCCATTGTCATGGCTGTCGCCGTAGCGGTGACGCCTCCCGCAATCGCGGCTTTCTTGATGCGATTGCGAATCGGCTTGCGCCGGTGCTTCGACATTTATTACCTCCCTCTAAGCGATCTCTCAGCTACTGGGGCGAAACGTAACACCGGGCGAATTCAAAACGACATCAATTGCTGTCAGCGCACCCACGGGTCCTTGCAGGCGGAAGTAAGTTTACTTACAGAGGCGAGAATGTGACGCCCGACACTTCGACCTAAGTGAGGGTTGGTTCTGCGGCAACCGTCGCCCGTCGGCGCGGCACGGCTGCAATAGAGGCTGGTCCTGGCCTATGCAGGAGCGGCGTCGACGCCAGGAGGTTGACGGTTGAGATGCCTGGCGCCGCTCCGTCCAGCGCGGACATGCGATACCGCCGATCGCAACAAGTCGGGCGGAAGCTGATCTTGAATTTTCGGGCGTTTGTTTGCCCAAATCGCTCCGCCGCGGCCCGGGGAGCGGTCCAGCGACGCTGGCGTACATTCACCGCTGATGACAGCTATCGCCCCCCGTCTGCTCTTCGTCCATGCCCATCCGGACGACGAGACGCTCACCACCGGCGGCACCATCGGTCACTACGCCCGGGCGGGCGCCGATGTACGGGTGGTCACCTGCACACTCGGCGAGGAAGGCGAAGTGATCGGCGAGCGGTATGCCCAACTCGCCGTCGATCACGCCGATCAGCTGGGCGGATACCGGATCAGCGAGCTCACCGCCGCGCTGTCCGCACTCGGTGTGGACGAGCCCCGGTTCCTCGGCGGACCCGGCCACTGGCGTGATTCGGGGATGGAAGGGACCCCGGAGCGCCACCACCAGCGGTTCGTCGACGCCGACATGTCCGAAGCCGCCGGCCTGCTGGCCGCGATCATCGACGACTTCCGGCCCCATGTCGTCGTCACCTACGACCCCGCCGGCGGGTACGGCCACCCGGACCACATCCAGACCCACCGCGTCACCACCGCGGCCGTCGAGCGCGCGCAGTGGCGGGTGCCGAAGCTCTACTGGACCGTCATGTCTGCCTCGGCCATGCAGGAAGCGCTCGACGCCGCCGAGGACGTCCCGGAGGCGTGGCTTCGGATCAACGCCAACGACGTACCGTTCTGTCTGCCGGACGACAAGATCGACGCGGGCGTCGATGTCAGCGACAGCCTCCAGGCGAAGGTCGCCGCCCTCCGGGCGCACGCCACCCAGGTCTCGGTCGCCGCCAACGGACAGTCGTGCGCGCTGTCCAACAACATCGCGATGCCGATCCCCGCCCAGGAGCACTACATCCTGGCCGCCGGCGAGGCCGGTGCCCGCGACGAACGCGGGTGGGAGAGCGATCTCCTCGCCGGGTTGGACCTGGCGTAGCGAATCCGGTGCACGGTAGGCTCCACGTCATCCGGCGACGTCGAAGGGGCATTCATGGATCCCGACCTTGATCCCAACCTGCAGCACTGGCAGGACCGCCTCGACAGCTACCAGTGGGTGGTCGGTTCCCTGGTGGGCCTGCTCGACAGCATCCCGACCTGACAGCCCCGCTCACGCGTGGTGTCGTTCTCACGCTTCTCGCGCTCGACGGCGTCATCTCGGCGGTCCTCGGCGCCTTCTTCCTGCCGCTGCGCCTGGGCGTGGTGCCGTTCCCCATCAGTGCCGTGATCGTCGGCGCGCTCAACGCCGCGCTGGTGTGGGCGGCGCTGGAGTGGACCGACTCCGGCCGCCTCGCGGCGTTACCCCTCTGGACTTGGCTGCTCACCCTCGTCGCGCTCACCCTCGGTGGGCCGGGAGGCGACATCGTCTTCGGCGGGCGTGACGTCATGGCCTACAGCGTCTTGTTCTTCACCGCCGTCGGCGTCGGTCCCGCTGCCTGGCTGCTCTGGCGGCGCGACGTCCGCCCCGTCTGAGAGCTCACCGTCTGAGAGCTCACCGTCTGAGAGCTCACCGCCCAAGTCCTGCCCGTCCGCCGACCCGGCCACCTCTTCGGCCGGCTCTTCGGCGGGCTCTTCAAGCGGCGCCTCGAGCTCGACGTTCGCCACTTCCTCCAGTGCGACCTCGTCCTCGACGACCTCGTCCTCGACGACCTTCTCCTCGACAACCTCGTCTTCCGCAACGGACAGGGTGGGGAAGGGGAACGGCCCGGGCAGCGGCGGGATGAGCCAGCCGAAGAAGTAGTCGACCTCACCCACGGCCACGTTGACCAGGGCGGTGACGGTGCTGACGGCGACGTCGACCAGCCCGTCGATGTAGGCGGCCAGATCCACCGGGTTCTCCAGCACCGGGTCGATCAGGTCGTACACGATGCTGTCGGTGACGCCGATGATCTGCGGATAGATGATGTTGATCTGACTGGAGATCAGGTAGCCGAACGGTACGAACTGCAGCGCGTAGTCGGCGAGTTCAACGCCGTAATCGGTCCAGTAGGTGATCGCCGAGTACACGGAGTCGACGACGTTCGTGGCGGCATTCTGCGGTGCGGCCAGCTGCTGTGCCGCTGCCGCGACGATTTCGCGGAACTCCGGTGAGACGACCTGCGACGCGGCGAGGCGCACCTCACGGGTCGCCGCCTCGTCGGGCAGCGGCCGCACCGCGGGTGCCGCGACGATGGCGGTCGCGCTGAGCGCGGCGACACCTGTCGCCATCCACGAGCGGGCTGCAACGGGCATGACGACTCCTTGTTATCGGCGCGCTAAGAACTTATCGTGCGCGTCCACCGGCGACCGGCCGTTCGCGTGAGGCGGGCCGCGCACCCATCGGGCGACCGCGGACTACTGTGGCCGATATGCCGGACCCAGTGCTTCCAGGATGTGAGACACGCGGATGAAAGTTGCCATCGCCGGGGTTAAAGGGGAGTGGCTCTGAACCCCCAGCACGGCGCTGATCTGCCCAGCCCGGTGGTCCCACCGAAGTCCGCAGCTACCGGTTCCGCAGCGCTGCGGCGCGTTCTGCGCCGGGCCCGCGACGGCGTCGCCCTCAATGTCGACGAAGCCGCGATCGCCATGACGGCACGCGGTGACGACCTCACCGATCTGCTTGCCAGCGCCGCCAGGGTGCGCGACGCCGGGTTGACCTCCGCCGGCCGACTGGGACCCAACGGGCGGCTTCCCGTGACGTACTCCCGAAAGGTCTTCATCCCGGTCACGCATCTGTGCCGCGACACGTGCCACTACTGCACGTTCGTCACCGTGCCCGGACGGCTCCGCGCCCAGGGCCTCGGTATGTACATGGAGCCCGACGAGATCCTCGACGTCGCACGCCGCGGGGCCGAGTTGGGCTGCAAAGAAGCGCTTTTCACCCTCGGTGACCGCCCGGAGGCGCGGTGGGACGAAGCGCGGCAGTGGCTCGACGAGCGCGGCTACGATTCCACTCTCGACTATGTGCGCGCCATGGCGATCCGTGTGCTCGAGGAGACCGGTCTGCTCCCGCACCTGAACCCCGGGGTGATGAGCTGGTCGGAGCTGTCGCGACTCAAGCCCGTTGCGCCGTCGATGGGCATGATGCTCGAGACCACGTCACGCCGGCTGTTCGAGACAAAGGGCCTGGCGCACTACGGCAGCCCGGACAAGGACCCGGACGTTCGGTTGCGCACCCTCGACGACGCCGGCCGGCTGTCCATCCCGTTCACCACGGGCCTGCTCGTCGGGATCGGCGAGACGCTCACCGAGCGTGCCGAGACCATGCACGCGATCCGCAAGTCGCACAAGGAATTCGGGCACGTCCAAGAAGTGATCGTGCAGAACTTCCGGGCGAAGGACCACACCGCGATGGCCTCGGCGCCCGACGCCGGTATCGACGACTTCCTCGCGACGATCGCCACCACGCGGCTGGTGCTCGGCCCCAAGATGCGCATTCAGGCGCCGCCGAACCTGGTGTCACGCGAAGAGTGCCTGGCGCTGATCGCCGCCGGCGTCGACGACTGGGGTGGCGTCTCGCCGCTGACCCCCGACCACGTCAACCCCGAACGACCCTGGCCCGCGCTCGACGACCTGGCCGACGTCACCGCCGAGGCGGGCTATGACCTGACCCAGCGGCTCACCGCACAACCGCAGTACGTGCAGGCCGGTGCCGCATGGATCGACCCGCGCGTGCGCGGCCACGTCGACGCACTGGCCGACCCCGAGACCGGGCTCGCGCTCGACGTCATCCCGCAGGGCCGGCCGTGGCAGGAGCCCGACGAGGCGCTGCAGTCCCTGGGGCGCATCGACCTGCACGAGGCCATCGACAGCGAGGGACGGCTCACCGACACCCGCAGCGATCTCGGCAGCGCGTTCGGTGACTGGGAGTCGATCCGCGAGAAGGTCCACGAGCTGGCGGCACGGGCGCCCGAGCGCGTCGACACCGACGTCCTGGCGGCGCTGCGCGCCGCCGAGCGCGACCCGGCGGGCCTGTCTGACGACGCCTACCTGGCGCTCGCCACCGCTGACGGCCCGGCCCTCGACGCCGTTGCCGCCCTTGCCGATTCGCTGCGGCGCGATGCGGTCGGCGAGGACGTGACGTTCGTGGTCAACCGCAACATCAACTTCACCAACATCTGCTACACCGGTTGCCGGTTCTGCGCCTTCGCGCAGCGCAAGGGCGACGCCGACGCGTACTCACTGTCCACCGACGAGGTCGCCGACCGCGCGTGGGAGGCGCACGTCGCCGGCGCCACCGAGGTGTGCATGCAGGGCGGCATCGATCCCGAGCTGCCGGTGACCGGCTACGCCGACCTGGTGCGTGCGGTCAAGGCACGGGTGCCGGAGATGCATGTGCATGCGTTCTCGCCGATGGAGATCGCCAACGGAGTCACGAAGAGCGGCCTGTCGGTGCGCGAGTGGCTGATCGCGCTGCGCGAGGCCGGGCTGGGGTCCATCCCCGGCACCGCCGCGGAGATCCTCGACGACGAGGTGCGCTGGGTGCTGACCAAGGGCAAGCTGCCGACGTCGATGTGGATCGACGTGGTCACCACCGCCCACGAGGTGGGGCTGCGGTCGAGTTCGACGATGATGTACGGCCACGTCGACCAGCCCCGGCACTGGATCGGTCACCTGCGGGTACTGCGCGACATCCAGGACCGCACCGGCGGCTTCACCGAGTTCGTGCCGCTGCCGTTCGTCCACCAGTCGTCCCCGCTGTACCTGGCCGGCGGCGCTCGGCCGGGGCCCACCCACCGCGACAACCGAGCGGTCCACGCGCTGGCGCGAATCATGTTGCACGGCAGGATCTCCCACATCCAGACCAGCTGGGTCAAACTCGGCGTCGAACGCACGCAGGTGATGCTGCAGGGCGGGGCCAACGACCTCGGCGGGACGCTGATGGAGGAGACCATCTCGCGGATGGCCGGCTCCGAGAACGGTTCGGCGAAGTCGGTCGAGGAACTGGTCGCCATCGCCGAGGGGATCGGACGCCCGGCACGGCAGCGGACCACGACGTACGCACCGATGGCTGCCTGATCCTCTCGCCGTCGGAATAGAACCGGACCGTGGTCCGTTTGATTGGGTGGAGCGTCGGAACCGGCCGGCGCACGACCCAAGGAGACGGATATGACTGCTGCAACCGAGACCACCCTGAGCGCCGGCACCTGGGCCATCGACCCGGTGCACTCGACCATCGGCTTTTCGGTACGACACCTCATGGTCAGCAAGGTGCGCGGCACCTTCGACGACTTCAGCGGCGCCATCACCATCGGCGAGGACGGCACCGCGTCCGTGGCCGCCGAGATCAACGTCGCTTCGCTCAACACCCGCAACGAGCAACGCGACGCCCACCTGCGCGCGGCCGACTTCTTCGACGTCGAGAACCACCCCGTCGCCACGTTCACCTCGACCGGTGTGCGTACCGAGGGCGACCGCTACGCCCTCGACGGTGAGTTCACGCTCAAGGGCCGGACCCATCCGATCACCCTTGACCTGGAGTTCCTCGGCACCAACCCCGGCATGGGCCACGGCGAGGTCGCCGGATTCGAGGCGTCGGTGGTGCTCAACCGCAAGGACTACGGCATCGACTTCGACGCGCCCCTTGAGACCGGCGGCGCCGTCGTGGGCGACAAGGTGACCGTCACCCTCGAGATCGAGGCCCTCAAGCAGGCCTGATTCCGCGACTTCCGAGCGCCACGGTGGCGGCGCGCACGCGGCCACCGTGGCGTTCGTCGTCCCAGCCCACATCCACTTACGCGCATCAGGCGTGGCGCCTAGCCGTTTTGTATCTGCGACGTTTAGTATCAGTAACCACGCGCAACTCCTATCGTGTTCGCGCGTGAAGTTAGGGCACACTGAGACAACCGTCCCGGTATCGGCTGGGGATACTTCCAGGCGGACTTGGCGGCACTGCCTCGGCGTGCCCGACCCGATCCGGCAGCCCACTGGACAGTTAGACCGAGGAACACTTAGGAGAACCGGTGACGTACGTCATTGCCGAACCCTGTGTCGACGTGAAAGACAAGGCATGCATCGAGGAGTGCCCCGTCGACTGCATCTACGAGGGCGCACGCATGCTGTACATCCACCCCGACGAATGCGTCGACTGTGGAGCCTGCGAACCGGTGTGCCCGGTGGAGGCGATCTACTACGAGGACGACGTCCCGGACCAGTGGAGCGGTTACACGCAGAGCAACGCGGACTTCTTCAGCGAACTGGGTTCGCCGGGCGGTGCCTCGAAGGTGGGGCAGACCGACAACGATCCGCAGGCCGTGAAGGATCTGCCGCCGCAGGGTGAGGACTGACCGACGGCCAGGCCTGAAGTAGCGCGTCGGGCGGTCTCAGCGAAGCTGCCCGAGTTCCCGTGGGACACGCTGGCGACCGCCGGCGCGCTCGCTCGCTCACACCCGGACGGGATCGTCGACCTGTCGGTCGGCACCCCGGTCGATCCGGTGGCGCCACTGATCCGCGACGCACTGGCCGCGGCCGGCTCCGCACCCGGATACCCGACCACCGCGGGCACTCCCGAGCTGCGGGCGTCGGCGAAGGCCGCGCTCGAACGCCGCTACGGCATCACCGGACTGGCCGCCGACGCGGTGCTGCCCGCGATCGGCACCAAGGAACTCATCGCATGGCTGCCGACGTTGCTCGGCATCGGCGGTGACGACGTGGTGGTGGTCCCCGAGCTCGCGTACCCGACCTACGACGTGGGTGCCCGGCTCGCCGGCGCCCAGGTGATCCGCGCCGATTCACTCACCCAGCTCGGTCCGCAGACCCCGGCGCTGGTGTTCCTCAACTCCCCGAGCAACCCGACCGGCAAGGTGCTCGGCCTCGACCACCTGCGCAAGGTGGTCGGCTGGGCGCGCGAACGCGGGGTCCTCGTCGCGTCGGACGAGTGCTACCTCGGGCTGGGCTGGGACGCCGAACCGGTCTCCGTGCTGCACCCCTCGGTCTGCGACGGTGACCACACCGGTCTACTGGCCGTGCACTCGCTGTCGAAGACGTCGTCGCTGGCCGGCTACCGCGCCGGATTCGTCGCCGGTGACCCGGCCGTCGTCGCCGAACTCCTCGCGGTGCGCAAGCACGCCGGGATGATGGTGCCCACCCCGGTGCAGGCCGCGATGGTGGCCGCGCTCGACGACGACGCCCACGAACACGAACAGCGCGACCGGTATGCGCGCCGCCGCGACGTCCTGCTTCCCGCACTGACGTCGGCCGGGTTCACCGTCGACCACTCCGAGGCCGGGCTGTACCTGTGGGCCACCCGCGGCGAGGCGTGCCGGGCAACCGTCGACTGGCTGGCCCGGCTCGGCATCCTGGCCGCGCCCGGCGAGTTCTACGGTCCCCGGGGCGCCCAGCACGTACGGATCGCCCTGACCGCCACCGACGAACGCATCGACGCCGCCGCCGCGCGGCTTTCGGCGATTCACCGCTAGCTCGCCGCCGCGCGTAATACCGTCGCTGTCGATGAGCGACTACGACGTCGAGCCCGTGGACCGGCTGCCCTTCAGCACCGGCGACAAGGCCGACCGGTACCGCACGGACCGCTTCGGCGGAGCTGTCGGGCTGAACTGGTATGCCACCGACCCGACGCTGCAGTTCACGATGGCCTACTACCTGCCGCCGGACCAATTGCCGCTCGCGGAAACACATCTGACGAGCATCGGCGCGCTGATGGGCGGCGCGGTCGCCCGCTGGGCCGAGGAGACCGACCGCAACCCACCCCGACTCGAACGCTACGACCGCTGGGGCCACGACGTCAGCCGCGTCGTCATGCCGCCGTCGTTCACCGACGCCAAACGCGCGGTGCTCGACGCCCAGCAGGCGCTGCGCGACGACGTGCGCGCCGCGGGCGGCCGCTCGTCCATACCGATGTTCGCCGCCAACTACCTGCTCAACCAGGCCGACATCGGGATGGGCTGCGCGCTGGGCACCGGCGGCGGCATGGTGCAGGCGCTGGTGGCCGCGTACGCACCGGCCGACATCCGCGACCACGTGCTGGCGAAGTTCGAATCCGGTGAGTGGGCGGGTGAGACGGCCCAGATGCTCACCGAGCGCACCGGCGGGTCCGACCTCGGCGCGCTGGAGACGACGGCCACCCGCCACGGCGAGGCCTGGCTGCTCAACGGGTTCAAGTGGTTCGCCTCCAACTGCGACGGGCAGGCGTTCGTGGTGCTGGCGAAACCTGAAGGGGCGCCGGACTCCGGCCGCGGCGTCGCGTCGTTCCTCGTGCTGCGCACCCGGCGCGACGGGTCACGCAACGGCCTGCGCATCCGGCGGCTCAAGAACAAACTCGGCACCCGCTCGGTGGCCTCTGGTGAGGTCGAGTTCGCCGACGCCGAGGCGTTCCTGCTGTCCGGTGAGCCCGATACCGCGGCCGGCCCGTCCGACGGCAAGGGGCTGGGCCGGATGATGGAGCTCACCAACGCCGCCCGCCTCGGCATCGCGCTGTTCGCGGCGGGCAATGCGCGACGGGCGCTGGTCGAATCGCTGACCTACACGCGCCACCGGCATGCGTTCGGCTCGGCGCTGATCGACAAACCGCTGATGCGGCGCAAACTCGCGGAGATGATCGTCGACGTCGAAGCCGCCCAGGCGTTGGTGTTCGACGGCACCGGGCTGGCCAACCACCGTCAGCCGCGGCGTATCCGGCAGCGCATCGCGGTGCCCGTCACCAAGCTCAAGGTGTGCCGCCTGGGCATCACCGCCGCATCCGACGCCATCGAGATCCACGGCGGCAACGGCTACATCGAAGACTGGCCGGTCGCCCGCCTGCTGCGCGACGCGCAGGTCAACACGATCTGGGAGGGCCCCGACAACATCCTGTGCCTCGACGTGGCACGCGGCATCCGGCGCGCCCAGGCACACGAACCGCTGCTGAGCCGGTTGCACGACGCGGTGTCCGCGTCCGACGACGACCCGACCACACAGCTGGTGTCGCGGCGGGTCGAGGATCTCGACGCGGCGATCACCGCGTGGACGAAGCTCGACGGCGCGGTGGCCGAGGCACGGCTGTTCCCGCTGGCGCAGTTCATGGCCGACGTGTATGCGGGCGCGTTGCTGACCGAGCAGGCGGCGTGGGAGCGCGCCGAACGGGGCGGTGAGCGAAAAGCGTTGGTGGCGAGCCTGTATGCCCGCCGCTATCTCGCCGACCTGGGGCCGCTACGCGGGATCGACGACGACGGTGACGAGGCACTCGAACGGTTCGACGAGTTGGTCGACGGCGCCTTCACCGGCTGAGTGGCCTCGGTGGCGCGCAGTCCCAGCGCGAGCACCAACCGGTCGTCGGGGTCGTCGAGCGAGGTGCCCAGCAACGTTTCGATGCGGCGAACCCGGTAGCGAATGGTGTTGGGGTGCACGTGCAGTCGGCCGGCCACCGCGGAGATGTCGCCGAAGCCGTCGAGGTAGGCCTGCAGCGTCTCGGCGAGCAACGGGTCCCGTTCCCGCAGCGTCCGCACGCGTGGGTCGACGAGACTCGGCTGGGTGGCGACATGCGCGACGATCTCGTCGAGCAGCACCGTCGTGCGGGCATCGGCGAGCGAGGTGATCTGCCCGATGGCTCCGGGATGACGTGCGGCGCTGTCGAAGACGCGGTCGATCTCGACGCGCGCCGCCGCCGCGGCGGTCAAACCCGGTAGGGGAGCCGCGATCACCGCCCGTGACGTCAGCCCGGCCTCGCGCTGCAGGACGCCGACGACGCCGCGCACCCACGACGTGACCGACGTCGGTGCCCCGATCTTGGGCAGGAGCACGTAGACCCGGTCGGTGGTCGAGGCCACCTGCGCGTCGGCGCGAAACGCGGTGGCGCTCAGTGCGATCACGTCGGAGGGGGCTGCGCCGAAGCCGATGAGCGCGGCGCGGCTGTCGGGGTCGACGCCGAGGTCCCGTGCGATGGCGCCGACGTCGATGTCGCCGCTGTCGGCCAAGCCGAGCAGTTCGCGGGTCCGCACCGTGTGCGTGGACGGGGTGGCTGCCATCCTGTCGAGCACACGCGCGGCCAGCACCGCCCCGCCGCGCAGCACCTCCTCGGCGTCGTCGGCGAACGGCGCCGAACCCTGCTGCAGCCAGATGGTGCCGGCGAACGTGGGCGTACGTCTGGTGCGCGACGGCAGGTGGATGCCGACGGCCATGCGGGGCCGCAGCCCGAGTTCGGGCCGCTCGGCCACCCGCACCACGTCCGCGCCGGAGCGCAACGCGTCGAAGATGCCCCACTGCCCGATCCACGCCAGGTGTTCGGGCGGGCCGGCGCGGCCGAGAATCGACAGGCGGCGCAGTTCGTCGGCCTCCTCGCTGGACGCCGAGTACGCGAGGACGTGTGATTGCGCGTCCTCGATGCTGACCATGCCGCGGGCCCGGTCGGCGATCGACTGGGCCAGGCTGAACAGGTCGGTGCCGCCGGGCAGCGGTGGGTCGTCACGGTCTCCGCGGTGGTCGAAGAACTGGTTCGCCAGCCGGTACAGCCGTTCCCACCGCGCGTGCGGATCGACCGCCACGACCGCCGCGCCGCGCGCCACTGCGTGCCGCACCAAGTCCGGCGACGGCTCCTTGACGAACACGGCCACCGGCGGCCGGGGCTGCGCGGCCAGCCAGCGCACCGCCGCCTCGGCCGGCACACCGAGGAGGAAGAACAGGTCCGCATTCCCGGCCGACGGCGCGATTCCGAGGCGGACGTCGTCGGCGTCGACCAGCGCCACGGAGGCAACCGGCAGGTCGAGACCCCGCGGCGCCTGCTGCAGCGTCACCATCGTGCGGTCCAGGGCCAACAGCAGCTCGCCGAGCCGGATGCGGGCGGCGCGCATATTGTCCGATAGTAACGACGACGCCCCGCTTCTTTGGCCGATCGGCTAAGTGACGCAGGTCTCGTCTCGGGGATT
Organism: Mycolicibacterium litorale; assembly: GCF_010731695.1. Lineage (NCBI taxonomy): Bacteria > Bacillati > Actinomycetota > Actinomycetes > Mycobacteriales > Mycobacteriaceae > Mycobacterium > Mycolicibacterium litorale. Next base: position 267,133 of record NZ_AP022586.1, read on the forward strand.
CTTGACTCATGGACGCGATCACCGACGTACCCCTGCCGGCCAACGAGCCGGTGTTCGACTACGCCCCCGGCTCGGGTGAACGCACCCGGCTCACCGACGCACTGGCGGAGCTGGCCGCGACGCCACTGGACCTGCCCCACGTCATCGGCGGACGGCACCGCATGGGCGACGGCGAACGCATCGACGTCGTCCAGCCGCACCGGCACGCCGCCCGGTTGGGCACGATGACCAACGCGTCGCACGACGACGCCCGTGCCGCCGTCGACGCCGCGCTCGCCGCGAAGCCGGCGTGGGAGGCGACGCCGTTCGACGAGCGCGCCGCGGTGTTCCTGCGGGCCGCCGATCTGCTCGCCGGGCCGTGGCGGGAGAAATTGGTGGCGGCCACGATGCTCGGACAGTCGAAATCGGCGTACCAGGCGGAGATCGACGCTTCGTGCGAGCTGATCGACTTCTGGCGGTTCAACGTCGCGTTCGCCCGGCAGATCCTCACCCAGCAGCCGGTGAGCACCCGCGGGGTGTGGAACCGCACGGACTACCGGCCGCTCGAGGGGTTCGTCTACGCGATCACCCCGTTCAACTTCACCGCGATCGCCGGCAACCTGCCGACGGCGCCGGCGCTGATGGGCAACACCGTCGTGTGGAAGCCGTCGCCGACGCAGACGTTCGCGGCGTATTTGACGATGCAGTTGCTCGAGGCCGCCGGTCTGCCCGAAGGGGTGATCAACATGGTGACCGGTGACGGCAAGGCGGTGTCGGACGTGGTGCTGCCCGATCCGCGGTTGGCCGGTATTCACTTCACGGGGTCGACGGCGACGTTCCAGCATCTGTGGCGTGAGGTCGGCGCGAACATCGAGCGCTACAACGGCTATCCCCGCCTGGTCGGGGAGACCGGCGGCAAGGACTTCGTCGTCGCCCACACGAGCGCGCAGCCGGATGTGTTGCGGACGGCGCTGATCCGCGGTGCGTTCGACTACCAGGGCCAGAAGTGCTCGGCGGCGTCGCGGGCGTTCGTCCCGCGGTCGGTGTGGCAGCGGATGGGCGACGACTTCCTCGGAGCCACCGAGGCGGTGCGCTACGGCGATGTCACCGATCTGTCCAACTTCGGCGGCGCGCTGATCGACGAGCGGTCGTTCGCCAAGAACGTCGCGGCCGTCGAGCGGGCGAAGAGCGCCCCGTCGGTGACGGTGGCGGCCGGTGGCGAATATGACGACAGCGAGGGGTATTTCGTGCGACCCACAGTGCTGCTGTCCGACGATCCGTCCGACGAGTCGTTCTGCACCGAGTATTTCGGACCGATCCTGTCGGTACACGTCTACCCCGACGACGACTACGAACGCATCCTCGGCGTCGTCGACACCGGTGCAAAGTACGCACTGACGGGTGCGGTGATCGCGGACGACCGCGGCGCCGTGCTCGCCGCGCAGCAGCGGCTGCGGCACACCGCGGGCAACTTCTACGTCAACGACAAACCGACCGGAGCGGTGGTGGGTCAGCAGCCGTTCGGCGGGTCGCGCGCGTCGGGCACCAATGACAAGGCCGGCTCGCCGCAGAACCTGTTGCGGTGGACCTCGGCACGGTCGATCAAGGAGAACTTCGTGCCGCCGACCGATCACCACTACCCGCACATGGGGGTGTGAACGATGGGTGCCTTCCAGCGCATCGCGCGGCCGGCGATCCTGGCCGCCGCTCGCTCGGACTCGCTGCGCCGCACCGCGGAACGGCTGCCGGTCACGCGGGGGGTGGTGCACCGGTTCGTGCCCGGTGACAGTGTCGACGAGGCGTCGTACTGCGTTGCCGGGCTGCGCAATTCCGGGCGGCTGGTCAGCGTGGACTACCTCGGCGAGGACGTCACGGACGCGGACACGGCGAATACGACGGTCGAGGCGTACGTGAAACTGCTGGATGCGCTGGGCCGGCGCGACGAACCGGTCGGCGGGGTGCGTCCGCTGGAGGTGTCGGTGAAGCTGTCGGCGCTGGGGCAGGCACTGCCCCGCGACGGGGAGAAGATCGCGTTGGAGAACGCGCACACCGTCTGCGCGCACGCACAACGCGTCGGGGTGTGGGTGACCGTCGATGCCGAGGACCACACGACCACCGATTCGACCCTGTCGATCGTGCGGGAACTTCGGGCGGAGTTCGACTGGCTGGGCACGGTGCTGCAGGCGTATCTGCGTCGCACGGCCGCGGACTGCGAGGAGTTCGCGGCTTCGGGTGCGCGGATTCGCTTGTGCAAGGGCGCGTATGACGAGCCGAGGTCGGTGGCGTTCCGGGAAGCCGACGCGGTCACCGACTCGTACCTGCGGTGCCTGGAGACGCTGATGGCTGGGCGCGGCTATCCGATGGTGGCGTCACACGACCCGGTGGTGATCGACGCTGTGCCCGCGCTGGCGTCGGCGCACGGTCGGGGTCCCGGCGACTTCGAGTATCAAATGCTCTACGGCATCCGGGATCCGGAACAGCAACGCCTCGCCGATGCGGGAAACGCGGTCCGGGTCTATGTTCCGTTCGGCACGCAGTGGTACGGCTACTTCGTGCGGCGACTGGCGGAGCGGCCGGCCAACATGGCGTTCTTCCTCAGGGCGTTGGCAAGTCGCTGAACGGTCTGCGATGATCATGATCGGCGCCGTGTCTGGCCGCACCTGTCTTGGGTTCGGGGGAACGCGGCGGAACCGGTCAGTCACGGGCGCCGCCAGGTGGGTCACCACACGGGGTGCGCTGCGACCGCCATGGTGACGTTGCCGTTGCAGGGGCCACCGAGGATGTCGGTCCGCCAACTGCCTTCCAGTGAGCCGTCGCGCTGCGGAACGTAGTAGACGAAGCTGCGCGCGGGGGTCCAGACTTTCGGAGCGCCGGGGCCCATGTAGCAGTCCCACTGCCAGTCGTAGGACTGCGTCCAGCGGGCGCCGTCCCAGGTGTATCGCAGGGGCTGGGGGACGGTGGGGTTCGTCGAGCGGGGGCCGCTGACCACGGTGGCGATGCAGACACCGCTGACGCAGTCGGTCTTGAAGACATACTGGCCGGTGAAGTCGGCTTCGGGCTGCTGGGCGGCCGGGCTGGTGCCTGCCTTCTGCGAGGCGTAGCTGACCACGGAGAACCGGCCCGTCCAGATCTGTCCCACGGGTGCGGCGGATGCGGTGTCCATCGGGCGGATGAGGGTTCCGGCCATGGCGACCAACACGACCGTTGCGGTCGACAACGCCACTAACGCTCGACGGGTAGCCATCGCCTTCCTCGCACTCTTCAGGACACTTTTCATGCCGGAAGCGCCAGCGTAGCAGCGGTTTTCAGCGGCCGAGTCCGACGTTATGCGAAATTGTCGATCTTGTTACCGCCCGCGGGTCACGTCATGCAGAAGGAGTGGTGTTCATGGGTGATGAGCCACTCCCCGTCCTGGCGGTGTAGGCCGAAGGTCATCCGCAGCCGATTGTCGGGATCGGTTTCGAACATCTCCTTGGGGCCGCACCGCAGCAGACCGTAGGCGAAAGCGACGTCGGTGCCCGCAGTAACGTGGAGTTCGACGAGTTCGAATATGGCGCCACTGCGGAGGAAGTCGAAGAACGGGGGCCACGTGTCGCGGTATGCGTCGATTCCGCGCACACCGGCATGGGGCGGCGGCACGTCGAACTGCACGATGTCGGAGTCGTGATGGGCCAGCACACCGTCGATGTCACACGCTGCCACGGCGTCGATCCAGTCGGTGATCAGCTGCCGGACGATCGTTTCGTTGTTCACACCGGTGCAGACCCGGCCGCTTCGTGAAAGTCATCGCCGCGCCTCAGAACGGGGGTGGTTTGGTGCGTTCGGCGACGAAGTCGTCGTTGAGTCGGCGTTCGGCGTCGATGCGGTAGCGGCGGTCTTGGGCGCGGGTGCGGCGGCGTTTGGGCATCATGAGGCCGCGGTTCTTCGCGGCGTCTGCGGTCTTCCCTTTCCGGGCTGCTGCGGTAGGGGTGCACAGGGTCGGGAACAGCAGCGCACTACCCGGGTGGGTGATGTGGGTCTGCCCGCTCGGTGAGGTCCAGATGACGGTGCCGTCGGCCAATTGTCTGTCCCGCCAACCGGTTTGGCCGGTCCAGAAAGTCTTGAGCAGGTGGTGTTTTCGGCAGAGGCATTTGAGGTTGGACGCGTTCGTGGGCCCGGTGGGGTAGGGCACGGTGTGGTCGATGTCGCAGAGGGTTGCGGGTTTGTCGCAGCCGGGGAAGCGGCAGGTCAGGTCGCGGCAGCGCACGAAGTCCTGCAGCGCGATCGAGGGCCGGTAGTGGGGTTCGGGTGGGGTGTCGCCGGGGTGGCGGAGTTGGCGGATCTTCGCGCGGTTGAGGAATGCGGGCAGCACCACCGGGCTGAGCACCCCGCCGCCGATGACGAACGCCGGCGCGGGGGTGGGCTTCGGGGCGGGCTGCGGGTCGGCCGGGGGTTCCTCTGACGCGTCACTAGTGGTGTGCGGGTTCGTGTGGTCGTCGACCGGCTGGCACTGGGCCGGTGAATCAGTCCTCGGCGGGGTTCCGGCGTTCACCGGCGCGGGCGACTGCGCGTCGTTGTCTGAGCTGTCCACGGATTCACTGTGCGCAGCGACTTCGTCGCCCGCTGGGGCCGGCGACGCTTCACTGGGTTCGGCATCGGTGTCCGACTCCGCAATAGGGTCGTCCTCAACAGGGGCTGTGGTGGCCGCACCCTCACCCGTCTGGGCCTGATCGAGTGCGTCGTGGGTGGTGATGAGGTGGATGATGACGTTGGGGGTGGGGCGGTCGGCGGTGGCGGTGGGGCAGTGGGGGTTGTCGCATTCGCAGCGCAGTGGGTTTCCGGTGGCGACTGCGGCGAAGGCGTCGTTGCGGCGTTCGCGCATGGTGCGGGGGTCGTCGGGGCAGACGGTGTGGGCCATGGCCTCGACGCGTTGTTCGAATGCGACGCCGTCGGGGGCGTACATGCGGGCCCAGAGGGTCATGTAGCCGGCGTCGTCGGCGGTGTCGCCGAATTCGATGTCGCGGTGTTGGTCGGCGGTTGTGGTGCGGCGCAGCGCTGCGGGGTCGTGGGTCTCGACGATCGCGTCGATGGCGGCTTTGGTCTTTTTGGCTGATGTGGGGCCCCAGGACAGTAGTTGCTCGGCTAGGGCGGTGTCGACGGCGGCCAGCGTGTCGGGGTCGGTGATCAGGGTGGTGCGGCAGACGACCGCGCGCACGAGCAGGTCGCTGAGGAGTCCGCGGGCGAACAGTGCGGCGACTTTGGGGAGTCGGTCGCGCAGGGCGACGGCGCGGTGGGTTTGGAACAGGGCCAGGGAGTCGGTGATGTTGTGGGCGGCGGCCAGTTCGCTGACCACGCTGGTTTCGGGGTCGACGAACCACAGGTTGCGGTCGAGGGCGTCGTCGAGGCCGGTGCGGCGGCGGAACACCTCGGCCATGGCGGCGAGTTTGCGGGCGGCGGCGGCGGATTCGACGCGGCTCCACCCGGCGGAGGCGGTGATGAGTTCGGCGTCGCTGAGCGCGGCGAGGTCACCGATCTCGGGGAGCGAACCATCGAACATGGTTTCGATTCTGGCACGCCCGACCGACACCAGCCACGCCAAAACAACGACCCTGTGGACAAAAACCCCGCTGTGGACAACCGCCGTCAGCCGTGCGTGCGCTCCCACAGCAGCAGCATCCCGTAGGCCGCGATGCTCTGCGCATCGGTGATCTCGCCGTCGGTGATCATCCGCTCGAACTCCGCGCGCGTGAACCAGGCGCTGCGCATGTCCTGCTCTTCATGCTCGCGCTCATGCGGGCCCTCGGTCAGGTCGGTGGCGAGGAAAACCCACCCGCGCTGGCTGCTCATCCCGGGCGCTACGTCGAGCAGTCCCAGCCGGGTGACGGTGCCGGCACGCAACCCGGTCTCCTCGCGCAGTTCGCGCGCGGCCAGGTCGAGAGGCGCCATATCGGCCCGCCCCGGCGCGGTGCCCTGCGGAAACTCCCAGCGGCGCAACCCCAGTGGATAGCGATACTGCTCCACCAGCTTCAGCCGGTCGCCGTCGCAGGCGATCACCAGCGCATAGTTCGGCTTGTCGACCACGGCATAGATCCCGTCGCTGCCGTCGGGTCGCAGGATGTCGTCCTCGCGCAACGTCAGCCAGTCGTTCCGGTACATCTCGCGCGACGCCACACATCGGATCGATTCCACGCGCCCAGTATCGCCGAGGGCGATGACGAGTAGCCTCGTCGGCGTGTTGCTGACCTCGCTGAACCCTGCCGCGGTCGCCGGCGGCGCCGACATCTCCGACGCCGTCACGATCGGGGAGACAGTGCTCAGCCGCAGCGATCTCGTCGGCGCCGCGACGTCGGTGGCCGAGCGTGTCGGTGGGGCGCGTCGGGTTGCGGTCCTCGCCACACCCACGCCCGCGACGGTGCTGGCCATCACCGGCTGCCTGATCGCCGGTGTGCCCGTCGTCCCCGTCCCCGCCGACGTCGGTGTGGCCGAACGCCGCCACATCCTCGCCGACTCGGGCGCTCAGGCCTGGCTGGGTGAGAAGCCGGAGGACGCCGACCTTCCACACATCCCGGTCCGGCTTCACGCCCGGTCCTGGCACCGCTACGCCGAACCGCATCCGGACTCGGCCGCCCTGGTCATCTACACCTCGGGTACCACCGGGCCGCCCAAGGGCGTGGTGATCAGCCGCCGCGCGATCGCCGCGGACCTCGACGCGCTGGCCGAAGCGTGGCAGTGGACCGCCGACGACACGCTGGTCCACGGTCTGCCGCTCTACCACGTGCACGGGCTGGTGCTCGGACTGCTGGGTTCGCTGCGCACCGGTAGCCGGTTCATCCACACCGGCCGTCCCACCCCCGAGGCCTACGCGCAGGCCGGCGGCACGCTGTACTTCGGGGTGCCGACGGTGTGGTCCCGTATCGCCGCCGACGAAAACGCCGCGCGCGCACTGAGTTCGGCGCGTCTGCTGGTGTCGGGCAGTGCGCCGCTGCCCATTCCGGTGTTCGACCGGGTCTCCGCGCTGACCGGTCACCAGCCGGTTGAGCGATACGGCAGCACCGAATCGCTGATCACCCTGAGCACCCGCGCCGACGGTGAACGCCGGCCCGGCTGGGTCGGTCTGCCGGTGCCCGGTGTCGAGACGCGACTCGTCGACGACGACGGCGCACCGGCCGCCCAGGACGGGGAAACCATTGCCCGCCTCGAGGTTCGCGGCCCGATGCTGTTCGACGGCTACCTCAACCGGCCGGACGCGACCGCCGACGTGCTCAGGGCGGACGGCTGGTACCGCACCGGCGACGTCGCGGTCGTCGACCGTGACGGTATGCACCGCATCGTCGGACGCGAATCGGTCGACCTGATCAAGACGGGCGGGTTCCGGGTCGGGGCGGGGGAGATCGAGACCGTCCTGCTCGGACACGACGGAGTCGACGAGGCCGCGGTGGTCGGGGTGCCCGACGACGACCTCGGTCAGCGCATCGTCGCGTTCGTGGTCGGCGACGCCGCCCCCGAGATACTGATCGGCTATGTGGCCGAACAGCTTTCGGTGCACAAGCGGCCGCGCGAAGTGCGCATCGTCGACAGCCTGCCACGCAATGCGATGGGTAAGGTGCTCAAGAAGGAGCTGACTCGATGGGTGTGAGATTCACCGATCTGTGTGTCGACGCGGCCGACACCCAGTCGCTCGGCAGCTGGTGGGCCGAAGTGCTCGGGTACACCGGGGAGGTCACCGACGACGGCGACGTGGTCCTCCGCCCGCCCGCCGGTGGGGGACCGAACCTGCTGTTCCTCGCCGTGCCGGAAACCAAGGTGGTCAAGAACCGCCTGCACATCGACCTCACCCCCGATGATCAGGAGGCCGAGGTCGACCGGCTGATCGGGTTGGGCGCCCGCCGGGTCGACATCGGTCAGGGCGACCAGAGTTGGGTGGTGCTGGCGGACCCCGAGGGCAACGAGTTCTGCGTCCTCGCCGCGCAGGACTGAGCGCGCTCAGGCACCGGCCAGCGCGTCGATCACCGCCTGAAGCCGTTCGGTGACCTCGTCGGCGATCGGCTGCAGCTGCGCCTCGCCGGTGACGTCGGCGAGCAGCTGAGGGTTCATCGCCTCGACGACCGTGGTGTTCGGATCGGACGGGTCGCTGCGCACCACCACGTTGCACGGCAGCAGCAGGCCGATCTGGCGGTCGACGCCGATGGCGCGGTGGGCCAGCGGGGGATTGCAGGCGCCGAGGATCAGATAGTTCTCCATGTCCTCACCGAGCTTGTTCTTCAGCGTCGACTGGACGTCGATCTCAGTCAAGACGCCGAAACCTTGCTCGGACAACGCTTCCCGCGTGCGCGCCACAGCGTCGTCGAACGTGGTGTTCAGGCTGGTGGACAGTGCGATGCTCATCATGACTCCTTTGTCTCGATGGTGGGGCGGTCAGGCCAACGCGAGGAACAGCTTCTCGAGTTCGGCGACGGTCATCGGATCGCGCGCGTCTGTCCCGTCTCCGGCAACGCATTCCCGTAGTCCGGTCGCGACGATCTTGAACCCGGCCCGGTCGAGCGCCCGGGACACGGCCGCCAGCTGGGTGACGACGTCTTTGCAGTCACGGCCCTGTTCGATCATCGAGATGACGCCGGAAAGCTGGCCCTGCGCCCGGCGGAGCCGGTTGAGGACCGCGTCGATGGCTTCCTGATCGCCGACCATGGTGGTTCCTTTCGTTCACCTGATGTCAGGGTACCCTGGGGGGTATACCCCGGAGAGGAACAAGCGGGGTGCTCTCAAGATTCCCGTGACCGGTCGGCTGTCAGCTGGCTGACGATCGTCTGTGCGTCGCAGGTCGCGCTGCCGCGGTTGTACGGCAGCCGGGCCAGCAGCATCCCCATGGCACAGCTGTTCGTCAACGCCGCGAGGGCGGGTGCGGCCATGGCTGGTGTTCCTTTCGGTGGGGATCGGAGGTCGGGAACTTATACCCCTGGGGGTATAGTGAAGATATACCCACGGGGGTATCCGAACGGAAGCCCCGAAACCGGAGGAGAGAAACCGATGATCCTGGAGCAGTACTACATCGAGTGCCTTTCGCACGCCTCGTACCTGATCGGTGACGAGACGACGGGACGCGCCGTCGTTGTGGATCCCCGCCGCGACATCACCGACTACCTGGCCGACGCCGAGAAGTACGGGTTGACGATCGAAGGCGTCATCAACACCCATTTCCACGCCGACTTCGTCTCCGGCCACCTCGAACTGGTCGAGGCGACCGGCGCATGGATCGGCTTCGGTGAAGCCGCGGAAACGGACTATCCGATCCGGCGGCTCAGCCACGGCGAGCGTCTGTCCCTCGGGCAGGTGGACCTGGAGACCCTCTCCACCCCGGGGCACACCTGGGAGTCGATCAGCATCCTCGTGCGCGAACGCCCCGATGCCGAGCCCACCGCGGTCCTGACCGGCGACTCGCTGTTCATCGGTGACGTCGGCCGGCCTGACCTGGTCAACATCGGCGACAGCTCGACCAGTGATCTTGCCCGGGCGATGTACCGCACCATCCACGAGACACTGATGACCCTGCCCGATTCCGTAACGGTGATGCCCGCTCACGGCGCGGGCTCGTCGTGCGGCAAGAACCTGTCGACCGAGCTCACCTCGACCATCGGCAAACAGCGGCTGAGCAATCCGTCGGTACAGCCGATGAGCGAAGAGGACTTCGTCGCGATGCTGACCCACGGGCAGCCCGCTGCTCCTGCCTATTTCGCCTCGGACGCCGCGATGAACAAGCGGGTGCACCCACTGCTGCGTCAGGACCGCGCGGTGCCCGAGATGTCACCGCGGCAGCTGCGCGCCGCACTCGATACGGGGGTGCGTGTAGTGGATGCCCGTGGCGTCGAGGATTTCGCCGCCGGACACCTGCGCGGATCGGTCAACGTCGGATTCGACGGGCGCTTCGCCGAGACCGGCGGCATGGTCGCCGACATCGGTGACGAACTGGCTCTCATCACCTATCCAGGTGAAGAGCAGGACGCCGCACTGCGCCTGGCCCGCATCGGGTTGGACAACGCCGTCGGCTACCTCAACGTCGGCCGGGACGGCCGGTTCCCCGCCGAACTGGCCGATCTCGTCCAGACGGCGTCACGGGTCGCGGTGACCGACCTGGACCGACTGCTGGACGAGAATGCGGTGACATTGATCGACATCCGCAACCCCGGTGAACGCGAAGCCGGCGCGATTCCCGGCTCGCTGCACATCCCGCTGGCGCAACTGCGGACGCGGGTGGCGGACGTCCCCACCGGCAAACCTGTCGTCCTGCACTGCGCCGGCGGATGGCGATCGAGCGTAGCCGCGTCGCTGTTGCGCGCCAACGGAATCGATCAGGTCGCCGATCTGCTCGGCGGGTACAACGCGTGGGTGGACGCCCACGCCGCGGTGTGACGATGACCCTCGCGGCGGGGCTGGGTCTCGGCGCGCTGATCGGCGTGCTGCTGGGCCTGCTGGGCGGCGGGGGTTCCATCCTCGCCGTCCCGGCCCTGGTCTACGGGATGGGCCTGGACATGGGGCAGGCCATTCCGGTGTCGCTGATCGTCGTCGGCGCCGCCTCCGCCGTCGGGGCAATCCCGAAAATCCGCGCCGGACAAGTGCAATGGCGAATGGCGGCGATGTTCGCCGCGGCAGGCATCCCCGCGACCATCGCCGGCAGCGCCGTCAGCAGGCACCTGCCCGAGTCGGTGCTGCTGATCGGGTTCGCGGTGCTGATGGTCGTGGCGGGTGTCCGCCTGCTGCGTGACGACGGCCGAACCGGCACCGCGTGTGCGGTGCGGACCGGGAAGGTCAACTGGCGCAGGTGTATTCCGCGGTCCCTCGGCGCCGGCCTGCTCGTCGGCGTGCTGACCGGACTCTTCGGGGTCGGCGGTGGATTCCTGATCATCCCGGCGCTCGTGGTGCTGCTGGGCGTCGAGATGTCGACGGCGATCGGCACGTCGCTGCTGATCATCGTCGCCAACTCCGTGGCAGGCACCGCCTCACACCTGACCGGGGTCGACGTCGACTGGTCGAGCACCGCCGCATTCATCGCGGCCGCGATGGTCGCGTCGCTGATCGCCGGCCAGGTCGGCACCAAGGTCGACACCGCCCGCCTGCAGCGCTGGTTCGCCTATCTGGTGTTCGCGGTCGCGGCCTACGTGGTCGTGGCGACCGTCGTCGGCGGCTGATCAGTTCGCGTGCAGCGCCTCGTTGAGGGTGATGCCGGTACCGTCACGCTTGACCACCTCGACGGCGCCGGACACCGAGTTGCGCCGGAACAACAGGTTGTTCCCACCCGAGAGCTCGCGGGCCTTCACGGTCTGCCCGTCGCTCGTCTGGACCTTGGTGCCCGCAGTGACGTAGAGGCCCGCCTCCACCACACAATCGTCACCCAGCGAGATGCCCACACCGGCGTTCGCGCCCAGCAGGCACCGCTTGCCGATGGAGATGACCTCTTTGCCGCCGCCGGACAGCGTGCCCATGATCGACGCGCCACCGCCGACGTCGGAGCCGTCGTCGACCACCACGCCGGCCGAGATGCGGCCCTCGACCATCGAGGACCCCAGTGTCCCGGCGTTGTAGTTCACGAAGCCCTCGTGCATCACCGTCGTCCCCGCCGCGAGGTGGGCGCCCAGCCGCACCCGGTCGGCGTCGGCGATGCGCACCCCCGTCGGCGTCACGTAGTCGACCATGCGCGGGAACTTGTCGATCCCGTAGACGGTGACCGAGCCGCGACGGCGCAACCGGGCGCGAACTGTCTCGAAGCCCTCGACCGCGCACGGCCCGAAATTCGTCCACACCACATTGGCCAGCACCCCGAAGATGCCGTCCATGTTCGCGCCACGCGGCTGGATCAGCCGGTGGGAGAGCAGGTGCAGCCGCAGGTAGGCGTCGTAGCCGTCGGCCGGCTTGTCCTCCAGCGACGAGATGACAGTGCGGACGACCACGACGTCGACGTCACGGTCCTCGTCGCGGCCGGTGAGCTCACCGAGTTCGGCGGGCACCTCGGCGACCGACATCCGCACCGTGCCGGACTCGCCGAGATCGTCGCCCAGTTCGGGCGCCGGGTACCAGGTGTCGAGGACGGTCCCGTCGGCGGCGATGGTGGCCAGGCCGATTCCTGCAGCAGAAGTCACGGGGCTAGAGACTACCGTTGACCTCATGGGCCTGGATTTGCACGGTGACCCCGTCGACCTGACCGCCGCGCTGGTCGACATCCCCAGCGAATCACGCCACGAGAAGCGCATCGCCGACGAGATCGAGACCGCGCTGCGGGAGCAGACCGAGGGCTTCGAGATCATCCGCAACGGTGACGCGGTGCTGGCCCGCACGCACCGCGGCCTGCCCTCACGGGTGGTGCTGGCCGGGCACATCGACACCGTGCCCGCCGCCGACAACGTGCCCAGCCGACGTCAAGGCGACGACCTGTATGGCTGCGGCACCTCCGACATGAAGTCCGGGGACGCGGTGTTCCTGCATCTCGCCGCCACCGTCGACGAGCCCGCGCACGACATCACACTGGTGATGTACGACTGCGAGGAGATCGAGGCCTCCGCCAACGGACTCGGCCGCATCGAACGCGAATTACCCGACTGGTTGCGTGCCGACGTGGCGATCCTCGGCGAGCCGTCGGGTGGCCTCATCGAGGCCGGCTGCCAGGGGACGCTGCGCGTGGTGGTGAGCGCCACCGGGACACGCGCACACTCCGCGCGATCCTGGTTGGGCGACAACGCGATCCACAAGCTCGGCCCGGTCCTCGACCGGTTGGCGGCCTATCAGGCCAGAAGCGTCGACATCGACGGTTGCGTCTACCGGGAGGGTCTCTCCGCGGTGCGCGTCGACGGCGGCATCGCGGGCAACGTCATCCCCGACGCGGCTTCTGTCACGGTCAACTTCCGGTTCGCGCCCGACCGCACCGTCGCGCAGGCGCTGGCGCATGTGCACGAAGTGCTCGACGGACTCGACGTCACCGTCGAGCAGACCGACGCCGCCGCCGGAGCGCTGCCGGGGCTGACCAGACCGGCCGCCGCCGCCCTGGTCGACGCGGCCGGCGGGCAGGTGCGCGCGAAGTACGGCTGGACCGATGTGGCGCGGTTCGCCGCACTGGGCGTCCCCGCCGTCAACTACGGCCCCGGCGACCCCAACCTGGCGCACCGTGCCGACGAACGGGTCGAGGTCGGGCAGATCACCGCGACGACCGAGGTGCTGCGGCGTTATTTATCCGCTTGACGGATGGTTTTATCCTGGAACGCATGTGGGGAGACGACGACATCTCCGGGTGACCGGAGACCGAACGCCTGATTCGTTGTCGTCTCCTGCGGCGCCGAGGTGCCCGCAGCGTCCTCCCGAGGTCTTCCCATGTCTCCGTCATCGATCGTCTGTTCCGGCCTGTCGTTCGCCTGGCCCGACGACACCGTCGTCTTCACCGACCTGACCGCCTCGTTCGGGGCGGGCCGCACCGGCCTCGTCGCGCCGAACGGCGCAGGCAAATCCACCCTGCTGCGGTTGATCGCCGGGCAGTTGCAGCCTTCCGCGGGCAGCGTCACCGTCAGCGGGACGCTCGGCTACCTCCCGCAGACCCTGCCACTGGCCGCCGACCTGACCGTTGCCGATGTGCTCGGCGTGGCGCCGGTGATCGCGGCGCTGAACGCCCTGGCCGCCGGGGACGCGGGCGACGCGGTGTTCACCGCGATCGGCGACGACTGGGACATCGAGGAACGCGCCCGCGCCGAACTCGACCGGCTGGGCCTGGCACACGTCGGGCTCGACCGGACGCTGAGCACACTGTCCGGCGGTGAGATCGTCTCGCTCGGCCTGGCCGCCCAGCTGCTCAAGAGGCCGGACGTGCTGCTGCTCGACGAGCCGACGAACAACCTCGACACCGACGCCAGGCACTCGCTGTACGCGGCGCTCGACGAGTTCCCCGGCGCACTGCTGCTGGTCAGTCACGACCGGGTGCTGCTCGACCGGATGGACCGGATCGCCGAACTGTATCGGGGCGAGATCGTCTTCTACGGCGGCAATTTCGCGGTCTATCAGGAGACGGTGCGCCAGGAACAACAGGCCGCCGAGAACGAGCTGCGCAGCGCCGAACAACAACTCAAACGCGAGAAGCGCCAGATGCAGGAGGCCCGTGAACGCGCGGCGCGGCGCTCGAGCACCGCCGCACGCAACCTGGCCGACGCCGGCCTGCCGAAGATCATTGCCGGTGCCCGAAAGCGCAGGGCGCAGGAGTCGGCGGGCAAGGCCGACGACGTCCACGCCAAGCGGGTGGGTGACGCCCGGTCACGGGTGGACGACGCCGAGCGGTCACTGCGCGACGACGATGCGATCGTGCTCGATCTGCCGGGCACCAGCGTCCCCGCGGGCCGCGTGCTGTTCACCGGCGAGGGGCTGCGCATGGCGCGTGGTGGCCGGGAGTTGTTCGGCCGCATCGGGATCGATCTGTCGATCCGTGGTCCGGAGCGCATCGCGCTGACGGGGGCCAACGGTGCGGGCAAGTCCACCCTGCTTCGCATCCTCGCGGGCGCCGTCGACCCCGATGAGGGCTCGGTGCAGCGCGCCGACGGCCGCGTCGCCTACCTGTCGCAGCGCCTCGACCTGCTCGACGACGAGTTGTCGGTGGCGGACAACCTGGCCCGCTTCGCGCCCGAGATGGGCGTGACCCGCAGTCGGCACCTGTTGGCGCAGTTTCTGTTTCGTGGTGACCGCATCCACCTGCCGGTCGCGGCGCTGTCCGGTGGCGAACGGCTGCGGGCGACGCTGGCGTGTGTGCTCTACAGCGAGCCCGCGCCGCAACTCCTGCTGCTCGACGAGCCGACGAACAACCTGGACCTGGTCAGCGTGGGTCAGCTCGAGTCGGCGCTCGACGCGTACCGTGGCGCGTTCGTCGTGGTGAGCCACGACGAGCGGTTCCTCGCCGAGATCGGCGTGAACCGGTGGTTGCGGCTGGCCGACGGGGCCCTGGTCGAGAGGTGACGGTCAGACCTCGCGCGTGTGGTCCGGCGCCGATTCAGCCGGGGCCGCGGGCTCGGGTTCCGCCTGCGGCTCGCCCGTGGCTGCCTCGCCGCCGCCCTCTGCGGCGCCCGTGGCCGCCTCGACGATCTGCTGGACACCCTGCATCACCTGTTGCGGGACCTGCTGCAATCCCTGTACGAGGCCCTGTACCGCGCCGCTGCCCTGCTGACCCATCTGGCCCAGTTGCCCCAGCTGGCCGAGCACCTGGCCGACAGCCCCGGTCGCCCCCGAAGCGCCCGACGTGCTCGACGCGGGGCTCGCGCCGCCACCGGCGCCGTCCGCCGGACCGCCGGCGCCTTCCATCGTGGCCTTGAGCTTGCCGGCCGACCGCTCATCGCCCTTGTCGTAGGCCGCGGCGGCCTTCCCGAGCAGCTCGGCGATCTTGTCGCCGCTCTTGGCGGTCGTCTGCAGAGTGCCCTGGCGCGCGCCGAGCAGGCCGCTCAGCGCGTTCTGCACCGCGAAGGCGATCTGCCCGTGCGAGGTCTCGACACCGGCGACAGTCGGTGCGCCGCTGACCAACTGGGCGACCCCCGCGGCGATCTCGGCATGTGTCTGCGAGAACTGACGCAGACCATCGGTCTGCACGAACAACGGCCCACCGGTCATGGGCCCAGTTTAAGGGCCGCTCGACGGCGCCTGAGGCGGCAATTTCCGGGCGCGCACCGCGTCCGCCTGGCGGACGGCGTCGGCCGCCGCGCTCTGCCAGCCCATCCCGGCGAACGCCGCCGCCGCCTCGTCGAGGCCGTCAGCGTCCGATGCGGTGAACGCCCTGGCGTGCAGAAGAGCGATCCTGCCGAATTCGCAGTCGACGCCGAGGCGGGCCATGTGGTCGCCTGCGCGGGAATCGCCCAGGCGCACCGCGGTGTGCAGCGCGCGCAGCGCCACCGCCAACTGGCCGCCGCGCTCGGCGGTGCGTGCCGCGTCGCGGGCGGCGGCGACCGCGCCGTGCGAATCGTGTCGCGCCGACATCGTCCACGCCCGGCCGAGGGCGAGCTCCGGCGCGAACAGCATGGACTTGAGCCCGTGGCGAGATTCCGCGCGCGCCAACGCCTTTGCGGCCTCCACGGCGGCACCCTGTTCACCGAGGGCCCGAGCCAGCAGCATCCACGCGAGCGGACCCCAGGAGTAACCCGTCGGCGCCAGCGTCGCCGCCGCGTCGCGCAGCAGTGTCACTGCGCCGTCCACCTCGCCGCGGGCGATGAGGACGTCGGCGATCAACACCTCACCGATCGCCCGGCCCGGCTGCTGCAATTCGGCGAATTCGGTGAGCCGGCGCGCCAGTTCGTGTGCGCGCTCCAGGTCGCCGGTCAGCATCAGCGCCGTCGTCTGCCCGAACCCGCTGGTGAACCGCAGCAGGCCGGGATGATTGGCCGCCGCCGCCCGCTCCGCCAGCGCGTCGACCTCGATGAACCGCCCCATCCGCGCGCAGCTGAGCGCGGCGGCGGCCGCCGCCCACCCGACCGCTGTGTCGTCGGCGTGTGGGGACGCCAGCACTCCGCCGGCGATCTCCATGGCCCGGCCCGGCGTGCCCGCGTTCATCGCGAACGTCGATGACAGCGCGTCGATCGTGGTCCTGGCCGCCGGGCTGACGGCTCGGTTGCGGACGGTGCGCAGGAACGCGGTCGCGCGCTCGGGTTCCGACAGCATCCAGAACCGGTTGGCCGCGCACGGCAGCGCCCACGCCATCAACTCCGCTTCGTCCAGCGCCGACTCGTCGACACCGGCCAGCACCTCCTCGGCGTCGCGTCCGCGGCCCTGCCACCCGAGTGCGTATCCCAGCGCCAACCGCGCCCGCAGCTCGCCCGACTCCTGCAGTGCCGCACGCGCCAACCGCTCGCTCAGCACCAGGTCGCCGAGCCGCAGCGCCTCCTCGGCGGCAGCCGTCAACGCCGCGGAGGGCACGTCGTGATCGCTGTCGAGCGCCATGGCCGCCACCTGCAGCCGGTCCAGCACCCCGGCGGGTCCCGCCGCAGCCAGGCGGGCCACCACGTCGGTGCGCAGCCTGCGCAGATCCGGTCCGCCCAGCCGGTCGCGCACCCCGTCGACGAACAGCGGATGGCCGGCGCGGGCCAGGTCACCGTCGACGGCGACCGCGCCCGCATCCGTCGCGGCGGCCACCGCCTCGT
The DNA here is from genome assembly GCF_010731695.1 of Mycolicibacterium litorale. NCBI lineage: Bacteria > Bacillati > Actinomycetota > Actinomycetes > Mycobacteriales > Mycobacteriaceae > Mycobacterium > Mycolicibacterium litorale. The sequence goes on from NZ_AP022586.1 coordinate 284,226, forward strand.
CACCGGCCAGCGCGCGCAGGTCCGCGACGGGCAGCGGATCGCACACCGCGAGGTACTCCAACGCCTGCCGCGCCGGCGCCGAGAGATCCGCGACGAAGGATTCGACCTGGCTCGCCACCCGGGCGTCGTCGTGACCGGGTGGCTGCACCTCGACGCGGGCCAGCAGATCGTCCTCCCACAGCGCGGTCACCTGGGCGGGTACGGGGACACCGGCGGCCACCGACACCACCAGGCCGGCCGTGCCCGTCAGCGCCAGTTGATACAGCAGCGTCGCCGACAGCGGGTCGAGCAGATGCGCATCGTCGACGAACAGCATCCGCTCGCGCAGGCGTTCCCGCGCGGCCCGCACGATCGCCGCCGTCTTGCCCGCGGCGGGGATGTCGATGAGATGACGGAAGGCGCCGAACGGAAGCACGGCGTTCGACGCGGTCCCCGTCACCCACGCGCCGGGACCGAGCCGTTCGGCCGCCGCGCGCAGCAGCGTCGTCTTGCCCACTCCGGCCGGGCCGATCAGCACCGCGCCCGAGCGTCCGCGCACACCCGCCTCGAGGGAATCCAGTGCCGGTTGGTGCGGCGCCACCACCCAGTCGACAGGCACGGCCGGATTCTAGGACCGTCTAGGTTGTCCGTGTGTCCGATCAGCCCGACCGCCCGTGGGCGGTGTGTGTGTACTGCGCCTCCAGCCCGACCGACGAGAGGTTGCTGGCTCTGGCCGCCCAGGTCGGGGAGGCGATCGCCGCCCGCGGCTGGACGCTGGTGTCCGGTGGCGGCAACGTCTCGGCGATGGGCGCCGTCGCGCAGGCCACCCGGGCGCACGGCGGCCGGACCGTCGGGGTGATCCCCAAGGCGCTGGTGCACCGCGAGGTGGCCGATGTCGACGCCGACGAACTCGTGGTCACCGACACGATGCGGGAACGCAAACAGGTGATGGAGGACCGCGCCGACGCCTTCTTGTCGCTACCTGGGGGTATCGGCACACTCGAGGAATTCTTCGAAGCCTGGACCGCGGCATATCTGGGTATGCACGACAAGCCGGTGGTGATGCTCGATCCCATCGGTCACTACGACGGTCTGCTGGCCTGGCTGCACGGTCTGGTCGACAGCGGCTACGTCGCGCAGAGCGCGCTCGACCGGTTGATCGTCGTCGGGGACGTCGACGAGGCGATGGCGGCATGTGCCCCTCGCCGCTGATCGGGCGCGGCTAGGGTGTTGCTCACAGACGACGATCGGAGGGTTTGCACAGCATGAGCGACCAGAAATCGGGGACTCGCAGCAGCGTCGGATTGCTGGACATCGCCGGGAGGCTGCCCGGGTTTCTCATGGACGTGCCGACCATCCTGGGCGGTGTCGTCACCGGCTTCGGGGCCAGGCCGTCGGCGAAGACGTCGATCGGCAAGGTCTTCCAGGAGCGGGCCGCCAAGTACGCCGACAAGACCTTTCTGAGGTTCGAGGACCAGGAGATCTCCTACCGCGAGGCCAACGAGACCGTCAACCGCTACGCCGCGGTGATGGCCGCCCGCGGCGTCGGTCAGGGCGACGTCGTCGCGATCATGCTGCGCAACTCCCCGGAACCGGTCCTGCTCATGCTGGCCGCCGTCAAATGCGGCGCGATCTCCGGGATGCTCAACTACCACCAGCGCGGTGACGTGCTCAAGCACAGCCTCGGCCTGCTCTCGGCCACGCTCGTGATCACCGACCCCGACTTCGTCGACCCCATCAAGGAATCCGGCGCGGACACCGACGGCCTGCTGACGATCGACGAGTTCGACCGGCTCGCCGAGACCGCCCCGACCACCAACCCCGCGTCGGCGTCGGCCGTCCTCGCCAGGGACAAGGCGTTCTACATCTTCACCTCGGGCACCACCGGCATGCCGAAGGCCAGCGTGATGACGCACTACCGGTGGCTGCGCGCACTGGCCGGGTTCGGCGGGCTCGGGGTGCGCCTCAACAGCGGCGACACCATGTACTGCTGCCTGCCGCTCTACCACAACAACGCGCTGACGGTGGCGCTGTCGTCGGTGCTGAACGCCGGTGCGACGCTGGCGCTGGGCAAGTCGTTCTCGGCGTCGAAGTTCTGGGACGACGTCATCCGCTACGACGCCACCGCGTTCGTCTACATCGGCGAGATCTGCACCTACCTGCTCAACCAGCCCGAGAAGGACACCGACCGCAAGCACAAGGTCCGGGTGATCTGCGGCAATGGCCTGCGCCCGGCGATCTGGGACGAGTTCACCAACCGGTTCGGCATCAAGCGGGTCTGCGAGTTCTACAGCGCCAGCGAGGGCAACACCGCCTTCGTCAACGCCCTCAACGTGGACAAGACCACCGGCATCTGCCCGACTCCCGTCGCGTTCGTCGAATACGACGGGGACACGGGTGAGCCGGTCCGCGACGAGAAGGGGCGGGTCAAGAAGGTCCGCAACGGCGAGCCGGGTCTGCTGCTGAGCAAGGTCAGCAACTTCCAGCCGTTCGACGGCTACACCGACAAGAAGGAATCCGAGAAGAAGCTGGTGCGCGACGCCTTCAAGGACGGCGACGTCTGGTTCAACACCGGCGACCTGATGCGCTACCAGGGCTTCGGCCACGCCGCGTTCGTCGACCGCCTCGGCGACACCTTCCGCTGGAAGGGCGAGAACGTCGCCACCACCGAAGTCGAGGCCGCGCTGTCGATGGACCCGACCGTCGACGAGTGCACGGTCTACGGCGTCGAGGTCGAAGGCACCGGCGGCCGCGCGGGCATGGCGGCCATCAAACTCAACGAGGGCAGCGACTTCGACGGCAAGACACTCGCGCAGACCCTCTACGACCGGCTGCCCTCGTACGCCGTGCCGCTGTTCGTCCGCGTCGTCGACGAACTCGCGCAGACGTCGACCTTCAAGAGCCAGAAGGTCGACCTGCGCAAGGAGGGCCACGGCAACCACATCGACGATCCGCTGTACGTGCTCAAGGGCCCCGACGAGGGTTACGTCGAGTACTACGACGAGTACCCCGAAGAGGTCAAAGCCGGGAAGCGACCGAAGTAGCGGTCTCTAGCCTGGGGGTGTGGAGTCGACCTTCTGCGGACGCCGGGTGGCCGGTGACCGCGCGTTGATCATGGCGATCGTCAACCGGACGCCGGACTCGTTCTACGACCGCGGCGCGACGTTCACCGACGAGGCCGCCAAGTCCGCCGCGCACCGCGTCGTCGAGGACGGCGCCGACGTCGTCGACGTCGGAGGGGTGAAGGCCGGCCCCGGTCAGACCGTGGACGCCGACGAGGAGATCGCCCGCGTCGTGCCGTTCATCGAATGGCTGCGCAGCACGTTCCCGGACGTGGTGATCAGCGTCGACACCTGGCGGGCGGCGGTGGCCGAACAGGCGTGCGCGGCCGGCGCCGACCTGATCAACGACACCTGGGGCGGCGTCGACCCGGAACTGCCCGCGGTGGCGGCGAAGTTCGATGCGGGCCTGGTGTGCTCACACACCGGGGGCGCGGTGCCGCGCACCCGCCCGTTCCGGGTGAACTACGGCATCACCGAACGCGGTGTGGTCGACGACGTCATCGCCGAGGTGACCGCCGCAGCGCAGAGGGCGGTCGCCGCCGGGGTGGCCGCGGACCGCATCCTCATCGATCCCACGCACGATTTCGGCAAGAACACTTATCACGGTCTTACTTTGTTGCGGCACGTGGAAGAGCTTGTAAAAACTGGATGGCCGGTCCTGATGGCACTGAGCAACAAGGATTTCGTCGGGGAGACTCTGGGTGTGGGTTTGACTGAACGCCTCGAGGGCACCCTCGCTGCTACCGCACTGGCTGCCCAGGCCGGCGCGGCAATGTTCCGGGTGCACGAGGTCGGGCCCACTCGGCGCGTTCTCGAAATGGTCGCGTCGATCCAGGGCGTGCGTCCGCCGACGCGCACGGTGAGGGGACTGTCATGACATTGACTCCGGAACTGGTGACACCAGAACTGCACGACGCCGACGCCATCGCGCGGCACCGCTGGTTCGACACGCACAGCTGGAACCGCCCGGACTGGACGATCGCCGAACTCGAGGCCGCCAAGGCCGGGCGCACCGTGTCGGTGGTGCTGCCCGCGCTCAACGAGGAAGGGACCGTCGCCGGCGTGATCGAGACGATCACCCCGCTGCTCGGCGGCCTCGTCGACGAGTTGATCGTGCTGGACTCCGGGTCCACCGACGACACCGCGATCCGTGCCCTGGCCGCCGGTGCACGGGTGGTGAGCCGCGAGACGGCGCTGCCCGAGGTCGCCCCGCAGCCGGGTAAGGGTGAGGTGCTGTGGCGCTCGCTGGCCGCCACCACCGGCGACGTGATCGCCTTCGTCGACTCCGACCTGCTCGACCCCGATCCGATGTTCGTGCCGAAACTGCTCGGGCCCCTGCTGCTCACCCCGGGTGTGCACCTGGTCAAGGGCTTCTATCGGCGGCCGCTGAAGGTGAGTGGACGCGAGGACGCCAACGGCGGCGGCCGCGTCACCGAACTGGTGGCCCGCCCGCTGCTGGCATCGCTGCGGCCGGAGCTGACCTGTCTGCTGCAGCCGCTGGGCGGTGAGTACGCCGGTACCCGCGAGCTGCTGACCTCGGTGCCGTTCGCCCCGGGATACGGCGTGGAGATCGGACTGCTGGTCGACACCTACGACCGGCTGGGCCTCGACGGCATCGCCCAGGTGAACCTCGGCGTGCGCACGCACCGCAATCGCCCGTTGACCGAACTCGCCTCGATGAGCCGTCAGGTGATCGCCACACTGATGTCGCGCTGCGGCATCGGTGACTCCGGCGTCGGGCTCACCCAGTTCTACGCCGACGGCGACGGCTTCACCCCGCGTGCCTCGGGTGTCTCGCTCGACGACCGGCCGCCGATGATCACGCTTCGGCCGCGGTGAGCGCTCTGTCGTAGCCGTCGGGCAGTATCGATGCCGTGACGTTGATACTGCTCTACCTGGTGGTGCTCGTCCTGGTGGCCATCGTGCTGTTCGGGGTGGGCAGTGTGCTGTTCGGCCGCGGGGAATCATTGCCGCCACTTCCGCACGGGACCACCGCGACGGTGCTTCCGGCCTCCGGCGTCACCGGTGCCGACGTCGAGGCCCTGAAGTTCACGCAGACGCTGCGCGGTTACAAGGCCAGCGAGGTCGACTGGGTGCTCGACCGGCTCGGTCAGGAGATCGACGCGCTGCGCGGTGAACTGGCCGCCGTGCACGCCGCCGCGCAGGTGGCCGAGGAGTCCCCGTGACCGAGGCCGTCGTCGACGACGGCCGGGTGCGGTGCGGCTGGCTCGACGGATCCCGGCTCGCCCCAGCGGATTTCATCCTCTACCGGGACTACCACGATTACGAGTGGGGGCAACCGGTGCGGGAGACGCCCGCGCTGTTCGAGCGGATCAGCCTGGAGGCCTTCCAGAGTGGTCTGTCGTGGCTCATCATCCTGCGCAAGCGGGAGAACTTCCGGCGGGCGTTCGACGGGTTCGACATCGAACGCGTTGCCGGCTACACCGAACGCGACGTCGACAGGTTGATGGCCGACACCGGAATCGTCCGCAACCGCGCGAAGATCGAGGCCACCATCGCCAACGCGCGCGCCGCGGCCGCCCTCTCGGACACCGGGGTCGATCTCGCGGAGTTGCTGTGGTCGTTCGCACCGCCGAACCACACCCGGCCGGCGAACCTGTCGGAGGTGCCTGCCGTCACCCCCGAATCGACCGCCATGGCCAAGGATCTCAAGCGCCGCGGCTTCCGTTTCGTCGGTCCGACGACGGCCTACGCGCTCATGCAGGCGACCGGAATGGTCGACGACCACATCGCGACATGCTGGGTGCCACCGGTCGGTGCGGCGCTTCGACACAGCAGTTAAAACGGGTCTTCGTACGCGTACCCGAGGGGATAGGGAACAATAGAGGAGTTGTGTATCGGTTTCGCCGAGAGGTGGGCGGATCCGGGCGGTTGGTTCATTGTGGAGGGAGCTCTCGATGGCGGCGATGAAGCCCCGGACCGGTGACGGTCCACTGGAAGCAACCAAGGAGGGGCGAGGGATCGTGATGCGGGTGCCACTGGAAGGTGGTGGCCGACTCGTCGTCGAACTGACCCCCGACGAGGCGGCCGCGCTGGGCGACGAACTGAAGAACGTCACCAGCTAGCGGTTTTCGGCTTCATCCGGCGCGGCGGCCCTCGGGCCCCGCGCCGGTTCACCGAACCCCCATGGTGAATCCGGTCTACTGCGACACCTTGCGGTAGATCTCCATGGTCTGCTCGGCGATGTGCGCCCACGAGAACTCGGCGATGCACCGTTCCCGTCCGGCGGCGCCGTAATCGCGGGCGCGTTGCGGTTCGGCGATCAGGGAGTTGACCGCGTCGGCCAGCCGCGTCTCGAAGAAGCCGGTGTCGCCGGCGTCGTAGTGCACCAGCAGTCCGGTCTGATGGTCGGCGACGACCTCGGGAATCCCGCCCACATCGGAGGCCACGACCGCCGTCGAACACGCCATCGCCTCGAGATTCACGATGCCCAGCGGTTCGTACACCGAAGGGCACACGAAAACTGTTGCTGCTGACAATATTTCGCGGATCTTGCCGATCGGCAGCATCTCCCGGACCCAGAACACACCGGTGCGGGCACGGGCGAGCTCCTGCACCGCGGCCGTCACCTCGGCCGCGATCTCGGGCGTGTCCGGCGCCCCCGCGCACAACACCAGCTGCACCTCGGGCGCGAACCGGTGGGCGGCCGCCACGAGGTGCGCCACCCCCTTCTGGCGGGTGATCCGGCCGACGAACGCCACGATCGGCCGCGTCGGATCGACGCCGAGCTCGGCCAGCACCGACTCGCCGGGCTGGGACTGGACGGGGTACCAGACGTCGGTGTCGATGCCGTTGCGCACCACGTGCACCCGACCGGGGTCCAGTGCCGGATAGGTCTTGAGCACGTCGTCGCGCATACCGGAGCTCACCGCGATCACCGCGTCGGCGGCCTCCACCGCGGTCTTCTCCACCCACGACGACACCCGGTAGCCGCCGCCGAGCTGTTCGGCCTTCCACGGCCGCATCGGCTCCAGCGAGTGCGCGGTGAGCACATGCGGGATGCCGTACAGCAGCCCCGACAGATGCCCGGCCAGCCCGGCGTACCAGGTGTGCGAGTGCACCACGGTGGCCTGCACCGCGGCGTTGACCATGTTCAGGTCCGCCGAGAGCGTCGACAGCGCGGGGTTGGCGCCCTTGAGCGCCGGGTCGGGTGCGGCGACGAAGGCGTCCGGGCGCGGCGCGCCCATGCAGTGCACGTCGACGTCGCAGAGCCGGCGCAACTGCGCGACGAGTTCGGTGACGTGTACGCCTGCTCCGCCGTAGACCTCGGGTGGATACTCCCGAGTCATCATCGCCACCCGCATGGTCATGACGGTAGTGGACCGCACCCGGCTGACACAGTCCTGTTCGCGAACGGGATTGCGCGGGGACCGGACGGGTATGCCGATTTACGAAATCGTCGTTCCACCACCCGTGAACGCGTAATCAATGGTGTCAATGGCTGGCCCCAGTCACCACCGCCGGATAGGTTTGAGACATGAGGGAATTGCCACACGTGCTGGGCATCGTCCTGGCCGGCGGGGAGGGCAAGCGGCTGTATCCGCTGACTGCGGACCGGGCCAAACCGGCGGTTCCCTTCGGCGGCGCCTACCGGCTCATCGACTTCGTGCTCTCGAATCTCGTCAACGCGCGTTACCTGCGGATCTGTGTGCTCACGCAGTACAAGTCGCACTCGCTGGACCGGCACATCTCGCAGAACTGGCGGCTGAGCGGCCTGGCGGGCGAATACATCACCCCGGTTCCCGCGCAGCAGCGGCTCGGGCCCCGCTGGTACACCGGCTCCGCCGATGCGATCTACCAGTCGATGAACCTGATCTACGACGAGGATCCGGACTACATCGTGGTGTTCGGCGCCGACCACGTGTACCGGATGGACCCCGAGCAGATGCTCCAGTTCCACATCGAGAGCGGTGCGGGGGCGACGGTCGCGGGGATCCGGGTGCCGCGCGCGGAGGCCACCGCGTTCGGGTGCATCGACTCCGACGAGTCCGGCCGCATCCGCAGCTTCATCGAGAAGCCCGCCGACCCGCCCGGTACCCCCGACGATCCCGAGCAGACGTTCGTCTCGATGGGCAACTACATCTTCACCACCAAGGTGCTCATCGACGCCATCCGCGCCGACGCCGAGGACGACGACTCCGACCACGACATGGGCGGCGACATCATCCCGCGCCTGGTCTCCGACGGCATGGCCGCGGTCTACGACTTCAGCAACAACGAGGTGCCCGGCGCCACCGAACGCGACCACGGGTACTGGCGCGACGTCGGGACGCTCGACGCGTTCTACGACGCGCACATGGATCTGGTGTCGGTGCACCCGATCTTCAACCTCTACAACAAGCGCTGGCCGATCCGCGGTGAGTCGGAGAACCTCGCGCCCGCGAAGTTCGTCAACGGCGGCTCCGCGCAGGAATCGGTCGTGGGTGCGGGGAGCATCATCTCCGCGGCGTCGGTGCGCAACTCGGTGCTCTCGTCCAACGTCTACATCGACGACGGCGCGATCGTGGAGGGCAGCGTCATCATGCCCGGCACCCGGATCGGCCGCGGCGCGGTGGTGCGGCACGCGATCCTGGACAAGAACGTCGTCGTCGGGCCGGGTGAGATGGTCGGCGTCGACCTCGAGAAGGACCGCGAACGGTTCTCGGTCAGCGCGGGCGGTGTCGTCGCCGTCGGCAAGGGCATCTGGATCTGACGCCGGTCACCACACCCCGGGGAGCAACCGGTAGCGCACGGTGCGCGTGTACTCGCGGTAGCCGGGCAACTGCTCGGTCAGCAGCCGCTCCTCGTCGAGGACCCGCAGTGCGAGCAGCGGAACAGCGGCGGGCGCCACGAGCATGCCCCAGTACGAGTCGAGGGCGAGCGGCGTGGCGACCATCATGGTCAGCGCACCGAGGTACATCGGGTGGCGCACGACCCCGTAGAGGCCCGTCGACACCAGCTGCTGTCCGTCCTCGACGGTGATCGTCGCCGCGGCGTAGCTGTTCTGGATGATGACGAGTTGGGCGAACAGCAGGCCGACCGCCACCAGCGCATTGCCGAGAATGACGACCGCGAGCGGGACCGCGGACCAGCCGAAGCGGTGGTCGAGGGCGCTGAGGACGAGGACGGCCACCACCGAGGCGATGGTGCCGACCATGAGGGCCTTCTGCACGGGGCGGGTCTCTGCGGTGGGGCCCGCCTTCATCCGCCGCTGCAGGGCGGCGGGGTCGTGCACCGCCAGGTACAGGCTCGGCCCGATGGTCGTCACCATGAACACCGCGATGAAGACCCACGCCTGCCAGTAGTCGAGGGTGCCGGCCGGCACGAACAGCAGCACCCCGAAGAAGGCGAGCCCCGCCACCGCCGATGCGAGGGTCTGCAGCGCGAGCTTCATCGCTCCGCCTCGACTCAGACCGCGTCGCGGCGGCGGTACAGCCAGCCGGCGATAGCGGTGAACGCCGCGGCCACCACGCACATCACTGTCAGCGCGGCCAGTGAATAGTCGCTGGGCGCCGTCGTCTGCCCGACCGGGGAGGCGTCGAGCAGCCACTGCGGCAGGCGCAGCAGTGCACCGAGGTACAACGAGACGACGATGAACGCCACCACCAGCCAGGCGATCCAGGGCCGGCGCAGCGCGACCGCCAGCGCGGCGACACCGGCGACCACCGCCATCGCGGGGACGAACGCCAGCCCGGCGACCGTGAGGTCCACGATGGTGGCCGGCTCACCGATCGTCAGGCCCGCACCGAGCCCGTTGCCGAAGCCGGCGCCCGCCATCAGCAGCGTGGCCCCCAGGAGCGCGGCGGCCACCGCGCCGAGCAGCCAGCGCCACCGCGAGACCGCGCCGGCCAGCACGGCCTCCCCGGTGCCGCTCTGCTCGTCGGTGTGCACCCGCAGCACCGCGCTCACCACGTAGGCGCTCGCCGCGGCGGCGAGGAACTGCGTCATCGTGGTGTAGACCCCGTCGGTGCCCTGAGCGGCCAGCACCTGGGCCAGCAGCTCGTTGGTCTCCGCGGCGTCCATCAACGATTTCGTCATCGAGCCGAAGGCCAGCCCGCCGAGGAAGAGCCCGATGCCCCAGCCCACCGTCAGCCCGCGCTGCAGTGTCAGGTGCAGGCCGAAGACACCGCGGATCGGCGGTGCGCCGGGCCGGTCGCCCCGGGTGGGCAGGGTGCCGTCGTCGTACTGCCTGCGCCGCTCCAATTCCGAGGCCAGCGCGATGAGCGCCACCGTGAGGGCGACCAGCAGGGCCAATGGCCACCACCGCAGGTCGACGAACGCCCGCATCTGCTGTGCCCAGGCGATGGGGGAGAACCAGCTCAACGTGCTGCCCGAATTGTCGATGACGTCCCCGATGCCGCGGACGAGCGCGGCCAGCGCCAGTACCCCCATCGCGGCACCGGTCGCGGTGCGGGCCTGCCGCCACAGCTGGGCGGTGACCGCGGCGACGGTCCCGAACAGCATCGACACCGCGGTCACGCCCAGGCACATGCCCAGGGTGTCGACGACAGCGAACCCGGCCGCGGACATGGCCGCCGTCATCGTGACGGTGAACACCGCGTTGACCGCGCCGACCAGGATCAACGCGGCCGATGTCCGCGCGTACCGGCCGACCACCGAAGACAACACCAATTCCGCTGCGCCGCTTTCCTCTTCGGCCCGGGTGTGGCGGATGACGGTGAGAATGGACAGGATCGAGGCGGCGACGATCAACGTGAGCATCAGCTCGTTGGCCATCATCGCGCCAAGGTCGGTTTCGCGGACGCCGAACATGGGGCCGCCCATGATGATTCCCGCCGGCGTCTTCATCAGGTTCACCCGCGCCAGCCGCTGCGGCTCGTCGGGATAGGCCAGCTTCACCGCGTTCGGGGCGTACACCATCATCAGCGTGAGCACCGCGATCCACACGCTCAGCCGGATGCGGTCGCGACGCAGCGCCAACCGGATCAGTTCGGCGACACCGGTGTACGACGAAGTCGTCCGGGCGGGCGCCACGGTGCTCATCGTGCCGCCCCCGAGTATTCGCGCAGGAACATGTCCTCCAGCGATGCGGGCGTGACGGTCAACTCCGCGATGCCGAGATCGGTCAACCGCGTCATCGCCGCGTCGAGGTCTCGGCGGTCGACGGAGAACCGGGCGCCGCCGTCGACCGCCGTGAAGTCGTGGACGAACGGGGCGTTCTGTAGCACCGCGGCGTCGTCGCGGGTCCGGACGCTGACCGTCGTGCGCATCAGGTGACGCAGTTCGTCGAGCGGACCCGAGCGTACGGTGCGGCCCGCCCGGATGATCGTCACGGTGTCGCAGAGTTTCTCCACCTCGGCGAGGATGTGGCTGGACAGCAACACCGCCGCACCGTCGCGGGCGGCCTCGGCGACGCAGCGTTGAAAAGCCTGCTCCATCAACGGATCCAGGCCCGAGGTGGGTTCGTCGAGAATGTAGAGATCAGCACCGGTGCTGAAGGCGGCGACCAGCGCCACCTTCTGCCGGTTGCCCTTCGAATACGTGCGGGCCTTCTTGTGCGGATCGAGTTCGAACCGTTCGATCAGCTCGTCGCGCCTCGTCGTGTCCAGGGCGCCCGGCCCGCGCAGGCGGGCCAGGAAGTCGATGGCCTGCAGACCGGTCAGGTTGGGCCACAGCGTGACGTCACCGGGTACGTAGGCGATGCGCCTGTGCAGTTCGACCGCATCGCGCCACGGGTCGCCCCCGAGCAGGCGGACAGTGCCCGCGTCGGCCCGCAGCAGCCCGAGCAGCACACGGATCGTGGTCGATTTGCCCGACCCGTTCGGGCCGAGGAAACCGGCGATGTCGCCGGAAGAGACGCTCAAGTCGAGACCGTCGACCGCCTGGGTCCGCCCGAACGTCTTGACCAGTCCGCGGATCTCGACCGCGAGCGGTGCGGTGCCCTCAGGCTGTCGCCGGGGCCTGCGTGTCTGGACCGTCATCACCGTCTCCTAGTTTCTCGGGAAAGGCGTCCTTCTGGAGGAAGGCGTCGTACATCGTGGAATCGGCCATCAGCCCGTTGGTGTAGATCTCGAGTGCGGGCAGGACCATGTCTTGCGAGTAGTCGCGCAGGACCCGGCGCAGATCGGTCGGGTCCTCGTGCATCTGCAGGTACAGCAGGAAGCCGCCGCCGCCGGCCATCGCGAGAAACCGGGCGCGGGCCTTCGGGTCGCGGCTGGGTTTGACGGTGCCGGCCCGAACACCCTCGTCGAGGTACTGCTCGACGTTGTCGATCATCCGGCGCCACAGCGTCCTCGCGAGCTCACCGCCGGCCTGCATGCTGCGCGCCAGGTACGCCATCATCGGCGCGAACGACTCGATCTCGGCCATCGTGGCGAACCAGGTCGCCGGGTCGTTGCTCGTGATCGACTCGGACTTGCTGGCGAGGATCTCCTCGGCGATGTGGTCGTCGCAGGCCTTGCGCAGTCGGTCCTTGGACCCGAAGTGGTGGATCACCAGGGCGGCGCTCACCCCCGCGGCCTCGGCGATGGTGCGCACGCTGACGCCGAAGCCGTGCTGGCCGAACTGCTCGATCGCCGCGTCGCGGATGCGGGCGGCGGCGGTACGGTCATCGGCGGCTGAACGCATGTTCAGTATGCTAAACGCGCGTTCAGTCGGCGGTCAAGAGCTTGGTGAAAGTCGCGCGAACGGTGATGGCGGGGCGGAGAGGGTCAGTCGCGCGCGGCGGCCAGCAGACCGTCGCCCAGCGGGACGAGCACCGGGGTGAGGCGTTCGTCCTCGGCGATCAGCCGGGCGGCCTCACGCACCGCGGCGACCTCCGCGTCGTGGGCGTTGGCGTCGCCGGCGCGGCCGCCGAGCGCGGCGCGATGCACCACGATCGCGCCGCCGGAGCGCAGCAGCCGTACCCCCTCGACCACGAACTGCGGCTGGTCGACCGGGTCGGCATCGATGAACACGAGGTCGTAGGACTCGTCGGCCAACCGGGTCAGTACATCCTGGGCGCGGCCGCTGATCAGCCGCGTGCGCCCCGGGCCGATACCGGCCTCCAGGAAGGCCTGCTTGGCGATGCGCTGGTGCTCCGGTTCGACGTCGATGGTCGTCAGCACGCCGTCCTCGCGCATCCCGGACAGCAGCCACAGCCCGCTGACTCCGGCGCCGGTGCCGACCTCGACGACGGCCTTGCCGCCGGTCAGCCGGGCGAGCACCGACAGCAGCGCGCCGACCGCGGGCGTGACCGCTCCGGCGCCGATGTCCACGGCCCGTTCCCGGGCCGCCGCGACGATCGCGTCCTCGGAGATGGACTGCTCGGCGTGCGCGACGATCGCCTCGGCGCGGCTCGATCGCGGCTGACCCGCCGGGTCGTCGGTGCTGGCCATGCCCGCACTGTAGAGCGCGGCCGCGAACCGCGGGTCACCGACACGCCCGCGCGGCAACGTGTGATGTACGTCCGATTCGACCTGTTTCTGCAGGTGAGCAATCGGGTATCCGGCATTCTCAGGGAACGTTCATATTGCTCATACCGCTCCCACACCCGGCTCGGGAACGGTGGCGGCATGGAACACGGGAGGCGTCTTCGCTTCGGGAATAGGAATACCGCCGATCGTGTTGCCCTCGATGACCAGCCGACGAACTCAGCCGGCCATGACCTGGAGGATCCGACGACCACCACGACAGCGGCAGCGCAAGCTGCCCCCGTTTCGATGGCTCATCTCGAGCAGTTCAGCGATTCGGACTGGGTCGAGCCCACCGACGAACTCACCGGCACGGCGGTGTTCGACGCCACCGGTGACCAGAAGAACATGCCGTCCTGGGACGAGCTGGTGCGCCAGCACGCCGACCGGGTCTACCGGCTGGCCTACCGTCTCTCCGGCAACCAGCACGACGCCGAGGACCTGACCCAGGAGACGTTCATCCGCGTCTTCCGGTCGGTGCAGAACTACCAGCCCGGCACGTTCGAGGGCTGGCTGCACCGCATCACCACAAACCTGTTCCTCGACATGGTCCGGCGGCGCGGCCGCATCCGCATGGAGGCGCTGCCCGAGGACTACGACCGGGTGCCCGCCGACGATCCGAACCCCGAGCAGATTTACCACGACTCCCGGCTGGGCCCGGACCTGCAGGCCGCGCTCGACTCGCTGCCGCCGGAGTTCCGCGCCGCGGTCGTGCTGTGCGACATCGAGGGTCTGTCCTACGAGGAGATCGGCGCCACGCTCGGCGTCAAGCTCGGCACTGTGCGCAGCCGTATCCACCGCGGCCGCCAGGCCCTGCGGGACTACCTCGCCCGCCACGCCCCGGACGCGGCCACATCCGCCTGACGATCTCGGTGTCTGCCGGACGGGGCCGCGCTAACCTCTTGTGGGCGGCGTCTTACAGACCAGTGAGCGAACCGAGAGGAGCTGGATGATGGTCGATCCGGGACATGTGTTCCGTCGGGCGTTCTCCTGGTTGCCCGCGCAGTTCGCCTCGCAGAGCGACGCCCCGGTGGGCGCACCCCGTCAGTTCGGCTCCACCGAGCACCTCTCCATCGAAGCCGTCGCCGCGTTCGTCGACGGTGAACTCCGCATGGGCGCGCATCTGCGCGCGGCCAGCCATCTGTCGATGTGCCCGCAGTGCGCCGCCGAGGTCGACGCGCAGAGCCAGGCGAGGGCGGCGTTGCGGGACTCCCAGCCGATTGCGATACCCAACTCCCTGCTCGGAATGTTGTCGCAGATCCCGGACCACATGCCGCGGCCGCCGGTCGACGGTGCGGACCAGCGGAAGTTTGCTGACGACGCTTCGCGCGACCGGCGCAAACGCCGGTAGGCTGAGTTCTGGAGTCGAGCAGCGACTGCGCCCGCCATGCCGGGCGCTCCGATAGAGAGTGATACACCGGTGACCAATCAGGACCAGGCCAGCCGCCGCATGGCGCCACGCCCCGTCGAGCGGCCGCCGGTCGATCCCGCGGCGCAGCGCGCCTTCGGTCGGCCCAGCGGTGTCAGCGGCTCGTTCCTCGGCGCCGACAAGTTCCGCGACCAGGGTGAGTACACCCCCAGAGCCCAGGCGCCCGACCCCGTGCTCGCCGAGGCCTTCGGCCGTCCGCCCTACGCCGGTGGCGACTCCTTACAGCGCCACCCCGCCGATGCCGGCGCCCTCGACGCCGAACGCGCCGGAGACCCCGGAGACGTGACGCCCGACCCGTGGCGTGATCCCCACGCGCCGGCGGCGCTGGGCACCCCGGCGATGCCGGCGGCCGCACCGGCCCAGGCTCCCGCGCAGGCCGGCAAGCTCAGCGTGCGCGACGTGCTCTTCGGCGGCCGGGTCTCCTACATCGCGCTGGCGATCCTGCTGCTCACCGCGTTGATGGTGGGTGCGCTCGGCGGGTGGGTCGGCAACAAGACCGCCGAGACCGTCCAGGCGTTCACCACCTCCAAGGTGACGCTCGAGACCAGCGACACCGGTGACCCGCCGGAGGGGCGCATCACCAAGGTGGCCGACGCGGTCGCCGACTCGGTGGTGACCATCGAGGCCAAGAGCGACCAGGAGGGCTCCCAGGGGTCCGGCGTGGTCATCGACGGCCGCGGCTACATCGTCACCAACAACCACGTGATCTCCGAGGCCGCCAACAACCCGGCCAAATTCAAGATGACCGTCGTGTTCAACGACGGCAAAGAGGTGCCCGCCAACCTCGTCGGCCGCGACCCCAAGACCGACCTCGCCGTGCTGAAGGTCGACAACGTCGACAACCTGACCGTCGCCAAGATGGGCGATTCGGACAAGCTGCGCGTCGGCGAAGAGGTGATCGCCGCGGGTGCCCCGCTCGGTCTGCGCAGCACGGTCACCGCGGGCATCATCAGCGCCCTGCACCGGCCGGTTCCGCTCTCGGGTGACGGGTCCGACACCGACACCGTGATCGACGGTGTGCAGACCGACGCCTCGATCAACCACGGCAACTCCGGTGGCCCGCTGATCGACATGAACGCCAACGTCATCGGCATCAACACCGCCGGAAAGTCGCTGTCGGACAGCGCCAGCGGCCTCGGCTTCGCAATCCCGGTCAACGAGGTCAAGACCGTCGTGGACGCGCTGATCCGGGACGGCAAGATCTCCCATCCGACGCTGGGCCTGACCGCGAAATCCGTGAGCAACGACGTGGCGTCCGGCGCGCAGGTCGCCAACGTGAAAGCCGGCAGCGCCGCCGAGCGCGCGGGCATCCTGGAGAACGACGTCGTGGTGAAGGTCGGTGACCGCAGCGTCGCGGACGCCGACGAGTTCGTGGTGGCGGTGCGTCAGCTCAAGATCGGTGAGCCCGCCCCCATCGAGGTGGTTCGTGACGGCCGGCCCGTGACACTCACGGTCACGCCGACACCGGACGCCAGCACCGACTGATGTTCGCGAACATCGGCTGGGGGGAGATGCTGATCCTGGTGATCGCCGGATTGGTGATCCTGGGACCGGAACGGCTGCCCGGCGCGATCCGCTGGACCTCCAGCGCGCTCCGCCAGGCCCGCGACTACGTCAGCGGCGCCACCTCGCAGTTGCGCCAGGACTTCGGACCCGAATTCGAGGATCTGCGCGAACCCATCACCGAACTGCAGAAACTGCGCGGGATGACACCGCGCGCGGCGCTGACCAAGCATCTGCTCGACGGTGACGACTCGATCTTCACCGGGAAGTTCGACCAGGCGGACCAGCCCAAGAACGGCGTCACGCCCGCTCAGGAGAAGCCGGTCACCCCGGTGGACCCGCCCCCGGCTCCGGCGGCGACGCCGTTCGACAGCGACGCCACCTGAGCCGTCAGCGGCCCGCGGGATCCAGGCCGAGCGACATGCCGGCCAGCCCGCGCTTGCGCGCCGACAGCGCGTCGGCGACGCCGCGCAGTTCCTTGCCCGCCGGTGAATCCGGGGCCGACAGCACCAGCGGCACGCCCGAGTCGCCCGCGGCGACCAGCGCCGGATCCAGCGGCACCTGACCGAGCAGCGGGACGTCGGCGCCGACCGCGCGGGTCAGCCGCTCCGCGACCTGACGGCCCCCGCCCTCACCGAACAGCTGCATCGTCGAACCGTCGGGCATCAGCAGCCCGGACATGTTCTCGACGACGCCGACGATGCGCTGACGGGTCTGCAGGGCGATCGCCCCGGCCCGCTCGGCCACCTCGGCGGCGGCCAGCTGCGGGGTGGTGACGACGAGGATCTCCGCGCCGGGGATCAGCTGCGCCACCGAGATCGCCACGTCGCCGGTGCCCGGCGGAAGGTCGAGCAGCAGCACGTCGAGGTCGCCCCAGAAGACATCGGCGAGGAACTGCTGCAGTGCCCGGTGCAGCATCGGTCCGCGCCACACCACCGGGGTGTTGCCCTGGGTGAACATCGCGATCGAGATGACCTTCACGTCATGGGCGATGGGCGGGAGGATCATCGAGTCGACCTGGGTGGGCCGGTCGGTGGTGCCCATCATCCGCGGCACCGAATGGCCGTAGATGTCGGCGTCGAGCAGACCGACGGACAGACCGCGGGCGGCCATCGCCGCGGCGAGGTTGACCGTGACGCTCGACTTGCCCACGCCGCCCTTACCGGAGGCGACGGCGTACACGCGGGTCAGCGATCCGGGCTGCGCGAACGGGATCACCGGCTCGCGCGAGTCGCCGCGCAGTTGCTTGCGGAGTTCGGCGCGTTGCTCGTCGTTCATCACGTCGAGACTCACACGGACGGCGCCGGTGCCGGGCACGTCGGTGACCGCCTTCTGGACCTGCTCGGTGATCTCGCTGCGTTTCGGGCACGCCGCGGTGGTCAGGTACACCTCGACGTGCACGCTGTCGTCGGGCGCGATCGTGACGGCTTTGACCATGCCGAGCTCGGTGATCGGTCGCCGCAGTTCGGGGTCGATCACCTTGGCCAGTGCGCCGCGGATCGCCGCCTGGCGCTCATCAGGAGTTGGGGACATCGCCTGCGAGTCTAGGCCGACCCGTCAGCGCGGTCCCACACGCGGGCTAGGACGCTGCTCAGGCCGCCGGGCCGGGCGCGGGACCGGTTCCGACCGGCCCCGGCGCGGCGGGCGCGGGCGGGGCCACGGGGCCCGGCGCCGGTGCGGCGGGCGGACCCGGGGGCACCGGTCCGGGCGCGGGTGCGGCGGCCGGTGCCGGCGTGTCCTCCAGGCAGAACACCACACAGCTCGGCGGCGGGGGCGGCGGCGGAGCCATCCACGGCGGCACCCAGGGGGCGGGTGCGGCGGGTGCCGGGACGGGGGTCGCGGGCGCGGCCGGGGCCGGACCGGGCAGCGGGCCGAGCCGTTGTCCGGGCGCGAACCCGGGCACGGTGCCGCCGGGCATCCGGCTGGCGTCGTTGCGGCTCAGCAGCGGCACCAGGGCCAGCGGGTCGTCGGCGGGCAGGCCCGTCGCGTTGACCGGGGCGTCCGGGCCGAGCCCTTCGGGGCGGTCGAGGTGCGAGTCGCCGAGCGCGGGGACCGGGCCGGTGATCGGGGGCAGGTCGACCGGGACGACGCCGGTCGCGTAGCCGCCGGCCCAGCTGAGCACGTTGCGCGCGTAGGCGACCGAGTTGTTGTACCGCAGGATCGCGGTCATCACCTGCGACGGATCGCGCAGGTTGAGCCCGCCGCTGCACAGGTACCGCGCCGCGGCCAGCGTCGAGTCGTAGAGGTTCTGCACGTTGGCCTTGCCGTCGCCGTCACCGTCGGAGGCGTACCGGGCCCAGGTGCCGGGCAGGAACTGCATCGGCCCCATCGCGCGGGCGTAGGTGACCCGGTCGGCGGTGCGGCTCATCTCGATGACCTCGTTGCCGGGCAGCGTGCCGTCGAGCGCGGGGCCGTAGATCGGGTTGACCGCGGTGCCGCGGGAGTCCGTCGCGCCGCCCGAGGCGTGGCCGGACTCGATACGGCCGATACCCGCCAGCAGGTTCCAGCTCAGGCCGCAGTTGGGCACGGCGGCGGCCATCATCCGTTCGGCGTTGCGGTACGCGCTGAGCGCCATCGCGGGGATCTTCAGGCTGCCGGGGGAGTTGACCACCACGGCCGGGGGCGGCGACGACACGGTCGACGCGGCGATGCGGAACGCGCTCGGCGGCCGTTTGACCGCCACCACCGACGGTCCCGGCGGGTTCTTCGGAGCCGCCGCCACGGCCGCCAGCGGGGTCACCGCGGCATTGCTCACCGAGTGATGCAGCCCGGGCGAGGACGCCCCGACGGCGCCCGCCAACACGAGCGGGGCGAGGATGACGATCCCGGCCGCCGGCTTACGCAGCACCCGGGCCGCGCGGCGTCGGGCCGCCGTCACAGCGGCGGTTCCCCCTATGTGCACTCAAACCGTCCTAAGCGTCTGCGCTGGCCCGACCCAGGTGTGTGAACCAAGTCACCATACATACCTCGCGTCACGTCCGTTGCAGCAATGCGCAACCAAGCTCAGCCGGTTCGCTTGGACCGCCGTTCGCCCCCGTCGTACTTGACGCCGGATCCGTGGCCGTCGGTGTCGGTGGCCGCCAGCAACGTCGCGACCATCTCGCGCAGTTCCTCGAGTTCGCGGCGCAGGTAATCGCGGGTCGCGACCTCGCCGACCGCCAGCCGCAGCGCGGCCAGTTCGCGCGCGAGGTACTCGGTGTCGGCCTTGGTCTGGGCGGCGCGTCTGCGGTCCTCGTCGAGTGACACCCGGTCGCGGTTCTCCTGGCGGTTCTGCGCGAGCAGGATCAACGGGGCGGCGTAGGCGGCCTGGGTGGAGAACGCCAGGTTGAGCAGGATGAACGGGTACGGATCCCACTGCAGCGAGACGGCGAACAGGTTCAACGCGATCCAGACGATCACGATGATTGTCTGCACCGCCAGATAGCGGCCGGTGCCGAGGAACCGCGCGACCCGTTCGCCGAACTGACCCACGGCCTCCCGGTCGACGGTGAACGAGATGCGGCGCGGGCTCCGCGGGGTGTCCAGCCGCCCGCGCGCCGACAGCTCGCTCATGAGGTCCCTTCGGTGCCGGTCAGTTCGGGTTCCTCGACCCGTTCGCGCCAGTCGTCGGGGAGCAGGTGGTCCAGCACGTCGTCGACGGACACCGCGCCGAGCAGGTGGTTCTCCTCGTCGACGACCGGGCCGCAGACGAGATTGTAGGCCGCGAAGTACCGCGTCACGGCGCCGAGCGAATCCTGCGGCGTCAGGCTCGGCAGGTCGGTGTCGAGGATCCCGCTGACCAGCGTGGCGGGCGGTTCGCGCAGCAGCCGCTGCAGATGTACGCACCCGAGGTAGTGACCGGTGGGTGTCGCCGTGGGCGGGCGGGCGACGAACGCCAGCGACGCCAGCGCGGGCGTCAGGTCGGGGTCGCGCACCCGGGCCAGCGCCTCGGCGACGGTGACGTCGGGGGCGAGCACCACCGGTTCGGAGGTCATCAGGCCGCCGGCGGTGTCGGGGGAGTGGCTCAGCAACCGGCGCACGTCCTCGGAGTCCTCGGGATCCATCCGGCGCAGCAGCGTCTCGGCGTCGGCGGGGGTCATGGACCCCAGCAGATCGGCGGCGTCGTCGGGATCCATCGCCTCGAGCACGTCGGCGGCGCGGTCGGTCTTCATCTGCCGCAGCACGTCGGCCTGATCGTCCATCGGCAGTTCCTGCAGCACGTCGGCGAGCCGTTCGTCGTCGAGCGCGTTGACCACCTCGTAGCGGCGTTTGGCGGGCAGCTCCCGGATCGCCTCGGCCACCTCCACCGCCCGCTGCCCCTCGAACTGCTCGAGCAGTGAGGCCACCCCCTGGTCGGGCATCGCCAGACCGGACGGCGTGAGCCCGTGCACGTGGTGCCATTCGACGATGTGGATGTTGGAGCGCCGCCCCAGCCGGCGCTGGGTGCGCACCGCGACGCGGGTCACCAGCCAGTCGCGGGTCCGGCTCTGCTCGATGCCGAGATCGACCACCACGACGTCGATTCCGGCGAGCTGCGCCAGGTCGGGATCGTCCACGCGCACCCGGGTCTCGAGCACCTGGCCGACCACCAGGACCTCACCGGGGCGTTGGACGAACTTGCGCAGCGACACGTTCGCAGTGGTGAGCGTGACCGCACTCGGCTCGATCGCGGTGACCCGCAGAATCGGCACGAAAATCCTTCGGCGGCTGAGCAATTCGACGACGAGACCGAGCACGCGTGGCTGCTGGCGCACGATGCTGATGCTGATCACCACATCGCGCACGCGACCGATCGACTCGCCGTCGGGGCCGAGCACCACCATTCCCGCGAGCCGCGCTGCGTAGACCCTGTTCACCGCCGCCATGACTCAAAGGGTAGAGAGTAGAGCCGTGACACACGCGCCTCGACCCCGCGAACTCGACGAATCCGCCCGGCCGCGCCGGACCTGCCTGTCGGTGCCCGGCAGCAGCGCCAAGATGATCGAGAAGGCAAAGGGTTTGCCGGCCGACGAGGTGTTCCTGGACCTGGAGGACGCGGTGGCGCCCGACGCCAAGGCCGAGGCGCGCACCCGGGTGGCGGTGGCGCTGGCCGAATCCGGTTGGGCCGGACAGCTACGCGGCGTGCGGGTCAACGACTGGACGACGCCGTGGACCTACGCCGACGTCATCGAGGTGGTGTCGACCGCCGGTGCCGACCTGGACATCATCGTGTTGCCAAAGGTCACCGACGTCTCGCACATCCACGCGCTCGATCTGCTGCTCACCCAGCTGGAGACGACACACGGTCTGCCCGTCGGCCGGATCGGGATCGAGGCGCAGATCGAGAACGCCCAGGGATTGACCAACATCGACGCAATCGCCGCGGCGCCGCGGGTGAGGGCGCTGGTGCTCGGGCCCGCGGATCTGATGGCCAGCCTCAACATGCGGACCCTGGTCGTCGGCGAACAACCCGAGGGTTACGACGTCGGCGACGCCTATCACCACATCCTCATGCGCATCCTCATCGCCGCCCGTACCCACGGCGTGCTCGCGATCGACGGACCGTTCCTCAAGGTGCGCGACGTCGAGGCCTTCCGCCGGGTGGCGGGCCGCTCGGCCGCGCTCGGCTTCGACGGCAAGTGGGTGCTGCACCCGGATCAGATCACCGCGGGCAACGAGATCTTCAGCCCGCGCCAACAGGACTACGACCACGCGGAGTTGATCCTCGAGGCCTACGAGTGGCACACCTCGCGCGCCGGCGGCGCCCGCGGTGCGGTGATGCTGGGCGACGAGATGATCGACGAGGCCAGCCGCAAGATGGCGCTGGTGATCGCGGCCAAGGGGCGCGCGGCGGGGATGAGCCGCCAGGGCGAGCCGTTCCGGCCGCCGAGTTGAGCCGACTGACCGTCAGACGTTCATGAAGACGACGGTCATCACCAGGCTCGCGAGCAGCGACACGGCGCCGACGGCGATGCCCGCGATGGCCAGTCCCTGGCCCTCTTCCTGCGACTGCTTGATCTGGTTGAGGCTGACGAGGCCGAGCGCGATGCCGACCACCGAGCCGATGCAGCAGATGAAGCCGACCAGCGACGCGACCAGCGACCAGATGGCCAGCGCGTTGGTCTTCGGCGCGGCGCTGTAGCCGCCGCCGTAGGGCGGATAGCCGGGCGGCGGAGGGGGATACCCGCCGGGCGCCTCGTACGGGGTCCCGAACGAGCCGTAGGGCGGGTAACCGGGCGGCGGAGGCGGATACCCCGGCTGCTGGTAGCCCGGCTGCGGGTAGCCCGGCTGCTGATAGCCCGGCTGGTCGAATCCCGGAGGAGGCGGCGGATAGTCGGACGGCTGGCCGTAGGCCGGGACCTCGTAACCGCCTGCGGGTGGTTCGGTGCCGCCCGAACCGGACTCCGCTGGTGACGAGTGCTCGGGGTCTCGGTCCGGATTCGTCATGACCTCAACCTAGCGCACGCGGGGGTCGTCGGGCAGGCACCCGAAGCGGGCACGAATTGCGCGGTCGGGACGTTGAATGGACGAGAACACGCTGCCGAAACCGGCGTCCTAGAGGAGAATGACGAGCGATGACGAGTCCTTTCCAGTCCGGGCCGACACCGGGCACGCCGCCGACCACCGCGGCCGGTGCGCGCGGGGTGCCCGCCCCGCTGCCCACGCCGCCCAAGGGGTGGCCGATCGGTTCCTACGCGACCTACGCCGAAGCCCAGCGCGCGGTGGACTACCTGTCTGATCAGCAGTTCCCCGTCCAGCAGGTGACGATCGTCGGGGTGGACCTGATGCAGGTGGAGCGGGTCACCGGCCGGCTGTCGTGGCCCAAGGTGCTCGGCGGCGGCGTGCTGACCGGCGCCTGGCTGGGCCTGTTCATCGGCTTGATCCTCGGGTTCTTCAGCCCGAATCCGTGGAGCGCCCTGCTCACCGGTGTGATCGCCGGTGTGTTCTTCGGGCTGATCACTTCGGCGATCCCGTACGCGATGGCCCGCGGCACAAGGGATTTCAGCTCGACCATGCAACTGGTCGCCGGCCGCTACGACGTGCTGTGCGATCCGCAGAACGCCGAGCAGGGACGGGATCTGCTGGCGCGCTTGACGATCTGAGGGCGGTGCCGCCTGCCGGCGTCGCGGACGACACGCTGAGGTCACGATCGGGCGGAAATCGCCACCCGGGGCCGCCGAAGTGTTGCACATCACGCACGTCTGCCTCTACGGTTTGCCCGCGGGAGGTTCCCAGCCGCAGCCGCTTCGCGGCGACATGGGGACGGACGGGAGGCCTGGTGGTGCGCGCTCGGCGGCTTGGGGCTGCAGCGATCGCCGCTCTGACGACGGCGTCGACTCTGTCGGCGTGCAGTTCCGGCGGCGGTGGAATCGTCATCAACTACTACACCCCGGCGAACGAGGCGGCGACGTTCACCGCGGTCTCCGAGCGCTGCAACGACGAACTCGGCGGACGCTTCCGCATCCAGCAGCGCAATCTGCCCAAGGGCGCCGACGACCAGCGTCTGCAGCTCGCGCGCCGGCTCACCGGCAACGACCGGTCACTCGACGTGATGGCGCTCGACGTGGTGTGGACCGCGGAGTTCGCCGAGGCGGGCTGGGCGCTGCCGCTGTCCGACGACCCGGCCGGACTCGCCGAGGCCGACGCGAACGCCAACACCCTGCCCGGGCCGCTGGAGACCGCGAAGTGGCAGGACAAGCTCTACGCGTCGCCGATCACGACGAACACGCAATTGCTCTGGTACCGCCCCGATCTGATGGCGCAGGCGCCGACCACATGGGACGGCATGGTCGCGGAGGCGACCCGGCTGCACGCCGAGGGCGGGCCCAGCTGGATCGCGGTGCAGGGCAAGCAGTACGAGGGCCTGGTGGTGTGGTTCAACACGCTGCTGGAGAGCGCGGGCGGTCAGGTGCTCTCCGACGACGGGCAGCGGGTCACGCTGACCGACACCCCGGAACACCGCGCGGCCACCGTGAAGGCCCTGCAGATCATCAAGTCGGTGGCCACCGCGCCGGGCGCCGACCCCTCGGTCACCCAGACCGATGAGACCACCGCCCGTCTCGCCCTCGAACAGGGCAAGGCGGCGCTCGAGGTGAACTGGCCCTACGTGCTGCCGTCGTTCCTGGAGAACGCGGTCAAGGGCGGCGTGTCGTTCCTGCCGCTCAACGAGGATCCGGCGCTGGCGGGCAGCATCAACGACGTGGGCACGTTCTCGCCGACCGACGAACAGTTCACCCGCGCGTTCGACGCGAGCAAGCCGGTGCTCGGGTTCGCGCCGTACCCGGGGGTCAACCCCGGTGAGCCGGCGAAGGTGACGCTGGGCGGGCTCAACCTCGCGGTCGCCAAGACCACCCAGCACCCGGCCGAGGCCTTCGAGGCCGTGCGCTGCCTGCGCAACGTCGAGAACCAGCGCTACACGTCGGTGGAGGGCGGCCTGCCCGCGGTGCGGGCCTCGCTGTACGACGATCCGGCGTTCCAGGCCGAGTATCCGCAGTACGAGATCATCCGCGACCAGCTCACCAACGCCGCGGTGCGGCCTGCCACGCCGGTGTACCAGTCGGTGTCGACCCGGATGTCGGTGACGCTGGCGCCGATCAATCAGATCGATCCGGAACGTACGGCCGACGAACTGGCCGAGCAGGTGCAGAAAGCCATCGACGGGAAGGGGCTGATCCCGTGACGGCCACGATGGAACCCCCGGCGCAGACCGCGGCCCCGACCGCGACCAGTGGCGGGACCGACGACGCCCGCTCCGAGCGGCGGCTGGCGTTCCTGCTGATCGCCCCGGCGGTCATCCTGATGCTGGCGGTCACTGCCTACCCGATCGGCTACGCGGTGTGGCTGAGCCTGCAGCGCTACAACCTCGCCGAACCCGACGACGTGGCGTTCGTCGGCCTGGACAACTACATCACCGTGCTCAGCGACGGGTACTGGTGGACGGCGTTCGCGGTGACGCTGGCGATCACGGTCGTGTCGGTGGCCATCGAGTTCGTGCTCGGCATGGCACTGGCCCTGGTCATGCACCGCACCATCTTCGGCAAGGGTGTGGTGCGCACCGCGATCCTGGTGCCGTACGGCATCGTCACCGTCGCCGCGTCCTACAGCTGGTACTACGCCTGGACGCCGGGCACCGGCTACCTGGCCAACCTGCTGCCCGAGGGCAGCGCCCCTTTGACCGAGCAATTGCCGTCGCTGGCCATCGTGGTGCTCGCCGAGGTGTGGAAGACCACGCCGTTCATGGCGCTGCTGCTGCTCGCCGGTCTGGCCCTGGTGCCCCAGGATCTGCTCAACGCCGCGCAGATGGACGGTGCGGGCGCCTGGAAGCGGCTCGTGAAAGTCATTCTGCCGCTTATCAAACCGGCGATCCTGGTGGCGCTGCTGTTCCGCACGCTCGACGCATTCCGCGTCTTCGACAACATCTACGTGCTCACCGGCGGCGCCAACAACACCGGTTCGGTGTCGATCCTGGGTTACGACAACCTGTTCAAGGCGTTCAACCTGGGCCTGGGTTCGGCGATCAGCGTGCTGGTGTTCCTGTCGGTGGCGATCATCGCGTTCATCTACATCAAGGTGTTCGGCGCATCGGCCCCCGGTTCCGACGAGGAAAGGCGCTGACGGTGAACGAGCGGGTGAGCGCCGGGCGCGCGACCGGGTGGACCATCGTCAACATCCTCGTGGTGGCCTACGCGCTGTTCCCGGTGCTGTGGATCCTGAGCCTGTCGCTGAAGTCGACGGCGACGGTCAAGGACGGCAGGCTGATTCCGTCGGAGATCACCTTCGCCAACTACAAGGCGATCTTCACCGGCAACGCCTTCACCTCGGCGCTGTTCAACTCGATCGGCATCGGGTTGATCACCACCTTCATCGCCGTCGTGATCGGCGGCATGGCCGCCTACGCGGTGGCGAGGCTGGCGTTCCCCGGTAAGCGGCTGCTGATCGGCGTCGCCCTGCTGATCGCGATGTTCCCCCACATCTCGCTGGTCACACCGATTTTCAACATCGAGCGCGCCCTCGGCCTGTTCGACACCTGGCCCGGCCTGATCATCCCGTACATCACGTTCGCGCTGCCGCTGGCGATCTACACGCTCTCGGCGTTCTTCCGGGAGATCCCGTGGGATCTGGAGAAGGCCGCGAAGATGGACGGCGCGACGCCGGCCCAGGCGTTCCGCATGGTGATCGCGCCGCTGGCCGCGCCCGGCATCGTCACCGCCGCGATCCTGGTGTTCATCTTCGCCTGGAACGACCTGCTGCTGGCGCTGTCGCTGACGGCGACGGAGCGGGCGATCACCGCGCCGGTGGCGATCGCGAACTTCACGGGCAGTTCGCAGTTCGAGGAGCCGACCGGGTCGATCGCGGCCGGCGCGATGGTGATCACGATTCCGATCATCATCTTTGTTCTCATCTTCCAGCGACGGATTGTCGCCGGGTTGACGTCCGGTGCGGTGAAGGGGTAGCTCGATGGCCGAAATCGTCTTGGACCGGGTGACCAAGAGTTACCCGAACGGTGCGACGGCGGTGAAGGATCTGTCGATCACCATCGCCGACGGCGAATTCATCATCCTGGTCGGACCGTCCGGGTGCGGGAAGTCGACGACGCTGAACATGATCGCCGGGCTGGAGGACATCACCTCCGGGGAACTGCGCATCGGCGGGCAGCGGGTCAACGACAAGGCGCCCAAGGACCGCGACATCGCGATGGTGTTCCAGTCCTACGCGCTGTATCCGCACATGTCGGTCCGGCAGAACATCGGATTCCCGCTCACCCTGGCGAAGGTCAAGAAAGAGGAGATCAACGCCAAGGTCGAGGAGACCGCGAAGATCCTCGACCTCACCGAACTGCTGGACCGCAAGCCCGGTCAGCTCTCGGGTGGTCAGCGCCAGCGGGTGGCGATGGGACGCGCGATCGTCCGCAACCCCAAGGCGTTCCTCATGGACGAACCGCTGAGCAACCTCGACGCGAAGCTGCGTGTGCAGATGCGCTCGGAGATCTCGCGGTTGCAGAACCGGTTGGGCACCACCACCGTCTACGTCACCCATGATCAGACCGAGGCGATGACGCTCGGCGACCGCGTCGTGGTCATGCTGGCCGGGGTCGCGCAGCAGATCGGCTCCCCCGAAGAGCTGTACAACCGGCCGGCCAACCTCTTCGTCGCCGGGTTCATCGGCTCACCGGCGATGAACTTCTTCCCGGCCTCGCTCACCGACGTCGGGGTGCGGCTGCCGTTCGGCGAGGTCACGCTCACCCAGGAGGCGCAGGATCTGATCTCGCGGCGCGGAAAGCCGCGCAACGTCATCGTCGGCGTGCGGCCCGAACACCTCGAGGACGCCTCGGTGCTCGACGGCTACGCCCGTATCCGCGCGCTGAGCTTCGAGGTCAAGGCCGACATCGTGGAGTCGCTGGGCGCCGAGAAGTACGTGCACTTCCGCACCGAGGGTGCCGGCGCGCGGTCGGATCAGCTCGCGCAGCTGGCCGTCGAATCCGGTCAGGGCGAGAACGAATTCGTGGCGCGGGTGTCCACCGAATCCCCGGTCCGCCAGGGTGACACCATCAACCTCGCGCTCGACACGTCGAAGCTGGTGATCTTCGACGCGGATTCGGGGCAGAACCTCACGATCCCCGACGAGAAGTCCTCTCCCGCACCGACGCTCGTGGAGCCGGAGCAGCCCGCCGAGTGACCGATGTCCTGAGCGTGGTGCGCGCCCATCTGGGCGAGCACTTCAGGCGGGCCGGGATCACCGCGGAACCCGTCTCCGCCAGCGTCACGTTCCTGGGCACCGAACAGATCGAGGTGCTGCGGTTCGGCCCGGATGCGGACGGTGTCGCGCACTATGTGTCGCTGGGCTGTTCGCGGCACCCGATGTTCGATCCGACCGAGCTGGTGACCGACCCGATTCACGGTCCGCGCGCCGAAGTCGTTGTGGCGCTGCGGGGTCCGACGCCCAAGGGGCTCGCGCGGTCGCTCGCGGTGCTGGCCGCGGCGCCCGCCGTCGAGGGACTCGTGCTCGAGGCCGATGCGTTGATCGACCTG
Source organism: Mycolicibacterium litorale (assembly GCF_010731695.1). Classification (NCBI taxonomy): domain Bacteria; kingdom Bacillati; phylum Actinomycetota; class Actinomycetes; order Mycobacteriales; family Mycobacteriaceae; genus Mycobacterium; species Mycolicibacterium litorale. The sequence goes on from NZ_AP022586.1 coordinate 312,598, forward strand.
GAGACCCCGCTGTGGGAGCCGGCGCCGTTCACCGCGTTCCTGTTGGGGCGCAGCGAGATCGAGGACGTGCCGTTGCCCGGGCCGATGCCGGACGTGACGATCTTCTCGGCCACTCCGATCACCCCGACCGAGGCGGCGTGGGTACGCCTCAAGGGCGCCGACGCCATGCGTGAGGCGTGGCTGACCGACGGCGTCGACGTGCTCGACCCCGACCGGCGGGCCGCCAGCCCGAGCTAGAGCCAGTGGTTGTGGCGGAAGGTGCGGTACAGCAGCCCGCACACCGTCACCATGACCAGCAGCACCGCGGGATAGCCCCACTTCTGGTGGAGTTCGGGCATGTAGTCGAAGTTCATCCCGTAGATGCCGGCCATCGCGGTGGGCACCGCGGCGATCGCCACCCAGGACGAGATCTTGCGCATGTCGACGTTCTGCTGCATCGCGACCTTGCCGAGCGCGGCCTGCACCAGCGAGCTCAGCAGGTCGTCGTAGCTGCCGATGCGGTCGGAGGCGCGGATGTTGTGGTCGAGGACGTCGCGCATATAGCGGCGCACCTCGATCGAGATCAGATCGTCGAAGTCGCTGATCCGCTGCAGCGCCGGGGTCAGCGGCGCGACGGACCGGCGCAGCTCCACCACTTCGCGTTTGAGCAGATAGATGTGTTCGATGTTGGTGCGCGACCGCGGCGAGAAGATGTCCTCCTCCATCGCGTCGATGTCGGTCTCCACCATCTCGGTGACGTCGAGGTAGCTGTCCACCACCTGGTCGGCAATCGCATGCATGACCGCGTACGGCCCCTGCGCCAGCGACGCGGGGGTGGCTTCGAGGCGGCGGCGGACGCCGGTCAGGCCGCTGTGGTCACCGTGGCGGACGGTGACGACGAAATCGGGTCCGACGAACACCATGATCTCGCCGGTCTCGACGATCTCGCGCACCTTGGCCATCGATTCGTGCTCGATGTACTTGACCGTCTTGAGCACCAGGAACAGCGTGTCGTCGTAGCGTTCGACCTTGGGCCGCTGATGGGCATGCACCGCGTCCTCGACGGCGAGCTCGTGCAGGCCGAACAGCTCAGCGACCGTTTGCATCTGGTGCTCGTCGGGCTCGTGCAACCCGATCCACACGAACGCCGTCCGGCCCTGGCCGGCCAGTTCGCGCGCCTCCTGCAGTGCGGACGCATGGGTGTACCTACCGGGAAGGCGGTCGCCGTCGCAGTACACGCCGCAGTCGACCACCGCCCTGGCCACCGGAACGTGGAACGACGGCATCCGGCGATGGTACGCGCCCGACCCGGTCGCCGAAGCTCACCGAGGGGTGATAGGGGCCGGTGAGATATCGGGGTCCGTTACTGTGACGACGTGGCTGAGATGGTGCGTACCCCGCAAGTCGTCATCGATGACGAAGAGATCTTCGCCGCCCACGAGGGCGGCAAACTCTCGGTCGAACTCAAGGCGCCGCTGGACACCCAGCGCGCACTGTCGATCGCCTACACCCCCGGCGTCGCCCAGGTCAGCCGCGCCATCGCGAACGACCCCGCGCTGGCCGCGAAGTACACGTGGGCCAACCGGCTGGTGGCGGTGGTCAGCGACGGCAGCGCCGTGCTCGGCCTCGGCGACATCGGCGCCGCCGCGTCGCTGCCGGTGATGGAGGGCAAGAGCGCGCTGTTCAAGACGTTCGGCGGCCTGGACTCGATCCCGATCGTGCTCGACACCAAGGATCCCGACGAGATCGTCGAGACGCTGGTGCGCCTGCGCCCCACCTTCGGTGCGGTGAATCTCGAGGACATCTCGGCGCCGCGCTGCTTCGAGATCGAACGCCGCGTCATCGAAGCGCTCGACTGCCCGGTCATGCACGACGACCAGCACGGCACCGCGATCGTGGTGCTCGCCGCGCTTATGGGTGCGACCAAGGTCCTCGACCGCGACATGGCCGCGCTGCGCGTGGTGATCTCCGGTGCGGGCGCCGCCGGCGTCGCGTGCGCCAACATCCTGCTGGCGGCGGGGATCCCCGACGTCACCGTGCTGGACAGCAAGGGCATCGTCCACTCCGGACGCGAGGACCTCAACTCGTTCAAGGCCGAACTCGCCGAGCGCACCAACCCGGCGGGACGCACCGGCGGGGTCGCCGAGGCGCTCGACGGCGCCGATATGTTCCTCGGCCTGTCGGCGGGCGTCGTCCCCGAGGAGGCGGTCGCGACGATGGCGCCGGGCGGCATCGTGTTCGCGCTGTCCAACCCGGACCCGGAGATCCATCCGGACGCCGCCCGCAAGTACGCGGCCGTCGTGGCCACCGGGCGCAGCGACTTCCCGAACCAGATCAACAACGTGCTGGCGTTCCCCGGTGTGTTCCGCGGCGCACTCGACGCCGGGGCGCGACGGATCACCGAACGCATGAAGGTGGCTGCGGCCGAAGCGATCTTCTCGGTGGTCGGTGACGACCTGGCCGTCGACCACATCGTGCCCAGCGCGCTCGATCCCCGGGTGGCGCCTGCGGTGGCCGCGGCCGTGGCGGCGGCCTCCGAGTCCTGACATCGCCGTGCGCCGTCTACTGGTCGCACTCTGCGCGGTGGTGGTGGTGGCCGCCTGCGGGGCACCGCAGCCCGGGCCGTCGCTGAGGATCGGGTCCGCCGAGGACGACGCATCGGTGCTGACCGCCCACCTCTATGCCGCCGCTCTTCGCTACTACGGCACCGCCACCCGGGTGGAGCCGACCGCCGACCCACTGACCGCGCTCGACGCCGGCGATGTCGCGGTCGTGCCCGGGTTGACCGGCCGGCTGCTGCAGCGCTTCCAGCCCGACGCGACCGCCCGCGCCGACGAGCAGGTCTACCGCGACATGGTCTCGGCGCTGCCCGAGGGCATCGGCGCCGGGGACTACACCACCGCGGCCGAGGACAAACCCGCGCTCGCGGTCACCGAGCGCACCGTCGCCGAACTCGGCGGTCAGGATCTCTCGGCGCTGGTGCGCCGCTGCGGTGAGGTCACGCCGGGCCGGGTCCGGGGGGTGCGTACCCCCGCGGCGATCGGCACCTGCAGGCTGCCCAATCCGCGCGAATTCCCCGATTCCGCAACGCTGTTCGCCGCCGTACAGGCCGGGAAGGTGGACGCCGCGTGGACCACGACGGCGGCGCCGGACATCCCGCCGCGACTGGTGGTGCTGGCCGACCGCACGGCGCTGGTGCGCGCCGAGAACGTGGTGCCGCTGTACCGGCGCAACACCCTCGACGAATCGCAGATCCTCGCGCTCAACGAGGTCGCCGGCGTGCTCGACACCGCGGCGCTGGCGCAGATGCGCGCCCAGGTCGCCGAGGGTGCGGATCCCGCCGCGGTGGCCGACGAATGGCTCGCCGCCCACCCGCTGCGTGACTGAGGTCAGTGCGGCCGGGGCAGCATCTTCGACGTCACCTTCGGGAACAGCCGCTGATAGTGCGGTCCGACCACCCGGATGATCGCGTCGAGCACCTTGGCGTCGTTACCGATCAGCACGCGGGCCCTGTTCTTGCGGACACCCTCGAGGATGACCTTCGCGGCCTGCTCGGGGGAGGTGTTGGCCAGCTTCTTGTCGAAGAGCTTGGCCAGTTCCTCGGGGTCCAGCCCCTCGGCGGCGGTCGCGTTGCGCGCGATCGCGGTCTTGATGCCGCCGGGATGCACGGTGGTCACCTTGACCGGGTGACCCGCCGCCGTCATCTCCTGGTGCAGCGCCTCGGTGAACCCGCGCACGGCGAACTTGGCGGCGTTGTAGGCCCCCTGACCGGGCACCGAGAACAGACCGAAGACGCTGGAGACGTTGACGACGTGACCGTCGCCGGAGGCGATCAGATGCGGCAGGAACGCCTTGGTGCCGTTGACGACGCCCCAGAAGTCCACGTCCATCACCCGTTCGATGTCCTTGAACTGGCTGATCTCGATGTCACCGGTGAACGCGATGCCTGCGTTGTTGTAGATCTGGTTGACCTTGCCGAAGTGGTCCTTGACCTCGTCGGCGTAGAGCAGGAACGCCTCACGCTCGGTCACGTCCAGGCGGTCGCACTTCACCGGTGCACCGATCGCCTTGATGCGCTCCTCGGTGACGGCCAGCCCCTCGGTGTTGACGTCGCTGATCGCGACGCTGGCCCCGGACCGGGCCAACTCGATGGCCAGTGCCTGCCCGATACCCGAGCCGGCGCCGGTCACCACGGCCACCTTTCCGGCGAAGCCCTGCATACGCACACTCCTCGTGTCAGTTGACTCGCGTCGAGGTTAGTCGGTACTCGCGGTACCGGTACAGCGGGGTAACAGTCCGTGGCGGTCCCGCGATGGTCCAGTCATGAAGCGCAGTCACCGCGCGGCCATCGCGTCGCTCGCCGTATCCGGCATGATCGGTTCCGCCATGTCGCTGGGCACCGGGACGGCGGGGGCCGATACGGCCACCGACATGTTCCTGTCCGCCCTGGCCGGTTCCGGGATCAGCGGGGTCGACACCGCCACCGCGGTGCGCGTCGGCCAGTCGGTGTGCCCGATGCTGGCCGAACCGGGCCAGAACGTCGCGAACGTCGCCGCCGACGTCTCCGAGATGATCGGCCGCCCGCTGGGACCGGCCACCATGTTCACCGGCCTGGCGATCCAGGTGTTCTGCCCGGGCGCGGTCGCGGCGCTCGCCTACGGCAAGTCGCCGCTTCCGCTTCCCGGTCTGTAGAACTACGGGGCGAACGCCTCGTCGAGGATCTCCTGCTGCTCGACGGCGTGCACCTTCGACGACCCCGACGACGGGGCCGACATCGCGCGCCGCGAGATCCGCTTGATGCCCGTGAAGTAGTCCGGGAGCATCTCGGGCAGCGTCAGCCCGAAGGTCGGCCACGCACCCTGGTTGGCCGGCTCTTCCTGCACCCAGAACTTCTCCTGGACGTTCGGATACTTGTCGAGCGTCTCGGCCAGCCGCCGCTTGGGCAGCGGGGCGAGCTGCTCGATCCGCACGATCGCGACGTCGTCGCGTTTCTCCTTGTTCTTGCGGGCCACCAGCTCGTAGTAGATCTTGCCGCTGGTCAGCAGCACCCGCTTGACCTTCTCGCGGTCGCCGTCGCCGTCGGTGTAGGTCGGCTCCTCGAGCACTGAGCGGAACTTCTGCTCGGTGAAGTCGCGGATGTCGGAGACCGCCGCCTTGTTGCGCAGCATCGACTTCGGTGTGAAGACGATCAGCGGCCGCTGGATGCCGTCGAGGCTGTGCCGGCGCAGCAGGTGGAAGTAGTTCGCGGGCGTCGAGGGCATCGAGATCGTCATCGAGCCTTCGGCCCACAGCTGCAGGAACCGCTCGATGCGGCCAGAGGTGTGGTCGGGACCCTGGCCCTCGTGGCCGTGCGGCAGCAGCAGCACGACGTCGGAGAGCTGACCCCACTTCGCCTCACCGGAGCTGATGAACTCGTCGATGATCGGCTGCGCGCCGTTGATGAAGTCGCCGAACTGCGCCTCCCACAGCACCATCGCGTCGGGGTTGCCGACGGAGTAGCCGTATTCGAAGCCCACGGCGGCGAACTCGGACAGCGGCGAGTCGTAGACCAGGAACTTGCCGCCGGTCGGGTTGCCGTCGGCGTCGGTGGCCAGCAACTGCAGCGGGGTGAACTCCTGACCGGTCTTGCGGTCGATCACGACCGAGTGCCGCTGCGTGAACGTGCCGCGGCGGGTGTCCTGACCGGAGAGCCGCACCAGCTTGCCCTCGGCGACCATCGTGCCCAGCGCCAGCAGTTCGGCGAACGCCCAGTCGACCTTGCCCTCGTAGGCCATCTCGCGGCGCTTCTCGAGCACCGGCTTGACACGCGGGTGCACGGTGAAGCCCTCGGGCACCGCGAGGTGGGCGTCACCGATGCGGGCCAGCAGCGACTTGTCCACGGCCGTGGCGAGTTTGGCCGGGATCTGCTGGTCGGACTCCACCGACTCGCTGGGGGCGATGTCGTGTTTCTCGAGGTCGCGGACCTCGTTGAACACCCGCTCCAGCTGGCCCTGGTAGTCGCGCAGCGCGTCCTCGGCCTCCTTCATGGAGATGTCGCCGCGGCCGATCAGCGCCTCGGTGTAGGTCTTGCGAACCCCGCGCTTGGTGTCGATCACGTCGTACATCGACGGCTGCGTCATCGACGGGTCGTCACCCTCGTTGTGCCCGCGGCGGCGGTAGCACAGCATGTCGATGATGACGTCCTTCTTGAACTTCTGACGGAAGTCGACGGCCAGCTTGGCCACCCACACCGCGGCCTCGGGATCGTCCCCGTTGACGTGGAAGATCGGCGCGCCGATCATCTTCGCCACGTCGGTCGAGTACTCCGCGGACCTCGCGCCGGACGGCGAGGTGGTGAAACCGATCTGGTTGTTGACGACGATGTGGATGGTGCCGCCGGTGCGATAGCCCCGGAGCAGCGCCATGTTCAGCACCTCGGCCACCACACCCTGTCCGGCGAATGCGGCGTCACCGTGCAGCATGAGCGGCACGACGGTGTAGCCGTCCTCGCTGTCACCCTTGTCGAGCAGATCCTGCTTCGCCCGCACCAGGCCTTCCATCACCGGGTCGACGGCCTCGAGGTGGCTCGGGTTGGCGGTCAGCGACACCGTGATGTCGTTGTCGCCGAACATCTGCAGGTAGGTGCCGCTGGAGCCGAGGTGGTACTTCACGTCGCCCGAGCCGTGGGCCTGGCTGGGGTTCAGGTTGCCCTCGAACTCGCTGAAGATCTGGCTGTAGGGCTTTCCGACGATGTTGGCCAGCACGTTGAGCCGGCCGCGGTGCGGCATACCGATCACGACCTCGTCGAGTGCGTGCTCGGCGCACTGGTCGATGACCGCGTCCATCATCGGGATGACGGTCTCGGCGCCCTCGAGCGAGAACCGCTTCTGCCCGACGTACTTGGTCTGCAGGAACGTCTCGAAGGCCTCGGCGGCGTTGAGCCGGCTCAGGATGTACTTCTGTTCGGCGACGGTCGGCTTCTCGTGCTTGACCTCGACGCGTTCCTCGATCCACTTCTGCTGCTCGGGTTCGAGGATGTGGGTGTACTCGACGCCGACGTGGCGGCAGTACGAGTCACGCAGCAGGCCCAGCACGTCGCGCAGCTTCTTGCGCTCGGCGCCTGCGAAGCCGTTGACCTTGAACTCACGGTCGAGGTCCCACAGCGTCAGGCCGTGGGTCAGCACGTCGAGGTCGGGGTGGCTGCGGAACCGGTCCTTGTCCAGGCGCAGCGGGTCGATGTCGGCCATCAGGTGGCCGCGGTTGCGGTACGCCGCGATCAGCTCGATGACGCGGGCGTTCTTGTCCTCGATCGAGTCGGGGTTGTCGACGCGCCACCGGACGGGCTCGTACGGGATGCCGAGTTCGCGGAAGATCTCGTCGAAGAACTCGTCCGACAGCAGCAGCTGGTGCACGGTCCGCAGGAAGTCGCCGGACTCCGCGCCCTGGATGATGCGGTGGTCGTAGGTGGAGGTCAGCGTGATCAGCTTGCCGATACCGAGGTCGGCGATGCGTTCCTCGCTGGCGCCCTGGAACTCGGCGGGGTACTCCATCGCGCCGACGCCGATGATGGCGCCCTGGCCGCGCATCAGCCGCGGCACGGAGTGCACGGTGCCGATGGTGCCGGGGTTGGTCAGCGAGATCGTCACGCCGGAGAAATCCTCGGCGGTGAGCTTGCCGTCGCGGGCGCGCCGCACGATGTCCTCGTAGGCGGCGACGAACTGTCCGAACCCGAGCGTGTCGGACTTCTTGATGGCCGCCACGACCAGCTGGCGGTTGCCGTCCTTGCCGGCCAGGTCGATGGCCAGGCCCAGATTCGTGTGAGGTGGGGTCACCGCGTTCGGCTTACCGTCCACCTCGGCGAAGTGGCGGTTCATGTTCGGGAACTTCTTGACCGCCTGGACGATCGCGTAGCCGATCAGGTGGGTGAAGCTGATCTTTCCGCCGCGGGTGCGCTTGAGGTGGTTGTTGATGACGATGCGGTTGTCGATCATCAGCTTCGCCGGGATGGCGCGCACGCTGGTGGCCGTCGGCACCTCGAGTGAGGCCGACATGTTCTTGGCGACCGCGGCGGCCGCGCCGCGCAGCACCTGGTTCTGGTCGCTGTCGTCAGAGGACTGGGCGGCGGCGGGCTTCTGGGCCGCGGGCTTCGACTCCTTCGACTCCTTGGTGTCTTTCGTGTCCTTGGTGTCTTTGGCAGGGGCCTTCGCGGTGCCGTTGCTCGACTTGCTCGCCGACTTGGTCTCGGCGGGCTTGTTCTCGGTCTTGGTCGCCGCGGGCTTGGGTGCCGGGGCAGGTGCGGGCTCCGGCGGCGCCTTGGGTGCGGCGGTGGTGGTGCTGCGCGCCTGCTGCCCGTTGCCGCTCGTGCTGGAGTCGGTGGTGGGTTCCGGGTTGTAGTCGACGAGGAACTCGTGCCAACTGGGGTCTACCGACGAGGGATCCTCGCGGAACTTGCGATACATCTCCTCGACCAACCATTCGTTCTGGCCGAATGGTGAAGGTGAACTGCTCACGGCAGCTACTCGCCTCGATTCCGTCGTCTCAGGCGAGCATGGCAAGGATGCTCGCCGCTCATGTTCTGTTCTGCGGTTACCCGCTTTGGCGCCGCCTAAAGGCTAGCGCTCCCACTACGACCGGACCACGGCAACGCTGCCTTGTCCACGTTCTGGTCGTAGTGGTCATGGATTCGGCCCCGCTGAGGGCAGGACGTGCAGCGTCGCCGGCCAGCGGGACGGCGGCGCGCCGAACGCCGAACGGGCGTTTTCGATGATTCGCTTGCCCATCATCCGGTTGCCGAGCCCGCCGACGACGGCACCGATGCCGACCGGCAGCACTTTGCCGAAGGCCAGCGCCCCGCGCTTGAGTGTGTAGCGCTTGACGAAGTACTTCAGCAGGCGTGAATTGAGCTGGGACACCGCGGGCAACGGCAGCGTCGCCGCGCCGTCGGTGATCCACGCCCCGCTGGTGCGGCCGGCGCCGAGCAGATCGGCCACCGCCCGCTTGCTGTCCTCCCCGACGAGGACCGAGAGCACCAGCGCGCGGCGGCGCTCCCGTTCGTGGGCTGGGATGCCGTGCACCTCGGCGACGGCGAGCACGAACAGTGACGTCGCCTCCAGGAACACCACCGTCTCGCCCGCCACCGCCGACATCGCGGTCAGCGTGCCGATCCCGGGCAGCGCCGCCGCCGAGCCGACCGCCGCGCCGCTGGCCATGACCGCGGCCATGTACTGCTTCTCCAGCTTCTTGACGATCTCGGCCGGTGAGGCGTTGCGGTCGCCGCCGCGGACGCGGTCCACATAGGCCTTGATCGCCGGTGCCTGCACCCGCGAGCTGCGTTCGATGATCTGCGACAGCACCTTGGCCGCCGCACCCGGCTTCTCGTCGCCGGTCGCGCCGGCAAGCGCCAGCGCTTTCTTGCGGTCCGATCGAGCGCTCATCGCGAGGCCTCCCTTACCCGTGGCGCCTGGCTCACCAGGCTATCGCGACGACAACGAACGGCGGCGCGGGTGGGTGCCCGGGGTGCCGGAGGCGTCGATCGGCAGGGGTGACAGCGGTCACTGTCGGGACGTAACCGGAAGAAAAAAACGATGCGACTCGCTGACCTTCGTCATGGCATCATCCCCGCCCGTGGACGACCGCGCGGCTCTCGACGAAACAGTGAAGGCGGCTCCGAGTCGACTGCGGATGATCGTGGTGCTCGGCGCTCTGGTGGCCCTCGGCCCGTTGACGATCGACATGTATCTGCCCGCGCTGCCGGGGATCGCCGACGAACTCGGGGTGTCCTCGTCGATCGTGCAGCTGACGCTCACCGGGACCCTCGCCGGGCTCGCCCTCGGCCAGCTGATCGTGGGTCCGCTGTCGGACTCGCTGGGCCGGCGCAGGCCGCTGATGGCCGGGATCGTGCTGCACATGCTGGCGTCGCTGCTGTGCATGTTCGCGCCGAACATCATGCTGCTGGGCTTGGCCCGGAGCTTGCAGGGCGTGGGCGCGGCCGCAGCCACGGTGGTCGCGATCGCGGTCGTGGGTGACCTGTTCGCCGGGAATGCCGCGGCGACGGTGATGTCGCGGCTGATGCTCGTGCTCGGTGTGGCGCCGGTGCTGGCACCGTCGCTCGGGGCGGCGGTTCTGCTGCACGCCTCGTGGCACTGGGTGTTCGCCGCGCTGGTCATCGTCGCCGGCGGGCTGCTCCTCATGGCGGTGCTGGTCCTGCCCGAGACGCTGCCTGCCGCGCACCGCCGCCCGTTGCAGGTGCGCGGGATCGCCGTCACCTACGTCTCCCTGGTACGCGATCTGCGGTTCCTGGTGCTCGTCGTCGTGGCGGCGCTGGGGATGTCCGGGCTGTTCGCCTACGTCTCGGGCGCGGCGTTCGTGCTGCAGGACCGCTACGGGTTGGACCAGCAGACGTTCGCGCTGGTGTTCGGCGCGGGTGCGGTGGCGTTGATCGGCACCACACAGTTCAACGTCGTGCTGCTGCGGCGGTTCTCCCCGCAGCGGATCATGGTGTGGGCGCTGGTCGCGGCGTCACTGGCCGGTGTCGTGTTCGTCGGCTTGACCGTCGCCGAGGTCGGCGGGCTGGCCGGGTTCCTGGTGTCGGTGTGGTTGATCCTCGCCGCGATGGGCCTGGTGCTGCCGAACGCTCCGGCCGTGGCGCTGTCGCGCCACAACGAGGCGGCCGGTACCGCGGCGGCGCTGCTCGGTGCCGCGCAGTTCGGCCTCGGTGCGGCAGTGGCCCCTCTGGTCGGCGTGCTCGGCAACGACGAATTCGCCCTGGCATTGGTGATGACGGTCGGCACGGTGGTGGCGCTGGTCGCGCTGCTGGCGGCCCGGGTGCCCCAGGGCCGCGAGGATGACGAGTTCGCCGGCGAGGCGATCGACGAGGTCTCCCCGGCAGCCGTCGTCGAACCCGCCTGAGATGTCACCCACCTGGTGACTTGTTTGGTGCGGGCCCGGGTACGTAGCGTCGGCTGGATCCTTTCGATAGGCGAGTCGACTCGATATGTTCTCCACCTCTGAATCCCCACCGGGCAACCCATGGCATGCGCTGTGGGCCATGATGGTCGGCTTCTTCATGATCCTGGTCGACGCCACCATCGTGGCCGTCGCCAATCCGGTGATCATGGAGAAGCTCGGCGCCGACTACGACGCGGTGATCTGGGTGACCAGCGCCTACCTGCTGGCGTACGCGGTGCCGCTGCTGGTGGCGGGCCGGCTCGGTGACCGGTTCGGCCCGAAGAACATCTACCTGCTGGGCCTGGCGGTCTTCACCGCGGCCTCACTGTGGTGTGGGCTGTCGGGATCGATCGACACGCTGATCGCCGCTCGGGTGGTGCAGGGCATCGGCGCGGCGCTGCTGACTCCGCAGACGCTGTCGACGATCACCCGGATCTTCCCGCCGCAGCGCCGGGGCGTGGCGATGAGCGTGTGGGGTGCCACGGCCGGGGTGGCCACGCTGGTGGGCCCGCTGGCCGGCGGTGTGCTGGTCGACCACCTGGGCTGGCAGTGGATCTTCTTCGTCAACGTGCCGGTCGGGCTGATCGGTCTGGCGCTGGCGTTCTGGCGGGTGCCCGCGCTGCCGACGTCCGCGCACCGGTTCGATCTGCTCGGTGTGGCGCTGTCGGCGGTCGGCATGTTCGCGGTCGTGTTCGGGCTGCAGGAGGGGCAGTCGCACGACTGGCAGCCGTGGATCTGGGCGGTGATCGTGTCCGGCATCGCGGTGCTGGCCGGGTTCGTGTACTGGCAGTCGGTCAATCCGCACGAACCGCTGATCCCGCTGCGGATCTTCGGGGACCGCGACTTCTCGCTGTCGAGCTTCGGCGTGGCGGTGATCGGTTTCGTGGTGACCGGCATGATCGTGCCCGCGATGTTCTACGCGCAGGCGGTCTGCGGCCTGAGCCCGACCGAATCCGCGCTGCTGACCGCGCCGATGGCCATCGCCACCGGCGTGCTGGCGCCGGTGGTGGGCCGCATCGTGGACCGCGCGCATCCGCGGCCGATCATCGGGTTCGGGTTCTCTGCACTGGCGATCGCATTGACCTGGCTGTCGGTCGAGATGGCGCCGGACACCCCGATCTGGCGGCTGGTGCTGCCGTTCCTGTTCATGGGCATCGGGATGGCGTTCATCTGGTCCCCGCTGGCGGCGACGGCGACGCGCAACCTGGGCTCCGATCTCGCCGGTGCGGGGTCGGGCGTCTACAACGCGACGCGCCAGGTCGGTTCGGTGCTGGGCAGCGCGAGCATGGCGGCGTTCATGACGTCGCGGATCAGTGCGGAGATGCCCCAGGCGCGGGGGGAGGCGCCGCAGGGAGAGGGGGCGGTGTCGGCGCTGCCGGAGTTCCTCCACGTGCCCTTCGCCGCGGCGATGTCGCAATCGTTGTTGCTGCCGGCGTTCGTGGCGCTGATCGGGGTGGTGGCGGCGATCTTCCTGCGCGGCTTCGGGGAGCGGCCTGCGCCGGTTGCGGCTGCGCCGGTGGTGCGGCCCGCACCGGAGGACGACGGACACTACTTCGACGACGACGAGTACCTCGAGTACGCGGTCAGCTGGGACGACCTCGAATTCGCCGACCCGACGCCGCCGCACGCGGACGTCGGCGCCGACGAGAGCGTCACCCAGCCGCTGGTCTCCCGCGGGCAGCGTGCCACGCGCCCACAGCCGGCCCCCGATGATGATCCGTGGCGTCGGGTCCTCGACGAACTGCTGCCGGAGGTGCCGCCGGCCCGGCCCGCGGTCGAGGCGGTGGGGCACGCGCACAACGGTTTCCACGTCGAGGCGCAGGAGGATGTCGCGCCACCGCCGGCCACCAACGGCAGGCGCCGCCGTTACCGCGAGGACGGCGACGACGTCCCGGACTGGCTGCGCAGGGACAGCCCACCGTCGGGCCGCCACTCGCAGCGGGACTAGCGCGCTCGGAGAGGTTGAGCGTCCCCCTACGTGGTCAGTGACAGGAACGCGCCGAGCTCAACGAGCCCCTTCGGTGTCGAGGGCAGATACTCGGTCAGCGCGTCGGACCGCACGATCACGGCTGCGTACTTGGCCCGGCTGATCGCCACGTTCAAACGGTTTCGGTTGAGCAGGAACGAGATTCCGCGCGGGACGTCGTCGATGGACGACGCCACCATCGAGATGAACACCACCGGCGCCTGCTGGCCCTGGAACTTGTCGACGGTGCCCACCCGCACACCGGTCAGCCCCGCCCCGTCGAGCCGGTGGCGCAGCAGCACCACCTGCGCGTTGTACGGCGTCACGACCATCAAGTCCTCTTCGGTGAGCGGTCGGGTGCCGTCCTCGTCGGTCCACGCCGCACCCAGCATCAGACGGATCCGCTCGACGATCGCGCCGGCCTCCTCCGGGCTCTCCGTCGCGTTGCCGTCGTGCGGGATGGTCAGTTCCTGCACCCCGGGCGCCCACCCCTCGAGGGTGCGGGCCGCGGTCACGCCGTCGAACGATTGCAGCCGCCCGTCGTAGGACAGCCGCGACACCGCAGCGCACACCGCGGGGTGCATCCGGTAGGACACGTCCAGGAAGTACCCGCGCTCGGCGGGCAGGGTGTGCGCACCGTCGACCAGCCACCCGAGCGCGGAGGTGTCGACCGGTTCCGGATGCGTGCCCTGGCTGACCTGCGGCAGCTGTTGCGGGTCGCCGAGCAGCAGGAGGTTCGCGGCGGCCGGCGCGACGGCGATCGTGTTGGCCAGGCAGAACTGTCCGGCCTCCTCGATCACCAGCAGGTCGAGGCAGCCCCGCGGAATCCGGTTGCCGTTCGCGAAATCCCATGCGGTGCCACCGATCACACAGCCGTCGTGGTCGGCGACGAACCCGGGAAAGGCCGCCTCGTCGAGCACGGTCCAGCACGCGTCGTCGCCGTGCTTCTTCTTCGCCACCCGCGCCGCGTCCACACCCGCGCCGATGATCCCGCGGAACAGGTTCTCCACCACCGCATGCGACTGCGCCACCACACCGATCCGCCAGCGGTGGGTGTTGACCAGTGTCGCGATGATCGCCGCCGCGGTGAACGTCTTGCCCGTCCCCGGCGGGCCGTGCACCGCCAGATACGACGAGTCCAGATCGAGCAGCGCGGCCGTGACCACCTCCGGCGTGTCCGGCCCGGCGGGCAGCGGTGCGCCGCTGCGGGTCCGCGGCGGGCGGCGCAACAGGATGTCGGTGACCGCCGTGGCGGGCAGCCGCGGCAGACTCTCGACGACCTCGGCGGCCGTGGCCTCGATCGACTCGCGCAGCGCGGTCGTGCGGATCGGCGGCCCCGGCGTCAGTGCGAAGGGCAGCTGGTCGAACTCCTCGCCGTCGCGGGGTGTCCGCTCGACGATGACCACCGCGGTCGGGGCGTCGAGAGCGTCGCATTCGACGACCGTGGCGCTGCCCGCAGCGCGGCGGTCCGGATCGTCGCTGAGACCGGCCGGAGCGGGCGGCGCGTAGAGCGCGTACATCTCCCGGCCCAGCACCCCGGCGGCCATCGCGCCGGTCAACCGGACCCGCCGCTGGGGTTTGCGCGCCCGCGGCGGCGTGTGCCAGTCCGTCTCGACGCGCGCACCGCCGTCGTCGACGAGGAACACGTCGGTGCTGTCGGCCCATTCGTCGACGGGGTTGTTGAGCCGGTCGAAGTGCGACCACCAGAACGGCTTGTCCTCGCGGCGGTGGTAGCCACGGGCGGCGGCGATCATCGCGACCGCCGACTGCTCGGGTGTACGGCCCTCGAGTTCGTCCCCGGCGTAGCGGCACAGCGCGCGGTCCAAGGCGTCGACGGGTTCGGCGGTGACGCCGTCGCGGTTCACCGGCTGCGGTCCGCGCGGCGGCACCTCGCAGTCGATGGCCCGGCACACCAGCCAGTCGCGCAGTTTGCGCGTCGACGTGCAGTCGTACCGGTTGTAGTCCTCGATCTCCTTGAGCACACCGGCCGCCTCTTCGTCACGGCCGGCGGCCCGCAGCTCGCAGTGCTCCGCGTACTGGGTGATGGACGCGGCGGCCGTGGTGACGTCACCGGTGCGGAGCTGCCCACCCATGTACAGCGGTTCGAGCGATTTGAGGCTGTAGTTCGCGGTGCCGACGCGAAAACTCTTGCGCACCAACGGATACAGATCGACCAGCACGCCACTGCGCAGCAGGTCGTCGACCGCCTCCTCGCCCACTCCGTAACGCCCCGCGAGTCGCAGCAGCGCGGTCTTCTCGTAGGCGGCGTAGTGGTAGATGTGCATGTTGGGGTGGCGCTTGCGCCGTTTTCGCACCATCTCGAGGAAGTCTTCGAGCGCCCGGCGTTCCTGCGACCGGTCGTGCGCCCACAGCGGGTGGAAGGCGTCGGCGGTGTCCAGCACGCCGAACAGGTACTCCAGACCCCACTCGTGGCCGTCGTCGGTCCACAGCGGGTCGCCCTCGAAGTCGAAGAACAGGTCACCCTTGTCGGGTTCCGGCAGCAGCATCAGCGGCTGCGGGTCGGCGACCTCGTACGGCGGCTTGCCGTCGACGCGCGGCGCGATCTGCAGCCGGGCCTGCGCGCTCAGCGCGTCGACCGTGCGCGTGGGCAGTTCCGGCACGGGACCGTCGTGTTCGGCGAGTTCGGCAACGGTGGTGATCCCCGCGTCGAGGAAGCGGGCCCGCTGGCTGACCCGCATCCCGGCGACCAGCAGCAGGTCGTCCTGGGCCCGCACCTCGATGCTGCACTCCGGGCAGCGGAAGCACGCGCGGACGTCCTCGTCCTCCCAGCGCACCGGGACCCCGCCGGCGAGATGCCCGTCGAGCAGCCGTTGCAGCGCCGCGCGCCGCGGCCGGTACACCGGAAGCAGTTCGGCGAGCGGGTAGCGGGCGTTGGCGCCGTCGCCCAGCACCAGTTCCACCTCGTCGGCGACCGGCACCCCGGCCGCGGTCAGCGCGTCGGCGTAGGCGGCGAGCTGCAGCAGCGCCTCGACCTTCACCGAACGCGCCAGCTTGGTGTCGCGCAGCAGGTAGCGGTCACCGGTCAACACCAGGAAGTCGGCGAACCCGGCGAAGCGGCCGTCGAACATCGCCGCCTGGTAGATCACCGGCGCGCGGCGGGCGACGGCGCGGGTGGTGGCCTCGGCGGCGGCGGTCAGCCCGGCCACGGTGTACGGCGGTCGGCCGATGACGGTGACGTTGTGGTCCGCGTCGGCCCTCAGCTCGTCGAGGTGGCGCTGTTCGTGCTCGTCACCGAGGACGGCGGTACGGGCCAGCAGGTCGTCCTCGACGACGACCGGCGGACCCCACCCCAGCCGGGCGTCGAAGGAGCGCAGCAGCGCGTACTCGCAGCGGGCCGCCGCGGCGAGATCGGATGCGCTGTAGATGACGTGATCGTGCGCCCCAACGGATTCGACGAACACGACAGCCACTGTAGGGCAGCGGTCCGACAGCTAGCCGGTGTTGCCGATCAGCTCGACGCCGTTGCCGTTCCAGCGGAACCGCACGATGCTGGCCAGCCCGTCGACCTCGCCGGAGTAGCGCAGGGCGACGGTGTCGCCGGTGGTGCCCGCCGGGTCGAGGCCGTTGAAGCCGTAGGTGTCGGGCACCCCGGTGGGGATGAACTTGCCGAGGTGGAACATCACCGCGCGGGTATTGGGGTTCTCGGCGTTGGTGTTGGCGCGCACGATCACCGCCGACAGTTGCGCGCACTCGTTGTAGTTGCCGGCCACGGGTTCGGGGCTCCACGCCTGGTTGCTGCGCGGATCGCGGGGTAGTTCGGAGACGGCCTTGGCGATCTCGGGGGCGGCGAGGTTGACCGCGCAGGGATCGGCGGGGCCCGGCGCCGGCGGCGGGGGACCGACGGTCGGGGCGATGCTGGGGGTGGTGACGGCGGGCGGAGGCGCCGCCGCCTCGGGGGTTTTCGACACCGTCGAATCGCCGGAGCCGCAGCCGACGAGGGTCGACAGTGCGGCGGTACTCACGGCGATACCGACCGCGATCGAGACCACCCGTTTCACAACAGCGCACCGTACCGGGATCGCCCGCGAGGTTCGAACAGGCGCGCTGGGCGGAAGTCGCGCGGTGGCGCATTAGACTGGGCACGTTATGACGTCGTCTGAACCGGACTCCACCGGCACCGAAACCACCTTCGCTGACCTGCAGATTCACCCTTCGGTGTTGCAGGCGGTGACCGACGTCGGGTACGAGACGCCGTCGGCCATCCAGGCGGCGACCATTCCGGCGATCCTCGCCGGGTCGGATGTCGTCGGCCTCGCGCAGACGGGCACGGGCAAGACCGCGGCGTTCGCGATTCCCATCCTGTCGAAGATCGACACCAGCAGCCGGAACACGCAGGCGCTGGTCCTGGCCCCGACGCGCGAGCTCGCGCTGCAGGTCGCCGAGGCGTTCGGCCGCTACGGCGCCCACCTGAACGTCAACGTCCTGCCGGTTTACGGCGGCTCGTCGTACGGTCCGCAGCTGGCCGGTCTGAAGCGGGGCGCGCAGGTCGTGGTCGGTACGCCGGGCCGGGTGATCGACCATCTGGACAAGGGCAGCCTCGACCTCTCGCACCTGGACTACATGGTGCTCGACGAGGCCGACGAGATGCTGCAGATGGGCTTCGCCGAGGATGTCGAGCGCATCCTCGCCGATACGCCCGAGTACAAGCAGGTTGCGCTGTTCTCCGCGACGATGCCGCCGGCCATCAAGAAGATCACCGCCAAGTACCTGCACGATCCGGTCGAGGTGACGGTCAAGGCGAAGACGCAGACAGCCGAGAACATCACGCAGCGCTACCTGCAGGTGTCGTACCCCCGCAAGATGGACGCGCTGACCCGGCTGCTCGAGGTCGAGCAGGGCGACGGGATGATCGTGTTCGTCCGCACCAAGCAGGCCACCGAGGAGGTCGCCGAGAAGCTGCGGGCACGCGGATTCGCGGCAGCGGCCATCAACGGCGACATCCCGCAGGCCGTGCGGGAACGCACCATCGCGCAGCTCAAGGACGGCTCGATCGACATCCTGGTCGCCACCGACGTCGCCGCCCGCGGTCTGGACGTGGAGCGGATCTCCCACGTGGTGAACTTCGACATCCCGCACGACCCCGAGTCCTACGTGCACCGCATCGGGCGCACCGGCCGCGCCGGGCGGTCGGGCACCGCGCTGCTCTTCGTCACCCCGCGCGAACGGCATCTGCTGAACGCGATCGAACGGGTCACCCGGCAGAAGCTCGTCGAGATCCAGCTGCCGTCGGTCGACGACGTCAACGCCCAGCGGGTGGAGAAGTTCCGCGACTCGATCAGCGAGGCGCTCAACGCGCCGGGCACCGACCTGTTCCGCCGCCTCATCGAGGACTACGAACGCGACAACAACGTGCCGGTGGCCGACATCGCCGCGGCGCTGGCCGTGCAGTCCCGCAACGGCGAGGCGTTCCTCATGACCGAGCCGCCGCCGGAGAAGCGGCGCGAGCGTCCCGCCCGGGAGGACACCGGCCCACGCAAGCCGCGCGACCGGACGAGGGAGGACCTCGCCACCTACCGCATCGCCGTCGGCAAGCGGCACAAGGTGATGCCCGGCGCGATCGTGGGGGCGATCGCCAACGAGGGCGGCCTCAACCGCAGCGATTTCGGCCACATCTCGATCAAGCCGGAGTACTCGCTGGTCGAACTGCCGGCCAACCTGTCGAAGGACACCCTCAAGAAGCTGGAACGCACACGGATTCAGGGCATGCTGATCAACCTCGAACCCGATCGCGGGCCCAAGGCGCGCCGCAAGCGCAAATGACCGCTCCCCGGGGCGTGCACGAGCCCGTCTCGGCCGGCCCGGCCCAGGGCGGGCTCGAGTCCGTCTCGGCCGCGGAGCGCGTGTCATCGCTGACCGGGGTGCGTGCCGTCGCGGCGCTGCTGGTGGTGTTGACGCACGCCGCCTACACCACCGGCAAGTATTCGCAGGGCTTCGCGGGGCTGGTCTATTCGCGCATGGAGATCGGGGTGCCGATCTTCTTCGTGCTCTCGGGTTTCCTGCTGTTCCGGCCCTGGGTGCAGGCGGCCGCGCGCGGTGGTCCGCCGCCGTCGGTGCGCCGCTACGCCTGGCATCGCGTCCGCCGCATCATGCCGGCGTACGCCGTCACCGTGGTCGCGGCCTACCTCGTCTACCACTTCCGCACGGCGGGGCCGAATCCCGGGCACACCTGGGAGGGCCTGTTCCGCAACCTGACCCTGACGCAGATCTACACCGACGACTACCTGTATTCGTTCCTGCACCAGGGACTGACGCAGATGTGGAGCCTGGCCGTCGAGGCGGCGTTCTACGTCGTGCTGCCCGCGCTGGCCTACGTGCTGCTGGTGGTGCTGTGCCGACGCGCGTGGCGGCCCGGTCTGCTGTTGGCCGGCCTGGCGGCGTGCGCGGCCGTCTCACCGCTGTGGCTGTGGCTGGTGCACAGCGCCGACTGGCTGCCCGACGGCGCCCGGCTCTGGCTGCCGACCTATCTGGCGTGGTTCGTCGGCGGCATGCTGCTGGCGGTGCTGCAGCCGATGGGGGTGCGGGTGTACGCGCTGGCGGCCATCCCGCTGGCGGTCGTCTGCTACCTCATCGCCTCCACGCCGATCGCCGGGGAACCCACGACCTCGCCGGCCGAACTGCGCGAGGCGCTGGCGAAGACCGCGTTCTACGCGGTGATCGCGACGCTGACGGTGGCGCCGCTGGCGCTCGGCAACCGCGGCCTGTACGCGCGGCTGCTGGCGAGCCGGCCGATCGTCTTCCTCGGTGAGATCTCCTACGAGATCTTCCTGATCCACCTGATCACGATGGAGGTGGTGATGGTGGAGATCCTGCGGTACCCGATCTACACGGGGTCCGTCGTGTGGCTGTTCGTCGGCACGATGGTGGTGACGATCCCGCTGGCGTGGGTGCTGCACCGGTTCACCCGGGTCGCCCCGCGCTGACCGACGGACCGGCGTCCCTGCCGCTGCATTAGGTTAAGCTGCCCTAAGTTGTCGAGACGAAGGGTGGATGTCATGTCCGACAAGAAACCGTCGCGCGGATTCAGCGGCGCAGTGCTCAAGCTCATGCGCGCCGGCGACTACACGTTCACGGTCACCGGTAAGCACGAGGTGGGACCGCACTATCTGCGGCTGAACTTCACCGCGGGCGGCATGCTCGCCGAGAACCCGCCGCACCCGACGCAGTGGCTGCGGGTGTGGTTCGCCGACGGCGACAAACAACACCAGCGCGGTTACACCCTGGTCAACCCGGATCCGGCCGGTGACACCGTGGACATCGAGTTCGCGCTGCACGACGGCGTGGCCTCGCAGTGGGCGCGCGACGCGCAGCCCGGCGACACCCTCGACATCACCGTGCTGGGCAGCAACTTCGCACTGCCCGAGCCGCGCCCGGCCGGTTACGTCATCGTCGGCGACACCGCATCGCTGCCCGCGATCAACTCGCTGCTGACCGCCGTCGGGGACGCCCCGGCGAGGGTGTTCCTCGAGGCCGGTCACGAGGAGGACAAGCAACTGCCGGTGGTCCGCAGTTCGGACGTCACCTGGGTGGACCGCAAGAACGCCGGTGAGGCGCTGATCGAGACGGTCGCCGCGGCGGCCTTCGACGCGGCCGACCACTTCGGCTGGGTGGCGTGCGACAACCGCACCACCCGTGCGGTGGCCAAGGTGCTACGCGAGGACTACAAGATCCCGAAGAAGTCCATCAAGGCCCAGGCGTACTGGCAGGTCTGACCGCCGACTCGCCGAGCACCACGGGCGCGACGAACTCCGCGAGCATCGCGCGTTCGTCGTCGTCGTCGCGGCCCGGGAACAGCAGCAGCGACGTCAGTACCCGGACCAGCCAGCGGGCCCGTCGTTCGACATCGTCTCCGTCGACGTCGTCCGTGTCGCCCAGGGACCGCACGAACGTCTCGACCATCGCCTTGACGACCTCGGACCGCGCGGCCCACTCACCGCCGATCGGCCGCGCCGTCGGGGCGAACCACGATGACAGCGCGGGGTTCTCGCGCACGCTGCGCAACGCGGTGACGGTGCCCTCGATGAGCCGCTGGGTGGGGTCCGCCATCCCGCCGACCTGTTCGGCGAGGACGCGGTACAGCCGCTGGGCCTCGCGGTGGACGTAGGCGGTGTGCAGGGTGTCGCGGCTGTCGAAGTGCCGGTAGAGCGTGGCGCGCGAACAACCGGCCGCCTTGGCGATGTCGTTCATGCCGACGCTCGCGGCGTCGCGTTCGGCGAACAGCCGCTCGGCCGCGTCGAGGATGCGGTCGGCGGCCGTCACAGCGCGAACGGAACCGACAGCGGCCGCCGCACGTAACTGCCCCCGGCCCAGACGATCCGGTCTTCGTCGACGGTGAAGTCCGGGCAGCGGGCGAGCAGCTCGGTGAGCGCGACGCGGGATTGCATGCGGGCCGCGGCCGCGCCCAGGCAGAAGTGCGCGCCGTGGCTGAACGTCAGGATGTTGCGCGGTCGGCGGGTCACGTCGAGTTCGCCTGCGTCCGAGCCGAATTCGCGCTCGTCGCGGTTGGCCGACCCGTAGAGCAGCAGCACCTTGCGGCCGGCGGGGATCGTGGTGTCACCGATGGTCACGTCGCGGGTCGCGGTGCGGGCCAGCCCCTGCACCGGTGAGGTGAGCCGCAGGAATTCGTCGACGGCGTCGCCGATGAGTGCGGGCTCCGCCACGAGCAGCCGCCGCTGGTCGGGGCGCTGATGCAGCAGTTGCACTGTGCCGCCGAGCATTCCGGTGGTGGTGTCGTTACCCCCGGTGACCATCGTGAACGTGAACGCCAGTACCGGCAGCACATCCACGCCGGCGGCCACGAGGTGGCTGATCGTGTCGTCGGCGGGTTCGCGACGGCGCCGTTCGATCAGCTCGGCGAAGTACCCCGCCATCGCGCCGATCGCGTCGCCTGCCGCGGCCACGCCGCCGGATTCGGTGTTGGCCGCCACGATCGCCTCGGTCCACCCGTCGAACTGCGCGCGGTCGGCCTCCGGCACGCCCAGGTAGTGCGCGACGACCATCGACGGCAGCGGTTTGAACAGTTCCCGCACGATGTCGCCGCCGCCGTTGGCGCGCAGCGTTTCGATGCGCTCGACGACGAACGCCCGCACCGCCGGTTCGACGGCCTCCACCTGACGGGGCGTGAACCCGCGGGACACCAGCTTGCGGAACTCGGTGTGCACCGGCGGGTCCTGCATCACGAACGGCGGGTTGTCGGCAAGGCCGATCAGCTCCAGTTCGCCGTAGTTGACGGTCAGGCCGTGGGCGGACGAGAACGTCTCGTGGTCACGTGCCGCGCGCCAGACGTCGGCGTGCCGGGACAGGACGTAGTAGTCGAGGTCGGGCGTATCGGGCGGGACGACGTGGTGCACGGGATCGGAGTCGCGCAGTGCCGCGTACATCGACCAGGGCTCCCGCCACGTCTCGGCCGTCGCCAGTTCGAACCGGGCTCGATGAGACACATTCGCCGTCATGTCTCATGACTACCACGCCTGCGTGTGGTTTGTGCACGAAAACGCGCGCCCACCGCGCGAAAGCGTGCACAAATCGCCGGCTAGAACGCCGCGCCCGGGTTCAGGATCGCGCCCGGGTCCAGTGCGTGTTTGATGCGGCGGTTGAGTTCCATCGCGTCCGGACCGATCTGTCCGGCCAGCCACGGCCGCTTCAGCCGTCCGACACCGTGCTCGCCGGTGATCGTTCCGCCCAGCCCGACGGCGAGGTCCATGATCTCGCCGAACGCGATCTGCGCGCGTTCGGCCATCGCCGGGTCGGCGGGGTCGAACACGATGAGCGGATGGGTATTGCCGTCCCCGGCGTGGGCGATCACCGAGATCAGCACATCGCGGTCGGCGGCGATCTTGTCGATGCCCGCGCACAGGTCCGCGAGCCTGGGCACCGGCACACCGACGTCTTCGAGCAGTAGTGACCCCTTCAGCTCGACCGCGGGGATCGCGAACCGACGGGCCGCCACGAACGCCTCACCCTCGTCGGGGTCCGAGGTCGAGAAGACCTCTGTCGCACCGGCTTCGGTGAAGACCTGCGCCATGAACGCGGCGTCCTCCCCGCCGGCGGCGCCGCGGTCGTCGGAGGCGGCGACCATCATCGCCGCGGCGTTGCGGTCCAGCCCCATCCGCAGTTTGTCCTCGACGGCGTTGATCGCGACGGCGTCCATGAACTCGAGCATCGACGGCCGGATGCGGCCGGTGATCGTGACGACGGCGCCCGCCGCCGCCTCCACCGAATCGAACGTCGCGACCACCGTGCACGGTGACGGCTGCGGGGGCAGCAGCCGCAGCGTGACCTCCGTGATCACGCCGAGCGTGCCTTCGCTGCCCACGAACAGCTTGGTCAGCGACAGGCCGGCGACGTCCTTGAGCCGCGGACCGCCGAGGCGCACCGCGGTGCCGTCGGCCAGCACCACCTGCAGGCCCAGCACGTAATCGGTGGTGACGCCGTACTTCACACAGCACAGCCCACCGGCGTTGGTGGCGATGTTGCCGCCGATGCTGCAGATCTCGTACGACGACGGGTCGGGCGGATACCACAGCCCGTACTCGGCGACGGTCTTCTTCACCTCGGCGTTGAGCAGGCCGGGCTGGCACACCGCGGTGCGGGTGACCGGGTCGACGGTGATGTCGCGCATCTTCTCCGTCGACAGCACGATCGCGCCGTCGAGTGCGGTCGCCCCGCCGGACAGGCCGGTGCCCATGCCGCGGGGGACCACCGCGACCTGATGCGCCGACGCCCAGCGCAGCACCGCCTGCACCTCCTCGGTGCGGGTGGGGCGCACCACGGCCAGCGCGGTGCCCGCATGCGGATCGGCGGCCCGGTCCTGCCGGTAGGAGGCCACGATGTCGGGATCGGTGACGACGACACCGTCGGGCAGTTCGGCGATCAGTTCGCTCAGCGCGGGGCTCACAGCGCCATGGTAGGTCGGTGCATTCCCCGAGTAACCGCTTGGAGCGCCGCCGATCGCACTACGTTCGACGCATGCCCCGCTCCTACGGTCAGCACTGCCCGCTGGCCAAGAGCCTCGACCTGGTCGGTGACCGGTGGACGCTGCTGATCGTGCGCGAGTTGCTCGACCGGCCGCGCCGCTACGGCGACCTGTTGAGCGGGCTCGCGCCGATCGCCACCGACATGCTCGCCGGGCGGTTGCGCGATCTCGAGCGCAACGGTCTTGTGGTCAAACGGGAGCTGCCGCGGCCGGCGTCGGCCAACGTCTACGACCTGACCGCCGACGGTCGCGCGCTCGAAGAGGTCGTCGACGCCTTCGCCCGGTGGGGCAGGCATCTGCTCACCACCCGCACACCGACCGATGTGGTGCGCCCGGAGTGGTTGGCCCGCGCCGTGCGCGCCTACGTGCGGGAGGACCGGACCGGGCCCGATCTGGTGCTACGGCTCGCGACGCCCCAGGGCGGTGCGACCGTGCGGATCGGCGCCGGACGGGTGGAGACGGTGGGCGACGGTGACGCGGCCATCGCGCCGGACGTCGTGATGACCGGTGAGGTGGACGTGCTGGCCGCCGCGACCGATCCGCGGCGGGTCGACGATCTGGTCGCCGCGGGCCGGCTGCACGTCGCCGGGGCGCCCGAGGCCCTGCGGCAGCTGGCGGCGGTGTTCAGCCCGCCTCGGGTCCGGGTCGAAGCGGGGCCGGCTCCGGGTCGAGTTGGCGCAGCGCGGGCATGAAGATCGCGGCCAGGCCGAGCGCGAGCATCGGCAGCGAGAGGGCGAGGAAGGTCACCGACAGGCCGGCGCGGTCGGCCAGCGGGCCGGCCACCACCAGACCGAGCGGACCGGCCGCGTAGGCCAGCGATCCCATCACCCCGACCACCCGGCCGCGCAGGTGCGCGGGCGCCCGCGTCTGCATGACGTAGTTGTAGATCGGCGCGATCGGCCCGTAGACCAGCCCGACGATCGCCGACAGCACCAGGATCACCGGCAGCGGCGGCAGGAACGCGATCACCGTCATCGCGACACCGAGGGTGATCACCGCGGTGAGCATCACCGTGCGGCGGTTGGCGTACCGCGACAGCACCGCGTAGCCCAGCGCACCGACCAGCCCGCCGATCGACAGCGCCATCAGCACCCAGCCCAGCTGTGCCGGTTGGTCGCGGTCGGTGAAGTACTTCGGGAACAGCACGCTCTCCATCGG
The DNA here is from genome assembly GCF_010731695.1 of Mycolicibacterium litorale. Taxonomy (NCBI): domain Bacteria; kingdom Bacillati; phylum Actinomycetota; class Actinomycetes; order Mycobacteriales; family Mycobacteriaceae; genus Mycobacterium; species Mycolicibacterium litorale. Next base: position 337,620 of record NZ_AP022586.1, read on the forward strand.
CATGTACAGCCCGGTGGCGATCAGGTCGACGACGGCCAGCGTGCGCAATACGGGTGTGCGCCAGACGAATCCGAGGCCCTCGACGATGCCCGCCCACACCCGCTCCGGCAGCTGGTCGCGGTCGGGCCGGCCGGCCCCTTCCAGCCGCAGCGGCGCGATCGCAGCGATGGACAGCACGAACGCGCCCGCGGTCACCCACATCGTGTCCACGCCGCCCATCGTCGCGATCAGCAGGCCGCCGATACCCGGGCCGACGATGTAGGCGAGGTTGAACACCGCCTCGTAGACGCTGTTGGCGTGGTCGAGGGTCCAGCCGGCCCGGTGGGCGGCCTCGGGCAGCATGGTCTCGCGCGCGGTCATCCCGGCCGGATCGAAGAACGCGCCCAGCGCGGCGAGCGCGGCGAGCACCGCCACGTTGACCGCGTCCACACCGAAGGTGAGCGCGATGATCGGCACCGCCGCCACGGACATCGCGGACAGGGCGTCGGAGAGCATCGACACCCGCCGCCGGCCCAGATAGTCGACGGCGGCGCCGGCAATCAGCGTCGCGACCAGCAGCGGCAGCGTGCCGGCCATCGCGACGATCGATGCGTCGACCGCTGACCCGTTGCGCTGCAACACCAACCAGGGGAAGGCGACCAGCGAGATACCGTTACCCGCTCCCGCGGTCAACGCCGAGAACAAGATGAGGAACAGCGGGCCGCGCGTGGAGGTGGTCATGGGCTATCGCGGCCGAATGTAGCAGCGCACGCGGCGGTTCATCGACGGAATTTCCCCCAGGCCGGGCACAGTGGAGGCGTGCAGTTGCCCCACCCGCGCACCGGCGTCCGGTATCCGTCACCCGTGCCGCCGGGCACCGGATGGCCGGGTGATCCGGCGACCGCCGCGACGGTGGTGACGGAATCGGCGGCCGCGGTGGAGTCGCTGGCGTCGGCGGTGCAATCGCTCGGCGAACTCGACGCGCTGGTGTCGGTGTGCCGGGCGTGCCCGCGGCTGGTGGAGTGGCGCGAGGAGGCTGCCGCGGTCAAACGCAAGTCGTTCGCCGATCAGCCGTACTGGGGCAGACCCGCACCCGGTTGGGGTGACGCCCACCCCCGCATCATGGTGGTCGGCCTCGCCCCGGCCGCCCACGGTGCCAACCGCACTGGCCGGATCTTCACCGGGGACCGCTCCGGCGACTTCCTGTTCGCCGCACTGCACCGGGCGGGTCTGGCCAACCAGACGCTGTGCGTCGACGCCGCAGACGGGTTGGAGCTCAACGACGTTCGGATGGCGGCCGCGGTCAGGTGCGCCCCGCCGGCCAATGCGCCCACCCCGGCGGAGCGGGCGACGTGCGCACCGTGGCTGGACACGGAGTGGCGGCTGATCCGGGACGAGGTGAAGGTGGTCGTCGCGCTGGGCGGCTTTGCGTGGAAGGCGGCGCTGCAGATGCTGCGCCGTGGCGGTGTTGCCGTGCCGGTACCTGCGCCGACGTTCGGCCACCTCGCCGCGGCGGACCTCGGGGACGTGACGCTGGTCGGCTGCTACCACCCCAGCCAGCAAAATACGTTTACCGGCAAGCTCACTCCGGCGATGATGGACGACGTTTTCACCGCCGCGAAGGAGAGGGCAGGGATCTGATGGCCACTGTGCTGGTGTCCGGCGCCTCCGTCGCCGGGACGGCGACCGCGTATTGGCTGCGCCGGCAGGGGCATTCGGTCACCGTCGTCGAGCGGCATCCGGGCCTGCGGCCGGGCGGGCAGGCCATCGACGTACGCGGGCCTGCGTTGACGGTCCTCGACCGGATGGGCCTGCTCGACGCGGTCCGCGCCCGGGCCATCGCGTTCCGCGGCATGTCGGCGGTGGACGCCGCGGGCGCGGAGATCTCCCGCGACACCGAGAAGACGGCGACCGGCGGGCTGATCGGCAGTCCGGACATCGAGATCCTGCGCGACGACCTGGTCGACGTGCTGCACGCCGCGGTGCCCGACGTCGACTTCGTGTTCGGCGACACCGTCGCCGCGCTCGACGACACCGGTGAGGCCGTGCACGTCGAATTCGAGCGCGCCGCGCCGCAGACCTTCGACCTCGTCGTCGGGGCCGACGGTCTGCACTCGGCCGTGCGGCGGCTGGCGTTCGGGCCGGAGGAGGACTTCCTCCGGCGCATGGGGATGTTCCTCGCGGTCTGCACGATCGACAACATCCTCGGCCTCGACCACTGGCAGACGTGGTTCGTCGAACGGGAGCCCGAGCTGTTCTGTGGGCTCTACAGCGCGCGGGACGACACCGAGGCGCGGGTCATGTTCGGCTTCACCGACACGCACCTGCGCCTCGACTATCGCGACGGAGTGGCACAGCGTGCGGAGATCGAACGGCGCTTCGCCGGCACCGGCGCCTTCGTCGACCGGCTGCTCGACCTCACGCGCGACGCCACCGACTTCTACTGCGACGAGGCCGCGCAGATCGTCATGGACCGGTGGTCTGCGGGGCGCATCGCGCTGGTGGGCGACGCCGCGCACTGCGCGTCACCGCTGTCGGGGCAGGGGTCCAGCCTGGCCCTCATCGGCGCCTACGTTCTCGGCGGAGAACTCGGCGCCGCCCACGGCGACCACGTCCGCGGGTTCACCCGGTACGAGGCGGCGTTGCGCGGCTACGTGGCCGACAACCAGGCCCTCGCGTTCGAGGACAGCAGCGACGACGACACCTGGTGGGACCGCTTCTACCCGGTGGTCAACGGGCTGGTGCTCGGCGACTATCCCGACCGCGCCGTCGCCGGGCGCTGAGGATCACCGCCCGCCCGGGGAACGCCGGGGCGTGCGAATGCGTTGTCACTTCCATGCGCCTTTCTGTCCTGGACCTCATTCCCGTGCGCACCGACCAGACCACGTCCGATGCGCTTGCGGCGACCACGCACCTCGCGCAGACCGCCGACCGGCTGGGTTACACCCGCTACTGGATCGCCGAGCACCACAACATGCCCGCGGTTGCGGCGACCAGTCCGCCGGTGGTGATCGCCCACCTCGCCGCCCAGACGTCGCAGGTGCGGTTCGGATCCGGTGGGGTGATGCTGCCCAACCACGCCCCGCTGGCGGTGGCCGAGCAGTTCGCGCTGCTCGAGGCCGCCCACCCGGGCCGCATCGACCTCGGGATCGGGCGCGCGCCCGGATCGGATCCGGTGACCTCGATGGCGCTGCGCGGCGCCGCCGGGCGTGACGACACCGACATCGAACGCTTCCCGGACTACCTCGATGACGTCGCGGCGCTGATGAGCCGGCACGGCGTTCGAGTCTCGTTGCCGCGCAACCTGATGCGGGAGAACTACATCCTCAAGGCCACCCCCGCGGCGACCACCGAGCCACGGCTGTGGCTGCTCGGCTCGTCGATGTACTCCGCCCACCTGGCCGCGGCCAAGGGTCTGCCGTACGTGTTCGCCCACCACTTCTCCGGGCAGGGCACCGCCGAGGCGCTGGCCACCTACCGTGCCGAGTTCCGGCCCAGCGACGTCGCCGCCGAGCCGGTGACATTCCTGACGGTCAACGCCGTCGTCGCCGAGACCCACGACGAGGCGATGGCGCTGATGCTGCCGAACCTGCACATGATGGCCCAGCTGCGCACCGGCCAGCCGCTGACCGCGCTGGAACTGGTCGAGGACGCCCAAGCCAAGGAGCTCAGCCCGCAGGCCCAGGCAGTGGTTCAGCACGGACTGCAGCGCGCGGTGGTCGGGTCACCGACCGAGGCGGCCGAGCAGGTGCGGGCGCTGGCCGCGGAGTTCGACGTGGACGAGGTGATGGTCAACCCCGTCGCCTCGGCACGGCGCGGCACCGATCCGGCGACGGCGCCCGCCCGCGACACGACGCTGGAACTGCTGGCCAAAGAGCTCTTCTAGGGGGTCAGCACGACGATCGGGATGGGCCGCGACGTGCGCTTCTGATAGGCGTCGTAGCGGTTCGAGTTGTTGTCGTTGACGACGCGCCACAGGCGGGCGTAGTCCGGATCGTCGGGCAGCACGGGCCGTGCCGTCACGGCGAAACGCTTTGTCCCGACGTTGATTTCCACGCTCGGGTTGGCCTTGAGGTTGTGGTACCAGCCCGGCGATTTCGGCGCCCCGCCCATCGAGGCGACGATCAGGTAGTTCTCGCCGTCGCGGGCGTAGGTCAGCGTGTTGCTGCGCGCCTTGCCGGTCTTGGCGCCGACGGTGTGCAGGAGCAGGCTCGGCGGGACGCCCGGGATCCGATGCCCGATGCGGCCGCCGGACTTCTTGTACAGCAGGTCGTGCACCTTCAGCAGTCGCAGGCCGGCCTGCTCGATGGGGGAGGGGTGGCTCATCACACCAGTGTGGCAGCGTCTGCGCCCGTAGGGTGTCGGCATGCAGGACTGGAGCGACGCCCGCGCGGTGGTCGTCGGCGGTTCCATCGGCGGTCTGACCACCGCATTGTTGTTGCGGCGCCTCGGTTTCGACGTCTCGGTGTACGAACGCACGCCCGAGGACCTCGACGGTCGCGGCGGCGGCATCGTCCTGCACCCGGAGACCGTGCGCTGGTTCACCGAGTGCAGTGACCAGCACCCCGAGCAGGTCAGCACGTCCACCCGCCGCGTGCAGTACCTCGACGCCCGCAACGCCGTCGTCCACACCGAACCGCTGGCGTGGACGTTCACGTCGTGGGGCACGTTCCACCGGGCGCTGCTGGCCGATCTCGGTGCGGAGCACTACCACCTCGGCGAATGCGCCACGGATTTCGACGAGGACGCCGACGGGGTGGAGGTGCGGTTCGCCTCCGGGCGGCGCGACCGGGCGGATCTGGCGGTGTTCGCCGACGGGATCGGCTCGGTGAACCGGCGGCGGTTCTGTCCGTCCGCCGATCTGGAGTACGCCGGTTATGTGGGTTGGCGCGGGACCGTGCCGGAAAGCCGGCTCTCGGCCGAGACCTTCGACCTGTTGCACGATGCGATCACCTACAGTTTCGCGCCCCACACCCACCTGGTGGCCTACCCGATCCCGGCTCCCGGCGGCGGCCTCGCGGTGGGGCGGCGTCTGATGAATTTCGTCTGGTACCGCAACGTGGCGCAGGGCGACGAACTCGACGACCTGATGACCGACAGGCGGGGTGTCCGCGCCGAGGTGTCCCTGCATCCGGGTGCGGTGCAGGACCGCTACGTCGATGAGATGCGTTCGGCGGCAGCAGAACTGCTGGCGCCCGCGGTGGCCGAGGTGGTGGTGCGCACCGAGCAGCCGTTCCTGCAGGCGGTGTTGGACGCCAGTGCCACCCGGATGGCGCTGGGCCGGGCGGCGCTGCTGGGCGACGCGGCGAGCGCGGCCCGGCCCCATGCCGCGGCCGCCACGGCGAAGGCGGCAGCCGACGCCTGGGCACTCCACGACGCGCTGCGTGCGAGCGGCGACATCACCGAGGCGCTCGCGACATGGGAACCCGGACAGCTCGAGTTGGGCCGGCGACTGGTGGCGCGGGCCCGCGAGATGGGGGCTCGATCCCAGGTCGACTGCAGCTGGGAGCCGGCCGACCCGCGGAACCGGTTCGGGCTGCACGGCCCGGCGTGGTGACGGCTACGGCGTCGTGTCGAGTTCGGAGAGCGCCTCGCGCAGCAGGCGACCGGACTCCTCACGACCGGGGTCGCGGCGCAGGACCATGTTCTTGGCGAACGACAACTTGTCGCCGCTGCGGCGGGGCAGCACGTGCAGATGGATGTGGAACACCGTCTGGAAGGCGGCCTTACCGTCGTTGATGACGACGTTGTTGCCGTCGGCGTGCAATCCGGAACGTCGCGCGGCCTGGGCGATGCGCTGGCCGATGCGGGCCAGCCCGGCGACCGTGTCGGGTGGGGTGTCGGTCAGGTCCACGCTGTGACGTTTGGGGACCACCAGCGTGTGACCGCGGGAGAACGGGCGGATGTCGAGGAACGCGAGGAAGTCGTCGTCTTCGTAGACGCGGATGGCGGGCGCTTCACCGGCGACGATGTCGCAGAACACACAGGACATCCCGCCACGGTATCCCGCGCCGCCTACGCCCACATACGCCGAGACTGCGGTGAGATCACCGTTTCGACGGTTTTCGTGATCTCACCGCAGTCTCGGCGGTGGTGGCGGCGAGTGGGTCAGCGGGTGGTGACGTAGACGACGCGGTCTTCGTTGTCGTAGCGCACCGAGACGATGCTGGACTCGTCGAGGGGCTTGTTCATGCCCTGCTGGCTGACGCGGACCTCGTAGCCGCGGTCATCGAGCGAGCTGATGGTGTCGGCGGCGTTGCCGGGCCCGGCGGGGGCGGCCTGGGCGGGGGCGGCGAAGCCGAGGAATCCGGTGGCCAGTCCGCCGGCGATGATGGTGGCGAATCCGAACTTGTTCATTTCCGTACCTCTTCGTGTCCGTTCGGTCTGGAGGGTTTTCCTGGCCGGTCTGACTGCAACAACCTGCAGGTCAGCGCGATCCATCCCGTTGGCAGTGATTGACCGCCACGTGGCAGGAAGTGTGCGACGTGCCCCGGCGACTAGCGGGATTGGAGCGCCGCTCGCCATGCGGCGAGCTTCAGTTCGTAGCGCATCGTCTGCGCGGGGCTGGTCGACGGCAGCCGCTCGAACTCGACGTCGAACTCTCCCGGGACCAGCCGCCGGAAGTTGCGCTCCGCGGCGGCTCCGTTGAACAAGACCCGCCGGATCGACGGGTACCGGCCGAAGAAGGCGTGGAAGTCGTTGGCCACCATGCTGGGCGGTTCGACCGCCGAGTCGAGACTGCCGGCGCGTCGGCACTCACGCAGCACATCCCACACCGCCACTGCGTTGGCGATCAGCGCCGCGGTGCGCTCGGGGTAGGGATCGTCGGCGTCGAATCCGTACAGCGCACCGGCAATGCGCCAGAACGCATTTCGCGGGTTGCCGTAGTACTGGTGTTTCGCCAGTGCCAGCACGCTCGGCGCATTCCCGAGCACGAGAACACGCGGCGTGCCGCCGGCGATGGGCGCGAACCCGTGGAGCAGCGGCGCGCGCGGTGGTCTGACACTCATCACGAACAGGATGCCCGACGCGGCGCGCGGTATACGTTGAGCCGGTGGCCGACGACATCGAGGACCTGCTCGACGGGTTGACCGGGGCGGCGCGCGCCGAACGCGCCGAGTTGATCGAGTGGCTACTGGCGCGCGGGTTCACGGTGCCCGAGGTGCGCGACGCGATCTCCCCGATGCTGCTGGCCTCGCGGCGGCACGTCGGTGACGACGGTGTGTACGTCTCCGCCCGCGAGATCAGCGACAAGTTCGGCATCGACCTCGATCTGCTGCAGCGCGTGCAGCGCGCCATGGGTCTGTCGCGGGTGGACGACCCCGATGCCGCGGTGCACCTGCGCGCCGACGCGGAGACCGCCGCCCATGCGCAGCGGTTCATCGAGTTCGGGCTCGACCCCGATCAGGTCGTTCAGGTGGTGCGCGTGTTGTCGGAAGGCCTTGCGAAGGCCGCCGAGGTGATGCGCTACACCGCCTTCGCGGCCGTGTTGACGCCCGGCGCCTCGGAGCTGGAGATCGCCACGAAATCCGAGGCGCTCGTGCGCGACCTCGCCCCGCAGCTCGGCCCGATGATCCAGGACATGCTGCTGCTGCAGTTGCGCCACGCGATGGAGACCGAAGCCGTCTCGGCGACCGAGCGCGCGAAGGGGGTGCCGCTACCGGGCGCCCGCGAGGTCTCGATCATGTTCGCCGATCTGGTCGGCTTCACCCGCCTCGGTGAGGCATTACCACCCGAGAAGCTCGAGCAGCTTGCGCGCCGGCTGGGCGACATGGCCCGTGAGCTGGCGGTGGCGCCGGTGCGGTTCGTCAAGACGATCGGCGACGCCGTGATGCTCGTCAGCCCCGAGCCCGCGGCCCTGCTCGAGGCGGCGCTCGCCCTGCTCGACGCCGCCCAGACCGATGCCGACTTCCCCCGCCTGCGGGTGGGGATCGCCTCCGGTGAGGCGGTCAGCCGCGCCGGCGACTGGTTCGGCAGCCCGGTCAACCTCGCCAGCCGGGTCACCGGAGCGGCCCGGCCGGGCACGGTGCTGGTCTCCGAATCGGTCCGCCACGCCATCGGCGACGACGAGCGGTTCTCGTGGTCGTTCGCCGGCGCCCGCCACCTCAAGGGCATCAAGGGTGAGGTGAAGCTGTTCCGCGCGCGCCGCCCGCCGGAGTGACGTTCAGCGCGACGGGGTGAACCGCCGCAGCCGCAGGCTGTTGGTCACCACGAACACCGAGCTGAACGCCATCGCCGCACCCGCGATCAACGGGTTCAGCAATCCCAGTGCGGCCAGCGGCAGCGCCGCCACGTTGTAGGCGAACGCCCAGAACAGGTTTCCCTTGATCGTGCGCAGCGTGGCGCGCGACAGCCGGATCGCGTCGGGGACCGCGCGCAGGTCACCGGTCACCAGGGTGAGGTCGGACGCCTCGATCGCCGCGTCGGTCCCGGTGCCCATGGCCAGGCCCAGGTCGGCCTGCGCCAGCGCGGCCGCGTCGTTGACCCCGTCGCCGACCATCGCCACGACCTTGCCCTCGCGCTGCAGCCCGCGGATGGCGTCGACCTTGTCGGCGGGCAGCACATCCGCGATCACGGTTTCGATACCGACCTGGTCCGCGACCGCCTGCGCCGCATGCCGATTGTCACCGGTCAGCAGCACCGGGGTCAGCCCGAGCGACCGCAGGTCGGCGATCGCGTCGGCGGCGCGGTCCTTGACGGTGTCGGATACGACGACCACGGCCCGGATCGCCCCGTCGGCGGCGAACCACACCGGGGTCTGTCCCTGGTTCTGCGCCGCCTCGGCGGCCTCGCGGAGGTCGTCGGGCACCGACGCCGACGTGATCTCGGTCAGCCAGGCCAGGCGGCCCGCCGCGACGCGGTGACCGTCCACGACACCGCTCACCCCGCGGCCGCCGTGGTTCTCGAAGTCGTCCACGGCGGCTAGGTCGCCGCGTTCGGCGGCGTGCGCGGCGATCGTGCGCGCGATCGGATGTTCCGAGGCGTTCTCCAGCGCGCCGAACAGCCGCATCGTCGCCTCGTCGGCATGGGTGGCGACCACCGACATCTGGCCCGTCGTCACGGTTCCGGTCTTGTCCAACACCACGGTGTCGACGCGGCGGGTCGACTCGAGCATCTGCGGCCCTTTGATCAGGATGCCCAGTTGCGCGCCGCGGCCGGTGCCGACCAGCAGCGCGGTCGGGGTGGCCAGGCCGAGCGCACACGGGCAGGCGATGATCAGCACGGCGACCGCGGCGGTGAACGCCGCGCTGACCGGTCCGCCGGCCAGCAGCCACCCCGCCAGGGTCAGCAGCGCCGACCCGATCACGACCGGAACGAACACCGCCGACACCCGGTCGGCGAGCCGCTGCACCTCGGCCTTACCGCTCTGCGCCTCGTTCACCAGTCGGGCCATCTGCGCCAGCTGGGTGTCGGCGCCCACCCGGGTGGCGCGCACGGTGAGCCGGCCGCCGACGTTGACGGTCGCGCCGACGACGTCGTCACCGGGGCCCTTCTCCACGGGTACCGATTCACCGGTCAGCATCGACACGTCGACGGCCGAGGAGCCGGACACCACCACGCCGTCGGTCGCGATCTTCTCGCCGGGTCGCACCACGAAGTCGTCGCCGACGGTCAGCTGCGCGACCGGGATCCGGGTTTCGCGCGATTCCCGCAGCACGGCAACATCTTTGGCGCCCATGTCGAGCAGCGCACGCAGCGCCGCACCGGAACGCCGCTTGGCGCGAGCCTCGAAATAGCGACCCGCGGTGAGGAACGTCGTCACCGCGGCGGCGACCTCGAGGTACAGGTGCGGCTCGAAGGTGTCGGACGGCAGCAGGTCGAACGACATCGTCATCCCCGGCATGCCGGCGTGGGTGAAGAACAGCGCCCACAGCGACCACAGGTAGGCGGCGGTCACGCCGACGGAGATGAGGGTGTCCATGGTCGCGGCGCCGTGGCGCAGGTTGGTCAGCGCGGCGCGGTGGAACGGCCAGGCGCCCCACACGACGACGGGGGAGGCGAGCGTCAGGGCCAGCCACTGCCAGTTGTCGAACTGCAGCGCCGGGATCATCGACAGCAGCACCACCGGGATGCTCAGCGCCGCTGACGCGAGCAGCCGCTGGCGCCACGCCACGGCCTCGTCCGGCTCCCCGGCCCGGTCCTCGTCCGGCTCGGCGGTGGGCAGTGTCGCGGTGTAGCCGGTGGCCTCGACGGCGGCGACCAGGTCTTCCGGCCGCACCGAGTCGGGGAAGCTGACCGTCGCCTGCTCGGTCGCGTAGTTCACTGCGGCGGTCACACCGTCGATCCGGTTGAGCTTCTTCTCGACGCGCGCGGCGCAGGACGCGCAGGTCATGCCGCCGACGGTGAGGACGACCGAACTCATGCCGCCCGGCGTACGTCGTATCCGCAGTCCTCGATCGCCGCGACGACCGCGGCCTCGTCGGCTTCGCCGGCCACCGTGACGGTCCCGGCCTCGAGGTCGACGGTGACGCCCGCGACGCCGGGCAGTGGTTCGACCGCCGTCGTGATGGCCTTGACGCAGTGACCGCAGCTCATGCCTTCGACGTTCAGGTGGATGCTCATGACGCCATCATATACCCATAGGGGGTATGGGATGCGGCCCTCCCCGTGGTGGGGTCCGAGCAAAATTTATCGAGATCGTCAAAAAGCTCCAGATTTTGCGAACGCAATGGCATGCTCAGCGCCCATGGGCCGTCGACGGAGGGGGAACGGGTCGTGAGCACAGGGTCGTACATCGAACGGGCCGGCGCGCTCGCCTTCGCGGTCGGCTTGGGGGTTGCCGTGGCCACCGGCGGTACGGGGCTCGCATCCGCCGACAGCGGGGAGGCGGCAGGGGCGCAGACGGACACCCACTCCGAACCATCGGAGCCGTCTCCACGGCCGAACGCAGCCGATGAGGCGCCGGCGCCCGAATCCGGCGACGAATCCGACGACACGGAGCCGGGCGACGACGACACCGACGGCACCGACGACCTCGGCGACGAAGCGGCCGAGCCCGGTGTGCAGGACGGTGTCGAGGATGACGACATCGACGACGGTACGGGCACTACGAGCGGGGCGGAGCCGTCGACTCCACTCGAACAATCCGCTGCGGGCGACCTGGTGCAAGACCCCGCAGCCGAGATCGTGGCCCTCGAACCGGGCGGCCAGCCGCCGGCCGCGACGCAGATCATCGACCGCGACAGCCACTCCGCGGTTGAGATCGTCGAGGAGGCAGAGTCCGAAACCCCCTCCGCCGCGGAGTCTGCGGTCTCCCACGAGTCGTCCTCGGGCGCAGAAGATCATGACGCAGAGAATCTGCTCGAGTCGCCGCAGTCGGCTGCCGGCGCACGGACGACGGCCATCGCAGGTGCGGCGGAGACCGTCGGCGCGGCCACACTCGCCGCGACGGTCTCCGCGCCGACCGTCGCTCCCGCAAAGGGCCTGATTCCCCGGCTCCTGGCGATGGTGGGCCTGGCTCTCCCTCATGTCTCTCTGAAGATCCCGACCACGCCGGCCGCCCCCGCGGTGCTCGTGGGAATGCTCGACTGGGTGCGCCGTGAGCTCGACCGGATCTTCTTCAACGATCGCCCCACGCCCGACGCTCGGCAGATCGTGCAGGGCACCGGAACCGGCGTGATCGTCGGCACGTTCAACACCACCGACGAGGAGAACGACCGGCTGACGTTCGAAGTCGCCGAGAAGCCCAAATACGGCGACGTCGTGGTGTTCTCCAACGGCACCTACGTCTACACGCCCAACGCGGACGTCACGCCCGAACAGATGGCGTCGGGGTGGACGGACGCGTTCTCGGTGCGGATCGTCGATCGGGGACTGAGCGTACGCACGGTCACCGACTTCCTCACCGGTCGCAGTCCAGGCGTCAAACTGGCGGTCGGAGTGGACGTGTCACCGTACGATCAGGTCGCGCAGCCGGATTCGCCTCTCTCCGAGGGTCTGGTGATGGCGGCGGCCAGCGATACCGTCACCAAAGGCTTCGACGTCATCAACGCCTCGAGTAGGCCGGTCAAACTCATCGCCTACGGTGACCACCTCCAGAATCAGGTGACGCAGTCCCCGCACGTCGGGGCGATCCTGCAGCCCGGTGAGACCCACCACTTCGAGGTCGTGTACTACTTCCTCGGTGAGGGCCGGGTGTACCCCACCTACGGTGTGCTCGCCCCGGACGGTCGCGTCGACGGTCAGTGGTCTTTGATGATGCGGGTCGGAGCGTTCAGCGAGACGCAGTCCAGCTGTTCGACGAGCGGTGCGGCAGTCTGCAACCGCTACGGCGCTCCCATGGTGCTGATGGATCAGCCCGGCGGCGTCGTGGAGATCCCGGCTGGTCAGGGCCAGAAGCAAGCCGAGGCCCTCAACAGGCTCTGCGGCGGCAGCGCGCCGGCCACCTGTTCCTTCGAGGCGAAGAAGCAAGAGCGGACCTACGGCAAGGAACGTGAGATCTGGAGCTATCAGACCGCGGAGACCAAGGCCGAACTCAAGGATTCGGTCAAATTCAGCAACAGCACGAGCCACAGCGTGGAGATCAGCGCCACCGCCGGTATCAACATCAAGAAGATCGTCTCTGCGGAGATCTCGACCAAGTACTCCGCGAAATTCGAAGAGACCGTGGAGACGACCAAGACCATCGCGATCACGGTTCCCCCGTGGACGCACAAGATCCAGGTGGCCGAGCCGCCGGTCATCCGCTACACCGGTGACTTCACCGTCAAGATGGGAAACACGACCTACTTCCTGCGCGACGTCTACTTCGACGTGCCGGACCCGGACCGTGCGGTGCGCTACCGCGAGATCTCGGTGCCGATCGCGCACTAGCGGAGTTCGGCCGCCAGCGCTCGCTTGTCGACCTTCTCGCCGGCGAGCGTCGGCAGCGGTTCGGTCCTGATCCGCCAGCGGGTCGGCACGGCGAACGAGGAGACGACACCGGCGAGGTGACGGCGCAGCTCATCGTCGGTCGGTGGCCGCGCACCGTCGCGGTACACGACCACCGCCGCGAGCTCTTCTCCGAGATCGGGATGCGGTAGCCCCAGCGCGGCGGCTTCGACCACCGCGGGATGGCTGGTGAGTGCGGCCTCGACGTGGGGGCACGCGATGTTCTCACCCCCGCGGATCACGATGTCCTTGCTGCGGCCGTCGATGTAGAGGTAGCCGTCGTCGTCGAGGTGGCCCAGATCGCCGGTGTGCAGCCAACCGTCGGCGTCGACGGTCTCGTCGGCGCCGCGCCCGGCGTAGCCGAGCATCACGGCGGGGGAGCGGGCCAGCACCTCGCCCACCCCGTCGGCGTCGGGGCGGTCGATCTGTAGTTCGACGACGGGATAGGGCCGCCCCACCGTTCCCGGCCTGGCGCGCAGATCCCGGCTGTCGGCGACCGTGAGGAAACCACCGGCCTCGGTCATGCCCCAGGTGTTGGACAGTCCGCGCTCGCGCAGATTGGGCAGCGTCGTGCGGATCCGCTCGAGGAGTTCGGGGCTGACCGGCGCTCCGCCCAGCGGCCACGACCGCAGGCTGGTCAGGTCGCGGCTGCCGAACTCCGGGTGTTCGAGGACGCGCACGGCCATGGTGGGCACCGCACCCCACACCTGCACGCGTTCGCGCTCGATCAGCGCCATGACCTGTCCGGCGTCGAATCGGCCCTCTGCCAACACGATCCGCCCACCGGTGAGAAAGTGGGTGAGCAGGCTCGACAGTCCGCCGATGTGGAACATCGGCGTACTCGCCAGGCTGACGACCTGCGGGGAGTCGGCGTCGAGCAGATGGGGCAGCCTGCCATTGCGCACGAGGATGTTCTGTTGATTGGCGATGACGGAACGACGCGACAGCTCAACGGCTTTCGGCAAGCCCGAACTGCCGGAGGTGAACAGGATGAGCGCGACGTCATCGATGTCGGTGTCGATCTCGGAGTCGGTGCCCGACGCCTCGGGGCCCGGTGAGTCGAACGCACCGGCGAGCTCGGAGAGCGGACTGCTCGCGGAAGCGGTCTGCAGCGGGGTGTCGGTGAGGATGTGGCGCAGGTCGAGCAGGTCGGCGGCATGGGTCACCTCGGTGGTGCTCCACCACCGGTTGCCCAGTACCGGAACCGCTCCCCGCAGCCACAAGCCGAACACGGCCGCGATCCATTCCGGGCTGTTGTAGCCGAAGACCATCACGCGGTCGCGCGGTTGCACCCCGAGATCGCGAAGGCGCTCGCCGACCCTGCCGAGTGCCCCGCGGAACTGCGCGTAAGTGATCCGGCGCTCGCCGTGGACCAGGAATTCCCGGTCGGTCCAGCACCGGGTGCCGGCGATCAGATCGTCGATCGTGGCGGGGCCGCGTCGGTACAGGCGGCCGGGGTGTCCGGCGTAGACACCGCTGAATGCCTCGGTGTCCCACAGGGGTGCGCGGTCAGCGCTCACTGCGTCGGCACCGGGATGCCCTCGGAGGGCTGCACGATCACGAAACCCTGCCCGTGGAAGGCGACCTGCAGTGCCTCGCCGGATCCGCGGCCGATCAGCGCACCGGCCTTGAAGCTGGCCCTCAGTTGGGTCTGGAGATTGGCCGACCATGCGACGACGGCGTTGGTGTCGGCGAACGTGGGGGCCTCGGCGGCGTTGAGCACCACCGGCGGGCCGTCTGTGGTCAGGGCGACCCATCCGGTGCCGCGCAGCGTGGTGTTGAACAGGCCGCCGGTCGCGATGCTGCCGCCGCGCACGCGTTCAATGTTCCAGTCCAGCCCGGCCGAAAAGGCCAGCACGTTCTTGCCGCTGATCGACAGCCCGCTGTTGGCGAGGCGGAGCAGGTGCACGTCGTAGCCGCGCTCGGCGAGGAACACGTCCCCCTGCCCCTGGCAGCGCATCAGCGGCAGGCCTTCTCCGGTCAGCGCCTTCTTGAGGAATTTCGACGCCCCGCCGCCCTCGAAGGAGAAGTCGACGTTGCCCTGGTAGGCCACCATCGCGCCCTGGCGCGCCATGAACGGCTCACCGAGACGCACCCGCAGCATCTTGGTGTTCTGGTTGGCGATCGGGGTGGCTTCGCGCTCGCTGAACCGGCCGTCGACGAGATCTCCGGAGATGCCGCTGAATCCGTCACCACCCGCCGGCGCCGGCGGAGACGCCGGAGTCGCAGCCCCCGCCAGCGGCGCCTGCATCACCTGGCCCTGGCTGGACACCTGGTCGGTCCATCTCTGTCCGTCAAACCAACGGAATTCGTGACGGCCGTCGGGATCGGGCAGCCATTGACCGGTCATCGCCTCACTCCTCCTCGCTCGGGGTTGCGCCGAGACTACGGTTCGTGACGATTTTCGCGCCGAATGCGTCATCAACCGTAGTGTCGCCGACCTGTTTCGCCGATGGTGAACTCCGCTCATCAGCGTTGTAACGATGTAATCATGTAATCATGAAGACACATCATCACCGCCGACCCGGTCGTCCGGGCGGCTGGCAACAGGCCGAGCAACCCGACGCGAGCGACGCCGCGGACTGGTTCGCCGGCCGCGTCCCCGACGAATGGTTCGCCGGCGACCCCACCGTCGTCGTCGACCGCGAGGAGATCACCGTGATCGGCCGGCTGGCCGACGCGGGTGAACACGAGAGCGAGGCGCACGCCTCCGGGCGCGCGGCGCGCTTCCGTGAGCAGACCCGCCCTGAGCGGATGCGGATCGCCGACGAAGCCGAAGCCCGGTACGGCCGCAAGGTGGCCTGGGGTGTCGAGGTGGGCTCGCAGGAGCATCCGGAGCGGATCCTGTTCACGCACATCGCCGTTCCGGTGATGACGCGGCTGCGCCAACCCGAGCGTCAGGTGCTGGACACCCTGGTCGACGCGGGGGTCGCGCGGTCCCGCTCGGACGCGCTGGCCTGGTCGGTCCGGCTGGTCGGCCAGCACGCCGACGAATGGTTGGCCCAACTGCGCGAGGCGATGTCCAAGGTGGACGATCTGCGCGCCGAAGGGCCGCAGCTCTAGATCTTCTGGACGCCGACGTAGGCCTCGCTGAGTGTGGAGGTCTGCGACAGCGGGTCCAGTGCGGCGCCGTCGACCAGCAGGTTGCGGTTCACGCCGAAGGATTGGGGCGGACCTCCGCCGCGCGGATCGAAAACCCGTGAGCCCCAGCCGTGGTCGAGCACCACCATGCCGCGGCGCGGCTGATCGCTGACCGTGGCCCGCACCTCGACCGCGCCCACGGGGGAGAACACCCGCACCCGGTCACCGTCGGCCACCCCGAGGGCGGTGGCGTCGTCGGGGTGGATGACGACGGTGTTGTCCTTCCCGGCCGGGTGCAGGCCCGGCAGCTCGTTGAGCCAGGAGTTCATCGAATGCCGGTGGCGGCGGTTGCCCAGCTGGAACGGATAGCCGGGCGGCGCGGCCGGGCGCGGTTCGCGCAGTAGCTGCCGGGCCCGGGCGACGAACTGCGGTGGCGCGGCGTGCACCTTCTTGTCCGGCGTGCGCAGCGCGGCGCGGAAGTGCCCGAACTCGCGAGGACCCAGCACCAGACCGTGCTCGTTGTCCGCCACGTCACGCCACCGGAGCTTGCGCCCGTTGACCTTCCGCGCGGTGGCCACCACGATCCGGTTGATCCACCGCGGACCGAATGCGAGCTGCGGGCGTCCGGTGAGTGCGGCGGCGCGCCGGGTGGCCCGCACCAACGCGTTCATTCCCCGCACGCCGAACAGGGGTCGCCCCATGGCCAGCGTGAGGTCGGTGAAGATCCGCCATTCCTCGCGCGCGCCGGGCGGCGGTTCGACGGCGCGACGCCCGTACTGCACGTACGGTTCGTCGTGCATGCTGCTGGTGAACGCCAATAGATCGTCACGTTCCAGCCAGTGCGTGGCGGGCAGCAGCCAGTGCGCGTGGCGGTGGCTCTCGCGTTGCACCAGGTCGATCACGACCAGGAGATCCAGTGTCGCCAGCGCGCGGTCGAGTTTGGCGCCGTCCGGGCCGGACACCACCGGGTTGCCGCAGTTGATCAGCAGCGCCTTGATCTGCCCCGGGCCCGGCGTGGTGATCTCGTCGGGCAGCTCGGCCAGAGCATGTGCGCCCGCGACCATTTGGCGTCCGGCGACCCGGCTGACGTGGGTTGTGCCCTTCGCCAGATCCGCCAGCCGCAGCGCGTCGACATAGCCGGGTTCGAACCGGCGCCCGCCGGGCCGGTCCATCCGGCCGGTGATGACGTTGAGCACGTGGCCCAGCCATTCGGCCACCGTGCCCGCCGCGTGCAGTGACACCCCGGTGCGCGTCACGACCATCGCGCCGCGCGCGGCGGCGAACTCGCGGGCGACGCGTTCGATGGTCACGCGATCGACACCGCAGCGCGCCGCCAGGTCGTCGAGATCGGCTTCGGCGGCGAGCCTGCGTATCTCGGGCACGCCGACCGCGAGGTCCGCGCAGTCGCCGCGATGTTCCAGCCCCTCGTCCAGCACGACCTTCACCATCGCCAGCAGCAGCGCCCAGTCCTGCCCGGGCCGCACCGCCAGGTGCAGGTCGGCCTTGTCGGCGCTCTCGGTGCGGATCGGGTCGACCACCACCAGCGTCGCGCCCCGCTTCTGGCGCTCCAGTGCGCGCCGCCATCCGCCCGGCACCGTCTCCAGCCAATTCCACGCGCTCACTGCGGGATTCGTGCCGACCAGTAGGAAGTAATCGCAGTTGTCGATGTCGGACACCGGCGCCATCAGCATCGACCCGTACATCGCCTCGGCGACGACGTGCATGGCGTTCTGGTCGACGGAGCCGACGAAGTAGCGGTTGTGGGTGCCGACGGCGTCGAGCCAGGCGTTCATGAAGATGACGTTGGACCCCGAGAAGCCGGACGGATTGCCGTAATAGGAGCCGATCGCGTCGGGCCCGTCGGCCTCGATCGCCGCGTTCATCCGCGCCGCGATGTCGGCGATCGCCTCCTCCCAACTCGCCTCGACGTAGCGGTCGCCGACCCGGCGCATCGGCGCCAGGATCCGCCGCGGATGCTCGACGAGCTGCGCCGCGGTGCGGCCCTTGGCGCAGAAGTCGTGCCAGCTGTGCGGGTTGAGCCGGTCGGGGGCGATCTTGCGGACCAGGTTGTCCTCGACGGTGACCTCGACCCCGCACGACGCCAGGCAGTAGCGGCAGAAGGTGTGCACGGTGGTGCTCGTCATACCGCGCATCCTGCCCCAACGCACCGCACGCCGGACACGGAATCGTGGGCAGCGGAGTGCTTAAACCCGTGTCATGGACCAGTATTCGCCGCGGCGGGCCACCAGCTCCTCGTGGCTGCCGCTCTCGACGATGCGGCCGTGCTCCATCACCAGGATCAGGTCGGCGTCGCGGACCGTCGACAGCCGGTGGGCGATGATGAAACTGGTCCGGTCGCGGCGCAGTTCGGCCATGGCGTGCTGGATCAGCAGTTCGGTGCGGGTGTCCACCGAGCTGGTCGCCTCGTCGAGGATCAGCAGCTGCGGGCGGGCCAGCACCGCCCGGGCGATCGTGATCAGCTGCTTCTCCCCGGCACTGATCGAACCGCCGTCGTCGCTGACCCGGGTGGCGTAACCGTCGGGCAGGCTGTGCACGAAGCGGTCGACGTAGGCGGCGGTGGCGGCCTCCATGACCTCGTCCTCGCCGGCGTCGGGTCGGCCGTAGGCGATGTTGTCGTAGATCGTGCCGCCGAACAGCCAGGTGTCCTGCAGCACCATGCCGATCCGCGAGCGCAGGGAGTGGCGGCCGACCGTGGTGATGTCCACGCCGTCGAGCAGGATCCGGCCCGAGTCGACGTCGTAGAACCGCATCAGCAGGTTCACCAGCGTGGTCTTACCGGCGCCGGTCGGCCCGACGATGGCCACGGTGCTGCCGGGTTCGACGGTCAGCGAGAGGTCCTCGATGACCGGTGTGCCCGGCTGGTAGCAGAAATGCACGTGCTCGAACTGCACCCGGCCGCGCGCGGCGGGCAGCTGGGCCTCGCGGTCGGGCGGCTGCTCGTCGGCGTCGAGCAGGTCGAACACCCGCTCGGCGCTGGCGATCCCGGACTGCAGCGTGTTGTACATGCCGGCGACCTGGGAGAGCGGCTGGTTGAACTGGCGGACGTACTGGATGAAGGCCTGGATGCTGCCGAGCGTGATCTGCCCCGCTGCCACCTGCAGACCGCCGATCACCGCGACCGCCACATAGCTGAGGTTGCCGATGAAACCCGTCGCCGGCGACACCAGGCCGGAGAAGAACTGGGCGCCGAAACTCGACTGGTACACCTCGTCGTTCAGGTCGCGGAACTTCTCCTGTGCGGCGGCGCGGTGCCCGAACGTCTTGACGATCGTGAAGCCACTGTAGGTCTCCTCGATGTGGGCGTTGAGCCGGCCGGTGTTGCGCCACTGCGCGACGAACAGCCGCTGCGAGCGTCGCGTGATCCAGCGGATCGCCAACAACGACAGCGGAACCGTCAACACCGTGATGCCCGCCAGCAGCGGCGAGATCGTCAGCATCATCACCAGCACGGCGACGATCGTGAGCAGCGAGGTGAGCAGCTGGCTGATCGTGATGGTCAGCGAGGTCTGGATGTTGTCCACGTCGTTGGTGACGCGGCTGAGCACCTCGCCGCGCTGGCGGGTGTCGAAGTAGGACAGCGGCAGCCGGTGCACCTTGTCCTCGACATCGGCGCGCAACGTCACCATGGTGCGTTGGACGGTGACGTTGAGGAGCCGGGCCTGGATCCAGACCAAAAGGGCGGCAACGAGATACAGGCCCAGCGCGAGCGCCAGCGTGCGGGCGACCGCGCCGAAGTCCACGCCCTCCCCTGGCGTCACCGCCATGCCGGACAAGAGGTCGGCGAAATTGGAGTCCCCGCGCGCCCGCGCCGCCTCGACGGCTTGCTCCTTGGTCAACCCGGGGGGCAGCTGGCGGCCGATCACCCCGTTGAACAGCAGATCGGTGGCGTGGCCGAGGATCCGCGGGCCGATCACCCCGAGCGCGATCCCCGCGATGCCGAGCCCGATCACCGTCGCGGTGAGCGCGCGCTGCGGGGTGAGCCGCCGGACCAGCCGGATCGCCGAACCCCGGAAGTCGCGGGTGCGTTCGGCAGGCGGTTGCGGCAGACCGCGCATCGGGCGTCCCATCGGCCCCGTCACGGGCGGCCGCCCACATCGGCGCCGACCGACTGTGATTCGGCGAATTCGGCGTACGTCGGGCAGTCGACCAGCAGCGACTCGTGGGTGCCTGCACCCACGATGCGGCCGTCGTCGACGACGATCACCTGATCGGCCTGCGCGACGGTGGACAGCCGCTGGGAGACGACGATGACGGTGGCCTCGGCCGAGACCTCACGCAGCGCAGCGCGCACCCGGGCGTCGGTGTGCACGTCGAGCGCGGAGAACGCGTCGTCGAACAGGTACACCGCGGGACGGCGGATGACGGCGCGAGCGATCGCCAGCCGCTGCCGCTGCCCGCCGGAGAAGTTCATCCCGCCCTGCGCGACGCGCATCTGCAGCCCGTCGGCGTGGGCGCGCACGAAATCGTCGGCGGCGGCCACCCGCAGCGCCGCCCACATCTCGTCCTCGCTCGCATCGGCTTTGCCGTACCGCAGGTTGTCGGCGACGGTGCCCGAGAACAGGTAGCCGCGCTGGGGCACCAGCCCGATCGCCGCCCACAGCCGTTCGACGTCGTATTCGCGCACATCGATCCCATCCATCCGCACCGCGCCGGAGGTCAGGTCGTAGAGCCGGCAGATCAGCGAGATCAGCGTCGACTTCCCGGATCCGGTCGACCCGACGATCGCGGTCGTGGTCCCGGGTCGGGCGGTGAGCGAGATGTCGGCCAGCACCGGGCGTTCGGCGCCCGGATAGCTGAAGGTGGCGTTCTCGAGGCGGATCTCACCGCGCACGGTGTCCGGCCGCACCGCGTCGGGCGGGGTGTCGATCCCGGGCCGGGTGGCGAGCACCTCGCTGATCCGTTCGGCGCACACCGCCGCTCGCGGGATGATGATCAGCATGAAGGTGGCCATGAGCACGGCCATCAAGATCTGCATGAAGTAGGACAGGAACGCGATCAGCGAGCCGACCTGCATCTGGCCGGCGTCGATGCGCAACCCGCCGAACCAGATCAGCGCGACGCTGGAGACGTTGATGACCAGCGTGGTGACCGGCAGCATCAGCGCCTGCCAGCGGCCCGCCTCCAGCGCGGTGTCGGACAGGGCCTGGTTGGCCTCGCCGAATCGCGTTCGTTCGAGCGGTTCGCGGGCGAAGGCGCGGATCACGCGGATGCCGGTGAGCTGGTCGCGCATCACCCGGTTGACGTTGTCGATGAGTTGCTGCATGCGGCGGAAGATCGGCAACAGGTGGGTGACGATCCAGTAGTTCGCCACCGCCAGTACCGGAACGCTGACCAGCAGCAGCCAGGACAGCCCGGCGTCCTGGTGGACCGCCATGAAGATGCCGCCGACCGACATGATCGGGGCGGTGATGAGCATCGTGCACGTCAACTGCACGAGCAGCTGGATCTGGCCGACGTCGTTGGTGGTGCGGGTGAGCAGCGACGGCGCCCCGAAACGGGCGGTGTCCTCGGCCGAGAACCGTGTCACCCGGTCGAAGATGGCCGAGCGCAGGTCGCGGCCGAACCCCATGCCGGCGCGCGATCCGAAGTAGACGGCGCCGACGGCGCACACCACCTGCAGCGCCGTCACGCCGAGCATCACCATGCCCAGTTCCACGATGGTGGCGGTGTCGCCCTTGGCGACGCCGTCGTCGATGATCGCGGCGTTGACGGTCGGCAGGTACAGCGAGGCCAGTGTGCTGACGATCTGGAGTCCGGCGACTGTCGAAAGCAGCCCGCGGTACGGCCGCACGTACTGCCGCAGCAGGCCCCAGAGCATCCCGCTACTGTCGCACACCTCATGAAATTGCAGGTCAACCGGCATGTCGGTGGTTCACGATCGGCGCGGCCGCTACAGTGCATGGCGTGACTCCCAGCACGCGCACCCGCAACGCGAAAGTGCTGGCCGCGCTGGCTTCGGTGGCGGTGGCCGTGCTCCCGCTGTTGGCTGCCTGCTCCGACTCGGAGCCCGCGGCGCCCGGCGAGGTGCCGCAGAGCCCGCAGGCCCAGCAGGGCGACATCAAGCACGGCCCGTTCTTCCCGCAGTGCGGCGGTATCAGCGACCAGACCATCAGCCAGCTCACCGAGGTGCCCGGGCTGGTCAACACCGCGACCACCTCGGTGGGTTGCCAGTGGCTGGCCGGCGGCAGCATCGTCGGACCGCACTTCTCGTTCACCCACTTCCGCGGCAGCCCGATCGGGCGTGAGCGCAAGACCGAGGAGTTGTCGCGCACCAGCGTCGAGGACATCAACATCGAGGGTCACGACGGATTCATCGCCACGGGCGACGATCTGACGCTGGGCACCAATCTGTGTGAGATCGGCATCCAGTTCGACAACGACTTCATCGAGTGGTCGGTCAGCTTCGCCGAGAAACCGTTCCCGGACCCGTGCGAGGTCGCCAAGGAACTCACCCGTCAATCGATTGTGAACTCCCGATGAGCCGCACCGCACGGACGGTGGCCGCCGTGGCGGCTGTCCTCGCCACACTGACGATGCTGCTGGGCTGCACCCGCACCGTCGAAGGCACCGCGGCGCGGGCCGGTTCCGGCGGCGGCCCGAGCAACAACGACTCCGAACAGCAGTACCCCAACCTGCTCAAGGAGTGCGACGTGCTGACCGAGGACATCCTCGCCGAAACGGTCGGCGCGGACCCGCTGGACATCCAGAGCACGTTCGTGGGCGCGGTGTGCCGCTGGCAGGCCGCCAACCCGGCGGGTCTCGTCGACATCACCCGTTTCTGGTTCGAGGAAGGCAGCCTCGACAACGAGCGGCAGACCGCCGAGAAGCTCGAGTACCAGATCGAGAACCGCTCGGTGGCAGGCGTGCCGTCGTTCGTGATGCGGCCGGGGGATCCGAACGGCTCCTGCGGTGTGGCCAGCGATGCGGGCGGTGTGGTCGGCTGGTGGGTCAACCCGCAGGCCCCGGGTATCGACGCCTGCGGCATGGCGATCAAGCTGATGGAGCTCACGCTCGCCACCAACTCCTAGCGGGGTACGTGGAAGGTGACGAGCGCGGCGCCGCCGAGCGCCAGCTCCTCCCATGGCCGCGGTGTGCGCAGCACCGCCATCGCCGAGGTGGGGAACTTCGCCGCGATGTCCTCCGCGGCCTCACGGTCGCTGTCCTCGACGGCGGCCAGCCCGAGCGCGACGTGCGACATCGCCGGTTCGTGGCCGATCACCAGCAGCGTCGACACGTCGGCGCCGAAGTGCCGCGCCACCTTGGTGATCTCGTCGATGACCGTGCCCGGGGTGGCGTCGTAGAGGCGATCGGCATAGTGCACCGGCGCGTCGATGCCGATCCGTTCCAGCGTCTGCCGGGTCCTGGTGGCCGTCGAGCAGAGCACGGCGTCGACCGGCGCCACCGTGGCGCGCAGCCAGTCGCCGGCCAGGGCGGCTTCGCGGATCCCACGTGGCGCCAACGGGCGTTCATGGTCGCCGACCCCGGTGGGGTAGTCGGATTTGGCGTGCCGGAGCAGTACCAGGGTGCGGACGTCGGTGCTCACCCCTTACACGTTAGGTCGCGCGGCCACATGCCGGTCGAGGTCCGGCGAGTTGTCGGTGCGCGGTCCTACACTCGCCATGCACTGCACGACGAGGGGAAAGGGGCGGGCCCACATGCGATTTGTGCATACCGCGGACTGGCAGCTCGGGATGACCCGTCGCTTCCTCAACGGTGAGGCGCAGCCCCGCTATTCGGCCGCCCGGCGTGACGCGGTGGTCGCGGTCGGCGCATTGGCGGTCACGGCCGGGGCAGAGTTCGTGGTAGTCGCCGGTGACGTGTTCGAGCACAATCAGCTCTCGCCGCGTGAGGTCGGCCAGTCGCTGGAGGCGATGCGCACCATCGGTGTCCCGGTGTACCTGCTGCCCGGCAACCACGATCCGTTGGACGCCTCCTCGGTGTACACCAGTGCGCTGTTCGCCGCGGAGCGGCCGGACAACGTGACGGTGCTCGACCGCGCCGGTGTCCACGAGGTCCGGCCGGGCCTCGAGATCGTGGCGGCCCCGTGGCGGTCGAAGGCCCCGACGAGCGATCTGGTGGGCGACGTGCTCGACGGTCTGCCGGCCGACGGGGTGACGCGCATCGTGGTCGGTCACGGCGCCGTCGACGCGATCGATCCGGGGAAGGACAAGGTGTCGCTGATCCGGCTGGCCGCGGTCGAGTCGGCGTTGTCTCGCGGCGCCGTGCACTATGTGGCGTTGGGGGACAAGCACTCCCGGATGGCGGTGGGCGGAACGGGCCGGGTGTGGTACTCGGGCTCACCGGAGGTCACCAACTACGACGACATCGAAACCGATTCCGGCCATGCGCTGGTGGTCGAGATCGACGAGGACGACGACCGGCGCCCGGTGCGGGTGCGACCCGAGCGGTTGGGCCGCTGGCGGTTCGTCACGCTGTCCCGTTCGGTGGACAACAGCCGTGACGTCGCTGATCTCGACCTCAACCTCGATCTGATGCCGGACAAGGAGCGCACGGTCGTGCGCGCGGGGTTGACCGGATCGCTGACCGTCACCGACAAGGCCGCGCTCGATGCGTGTCTGGACAAGTACTCACGGCTGTTCGCGGCGCTGACGGTGTGGGAGCGCGGCACCGACATCGCGGTCCTGCCCGCCGACGGTGAGTTCGACGATCTGGGGATCGGTGGGTTCGCGGCCGCGGCGGTCGACGAGTTGGTCGAGGCCGCCCGCGCCGAGGGCGAGGGCGCCGAGGATGCCCGCGCCGCACTGGCGCTGCTGTTGCGCCTGGTCGAGCGGAGCGAGGTCGCATGAAGCTGCACCGTCTGGTGTTGACCAACTATCGCGGGGTCAGCCGCCGTGAGATCGAGTTCCCCGACCGCGGGGTCGTGGTGGTCAGCGGTGCCAACGAGATCGGCAAGTCCTCGATGATCGAGGCACTCGACCTGCTGTTCGCCGCCAAGGACCGCTCGACGAAGAAGGAAGTCAAGCAGGTCAAGCCCACCCACGCCGACGTGGGTGCCGAGATCAGCGCCGAAATATCCACGGGGCCATACCGTTTCGTCTACCGCAAACGGTTCCACAAGCGCGCGGAGACGGAGCTGACCGTACTGGCCCCGCAGCGCGAGCAGCTCACCGGGGACGAGGCCCACGAGCGGGCTCTGGCCCTGCTCGACGCGACCGTCGACATGGATCTGTGGCAGGCGCAACGGGTCTGGCAGTCCGCGTCGACCGCCGCGGTCGACCTGTCGGGTTCCGATGCGCTGGCCCGTGCGCTCGACGTCGCCGCCGGCGAGGCCGCCACGCTGTCCGGTGCCGAACCGCTGCTCGTCGACCGCATCGACGCGGAGTACGGCCGGTACTTCACCGCCACCGGTAAGCCGACGGGGGAGTGGGCCGCAGCCATCAAGCGGCTGCAGGCGGCCGAAGCCGAGGTGGCCACGTGCACCGAGGCGGTCGGTGAGGTCGACGAGGCGGTACGCCGGCACGCCGCGCTGACCGGACAACTGGCGGAGCTGGCGGCGCAGCGGGCCGCGCTCGCCGAGGAACTCACCGCGGCGCGGGCGGCCGCGCAGGCCGTGGCGGTGCTGCGTCGGCAGGTCGACGAGGCAGCCGTCATCGCGAAAGCGGCCGAGGCCACGCGCACCGCGTCGCTGGCGGCCGTCACCGAGCGCCGCCGGTTGCGGGCCGAGATCGACGAACGTCGCGAGGCCATCACCGAATTGCAGGCGGCCGTCACCGCCGCCGCCGACGAGGAGGCCGCCGCGCGGGAGGTCTGCGAGGCCGCCGAGCAGGCCGCCGGTCAGGCCAGGGCCGCAGTGGAGCAGCAGCACGCCCGCGTGGATGCGGCACGCGCTGTGGCGCAACGTCTTTCCGACCGCGACGAGGCCGACCGGCTCGCGGCCCGGCTGGCGAAGATCGATGCGGCGCTGCGCGAGCTGGCGGGCGTCGAGGACGAACTGGCCGGAATCGGGATCACCGACAGCTCGATGCGCGCCGTCGACACCGCCGCCCTCGCGGTCGAGCGGGCGGCCGGTCAGGCCGAACTCGCTTCGGCACGAATCGAACTCGACGCCGTGACCGACGTCGAGGTGCTCGTGGATGGCGAGCCGGTGACGGTGGCCGCCGGGCAGGAGTGGTCGGTCAACACGACCTCGTCCACCGAGATCTCCGTGCCGGGGGTGCTGACGGCGCGGGTGGTGCCCGGCGCCCCGGCGGCGCAGACCCAGGCGCGGCTGGACGCGGCCACTGCGGAGTTGGCGGCCGCGTTGGCGGCCGCCGGCGCGGACGACGTCGCCACCGCGCGCAGTCTGCACGAGCGGCGCCGCGAGTTGGCGCAGACGCGTGCCACACTTCGCGCGACGGTCGACGCGCTGACCGGCGACGACACCGTGGGCGACCTGCGCGCCCGGCTGGCCGAACTGCATGAGGGACAGCCGGACGAGGAGGGGCTGTTCGATCTCGACGGCCCGGCGGATGTGACGGCGGCGCGTGCCGCGCTCGACGCCGCCGTCGCCGCACACCAGCGGGCGATCGGGGAATGCGAGACGCATCGCAAGGTCGCGGTCGCGGCGTCGGCGAAGTTGGGCGAGAAGGCGACTCGGCTCGGCGTGGTGCGGGAGAAGCTTGCCGCCGCACAGGCGGAGCTCGGCATCGCGACCGACCGGCTGGCCGCAGCCCGGGCCGTGACCGCCGACGACGCGCTCGCGGTCGCCGCCGAAGCCGACGGTGAGGCGGCCGAGCGCGCTGCCGCACGCGCGGCCCGACTGCGCGAGGAACTCGCCGGGTGCGCACCCGACGCCGTCGACGCCGCGCTCGACGACGTGACGCGGCGTGAATGTGCGCTGCGGGCCCGGCACGAGGACACGACGGAGGCACTGCGGGAGGTCACCGCGGCGCTGAAGGTATACGGGACCGAGGGCAGGCAGGGCCAATTGGACAGTGCCCATGCCGAACGAGAGCACGCCGAATCCGATTACCTCCGGGTGCGTCGGCGGGCCCGGGCGGCGGAACTGCTGCGGACGGTGATGAGCAGACACCGCGCCGCGACGCGGGAACGCTACGTGGACCCGTTCCGCCGTGAGGTCGAACGGTTGGGCCGGCTGGTGTTCGGGGAGAGCTTCGAAGTCGAGATCGACACCGATCTGCGCATCTGCAACCGCACGCTGGCGGGCCGGACGGTGCCGTACGAATCACTGTCCGGCGGCGCGAAAGAACAACTGGGCATCGTGGCGCGGCTGGCGGGGGCGGCGCTGGTGGCGAAGGAGGATTCGGTCCCGGTCGTCATCGACGATGCGCTGGGATTCACCGATCCTGACCGGTTGACCAAGATGGGCGCGGTCTTCGACGTGATCGGGGGCGACGGCCAGGTCATCGTGCTGACTTGCAGTCCGCAGCGGTATGCGGCGGTGGCCGATGCGCATCACATCGAGTTGACCGTCTGAGGGTCGGTTTTCGCGGTTGTCGGGCATGACCGTGTCACGTTGCGCGTGAGGTCTCGCCGAAAACGGGTATGGGGCCTACGAGTCATACGTGAATCGGGAGGCCATGGTGTCATCAGAAGACACAACAGACGACAAGGGCGCGCCGCTGCAACAGCGCGTCACCGAACTGCTCACCTCTGTGGGAGCGGCGCTGGGAGAGCTGGCGCAGCGGGCGCGCGACGCCGTGGAAGGGGCAGCCGGACGCGTCGGTATCGGATCGTCGTCGGATGACGACGGCGACAAGGACGGCCCTGCGGCGCTGCCGGCCGGCGGGAAGGGCGAAGGCGCCGGACCGGCTTCCGCGCCACCGGCAGCCGAGAAGCCGGCGGCCAAGAAGGCTCCGGCGAAGAAGGCCCCGGCCAAGAAGGCCCCGGCCAAGAAGGCTGCGGTGAAAGCGACTCCGGCCAAGACCGAAGCCGCCAACATGGCGCCGCCCGCGAAGAAGGCGCCCGCCAAGGCGACACCGGCCGACAAATCGCCGCTGAGCAGTGCGCCCGCCAAGAAGGCGGCGCCGACCAAGACGGAGGCGGCGAAGACCCCGCCTGCCAAGACCCCGCCTGCCAAGACCCCGCCTGCCAAGACTCCGGCTGCCAAGAAGGCGCCGGCGAAGAAGGCGGCCGAGCCGGTCGCATCGCCGGTGGCGAAGACGACCGAACCCGCCAAGGCGCCCGCCGCCAAGAAGGCACCAGCCAAGAAGGCGCCGGCCAAGAAAGCGCCCGCCAAGAAGGCGCCGGCCAAGGCGGTCAAGCGCACCAACGGCTGACGGGTCACCTCCTTTCCGCGACCGTGCGTGTCTGCTTCGCGCCACGCCACGCCGCGGGGTGCATATGCGCACCCTCGCGCCGCGGCGATCGGGACGAAATCGCTCAGAAGTAGGCGTTCGCCGGAACCGGCGTGCCGTGCAACAGGTTCTCGCCGATCACCCGCGCCTTGTAGGCGACGGGGTTGTGCAGGGTGATCGTGCGGATGTTGCGCCAGTGCCGGTCGAGGTTGCGCTTACGGCTCGACGCGCTCGCGCCGCCGAGCTCCAGCAGCCGGGTCGCGGCTTCGGGAGCCACGCGGTCGAGATGCACTTTCACCTTCGCGACGGCGAGTTGCGCCTCCTGGGCCAGCGTCGCGTCGGGCACCCCGTCGACCGCCGAGTCGGTGGCCGCGCCGATCAGCGCGGCGGCGTCCAGCACGGCTGCCCTCGCGATGTAGGCGGTGCTCGCCAGCTCGCCGAGCTGGCGCTGCAGTAGCGGATCGTCGGTCGGCCGCTCGGCCACCGCATGGCTGAAGTTGCGTTCGCGCGACTCCAGCAGCGCGATACCGTCCTCGACGACATTGGCCAGGATCCCCGCGACCACCGCGTGGATGAACAGCTGCAGCGAGGCGTACTGCACCGTCGGCTGCGCTTCGGCGTCGTAGGGCGCATCGCTGAGCACCTCGTCGGCCGACACCGCGACGTCGGTGAACGTGGTGGTTCCGGTGCCGGTCCTGCGCTGCCCGAAGCCGTCCCAGTCGTCCACCACCCCGACGCCTTCGCGATCGGCGGGGACCACGACCGTGGCCACCGAATCGTGGTCGGTGGTGGCGGTCACCGTCAGGTAGTCAGAGAACAACGTGCCGGTGCTGTAGTACTTCTCGCCGGTCAACCGGTAGCCGCCCTGACCGTCGGGCAGCAGGCGGGTGTTGAACACCAGGCTTCCGACCGCCAGTGAACCCTTCTCGCTGAACGCGTTACCGAAGAGCTTGCCGTCGACCACCTTCTCCAGCCAGCGCCGAGACGCCGGGTCGTCGGCGGTGCGCAACCGCTCCTCGACGAACCAGAAGTGCGTGCGGAAGATGTGTGCCACGATCGGGTCGGCGGCGGCCAGCTCGATGATCGCCGAGAAGGTCTGCGGCACAGTGAAACCGGTGCCACCGAGGTGCTCCGGCAGCCGCAGCGTGCCGAACCCGGCGCGTTTGAGCGCGGCCACCTGGTCGAAGGGGTTCTCGTCGTTCAGGTCCCGCTCGCGGGCGCCGGCCGCGATCTGCGCCAGCAGCACGGCGAATTCGGGGGAGCCGGGCACGGCGCGGGTGTTCTCCACAGTCGTCATGGCTTCGTTCTATCGACGAGCCACCGGTGCAGGCACTGCTTTGAATCACCCGGAACCGAAGCCCGCTACTTCATGAAACCGATCTTCGTGTAATCCAGGTCGCCGATGCCGGCCGGTCCGTAGTTGGCGAGATTGCTGCGGACCGCGACGTTGCCGGCAGATTGGAACAGCGGCAGGCTGTGCACCTCCGCCCACAGCATCTTGTCCAGTTCGTTGGCCTGCTGGCGGGCCTTTGCCGCGTCGAGTTCGGACAACGTCTTCTCGATCTGGGCGTCGATCTGCGGACTGCCGATCTTGCCGAAGTTGCTCTCCCCACCGGTCGCGTAGATCTGCGTCAGGCTCGACAGGGCGAAAGCGTCGCCCGCGAACGCGAATTGGGCGATGTCGAAGTTGCCCGGCGTGACGTACTGGGTGAACAGCGCGCCACCCGGGGCCGAGATCAGCTCGAGTTTCACGCCGATCTGGCCGAGCAGGTTCTGCGCGATCTGGGCGATCTGCCGGGTGCTCTGCGCGTCGTAGAACACGTCGCGGATCACCAGTTGCCTGCCGTCCTTCTCCCGGAACTGCCCGTTCTGGCGCCAACCCAGTGCGTCGAGTTCACGTTTGGCGGCCTCCGGATCGAACGGGATGCCGTTGCGCTGATACCCCTCCTGGCCTGCCACGTAGATGTGGTTGTCGAGCGTGGTCGGGGTGTTGACCAGGCCGCGTTGGCTGACGTCGGCAATGACCTGACGGTTGATGCCCTTGGCGATCGCCGTGCGCAGCGCCGGATCGCTCAGGATGGATCCCGGTGCGCCGTTGAGCGTCAGGTGGTACCACTGCGCGCTGGGTGCGCGGCGGATGGAGACGCCGCCTGTGCGCTGCGCGATGGTGAGGTCGTCCAGTGAGGCCAGGCCCACCGCGTCGAGCGCATTGTTCTGCAGTGCGGGGATCTTGGCCGCGTCGTCGAGCACCGTGTAGGTGATCGTGTCCAGCCTGGGCGGGGCGCCCCACCATTTCGGGTTGCGGCTCAACGTGATCCGCTGTGCGGCCTTGTCGACGTTGCTGACGAGGAACGGCCCCGCCGACGGGCCGGGTCCGTTGAGCTGTGCCTTGTTGAACGCCTCGGCCGTCGCGGTCATGCTCTTCGGGTAGAGAATGGTGTTCCCGGCGAACATGCCCTTCCAGTCCGCGTAGTGCTTGGCGAATGTGACGACCGCCTGGCGGTCGTCGACACCGCGCGTCACCGAGGCGACCCGTTCCGTGCCGTTCGGGGCGGCGATCAGGAACGCCTTGTCCTTACCGCTCTGGGCGTTGATCTGGCTGGCGATGTCCTCCCAGGTGATCGGGGTGCCATCGCTCCACACCGCCTTCGGGTTGATCGTGTAGGTGACCACCTGCGGGTCGGTGCCGGTCAGCTCCACGTTCGTGAAGTAGTCGTGGTTGACCGTGGTCTCCCCCGACGGGGAGATGACGAAGGCGCGCGGCATCGTGGGCCGCAGCAGCGAACCCAGTTCGCCGAGATTGCCGTCGATGTGCAGGGTGTTGAAGTTCGGCGGGAAGCCGGTGAGCGCCAGCCGCAGATTGCCGCCGTCGCGCAGCGTGGCCGGGTCCTGGGGATTGATGTCGTTGGTGGTGCCGACCGCCGCCTCACCGCCGGGTGGCGGGGCGCCCTCCTGATCGCCGCCCGAACAGCCGGCCAGGAGCAGGGTGCCAACGAGGGCGGCGGAGAGCACGCGTCGCAACGTCATGCACACGGACTCTAACGTTGCGGGACGCTCGGTTGCGGCACCGCCGCCAGGAGACGTCGCGTGTACTCGTGCCGGGGAGCGGTGAAGACCCGGTCGCCGTCGCCCTGTTCGACGATCGACCCCTTGTGCATCACCGCCACCCGGTGGGCCAGGTGCCGGACCACCGACAGGTCGTGCGAGACGAACAGATACGACAGCCCGAACCGCTCCTGCAGGTCCAGCAGCAGGTTGATGATGCCGGCCTGGATCGACACGTCCAGCGCGGAGACGGGTTCGTCGAGGGCGAGGATCTTCGGCTGCGTCGCCAGCGCCCGGGCGATGCCGATGCGCTGTTTCTGACCGCCCGAGAACTCGGCCGGGTAGCGGCTGGCGTCCTCGCGGCGCAGCCCGACGATCCCGAGCAGCTCGGCCACCCGGTCGTCGATGCGGTCCTTGGCGAAATTGTTGGCCTGCAACGGTTCTGAGAGAACATCGAACACCGGCAGACGCGGGTCGAGAGAGGCGACCGGATCCTGGAACACCACCTGCAGATCGCCGCGCAGCGCGCGCCGCTGCGGCGCGCCGAGTGCGGCCACGTCGGCCCCGAGCACTTCGACGGAACCGCCCTCGGGCGGTGCGAGTTCGAGGATCTGGTGCAGCGTCGTCGACTTGCCCGAGCCGGATTCGCCGACGATCCCCAGCGTGCGGCCCTGCCGCAGTTCGAAGCTGATGCCGTCGACGGCGCGGACCTCGCCGATCTTGCGGCGGAACACCGTGCCCTTGGTCAGGGTGTAGGTCTTCACCAGGTCGCTGACCCGCAGCACCACGGGGTCGTCGGCCGCGGGCGGCGTCGTGGAAGGCGCGGTGGACACGCCGTACACCTCGGCGGCGCTGCGCCCCGCGACGTGTTCGGTGCGGATGCACGCCGCCCGGTGGGCGGGCGCCACCTCGAGCAGCTCCGGTTCGGCGGCGCGGCACTCGTCGATGGCCAACGGGCAGCGCGGGGCGAACGGGCAGCCCGGCGGCAGGTCCGCCAGCGATGGCGGCGTCCCGGGGATGGGCACCAGTCGTGCACCCTGCGGTGCGTCCAGGCGCGGCACCGAACCGAGCAGCCCGACGGTGTAGGGCATGCGGCGCGCGTTGTACAGCTCGGACACCGCGGCGATCTCGACGGCCCGGCCGGCGTACATGACCAGCGCGCGGTCGGCGAACTCCGCGACCACGCCGAGGTCGTGGGTGATGATCAGCACGCCCGCCCCGGTGACGTCGCGCGCGGTCCGCAGCACGTCGAGGATCTGCGCCTGCACGGTGACGTCGAGCGCGGTGGTCGGTTCGTCGCAGATCAGCAGATCGGGATCGTTGGCGATCGCGATCGCGATCACCACCCGCTGCCGCTCACCCCCGGACAGTTCGTGCGGGAACGCCCGCGCACGGCGGTCCGGCTGGGCGATGCCGACGAGTTCCAGCAGTTCGACCGCGCGGGTGCGCGCAGCCCGCCTGTCGAGACCGCGGTTGTGCACGCGCAGCGCCTCGGCGATCTGGTCGCCCACGGTGTACACCGGCGTCAGCGCCGACATCGGGTCCTGGAACACCGTGCCGATCCGGCGGCCGCGGATCCGCGACATCTCCGCATCCGACAGGCCGAGCAGTTCGGTGCCGTGCAGCCGCACCGAGCCGGACACCTCGGCGTGCTCGGGCAACAGCCCGGCGACGGCCATCGCCCCGGCCGACTTTCCCGCCCCCGATTCGCCGACCAGTGCCACCACCTCGCCGGCGTCGACGTGGTAGTTCAGCCCGCGCACCGCGGCCACCCGTTCGGTGTCGGTCGCGAACGTCACGGTCAGCCCGGACACCTCCAGCAGGCTCACGTCTTCCTGCCTCTCCTGGACGGCCGGGCGCCGGGGTCGAGCGCGTCACGCAAGCCGTCGCCGACGAGGTTGGCGCACAACACGATCAGCACCAGCACGCCGGCCGGGAACAGGAACACCCAGGGGAACGTGGTGACCGAACCGGTGCCGTCGGCGATCAGCGTGCCGAGCGAGACGTCGGGCCGCTGCACCCCGAATCCCAGGAAGCTGAGCCCGGTTTCGGCGAGCACCGCCAGCCCGACGTTGAGTGCGGTGTCGATGATGAGGATCGAGGCGACGTTGGGCAGGATGTGCCGCACGATGATCCGCCAGTGCGGCACCCCCATGTAGCGGGCGGCGACGACGAATTCGCGGTCGCGCAGGCTCATCGTCAGCCCGCGCACGATGCGCGAGCTGATCATCCAGCTGAACGCCGCCAGCAGCAGGATCAGCCACATGATGGTGCCGGAGTCGCGCGTGCGTGGCGTGACGATCGCGATCAGGATGAAGCTCGGGACCACCAGCAGCAGGTCGACCAGCCACATCAGCGCGCGGTCCCGCCACCCGCCGAAGTACCCGGCGATGGCGCCGACCGTGGCCGCGATGATCGTCGAGATGAACGCCACCGCGACGCCGATGAGCATCGACTTCTGCATTCCGCGCAGCGTCTGGGCGAACACGTCCTGGCCCAGCGCGTTGGTGCCGAACCAGTGGTCGGTGGTCGGCGGCTGCTGCAGCGCGTAGTAGTCGAGATCGGTGTAGCTGTAGGGCAGCAGCGGCGGCAGCAGATAGCAGCCGACGAACATCAGCACCAGCAGCAGCAGGGCGCCGACCGCGGGCCGGTTGCGCAGGAACCGGCGCAGCACCAGGGTGCGGCGCGACGCGAACCGCGCGGTGTCCAGCCCCGAGCGGGCTGCGGTACTCGCTTCGGTCATCACGGCCTTCTGTTCTTCGCGCAAGCGCTCATCACGGCCTTCTGTTCTTCGCGCAAGCGCTCATCACGGCCTTCTGTTCTTCGCGCAAGCGCTCATCACCGCGACACCCGCACTCTCGGGTCCAGCGCCGCATAGATCACATCGGACAGCAGGCCGGCCAGCAGGATCATCGTGCCGGAGAACACCGTGATCGCCGCGATGATGTTGGTGTCCTGCGTCGCGATGCCCTGCACCACCCACTCACCCATGCCGTGCCAGCCGAAGATCTTCTCGACGAACACCGATCCGGTCACCAGCCCGCTGACCCCGTAGGCGAACAGTGTGGCCATCGGGATCAGCGCGGTGCGCAGCCCGTGTCTGAACAGCGCCCGGCGCCGGGTCAGCCCCTTGGCGCGGGCCGTGCGGATGAAGTCCTGACCGAGCACGTCGAGCATCGCGTTGCGCTGGTAGCGGCTGAATCCGGCGGCCGCGGACAGTGCGAGCGTGACCGTCGGCAGGACCAGGTGCTGCAGCCGGTCGGCGAACTGGGCGAGCGGTCCGCCGACGGCGTCCGGCGAGGTTTCACCGGTGTACTGGAACAGCTGCACGCCGAGCCACGAGTTGGCGTTCAGCGCACCGAGGATCAGCAGGTTGGCGATGACGAAGGTCGGTGTCGAGAGCACCAGCAGCGACAACGTGGTGACCACCCGGTCCGACATCCGGTACTGCCGGACCGCGCCCCACGCGCCGACCACCACGCCGATGACCGTGCCGAGCACCGATCCGATGACCAGCAGGCGCAGGCTCACACCGATGCGCCGCCACAGCTCCTCGGACACCGGCTGGCCGGCGACCGTGGTACCGAAGTCGCCGCGCACGGCGTCACCCAGCCAGTGCGCGTACCGCAGTGGGATCGGCTTGTCGAGGTCGAGTTCGGCGGCTTTGGCGTCGATGACGGCCTGCGGTGGCCGGGGGTTGCGCTCGAGCAGGCTGTCGAGCGGCGCGAACGTCAGCGAGGTGAGCGAGAAGGTCAGAAAAGACGCGAGCGCCAACAGCACGACGTAGTTGAGCAGCCGGCGCGCGAGGAACCGCGTCATCGGCGGCTGCCGGTGCAGGGCTGCATGGGTCTAGAGGGTAGAGAGACTGCTGCACCCTCGCTGGCTCAGGGCTGCGGTGGGGGCGGCGCGCCCGGCCCGCCGAACCCGCCGGGCGGCGGGCCGAACTGGTGAGACCCGGGCCCGGTGGCGCCGTGATCGGTGGCCGCATAGATCACCCCGCCGCCCAGCGCGGCGATGACGGCGGCGGCCGCGATCGCCGCCGCGGTCTCGCGCAGGCTCCAGCGCCCCTCGCCTGGTGAACCCCACACGTCGCTCATGGCCCCACTGTGCGGGACCAGTGTGGGTGCCGGCTGTGCGCCCCGTGTGAATCGGCGGCCCTGGGCTTCACAGCGCGCACATAGACGACGCACAGGCCGGCCAAATCGCGGCGCGAATAATGAACTCATGAGCGCGAACCAGACCGACACCGAACGTTCGGTCATGCGCCGCGCCGACGGCAACCCCGTGCGCGTGCTCGTCGTCGACGACGAACCGGTGCTCGCCGAGCTCGTCTCGATGGCGCTGCGCTACGAGGGCTGGGACATCTCGACGGCGGGCGACGGCGCCACCGCGATCGCGCTGGCCCGCGAGAGCCCGCCCGACGTGGTGGTCCTCGACGTCATGCTGCCCGACATGAGCGGGCTCGACGTGCTGGCCAAGCTGCGCGAGCAGATTCCCGGCCTGCCGCTGCTGCTGCTGACCGCCAAGGACTCGGTCGAGGACCGCATCGCGGGGCTGACCGCGGGCGGCGACGACTACGTGACCAAACCGTTCTCCCTCGAAGAGGTGGTGCTCCGCCTGCGCGCGCTGCTGCGGCGCACCGGGGTCACCGAGACCGGCGGCGCGAAGATCGTCGTCGGCGACCTGGTCCTCGACGAGGACAGCCACGAGGTCACCCGCGGCGGCGACCAGATCACGCTGACCGCGACGGAGTTCGAGCTACTGCGGTTCATGATGCGCAACGCCAAGCGGGTGCTGAGCAAGGCGCAGATCCTCGACCGCGTGTGGAGTTACGACTTCGGCGGGCGCTCCAACATCGTCGAACTGTATGTGTCGTATTTGCGCAAGAAGATCGACAGCGGACGCGAGCCGATGATCCACACGCTGCGCGGCGCGGGCTATGTCCTCAAACCCGCCGCCCGCTGAGCCGGTCGGCCGTTCGCGGCTGCGTTCACCGCGTACCTGGTCGCTGCGGGGCCGTCTGCTGGCCACCCAGATCGTGCTGCTCGCGTTGGTGTGCGCCGCGGTCGGTGTCGGCACCGAACTCGCGCTGAAGAGGTTCCTGGTCAACCAGCTCGACACCCAGCTCGCCGAGACCGGGCGCCGGTCGGCCGGCCTGTTCGCGTTCGGGCCGCCACCGCCGGGCCCGCCGATGATGATGCCGGTGCCCCGGTTCCCTCCGCCGCCGGGCTTCCCGCACCGGGTGCTCATCCGCAACGGCGACGGCCCGGGGCCCGACTTCCTCAACGCGCCGGGTCAGGCCGCTCGCACCGTCGGTGCCGTGATCTCCCACGGCGCCCCGGTCGACGCCGGGGTCATCACCGCCGACGGCGCCCGCGTCGAGGTCAGCGGCGCTGCCGCCGAGCAGCTGGCCGCCGTGCCGGCCGACGAGGTCCCGCGCACGGTCACCCTCGACGGCCTGGGCCGGTACCGGGTGGTCGCGCTGCCCGCCCGCGGTCCCGCCGAGGTGATCGTCACCGGCCTGCCGACCTCCGACGTCGACGACACCCTGCTCACGGTGCTCGTCATCTTCTGCGTGGTCGGAGCCATCGCGCTGATCGGCGCCACCGCGGCGGGGGTGTGGATCATTCGCAGGCAGCTGGCCCCGCTGTCGCGGGTCTCGGCGACCGCCCGTGAGGTGGCCGATCTCGAACTCGACCGAGGTGAGGTGCGGCTGCCCACGCCGATCGTCAGGGTCGACCCCGCCGGTGCGCACACCGAGGTCGGCCAGCTCGGGACGGCGCTGAACAGGATGCTCGACCGGATCGCCGGGGCGCTCTCGGCGCGGCACGCCAGCGAGACCCGGGTCCGCCAGTTCGTCGCCGACGCCAGCCACGAACTGCGCACACCGCTGGCCGCCATCCGCGGATACACCGAGCTGGCGCAGCGCCGCTCCGACGAGCTGCCCGACGACGTCGCCCACGCAATGAACCGGGTGGAATCCGAGACCGGGCGGATGACGCAGCTCGTCGAGGACATGCTGCTGCTCGCTCGCCTTGATGACGGGCGGCCCCTGGAACGCGAACCGGTCGACCTGTCGCGGCTGGTCGTCGACGCGGTCAGCGACGCGCACGCCGCAGGCCCCGGACACGTCTGGTCCCTGGATCTGCCCGAGGAGCCGGTCGTGGTCGAGGGTGACGAGGCCCGGCTGCACCAGGTGCTCGGCAACCTGCTGGCCAACGCGCGGGTGCACACCCCGCCCGGCACGTCGGTGACCACGTCGCTGGCGGTCGGAGCCGACGGCGGCGCCGTGCTGACGGTGACCGACGACGGCCCCGGGATCCCGGCCTCCTTGCAGCCGGAGATCTTCGAGCGGTTCGCCCGCGGTGACTCGTCGCGCTCGCGCCGCGGCGGCAGCACCGGGCTGGGCCTGGCGATCGTCGCCGCGGTGGTCAAGGCCCACGACGGGACCATCGCCGTGGACAGCGCGCCGGGGCGCACCGAATTCGTGGTGACGCTGCCGGGCGGCGCACAGCCGACGCACAGGCCGGACCAATCCGGGGCCTAGTCTCGGCGGGAAGCATGGCCGGGTGACCCTGGTTCTTCCTGCCGAGCAGACGCAAAATCGCGCGATCACCGCCGCGAATGGGCGGTTCTCTGTCTGCTCGCGCCAGGTGGCGTTCGGCGCGCTGCTCGCGGCGACCGCGGTGCTCTACCTGTGGAACCTTTCCGCCAGCGGATGGGCCAACGCGTTCTACTCCGCCGCTGTGCAGGCCGGTGCGCAGAACTGGACCGCCATGCTGTTCGGCTCCAGCGATCCCGCCAACGCGATCACCGTCGACAAGACCCCGGCCGCCCTGTGGGTGATGGACTTGTCGGTGCGGCTGTTCGGGCTGAATTCGTGGAGCATCCTGGTGCCGCAGGCGCTGATGGGGGTGGCGGCCGTCGCGGTGCTGTACGCGGCGGTGCGACGGGTCAGCGGTCCGGGCGCCGCGCTGCTGGCCGGTGCCGTTCTCGCCGCCACACCGGTGGCCGCATTGATGTTCCGCTTCAACAACCCCGACGCACTACTGGTGTTGCTACTGGTCGTCGCGGGCTACTGCGTGACACGCGCCTGTGAGCGCGACGCCGGCCGCTGGTGGCTGATGGCGGCGGGGGTGGCGGTCGGGTTCGGCTTCCTGGCCAAGATGCTGCAGGCCCTGCTGGTGTTGCCGGGATTCGCCGTGGCGTACCTCGTCGCCGGCGGCCGCCCGGTCGGCCGCCGCCTGCTCGCGCTGGTCGGCGCCGCGGCGGCGATGGTGGTGGCGGGCGGCTGGTACCTGTTGCTGGCCGAGGTGTGGCCGCCGGGTGACCGCCCGTACATCGGTGGCTCGCAGCGCGACAGCATCGTCGAACTCGCATTGGGCTACAACGGTTTTGGCAGGCTCACCGGTAACGAGACGGGTGGATTGGGCAACCTGAACCACGACGTCGGGGCGGGGCGGCTGTTCGGTTTCGGCATGGGCCTCGACATCGCCTGGCTGCTGCCCGCCGCGCTGATCTGCCTCGGCGCCGGTCTGGTGCTGACCCGGCGGGCACCCCGCACCGACGTCACCCGCGCCGCCCTGCTCAACTGGGGCGGCTGGCTGGTCGTGACGGCTGTGGTGTTCAGCTTCGCCAACGGCATCGTGCACTCGTACTACACGGTGGCGCTCGCGCCCGCGATCGCCGCCGTGATCGGTATCGGCGCACACCTGTTGTGGCGGAATCGGTTTCACCCGTGGTGCGCCGTCGCGCTGGCCGGCGCGGTGCTCGTCACCACCGTACTGGCCGCGGTGCTGCTGTCGCGTCACGTCGAGTGGATGCCGTGGCTGAGGGCCGCGGTCGCGGTCGGGGGAGTGGGAGTCGCCGTGCTGCTGCTGGTGGTGCGCCGGCTGCCCGACGGCGTCGCCCGGACGGTGGCCGCCGTGGCCGTCATCGTGTCTCTCGCGTCACCCGCCGCCTACTCGGTGGTCACCGCGGCGAACCCGCACACCGGCGCGATTCCCTCGGTCGGCCCGGCCGGCGGCTTCAGCGGCGGACCGCCCGGACTGTTGAACTCACCGGAGCCGGACGCCGAGCTCACCGCCACGCTGGCCCGCGATGCGCACGACTACCGCTGGGCCGCAGCGGTGGTCGGGTCCAACAACGCGGCGGGCTACCAATTGGCAAGCGGCGCAGCGGTGTTGGCGCTGGGCGGCTTCAACGGCACCGACCCGTCACCGACGCTCGAACAGTTCCAGCGCTACGTCGCCGACGGTGACGTGCACTACTTCATCGGCGGCCGGTCGGCGCTGGGCTTCGGAGACCGCGCCGCGCAGAGCGGCAGCCGTGCCGCGGCGGACATCGCCGACTGGGTGCAGGAGCACTTCGAGTCGCGACTCGTCGGCGGCGTCGCCGTCTACGACCTCACCCACGGCGCCGCCTCGTGACTCATAGCGGGCCCACAGGTTCACCCCATCGAGGGCATACGCAGCCCGACGACCATGGTCGCCATGACAGACACCGCCGTGGAACTCGACGCTGACCGCGCGGGCCGGAGCACCTTCGCCTCCCGCCCCGATGTCGTGGAATACGCCCGCGCCGCAGGCGTACCGGTGCTCGACGTCGTCGTCCCCGTGTACAACGAGCAGGCCGCGCTGGCCGCGTCGGTGCACCGCCTGCACCGTCACCTGCGCGACCACTTCCCGTTCCCTGCGCGCATCACCATCGCCGACAACGCCAGCGTCGACGCCACCCCGGAGATCGCCGCGCAACTGGCCGCCGACCTGCCCGACGTGCGGTTCGTTCGACTGGAGGAGAAGGGCCGCGGCCGCGCCCTGCACGCGGTGTGGTCCGAAT
This sequence comes from Mycolicibacterium litorale, assembly GCF_010731695.1. Classification (NCBI taxonomy): domain Bacteria; kingdom Bacillati; phylum Actinomycetota; class Actinomycetes; order Mycobacteriales; family Mycobacteriaceae; genus Mycobacterium; species Mycolicibacterium litorale. The sequence goes on from NZ_AP022586.1 coordinate 377,711, forward strand.
CCGACGCCCCGGTGCTGGCCTACATGGACGTTGACCTGTCCACCGATCTGGCCGCCCTCGCACCGCTGGTCGCCTCGCTGATATCCGGGCACTCCGACCTCGCGATCGGCACCCGGCTGAGTCGCGGTGCGCGCGTCGTGCGCGGGGCCAAACGCGAGTTCATCTCGCGGTGCTACAACCTCATCCTGAAATCGACGCTGTCGGCGCGCTTCTCGGATGCCCAATGTGGGTTCAAGGCGATCCGCGCCGACGTCGCCCACCGGCTGCTGCCGTACGTATCGGACACCGGATGGTTCTTCGACACCGAACTGCTGGTGCTCGCCGAGCGCAGCGGACTGCGCATCCACGAGGTGCCGGTGGACTGGGTGGACGACCCGGACAGTCGCGTCGACATCGTCGCCACCGCGAAAGCCGACCTCAAGGGCATCGGCCGGCTGTTGCGCGGCTTCACCAACGGTTCGATCCCCGTGCAGGTGCTGGCCGCGCAGTTCGACCCACCGCGGCCGCCTGCCGCCTCGCGGTCGCTGCTGCGCCACGCCGTGCGGTTCGGGGCGGTCGGCGTGGTCTCCACGCTCGCGTACCTGCTGCTGTTCGTGCTGACCCGCGGCTGGCTGGGCGCGCAGGCCGCGAACCTGATCGCGCTGGGGGTGACGGCGATCGGCAACACCGCGGCCAACCGCCGCTTCACCTTCGGGGTGACCGGGCGCCAGGGCGTCGGCCGCCATCACCTCGAAGGCCTCATCGTGTTCGCGATCGCGCTGGGCGTCACCAGCGGGTCGCTGGCCGCGCTGCACTCCGTCACCGCCGAACCGCACCGGTTCGTCGAACTCGGCGTGCTGGTGGCCGCCAACCTCGCCGCGACCGTGATGCGGTTCGTCCTGCTACGCGGCTGGGTCTTCCATCCCCGGCGCACCCGCTGACCTTCCACCGACTGAAGAGGAATCGCACATGACCGTGACCGCTGACGCGCCCCCTTCGACGGCGCCCGCCGCGGCGCAGCGCCGCGTGCGCTGGGAACGCCCCGCACTGCTGGCACTGCTGGCCGCCACCGCCGTGCTCTACCTGTGGGGGCTGGGCTCTTCGGGCTGGGCCAACGAGTACTACGCGGCGGCGGTGCAGGCCGGCACCCAGAACTGGACGGCGTGGCTGTTCGGATCCCTCGACCCCGGCAACTCCATCACCGTGGACAAGCCGCCGGCATCGCTGTGGTTGATGGTGTTGTCCGCCAGGCTGTTCGGTTTCAGCGCGTTCACGATGCTGCTGCCGCAGGCGCTGATGGGCGTGGCATCGGTGGGGGTGCTGTTCGCCGCGGCGCGACGGGTCAGCGGTCCGGCCGCAGGGCTGATCGCCGGTGCGGTGCTGGCCGCGACCCCGGTCGCGGCGCTGATGTTCCGCTTCAACAACCCCGACGCGCTGCTGGTGCTGCTGCTGCTCGTCGCTGCCTACGCGATGGTGCGGGCGATCGAGACCGCCGGCACCCGCTGGATGGTCCTCGTGGGCTGCGCCCTGGGGTTCGCGTTCCTCACCAAGATGCTGCAGGCGTTCCTGGTGATGCCAGGCCTGGCGCTGGCGTTCCTCGTGGCCGCGCCGGTGGGACTGGGGCAGCGGATCGGCAAGCTGGCCGTCGGTGCGGTGTCGATGATCGTGTCAGCCGGCTGGTTCCTCGCGCTGGTCGAGCTGTGGCCCGCCTCGTCGCGGCCGTACATCGGCGGGTCGACCGACAACAGTCTGCTGCAGCTGGCGCTGGGCTACAACGGGATTCAGCGCATCGCCGGTGGCGGCGCGCCGGGCGGCGACGGTCCCCCCGGCGGTGGGCCGGGTGGCGCTGCCGGGCGTGGCGCGAACCTGTTCTTCGGCGGTGAGCCGGGCATCGGCCGGCTGTTCGGGCACTCGATGGGCGTCGAGGCGTCCTGGTTGCTGCCCGCCGCGCTGATCGGTCTTGCCGCGGGCGTCTGGTTCACCCGGCGCGCCGCACGCACCGACTCCGTCCGCGCGAGCCTGCTGCTGTGGGGTGGCTGGCTGGTGGTGACCGGCGCCGTCTTCAGCTTCATGGACGGCACCATCCACCCCTACTACACGGTGGCCTTGGCTCCCGCGGTGGCCGCGCTGGTCGGCATCGCCGCCGCCGAATCATGGCGCGGCAGAAGACACTTGGCGCCCCGGTTGGTGCTGGCCGTGATGATGGCGGTGACCGGCGTCTGGGCGTTCGTCCTGCTGAACCGCACACCCGACTGGGTGCCGTGGCTGCGCTGGGCCGTGCTGATCCTCGGGATGGTGGTCGCGCTGGTGCTCGCGGTCGGCGTGCACCGGATGCGGCGGGTCGCCGCGGCCGTGGTCATCGCCGCGGCGCTGGCCGGTCTGGCGGCGCCCACCGCATTCGCGGTGTACAACGTCGCGCATCCGGCGAGCGGTCCGGGCACCATGTCAGGTCCGGCGCGGGGTGACGGCTTCGGCGGTATGCCACCCGGCGGGAGGCGGCCCGGCGGACCCGGCGGCGCGATGGACAACTCGGCGGTACAGGACCTGGTCCGCGGGGCGGACAGCCGGTGGGCCGCAGCCAGTATCGGCTCGATGGGTGCGGCGGGTCTGCAGTTGCAGACCGGGGCGTCGATCATGGCGATCGGTGGCTTCACCGGCGGGGACGACTCCCCGACGCTCGCCCAGTTCCAGCGCTACGTCGCCGACGGTGAGGTCCGCTACTTCATCGGCAGTGACAGGGGCGGTCCGCCCGGATTCGGGCGCGGCGGCACCGCGGCGGAGATCACCGCCTGGGTGCAGCAGAACTTCACCCCGATGCAGGTCGGTGGAACCACCGTCTACGACCTGCAATCCGGCTGATTCTGGGGGGTGTCATACCGGGCGGAGATTGTTATCGTCACGCCATGTCGGTCACGGACGAGTACCTGAAGAACAACGCGGAGTACGCGAAGACCTTCAGCGGTCCGCTGCCGTTGCCGCCGAGTAAGCACGTCGCGGTCGTGGCGTGCATGGACGCCCGGCTCGACGTCTACCGGATCCTCGGGCTCGCCGACGGTGAGGCGCACGTGATCCGCAACGCCGGCGGGGTGGTCACCGATGACGAGATCCGCTCGCTGGCGATCAGCCAGCGCCTGCTGGGGACGAAGGACATCATCCTCATCCACCACACCGACTGCGGCATGCTGACATTCACCGACGACGACTTCAAGAAGTCGATCCAGGACGAGACCGGCATCAAACCCGAGTGGGCGGCCGAGGCCTTCGGCGATCTCGAAGAGGACGTGCGCCAGTCCATCCGGCGCATCGAGGCCAGCCCCTTCGTCACCAAGCACGAATCGCTGCGCGGCTTCGTATTCGACGTCGCGACCGGCAGGCTCACCGAAGTCACGCTCTGACCCGTGCCACCAGGGCGCCGCAGCCAGGCGCTCGTTTCGGCGACGGCCGGGGTGTACCGGCTGGGCCGGGCCGCCAGACCGTAGTGTCCCCGCAGCCGCCCTGGGTACACAGTCGGCGTTCCCTTGACACCCACCCGGCCGGGCCGGTAATTTCCGGTCAACCGAGTAAATCTGGCAAGTTCAACCAACTTAACGAGGAATGCGATGACAGCCGCTCAGGTAGCCGCGCCGGAGCCGGGCCAGTACGAGCTGAGCCATCTGCGCTCGCTGGAGGCCGAGGCCATCCACATCATCCGCGAGGTCGCCGCCGAGTTCGAGCGGCCGGTGCTGCTGTTCTCCGGCGGCAAGGACTCGATCGTCATGCTCCACCTGGCGATCAAAGCCTTCGCCCCGGCGCGCCTGCCGTTCCCGGTGATGCACGTCGACACAGGACACAACTTCGACGAGGTGATCGAAACCCGTGACCGCCTGGTCGCCGAGAACGGCGTGCGCCTGGTCGTCGCCTCGGTGCAGGAGGACATCGACGCGGGCCGCGTGGTCGACAACGGCCCGTCGCGCAACCCGCTGCAGACCGTCACGCTGCTGCGCGCGATCCGCGAGAACAAGTTCGACGCGGCCTTCGGCGGTGCGCGTCGCGACGAAGAGAAGGCCCGCGCCAAGGAGCGGGTGTTCAGCTTCCGCGACGAATTCGGCCAGTGGGATCCGAAGGCCCAGCGCCCCGAACTGTGGAACCTCTACAACGGCCGCCACCGCAAGGGTGAGCACATCCGGGTCTTTCCGCTGTCGAATTGGACCGAGTACGACATCTGGGCCTACATCGGCGCCGAAGGCATCACGCTGCCCGCGATCTACTACGCCCACACCCGTCCGGTGTTCCAGCGCGACGGGATGCTGCTGGCCGTCCACCCGTACATGGCGCCCCGCGAGGGCGAAGAGGTCTTCGAGACCAGCGTGCGGTTCCGCACGGTCGGGGACGTCACCTGCACCGGGTGCGTGGAATCCACGGCGTCGACGGTCGAGGACATCATCGCCGAGACCGCGGTGTCGCGGCTGACCGAACGCGGCGCGACCCGCGCCGACGACCGCATCTCTGAAGCCGGGATGGAAGACCGCAAGCGCGAGGGGTATTTCTGACATGACAACGCTGCTTCGCATCGCGACCGCGGGTTCGGTCGACGACGGTAAGTCGACGCTGATCGGCCGGCTGCTCTACGACAGCAAGGCCGTCATGGAGGACCAGCTCGCCGCCGTCGAGCGCACCTCCAAGGAGCGCGGGAACGACTACACCGACCTCGCGCTGGTCACCGACGGGCTGCGCTCCGAGCGGGAGCAGGGCATCACGATCGACGTGGCCTACCGCTACTTCGCCACCGCCAAGCGGAAATTCATCATCGCCGACACCCCGGGCCACATCCAGTACACCCGCAACATGGTGACCGGCACGTCGACGGCGCAGCTGGCGATCGTCCTCGTCGACGCCCGGCACGGGCTGCTCGAACAGTCCCGCAGGCATGCCTTCCTGGCCTCGCTGCTCGGCGTGCAGCACATCGTGCTCGCGGTCAACAAGATGGACCTGATCGACTGGAATCAGGAGAAGTTCAACGACATCCGCGACGAGTTCCACGCCTTCGCCGCGCGCCTCGACATCCACGACGTCACCACGATCCCGATGTCGGCACTGCTCGGCGACAACGTCGTCACCAAGTCCGACAAGAGCCCCTGGTACGACGGGCCCGCGCTGCTGAGCCACCTCGAAGAGGTCTACATCGCCGGTGACCGCAACCTGACCGACGTGCGGTTCCCGGTGCAGTACGTGATCCGCCCGCAGACCCGCGACCACGCCGACCACCGCAGCTACGCCGGCACCGTGGCCAGCGGGGTGATGCGTGTGGGCGACGAGGTCGTCGTGCTGCCCAGCGGTAAGACCAGCAGCATCACCGCGATCGACTCGCCGACCGGTCCGGTGGTCGAGGCGTTTCCGCCGATGGCGGTGTCGGTCAGCCTGGCCGACGACATCGACATCTCCCGCGGCGACGTGATCGCCCGGGTGAACAACCAGCCCCACGTGTCGAACGAATTCGACGCGACGGTCTGCTGGATGGCCGACGCGTCGGCGCTCGAACCCGGCCGCGAGTACCTGATCAAACACACCACCCGGGTGACCCGAGTGCGTGTCGCGGCGCTGGACTACCGCCTCGACGTCAACACGCTGCACCGCGACAAGTCGGCGACCGCGCTGAAGCTCAACGAACTGGGACGGGTCACGCTGCGCACGCAGCAGCCGCTGCTGCTCGACGAGTACTCCCGCAACGCCGCGACCGGGTCGTTCATCCTGATCGATCCCGACACCAACGGCACCGTGGCCGCGGGCATGGTCCGCGACACCACGCCGGTCGCGAACCGCACCGCCACCCCGAACACCGTGCGCCACCAGTCGCTGGTCAGCGCGAAGGACCGGCTGTCGAGGGGCCGCACCGTGTGGTTCACCGGCTTGTCGGGATCCGGAAAATCGTCGGTGGCGATGCGGGTGGAGCAGAAACTGCTCGAACGGGGTTGTCCCGCATACGTTCTCGACGGCGACAACCTGCGGCACGGGCTCAACGCCGACCTCGGGTTCTCGATGGCCGACCGGGCGGAGAACCTGCGGCGACTCGCCCACATCGCGACGCTGATGGCCGATTCCGGCCTGACCGTACTGGTGCCGGCGATCAGTCCGCTCGTCGAGCACCGGGAACTGGCCCGCGCCGTCCACGTCGACCAGGGCTACGACTTCTTCGAGGTGTTCTGCGACACCCCGCTGGCCGACTGCGAGCGGCGGGACCCGAAGGGGCTGTACGCCAAGGCGCGCGCCGGGGAGATCACCCACTTCACCGGGATCGACAGCCCGTACCAGCGGCCGAAGAACCCCGATCTGCGGCTGACGCCCGACCGTGACGTCGACGACCTGGCCCAGCAGGTCATCGACATGCTGGACGGCAGCCGGTGAACGATCACGAACTTGCCGCCCGCCTGGCCACGCGGGCCGGCGATCTGCTGCTCGACGTGCGGGCGGAGTTCGCCGACGCGACCGTCGAAGAGCGGAAAGCGGCCGGTGACAAGCGGTCTCACGACTTCCTGATGGCCGAACTCGGCGAGCAGCGTCCCGGTGACGCGGTCCTCTCCGAGGAAGGCGCCGACGATCCGGTGCGGCTGCGGTCGCAGCGTGTGTGGATCGTCGACCCGCTCGACGGCACCCGCGAGTTCTCCGAACTCGACCGCGAGGACTGGGCGGTGCACGTGGCGCTGTGGCAGTCCGGTGAACTGGTGGCCGGGGCCGTCGCGCTGCCCGCGCAGAACACGACGCTCGCCACGCCCGACGTCGCGACCCCCGCTCCTCTCGACGGTCCGCCGCGGATCGTGGTGTCGCGCACCCGGCCGCCCGCGATCGCGCTCGCGGTGCGCGACGCGCTCGGCGGCACGCTGGTCGAAATGGGCTCCGCGGGCGCGAAAGTCGCGTCGATCATGCAGGGCCTGTCGGATGTGTACGTGCACGCCGGCGGCCAGTACGAGTGGGACTCGGCCGCGCCGGTGGCCGTCGCGCGCGCCGCCGGACTGCACACCTCACGGATCGACGGCTCGCCGCTGGTCTACAACGCCGAGGACCCCAAGCTGCCCGATCTGGTGGTGTGCCGTCCGGAACTGGCCGAGGCGGTGCTGGCCGTCACCCGCTGAGTAGGCTCGGCGATGTGCCGAACCCCACCCTGCGCATGCTGGCCGACCTGCCCCAGCAGCCCGTCAACCTCTCACAATCGACGCTGATACTCATCGACTGCCAGAACACCTACACCCGCGGTGTGATGGAACTCGAAGGCGTCGAGGCCGCTCTGGAGGAGACCGCCGCGCTGCTCGACCGGGCGCGTACCGCGGGCATCCCGGTCATCCACATCCAGCATTCGGACGGACCGGATTCCCTGTACGACATCGAGGGGGAGACGGGCGCGATCGTGCCGGTCGTCGCACCGCGCGACGGTGAGCCCGTCGTGGTCAAGCAGTACCCGAACTCGTTCGTGCAGACCGACCTCGACGAGCGGCTCAAGGCCGTCGGCGCTTCGAATCTGGTGCTGGCCGGGTTCATGACGCACATGTGCGTGAACTCGACGGCGCGCGGCGCGTTCAACCTCGGCTACGCCCCGACGGTCGTCGGGGCGGCGACGGCGACCCGCGCCCTGCCGGGCGTGGGCGGCGACGACACCGTGCCCGCCGCAGCGATGCAGGCGGCGAGCCTGGCCGCGATGGCGGATCTGTTCGCGGTGGTGGTCCCCAGCTCACAGGACATCCCCGACTAGGCCTGATGGTCGGGCTCCTCAGCGCGGCTCCTCCGTCGCCGCTTGATCGTCGCCCGACTAGCCTGGCCACCATGCGGATGTCGGCCAAGGCGGAGTACGCCGTCCGGGCCATGGTGCAACTGGCCACGGTCGACGACGGTGTGCTGGTCAAAACCGACGACCTGGCGAAAGCGCAGGGCATCCCGCCGCAGTTCCTCGTCGACATCCTCTCCGATCTACGCACCGACCGGCTGGTGCGCAGTCAGCGCGGTCGCGACGGCGGCTACGAACTGGCCCGACCGGCCGCCGACATCAGCATCGCCGACGTGCTGCGCTGCATTGACGGCCCGCTGGCCAGCGTGCGCGACATCGGCCTCGGCGACCTGCCGTACTCCGGTCCCACCGCGGCGCTGACCGACGTGTGGCGCGCGTTGCGGGCCAGCATGCGTTCGGTGCTCGAACAGACCAGCCTCGCCGACGTCGCCGCGGGCGCGCTGCCCGAGCACGTGACCGCGATGGCCGGCGACTACCTCGATCAGGAGCACAAGCGCGGGCACCGCAACCGCGTGGAGTCGAATTGAACCCTGATCGAGCAGACGGCACAGCTCGCCGCAGGCGCGCCATGAACCTCGCGCTGCCGGGGCGACGGGATCCGGCGTCCGGCGCCGGGCAGCGCAGACGCGTGTCGGGACAGATGAGCGACCGGCACACCCGCAAGGTCCTCGACCTGACCGTGCGACTGGCCGAGGTGATGCTGTCGTCCGGTTCGGGCACCGCCGACGTCGTCGCGACCGCCCAGGACGTGGCGCAGGCCTACCAGCTCACCGACTGCGTCGTCGACGTCTTCGTCACCACGATCTTCGTGTCGGCGCTGCCGACGGCCGACAGTCCGCCGGTCACCATCGTCCGGGCGGTGATTGCGCGTTCGACCGACTACACCCGGCTCGCCGAACTCGACGAGTTGGTGCGGCGGATCACCTCTGGCGGGGTGTCGGTCGACGAGGCCCACGAGGCGATGGACGTGCTGACCGAACGGCCCCACCCGTATCCCCGATGGGTCGCTACCGCGGGATGGGCCGGTTTCGCCCTGGGCATCGCGATGCTGCTCGGCGGAAGCTGGCAGACCTGGATCCTCGCAGCCGTGTCGTCGGCGCTGATCGATCGTGTCGGCCGGGTGCTCAACCGCTTCGGCACCCCGTTCTTCTTCCAGCAGGCCGCAGGCGCGTTCATCGCGACGATGATCGCGGTCGGGGCGTACCTGTTCGCCGGGCAGGAACCGACCGCGCTGGTCGCCACCGGCATCGTGATGCTTCTGGCGGGCCTGACGTTCGTCGGGTCGGTGCAGGACGCGCTGACCGGCTACATGGTCACCGCGGTCGCCCGGCTCGGTGACGTCCTGTTCCTCACGGCGGGCATCGTCGTCGGCATCCTGGCCGCACTGCAGGTCGCGGCGGTGGCCGGCATCCACATCGAGTTGCACGTCGACGCCACCGAGTCGTTCGTGACGCCGACCCGGCCGGTGTCGATCCTGCTGGCGGTGTCGGGCGCCGCACTGGCCGGCGCCTGCCTGACGATCGCCAGCTACGCGCGGCTGCGTTCGGTGATCACCGCGGGCGCCGCGGCGGGCACCGCCGAACTGGTGCTGATCGGACTCGGCTCGGCGGATGTCGGCGGAGTGGTCGCCACCGGCACCGCGGCGGTCGGCGTCGGTCTGCTCGCCACGCTCATCTCGATCCGCAGACAGGCGCCCGCGCTGGTCACCGCGACGGCCGGCATCACGCCGATGCTCCCGGGTCTCGCGGTCTTCCGGGCGGTGTTCTACTTCGCCGTCGACGGGAACATCGCCGCCGGGTTCGCCCAGGCGCTGGCCGCCGCGGCCACCGCGCTGTCGATCGGGGCGGGCGTGGTGATGGGTGAACTACTCGGTTCCCCGCTGCGCTATCGCGCGGGGCGGATCGGTGACTTCCTGCGCGTCGAAGGTCCCCCGGGGCTGCGCCGCGCGATCGGCAACGTGGTGGCGCTGCGGCCGTCCGGCAAGCAGCAACAGACGCGAACCCCGCACCGCCGGTCGTGGAGCGTCGCACTCGAACCGGAATCCCGGGATTCCGCCGATGGTGACGGCGCCGAACCGACCGATTCCGCAGGCGCCGGTTAGTTCCCGAACCCGACGGCGCTGCGGATCAGCGGCAGGGTCGCCATGGTCGCGAAGCCCGGTTCGGCCGCGCACACCGCGGGCACCGCGTTGAGCACCTGCATGCCGGTGGCGATGTTGGCGGCGTTGACGTGTTCGGCCATGCTGGCGGCGCGCGAGAAGCTGGCCAGCGCGATGAAGTGCGCCTGCATCGACGGGTCACCCTCGATGGTCAGTGTCCAGCCGTGCCGTGGGCTCGGCCAGTGCGACGGGTATTCGTTGCCGACCGTCCAGAGCGTCTCGATCTCGATGAGCGGTTGGCCGTGGCGCCGGCCCACCCAGTTCCAGCGTTGACCGGCCGTGGTGCCGGCGCGCAGGATGTGATCGAAGATCTCGTGGTCCTGTTGTGCGGGAACGGCTTCCACCGAGGCGGTCACTTCGTCGATACCCGCGTGCAACGCTTCGGCCAGCAGCCACACCTCCTCGCTGAAGATGCCGCTGTTGAAGGCGAGGAAATCCGTTGCAGTGGGGCTGATCTCGTCGACGGGCCGGCCGAACGACATGTTGTCGAACGTGATCGCCGTGCTGTCGTAGACCGACCAGTCCGCCCGCTCCTGCAGCGTGATCTTGTCGATGGTGCGGCTCATCCCGCTCAGCGCGAGGGGCAGCACCCCGGACAGGTTGCCGGGGTTGAGCCCGCCGCCGTGCACGGTGCTGCGTCCCTCCCGGCAGGCCTCGTCGAGGCGGCGCCGGACCTCGGCGGGCTGGCGGTCCGGGTGGAAGAGGAAGGCGGTGGTGACCAGGTTCTTGCCGCTGGCGAGGATGGCGCAGACCTCGTCGAGGTCGACGATGCGCGGCGTGTACAGCACGCAATCCGCGTCGAGGGCGAGGATTTCGTGGGTGTCGGTGGTGGCCGTGACCCCGATCGGCGCGCGGTCGACCAGGGTCCCGGCGTCAGTGCCGTTCTTGGCCTCGGAGTACACCCTGACGCCGACCACCTCGAGATCAGGGCGGTGGTCGAGGATCGTCGCGAGGATCTCGGTGCCGACCGCGCCGGTGCCCCACGGGATGACGCGCAGCGGCATCATGCACCCGAGCCGTAGGGCCGGGTGATGATCTCGAGGTAGTGGCCGGCCGGGTCCTGGAAGTAGACGCCGCGACCCCCGTCGTGGTGGTTGATCTCTCCGGGGTGCTGGCCGCGCGGGTCAGCCCAGTGCTGCAGGTTGCGGTCGCGGATGCGGCCGTAGATCGCGTCGAACTCGTCCTCCGACACCAGGAATGCGTAGTGCTGCGGACGGATCTCCTCGCCGGCGGACACCTGGGCGTAGTCGAGGCTGACGCCGTGGTTGAGTTCGACGGCGAGGAACGGGCCGAACTCCCGGGCAGCGGGCAGCCCGAACAGTTCGGTGAAGAAGTCGGCCGACTGCTGTCGGTCTCTGGCGGCGACGATTGTGTGATTGAACGTGATGGCCATGGCCACGTCAGTCAATCAGTCACGCCGGTGGCGCGGCAAGGTCTAAAAGGGCGGTGGCTCTTCGCCGGCGGCGGGTGTCGGCGCCGGCTGGAAGTAGGGGTGAACCCGCCGGCGGCGGGCTTCGCGGACGTCGCGGTTGTGCGCCCGTTCGGCGGCGATGGCGGCGGCCCGGTTCTGGTCGCGGGTGCGCCGGCGCCTTGGCATGCGGGCCAGCCGATTGCCTTGCGTCCCTTCGGCACTCTCACGACGCACCGCCGGCGCGGTGGGCGTGCACAGCGCCGGGAACAGCAGCGCCGAACCCGGGGTGGTGACGTAGGTGGGGCCGGCCGGGCTGGTCCAGATCACGGTGCCGTCGCGCAGTTGTTGGTCGCGCCAGCCGCCGAAAGTCTTGAGCAGGTGATGAAGCCGGCACAGGCACTTCAGGTTGGACGCCTGGGTCGGCCCACCCGATCCGAACGGGATTGTGTGGTCGAGATCGGTGCGAGCGGCGGGACGGTCACAACCGGGGAACCGGCACGTCATGTCCCGGCAGCGCACGAATTCGGCCAGCGCGGTGCTGGGGGTGTAGCGGGGCTCGGGACCCGCGTCGACCGGATGGGCGATCGGCCGGTGCGTGGCCGACGGCGCCACCTCCGCGATGAGTTCGGGCGGTAACCATCCGTCGGCCCCGATCAGCGAGCCCGCGCCCGCGGTGTTCGAGGTGACGGGGTCGGCGATGAGATGCAGGACGATCGGCGCGGCCGTCAATCCACCGGCCGGGCAGTCGGGCGTGCCGCACCGGCAGGCCATCCGATCGTCGCCGGCGACGAGGGCGTCGATCGCGTCGGCGCGCCGCTGTTTGGCGGTGCGGGGGTCCGCACTGCAGACGGTGGCGGCCAGTGCGTCGAGGCGTTGGTCGAGGGCGTGCGCAGTGGTGGTGAACACGCTGCCGCCGATATCGCTCATACCGTCGAGGCGGTCGGTCATCCACACATCCCGCTTCTCCGCGGAATCCTTGCGGCGGCGCACCGCATCGGGATCGAGCCGAGCGATGACCCCGTCGACATAGGACGCGAGCTTGCCCCGCGTCATGGTCGTCAGCCGGGCCGCCGCGGCGGCCAACTGGCCGTCGACGCGGGCCAGGATGCCGGGGTCGGTGATCAACCCGGTGCGATAGACCAGGAGCTCCACCAGACCCATATCGATGTCACCAGCGGCGAACACTTCCGCCACCTGCCGCAACCGATCGCGCAGCGCGCGGGCCAGCCGGACCTGATCGCAAGCGGCCACGTGCCCGATGTTCAAGGCCGCAGCGACTTCGGCGGCCACCGCATCGGCGATGTCGGCGGCCCACTTGTCCGCGTCCGCGCCGCCGGTGGTCTGACGCAGCGCGAACAACTCTCCGACGGCGGTCAGACGGGCGGCCGCCTCACGGTTCTCCCGCCGCGCCGCCCCGGCGATCAGTTCGACCAGCGCCGCCGACTGTGGCGTCACCGTCGGGCAGCGTCGCTCGAACAACCCGTCGAGTACGCCCTTGTCGAACATGTTTTCGATGTTAGATGCGGGCACCGACACGGGGCCGGATGCGGCCGGCGTCCGATTGCTGCCACTCACCGGTCAATCCCTGCCAACGGAAATCATCGGGCTGACCTGCTGGTTTGGACAGTCAGACCACCACGGAGCACCCCAGGAAGAAGTGAGAACAATGAAGAAGTTCACCGCCGCCACCCTGTTCGCCGGAGCTGCCGCCACCGCCGTCCTGGGCCTCGCCGCCCCCGCCCAGGCCGCCCCTGCCGGATCGGGGAACGCCGCCGACACCATCGCCTCGCTGGACGACCGCGGCTACGCCGTGCGGGTCAACCACCAGGGCATGGTCAAGCCGCTCGACCAGTCCAGCATCGTCTCGGTGAACTACGACAACGACGACCGCGTAGTCGACGTCACCGTCCGCTGAGCTAGCGACCAACAAAAGGGGTCACCGATCCGGTGGCCCCTTTGTTGCGTCTTTTGGTGTCGCGGGCTCATCGCCGGTCGTCGCCGTCACCTCACCGTTCGGCGGTGCCGTGTCCGTCGCGCACCTCGATGCGGCGGGCGGTTTCCTACGACAAGGCGGTGCAGTCTCAGCGGACGGTGACGTACACGACGCGGTCGTCGCTGTCATAGCGGACGGAGACGACGCTGGACTGGTCGAGGGGCTTGACCATGCCCTGATGGTTGACCCGTACGGCGTAGCCGCGGTCGTCGAGTTGTTCGATGGCCTTCTCGGCGTTGCCCGGCCCGGCCGGGGCGGCCTGGGCGGGGGCGGCCAGGCCGAAAAAGGCGGTGGCGGCGGCGCCGGTGAACAGTGTGGCTGCGAACTTCTTCATCTCTCACTTCTTTCGGTTGGTGTTCGAGCCGTGGCGATCGTCGCGGTCCGGACGCTTCGTTTGTTCTGTGACCGGCCGAACTCGCTCACCGCCAGCCGTTGTCACCCTCTTCGATCACGATGTTGCCGCGGTCCGAACGTGCGGTGATCTCACTGACCGCGTCCGCGGGGTCGGTGGTCTCGGGCACCCGCACCTTGGTCGAGTCTCCCGACTGCGCTCGCACCAGATAGGGCCCGCGGTCGGGCAACCCGAGCACGATGTCCCCGTCACGGCTGACCATCTCCACGGTCCGCGGTGCCGCGTCCCGGAAGTCGACGACGATGTCGCCCTCGGATGTGGTGGCCGCGAAGCGCTCTCGCACCGAGATGGGGTCACGCGCCGTCACGGCACCGTCGTCGGTCTGCACCTCGACACGGCGGGCGGAACCGCTCAGGATCACCGCACCGTGCGTCGTGCGCGCGATCAGCTGGTCGACGTCGGCCTGTGCGAACACCACCCCGGTCTGCTGTTGGGTGCGCACGTCGAGGCGGCGCGCCTGTTCCGGCGGCAGGGTCACGGTGATCTCCCCGCCCCTGGCCCAGCCGAACGCCCGCGCCGGACGGCCCTCGAGGACGAGCCGCGTCTCGGGGCCGGTGTTGGTGAGGGCCAGGCGATGGTCACCGCCGCTGGCGGTGTTCACCAGCCGCAGGCTCGCGCGCGCCTCACGGGCGTCGGGATCGGTGGCGATCCGGATCGCCACCGGGACGTCGGCGCTGTCGATGACCAGCGACCGCATGCCCGCGGGCAGGGCGTGGCTGTCGCTGAGCACGCGCACGGTGCTCAACCCCCACGCCGTCACGGCCAGCGCGGCGACGCTGCCGACCACCAGTACGGCGGCGGCGGCGATCAGGATGCCGCGCAGCGCGGTCCGTCCGCCGGGGGAGAGTTCGGGCGGCGGGCCGACCGGGGCGGGCGGTGGGGGAGTGATCGTAGTCATCGGGCGTCCTTCCGCACGTTCACGATTCGAGGAACCGCAGCACCGCCAGCACGCGGCGGTTCTCGGTCTCGTCGGGGGCGAGGTTCAACTTGGTGAAGATCGAGGCGATGTGTTTCTCGGCCGACCCCACCGAGATGTGCAATCCGGCGGCGATGGCCGAATTCGTCTTGCCCTCCGCCATGAGCTGCAGCACCTCTCGCTCGCGGGGGGTCAACTGGTCGAGTGCGGCCCGCCGGTGGGAGCGCACCAGAATCTGGGAGACCACTTCCGGGTCCAGCACCGTGCCGCCGTGGCCGACCACCTCGACGGCGTCGAGAAACGCGGGCACGTCGGCCACCCGATCCTTGAGGAGATATCCGAATCCCTTTGTGTCCGATGCGATCAGTTCGGCGGCGTACCGCTGTTCGACGTAATGCGACAGCACCAGCACCGGGGACTCCGGGTTCTGGCTGCGCAGCAACGCGGCCGCGCGGATGCCCTCGTCGGTGAAGGTCGGCGGCATCCGCACGTCGAGGATCGCCAGATCCGGGCGGGTGTCGTTCACCAGCCTCAGCAGGTTGGTGGCGTCGGGGACTCCGGCGACGACCTCGTGGCCGGCGTCGGCGAGGATCCGCTCGATTCCGGCGCGCAGCAGCGCGGAATCCTCGGCGATCACGATCCGCATGGCAGCACCGCGGTGACGATGGTCGGTCCGGTCACGGGGCTGGACACGGCGAACGTGCCGCGGGCCGCACGCACCCGTTCCTCGAGACCCCGCAGCCCGGTGGCGTTTTCGTCGTCGGCGATCCCCGCGCCGCCCCGCCCGTCGTCGAAGACCGAGACGTACAGCGAGTCCGTCGGTTCGTCGAACCGCACCGTCACCACGGCCTGACTGGCGCCGGCGTGTTTGGCGACATTGGTCAGGGCTTCGGCGACGACGAAGTAGGCGACCGATTCGGTCTCCTCGGGCAGACGCCGCGGCAGGTGCAGGTTGAGAGTCGTTGGAACGCCGGAGTTCTCGGCTCGCTGGACGACGGCGGACAGCGCTGCGTCCAGCCCGCGGTCGGCGAGGATGGTCGGCGCGATGCCTCGGACCACGTTGCGCAACTCGACCAGAGCGTTCTTCGCCTCGTCGTGCGCTTCGGCGATCAACTGTTTGGCCGCGGGCAGATCGCTGTCGAGTTTCGTCTGGGCCAACCCGATCGCCATGGCCAGCGACACCAGCCGGGGCTGAACGCTGTCGTGCAGATCGCGTTCGATGCGGTGACGTTCGGTCTGCGCCGACGAGACCGCACCCGCCCGGGCGTCGCGCAGCGCGCTGACCTGGTACTGCAGTGCCGCGGTCGGCGACGGTGTCAGCAGCCAGCGGTCGATCATCGGGTCGATCGCCGGCGCGAAGACGAGAATCGCGACCGAGGCCACCAGTGCCACCACGGCCAGCGGCCACGCCAGCGCCGGCGGCAGGAACGCCAACCCCGCCGCGTCGTCGCTGTGGTCGACCGCGAGCGCGGCCGCGGGCCCGAGGAACGCGAACGCCAGCAGCGCGAATGCCAGTGCGGTCGCCAGGATGTCGTAGAGCATCCGCAGGTAGTGGTGCGCGAGGACCTTCCAGAACCGGGCGCTGCTGACATCGAGCCACAGCTGGTGCAGCCACCCCTGGAAGCCGGTGTACGGCGTCACGCGCTGCGCAGGCCGGCCGATCCGCATCCCGAACACCGCCTCGCTGCGGACGCGCTCCACCCGGTCGATCCCGCGGACCAGGTAGACGAACACCACTGCGGCCAAACAGAATCCGATGACCGACGGAATCGAGGACACCCCGACGACGAGTAGCCCCAGCGGGATCCAGAACCACACCACGCCGATCGCGGCCCCGACGACCATCGAAGCCGTCGGGACGATGCCTACGGTGCGGGGTGCCGACGTGGCGTCACTGACCGCGACCGGCGCGGGTGGGGGGCTGGTGGTGACTGCGACCATGCCTCCAACCTAGGGAGTGGACGTCCGCCGCGACACGGCGTTTTCCGCCGAGGTGAGCGGGGGATAACCCCCGCAATGCCAGAATCGGCGGTGTGCGAATCGGAATGACCCTGCCGGTGATGGAACCCGACCTCGACTCGGCGACGCTGCGGGCGTGGGCCACGGCCGTCGACGAGGGACCGTTCTCCGCGCTGTGCTGGGGTGAGCGGATCGCCTTCGACAACCCCGACAGCCTGACGCTGCTGGGGGCGGTCGCCGCGTGGACTGAACGCGTCCGATTGGTGACGACGGTGATCGTGCCGCAGTTGCACGACCCGGTGATGCTCGCCAAGGCGCTCGCGACCGGCGACCTCATCAGCGGTGGCCGGTTGACGGTGGGTATCGGCGTCGGCGGCCGGCACGAGGACTATCGCGCGGTGGGGGCGGACCCCGCCACCCAGACCATGCGGGAGATGGCGCAGCGCGTCGAGCTGATGAAGCGGGTCTGGGCGGGGGAGAAGCTGACCGAGTCGGTCCTGCCGGTGGGTCCGGCCCCGGTCCAGGCCGGTGGGCCGCAGCTGCTGGTCGGCACCATCGGGCCCAAGACCGTCCGCAGCGCCGCGTCGTGGGCCGACGGGATGGCCGGCACCATCCTCGACCTCGACCCTGTCAAACAGAAGGATCTGTTCGACATCGCCAGGACCGCCTGGGCGGATGCCGGTAAGCCGGCCCCGCACCTGGCCACGTCGTTCTGGTTCGCGCTCGGGGAGCCCGAGGCGGCGCGCGCCCAGGTGCACCGCCACCTGCGCCGCTACATGAACTGGATCCCGGGCGAGTACGTCGACGCGATGGCGCCGGCGACGGGTTTCGCCGGTACCGAGGACGACCTGCTCGTCGTGCTCGAGCGGTTCCAGGAGATCGGCACCGACGAGGTGCACCTCATCCCGACCAGCTCGGACCTCGACCAGCTGACCCGCGTTGCCGATGCGGTGAAGCAATTGGTGCAGCCATGACAGCCGACGGCCTCCCTCCGATCGTCTCGCGCAGCGAGTGGGAACACGCCCGTGCCGAACTGTTGGTCCGCGAAAAGGAACTGACGCGGCTGAAGGACTCGGTGAGCGCGGCGCGCCGCCGGCTGCCCATGGTCGAGGTGACCGAGCCCTACGTGTTCGACACCGAAACCGGCCCGGTGGGGCTGGTCGACCTGTTCGACGGCCGGCGCCAACTCATCGTGCAGCACTTCATGTTCGGCCGCGACTGGCAACAAGGTTGTGAGGGCTGCTCGATGATGGCCGACCACCTCGGCCCGCTGTCGCACCTGCACGCCAAGGACACGTCGTTGGTGCTGGTGTCGCGGGCACCGCTCGGCACACTGATCGCCTTCCGTGAACGGATGGGATGGGATCTGCCGTGGGTGTCCTCCGGCGCGTCGAAATTCAACGAGGACTTCCACGTCACGGTGGACGGCGAGGAGCGTCACGGCATCAGCGTCTTCCTGCGCGACGGCGAGCGGGTGTTCCACACCTGGTCGACCTACAGCCGCGGGGAGGAACCGTTCATGCTGGTATTCGACCTGCTCGACCTCACGCCGTACGGCCGTCAGGAGACGTGGGAGGACTCACCGGAGGGCTGGCCGCAGCGTCCGCCCTACGAGTGGATGCGGCTGCACGACGAATACTGAGGGACTTCGGACCCGTCGAACTCCTTCCCGTTGCTAACGACTCGTCGGGTCGGCGCGATAAAACCATCGGAAGACTCATAGGCAGCAGCACAGCCGCCAGGCGATGAGGAGTTCACGATGAAATTCAAGAAGTTGGTAGTCGGAGCGGCGATGACCGGAGCGTTCGGCTTCGCCGCAGTCGGATTCGGCGCAGGTCAGGCGCAGGCCGACGAGTTCCGGTGGTGGGATCCGGTGCCGTCGCCGGGCCAGATCTCGCAACTGCCGTTCGTGCCGCCGCCGGGGCAGATCGCCAAGTTGCCGTTCGTCCCGCCGCCCGGGCAGTGGGACAAGCCGGGACACTGGTTCAGGTAGGCCGGATATGACAGTGGCCGCCTCGCATCGGCGAGGCGGCCACTGTCATTGTGGTCTGCGTCGGATCAGAACCCGATCTTCGGCAGCTTGAACGGGTTGTTCGGCGGGCCGAGGTTCAGCGGGTTGTTCGGCGGGCCGAGCTTCGGCGCCGGCAGATTCACACTGGGCATCCCGACCGCGGGCAGGCCGACACCGGGCACGTTCAGGGCCGGCGGATGCAGGTGGAACGGCACGCTGAGCCCGATATCCGGAACCACGTCGGGCAGGCCGACCGACACCGGGACGCTGGCGTTCGCCTCGACCGGCGACGGCAGGTTGGCGACGTTCTTGGCGACCTCGCGTGACCACGCCTCCGGAATCTGGATCGGCGCCTTGTTCGCGGTGTTCTTCTTCTCCGCAGGCTGCTCCTCGGCGGGCGCCTTCTCGCAGGTCGCCGGATCGGCGCACTCAGGACCGGCGGCCGGATCGGCGGCGGCGACGCCTGTGCCCAGGAACCACGCCGGAAGTCCGACGACACCGACGATCGATGCCCCGGCAAGTACTCGTTTGATATCCACGATCAACCCCTCGGATAGGAAATCCCCTAGATCATATGCCTACCGAGCAAATCGTGTCGCGCTCTTAGTCCCTTGCGGACGCACATTCCGGCGCTTTGCTTAGCTGAGCGAAACAACTTTGGCAGCTGCGCGAACGGCGACCGCGCCGCCCCCCGTTGATCTGGCAAACGTTTGCGGACGGCGAAGGTGGAGGGTGAGCGGCAAAACGCCCGAAACGGCGGCGGGGGCAGCGAATCCTGGGGCGCCCGCAGGCACTCCGCTGATCAGTGCGCCCCTGCCTCCACCGGCTCGCGCCGCAATACGACGGCCGTCACATCGTCGCGGTCCAGATCGCCGTTCGCCCGCGCGCACAGGGCGTCCACGAGCGCCTGCGGGCTGGTGCCGTACTGGCGCGCACACTGTGCGACCGCATCGGAGAGCTGTTCCACAGAGCCCCCCCACAGATCCATCACCCCGTCGCTGACGAGCAGGATCGCGTCGCCGGGCTGCAGCGCCCCCCGCTTCTCCACCCAGCCGCTGTCCAGCCCCACCGGGAGATCGCTGGACGCCGCGCGTTCGACGGAGTTGGAGCCGGTCCGGACGATGAAGTGCAGGCCGTGGCCGGCGTCGGCGAAGCGGAAGTCGCCGGTGACGAGGTCGACCAGTACGTAGGTCAGGGTGATGAACGCGCTGGTCCGCTGCAGGTCGCAGTCGACGACCCCGGCGGCGCGGCGGACAGCGGCCGACGGGCTGAGTTCGGGGTCGTTGGCGCGCAGTGCGGCGCGCGTCGCCGCGGCGAGCATCCCCGCGCCCATGCCCTTGCCCATGACGTCGCCGAGGCTGAGCACCGCGTGCGGTACCTCGACGCGGATGTCGTAGAAGTCGCCGCCGACCTGCCTGGCCGGCACCGACGCGGCGCCCGAGCTCCAGCCGGGCGTGTGCGGGAGCTGGCCGGGCAGCAGGGCCCGTTGCACCTCGGCGGCGCGTTCGAGCTCCTCCTGCTCCAGACGGCGCGCACGCATCGCCTCGGTGATGTCGAAGAACTGAAGCGCCAGCGTTCGGGTGTCGCCCTCGTCGCTGATCGGGGAGATGCTGACGTTGAGGATCCGGCCTGCGCCGGTGGTCAGCGTCAGGCGGGCGTTGCCCTCGGTCAGCGCGTCGGCTTCGGCGGACAGCGCGGCGGTTGCCTCCGCGCCGAGCAGGACGGGCAGCTGGGCTGACGGGTCGGCGAGCCCGGGGATGATGGCCACCGCGGAATCGTTGGCACGCAGCACTTTCCAACCGGTGGCGTCGCGAGCGGCGATCAGCATCCCGGCCACCGACGTCTCGAAGATCCTGCGGAAGAGTTCCTCGCTCTCGTTGAGGCGCTGGGCCGTGGCCCGCTCCTGACCGACCGCGAGCGAGAGCGACAGGAAGACCACCACCATCGACAGTTCGAAGACCTGCAGGACGAGGTTCCACGTGTCGGGTGCGAGGAGGTTGAACGCGAACGGCCCGGTGTTGTTCGCGCTGCCGACCGAGGCGATGACGGCGATGGCCAGCATCAGGACGATCAGCTGCCGCGTCGTCAGGCGCATCGCCACCCACACCAGCGGCATGAACGGCAGGAACGACAGCGGCATCCCGGGGTTGAACGCGAACACGAACGTGACCAGGCCGAGAGTGACGACGACCTGGGCGATCGTCTCCACCAGCCCCGCTTGCCGGGGGCGTTTCGGCAGGTGCATGAACAACGGAACGAGCAGCAGCATCCCGGCGGCGTGCTTGGGGGCCGAGGTCACCAGCCGCGTCCACGCCTCCGCCGAATCCGCGAGCAGGTACGTGGCGCTCGCACCGACCAGGTCGTAGACGACGGCCGCCGAGGCGACGGCCACCAGCAACCGGCCGAGGTCGCGCGGTGCGGACAGGGTCGGCAGGCAGTCGTTGCGGCCCCGGAGGATCACGGTCCCGATGATCATCTCGAGCGCGACCGTCAGTGCCAGCGCGACGGCGAGAGGTGCGGACCGCCCCGCCCAGAGCAGAAGGGGAAGCGTGATCGCGGCCACCGCTCCGGCCAGTACCCACACGTACCGGCGGGGGAAGCGGATGCCCAGCCCGAGCGCGATCCCGGCGACGGGCCACCACGCGGTCGACGCCAGCGCGGTGGGTTGGGTCACCAGCGAGAGCCAGCCGACGACGACGACACCCACCAGGCAGACGGCGACGAACACGGCGGCCGCTTTGGTCGAGCGAACCTGCTGATCCCTCAGCTCCCCCTGATCAGGATTCACCCGCTCACTTTTACACGCTGATCAACGGGAATGCGGGCGACTCGGGGACCCGGGCGACGGCGGCGCCCCAGTTAACCGCTGAGGAGGAGGTGATGTGGGTGCCCCCGGCAGGATTCGAACCTGCGGCCTTCTGCTCCGGAGGCAGACGCTCTATCCCCTGAGCTACGGGGGCGCGTTCGGACGGACCGCGCCATTGGGCGTGCACAGCGTAACGCATCGGGGGGGCGGGAATGGATTCGGGCTCTGACCACCCCAGACCATAGGATGGACCCCCGTGACACCCGCCGACCTCGCCGAGCTGCTCAGGACCACTGCGACCGCTGTGTTGACCGAGCGCGGCCTCGACACCGCCGCACTGCCCGCGACGGTGACGGTCGAGCGGCCCCGCAACCCCGAGCACGGCGACTACGCCACCAACCTGGCGTTGCAGCTGGGCAAGAAGGTCGGTGCGAATCCCCGCGAACTGGCCGGCTGGCTCGCCGAGGCGTTGGCGTCCGCCACCGGGATCGCGTCGGCGGAGATCGCCGGACCCGGTTTCGTCAATCTGCGCCTCGAGGCCTCGGCGCAGAACGCGATCGTCGGCACGATCATCGCCGGCGGTCAGCGCTACGGGCACTCGGCCGAACTGGCCGACCGCAACATCAACCTCGAATTCGTCTCGGCCAACCCGACCGGCCCCATCCACATCGGCGGCACCCGGTGGGCCGCCGTCGGCGACGCGCTGGGCCGGCTGCTGGCCACCCAGGACGCCGAAGTGGTGCGCGAGTACTACTTCAACGACCACGGCGCGCAGATCGACCGGTTCGTCAACTCGCTGATCGCGGCGGCCAAGGGTGAGCCCACCCCCGAGGACGGCTACGCGGGCAGCTACATCGGCGACATCGCCGCCCAGGTGCTCGCCAAGGACCCCGGCGCGCTCGACCTGCCCGACGACCAGATGCGCGAGGCGTTCCGCGCGATCGGCGTCGACTTGATGTTCGACCACATCAAGACCTCTCTGCACGAGTTCGGCACCGACTTCGACGTCTTCACCCACGAGGACTCGATGCACACCAGCGGCCGGGTCGACGAGGCGATCGCCCGGCTGCGCGAGAACGGCGCGATCTACGAGAAGGACGGCGCCACCTGGCTGCGCACCACCGACTTCGGTGACGACAAGGACCGCGTCGTCATCAAGAGCGACGGCAACCCGGCGTACATCGCGGGCGACCTCGCCTACTTCCTGGACAAGCGCCAGCGCGGATTCGACCTGTGCATCTACATGCTCGGCGCCGACCACCACGGCTACATCGCCCGGCTCAAGGCCGCCGCCGCCGCACTCGGCGACGATCCCGACACCGTCGAGGTGATGATCGGACAGATGGTCAACCTGGTGCGCGACGGCCAGCCGGTCCGGATGAGCAAGCGCGCCGGGACCGTCATCACGCTCGACGACCTGGTCGAGGCCATCGGCGTCGACGCCGCCCGCTACGTGCTGATCCGCTCGTCGGTGGACACCCCCATCGACATCGACCTCGCGCTGTGGTCCTCGGCGTCCAACGAGAACCCGGTCTACTACGTGCAATACGCGCACGCGCGGCTGTCCGCGCTGGCCCGCAACGCGGCCGACCTGGGGGTGACCGCCGATACCGGCCACCTCGATCTGCTCACCCACGACAAAGAGGGCACGCTGATCCGCAACCTCGGCGAGTTCCCGCGGGTGCTGGCGGCGGCCGCCGCACTGCGCGAACCGCACCGGGTGTGCCGCTACCTCGAGGACGTCGCCGGCGACTACCACCGGTTCTACGACTCCTGCCGGGTGCTGCCGCAGGGCGACGAGGAACCGGGCGACCTGCACGGCGCCCGGCTGGCGCTGTGCCAGGCCACCCGCCAGGTCATCGCCAACGGTCTGGCCATCCTCGGCGTGAGCGCACCGGAGCGTATGTGATGGCACATCCCGCAGGTCCGCGTCACGCGGAGGAGAAGCACCACGGCGGCGCCCCGGCCCGGCCCGCGACGGTCGACGAGGTGATGCTCATCGCGCCGAACGTCTGGCCGCTCAATGCCGTTCGGGACGAGGACGGTGAGCTGACGATCGCCGGCGTGCCCGTCGGCCGACTGGCCCGCGAATACGGCACCCCGCTGTTCGTCATCGACGAGGACGACTTCCGCACCCGCTGCCGCGACATCGCGCAAGCCTTCGGCGGCGGCGAACACGTCCGCTACGCGGCCAAGGCGTTCCTGTGCACCGAGATCGCCCGATGGATCGACCAGGAGGGGCTCGCGCTCGACGTGTGCAGCGGGGGAGAGCTGGCCGTCGCGCTGAACGCGAACTTCCCGCCGGACCGAATCGCCCTGCACGGCAACAACAAATCGATCGCCGAACTCGCGATGGCGGTGAAGGTCGGCGTCGGCCACGTCGTGGTCGACTCGTTCCTGGAGATCGAGCGGCTCAACGCCATCGCCGGTGACGCGGGCGTGGTGCAGGACGTGCTGATCCGGGTCACCGTCGGCGTCGAGGCCCACACCCACGAGTTCATCTCCACCGCCCACGAAGACCAGAAGTTCGGACTCTCGCTGGCCACCGGCGCGGCCATGGACGCCGTGCGGAAGGTGTTCGCCGCCGACCACCTGCGCCTCGTCGGACTGCACAGCCACATCGGATCGCAGATCTTCGACGTCGCGGGCTTCGAGATCGCCGCCCGCCGGGTCATCGGCCTGCTGCGCGACGTCGTGGCGGAGTTCGGCGTCGACAAGACCTCGCAGATGTCGATCGTCGACCTCGGCGGCGGGCTCGGCATCTCCTACCTGCCGCAGGACGATCCGCCGCCGATGTCCGAGCTGGCGGCCAGCCTGTGGGACATCGTGCGCAACGAGTCTGCGGCTGTTGGCCTTCCGTCACCTGATCTCGTCGTGGAACCGGGCCGCGCGATCGCCGGGCCGGGCACCATCACGCTCTACGAGGTCGGCACGGTCAAGGACGTCGCGGTCAGCTCGACCACGCAGCGGCGCTACGTCAGCGTCGACGGGGGCATGAGCGACAACATCCGCACGTCGCTGTACGACGCCGAGTACGACGCCCGCCTGGTGTCGCGCACCAGCGATGCGCCGCCCACACTGGCCCGCATCGTCGGAAAGCATTGCGAGAGCGGCGACATCGTCGTACGGGACACGTGGATCTCCGGGGACGTGACGCCGGGTGATCTGCTGGGGGTCGCCGCGACCGGCGCCTACTGCTATTCGATGTCGAGCCGGTACAACCTGCTCGGCCGGCCCGCGGTGGTGGCGGTGCGCGACGGGCATGCGCGCCTGATCCTGCGCCGCGAGACGGTCGACGATCTGTTGAGTCTGGAAGTGAGTGGTCAATGAGTAACGAAAAGCCGGTGGGCGTAGCGGTTCTGGGTCTCGGCAATGTGGGCAGCGAAGTGGTCCGCATCATCGAGCAGAGCGCGGCCGACCTGGCCGCCCGCGTCGGCGCCCCGCTCGTGCTGCGCGGAGTGGGTGTGCGTCGGGTGGCCGACGACCGCGGGGTGTCCGCCGATCTGCTCACCGACAACATCGAGGAACTGGTGTCGCGTGAAGACGTCGACATCGTCGTCGAGGTGATGGGTCCGGTGGAGCCGGCCCGCAAGGTGATCCTGTCCGCACTCGAACAGGGCAAGTCGGTGGTGACCGCGAACAAGGCGCTGATGGCGCAGTCGACGGGCGAACTGGCCCAGGCCGCCGAATCCGCCAGGGTGGACCTGTACTTCGAGGCCGCGGTGGCCGGTGCGATCCCTGTGATCCGCCCGCTGACCCAGTCCCTGGCCGGTGACAGCGTGCTGCGGGTGGCCGGAATCGTCAACGGCACAACCAATTACATCCTGTCGGCGATGAACGACACCGGTGCGGACTACGACAGCGCGCTCGCCGATGCCAGTGCGCTCGGCTACGCCGAGGCGGATCCGACCGCCGACGTCGAGGGCTACGACGCGGCGGCCAAGGCGGCGATCCTGGCGTCCATCGCGTTCCACACCCGCGTCACCGCCGACGACGTCTACCGCGAGGGCATCACCGCGGTGAGCGCGGCCGA
The DNA here is from genome assembly GCF_010731695.1 of Mycolicibacterium litorale. Taxonomy (NCBI): domain Bacteria; kingdom Bacillati; phylum Actinomycetota; class Actinomycetes; order Mycobacteriales; family Mycobacteriaceae; genus Mycobacterium; species Mycolicibacterium litorale. The sequence goes on from NZ_AP022586.1 coordinate 403,142, forward strand.
TTTCGAATCGGCCCGCGCGCTGGGGTGCACCATCAAGCTGCTGGCGATCTGCGAGCGCCTGACCACCGACGACGGGCAGGAGCGGGTCTCGGCCCGCGTGTACCCGGCGCTGGTTCCGCTGACCCACCCGCTGGCCTCGGTCAACGGCGCGTTCAACGCCGTGGTGGTCGAGGCGGAGGCCGCGGGCCGGTTGATGTTCTACGGCCAGGGCGCCGGCGGTGCGCCGACCGCGTCGGCGGTGATGGGCGATCTGGTGATGGCCGCGCGCAACCGCGTCCAGGGCGGCCGCGGGCCGCGGGAGTCCAAGTACGCCAAGCTGCCCGTGTCGCCGATCGGGTTCATCCCCACGCGCTACTACGTCAACATGAACGTCGCCGACCGTCCGGGCGTGTTGTCCTCGGTCGCAGCGGAATTCGCCAAGCGCGAGGTCAGCATCGCCGAGGTGCGCCAAGAAGGTGTGGTCGACGAGGGCGGGCAGCCGTGCGGTGCGCGCATCGTCGTGGTCACCCACCGCGCGACCGACGCCGCACTGTCTGAAACCGTGTCGGCCCTGGCCGATCTCGACGTCGTGCAGAGCGTCAACAGCGTGCTGCGCATGGAAGGAACAAGCGAATGAGTACGCCCGTCAACGCGGTCCACCGCCCCTGGCCCGGGCTGATCGAGGCCTACCGCGACCGGTTGCCCGTCGGGGACAACTGGACGCCGGTCACGCTGCTCGAGGGCGGCACCCCGCTGATCCACGCCAAGCGGCTCAGTGAATTCACCGGCTGCACCGTGCATCTCAAGGTCGAGGGCCTCAACCCGACCGGCTCGTTCAAGGACCGCGGGATGACGGTGGCCGTCACCGAATCGGCCGCCAGCGGGAAGCAGGCGGTGCTGTGCGCGTCGACGGGGAACACCTCGGCCTCGGCGGCGGCGTACGCGGCCCGGGCAGGCATCACCTGTGCGGTGCTGATCCCGCAGGGCAAGATCGCGATGGGCAAGCTGGCCCAGGCCGTCATGCACGGCGCCAAGATCATCCAGATCGACGGCAACTTCGACGACTGTCTGGAACTGGCCCGCAAACTGACCGCCGACTTCCCGACGGTCGCGCTGGTGAACTCGGTCAACCCGTACCGCATCGAGGGGCAGAAGACCGCGGCCTTCGAGATCGTCGACGCGCTGGGCACCGCCCCGGACGTGCACGCGCTGCCGGTCGGCAACGCCGGCAACATCACCGCCTACTGGAAGGGCTACACGGAGTACCACCGCGACGGACTGTCCGACCGGCTGCCCCGGATGCTGGGCACGCAGGCGGCGGGCGCCGCACCGCTGGTCACCGGTGAGCCCGTGAAGAACCCGGAGACCATCGCCACCGCGATCCGCATCGGCGCCCCCGCGTCGTGGAACTCGGCGGTCGAGGCGCAGCAGCAGTCCGATGGCCGTTTCCTGGCCGCCACCGACGAGGAGATCCTGGCGGCCTACCACCTGGTGGCCCGCACCGAGGGGGTCTTCGTCGAACCGGCGTCCGCGGCCAGCGTGGCCGGGCTGCTCAAGTCGATCGACGACGGCTGGGTGGCCAAGGGGTCGACCGTGGTGTGCACGGTCACCGGCAACGGGCTCAAGGATCCCGACACCGCGCTCAAGGGGATGCCCGCGGTCACGCCGCTGGCGGTGGACCCGGTGGCCGTCGCGGCCGAACTCGACCTGGTCTGACGGGGCGCATCGGTGACGCAGACTCTTCCCGCCGGGTTGACGGCGACGGCCGTGGTCTCGGCCTCGAGCGCCAACCTCGGGCCCGGCTTCGACAGTCTCGGTCTGGCCCTCAGCCTCTCCGACGAGATCATCGTCGAGACAGTCGATTCCGGGCTGACCGTCACCGTCGAGGGGGAGGGCGCCGGTCAGGTCGCGCTGGACTCCTCGCATCTGGTGGTGCGGGCCATCGAGGCCGGCCTGCGGGCGACCGGCTGCACCGCGCCCGGGCTCGTCGTGCGCTGCCGCAACGACATTCCGCACTCCCGCGGCCTCGGGTCGTCGGCGGCTGCCGTCGTCGGGGGACTCGCCGCCGCGAATGGGCTTGTGGCACAAACGGATTCGGCGCAACTGTCCGTGGAGCAACTGATCCAGCTGTCGTCGGCGTTCGAAGGCCATCCGGACAACGCCGCGGCGGCCGTGCTGGGCGGCGCCGTGGTCACCTGGACCGACGGCGTCGGGGCGCAGGCACGCTACGCGGCGGCGCCGGTCCGGTTGCACCCCGACATCCACCTGTTCCCGGCCGTCCCGCAACAGCGGTCCTCGACCGCGGAGACCCGGGTGCTGCTGCCCGAACAGGTCAGCCACACCGACGCGCGGTTCAACCTCAGCCGGGCGGCGCTGCTGGTGGTGGCCCTCACCGAACGCCCTGACCTGCTGATGGCCGCCACCGAGGACGTTCTGCACCAACCGCAACGGGCGGCCGCGATGCCGGCGTCGGCGGAATTTCTGCGGGTGTTGCGTGGTTGTGGCGTAGCAGCGGTGCTGTCAGGAGCTGGACCCTCGGTGCTCGCGCTGAGTTCCGAACCCGAACTGCCCGCGGAGGCGGTCGAGTTCGGCGCCGCGCACGGGTTCACGGTCGCGGAGATGGCCGTGGGCGACGGTGTGCGCTGGTCAACCGGCGTCGCCGCCCGCAGCTGAGGCTTGACACGCGTCACGCGAGTTGCGCAGGTTTCTTGCTTCCAGCACGTAAGCGGGTTATTCTCGCTTTCGTCCAGCAATTGCAGCGTCTCTGCCTGCGCCGACACTAGGACGACCCTCATCTTTCCCGTGTTTCACTCGTGGACCGACGGTTCGCCCTGTGGCGGCGAATCCCGGCGATCACCGTCGCACAGGCGACGGTGGGACTCTCGCGTTCGGCGAATCGCCTGAACGCCGAGGACATTTTGAGCCCTCGCACAACGCAATCGGCGAGGGAAAGAAAGGAAATCCGTGACTGATACGGACCTCTTCACGGCCGACAGCGCTGAGTTGCCGAGCATCGTGACCACTGATCCTTCTCCGGCGGCCGTCACCACGACCACCGCCGAAACGGCCCCGACTGCCGACGTCGCGTCGGGTAACCGCGCCTCGCTGACGTCGATGGTCCTGCCCGAACTGCGCGCCCTGGCGCGGCAGATCGGCGTCGAAGGCGCCTCCGGCATGCGCAAGAGCGAACTGATCGCCGCCATCCGCGAGCGCCGCGGCGACGGCAAGGGCAACGGCGCGAAGTCCGAGGCCGCGAAGTCCGACACCGCCGCGGACACCGCCGCCGCGCCGCAGACCCCGCCGCGCCGCGAGCGCCGGAGCGCATCGCGCCAGGCCGGGGCCGCGGAGGCCAAGACGGCCGACAAGACCGCCGAGACGCCTGCCGAGACCGCCACGGAGACCACCGCAGCGACCGCCGTCGAGACCCCGGTCGAGACGAAGGCCGCACCGCCCGAGCAGCCCGCCGCGGAGCCGAAGGCGGACCGCCCCAGGTCCGAGCGCACCAGGGCCGACAAGCCCGCGGAGCAACCGGCCACCGAGCAGCCCCAGGCCGAGCAGTCGAGGTCGGAGCAGCAGAAGTCAGAGCCCAAGGGCGATCAGCGCAGGGCGGACCGCCCCAAGACCGACCAGTCCGACGACCGCTCGGACGGCGATCAGCGCCAGGGCAACCGCAACGACCGCAACAGCGACCGCGACCGCAACAACAGCGATGACGACGAGGACGGCGACGGCCGCGGTGGCCGCCGCGGACGCCGGTTCCGTGACCGCCGCCGTCGCGGTGAGCGCGGCAGCGAGAGCGGCGGTGGCGACACCGAGATCCGCGACGACGACGTCGTGCAGCCCGTGGCGGGCATCCTCGACGTCCTCGACAACTACGCGTTCGTCCGCACCTCGGGCTACCTGCCCGGGCCGAACGACGTCTACGTGTCGATGAACATGGTCCGCAAGAACGGCCTGCGCCGCGGCGACGCCGTCACCGGTGCGGTCAAGGTGCCCAAGGACGGCGAACAGCCCAACCAGCGCCAGAAGTTCAACCCGCTGGTGCGTCTGGACAGCATCAACGGCGGACCCGTCGAGGACGCGAGGAAGCGGCCCGAGTTCGGCAAGCTGACCCCGCTCTACCCGAACCAGCGGCTGCGTCTGGAGACCAGCCCGGACAAGCTGACCACCCGCGTCATCGACCTGATCATGCCGATCGGCAAGGGTCAGCGCGCGTTGATCGTGTCGCCGCCCAAGGCCGGTAAGACCACGATCATGCAGGACATCGCCAACGCGATCACCCGCAACAACCCGGAATGCCACCTCATGGTGGTGCTCGTCGACGAGCGTCCGGAAGAGGTCACCGACATGACCCGCTCGGTGAAGGGTGAGGTCATCGCCTCGACCTTCGACCGGCCGCCGTCAGACCACACCACGGTCGCCGAACTCGCCATCGAACGCGCGAAGCGCCTGGTGGAGCAGGGCAAGGACGTCGTGGTGCTGCTGGACTCGATCACCCGCCTCGGCCGCGCGTACAACAATGCGTCGCCCGCGTCGGGACGCATCCTGTCCGGTGGCGTGGACTCGACCGCGCTGTACCCGCCCAAGCGCTTCCTGGGCGCCGCGCGCAACATCGAAGAGGGTGGCTCGCTGACCATCGTCGCGACCGCGATGGTGGAGACCGGCTCGACCGGTGACACGGTCATCTTCGAGGAGTTCAAGGGCACCGGCAACGCCGAACTCAAGCTGGACCGCAAGATCGCCGAGCGCCGGGTGTTCCCGGCGGTCGACGTCAACCCGTCGGGCACCCGTAAGGACGAGCTGCTGCTCGGACCGGACGAGTTCGCCATCGTGCACAAGCTGCGTCGCGTCCTGTCCGGGCTCGACAGTCACCAGGCCATCGACCTGCTGATGAGCCAGCTGCGCAAGACGAAGACGAACTACGAGTTCCTGGTGCAGGTCTCCAAGACCGCACCCGGCTCGGCCGACAACGACTAGAGCGACACCGAAAAGCCCCCGCCACGGCGGGGGCTTTTTCGTGTCCACGGCCTCGACTGTGTACACCGGGCGGGAAAACGGCGTGAACGCCGCCGTGAGTACACACTCGGCGCGGTGACAGCGCGTCAGAGCTCGGGGTCCGCCTTGAGTCCCGGCATGACATACCGCCGGACGTGGGTCAGCAGCGCGACCGGGTCGCTCGGGTCCAGGGTGTTGCCGGGCACGGTCGCCAGCGAGATCAGTGCGCGCGCCACCCACTCGGACGCCTCGGCGATATCGGTGGCCGGGTGGATCTCGCCGCGCTCGCGGGCGACCTCGAGGTAGCGGCTCCAGAACGCGGCGAGGTCGGGCACCAGGCCCTGCACGCCGGCGCCGGCGCAGGCCGCGAACTCCTCGGGTTCCTCGAGGCGCAGCTTCATCAGCAGGGCGCCCGGGTCCTCATAGGCCAGCCTGCCGTGCCGGATGCCCGCCGCGATCTGCTCGGCCAACCCGTCGATGCGTTCGAGCAGCGCGTGCGCCTCCGACCAGTAGGCGTCGTTCAGGCGGACGATCGCCGCACCGAGCAGCGACACCTTGTCGGGGAAGTGCCGGTAGAGCCAGCCACGGGACACCCCGGCCACCTCGGCGACCTCCGACACCGTCGTGGCCCGAATTCCCTTGACCCGCAGGCACGATTCGGCCGCATCGATCAATCGATCGCGCACGGACTGCGTGGGCGTGGTGGCCGTCACGAAGCGTGGCCCCTCCTTCGAGCGTTTGGCCGCGCGGACCGCGGCGACCAGTGCATTCTGCTACAGGCGTTCCGGCCCGGTGTGCCGTGTGAACATGGTAGACAGATCCGGAAATCTGTTCACTGATTCGAACGAGGTGGCCGTGCCGGACACACTGCAGGGATTACTGCGCGAGCGTGCCGACTCCGACGCCGTGGCCGTGCGCTACGGCGACCGCACGTGGACCTGGCGCGAACACATCGCCGACGCGTCCCGGCAGGCGGCCGCCGTCATCGCCATCGCCGATCCCGCCCGGCCGCTGCATGTCGGGGTCCTGCTCGGCAACACCCCCGACATGCTCACCGCGCTGGCCGCCGCCGCACTCGGCGGTTACGTGCTGTGCGGCGTCAACACCACCCGGCGCGGGGACGCGCTGGCCCGCGACATCGCCCGCGTGGACTGCCAGATCCTGCTGGTCAACGCTGAGCACCGCGAGTTGATCGACGGCTTGGACCTGCCGGGCGTCGCGGTCTTCGACACCTCGACCGACGCATGGGCGCAGCAGGTGGCCGCGGCCCCGCCACTCACCCCGTACCGCGAGGTCGGCGCCGACGACACGTTCATGATGATCTTCACCTCCGGCACCAGCGGTGAGCCCAAGGCCGTGCAGGTGCCGCACGCGATGGTGCTGTTCGCCGGCAGCGCGCTGGTCGAGCGCTACGGGCTCACCGACGCCGACGTCTGCTACCTGGCCATGCCGCTGTTCCACTCCAACGCCGTCTACGCGGGCTGGAGCGTCGCGGTCGGTGCCGGAGCGACGATGGCGCCCGCCACGTTCTCCGCGTCACGGTTCCTGTTCGACATCCGCCGCTACGGCGCCACCTACATGAACTACGTCGGCAAACCGCTGGCCTACATCCTGGCGACCACCGAGAGGCCGGACGACCACGACAACCCGCTGCGCATCGCGTTCGGCAACGAGGCCGCCGACCGTGACATCGAGGCGTTCGGCCGCAGATTCGGCTGCACGGTGTGGGACGGGTTCGGGTCGACGGAGACCGCGGTCATCATCACCCGGCCCGACGACTGCCCGCACGGCTCGATCGGCAAGGGGTTCCCCGGGGTCGCGATCTATGACCCCGACACGGTGCGCGAATGCGAGGTTGCGCGCTTCGACGAGAACGGGGCTCTGGTCAACGCCGACACCGCGGTGGGGGAGCTGGTCAACACCGCGGGCGGCGGGTTGTTCCGCGGCTACTACAACGACCCCGGCGCCACCGGTGAGCGGATGCGCCACGGCATGTACTGGTCGGGCGATCTCGCCTACCGCGACGCCGACGGGTGGATCTATCTGGCGGGCCGAACGGGCGACTGGATGCGCGTCGACGGGGAGAACCTCACCGCCGCGCCGATCGAGCGGATCCTGCTGCGGCTGCCTGCGATCAACCGGGTGGCGGTGTATCCGGTGCCCGACGAGTACGTGGGCGACCAGGTGATGGCGGCTGTCGTGCTGCAGGATGACGGGAAGCTCACCCCCGAGGAGTTCGAGCAGTTCCTGAGCGCCCAGCGCGATCTGTCCCCGAAGGCCTGGCCGCGGTACGTGTGGATCGCCGACGATCTGCCGAGCACCGCGACCAACAAGATCCTCAAGCGCGAACTGGTCGCCATGGGCGCCGAACCGCAGGGCCGCACGATCTGGAAGCGCGACCGCACCTCGTACGCTCCGGTCCCGTCACCGGTCAGCGGTACGGGTCGGTGATCTCGCGCAGCGCGACCAGGGCGCCGGTCAGCGCGGTGAACGCTTCGGTGCCCAGGTGCTCGCGCCACTCGGCCTCCACCTTCGCCAGCTCCGACGCCGCGGCGGCGCAGAGCCGCCGGCCGCGCGCGCTGAGCGTCACCAGCCTCGCCCGGGCGTCGGCCGGATCCGGTTTGCGCACCACGTAGCCGGCCCGTTCCAGCTCGTCGACCAGGGCGCCGGTGGTCTGTTTGGTGACCGAGGCCTGTTCGGCGAGGTCGGTCAGCCGGATACCGTCCGGCTGCAGCCGCTGCGCGATCCGGCACTGCGCCATCGTGAGGTCGTCGTATCCCGCCGCGCGCAGCGTCTCGAAGACCCGCGTCTCCGCGGCACGGTGCGCGATGAACATCAGCGCGGCGATGGACGGAGTGTCGGACACCCCGTTGACAGTAGTACGTTCTCCTGACTAATTTGGTCAGGAGAGCTGACTATCGGGAGGTCGCGCTGTGCACACCGAGGAGATCTGGGCCCACATCGACGCCCAACGGGCCGACCTCGCCGACTTCCTGGCGACGCTCGACCGCGAGCAGTGGTCGACGCCGTCGATGTGTGAGGGGTGGACCGTGCGCGACGTCGCCGCACACCTGACCCAATCGACGGCGAACCGGGCGCGGATGGGTTGGGAGATGGTGCGCTCCGGGTTCCGGTTCAACGCGATGGTGGCGCGGATGGCCACCGAGGATCCGCGCGCACCGGACGAGATCGTCGCCGCCATACGCGCGATGGTCGGCAACCGGCGTAGACCACCGGGCACGGCGGTCGCCGATCCGCTCGCCGACGTGCTGGTACACGGCCAGGACATCGCCGTCCCGCTGGGTGTCGACCGTCCGATGCCGGTCGCTCCTGCGGTGGTCGCAGCGCACCGCCTGTGGACGATGGGTTTCCCGTACCACGCCCGCAGACGGTTCGCGGGGCTCGCACTGCAGGCGACCGACGCCGACTTCGCGGTGGGGCAGGGCCGCCTGGTCACCGCCCCGATCCGCGACATCGTGCTGGCACTGTCCGGCCGGAATAGCCCGGTGCTGCCGCGCGTTTAGGCTGTCAGCGGTTGACCTGGCATAATTGACCGCTAGTCACACCCTCGGTTCCGGTTCACGCCTCACTCAGCGCAGGTCATGAGCGGGCGACCCGGCGGCCACGATCGAAGAGGACACCAATGAAGACGGGTATTCACCCTGACTACGTCGAGACCACGGTGCAGTGCGGCTGTGGCAACAGCTTCACCACCCGCAGCACCAAGAAGACCGGCAACATCGTCGTCGAGGTCTGCTCGCAGTGCCACCCGTTCTACACCGGCAAGCAGAAGATCCTCGACAGCGGCGGCCGCGTCGCGCGCTTCGAGAAGCGCTACGGCAAGCGCAACAAGTAGCTACCAACCCGACGCCCGTTCTGTCGCCACGCGCGCAGGCCGGGCGTCGGTTTGCGTTCGGGGAAGGAGGTCGCGATGAGTGCTCCCACCACCGCGATTGACGCGTTGCTCGCCGAGCACGCCGACCTGGAACGTCAGCTCGCCGACCCTGCACTGCACGCTGACGCGGGCAAGGCCCGCAAGGCCGGTCGCCGGTTCGCGCAACTGGCGCCGATCGTCACCACGTACCGCAAGCTCGAAGCCGCTCGCGGCGACCTGGAGGCGGCCCGTGAGCTGGGCGCCGACGATGCGTCGTTCGCCGCCGAGGTGCCCGAACTCGAGGCCACCGTCGACGCGCTGGAGACCCAGCTGTCGGACCTGCTGGCGCCGCGCGATCCGCACGACGCCGACGACGTGGTGCTCGAGGTGAAGTCGGGGGAGGGCGGCGAGGAATCGGCGCTGTTCGCCGCCGATCTGGCGCGCATGTACATCCGCTACGCCGAACGGCACGGGTGGACGGTGACGCTGCTCGACGAGACCCAGTCCGACCTCGGCGGCTACAAGGACGCCACGCTGTCGATCCGCAGCAAGGGCGACACCGCCGACGGCGTGTGGTCGCGGCTGAAGTTCGAGGGCGGCGTACACCGCGTGCAACGTGTTCCGGTCACCGAATCGCAGGGCCGTGTGCACACCTCGGCGGCCGGCGTGCTGGTCTACCCGGAACCCGAAGAGGTCGAGCAGGTGCAGATCGACGAATCCGACCTGCGTATCGACGTCTACCGGTCCTCCGGCAAGGGCGGGCAGGGCGTGAACACCACCGACTCGGCGGTCCGCATCACCCACCTGCCGACCGGAATCGTGGTCACCTGCCAGAACGAGCGGTCCCAGCTGCAGAACAAGGCGCGCGCCATGCAGGTGCTCGCGGCCCGGCTGCAGTCGCTGGCCGAGGAGCAGGCACAGGCCGACGCGTCGGCGGACCGTGCCAGCCAGATCCGCACCGTCGACCGCAGCGAGCGGATCCGCACGTACAACTTCCCGGAGAACCGGATCGCCGACCACCGCATCAACTTCAAGGCCCACAACCTCGACCAGGTGCTCGACGGTGAACTCGACCCGCTCTTCGACGCATTGGCCTCCGCCGAGAAGCAGGCGAGACTGCAGAGCTCATGAGTCTGCGCGAGGCCATCGACGACGCCGCAGCGGTCCTCGCCGCGGCCGGGATCGATTCGGCCCGGGTCGATGCGGAACTGCTGGCGGCGCACGCCGCAGGCACCGACCGGGGAAGACTCCTCTTCGCCGACGTGCCGTCCGATTTCGGCGCACGCTACGGCGACCTCGTGGCCGCCCGCGCCAAGCGGGTCCCGCTCCAGCACCTCACCGGAACCGCGGCCTTCGGTCCCGTCGAGGTGCGCGTCGGCCCCGGTGTCTTCATCCCACGGCCCGAGACCGAGGCGATGCTGGAATGGACTCTGGCACAACGGCTCCCGGCCCAACCGGTGATCGTCGACCTGTGCACCGGTTCGGGCGCGCTGGCACTTGCGCTCGCCACCGCCCATCCGCACGCGCGGGTGATCGCCGTCGAGAACTCCGCCGCGGCGCTGGACTACGCGCGCCGCAACCTCGACGGCACCGGTGTGGAACTGGTCGACGCCGACGTCACCGCCGCCGGCCTGCGCCGAGATCTCGACGGCGCCGTCGACCTGATCGTCGCCAACCCGCCCTACATCCCCGAGGGCGCCGCCCTCGATCCCGAAGTCGCCGACCACGATCCGGCGCAGGCGCTGTTCGGCGGGGCCGACGGCATGGCCGTCATCGACGCGATAGTCACCGTCGCGCAGCGTTGGCTGCGGCCCGGCGGCAGCTGCGCGATCGAACACGACGACACCACCTCGGAGCTCACCGCGGCCGCGTTCCACCGCACCGGTGCGTTCGACGCGGTGACCGCCCGTACCGACCTGACCGGGCGGCCGCGCTTCGTCACCGCCCGGCGCCGACCCGCCACCACGGAGGCGCGATGACCGAACTGTTCGACTGCACCGACCCCGAGGCCCGCGCGACCGGCATCGCCGCCGCCGTCGGCGCGCTCAAACAGGGTGGACTCGTGGTGCTGCCCACCGACACCGTCTACGGCATCGGCGCCGACGCGTTCGACAACGCCGCCGTCGCCGCGCTGCTGGCCGCCAAGGGCCGCGGCCGGGACATGCCGGTGCCGGTCCTGGTCGGTTCGTGGCACACCATCGAAGGCCTCGTGTACACCGTGCCGAACACCGCGCGCGAACTGATCCGGGCCTTCTGGCCGGGTGCGCTGAGCCTGGTGGTCCGCCAGGCGCCGTCGCTGCCCTGGGATCTGGGCGACGCGCACGGGACGGTGATGCTGCGGATGCCGCTGCACCCCGTCGCGATCGAACTGCTGCGGGAAGTCGGCCCGATGGCGGTGTCCAGCGCCAACATCTCCGGCCGCCCCGCGGCCGTTTCGGCCGCCGACGCGCGCGAACAACTCGGCGATCTGGTCGACGTCTACCTCGACGCCGGGCCGTCCGAGCAGCAGGCCGCGTCGACGATCGTCGACCTCAGCGGCGCGCACCCCCGCATCCTGCGCACCGGACCCGTCACCGCGGAAGCCGTCGCGGAGGTGCTCGGCGTCAACACCGAGAGTCTGCTCACCGAGTGACCACAGCTGCGTGCAGTACCGTTTCGCGGTGATGGAGGAGTACCTGGCGCTCTCCGACCGCGGCGCAGGCGTGCCGCTGCGTGAGCTCGTCCTCGTGGGGCTCACCGCGGCGATCATCACCTACCTGGCCACCGGATGGGTGCGCGTACTCGCGACCCGGCTGGGGGCGGTGGCCTATCCGCGCGAACGCGACGTCCACGTGCAGCCCACCCCGCGGATGGGTGGGCTCGCGATGTACGTCGGCGTCGCCGCTGCCGTGCTGCTCGCCTCCCAGCTCCCCGCTCTGACGCGCGGTTTCGTCTACTCCACCGGGATGCCGGCCGTCGTGGTCGCCGGCGGGCTCATCATGCTGATCGGCCTGATCGACGACCGGTGGGGACTCGACGCACTCACCAAATTCGCCGGCCAGCTCACCGCGGCCAGCGTCATGGTGACGATGGGCGTCGCCTGGAGCGTCCTGTACATCCCGATCGGCGGCGTCGGCACCATCGTGCTCGACCAGGTGGCGTCGATCCTGCTGACCCTGGCGCTCACGGTGGCGATCGTCAACGCGATGAACTTCGTCGACGGACTCGACGGTCTGGCCGCCGGGCTCGGGCTCATCACCGCGCTGGCGATCTGCATCTTCTCCGTCGGGCTGCTCCGCGACCACGGCGGCGACGTGCTGTTCTATCCGCCCGCGGTCATCTCGGTGGTGCTCGCCGGCGCCTGCCTGGGCTTCCTGCCGCACAACTTCCACAAGGCCAGGATCTTCATGGGGGACTCCGGGTCGATGCTCATCGGCCTGATGCTGGCCGCCGCGTCCACCACCGCGGCCGGCCCGATCTCGCAGACCGCATACGGCGCCCGCGACGTGTTCGCGCTCCTGTCGCCGTTCCTGCTCGTCGTCGCCGTGATGTTCGTGCCTGCGCTGGACATGCTGCTCGCGATCATCCGACGCACCCGCGCAGGCCTGAGCCCCTTCAGCCCCGACAAGATGCATCTGCACCACCGGCTGCTCGAGATCGGCCACTCCCACCGGCGGGTGGTGCTGCTCATCTACCTATGGGTCGGCATCGTTGCCCTCGGCGCGGCGAGCACGATTTTCTTCGACCCCCGCTACACCGGTTTCGCCATGCTGGCCGCCACGCTCGTGGCCACCGTCGTCACTCTCGTCCCGCTCGTCCGGCGTCGGGAACCAGCAGCGGAGAGCGTGTACGACAAAAAGTAGTAGGCCCCGTTTAGGGCCGCCTACCATGTGGTACCGTGCTGCTAGAACCCGAAGAAACCTCGCGGGTTGCCGGCCACCGGCTCGTCGGTTCGCCACCGATTCGGAGCCGTTTCAGACCGACAAAAGGGAGTACCCCTTGGGTGATTCCAGCGAGCCCGTAGCCCTCCGATACGCTCGGCAGGTTACTCACAGGAATCAGGGCCACTCCTCCAGCCAACCGCGGATTGAGGTGAAGCAGTGACGACGCCAGCGCAGGACGCGCCGTTGGTGTTGCCGGCAGTCGCCTTCCGGCCTGTCCGACTCCTCGTCATCTGTGTGGCACTCGCTGCCCTCGCGGCCGTGGCCGCGGCACTGCTCGGCTACCCGATGGTCGGCCTGTTCTTCGCGATCGGCCTCGGGCTCGGCCTCACCAACGCCGTGATGATCCAGCGCTCGGTGCAGTCGATCACCGCCAAGGACCATCCGCTCAAACGCAACATGGCCATGAACTCGGCCACCCGACTGCTGATCATGACCGTGATCGGCCTGACCATCGCCTACGTCTTCAAGCCGCAGGGCTTGGGCGTGGTGTTCGGCATGGCGCTGTTCCAGGTGATCCTGGTGGCGTCGACGACCCTTCCGGTGGTCAAGAAACTCAAGGCCCAAGCCGCTGACGGACTCGAAGGAGAGACTCCACAGCAATGACGCAGACGTTCCTCGCCGCCGAGAGCGGCATTCAGGTCGGCCACCACACGGAGGCCAACTGGTTCGGGCTGACGGTCAACACCGACACGATCCTGTCCACCGCGATCGCCGCGGCGATCGTGCTCGGACTGGCGTTCTTCCTGCGCGCCAAGGTGACCTCCACCGGAGTGCCCAACGGCGTGCAGCTGTTCTGGGAAGCGCTGACCGTGCAGATGCGCAACCAGATCGAGAGCGCGATCGGAATGCGGGTGGCCGGCTTCGTGCTCCCGCTGGCCGTCACACTGTTCGCGTTCATCCTGATCGCGAACTGGCTGTCCGTGCTGCCGGTGCAGTACTCCGACGAGACCGGCATTCACGAACTGCTCAAGCCCGCGGCCTCCGACATCAACTTCGTGCTGGCGCTGGCGCTGTTCGTGTTCATCGCCTACCACGCCGCCGGGTTCTGGCGCCGCGGCCTCCTCGGGCACCCCAAGAAGCTGCTGAAGGGCCACGTCGCCGTGCTGGCCCCGATCAACCTCGTCGAAGAACTCGCCAAGCCGATCTCGCTGTCACTGCGACTCTTCGGCAACATCTTCGCCGGCGGCATCCTGGTCGCCCTGATCGCGCTGTTCCCGCCGTGGATCATGTGGGCGCCCAACGCGATCTGGAAGAGCTTCGACCTGTTCGTCGGCGCGATCCAGGCGTTCATCTTCGCGCTGCTGACCATCCTGTACTTCAGCCAGTCGATGGAGCTCGACGAGCACCACGACTGACCGCACGTCTGACCTGCACGACCGCTTGAATCAAACGCTCGACCCACGTCCTGGTAGGCGACTACCAGTTATCAAGGAGGATAAGGAATGGATCCCACAATCGCTGCCGGCGCACTCATCGGCGGTGGACTGATCATGGCCGGTGGCGCCATCGGCGCCGGTATTGGTGACGGTATCGCCGGTAACGCGCTGATCGCCGGTATCGCCCGCCAGCCCGAGGCCCAGGGTCGCCTGTTCACGCCGTTCTTCATCACGGTCGGTCTGGTGGAGGCCGCGTACTTCATCAACCTGGCCTTCATGGCGCTGTTCGTCTTCGCCACCCCGGTCGCTTAGTCGGTTTGGAATCTTCAGTCATGGGTGACCTGAGCACGACCATCTTGGCCGCGGAGGAAGGTGGGGGCGGTAACTTCCTCGTCCCCAACGGCACCTTCTTCTTCGTGCTGCTCATCTTCCTGATCGTGTTGGGCGTCATCGCCAAATGGGTGGTGCCCCCGATCAGCAAGGTGCTGCAAGAGCGCGAAGCGATGGTCACCAAGACGGTTGAGGACAACCGCAAGTCGGCTGAACTGTTCGCCGCCGCACAGGCCGACTCCCGGCAGGTGATGGCCAAGGCACGCCGTGACGCCTCGGCCATCCGGGACGAGGCCCGCGGCGAGGGTCGCAAGATCCTCGAGGACATGCGGTCGCGCGCCAGCGCGGAATCGGCGGCCACACTGCAGGAGACCAACGAAGAGCTGTCCCGGCAGGGCCAGCAGACCGCGGCCGAACTGCAGTCGTCGATCGAGACGTTGTCGGCCACCCTGGCCAGCCGCGTCCTCGGCGTCGACATCACCAGCGCCGCCGCGACGAGCCAGGGACGGTAGCCGTATGTCGACATTCATCGGTCAGCTCATCGGGTTCGCGGTCATCGTGTTCCTCGTCGTGCGTTACGTGGTGCCGCCGGTGCGGCGCATGATGACCGCGCAGCAGGAGACGGTGCGCCGTCAGCTCGAGGAGAGCGCCACCGCGGCGAACAAGGTGGAGCAGGCGGATCAGCAGCACGCCAAGGCCGTTCAAGAGGCCGAGGCCGACGCCAAGCGGGTCGTCGAAGAGGCCCGGGCGGACGCCGAGAAGATCGCCGAGCAGATGCGCGCACAGGCCGACGCCGAGGTGGAGCGCATCAAGGTCCAGGGGCAGGCGCAGGTGCAACTGCTGCGCCAGCAGCTGATCCGCGAACTGCGTGCGCACCTCGGCAGCGAGTCGGTGGCCCGGGCACGGGAACTGGTGAGCGAGCACGTTTCCGACGAGGACAACCGGTCGGCGACTGTGGACCGGTTCCTCGACGAACTCGACGCCATGGCGCCCTCGGATGCCGCGCTCGACGACGGCGTGGGATCGCGGCTGCGTTCGATGAGCCGGGATGCCCTCAAGGCGCTGGTGGCGCGGTTCGACGAACTGACCGCCAACGTCGACGCGGACGGGCTGACGTCACTGGCCGACGATCTGACCGCCGTGGCCAAGCTGCTCAAGACCGAGCCGGTGTTGAGCAAGCACTTCGGTGAACCCACCGAGGACGGCGAGGCCAAGGCGAACCTGGCGGAGGCCGTGCTCTCGGGCAAGATCTCCGACACTGCGCTCGAGGTCGTCAAAGCCGCTGTGGCGCAACGATGGTCAGACGAATCCGACCTGGACCACGCGGTCCGGCACACGGCGCGGCTGGCTCTGCTGGTGCGTGCGGAGCGCAACGACGAGACCAGCGAGGTCGAGGACCAGCTCTTCCGGTTCAGCCGGATTCTGGACTCCGAATCGCGGCTGAGCGCGGTGCTCAGCGACTACACCACCCCCGTCGACGGCCGGATCGGACTGCTGGACCGGCTGCTCGAGAACCAGGCGGGCGCGACCACCCGGGCGCTGCTCGCGCAGACCGTGGAGCTGCTGCGCGGCGAGCGTGCCGACGAGGCCGTGCGCGAACTGGCCGAGCTCGCCGTGGCGCGCCGTGGGGAGGTCGTGGCGCACGTCAACGCCGCGGCAGAGCTCAGCGATGCCCAGCGCACCCGGCTCACCGAGGTGCTCGGCCGGATCTACGGTCGCCCGGCATCCCTGCAGTTGCACATCGATCCCGACATGCTCGGCGGCCTCACCATCGCCGTCGGCGACGAGGTGATCGACGGGTCACTGGCTTCGCGGCTGGCTTCGGCTGAAACCCAGCTGCCCGACTAACTCCGAACACCACCAGACTCAACACAAAGGCAGGAAGACGAACCCATGGCAGAGTTGACTATCTCGGCTGCTGACATCCAAGGGGCGATCGAGGACTACGTCGCCAACATCGCCACCGACACCGAGCGGGAAGAGATCGGCACCGTCGTCGACGCCGGTGACGGCATCGCGCACGTCGAGGGCCTGCCCTCGGTGATGACGCAGGAACTCCTCGAGTTCCCCGGCGGTGTCCTGGGTGTCGCGCTCAACCTCGACGAGCACAGCATCGGCGCGGTCATCCTCGGCGACTTCGAGAAGATCGAAGAAGGCCAGCAGGTGAAGCGCACCGGTGAGGTGCTGTCCGTGCCCGTGGGTGACGGCTTCCTCGGCCGCGTGGTGAATCCGCTCGGCCAGCCCATCGACGGCCGTGGCGAGATCGAGACCTCGGAGCGTCGCGCGCTGGAACTGCAGGCGCCCTCGGTGGTGCAGCGCCAGGGCGTGAGCGAGCCGCTGCAGACCGGCATCAAGGCGATCGACTCGCAGACGCCGATCGGCCGCGGCCAGCGCCAGCTGATCATCGGTGACCGCAAGACCGGCAAGACCGCGGTCTGCGTCGACACGATCCTCAACCAGCGGCAGAACTGGGAGACCGGCGACCCGAACCAGCAGGTGCGCTGCGTCTACGTCGCGATCGGTCAGAAGGGCACCACGATCGCCAGCGTGCGCCGCACCCTCGAAGAGGGTGGCGCGATGGACTACACCACCATCGTCGCGGCGCCCGCCTCGGATTCGGCCGGCTTCAAATGGCTTGCGCCGTACACCGGTTCGGCGATCGCCCAGCACTGGATGTACGACGGCAAGCACGTGCTGATCGTGTTCGACGATCTGACCAAGCACGCCGAGGCCTACCGCGCCATCTCGCTGCTGCTGCGCCGCCCGCCGGGCCGCGAGGCGTTCCCCGGCGATGTGTTCTACCTGCACTCGCGTCTGCTGGAGCGCTGCGCCAAGCTCTCCGACGAGCTCGGTGGCGGCTCGATGACCGGATTGCCGCTGATCGAGACCAAGGCCAACGACATCTCGGCCTACATCCCGACCAACGTCATCTCGATCACCGACGGTCAGTGCTTCCTGGAGACCGACCTGTTCAACCAGGGTGTGCGCCCGGCCATCAACGTCGGTGTGTCGGTGTCGCGAGTCGGTGGCGCCGCGCAGATCAAGGCGATGAAAGAGGTGGCCGGCTCCCTGCGACTCGACCTGTCGCAGTACCGCGAGCTCGAGTCGTTCGCGGCGTTCGCCTCCGACCTCGATGCGACCTCGAAGGCACAGCTGGACCGCGGTGCTCGACTGGTCGAGCTGCTCAAGCAGCCGCAGAACAGCCCGATGCCCGTCGAGGAGCAGGTCGTCGCGATCTTCCTCGGTACCCGTGGTCACCTCGACACGGTGCCGGTCGAGGACGTGCAGCGCTTCGAGCAGGAGCTGCTCGAGCACGTGCGTTCGTCGAAGGAGGAGATCTTCACCGAGATCCGCGAGAGCAAGAAGCTCTCCGAGGAACTCGAGGACAAGTTGACCGACGTGGTTAACGAGTTCAAGAAGGGCTTCGAGACCACCTCCGGTGAGTCAGTGGTTCCTGACGAGAACGTCGACGCCATGTCGGACGAGGACCTCGAGAAGGAATCGGTGAAGGTCCGCAAGCCCGCCCCGAAGAAGAAGTAAGGCGCTCATAACCCATGGCTGCCACACTGCGCGAACTGCGCGGCCGCATCCGCTCCGCCGGGTCGATCAAGAAGATCACCAAGGCCCAGGAGATGATCGCGACGTCACGCATCGCCAAGGCGCAGGCCCGAGTCGAGGCGGCTCGGCCCTACGACCGCGAGATCACCAACATGCTGACCGAACTCGCCAGCGCCAGCGCCTTGGATCATCCGCTGCTCGTGCAGCGCGAGAATCCGCGGAGGGCCGGGGTGCTGGTCGTGTCGTCGGACCGTGGGTTGGCCGGTGCGTACAACGCCAACGTGTTCCGTCGGTCCGAGGAGCTGTTCTCCCTCCTGCGTGAAGAGGGTAAGGAACCCGTCCTGTACGTGGTCGGCCGCAAGGCGCTGTCCTACTACAGCTTCCGCAACTGGGACGTCACCGAATCGTGGACCGGCTTCTCCGAGCGGCCCGAGTACGAGCACGCTCAGGAGATCGGCAAGACCCTGGTCGAGGCGTTCATGGCCGGCGTCGACGACGAGGGTGACGACGCAGGCGCGGACGGCGTCCTCGGACTCGACGAACTGCACATCGTGTTCACCGAGTTCCGGTCGATGCTCTCGCAGTCGGCGATCGCCCGCCGGATCGCGCCGATGGTGGTGGAGTACAGCGAGGAAGACGAGAACGAACCGCACACGCTGTTCTCGTTCGAGCCCAGCGCGGAGACGCTGTTCGACGCGCTGCTGCCGCGGTACGTGTCGACCCGCATCTTCGCCGCGATGCTCGAGGCGGCGGCATCGGAGTCGGCTTCGCGCCGGCGCGCGATGAAGTCGGCGTCGGACAACGCCGACGACCTGATCAAGGACCTGACGCTGATGGCGAACCGCGAACGGCAGTCCCAGATCACCCAGGAAATCAGCGAAATCGTCGGTGGCGCGAACGCGCTCGCGGACGCCGCCAAGAAGTAATCGCCTGAAGCCCAGCGATAGAGCCAGGAAGCGAAGAAGAGAATGACTGCTGCCACCGAACAAAGAGAAAAAGAGACCGGCTCCGACAACGTCGGGCGCGTCGTTCGCGTCACCGGCCCCGTCGTCGACGTCGAGTTCCCCCGCGGATCCGTGCCGGAGCTGTTCAACGCCCTGCACGCCGAGATCGGCTACAAGGACCTCGCCAAGACCCTGACGCTGGAGGTCGCCCAGCACCTCGGCGACAGCCTGGTGCGCTGCATCTCGATGCAGCCGACCGACGGCCTGGTCCGCGGCGTCGACGTCAAGGACACCGGTGCCTCGATCTCGGTGCCCGTCGGCGAGGGCGTCAAGGGCCACGTGTTCAACGCCCTCGGTGCCTGCCTCGACGACCCGGGCTACGGCAAGGACTTCGAGAAGTGGTCCATCCACCGCAAGCCGCCGGCCTTCGACGAGCTCGAGCCGCGCACCGAGATGCTCGAGACCGGTCTGAAGGTCGTCGACCTGCTCACCCCGTACGTCCGCGGCGGCAAGATCGCCCTGTTCGGTGGTGCCGGTGTGGGCAAGACCGTGCTCATCCAGGAGATGATCAACCGTATCGCCCGCAACTTCGGTGGCACCTCGGTGTTCGCCGGCGTGGGTGAGCGCACGCGTGAGGGCAACGACCTGTGGGTCGAGCTCGCCGACGCGAACGTGCTCAAGGACACCGCCCTGGTGTTCGGCCAGATGGACGAGCCGCCCGGCACGCGTATGCGCGTCGCCCTGTCGGCGCTGACGATGGCGGAGTACTTCCGTGACGAGAAGCAGCAGGACGTGCTGCTGTTCATCGACAACATCTTCCGGTTCACCCAGGCGGGCTCGGAGGTGTCCACGCTGCTCGGTCGTATGCCGTCCGCCGTGGGTTACCAGCCCACCCTGGCCGACGAGATGGGCGAGCTGCAGGAGCGCATCACCTCGACGCGCGGCCGCTCCATCACCTCGATGCAGGCCGTGTACGTGCCCGCCGACGACTACACCGACCCGGCGCCCGCCACGACGTTCGCGCACCTCGACGCGACGACGGAGCTGAGCCGTTCGGTGTTCTCCAAGGGCATCTTCCCGGCGGTGGACCCGCTGGCGTCGAGCTCGACGATCCTCGACCCGTCGGTCGTCGGCGACGAGCACTACCGGGTGGCCCAGGAAGTCATCCGGATCCTGCAGCGCTACAAGGACCTCCAGGACATCATCGCGATCCTCGGTATCGACGAGCTCGCGGAGGAGGACAAGCAGCTGGTGCAGCGCGCGCGTCGTATCGAGCGCTTCCTGAGCCAGAACATGATGGCGGCCGAGCAGTTCACCGGTCAGCCGGGTTCGACGGTGCCGCTCAAGGAGACCATCGAGGCGTTCGACAAGCTGTCCAAGGGCGACTTCGACCACCTGCCCGAGCAGGCGTTCTTCCTGATCGGCGGTCTCGAGGATCTGCAGCGTAAGGCTGAGAGCCTCGGCGCCAAGATGGAGGACGGCGGCGGCGACGGCGCACCGCTGCCCGACGACAAGAAGAAGAGCGACTCGAACGGTGACGGCAAGGGTGACGACGCCGACAAGGATGCCTAACGATGGCCGACCTTGACGTTGACATCGTCGCCGTCGAACGGGAGATCTGGTCGGGGAAGGCGACGTTCGTCTTTACCCGCACCACCTCCGGTGAGATCGGCATCCTGCCGCGGCACATCCCGCTGGTGGCTCAACTCGTCGACGACGCCATGGTGCGGGTCGAGCGTGAGGGCGAAGAGGACCTGCGCGTCGCCGTCGGCGGCGGCTTCATGTCCGTCACCGAGTCGGGCGTGATCATCCTCGCCGAGTCCGCTGAGCTGGAGTCGGAGATCAACGCCGACGAGGCGCGTCGCGACTCCGAATCCGACGACCCGGCGACGGCCGCCCGGGGCCGCGCGCGGCTTCGCGCGCTGGGCCAGATCGACTAACGGCACCGGATGAGCGCGTCCATGTGGAGCATGGTCGCGCTCATCGGTGTGCTGCTGCTCGTCGTCGTCGCGCTCTGCTACCGCCTGTGGAAACTCCGGCAGGTCGGTGGCACCGCGGCGATTCTGCGTGACGTCCCCGCCGTCGGCGGTCACGGCTGGCGGCACGGCGTGATGCGGTACCGGGGTGGCGAAGCCGGTTTCTACCGGTTGTCCAGTCTGCGGTGGTGGCCCGACCGGCGGTTGAGCCGGCGGGGTCTGGAAATCGTGTCGCGGCGCAGCCCGCGCGGCGACGAATTCGACATCATGACCCACGAGATCGTCGTGCTCGAACTGCGCGACACCAGTCCCGAACGCCGGCGTGGTTACGAGATCGCCCTGGACCGGGGCGCATTGACGGCGTTCCTGTCGTGGCTCGAGTCGCGGCCTTCGCCGCGCGCCCGCCGCCGCAGCCTCTAGCGGGTGCGGCCGCCGCGTTTCATGGTCTTCGCGCAAGCGCTCATCCGCCCGGTTTCCACAGCACGTCGCCGTCGGGGTTGGCGACGCGCGACAGGATGAACAGCAGGTCGGACAGCCGGTTGAGGTACTTCGCCGGCAGCACGCTGATGGTGTCGCCGTGTGCGGACACCGCCTCCCACGCCGAGCGTTCGGCGCGCCGGGCCACCGTCCGTGCGACGTGCAGCAACGCCGACAGCGGTGTCCCGCCCGGGAGGACGAACGAGTTCAGTGCGGGCAGCGGTTCGTTGAACTCATCACACCAGGACTCGAGCCGGTCGATGTAGTCCTGGGCGATCCGCAGCGGGGGATACTCCGGGTTCTCCGCGACCGGGGTGGACAGATCCGCACCCGCGTCGAAGAGATCGTTCTGGATCTGGCGCAGCACCGCGAGGATCCGCTCCGGGGGATTGCCCAGGGCAATCGCGACGCCGATGGCGGCGTTGGTCTCGTCGCAGTCGGCGTAGGCGATCAGCCGGGGGTCGTTCTTGGTGACGCGGCTGAAGTCGCTGAGCCCGGTCGTCCCGTCGTCACCGGTTCTCGTGTAGATGCGGGTGAGGTGCACGGCCATGGGTCAAACGTACTAGGCGCGCCGGTCTGCGGACCTTGTGGAAACTGACATGGCCGGAGCCGCTGTTTACACTGACCGGCGTGAGCGAGCGATTCGTGGTGACCGGCGGCAACCGGTTATCGGGCGAAGTCGCGGTCGGCGGGGCGAAGAACAGCGTGCTGAAGTTGATGGCCGCATCGCTGCTGGCCGAGGGCACGAGCACGATCACGAACTGCCCCGACATCCTCGATGTTCCGCTGATGGCGGAGGTCCTGCGCGGACTCGGCGCGACGGTGGAACTCGACGGCGACGTCGTGCGCATCACCTCGCCCGACGAGCCGAAGTACGACGCCGACTTCGCCGCGGTCCGCCAGTTCCGCGCGTCGGTGTGTGTGCTCGGTCCGCTGGTCGGTAGATGCAAGCGGGCCCGGGTGGCGTTACCCGGCGGCGATGCGATCGGATCCCGTCCGCTCGACATGCACCAGGCCGGGCTCCGCCAGCTCGGGGCACGGTGCAACATCGAGCACGGCTGCGTGGTCGCCGAGGCCGACGAGCTGCACGGCGCGGAGATCCAGCTCGAGTTCCCCTCGGTGGGGGCGACCGAGAACATCCTGATGGCGGCGGTGCTCGCCAACGGGGTGACGACGATCCACAACGCCGCCCGGGAACCGGACGTGGTCGACCTGTGCGCGATGCTCAACCAGATGGGCGCCCAGATCACGGGGGCGGGGTCCTCGACGATGACGATCACCGGCGTGGACCGGTTGTACCCCACCGAGCACCGGGTGATCGGGGACCGGATCGTCGCCGCGACGTGGGGGATCGCCGCGGCGATGACCCGCGGGGACATCTCGGTGACCGGCGTCGATCCCCAACACCTTCAGCTCGTATTGCACAAGCTGCACGATGCGGGGGCCACCGTCACCCAGAGCGACGACGGTTTCCGGGTGGTCCAGTACGAACGGCCGAAGGCGGTCAACGTCGCGACGCTGCCGTTCCCCGGGTTCCCGACGGATCTGCAACCCATGGCGATCGGGCTGGCCGCGGTCGCGGACGGGACGTCGATGATCACCGAGAACGTGTTCGAAGCCCGCTTTCGATTCGTCGAGGAGATGATCCGGCTCGGCGCCGACGCCAGGACCGACGGCCATCACGCGGTGGTGCGCGGGATCCCGCAGTTGTCGAGTGCACCGGTGTGGTCGTCGGACATCCGCGCCGGCGCCGGCCTGGTGCTCGCGGGGCTCGTCGCCGACGGTGACACCGAGGTGCACGACGTGTTCCACATCGACCGCGGGTATCCGCTCTTCGTGGAGAACCTCAAGAGCCTGGGAGCCGAGATCGAGCGCGTCGTCTAGCCCCCCGGCGCGGCCCAATACCGTTGAAACACCGGGAATTAGGCCTCTGGCCAGGGGATTTTGAAGCAGACGGAACCTGTGCGTAAGCTAGTGACACACCGACCGAAGGCCCCGGCCGAAAGGCCCGGAGGACGAGGTTGACTTCCCCGGTAGGATGCAGTACAGTATCGGGGTTGCCTGCAGAGCGGGTGTGTTGTTTGAGAACTCAATAGTGTGTTTGGTGGTTTTTGTTTGTTGTTTTTGTTTTGCCGCATCTCTTTTTCCCGTTTAGGGGTGTGGTTGTTTTTTGCCAGATGTTTCTGGTTGTGATCGGATTTTCCTGATTGCCTTTTTGAGGTTTTGTTTGGAGAGTTTGATCCTGGCTCAGGACGAACGCTGGCGGCGTGCTTAACACATGCAAGTCGAACGGAAAGGCCCTTCGGGGTACTCGAGTGGCGAACGGGTGAGTAACACGTGGGTGATCTGCCCTGCACTTTGGGATAAGCCTGGGAAACTGGGTCTAATACCGAATATACCTCTTGGATTGCATGATTCTTGGGGGAAAGCTTTTGCGGTGTGGGATGGGCCCGCGGCCTATCAGCTTGTTGGTGGGGTGATGGCCTACCAAGGCGACGACGGGTAGCCGGCCTGAGAGGGTGACCGGCCACACTGGGACTGAGATACGGCCCAGACTCCTACGGGAGGCAGCAGTGGGGAATATTGCACAATGGGCGCAAGCCTGATGCAGCGACGCCGCGTGGGGGATGACGGCCTTCGGGTTGTAAACCTCTTTCAGTAGGGACGAAGCGCAAGTGACGGTACCTACAGAAGAAGGACCGGCCAACTACGTGCCAGCAGCCGCGGTAATACGTAGGGTCCGAGCGTTGTCCGGAATTACTGGGCGTAAAGAGCTCGTAGGTGGTTTGTCGCGTTGTTCGTGAAAACCGGGGCTTAACCCTCGGCGTGCGGGCGATACGGGCAGACTAGAGTACTGCAGGGGAGACTGGAATTCCTGGTGTAGCGGTGGAATGCGCAGATATCAGGAGGAACACCGGTGGCGAAGGCGGGTCTCTGGGCAGTAACTGACGCTGAGGAGCGAAAGCGTGGGGAGCGAACAGGATTAGATACCCTGGTAGTCCACGCCGTAAACGGTGGGTACTAGGTGTGGGTTTCCTTCCTTGGGATCCGTGCCGTAGCTAACGCATTAAGTACCCCGCCTGGGGAGTACGGCCGCAAGGCTAAAACTCAAAGGAATTGACGGGGGCCCGCACAAGCGGCGGAGCATGTGGATTAATTCGATGCAACGCGAAGAACCTTACCTGGGTTTGACATGCACAGGACGCCAGTAGAGATATTGGTTCCCTTGTGGCCTGTGTGCAGGTGGTGCATGGCTGTCGTCAGCTCGTGTCGTGAGATGTTGGGTTAAGTCCCGCAACGAGCGCAACCCTTGTCTCATGTTGCCAGCACGTTATGGTGGGGACTCGTGAGAGACTGCCGGGGTCAACTCGGAGGAAGGTGGGGATGACGTCAAGTCATCATGCCCCTTATGTCCAGGGCTTCACACATGCTACAATGGCCGGTACAAAGGGCTGCGATGCCGTGAGGTGGAGCGAATCCTTTCAAAGCCGGTCTCAGTTCGGATCGGGGTCTGCAACTCGACCCCGTGAAGTCGGAGTCGCTAGTAATCGCAGATCAGCAACGCTGCGGTGAATACGTTCCCGGGCCTTGTACACACCGCCCGTCACGTCATGAAAGTCGGTAACACCCGAAGCCGGTGGCCTAACCCCTTGTGGGAGGGAGCCGTCGAAGGTGGGATCGGCGATTGGGACGAAGTCGTAACAAGGTAGCCGTACCGGAAGGTGCGGCTGGATCACCTCCTTTCTAAGGAGCACCACGAGATCCAGGCCTGCCCGCATCGTGTGGGAGTTCGGGTTCTGGGCGATTCGTGAAGATGGCTCGACCTCTGTAGTGGAGGCGGGTCGGGTGCACAACAAACATGTTCGGTCCGAAGGGAAATCGGGTCGGCGACTGAGATTGCCAGACACACTGTTGGGTCCTGAGGCAACAGGCCCGCGGGCCTCTCCTGTTGGGGAGGGGTGCCGGCTCTCAACATCAGGCGCGTCGGTTGGTTCCGGCGGGGCTGGGGGTTGGGGGTTCTGGTTGCTGCCCTGCTTTGGTGGTGGGGTGTGGTGTTTGATTCGTGGATAGTGGTTGCGAGCATCTGACACAGGTGGTTGTCGCGTTGTATGACGTGGGGAGCGCTTGTGTTGTTTGTATGCAATTTCATTGTTTGAACTCATTTTTTGGTTTTGTGTTGTAAGTGTTTAAGGGCGCATGGTGGATGCCTTGGCACTGGGAGCCGATGAAGGACGTGGGAGGCTGCGATATGCCTCGGGGAGCTGCCAACCGAGCGTGGATCCGAGGATGTCCGAATGGGGAAACCCGGCACGAGTGATGTCGTGTCACCTGTATCTGAATACATAGGGTGCAGGGGGGAACGCGGGGAAGTGAAACATCTCAGTACCCGTAGGAAGAGAAAACAAAAGTGATTCCGTGAGTAGTGGCGAGCGAAAGCGGAGGATGGCTAAACCGTGCACATGTGATACCCGGCAGGGGTTGTGTGTGTGGTGTTGTGGGGTTCGTCGTTCCTGGATCTGCCGGTCTGGGCTGCAGTGAGAAAAGCGTGTGTTAGTCGAACTGGTTTGGGATGGCCGACCGTAGAGGGTGAGAGTCCCGTAGGTGAAAACATGTGCTCTGTAGTGATGTGTCCCCGAGTAGCAGCGGGCCCGTGGAATCTGCTGTGAATCTGCCGGGACCACCCGGTAAGCCTGAATACTTCCCAGTGACCGATAGCGGATTAGTACCGTGAGGGAATGGTGAAAAGTACCCCGGGAGGGGAGTGAAAGAGTACCTGAAACCGTGTGCCTACAATCCGTCAGAGCCCTCGACTTTGTTGTGGGGTGATGGCGTGCCTTTTGAAGAATGAGCCTGCGAGTCAGGGACATGTCGCGAGGTTAACCCGTGTGGGGTAGCCGTAGCGAAAGCGAGTCTGAATAGGGCGTATCCATGCAACAGTGTGTGGTGTAGTGGTGTGTTCTGGACCCGAAGCGGAGTGATCTACCCATGGCCAGGGTGAAGCGACGGTAAGACGTCGTGGAGGCCCGAACCCACTTAGGTTGAAGACTGAGGGGGATGAGCTGTGGGTAGGGGTGAAAGGCCAATCAAACTCCGTGATAGCTGGTTCTCCCCGAAATGCATTTAGGTGCAGCGTTGCATGCTTCTTGTTGGAGGTAGAGCTACTGGATGGCCGATGGGCCTCACAAGGTTACTGACGTCAGCCAAACTCCGAATGCCGACAAGTGAGAGTGTGGCAGTGAGACGGCGGGGGGATAAGCTCCGTGCGTCGAGAGGGAAACAGCCCAGATCGCCGGCTAAGGCCCCTAAGCGTGTGCTAAGTGGAAAAGGATGTGCAGTCGCGAAGACAACCAGGAGGTTGGCTTAGAAGCAGCCACCCTTGAAAGAGTGCGTAATAGCTCACTGGTCAAGTGATTGTGCGCCGATAATGTAGCGGGGCTCAAGCACACCGCCGAAGCCGCGGCAATCCGCCCTTGTGGTGGGTTGGGTAGGGGAGCGTCCTGCATCCGGTGAAGCAGCCTAGTGATGGAGCTGTGGAGGGTGTGGGAGTGAGAATGCAGGCATGAGTAGCGATAAGGCAAGTGAGAACCTTGCCCGCCGAAAGACCAAGGGTTCCTGGGCCAGGCCAGTCCGCCCAGGGTGAGTCGGGACCTAAGGCGAGGCCGACAGGCGTAGTCGATGGACAACGGGTTGATATTCCCGTACCCGTGTGTGAGCGTCCCTGATGAATCAGCGGTACTAACCGCCCAAAAGGCTGCAGATCTGATCCTTCGGGAAAGGACTGTGGCCGGCTGCGCGGGACCTTCGTTGGTAGTAGTCAAGCGATGGGGTGACGCAGGAAGGTAGCCGTACCAGTCAGTGGTTGTACTGGGGTAAGCCTGTAGGGAGAAACCTAGGCAAATCCGGGTTTCACATATCCTGAGAGGTGATGCATAGCCGATTGAGGCGAATTCGGTGATCCTATGCTGCCAAGAAAAGCCTCTAGCGAGTGCACACACGGCCCGTACCCCAAACCGACACAGGTGGTCAGGTAGAGAATACCAAGGCGTACGAGTGAACTATGGTTAAGGAACTCGGCAAAATGCCCCCGTAACTTCGGGAGAAGGGGGACCCACATGGCGTGTAAGCCCTTGCGGCCCAAGCGTGAGTGGGTGGCACAAACCAGTGAGAAGCGACTGTTTACTAAAAACACAGGTCCGTGCGAAGTCGCAAGACGATGTATACGGACTGACGCCTGCCCGGTGCTGGAAGGTTAAGAGGACCGGTTAACCCTTCGGGGTGAAGCTGAGAATTTAAGCCCCAGTAAACGGCGGTGGTAACTATAACCATCCTAAGGTAGCGAAATTCCTTGTCGGGTAAGTTCCGACCTGCACGAATGGCGTAACGACTTCTCAACTGTCTCAACCATAGACTCGGCGAAATTGCATTACGAGTAAAGATGCTCGTTACGCGCGGCAGGACGAAAAGACCCCGGGACCTTCACTACAACTTGGTATTGGAGTTCGGTTCGGTTTGTGTAGGATAGGTGGGAGACTGTGAAGCGGCCACGCCAGTGGTTGTGGAGTCGTTGTTGAAATACCACTCTGATCGTATTGGGCTTCTAACTTCGAACCGTATATCCGGTTCAGGGACAGTGCCTGGCGGGTAGTTTAACTGGGGCGGTTGCCTCCTAAAATGTAACGGAGGCGCCCAAAGGTTCCCTCAACCTGGACGGCAATCAGGTGTTGAGTGTAAGTGCACAAGGGAGCTTGACTGCGAGACGTACATGTCGAGCAGGGACGAAAGTCGGGACTAGTGATCCGGCACCTCTGAGTGGAAGGGGTGTCGCTCAACGGATAAAAGGTACCCCGGGGATAACAGGCTGATCTTCCCCAAGAGTCCATATCGACGGGATGGTTTGGCACCTCGATGTCGGCTCGTCGCATCCTGGGGCTGGAGCAGGTCCCAAGGGTTGGGCTGTTCGCCCATTAAAGCGGCACGCGAGCTGGGTTTAGAACGTCGTGAGACAGTTCGGTCTCTATCCGCCGCGCGCGTCAGAAGCTTGAGGAAATCTGTCCCTAGTACGAGAGGACCGGGACGGACGAACCTCTGGTACACCAGTTGTCCCACCAGGGGCACCGCTGGATAGCCACGTTCGGACAGGATAACCGCTGAAAGCATCTAAGCGGGAAACCCCCTCCAAGACCAGGCTTCTCACCCATTAAGTGGGATAAGGCCCCCCGCAGACCACGGGATCGATAGACCAGACCTAGACGCACAGCAATGTGTGAAGGGAACTGGCACTAACCGGCCGAAAACTTACACACAAACAATGGGATGCCTCGCAACCACACCACACCAAGAATCACCCACCGATTCACACCCCACCACCAAAAAACACTTCCCCCACCACCCGTGGGGGCACTCAAAAACGAGTGAAAATAGAGTTACGGCGGTCCATAGCGGCAGGGAAACGCCCGGTCCCATCCCGAACCCGGAAGCTAAGCCTGCCAGCGCCGATGATACTACCCAACACGGGTGGAAAAGTAGGACACCGCCGAACACACATTAAACCTCGGCCCCCAACTCACGTTGGGGGCCGAGGTGTTTTTGTATGTGCCGTCCTCGTCAATCGAATAGTGTCGGCACCGCGTTATGGAATTGTCTTTCCATTCCGAGCAGCATTCGCTTTCTCTCGATTCCGCCGCCATATCCGGTGAGGCTGCCATTCGCGCCGATCACCCGATGGCACGGCACGATGATGCCGATCGGATTGTGGCCATTGGCCAATCCGACCGCACGGAATGCGCCGGGGGCGTCGATTTGTCGGGCGATCTCCCCGTAGGACCGCGTCTCCCCGTAGGGAATGGTCAGCAGCGCTTCCCAGACTCGGCGCTGAAACGCCGTCCCGACGAGTTCGAGGTCCAGTTCGAACGTCGTGCGTTCTCCGGAGAAATACGCGTCGAGTTGTTCGACGGCAGCGGGGAACGCCGCCTGGTCCGGCTCCCAGCCGTGTCGATTGGGTTCGTAGGTCTGGTCGACCATGCGCAGGTGCATGAGTCGGTTGTCGCGGCCGGCAAGGGTCAGCAGGCCGACGGGGCTGTCGATCGTGCGGAACCGGATCGTCACTGTCGGATCTCCTTCGGGGGCCAGTCGTTGACCGGGTGATCGAGGGCGGTCCACAGGTGCTGGGTCGCATAAGCCCGCCACGGCCGCCATCGCTCACTGTGTGCAGCGAGCGCGCGAGCAGCGTCCGGCAGGTCCAGGTGACGGGCGGCGGTCAGGACCCCGAGGTCCGTGACCGGGAACGCGTCGGGGTCACCGAGGCCACGCATCGCGATCACTTCTGCGGTCCACGGCCCGATGCCCGGCAGTGCGGTGAGTTGCAGACGCGCCTCGTTCCAGTCGCATCCCGGGTCGAGGCGAACGGCGCCGGAGGCCAACGCGGCGACGAGACCGACCACCGAGCGCTGCCGGCTGCGTGGCACCGCCAGATGTCCGGGATCGATGTCGGCGAGCTCGTGGACCGTAGGGAACACGTGGGTCAAACCGCCCTGCGGATCGCTGATCGGCCGACCGTAGTGGACGGCGAGCCGCGCCGCGTGCGTCCGTGCCGCCTTGAGGGACACCTGCTGCCCGAGCACGACGCGGATCGCCAGTTCCGCCTCGTCGACCGTGCGCGGGATGCGCTGCCCGGGAGCCTTCGTGACGAGGGCGGTGAGGTCGGGGTCGGCGCTGAGCGCGTCGACGACGGCCTCGGGGTCGGCGTCGAGATCGAGCAGCCGGCGGCACCGTGCGATGGCGCTGCTCAGATCCCGCAGATCGTCGAGGTGCAGGACGCAGGCGATGTGGTCGTCGCGCGGGGTGAGGCTGACGATGCCGTTGCCCCGCGACAGCCGCAGCGTGCGGCGAAAGGCGCCGTCGCGGAATTCCTCGACGCCCGGAACCGCGCTCGCCGCCAGGTGGCCGAACACCCCCTCCGGGGCGAACGGACGGCGCAGCGGTAGCCGCAGCGCCAGCGTCCCGGCGCCCGCGGTGGGCGATCCGAACCGGCGCCGTGCCTTCCCCCGCAGCGCCGTCGGCGTCGAATCGCATGTGGCGCGGACCGTCTCGTTGAACTGCCGGATGCTCGAGAACCCCGCGGCGAACGCGACATCGGAGAACGGCAGATCGGTCGTCTCGATGAGCACCCGGGCGGTCTGCGAGCGCTGCGCACGGGCCAGCGCCAGCGGATTCGCGCCCACCTCGGCCTGCAGGATGCGCTGAAGCTGCCGTGTCGTGTAGCCGAGGCGCTCGGCCAGGCCGGTGACGCCGTCGCGATCGACCGTGCCGTCGGCGATCAGGCGCATGGCCCGCGCCGCCACGTCGCCACGCACGTTCCACTCGGGGGAACCGGGCGACGCGTCGGGCCGGCAGCGCTTGCAGGCGCGGAAACCGGCGGCCTGCGCGGCCGCCGCGGTGGGGTAGAAGCGCACGTTGCGGGCGAACGGCGGACGGACCGGACAGCTCGGACGGCAGTAGATCCGGGTGGTGAGCACCGCGGTGACGAACCAGCCGTCGAACCGGGCGTCCTTGGACTGCACGGCCCGGTAGCAGCGGTCGAAATCGTCGTACATGCCTAGAGACTTACACGCCGCCACCGACACCACCGGCGGAAAACCGACATCGTGGTGGGCCCGCGAGCGGCCCCTCTTGGCGAGCTCACCCTTGACAACCTACAACCGTTTGGTTGTAGGTTGTGGTGGTGACCGTGATCGACGAGGACCGGGCCGACGCCCTGTTCCACGCGCTTGCCGACCGGACCCGGCGTGACATCCTGCGCCGCGTGCTGACCGGTGAGCACTCGGTCTCCGCGCTCGCGCTGAAGTACGACGTGAGCTTCGCGGCGGTGCAGAAGCATGTCGTCGTCCTCGAGAAGGCCGGCCTGCTGACCAAACGCCGCCGCGGCCGCGAGCAGTTGGCCAGCGGTGACGTGACGGCGGTGCGGTCGGTGGCGGCCATGCTCGCCGACCTCGAAGACATCTGGCGCGGTCGCATCGCCCGTATCGACGAACTCATCGCATCCGATTCACCCGAGGAGAACTGCCCATGCCTGTCACCGACGTCCGGCACGACACCGACAACCTGACGCTGACCATCACCGCCGACTTCGCCGCGCCCGTGGAGCGGATCTGGCAGATCTACGCCGACCCGCGCCAGCTCGAGAAGATCTGGGGTCCGCCCAGCTGCCCGGCCACCGTCGTCGATCACGACCTCACCCCGGGCGGCCGCGTCACGTACGTCATGACCGGACCGGACGGGGAGAAGTACGCCGGGTACTGGGTGGTGACCGCCGTCGACGAACCGAGGAGCTTCGCGTTCGACGACGGCTTCGCCGACGAGGACTTCACGCCCAACGACGAGCTGCCCGTCTCGACGAACGTCTTCACGTTCACCGAGCACGACGGCGGGACCCGCGCGACGTACGTGAGCACGTACGCGTCCGCCGAGAAGCTGCAGCAGGTGCTGGACATGGGCGTGGTCGAGGGCGCGACGTCGGCGATCAACCAGATCGACGGTCTGCTGGCCTGACCGCGCCGCCGGCGGTCTTCCCTAGACTCGTCGGCATGAGTGGCGGTACGGGGCAGGTCGTTTCGGAAGGTCTGCTGAAGATCGAGGACTGCCTGGACGCCGAGGGCAACATCGTCCTGCCGCCCGGCGTCACGCTGATCTCGCTGATCGACCGCAACATCGCCAGCGTCGGGGACGCCGTGGCCTACCGCTACCTCGACCACACCGGCACCGACGACGTCCGCGCCGTCGAACTCACCTGGGCCGAACTCGGCGTGCGACTGCGCGCGATCGGCGCGCGGTTGCAGCGGCTCGCCGCACCCGGCGACCGGGTCGCGATCCTCGCCCCGCAGGGCCTCGACTACGTCACCGGATTCTTCGCCGCGATCAAGGCGGGCACGATCGCGGTGCCGCTGTTCGCGCCCGAATTGCAGGGTCACGCCGAGCGTCTGCAGACCGCGCTCGACGACGCTCGCCCCACTGTCGTGCTCACGACGTCGTCGGCCGCGGGCGCGGTCGAGATCTTCCTCGACGACCTCGCCGGCGTGCCCAGACCGCAGATACTGCTGATCGACGAGATCCCCGATTCCGCGGGAGAGTCGTTCGAGAACAGGGCGATCGACGTCGACGACGTCTCACACCTGCAGTACACCTCCGGCGCCACCCGGGCCCCGGCCGGTGTCGAGATCACCCACCGGGCGGTCGGCACCAACCTGCTGCAGATGATCCTGGCGATCGACCTGCTGGACCGGAACACCCACGGCGTCAGCTGGTTACCGCTCTTCCACGACATGGGGCTGTCCATGATCGGCTTTCCGGCCGTCTACGGTGGCCACTCGACGCTGATGTCGCCGACGGCGTTCCTGCGCCGCCCGCAGCGATGGATCCGCGCGCTGGCAGAGGGGTCCCGCGACGGCCGTGTCGTCACTGCCGCTCCGAACTTCGCCTACGAGTGGACCGCGCAGCGCGGGCTGCCGGAGGCGGGTGAGGACATCGACCTGGCGAACGTGGTCCTCATCATCGGCTCCGAACCGGTCAGCATCGAGGCCGTCGACATGTTCAACGCGGCGTTCGCCCCTTACGGTCTGCCCGCGACGGCGTTCAAACCGTCCTACGGGATCGCCGAGGCCACGCTGTTCGTCTCGACGATCGCGCCGGACGCGCGGGCCACCGTGCGCCACCTCGACCGCGACCAGCTGACCAATGGAAAGGCGGTGCCGGTCGCCGTCGACGCGGAGAACGCCGTACCGCAGGTGTCGTGCGGTCAGATCGCCCGCAGCCAATGGGCGGTGATCGTCGAGCCCGCGGCCGGTGCCGAGCTGCCCGACGGGCACGTGGGAGAGATCTGGCTGCACGGCGAGAACATCGGCCGGGGGTACTGGGGACGGCCCGACGACACCCGCGCGACGTTCGGCGCCGCGCTGACACCCGCCGTCGGTGGACATGCCGACGGCGTTCCCGCCGACGCGCGCTGGCTGCGCACCGGCGACCTCGGCACCTATCTGGACGGTGAGCTGTACGTCACGGGCCGGCTGGCCGACCTGGTGGTGATGGGCGGGCGGCAGCACTACCCGCAGGACATCGAGGCGACCGTGGCCGCGGCGTCACCGCTGGTTCGCCGCGGCCACGCCACCGCGTTCACCGTGCCCGACGAGCAGCTCGTGGTCGTGGCGGAGCGGGCGTCGGGGACGCGCCGCGCCGATCCGGCACCGGCCGTGGACGCGATCCGCGCGGCCGTGCGGCAGCGCCACGGTGTGGACGTCGCTGACGTGCGTTTCGTGCCTGCCGGCGCCATACCGCGGACCACGAGCGGGAAGCTGGCCCGCCGCGCCTGCCGCGCGGAGTATCTCGACGGCACCCTGCGCGGACAGTAGGAGTCAGGCCAGCAGGGCGAGCCGGGTCGGCTCGTCGTGGCCGCGCAGCGTGACCTCGTCGCCCAGTGACCAGCGCGCACGTTCGGCCTCGGAGGCGCGATCGATGGTGTCCGACGAGGCCACCAGCCGGTGCGGTGCCGACTTCGCGAGCTCACACAGCCGGGCCGCCTCGTTGACCGGTTCGCCGATGACGGTGTACTCGAACCGCTCCTTGGCGCCGACATTGCCCGCGACGACCTGACCCGCGGCCACGCCGATGCCGGCCTGGCACTCCGGCACTTCGTCGGCCAGCCGCGTCGCGATCGCCCGGGCCGCCGACAGCGCCTCGTCCTCGGCGTTGTCGAGCGCGACCGGGGCGCCGAACACGGCCAGCACCGCATCGCCCTCGAACTTGTTGACCAGGCCGTGATGGCGATCGACCTCGTCGACGATCACTGCGAAGAACCGATTGAGCAGTTCGACGATCTCGGCCGCGGGACGGCTGGTGACCATCTGAGTCGATCCGATGATGTCGACGAAAACCACTGCGGCGTGGCGCTCTTCGCCGCCGAGCTCGATCTGCTGCTTCTCGGCCGCCAGAGCGACTTCGCGCCCGACGTGGCGGCCGAACAGGTCGCGCACCCGTTCGCGTTCGCGCAGCCCCTCGACCATCTTGTTGAAACCCCGCTGCAGCTCACCGAGCTCGGTGCCGTCGAACACCACCAGCTCGCAGTCGAAGTCGCCCCGTTCGACGTTCTTGAGCGCCGCGCGCACCACCCGCACCGGCGTCGCGATCAGCCAGGACAGCAGCCACATCAGGATTAGCCCGAACAGCAGTGCCACCATCGCGATGATCATCACCGCGACCCCGAACTGCGTGGCGGTCAGATTCTGCATCGAGAGCGAGAACACGGCGAGCAGGAGGATGCCCAGCACGGGCACTCCGGAGCCGAGCAGCCAGACCGTCATGGTGCGGCCCATGACCCCGTGCGCGAACCGGCGCGGTGGGCGGCCCGCTTCGAGCGCCTGGGCGGCGATCGGCCGCAGCGAGAACTCGGTGATCAGATAGGAGGCCGTGGCCACCACGATGCCGGGGAAGCCCACGGCGAACAGGAACCGGGGGATGAAGGCCGAGTTTTGCAGGCCGTACAGCAGCGTCAGCAGTGCGGTACCGAACCCCCAGAAGAGGAGCAGCATCTTCGCCACCTGCCACGGCGCACGGAACACGTTGTGCTGGTCGGTGCGGGTGGGGGTGCGCTCTTCGATGGCCCATCGCAACGTGCGGACCGTATGGGTGGTGATCCAGGTCGTGCCGAAGATCAGTGCGACCACCATGTATGCGGGCACCACACCCCAGGTCAACCACGCCGGCGCGTCGGAGAACACA
Organism: Mycolicibacterium litorale; assembly: GCF_010731695.1. Taxonomy (NCBI): domain Bacteria; kingdom Bacillati; phylum Actinomycetota; class Actinomycetes; order Mycobacteriales; family Mycobacteriaceae; genus Mycobacterium; species Mycolicibacterium litorale. The sequence goes on from NZ_AP022586.1 coordinate 438,341, forward strand.
CTCGGCACGGGGATGGCCACGGCGTTGAGGAGCAGCGAGACCACGATGCCCAGGATGTTGGTGAGCAGGATGAAGAACGTGAGGATGACCTGGATGCGGATGCGCCGGCGCCGTTGATCCTCTTCGGGCTTGCCCAGCAGCCAGGAGCCGTAGTCGGGAGTGTCCGGCAGCCGCCCGCTCTGCCTGGTCACCTTCTCCAGGAGGAGGCCCAGTCGCTGTGGAACGCTCTTTTTGGCGGTCGTCGTCGCGTCCATTGTGTCGCCAGCCTAATTTGCGCGCGTCCACAGACCCTAATGTTGTGCGGGTGCGTCTCGTCATCGCCCAGTGCACGGTCGACTACATCGGCCGACTGACCGCCCATCTGCCCTCTGCACGCCGACTGCTGTTGTTCAAAGCCGACGGCTCGGTCAGCGTGCACGCCGACGATCGAGCCTACAAACCGCTCAACTGGATGAGTCCGCCGTGCTGGTTGAAGGAGGAGGACGGCGACGGCCACCCGGTGTGGGTGGTGGAGAACAAGGCCGGTGAGCAGTTGCGGATCACCGTCGAGGAGGTCGAGCACGATTCGAGCCACGAGCTCGGCGTGGATCCCGGCCTTGTCAAGGACGGCGTCGAGGCGCACCTGCAGAAGCTGCTCGCCGAGCACGTCGAACTGCTCGGCGCCGGGTACACCCTCGTACGCCGCGAGTACATGACCGCGATCGGGCCGGTGGACCTGCTGTGCCGCGACGAGGCCGGCCGTTCGGTGGCCGTGGAGATCAAGCGCCGCGGCGAGATCGACGGAGTCGAACAACTCACCCGCTACCTCGAACTGCTCAACCGCGACACGCTGCTGGCGCCGGTCAGTGGCGTGTTCGCCGCCCAGCAGATCAAACCGCAGGCGCGCACGCTGGCCACCGACCGCGGAATTCGTTGCCTGATACTCGATTACGACCAGATGCGCGGTATGGACAGCGACGAGTACAAGCTGTTCTGAGCCCCTAGACTGCGCACATGCCCAGGCGTCGCCCACCGCCGCGGCGGTCGCGTCCGCTGCCTCCGGTCTTCAGCGAGCGGCGCGTCGAGGCGGGTCCGGACGGGTACGACTACGAGGTGCGTCCGGTGGCGGGTTCCCGCGCCACCAAGACCTACCGGTGTCCGGGCTGCGATCACGAGATCCGGCCCGGCACAGCCCATCTGGTGGTCTGGCCGGCGGACGCGGGGGAGGCGGCCGTCGACGACCGCAGGCACTGGCACACGCCGTGCTGGACGCACCGGGCCACGCGGGGCCCGACGCGCCGATGGTCCTAGCGGATCAGTGCTCGGCCGCGGGTTCGACGAGCTCGATGAGAACGCCGCCGCCGTCCTTGGGATGGATGAAGTTGATGCGCGAGTTCGAGGTGCCGCGGCGGGGCGCGTCGTAGATCAGCCGCACGCCCTGCTCGCGCAACCGCTCGCTGAGCGTGTCGAGGTCACTGACGCGGTAGGCGAACTGCTGCAGGCCGGGGCCGCGCTTGTCGAGGAACTTCGCGATGGTCGATGAGTCGTCGATCGGCGCCATCAACTGGATCTGGGTGCTGCCGACCGCCGCGCCGCGCACCGAGAGCATGGCCTCGCGGATGCCCTGCTCTTCGTTGACCTCTTCGTGCAGCACGATCATGCCGAGGTGGTCGTGGTACCACCGGATCGCCTCGTCCAGATCCCGCACCGCGATACCGACGTGATCGATCGCGGTGACCAGGGCGGTGGCCAGTACTGGACGGGCGTCAATTTGCTCGGCAGTCATATCGCAAAGGTAACCTAACGGCATCGGTTCCGAACACTCTAGGTCAGCTGTATAACCCCACCGGAGCCGCCCGAAACCCGCTTGGAGGTAGTGATGACGACGTCGGTGATAGTTGCTGGAGCCCGGACGCCGGTAGGCAAGCTGATGGGTTCGCTGAAGGACTTCTCGGGCACCGACCTGGGCGCGATCGCCATCAAGGCCGCGCTCGAGAAGGCGGGTGTCGCACCGTCGGCCGTCGAGTACGTGATCATGGGCCAGGTGCTCACCGCGGGCGCCGGGCAGATGCCGGCCCGCCAGGCGGCAGTGGCCGCGGGCATCCCGTGGGACGTGCCCGCGCTGACCATCAACAAGATGTGCCTGTCGGGCATCGACGCGATCGCGCTCGCGGACCAGCTGATCCGCGCCGGTGAGTTCGACGTGGTGGTGGCCGGCGGCCAGGAGTCGATGAGCCAGGCGCCGCACCTGCTGATGAACAGCCGCTCGGGGTACAAGTACGGCGACGTGACGGCGGTCGACCACATGGCCTACGACGGGCTTCACGACGTCTTCACCGACCAGCCGATGGGCGCCCTCACCGAGCAGCGCAACGACGTCGACCAGTTCACCCGCGCGCAGCAGGACGAGTACGCCGCGCAGTCCCACCAGCGGGCTGCCGCGGCGTGGAAGGACGGCGTGTTCGCCGACGAGGTGGTGCCGGTGTCGATCCCGCAGCGCAAGGGCGATCCGCTCGAGTTCAACGAGGACGAGGGCATCCGCGCCAACACCACCGCCGATTCCCTGGCCGGACTCAAGCCCGCGTTCCGCAAGGACGGCACGATCACCGCGGGCTCGGCGTCGCAGATCTCCGACGGCGCCTGCGCGGTCGTGGTGATGAACAAGGCCAAGGCCGAGGAGCTGGGCCTGACGTGGCTGGCCGAGGTCGGTGCGCACGGCGTGGTCGCCGGACCCGACTCCACGCTGCAGTCGCAGCCCGCCAATGCGGTCAAGAAGGCGATCGCCAAGGAAGGCATCACCGCCGACCAGCTCGACGTCATCGAACTGAACGAGGCGTTCGCCGCGGTCGCTTTGGCCTCCACCCGGGAGCTCGGCGTCGACCCCGACAAGGTGAACACCAACGGCGGCGCGATCGCGATCGGCCACCCGATCGGCATGTCCGGCGCACGCATCACGTTGCACGCGGCGCTCGAACTGGCTCGCAAGGGCTCGGGCTACGCGGTGGCGGCGCTGTGCGGTGCGGGCGGGCAGGGCGACGCGCTGATCCTGCGGCGCCCCTGACCCGCCGCCAACGGTTCTACGACGGCTTGTAGTAATCGCGGCGGGGTTAGGGCACAATGGCGGCCATGACTGGCGCTTTCGATCTGCGTAGCTCTGTCGGGTGGCTCCGGCTCGTCGGCCTGCTCGAGGCCGTCAGCTGGGTGGGCCTGTTGCTGGGGATGTACTTCAAGTACCTCGGCAGCCCCCGCACCGAGATCGGGGTGAAGGTGTTCGGGCCGGTGCACGGCGGGGTGTTCGTCGCGTTCCTGGTCGCGGCCGTCGTCGCCGGTCTCGCTCTGAAGTGGGGGGCCGTCACATGGTTGCTGGCGCTGTTGGCCAGCATCGTGCCGCTGGGGACTGTGATCTTCCTCATATGGGCCGAGCGCACCGGTCGGATGGGCGGTGCCGAGGCCGTCTCGACCATGGGTCGGCCGGGCCGCCCGGCACCCGAAACAACGTGACAGACTTGCACGCGTGACACGTCCACGACCTTCCATCGGGCCGGCACTGGCCGGTGCGGTTGATCTGTCCGCGCTCAAGCAACGCCCCGCCGCCGAGTCGGCGCCCGGCGGCGCCGGGACCGGCGGCCCCGGCGGCGTCGAGGTCACCGAGGCCAACCTCGAAGCCGAGGTGCTGATCCGCTCCAGTCAGGTCCCCGTCGTCGTGCTGCTCTGGTCGCCGCGCAGCGACGCCAGCGTGGCGCTGGGGCAGACGCTCGCCGACCTGGCCGGTGCCGACGCCGGCAAGTGGTCGCTGGCGACGGTCAACGTCGACACCACCCCGCGGGTGGCCCAGATGTTCGGCGTCCAGGCGGTGCCGACGGTCGTCGCGCTCGCCGGTGGCCAGCCGATCTCGAGTTTCCAGGGGCCGCAGCCGGCCGATCAGCTGCGCCGCTGGGTCGACTCGCTGCTCGAGGCGACGGCGGGCAAGCTCGCCGGATCCGGCGATGCCGATCAGCCCGAACAGGTCGACCCCGCGGTCGCCCAGGCGCGCGCAGCCCTGGACGCCGGTGACTTCGACGCGGCGCTGAACGCCTACCAGGCGATCCTCGACACGCAGCCCAACCACACCGAGGCCAAGGGCGCGGTCCGGCAGATCATGTTCCTGCAGCGCGCGACGACGCAGCGCCCGGACGCGGTCGCCGTCGCCGACGCCGCACCCGACGACGTCGAGGCCGCGTTCGCCGCCGCCGACGTCGAGATCCTGCAGCAGCAGGTCGAGCCCGCCTTCGACCGGCTCATCGCGCTGGTCAAGCGCACCGCCGGGGACGACCGCACGAAGGTGCGCACCCGGCTCATCGAGCTGTTCGAACTCTTCGACCCGGCCGACCCCGAGGTGATCGCGGGCCGGCGCAAGCTCGCCAACGCCCTGTACTGACGCCACACCCCGCCGAGACTGCTAGGAGATCGCCGCTTCGGCGGTTTTCGTGATCTCCCAGCAGTCTCGGCGAAGGGGCCTACGACAGCGGCGGGTCGGTTGCGGGCTCCTGCTCGACGGGCGCGTCGTCGGGCACCGGTTCGAACCACAGCGCCGACAGCGGCGGCAGCACCATCACCGCCGAGGCGGGCCGGCCGTGCCACGGCTCGTCGGTCGCCTGGACCGCGCCGTAATTGCCGATACCCGCACCGTTGTAGTCGGTCGCGTCGGTGTTGAGCACCTCACGCCACGTTCCGGCGTGCGGCAGGCCCAGCCGGTAGTGGCTGTGCTCGGTGCCGGAGAAGTTGAACACGCAGGCCAGCACCGAACCGTCGTCGCCGTAACGCAGGAAGCTCAGCACGTTGTTGGTCGAGTCGTTGGCGTCGATCCACGAGTAGCCCTCGGGGCTGGTGTCGTGCGACCACAGGGACCGGCGGCTGGTGTAGATCCGGTTCATGTCCGAGACCATCCGCAGGATGCCGCCCGAGTAGCTGTTCTCGTCGAGCTGGTACCAGTCGACGCCGCGCTCCTCGGACCACTCCGCGCGCTGGCCGAACTCCTGGCCCTGGAACAGCAGCTGCTTGCCGGGATGCGCCCACTGGTAGGCCAGCAGCTGGCGGACGCCCGCCGCCTTGCGGTGGTCGTCGCCGGGCATCCGGCCCCACAGCGTGCCCTTGCCGTGCACCACCTCGTCGTGGCTGATGGGCAGCACGTAGTTCTCGCTGAACGCGTAGAGCATCGAGAACGTCATCTCGTGGTGGTGGTAGCTGCGGTGGATCGGGTCACGGCTGATGAACGCCAGCGTGTCGTTCATCCAGCCCATGTTCCACTTCATCGAGAAGCCCAGCCCGCCCAGATTGGTGGGGCGGGTGACGCCGGGCCACGACGTCGACTCCTCGGCGATGGTGACGATGCCCGGACTGGCCTTGTGCACCGTGGCGTTCATCTCCTGCAGGAACTGCACCGCCTCGAGGTTCTCGCGGCCGCCGTAGATGTTCGGCGTCCAGCCGCCCTCGGGGCGGGAGTAGTCGAGGTAGAGCATCGAGGCGACCGCGTCCACGCGCAGCCCGTCGACGTGGAACTCCTGCAGCCAGTACAGCGCGTTGGCCACCAGGAAGTTGCGTACCTCCGACCGGCCGAAGTCGAAAACGTAGGTGCCCCAGTCCAACTGCTCACCGCGGCGCGGGTCGGCGTGTTCGTAGAGCGGGGTGCCGTCGAAGCGGCCGAGCGCCCACGCGTCCTTCGGGAAGTGGGCGGGCACCCAGTCGACGATGACGCCGATGCCGGCCTGGTGCAGCCGGTCGACGAGGTACCGGAAGTCGTCGGGAGTTCCCAGACGCGAGGTCGGCGCGTAGTACGACGTGACCTGGTAACCCCAGGAGCCGCCGAACGGGTGCTCGGCCACCGGCAGCATCTCGACGTGGGTGAACCCGTTGTCGAGGACGTATTCGGTGAGCCGGTCGGCCAGTTCCCGGTAGGACAGGCCGGGCCGCCACGACATCAGGTGCACCTCGAGGGTGCTCATCGGCTCGAACACCGGGTTCTGGGCGGCCCGCTGCGCCATCCACTCGTCGTCGGCCCAGGTGTAGTCGCTCTTGGTGACCCGCGAAGCGGTCTGCGGCGGCACCTCGGTGGCGAACGCCATCGGATCGGCGCGCTCGCTGACCACACCGTCGGCGCCGTGGATGCGGAACTTGTAGAGGCCGTCGATCGGGAAGTCCGGCCAGAACAGCTCCCACACCCCGGTGGAGCCGAGCACGCGCAGCTGCGCCTCGTTGCCCTCCCAGTGGTTGAAGTCGCCGATCAGCTGGACGCCCTTGGCGTTGGGCGCCCACACCGCGAACGACACGCCCTCGACCACCCCGTCGGGTGTGGTGAAGCTGCGCGGATGCGCGCCGAGCACCTCCCACAACCGTTCGTGGCGGCCCTCGGAGAACAGGTGCAGATCCATCTCGCCCAGCGTGGGCAGGAACCGGTACGCATCCGCGGTGTGGTGCACGTGCGGCTGGTCGCCGCCATGGTCGTAGCTCACCTCGAGGCGGTAGTCGATCAGCCCGGTGAACGGCAGGGTCACCGCGAACACGCCCGCCTCCAGATGGGTGAAGACGTGGCGCTCGCCGCCGATGACCGCGGCGACCTCGGTCGCGTGCGGACGGTAGGCCCGGATCACCGTGTGGTCTTCGTACTCGTGGGCGCCGAGGATCGAGTGCGGGTCGTGGTGTTCACCGGCGAGCAGCCGGTTGAGGTCGGCGGTGTGCGGCCGCAGATGCGGGCTCGTCGTCGTGCCGCTCGTCGTGGTGCTGCTCGTCGTGGTGGTGGTCGTGGTCGTGTCGTCGTTCATTCGCGATGTTTCGGCCATGCGTGTGTCACTCCCTACGCAGTAGGTTGAGGCGTTGATCGGCGGGCACCTGGGGCATGTTCAGCACGTGCGCCACCGCCCTGGAGGGTTCGATGCGTACGTAGTTCGACTGACCCCACTGGTATTCCTCTCCGGTGATCTCGTCGCGCACCCAGAACCTGTCGTAAGGCTCCATTCCCAATGCGGCCATGTCCAACCACAAAGTGGCCTCCTCGGGCCCGAATGGGTTGAGCGTCACCACGACCAGAACCTGATCGCCGGTGGCCGGGTCGAACTTGCTGTAGGCCAGGATGGCGTCGTTGTCGGGGTAGTGGAACTTGATGGTGCGCAGTTCGTGCAGCGCCGGGTGCACGCGGCGAATCTCGTTGAGCCGCGTGATGAACGGTTCGAGTGATTCGCCGTCGGCCAGCGCGGCGTCGAAATCGCGAGGACGCAGCTCGTACTTCTCGGAGTTGAGGTACTCCTCGCTGCCTTCGCGCACCGGGCGGTGTTCGAACAGCTCGTACCCGGAGTACACGCCCCACACCGAACTCATCGTCGACGCCAGCACCGCGCGGATCGCGAACATGCCCGGCCCGCCGTGCTGCAGGCTCTCGTGCAGGATGTCCGGGGTGTTGACGAACAGGTTCGGCCGCGCATAGTCGGCGTGCTCGGCGATCTGCTCGCCGAACTCGGTCAGCTCACTCTTCGACGTCCGCCACGTGAAGTACGTATACGACTGCGTGTAACCGAGTTTCGCCAACCCGTAGAGGCGGGCCGGACGGGTGAACGCCTCGGCGAGGAACAGGACGTCGGGGTCCTCGTTCTTGATCTCGCCGATCAGCCACGCCCAGAAGTTGGGCGGTTTGGTGTGCGGATTGTCGACGCGAAAGACCTTCACCCCGTGTGAGATCCAGAACCGGACCACCCGCAGCACTTCCATGTACAGCCCGGCCGGGTCGTTGTCGAAGTTCAGCGGATAGATGTCCTGGTACTTCTTCGGCGGGTTCTCCGCGTAGGCGATGGTGCCGTCGGGCAGCACGGTGAACCACTCCGGGTGGTCGCGCGCCCACGGATGATCCGGCGCACACTGAAGCGCCAGGTCGAGCGCCACCTCGAGGCCCTCGCTGCGCGCGGCGGCGACGAACTCGTCGAAGTCGTCGATCGTGCCCAGCTCAGGATGGACCGCGTCGTGCCCACCCTCGTCGCTGCCGATCGCCCACGGGGAGCCGACGTCGTGGGGTCCGGCGGTGACGCTGTTGTTCGGACCTTTGCGGTGCACCTTGCCGATGGGGTGGATCGGCGGCAGGTAGACCACGTCGAAACCCATCCGGGCGACGCGCGGCAGCGCCTTGGTGGCGGTCGCAAACGTGCCGTGCACCGGGTTGCCCTGGCTGTCCCAGCCGCCGGTGGAGCGGGGGAAGAACTCGTACCAGGAGCCGAACCGGGCCAGTGGGCGATCCACCCACACGCCGTATTGCTCACCGCGGGTGATCAATTCGCGCAACGGATACTGGTCGAGCAGTGCGGACACATCGGCCGCCAGCGCGGCGCCGGCGCGGGTGAACGGATCGCCGGGCTCCCGCAACTGCTCGGCCGCCTGGATCAGCGGGTAGCGGTCCTGGCGGGGGACGCCTGCGGCGGCACGCTCGAGCAGACGGGCGCCCACCAGCAGGTCGTTGTTCAGCTCCGACTCGCTCTGGCCGGCGTCGAGCTTGGCGACCACGTTGTGGCGCCACGTCGCGATCGGGTCGCCCCAGCCGTCGACGCGGTACGTCCACAGTCCCACCGTGTCGGGGACGAACTGTCCGTGGAAGACGTCCGGCGTACGGCCCTGGCTCATCGGCAGCGCCTGCGGTTTGATGCGCGGCGACGGGGAGACGACCTCCTCGATCGGGACGGCCTTCGCGGTGCTCACCCGGCCCACCGGGGCCTCGGCGAGTTCGGGGTACGTGGTGCCGTGATAGCGCACGACCAGTGTCGCGGAGACCGCGTCGTGCCCCTCACGCCATACCGTGGCGCGCACCGGCACCACTTCACCCACCACCGCTTTGGCCGGATACCTACCGCCGGACACCACGGGCGCGACGTCATCGATTCCGATACGGCCGGCCACCACCACTCCTCACGAATTTCGGCGCGACCACCAGCATCGTCGGCGTGGCCACTTTGTCGGTTATGTGTCGGTTGGTCCTCTGACCTTCTCCGCGCCCTATACCCACCGTAGTGCGCGGCCCAACCCGAAGCCGGCCAAGGAATCGGTGAGACGCTGCGGGGCGCGGAGAAGTCAGTAAGGTAAGGCCACGTGAAAGCGCTGCGTAGGTTCACCGTCCGAGCCCACCTTCCCGACCGGCTTGCCGCGCTCGAGCGGCTGTCGATCAACCTGCGCTGGTCGTGGGACAAACCCACCCAGGATCTTTTCGCCGACATCGACCCGAAACTGTGGCAGCAGATCGGCTGCGATCCGGTCGCGCTGCTCGGCGGGGTGAAGCCCAGCCGGCTGGACGAACTGGCCCGCGACGATGCGTTCGTGCGCCGCCTCGACGCACTGGCCGCCGATCTCGACGACTACCTGAGCCGGCCGCTGTGGTACCAGCAGCAGCTCGAACAGGGCGCGCAGCTGCCCAACGGGATCGCGTACTTCTCGATGGAGTTCGGCGTCGCCGAGGTGCTGCCCAACTACTCCGGCGGCCTGGGCATCCTGGCCGGCGACCACCTCAAATCCGCCTCCGATCTCGGTCTGCCGCTGATCGCCGTCGGGCTGTACTACCGGTCGGGCTATTTCCGGCAGTCGCTGACCGCCGACGGCTGGCAACACGAGAACTATCCGTCGCTGGACCCGCAGGGTTTGCCGTTGCGGCTGCTGACCGACGCCGACGACAACCAGGTCCTCGTCGAACTGGCGATGCCCGACGAGGGGTCGCTGCGCGCGCGGGTGTGGGTGGCCCAGGTCGGGCGGATCCCGTTGCTGCTGCTCGACTCCGACATCCCGGAGAACGACCACGATCTTCGCGGGGTCACCGACCGCCTCTACGGCGGCGACCAGGAGCACCGGATCAAACAGGAGATGCTGGCCGGTATCGGCGGCGTTCGCGCGATCCGGGCGTTCACGGAGGTCGAGGGCCTGCCCTCGCCCGAGGTGTTCCACATGAACGAGGGCCACGCGGGCTTCCTGGGTGTCGAGCGGATCCGCGAATTGATCGACGCCGGACTGGATTTCGACACCGCGCTCACCGTGGTGCGGTCCTCGACGGTGTTCACCACGCACACCCCGGTGCCCGCGGGTATCGACCGCTTCCCGGTGGAGATGATCAAGCGGTACTTCGGCGGCCCGGCGGGCAGCGCGTCCGGCGGCACCTCGCAGCTGCTGCCCGGGGTCCCGCTGGACCGCATCATCGCCTTCGGCGCCGAAGACGATCCCTCGAAGTTCAACATGGCGCACATGGGTTTGCGGCTGGCCCAGCGCGCCAACGGCGTCTCGTTGCTGCACGGCCGGGTCAGCCGGGAGATGTTCAACGAGCTGTGGCCCGGCTTCGACCCGAACGAGGTGCCCATCGGTTCGATCACCAACGGCGTGCACGCTCCCACGTGGGCAGCGCCGCAATGGCTCGAACTCGGCCGCGAGCTGCTCGGCAGCCAGGACCTGGATCTGTTGCGCGAGACCGACACCTGGGAGCGCCTCAGGGAGGTCGACCCGGGTCACCTGTGGTGGATCCGCTCGGAGCTGCGGCGCGCGCTGGTCGACGACGTCCGCGCGCGGTTGCGCAGGTCTTGGCTCGAACGCGGTGCCGCCGAAGCCGAATTGGGCTGGATCGCAACGGCTTTCGATCCTGACGTGCTGACCATCGGCTTCGCCCGGCGGGTGCCGACTTACAAGCGGCTCACGCTGATGCTGCGCGACCCCGCACGGCTGGAGAAACTGCTGCTCGACAAGGAGCGGCCGGTGCAGTTGATCGTGGCGGGCAAGTCCCACCCCGCCGACGACGGGGGCAAGGCGCTCATCCAGCAGGTGGTGCGGTTCGCCGACCGCCACGAGGTCCGCAACCGCATCGCGTTCCTGCCCGACTACGACATGTCGATGGCCCGGCAGCTGTACTACGGCTGCGACGTCTGGCTCAACAACCCGCTGCGGCCGCTGGAGGCGTGCGGCACCTCCGGGATGAAGAGCGCGCTCAACGGCGGCCTGAACCTGTCCATCCGCGACGGCTGGTGGGACGAGTGGTTCGACGGCGAGAACGGGTGGGAGATCCCGACCGCCGACGGCCTGGCCGACGAGACGCGGCGCGACGATCTGGAGGCCGCCGCCCTCTACGACCTCATCGAGCAGTCGGTGGCCCCGAGGTTCTACGAACGTGACGAGCACGGCATCCCGCAGCGCTGGGTCGAGATGGTGCGCCACACCCTCAAGGTGCTCGGCCCCAAGGTGCTGGCCTCGCGGATGGTGCGCGACTACACCGAGAAGTACTACGCGCCCGCCGCCCAGTCGCTGCGGCGCACCGTCGAGGAGGTCGGCGGTGCGACGTTCGGCGCCGCCAGCGAACTGGCCGACTACCGGCGCCGGGTGCAGGCCGCCTGGCCCAAGGTCAAGATCTCCGACGTGGACAGCTACGGCCTGCCCGACACCCCGCTGATCAACTCCGAGCTGACGTTGACCGCCACGGTGTCGCTGGCCGGTCTGCGACCCGACGAAGTGTCGGTTCAGGCAGTGCTCGGCCGGGTGGACGCGAGCGATACGTTGCTCGATCCGGTGACGGTGCCGATGGAGCACACCGGCACCGCCGACGGCGGCAGCGAGATCTTCACCACGACGACGCCGCTGCCGGTCGCCGGCCCGGTGGGCTACACCGTCCGGGTGCTGCCGCACCACCCGCTGCTGGCCGGAGACAACGAGCTCGGCCTGGTCGCGCTGGCGTGAGCGCGGTCCGCGAGCTCGGCGGCGGGCCCTACGCGCTGGCGGCCGGAGCGGACGGCGCGATGTGGGTGACGCTCGTCCACGACGGGGCGATCGCGCGCGTCGGGCCGGACGGGACCGTCGACCGGTTCCCGGTCGCCGAGGACTCGCGGCCGTCGATCATCACCTCCGGACCCGACGGCGCGCTGTGGTTCACCCGCAGCGGCGACGACCGGATCGGCCGGATCACCACCGCCGGCGAACTCACCGAGTTCGCCCTCGGCGAGGGCAGCGCGCCGTTCGGGATCTGCGTCGGCGCCGACGGCGCACTCTGGTTCACCGAGATGGGATCGGACGTCATCGGCCGCATCACCGTGGACGGTCGGCTCGGCGACCGCACGGTGGTGCGCGGCACGCCGTCGATGATCACCCGCGGTCCCGACGATGCGCTGTGGTTCACCCTCAACCAGCGCAATGCGATCGGGCGGCTCGACCCCGCCGGCGGCGTGACGGTGCGCGACCTCCCCACTCCCGGATCGGGTCCGGTGGGCATCACCGCCACCCACGACGACGCGATCTGGTTCACCGAGATCCTCGGCGACCGGCTCGGGCGGATCCCGCTCGACGGAGCGCTGCAGGAGATCGACCTGCCGGGTAAGCCGCACGCGGTCGTCGCCGACCCCGACGACGGCGTGTGGGTGAGCCTGTGGGGGTCCGACCAGCTGGCCCGCGTCAGCGGGGACGGGGAGGTGGACACGATGGACCTGCCCGCAGGCAGCGAACCGCACGGTCTGGCGATCGGCCCCGACGGGGTGCCGTGGGTGGCGCTCGAATCCGGCTTCGTGCTGCGCCTGCCCGGCTGAACCGCGCCGAGACGTTCACGCGAACCGCGTCGCCGCGTCCTGCCGCCGGGTACGTTGCTCGGTTAGTGCATCTAGTCATTTGGAGGACGGCGGCAGTGTGGCAACGGGGCTTCACGGTGGTGACGATCTGCGGTCTGCTGACGGCCGCGCATCCGGTGTCGGCGTGGGCGCAGCCCCCGGCCGAACCGGTGGCCGCCGAGGCGGTGCCACCCGAGGGCGCCGTGGCGTCGACGCCGCCCGCGCACACCGAGACCCCCGGCGGCTGGACGCTCACGCTGTCGGCGAAAGACGAGACACAGGCGGTGATCCCGCCGCTGACCACCGCGCTGTCGTCACGGGAGTACGTCGTCGGCGGCACCTTTTCCGGTGACCTCGCGGGGCCCGACGCCGGTGAACCGCCGACGGGGATCCTCGAGGTCGGCTACGAGATCGGGTGCGGCATCGACATGAGCACGTCCAACGGCGTCTCGCTGACCGGGACCGCGGGTTTCAGCCCGAACATCGGCATCATCGGCACCGACGTGATCTCGCCGCTGCCCGACGGCATCGGCCCGGTGATCGGCGGCAACATCGGCGGCGGCGTCACCATCGGGCTCAAACCGGGCATCATCAACGTCGTCCCGGTGACCGAGAAGGAGTTCACCGGCGCCGCGCCGTGGGTGATGATCAGCAACTTCCGCATCAAGATCGACGGCTGCGTCGGCCAGTCGTTCATCCGGTCCTACGCGATCCTCACCCACGAGACCGAGATGAGCGAAGCGGTGCTCGCCTGGTACGGCACCACCAAGGTGGTCTGACCGGGGTCGAGCGTCAGGGAAAGCGGGCCAGACACCGCTGTTCGTCGCCGAGCACCCCGACGCGGAACGCGTCGATCCGGGCGAAACCGGACGGCACCGAATCGCCGTTGACATCGCTGGCGGCCAGCCCGTTGGTGAGGATCCCCGACACCGCCTCGTCGAGGTCGCCCGCGGTCAGCGCGATGGTGTTGCCGTCGGGGGTCGTCACATCGCGGGTCAGCGCGGTGGTGGCCACGCCCGTGAGGCACGCGGTGCGCAGCGCGGCTTCGGCGGTGTCGAGCACCAGCCCCTGTTCGTGCTGCACGGCCTGCAGGTAGCGCGACATCAGCACCGAGTAGGCGGTGTTGTCGCCGGTCGCGGGGCCGTTGGTGTCGACGTCTTCCTGCGGGGCGCCCATCACCTGCAGTTCGGGCAGGTCGACGACGAGGGTGTTGGTGGCCGGACAGTATGAGACCGGTGGGCTGGGACGCGCATCCGGGCAGCTCTCGGCGGCCTCGGCGGTGAACTCCAGCGCCGGCGGCCGGGCCGGCCGGAACGAGATGTTCAGCGCGTCGACGATGGCGCGCACGGACTCCTCGGCCACCGGCAGCTCCCCGGTCTGGTCCTCCGGCAGCAGTACCGGCAGATCGCCGCGGCGCTGCCCGATCTCGCGCAGGTCGATCGCCGCGCACGAGCCGGGCCCGTCGGTGAAGCCGAACTGGAAGGCCGATACGCGTTCGAACGCCGAACCGTGTTCGTCGATGCTTGCGAGGTCGTCGGCCTCGCTGAACAACGGGTCGCGGAACGCGATCACCGCCGACAGCACGCCGTTGAGTCCGTCGGCGGTGCTCAGCGTGAAGCGCGGCGACGAGCCCTCGGCCACCCAGCGCATGTAGGCCCCGGCGAAGCAGTCGGCCTGCTGTTCGGCGACGAGCACCGGGGTGCCCGGCTTGTTGAGCCGCGCCTGGTGTTCGATCGCGTGGCCGTACTCGTGGGCGAGCACCATCGCGACGCCCATGTCGCCGTTCGCGCCACGCAACGCGGGCAGCAGTTCGCCGCGGTCCCAGCCGATCGTGTTGTCGTCGAGGCAGAATCCCGCGTTGACCAGACCGATGGTGTCGGCGCCGCAGAACATCCCGTCGAAATCCGTGGAGTCCCAGGACACCAGCGCGTCGACCGGGGTGAACTCGGCGCCGTCGAACGTCTCCGGATAGGCCTGCGCCCAGAACTCCTCGATGTCGCTGACCGCGGCGGCGGCCAGCGCGTCGATGTCACCGCCGTCGGAGTCGGCGACCTCGCGGGTGGGATCCTGGGCGTCGGGGCGCAGACCCGTCGGCCCGTCGGTGGCGTCCATCCCGGCCACGCGGAACGGATCGTCGAACACCGAGACGGGACGGCCCTGCAACGTGGTCGTACACGCCGCGACCGCGAGGCCCGCCACCAGCAGCGCCGCCGCCCCGAACACCTGCCGTCGGCTCATGCTGGGCGCCTCCCGGGTCGAGAACTCGTCTGAACAATAGAGACGTCAGGCGCCCGCGCGGAGGCGTTCGAGGGAGGCGCGCACCCGCACCGGGTCGGTGGTGGCCCAGAACGGCGGCAGCGATGCGCGTAGATAACCGCCGTAGCGGGCGGTGGCCATCCGGGAATCCAGCACCGCCACCACGCCGCGGTCGTCGGTGCGGCGCAGCAACCGGCCGGCCCCCTGGGCGAGCAGCAGTGCGGCGTGCGAGGCCGCCACCGCCATGAACCCGTTGCCGCCGTGCGCGGTGACCGCTCGCTGCCTGGCGGTCAGCAGTGGGTCGTCGGGCCGCGGGAACGGGATGCGGTCGATGAGCACCAGCGACAGCGACGGGCCGGGCACGTCCACGCCCTGCCATAGCGACAGGGTGCCGAACAGCGAGGTCTGCGGGTCGTCGGCGAAGCGTTCCACCAGAGCCGACGTGGTGTCCTCGCCCTGGCACAGCACCGGGGTGTCCAGGCGCTCGCGCATCACCTCGGCGGCGGCCTTCGCCGCGCGCATCGACGAGAACAGGCCCAGCGTGCGCCCGCCCGCGGCGGTGATCAACGCCTCGATCTCGTTGAGCTGTTCGGCCGACCCGGTGCCGTCGCGGCCGGGCGGCGGCAGATGCGCGGCGACGTAGAGGATCCCCGACTTGGCGTGTTCGAACGGCGAGCCGACGTCGAGACCCTGCCATGTCGTCTCGGCCAGCCCCCACGCGCGGGCCATCGTGTCGAACGTGCCGCCGACGGTCAGCGTCGCCGAGGTCAGCACGGTGGTCGCGTGCTCGAACAGCCGGGTGCGCAGCAGGCCGGCCACCGACAGCGGCGCCACCCGCAGGATCGCGCTGACCGATCCGGAGTTGCCGCCCTCGTGGTCCAGCCACACCACGTCGTAGCGGTCGGGGATGGCGGGGACGAAGGAGTCGACGATGCGGGAGGCGGTGTCGCTGACCTCGGTCAGCGCGGTCACCGCCTCGGTGCGGGCGGCGGCGGCCTTCGGATCGGTCGGCGCGGTGTCGATCGCGAGGCGCGCCCGGTCGGCCGCATCGCGCAGCGCGGTCAGGTACGTGGCGAGTTCGTCGTCGAGCCGGTCGATGCGCCCGGGCGTTCCGTCGTGGATCGCCGACGACACGTTGGCGACCGCCGCCTCCAACCGCTCGGCGAGTTCGGCGTCCACCAGGCGCGCCGCCCTGCGGTGGGCGACGCCGAGGGAGGTCGCCGACAGTTCGCCGGTCGCGACCGAGGTCACCCGGTCGGCCAGCTCGTGGGCTTCGTCGACCACCACCGCGCTGTGTTCGGGCAGCACGGCCGCGTCGGACATCGCGTCGATCGCGAGCAGCGCGTGGTTGGTCACCACGACGTCGACGTCGGCGGCCTTCCCGCGCGCCTTCTCGGCGAAGCAGTCCGTGCCGTACGGGCAGCGGGTGACGCCGATGCACTCCCGCGCCGACACGCTGACCTGACGCCACGACCGGTCCGGGACGCCGGGCCGCAGCTCGTCGCGGTCGCCGGTCTCGGTGTCCGACGCCCACTTGGTCAGCCGCTGGACGTCGCGGCCGAGCGCGGTGGCGGCCACCGCGTCGAAGAGCTCCTCCTGCGGGCGGTCGTCCGGATCCGTCGTCCCCGTGGTGCCGTTGTGAATCTTGTTCAGGCACAGGTAATTTCCGCGGCCCTTCAACAGTGCGAACTGTGGCCGGCGGGGCAGCGCCCCGGTCAGCGCGTCCGCCAGGCGGGGCAGGTCGCGGTCGACGAGCTGACGCTGCAGGGCGATCGTCGCCGTCGAGACCACCACCGGCTGCCCGGCCGACACCGCGTGGGCGATGGCGGGCACCAGGTAGGCCAGCGACTTGCCGGTGCCGGTGCCTGCCTGCACCGCCAGGTGCTGGCCGGTGTCGAATGCGCGTGCCACCGCGCGGGCCATCTCGACCTGTCCGGTGCGTTCGGCGCCTCCCACCGCCGCCACCGCCGCGGCCAGCAGATCGGTGACGCGTTCGGTGGCGTTCTCGGTGTCCGCGGCCACTGTCAGAGACGCCCGCGTCCGGAGGGGGCGATCATGCGGGTGGGGATCGCCGGTTCGCCGCGGGAGAGTTTGAGCCCGTCCCACGGCAGGCTGTGCAGTCCGGCGGTGACCCGCTCACGCGCCGCGTCGAGGCCGGGGTCGGCGACCGGTTCGCCGGCGCGCACCAGCGGCACCGTCACCGGGCGGAAGTCGTAGCCGTTGCCGTCGGCGGGCGGTGCGCCGTACGGGTGCACGATCTCCTCGACGATGGTCCCGGACGGTTTGACCAGCCGGCCGGCCTGTTTGCGTCCGCCGTGGGATTCCTTGTGGCTGCTGCGTTTCTCCACCGGCAGACCGTCGACCTCGACGAGTTTGTAGACCATGCCCGCGGTGGGCGCGCCCGAGCCGGTGACCAGCGACGTTCCGACCCCGTAGATATCGACCGGTTCGGCACGCAGTGCGGCGATCGCGAACTCGTCGAGGTCTCCGGAGACGACGATGCGGGTCCGGGTCGCGCCGAGCCCGTCGAGCTGGGCGCGCACCTGGCGCGCCAGCACCCCGAGGTCGCCGGAGTCGATCCGGACCGCGCCCAGCTCCGGACCGGCCACCGCGACGGCGTTGGCGACCCCGGCGGTGATGTCGTAGGTGTCCACGAGCAGCGTGGTGTCGGCGCCGAGGGCCTCGACCTGCGCGCGGAACGCGGCCACCTCGTCGGGCCCGTCCTGCGTGGTGTGCAGCAGCGTGAACGCGTGGGCGCTGGTGCCCAGCGCGGGGACGCCGTAGCGGCGTTGTGCCTCGAGGTTGGAGGTTCCGGCGAATCCGGCGAGGTAAGCCGCCCGCGCGGCGGCCACCGCGGCCTGCTCGTGGGTGCGCCGGGACCCCATCTCGATCAGCGGCCGTCCCTGCGCCGCACCGGCCATCCTGGCCGCGGCCGCGGCGATCGCGCTGTCGTGATTGAAGATCGACAGCGCCAGCGTTTCGAGCAGCACGCATTCGGCGAACGTGCCGTGCACCGACAGCACGGGGGAGCCGGGGAAGTACAGCTCGCCCTCGGGGTAGCCGTCGACATCACCGGCGAAGCGGTAGCCGGCGAGGTAGCGCAGCGTCTCGTCGTCGAGGAACTCGGCGACCACGGACAGCGCCACATCGTCGAAGGTGAACTGCCGCAACATCTCGACGAACCGAGCCGTACCCGCGACGACACCGTAGCGGCGGCCGTCGGGGAGCCGGCGGGCGAAGATCTCGAACGTCGCGCGGCGGTGCGCGGTCCCGTCCCGCAGCGCGGCCGCCAGCATCGTCAGCTCGTATTTGTCGGTCAGCAGCGCGGCTGTCACAGCTGCCACCGTAACGGGTGGGCCGGGCCGTCCCGGTATCCTGACGACATGGTTACACCGGCGAAAGCCCCGGGGACCCGCGAGCAGCGCGATGTGGCCACGGTGCCGCATCAGGACGAGGCCACCGACTCACCCTGGGTGACCATCGTCTGGGACGACCCGGTGAACCTCATGACCTATGTGACCTACGTCCTGCAGAAGCTGTTCGGCTACAGCGAACCGCATGCCACGAAGTTGATGCTCCAGGTGCACAACGAGGGCAAGGCCGTCGTGTCGGCGGGCAGCCGGGAGTCCATGGAGGTCGACGTGTCGAAGCTGCACGCCGCCGGGCTGTGGGCGACCATGCAGCAGGATCGCTGACCGGGGCCGCTGGGGTGCGCAAATGGAAGCGTGTGCAGACCGCCGACGGTGCCAGGTTCCGGTCCGCGCTGGAGCCGCACGAGGCCGCGCTGCTGCAGAGCCTGGTGACGTCGGTGAAGGGCATGCTCGACGAACGTGAATCGTCCGCTCCGGCAGACGAACTGGAGGAGATCACCGGCATGAGGACCGGGCACTCCTCGCCGCCGCAGGATGCCACGATGAAGCGGCTGCTTCCGGACTTCTTCCGGTCGGCCACCGACCACCCGGCCGGCTCCGGGACGGCCGAGAGTCTCAACAGCGCATTGCGCAGCCTGCACGAACCGGAGATCCTGGCCGCGAAACGCGATGCGGCACAACGACTACTGGACACCGTGCCGGCCGGTGGCGGGCGCTTCGAGCTCACCGAGGACGATGCGCACGCGTGGGCCGCCGCGGTCAACGACGTCCGACTGGCGTTGGGCGCGATGCTCGACATCGAGTCCACCGGGCCCGACGGAGTTCCCGCCGACCATCCGATGGCCGGCCATGTCGACGTCTACCAGTGGCTGACGGTGCTGCAGGAGTACCTGGTGCTCAGCCTGGTCGGGAAGCCGCTCCGGTGAACGCCGGGTCGATCACCGACGTCGCCGGGATCCGTGTCGGCCACCACGACCGCCTCGACGACGACGCCGAACTGGGCAGCGGGTGGGCCACCGGCACCACCGTGGTGCTGACCCCGCCCGGCACCGTCGGCGCCGTCGACGGCCGGGGCGGCGCCCCCGGCACCCGCGAAACCGATCTGCTCGATCCGAGCAACTCGGTGCGCCACGTCGACGCCGTCGTGCTCACCGGCGGCAGCGCCTACGGACTGGCCGCCGCCGATGGGGTGATGACCTGGCTCGAACAGCGGGGGCGCGGCGTCGCGATGGACGGCGGGGTGGTGCCGATCGTGCCCGCCGCGGTGATCTTCGACCTGCCGGTCGGCGGCTGGGCGTGCCGGCCGACCGCGGACTTCGGCTACGCCGCCGCCGAGAGCGCCGGCGTCGAGGTCGCCGTCGGGACGGTCGGCGCCGGGGTCGGAGCGCGGGCGGGGGCGCTCAAGGGCGGCGTCGGGACGGCCTCGACGGTCCTGGATTGCGGGGCGACGGTCGGTGCGCTGGTGGTGGTGAACGCCGCGGGTGAGGCGTTCGACACGGCCACCGGACTGCCGTGGATGACCGAGTACCAGCACGAGTTCGGGCTCGTCACGCCGCCGGCCGACCAGATCGCGGCCTACGCGGACCGCCACCGGGAGCTCGGCCCACTCAACACCACGATCGCCGTGGTCGCCACCGATGCCGCGTTGAGCCCGGCCGGCTGTCGCCGGGTGGCCGTCGCCGCCCACGACGGACTGGCCCGCACGCTGCGGCCGTGTCACACCCCGCTCGACGGCGATACGGTGTTCGCACTGGCCACCGGTGCGGTCGAGGTGCCGCCGGACCCCACCACACCGGCCTCGATGTCCCCAGAGGTGCCGCTGCTGACCATGGTCGGCGCGGCCGCGGCGGACTGTCTGGCCCGCGCGGTGATGGTCGGGGTGCTGGCCGCCGAACAGGCGGCCGGAATACCGACGTATCGGGACCTGTTGCCCGGAGCAGTGCAACAGGACATGCCGTGAGGAGGGCTGCGTGCTGACGATTCGCGCCGACCTGGTCGACGCCATGGTCGCCCATGCCCGCGCCGACCATCCCGACGAGGCGTGCGGCATCATCGCCGGACCCGAGGGGTCGGACCGGCCGGAGCGGCACATCGCCATGCTCAACGCCGAACGTTCACCGACGTTCTACCGGTTCGACTCCGGTGAACAGCTCAAGGTGTGGCGCGCATTGGAGGAGTCGGGCGACGCCCCGATAATCATCTACCACTCGCACACCGCGACCGAGGCGTACCCCAGCCGCACCGACATCTCCTACGCCTCCGAACCCGACGCGCACTACGTGCTGGTGTCGACCCGCGACCCGGAGCAGCACGAACTGCGCAGTTACCGCATCGTCGACGGCGTGGTGACCGAAGAGCCCGTCACGATCGTCGACGAGTACTGACAAGAAAGGACGACGAACCCATGTCCGTCACCGTCTCCATCCCGACCATCCTGCGCACCCACACCGGGGGCGAGAAGCGCGTCAGCGCGTCCGGCGCCACCCTCGCCGACGTGATCAGCGACCTCGAGGCCAACTACGCCGGCATCTCCGAGCGGCTGGTCGACAAGGACAACCCGGGCAAGCTGCAGCGCTTCGTCAACATCTACGTCAACGACGAGGACGTCCGCTTCTCCGGCGGTATGGACACCGCGATCTCCGACGGCGACTCGGTGACGATCCTGCCCGCCGTGGCGGGCGGCTGATCTTGGCCCGCTACGACTCGGTTCTGCAGGCCCTCGGCAACACCCCGCTGGTCGGCTGCCCGCGGCTGTCGCCGCGATGGGATGACGACGAGCAGGGGCCGCACGTGCGGCTGTGGGCCAAACTCGAGGACCGCAACCCGACCGGTTCGATCAAGGACCGGCCCGCGCTGCGGATGATCGAACAGGCCGAGCGCGACGGGCTGCTGAAGCCCGGGGCGACGATCCTGGAACCCACGAGCGGCAACACCGGCATCTCGCTGGCGATGGCCGCGCTGCTCAAGGGCTATCGGATGATCTGCGTGATGCCCGAGAACACCTCGATCGAGCGCAGGCAGCTGCTCGAGCTCTACGGCGCGCGCATCATCTTCTCGCCGGCCGAGGGCGGGTCCAACACCGCGGTCGCCCACGCCAAGGAGCTCGCGGCGGCCAACCCCGAGTGGGTGATGCTCTACCAGTACGGCAACCCCGCGAACGCCGATGCGCACTACTACGGGACCGGCCCGGAACTGCTCGCCGACCTGCCCGAGATCACCCATTTCGTCGCCGGCCTCGGCACCACAGGAACCCTGATGGGCACCGGACGGTTCCTGCGCGAGAACGTGCCGGGTGTGCAGATCGTCGCCGCCGAACCGCGCTACGGCGAAGGCGTCTACGCGCTGCGCAACATCGACGAGGGCTTCATCCCCGAGCTGTACGACCCCGACGTGCTGACCACCCGGTTCTCCGTCGGTTCGTTCGACGCGATAAAGCGGACCCGCGAGCTGGTCACCACCGAGGGCATCTTCGCCGGTGTCTCGACCGGGGCGATCCTGCACGCGGCGCTCGGGATGGCCGCCAAGGCCGTGAAGGCGGGGGAGCGCGCGGACATCGCGTTCACCGTGTGCGACGCCGGCTGGAAGTATCTGTCGACCGGCGCGTACGCCGGTAGCCTGGACGACGCCGAAGACGCGTTGGAAGGGCAACTATGGGCATGACGGGCCCGGGATATCCCGCCAACCTCCCGGCGCCGCAGCAGAAGCGGCCGGTGTGGGTGGTCGGCGGTGTCACGATCGTCAGCTTCGTCGTCCTGCTCTACATCGTCGAACTGTTCGATTCGCTGACCGGGCACCGCCTCGATGACAACGGCATCCGGCCGCTGGAGACCGACGGTCTGTGGGGGATCCTCGTCGCGCCGCTGCTGCACGCCAACTGGCAGCACCTCGTCGCCAACACCGGCCCGGCCCTGGTGCTCGGCTTCCTGATGACGCTGGCCGGGTTGTCCCGGTTCATCTATGCCACCGCGATCGTGTGGATCCTCGGCGGGCTCGGGACGTGGCTGATCGGCAACGTCGGCGCGCACTGCCCCTATGTGGGTGTGCAATGCGAGACCAACCACATCGGCGCCTCGGGGCTGATCTTCGGCTGGCTGACCTTCCTGCTCGTGTTCGGCTTCTTCACCCGCAAGGTGTGGGAGATCGTCGTCGGCGTCATCGTGCTGTTCGTCTACGGCGGCATCCTGCTCGGCGTGCTGCCCGGCACGTTGGGAGTGTCCTGGCAGGGACACCTGTGCGGCGCCGTCGCCGGGGTGATCGCCGCCTACGTCCTGTCCAGCCCGGAACGCAAGGCGCGTGAGCTGCGCCGGTCGCGGACCTCACCGCCGTACCTGACCTCGTGACGGAGCCGGCGGACCCCCGGCTGGCGCCGGTCGGGATCTTCGACTCCGGCGTCGGCGGGCTCACCGTGGCGCGGGCCGTCATCGACCAACTGCCGGACGAGGACATCGTCTACGTCGGCGACACCGGCAACGGGCCGTACGGACCGCTGTCCATCCCGCAGGTCCGCGCCCACGCGCTCGCGATCGGCGACGATCTCGTGGATCGCGGGGTCAAGGCACTGGTGATCGCCTGTAACACCGCGTCCGCGGCGTGTCTGCGCGACGCCCGCGAGCGCTACGCCCCGGTGCCCGTCGTGGAGGTGATCCTGCCCGCAGTGCGCCGCGCCGTCGCGACCACCCGCAACGGCCGCATCGGGGTGATCGGGACCGCGGCGACCATCGCGTCGGGCGCCTACCAGGACGCGTTCGCCGCCGCCCGGGACATCGAGGTGATCGGCGTGGCCTGCCCGCGGTTCGTCGACTTCGTCGAGCGCGGCGTCACCAGCGGCCGCCAGGTTCTCGGACTCGCGGAGGGGTATCTCGAACCGCTGCAGCGCGCCGACGTCGACACCCTGGTGCTCGGGTGCACGCACTACCCGATGCTCTCGGGTCTCATCCAGCTGGCGATGGGCGATCACGTCACGCTGGTGTCCAGTGCCGAGGAGACCGCCAAGGACCTGCTGCGGGTGCTCACCGAACTCGACCTGCTGGCACCGCACCCGGACGGTCCGAACCCCGCACCGGCCACCCGGGTGTTCGAATCCACCGGGGACCCAGAGGCTTTCACCGCGTTGGCGGCCCGCTTCCTCGGACCCGGTCTGAATGGGGTCCGGCCGGTTCAGCGCCGCGTCGACGCGTAGCGGCTGCCGCGGCCGCGACGGGGCACGGCAAACCGGCCATGTTTTCGTCAACCGGGGAATGGGCATGGCAAGCTAGTGGGCGTGCGAATCACCGTACTCGGTTGCTCCGGCAGTGTTGTCGGGCCTGATTCGCCGGCGTCCGGGTACCTCGTGACCGCGCCCGACACCCCGCCGCTGGTCCTCGATTTCGGTGGGGGCGTGCTCGGTGCGCTGCAGCGGCACGCCGACCCCAACGCGGTGCACGTGCTGCTGAGCCACCTGCACGCCGACCACTGCCTGGACCTGCCCGGGCTGTTCGTCTGGCGGCGCTACCACCCGACCCCCGCCACCGACCGCGGCGTGCTCTACGGCCCGGCCAACACGTGGGCCCGGTTGGGTGCCGCGTCGTCGCCCGAGGGCGGGGAGATCGACGACATCTCCGACATCTTCGAGGTCCGGCACTGGTCGGACAATCAGGCGGTGCAGATCGGCTCGCTGTCGGTGCTGCCCAGGCTGGTGTGCCATCCGACCGAGTCCTACGGCATGCGGCTGACCGATCCGTCCGGCGCCACCTTCGTCTACAGCGGCGACACCGGGTTCTGCGATCCGCTCATCGAACTCGCGCGCGGCGCCGACGTGTTCCTGTGCGAGGCGTCGTGGACGCATTCGCCGGACCGGCCGCCCAAACTGCACCTGTCGGGAACCGAGGCCGGCCGGGTGGCGGCGCTGGCCGGGGTCGGGGAACTGCTGCTCACCCACATCCCGCCGTGGACCTCGCGTGAGGACGTGATCAGCGAGGCGAAGGCGGAGTTCGACGGTCCGGTGCACGCGGTCGTGTGCAACGAATCGTTCGACGTCACCCGGCGCTGATCGGGCCACCGGTTAGGGTTGGCGCGTGTCCAGACGAGAAGACGGCCGGCTTGACGACGAGTTGCGTCCGGTGCGCATCACGCGCGGTTTCACCTCGCACCCGGCCGGTTCGGTCCTGGTCGAGTTCGGCGAGACGCGGGTGATGTGCACGGCCAGCGTCACCGAAGGGGTGCCGCGCTGGCGTAAGGGTTCGGGGCAGGGCTGGCTCACCGCCGAGTACGCGATGCTGCCCGCCGCGACCCACGACCGCTCCGACCGCGAATCGGTCAAGGGCCGCGTCGGTGGCCGCACCCAGGAGATCAGCCGGCTCATCGGCCGGTCGCTGCGCGCCTGCATCGATCTGAATGCGTTGGGGGAGAACACGATCGCGGTCGACTGCGATGTGCTCCAGGCCGACGGCGGCACCCGTACCGCGGCGATCACCGGCGCCTACGTCGCACTGGCCGATGCGGTCACCTACCTCGCCGCGGCCGGGAAGCTGTCCGATCCGCGGCCGCTGTCGTGTGCGATCGCGGCGGTCAGCGTGGGCGTCGTCGACGGCCGGGTGCGCGTGGATCTGCCGTACACCGAGGATTCGCGCGCCGAGGTCGACATGAACGTCGTCGCCACCGACACCGGCACGCTGGTGGAGATCCAGGGCACCGGCGAGGGGGCGACGTTCCCGCGCTCGACGCTCGACAAGCTGCTCGACCTCGCGATGGCGTCGTGCGAGCAGTTGTTCGTCGTCCAGCGCGAAGCCCTCGACGCGCCGTACCCCGGTGTGCTGCCGGAGCCGACGTCGCCGCCGAAGAAGGCGTTCGGAAGCTGACGGTGTTGGTCGACGTGCTGGTGGCCACGCGTAACCGCAAGAAGCTGGCCGAACTGCACCGGGTGCTCGACGCCGCCGGAGTGTCGGGGCTCAACCTGCTGTCACTCGACGACGTCGCCCCCTTCGACGAGGCGCCGGAGACCGGGGCCACGTTCGAGGACAACGCACTGGCGAAGGCGCGCGACGCCTACCGCGCGACCGGTGTCGCGACCGTCGCCGACGATTCGGGGCTCGAGGTCGACGCGCTCAACGGCATGCCCGGGGTGCTGTCGGCCCGCTGGGCGGGTTTCGCCGGTGAGGCCGCCGAAAAGGACGGCGCGAACACCGCGCTGCTGCTCGCACAGCTTCGCGACGTGCCCGACGAGCGCCGCGGCGCGGGCTTCGTCTCCGCGTGCGCGTTGGTCGACGGCGCACAGGAGGTCGTGGTGCGTGGCGTGTGGCGGGGCTCGATCGTCCGGGCGCCGCGCGGCGACGGCGGGTTCGGCTACGACCCGGTCTTCCTGCCCGACGACTCCGAGCGCACCGCCGCCGAGTTGAGCCCGGCCGAGAAGGACGCCGTCTCGCACCGCGGGCGGGCGCTCGCGCAGCTGGTCCCGACGCTGCGCGCGCTCGGCGGCTGACGTCACACCGCGCAGGTTTTAGATAGACAAACTAATGGGTAGCATCCCCGTCGTGGCTCGGCACGGTGGGGAATCGACAGAGGCGGCGGTGGCGCCACGCGTGCGCCCCAATGTGCTCATCGCGGTCCTTGCGGCGGCCGGCATCAGCGTGTCGTTGATGCAGACGTTGATCATCCCGCTGATCCCGGAACTGCCGACACTGCTGCGCACCGGTCCGGCCAACGCGTCCTGGGCCATCACCGCGACACTGCTCACCGCGGCCGTCGCGACGCCGCTGTTCGGGCGGCTCGGTGACATCTACGGTCCCAAGCCCGTCCTGATCACCTGCGCGGCGCTGCTCACCGCGGGGTCGGTGATCGCCGCGGTCAGCACCTCGCTCATCCCGGTGATCGTCGGCCGCGGGCTGCAGGGCTTCGGGATGCCGATCATCCCGCTGGGGATCAGCGTGTTGCGCGCGGCCGTGCCCGCCGATCGGGTGGGGTCGGCGATGGGCATCATGAGCGCCTCGCTCGGAGTGGGCGGTGCGCTCGGCCTTCCGCTGTCGGCGGTGATCGCGGAGAACTTCAACTGGCACGTGCTGTTCTGGTTCGCCGCCGGGCTGGGCGCGGCGGCGCTGATCTGCTTCGCCGTGCTGGTGCCGCCCGTCGGCTCCCGGTCCTCCGAACGGGTCGATCTGCTCGGCGCGGTGGGTCTGGCGGGCGGGCTGACCACGCTGCTGCTGGCCATCTCCAAGGGGCAGACGTGGGGCTGGACCAGTGCGACGACGTTGAGCCTGTTCGCCGCGTCGCCGGTGATCTTCGCGGTGTTCGGGTGGTGGCAGCTGCGGGCGTCGTCCCCGATCGTCGATCTGCGCACCACGGTCCGGCGGCCGGTGCTGACCACCAATCTGGCGTCGGTCGGTGTGGGGTTCGGTCTGTTCGCGCTGTCGCTGGTCGCGCCGCAGGTGCTCGAACTGCCGGCCCAGACCGGGTACGGGCTCGGGCAGTCGATGCTGCACGCGGGGCTGTGGATGGCACCCGGCGGGCTGGCGATGATGGTCTCCGCCCCGATCGCCGCCCGCATCGCCGCCGCCACCGGACCGCGGTTCACCCTCGTCGTCGGGTGCGCGATCATCTCGGTCTCGTACGTGGTCGGACTGTGGCTGCTGGACAGCCCGGTCGAGGTGCTGGTGCTCAACGTGCTGGTCAGTGTCGGCGTCGGGTTCGCGTTCGCCTCGCTGCCCGCGCTGATCAACGCCGCCGTTCCGGTGTCGGAGACCGCGGCCGCCAACGGCATCAACGCGCTGGCGCGCTCGTTGGGGACCTCGGTTTCCAGCGCGGTGATGGGGGCGGTGCTGGCCGGGATGACCACCTCGTTCGCCGGGCGGGCCATTCCCTCGCTGGCGGGCTTCCACACCGCGCTGATCATCGCCGCATGCGCCGCGGGCGTGGCGGGCCTGATCGCGCTGGCCATCCCCAAGCCCACCGCGGTGCGCGCGGGAGTGCCGGCGGCGCAGGAGATCCCGGTCGGTGACCTGGAGGCGGCGCTGACGCGGCTGGACCGGCATTCGGCGTTGGGCGGGTACGCCGACGCCGCGCCGACGCACTTCCTCACCCGCCGCACCTACGTGCTGCTGGCCCACCTCGACGCCACCGGGCCCGCGTCGATCGCGGAGATGGCCGCGTCGCTGGGCGCGGACGCCGCGACCGTCAGCAGCGAGGCGTTCGTGATGCTGCGCGACGGCCTCGTCGAACCGGTCGCCGACGACAGCGCGCCGGCGTGGTCGGGGCGCACACCGCGTTTCACGCTGACCGGCACCGGCCGTGAGCGGTTGTGGCGCCAGCGGTCACACAAGGTCGACGGGCTGCGCCGCGCGGTCGACGGCTGGGACGCCGCGGAGGTCCAGGCGCTGGTCGGTTACGTGACGCGATTGACCGACGGCATCGACGATGCGCGCCGGGGCGCGCCGACGGTCACAGGCCGAAACGCGCCTTGAGGTTCTTGCTCTGGTAATGCTCGACGATGATGCCGAGCAGCGGGATCGTGCCGGCGAGCAGCACTCCGATGGTCTTGCCGATGGGCCAGCGCACCTTGACCGCGAGGTTGGCGGTGAACAGCAGATAGGCGAAGTACACCCAGCCGTGGATGGGGGCGACTAGCCACAGGAACGGCCAGTCCACCTTGACGATGTACTTGAGCACCATCTCCGCGCACAGCACGATCAGCCAGATACCGGTGGCCCAGGCCAGGATGCGATAGTTGCGGACCGCCTTGGCGATCGTCTCGGTGGACACTCCGGCGGGCGCGGTGTCGTTCGTCTCCGGTGCGGTCATGGGTGGGTCCTGCCTTCGTTGTCGGCTTCGGCGCGGTTGGCTCTGGCGAGGTCAGCAAGGTAGGCGTTGTATTCGCGAAGCGCGGGGTCGTCGTCAGCGGTGGGGGCCGGCGCCGCGCGTTCGGGCAGCAGGTCGGCGGGGATCTCGGTGACGGCGGCGCGCGGTTCGGGCGGGGCCTCTTCGTAGCGGACGAACTTGTAGTACGCGTAGAAGCAGAAGCCCGCGAACATCGGCCACTGCAGGGCGTAGCCGAGGTTCTGGAACGAGCCCGACGTCGACTCCCAGCGGGTCCACTGCCACCAGGCCAGCGCGAGGCAGCCGGCGGCGGCCGCGACCACCAGCAGGATCAGCGCCGGTCTCCTACGGCGTGTAGTGGACACGGCTCCACGGTACCGCTTGGTGTTCGAGGCGACGAACCGCTCGAAGGCCCGGACGGTACGATGATGACTCCGCTGCGGGCGTGATGAAACTGGCAGACATGCCGGCTTTAGGTGCCGGTGCTCGAAAGAGCGTGTGGGTTCGAGTCCCTCCGCCCGCACTCCTTCGATACGCGCTGGCTACTTCCAGTGCTTCCCGCCGTGATGGACATCCCACGGTCCATGTCCGGGGTTCCACGGTTTCCAGTCGATCCAGCCTGGTCCTGACACGCAGGCACTCCACATCCAGCCGTTCCAGCACAGGCCGGGGTCGTCGTTGGCTTGGGCGCTTCCAGCTCCAGCGAGCGCCATTCCCGCCGACACCGCGAGCATGGCCAAGGTGACGAGGATCTTCTTCATGGCACACACCTCCTCCTGGTGCTCACCCGGCTCAAAACGCCAGGTGTGCAGCCAGTCTAGGCCGGTCGCGGACTCCAGTTCCATGACCTGCTCGGGGTTGTTCGCGTCCCTCCACCCGCGCTTCGTGTACCGGGCAGGCACCATGGCCTGGTGACATCGCTTCGCCTCGTTGCCCGCGTGCTCCTCGGCGCAGCGCTCGGGTACGCGGGCATCGCCCACCTCACGTTCGCGCGCACCGAGTTCTACGCGCAGGTGCCGCCATGGCTGCCGTTGGACGCCGACTTCGTCGTGCTCGCCTCGGGCGTCATGGAGATCGCGCTCGGCGCGGCCCTGATCGTGCTGCACCGGTGGCGGGTGCCCCTGGGCTGGATCACCGCCGCGTTCTTCGTGCTCGTCTTCCCCGGCAACATCTCCCAGTTCCTCACCCACACCGACGCTTTCGGCCTGGACTCCGACCGCGACCGGGCCGTGCGGCTGCTCTTCCAGCCCGTCCTCGTGGTGTGGGCCCTGTGGTCGACGGGCGCGTGGGCGGCCTGGCGCCGGTCGAAGGAGGATTCGCATGCCCGAGCGTGATCGCGACGAGGCCGGCAGGCCCCGCAACAGCCGCCCGCGCGACGCGCTGGGCCGCCCGCTCCCGCCGGGCAGCGAGGGTGTCGACCGCATACCCGACGATCTGCACCTGCCGCCGGCCGAGTCGCTCGACTACGCCCAACGACTCCTCGATGGCGGCCGCGCCTTCCACGCCCACGAGGTGCTCGAGGCGGCGTGGAAGGACGGACCCGACGACGAGCGTCCGCTGTGGCAGGGCCTGGCCCAGCTCATGGTCGGCATCACCCACATCCAGCGTGGCAACGTCGCGGGCGCCGCGGCGCTGCTGCGCCGCGCGGCGTCGCAACTGTCGGCGGCGCCGGCGCGCTACGGCGTCGACCTGGCCGGGCTCGTCGGCTACGCCGGGGCACTGGAGTCGGATCTGGGGGCGGGCCGCGAGATCACGGCCGACCGGCTGCAGCCGAAGCTCACGCGCTGAAAACCGCCACCCACTTACGCGGATAAGCGATAGGCTCCCTCTCGCCATGGAGAGTCAGATGTCCGCGACCGCCCATCCCGCCGCGCCCGCGGCCATCCGGAAGGCGATCACCGGCGCGTCGATCGGTAACGCGGTCGAGTGGTTCGACTTCGCGATCTACGGCTTCCTCGCGACCTACATCGCCGCCAAGTTCTTCCCGGCGGGCAACGACACCGCCGCGTTGCTGAACACGTTCGCGATCTTCGCCGCGGCATTCTTCATGCGGCCGCTGGGCGGTTTCGTCTTCGGTCCGCTCGGTGACCGCATCGGCCGGCAACGCGTGCTGGCCGTGGTGATCCTGCTGATGTCGGCGGCCACGCTCGGTATCGGTCTGCTGCCCACCTACGCGAGCATCGGCGTCGCCGCCCCACTGCTGCTGCTGTTCCTGCGATGCCTGCAGGGGTTCTCCGCCGGCGGCGAATACGGCGGCGGCGCGGTATATCTCGCCGAGTACGCGCGCGACCGCAACCGCGGTCTGACGGTCACGTTCATCGCCTGGTCCGGCGTCGTCGGATTCCTGCTCGGCTCGGTGACGGTCACCGTGCTGCAGGCGCTGCTGCCCGCGTCGGCGATGGACAGCTACGGCTGGCGCATCCCGTTCCTGATCGCCGCGCCGCTGGGTCTGGTCGGCCTCTACATCCGGCTGCGCCTCGACGACACCCCCCAGTTCGCCGCGCTCGCCGAGACCGACCGCGTCGCATCGTCGCCGCTGCGCGAGGCGGCCACCACGGCGTGGCGGCCGATCCTGCAGGTGATCGGGCTGTTCATCGTCTTCAACGTCGGCTACTACGTGGTGTTCACGTTCCTGCCGACGTACTTCATCAAGACCCTGGAGTTCGGCAAGACGGCGTCGTTCGTCTCGATGTCACTGGCCAGCCTCGTCGCACTGGTGCTGATCCTGCCGCTGGCGGCGCTGTCGGACCGCATCGGGAGGCGGCCGCTGCTGATCGGTGGTGCGGCCGCGTTCGTGGTGCTGGCCTACCCGCTGTTCCTGCTGCTGACGTCGGGTTCGCTCGCCGCGGCGATCACCGCGCACTGCGTGCTGGCGGCCATCGAATCGGTGTACGTGTCCACCGCCGTCACCGCCGGCGTCGAGTTGTTCGCCACCCGAGTCCGCTACAGCGGCTTCTCCATCGGCTACAACGTCTCGGTGGCGGCCTTCGGTGGGACCACCCCGTACGTCGTCACGTGGCTGACCGCGACGACGGACAACAACCTCGCCCCGGCGCTGTACCTCGTCGTCGCCGCGGTGGTATCGCTCGCGACGCTGTTGACGCTGCGGGAGTCCGCCGGCCGGCCGCTGGCCGGGACAGCGGGCGCTGACGTGCGACGATGAGCTGGTGAACGGTAGGGGAGCGACGAGGCCGACCAAGGCCGACGTGGCCCGGCTGGCCAACGTGTCGACGGCGACCGTCAGCTACGTCCTCAACAACGTCGAGAGTCAGCGCATCTCCCCGCGGACCCGCGATGCGGTGCGCAAGGCCGCCGAGACCCTGGGCTACCGGCCGAACCTCGCGGCGCGCAACCTGGCCGTCGGCGGCAGCGGCGTCGTGCTCTACATCGTGCCGCGGATCGCACTCGGTGAACTGCCGATGGAGGTGGGCAGCAGGCTGACCACGGCGCTGGCCCGCCACGGCATCGTGCTGTCACTGCAGTTCGAGACCGACGACGACCGCAACGTCGTCGACGCGATCAACGACCTCAACCCGATCGCCGTCACCAGCGTGTTCCCGCTGACCGGTGCGGCGCTGGCCGCCGCCGACGCCGCGGGCATCCCGCAGATCCATGTGGGCAGCGCACAGTTGCACGCGCTGGGCGATCTGCACCTGTCCATCGGTGAGCTGCGCATCGCCCACCTGGTCGACCGGGGCCACCGCCGGCTCGCGTTCGCCTACTCCGACATCGGCAAGCTCCGGCCGCTGGGCGACTACTGGCTGGCCGGATTGCAGGTGGCCGCCCAGGGCCGCGGGCTGCCGGAGCTCGCGGTCGGCACCGTGGCGACCGACGGCACCGACGCCGTGACGGTGGTGAGCCGGTGGGTGGAACAGGGTGTCACGGCGGTGTGTGCCCAGAGCGACGAGACAGCGTTCGTGGTGCTGCACGGGCTGCGGGAAGCCGGCCTGCGGTGCCCGGCGGACCTGGCCGTGATGGGTGTCGACGCGCGACCCCTCGGGGCGGTGAGCGGACCGCCGCTGACCTCGGTGGGGTTCGACGCCAAGGAGATCGTGGACGTCGCGGTGGCGGCGATGATGGCGGAGCTGGGCTACCCGGTCGAGCGCGAGCGCAGCACCCGCAAGGTCGCCCGGCTTATCCAGCGCGCCTCCACCTGAGCGTTACATCCAAACCCGAAATTGTTGCTTCCGCCCACGCTTACGCGTGTAAGCTGCCTACCGCGTACAGAGAGGCGGATTTCCGTGACCGTGAGTGCCAGCCCCGACGTCTACTTCGATCCGTACGACGTCGAACTCAATGCCGATCCCTACCCGATGTTCAAGCGCCTGCGTGAGGAGGCGCCGCTGTACTACAACGCCCAGCACGACTTCTACGCCGTGAGCCGGTACGACGACGTCTGCAAGGCGCTCGTCGACCACGAGACCTTTAGCTCGGCGCGCGGCGCGATCGTCGAGCTGATCAAGGCCAACATCGACATCCCGCCGGGCACGGTGATCTTCGAGGACCCGCCGATCCACGATGTGCACCGCAAACTGCTCGCCCGCATGTTCACTCCACGCAAGATCAACGCGCTCGAGCCGAAGATCCGCGAGTTCTGCGCGCAGAGCCTGGACCCGCTGATCGGCGCCGGCCGATTCGACTTCATCACCGACTTCGGCGCCCAGATGCCGATGAAGGTGATCAGCTCGCTGCTGGGAATCCCCGAGGACGACCAGGAGATGATCCGCGACTACGGCAACGCCCAGTTGCGCACCGAGGCCGGCAAGCCGATGTCCGCCGCCGAACAGGGCATGGTGACCGGCGAGGTGTTCGAGGCCTACATCGACTGGCGCAAGGACAACCCGTCCGACGACATCATGACCGAACTGCTCAACGTCGAGTTCACCGACGAGACCGGCACCGTGCGGCGGCTGCGCCGCGAAGAGCTGCTGGTCTACCTCAACGTGGTGGCCGGCGCAGGCAACGAGACCACGACACGGTTGATCGGTTGGGCGGCAAAGGTACTCGCCGAGCACCCTGATCAGCGGCGCGAACTGGTCGAGAACCCCGCCCTGATCCCGCAGGCGGTGGAGGAGCTGCTGCGCTTCGAACCGCCGGCTCCGCATGTCGCGCGGTACGTGACCCGCGACATCGAGATCCACGGCCAGACGGTTCCCGAGGGCAGCGTGATGATGATGCTCATCGGGGCCGCGGTCCGCGACCACCGCCAGTTCCCGCCCGACGGCGACGTGTTCGACATCCACCGGGAACCGCGCCAGCACCTCGCGTTCAGCGTCGGCACCCACTACTGCCTCGGGTCCGCGCTCGCCCGGCTGGAGGGCCGGATCGCGCTGGAGGAGATCCTCAAACGCTTCCCGGAGTGGGACGTCGACATGGCCAACGCCGCGCTGTCGCCGACGTCGACTGTGCGGGGCTGGGATTCGATGCCGGCGATCGTGCGATGACGACCCCGCCGACTGCCGACCCGGCGCTGGCGGTCCCGAAGGACTGGGACGAGATCACGCCGGAATGGATGACCGCCGCGCTGTCGGCGACGCATCAGGACGCGGTGGTCGAATCCGTCCGCGTCGACCTGCGCGACGACGGCACCAACCGCCGGGCCCGCCTGCGCGTGGAGTACTCGGCGGGTTCGGGTCCGGCGACGGTGTTCGTCAAAGCGGTGGACCCCGCGCACCGCGACCTGGTCCGGCTCACCAGCGGTCTGTTCCACGAACCGCGGTTGTTCAACTCACGCGTCGATCTGCCGCTGGAGCACCCCACCGTGTTCTGCGCGCTGATCGACGAATCCGCCGAGGATTTCATCCTGGTGATGGAGGACCTCACCACCCGCGGTGCCGACCCGCGGGATGCGACGCGGCCGCTGAGCGTCGAGCAGGCCGCCACGGGTGTGCGCGGGTTGGCTCGCATGCACGGAAAGTACTGGGGTGAGCGGGTTCTCGAAGAGCCCGCCCTCGGCTGGCTGGAGCCGTTCGTGCCGTGGGACGGTATGGGCGCCGCCCCACTGTCGGAGGCGCAGAAGCGGCTGGGCGACGATGCGCCGGACGTCGTGATGGCTCTGACCATCGACGGGCTCATCGAGGACATCTGGAAGCCGTACATCCGCAGCCTCACCAAGGCTCCGCAGACGCTGCTGCACGGTGACCCGCACATCGGCAACACCTACCTGTTGCCCAGTGGTGAGGTCGGCTTCCTCGACTGGCAGGTCGCGCGGCGGGGTAACTGGTCGCTCGATCTGGGTTATTTCCTGCAGGGCGCGTTGACGATCGAGGACCGGCGCCGCAGTGAGCGTCACCTCCTCGAGGAGTACCGCGACGCGCTCGGTCTGCCCGCCGACGAGTTGCCGTCCCTCGGCGAGATCTGGTTGCGCTACCGGGCGTCGGTGGCACACGGGCTGACCCTGTGGCTGTGCACCGCGAGCGCGGGGGAGCTGTGGCAGCGCCCGGACATCGCGATCGCTCTGGCGCAACGCTATTCGGCCGCGTACGCCGACCTGCAGACCGCCGAGGCCCTGGCTGACATCGACACCTGAGTCAGTGTCACCGAACCCGGGGCTGTCGCCACGGTCCGGGCAGCAGGCTGACCGACACCGCGGAGATCACTGACACCACGATGAGGTAGGCGGCGATCGCATCGCTGGACTTCGTCGCCGTATACAGCGCGGTGGCGATCGTCGGCGCGAAAGCCGAGCCGACGACCGCGGACAGCGTATAGCCCAGGGACACACCGCTGTACCGGACGTCGGGGTCGAACGCGAGGCTGAACAGCGAACCCGTCACCCCGGCGGCCGGCGCCATGGCCAACCCGAACACCAGCACGAGCGCGAGCAGGAAGAGTCCGGGCTCGCCGGTGTTGATCAACGCGAACACGGGCACGACCGACACACCCATCGCGACCACGCCGGCCAGGAACACCGGTTTGCGGCCGACGAC
The DNA here is from genome assembly GCF_010731695.1 of Mycolicibacterium litorale. Taxonomy (NCBI): domain Bacteria; kingdom Bacillati; phylum Actinomycetota; class Actinomycetes; order Mycobacteriales; family Mycobacteriaceae; genus Mycobacterium; species Mycolicibacterium litorale. The sequence goes on from NZ_AP022586.1 coordinate 473,225, forward strand.
GTCGGAGACCGCACCGAACACCGGATACATCACCACCGCCACCACCGCGGCGACGCAGACGCCCAGAAGTGCCTGGGTACGGTCGATCCCGGCCACCGTCGTGGCGTAGGAGACCAGGTACGCCACACAGATGTAGGCGAACACCCCCTGTGACAGGTACGCCCCGGCGATGAGCAGGATCTGGCGCCAGTGCCTGCGCACCGCTGCGGCGATCGGCAGGCGCACCACCGCGGCCTCGGCCCGCACCGCCGCGAATTCGGGACTCTCGTCCAGCGACAGCCGGATGAACAGCCCGATGAGGATCAATACGGCGCTGGCGAGGAACGGGATTCGCCATCCCCAGGACAGGAACTGTTCGTCCGGAAGCTGCGAGACCGCGTAGAACGCCAGCGTGGCGATAGCGGTGCCGGCGGGCGCGCCCATCTGAGGGAACGCGCCGAAGAACCCCTTGCGGCCCGGTGCGGCGTGTTCGACCGCCATCAGCGTGGCGCCGCCCCACTCACCGCCGACGGCGAAGCCCTGCAGCAGTCGCAGCAGTGTCAGCAGGATGGGCGCCGCGACACCGATCTGCGCGTAGGTGGGCAGCGCTCCCATCAGCACCGTGGCGGCGCCCATGATGAGCAGCGAGTAGACCAGCATCCGCTTGCGGCCGAGACGATCGCCGAAGTGGCCGAACACGATTCCGCCCAGCGGGCGCGCGACGAACCCGACGCCGAACGTCGCGAAGGACAGCAGCAGTCCGGTGGCCGGCGAGACGTCCGGGAAGAACAGCTTCGGGAACACCAGCGCTGCCGCGGTGCCGTAGATCAGGAAGTCGTAGTACTCGACGGTGGTACCGATGAAACTGGCGGACGCGACCCGCGCGGGCGAGGTACCGACAGAGGCGGTCGCCCTGGTCGCTGCCATTGTGTGGACGTTATCGGCCGATCGGCGGCCCGGCAAGGGTTTTCGCGCCGGAATCAGACCCGCATACGCAGCGGACGGTTGGCGGTCTCGCGCATGGTCAGGATGGTGGCCAGTGAGATGACGGCGGCGACGATCACGTAGTAGGCGGGCGCCAGTTCGTTCCCGGTGCGATCGGTGAGCCAGGTCGCGACATACGGTGCGGTGCCGCCGAACAGCGCCACCGACGTGTTGTATCCGATCGAATAGCCGCTCGAACGCACCTGGGTGGCGAACAACTCCGCGCCCGCGGCCAGCGAGCCCGCGACGAACAGCGCCTCGAGAGCCGACAGCCCGGCGTGGCCGGCGATGGCCCCGAGCAGCGAACCGGTGTTGAACAGCGCGAACAGCGGATAGGCCAGCACCGCGAAACCGACGGCGCCTGCGATCAACAACGGTTTGCGGCCGACGCGGTCCGACAGCGCGCCCAGCGGCAGGATGAGCACGAGCCCGACGACACTGGCCACCGTGATCGAGATGAACGCGTCGGTCTTGGTGAAGTCGAGCGTTTCGGTCATGTAGCTCGGCAGGTAGGTGAACACGGTGTAGAAGCCGACGTTGTGGATGATGACGAGGCCGGCGATCTGCAGGATCGGCTTCCACGACGTCGTCACCGCATCCTTGAGCGGCGACGTGGACACCTCGCCGGATTCCTTGAGCTCTTCGAAATCCGGTGTGTCGCCGAGCTTGAGCCGGATGTAGAGGCCGACGCCGCCCAGCACGCCTGCGATGAGGAACGGGATGCGCCATCCGTAGGAGTTCATCGCCGACTCGCTCAGCGCCGTCTCGAGCACCGTCACCGTCACGGAACCGAGCAGGAAGCCGACGACCACCGACCAGACCAGGAAGCTCACCACGAAGCCGCGGTGCCGGTCGGGTGCAAACTCAGCGAGATAGCATGCGCCGCTTCCGTATTCGCCGCCCGCGGAGAAACCCTGCACACAGCGCAGCAGGAGCAGCAGCAGCGGTGCGGCCACCCCGATGGCGTCGTAGCTCGGCAGCAGGCCGATCGCGAAGGTCGACGCCGACATCAGCAGGATGACCAGGGCGAGCACGCGCTGGCGGCCGATCCGGTCACCCAGCGGGCCGAAGAAGAACCCGCCCAGTGGCCGCATGAAGAAGGCGGCGGCGAAGATGGCGAAGGTGTTCAGCAGTGCGGCGGTGTCGTCGGCGGTCGGGAAGAACTTCTTCGCGATGTAGGTGGCGAGGAACCCGTAGATCGCGAAGTCGAACCACTCGACGGTGTTGCCGATGGCCGCACCCCGCACGGCGCGCCGCACGGCGAGCGGTTCGGCCTCCCGCGGGCGGTGACCGTCGATGGTGGCCATGGTTTGCTCCTCGATGGCGAAGTCGACCCGGGCATTGCTGGGTTCGAGCATTCCCCATCGCGAGCGGGATCAACCCTCGCGAGCAGCCGGGTCCGGCCCGGCGCCGGGCTCAGTCGCTGGCCGGGAGGGGTTTGGCTTCCTTGAGGTTGAGCGGGGTGGCGCCGATGGACAGCGTCCCCGCGCCCGCCTTGGTGACCAGCACCTCGGCGCCGTTGTCGTCGACGTAGCGCTTGCCCATCACGTTGCCGTCGGACAGCGCGGGGTCCAGGGTGAGATCGGCCGCCTTCGTCTCATCCAGCGGCACCATCGGCGCACCGCCGGCGCGCAGATCGTCGAGGCTCTCGGCGCTGCGCACCACGATCACCTGGGTGTCGCACACCTGGCTCTGCAGGCGGGTGCCGTTCTTGATCATGCGGGCTCCTTCTCGGGCTCGTCGGCTGCGGCTTGGAGTTCTTGGATCAGATCGCGGCGCAGCACCTTACCGGTGGCGTTGGTCGGCAGCTCGGCGCGGAACACCACCCGGTCCGGGGTGCGGGAACCGCGCAGATGACTGCGGACGTGGGCGCGCAGTTCGTCAGGATCGGGGCTGGCCCCCGCGGCCGGGACGACCACCGCGACGATGATCTGCCCCCACTGCGGGTCCTCGGGTCCGACAACGGCGACGTCGCGCACCGCGGGGTGTTCGACGAGCACGTCCTCGATCTCGGCGGGTGCGATGTTCTCGCCGCCGCGGATGATCGTGTCGTCGGAGCGGCCGCCGATGAACAGGTAGCCGTCGGCATCAACGGAGGCAACGTCTTTGGTGGGGAACCAGCCGTCGGCGTCGAGTACGGATCCGATGTCGGTGTAGCGGCCCGAGACCTGGTCGCCCCGCACGAACAGCTCACCGGTCTCGCCGGGGCCGAGCACGGTGCCGTCGTCGGCGCGGATCTGCACCTCGATGCCCGGCACGATCTGACCCACCGAGCCGAGCCTGCGCGCGACCGCGTCGTCGTCGGAGGCGAGCGCGGCGCGGTGGTCGTCGGGTCCGAGCACGGCGATGGTCGAACTGGTCTCGGTGAGCCCGTAGGCGTTGACGAATCCGACGCCGGGCAGCAGTTCCAGTGCCCGCCGCACCAGCGGCAGCGCGACCTTCGAACCCCCGTAGGCCAGGTTGCGCAGCGTGGGCAGAGCGACCGGCTCCTCCGACAGCGCGGACACGATGCGGTCGAGCATGGTGGGTACGACGGTGGCGGTGGTGACGCCTTCGGTGCGGACCAGCCGGATCCATTCGCAGGCGTCGAAGTGGCGCAGGTACACCATCTTGCGGCCGGCGTAGAGGTTCGACATGGCGGCGCCGACACCGGCGATGTGGTACGGCGGTACACAGATCAGCGCCGCGTCCTCAGGTGCGGCCGAGGCGAACTCGACAGTGCCGGTCACGTAGCTGGTCAGGTTGTTGTGGGTCAGCTCAACGGCTTTGGGGCGTGAGGTGGTGCCCGAGGTGAACAGCACGACGGCCACCGCGTCGGGGTCGGCGAACTCCGCGGCGGGTTCGGCCGTGCGGGCGGCGGCGAGGAACTCCCGGGCGTCGAGCACCTGCCTACCGGCACCCGCGACGACGTCGCGGTACTCCGCGTCGGCGATCACCAGCGCGTCGGGCAGCCGGGCGATCAGTTCGTGCAGACCGTCGCGGCTGAGCCGGTAGTTGAGCGGGGTGAACGGGATCGCCGCCCTGGCCGAGGCGAACAACAGCAGCGGCAGCAGCGCGCCGCCGGTGCCGACGTAGGCGACGTGGGCCGCACCGGAATTCGCGATGACACCGGCGCCGCCGTCGGCCAGTGCCGACAGTTCGGTGACGGACAGCCGCAGGTCGTCGGAGACGACGGCCGTCCGGTCCGGGTCCGCCGAGAGAGACATCTCCAGCAGCAGCGAGATACTCATGTCCTGTCCACGAAGATGTCGAGGGTGGGGTTGTCCCCGCCACCGTAGCGCGACAGGTCGTCCACGCCGGCCGAGGCGAGCACCTCGGAGTCGATGAAGCACTGACCGGTGGTCTCGCGTGCCGGCCGGGACAGCACCTCGACCGCCGCGTCGGCCATGATCTGCGGATCCCGAGCCGACTGGAGGGCGTCCGCGCCGATGTTGGCCACGGCGGCGGTGGCGATGTAGGTCTCGGGCCACAGGCAGTTGAACGCGATCCCGGCGTCGGCGTACTCCTCGGCCCACCCGAGCGAGAGCAGCGTCATGCCGTACTTCGACAGCGTGTACGACGGGTGGGCGCCCAGCCAGTACGGGTTCATGTTCAGCGGCGGCGCCAGAGTGAGGACGTGCGCGTTACCCGACGCGCGCAGATGCGGCAGGCAGGCCTTGGTCAGCAGGAAGGTGCCGCGGATGTTGATGTCCATCATCAGGTCGAACTTCTTGGCCGACAGCTGTTCGGTCGGCTCGGTCGCGATGGCGCTCGCGTTGTTGACGCAAATGTCCACGCCGCCGAAGTGCTCGACCGCGGTGGCGACGGCGCGCGCGACGTCCTCCTCCTTGCGTACGTCCCCGACGACCGCGACGGCTTTCCCGCCCGCGGCCTCGACGTCGGCGACGGCGGTGTGCACGGTGCCGGGCAGCTTCGGATGCGGTTCGCCGGTCTTGGCGAGCAGCACGACGTTGGCGCCGTGGCGGGCCGCGCCGATCGCGATGGCAAGGCCGATTCCGCGACTTCCGCCGGACACCACCAGGGTTCGATCAGTCAACGATGGTTGGCTGGGCATGGGCCTCCTCGACTCACCTCGATGGTATTGGCATTCTCATTTTCTGCAAGTGGCGTATCCACCGATTGTGACGCACTCCCCGGCGCAGGTCGTGCGGGGGTCGCCCGGTGTGCCGATGCCGTCGCGCCGAACCCGGCGAGTTCATCTCGAGGCGGCGGCCTTCCCGATTGCGGTATTGGCATTCTCATTTTTTGCAAGTACGTTATCCACTGATGAGCGACCTCGTGCAGACTTCCTCGGGCCTTCCGCTCGAGCCCGTCTACGGGCCGGGCGACCGGAGCGGCGAACCCCCCGCGCCCGGTACCTATCCGTTCACGCGCGGAAACTTCGCCTCGGGATACCGCGGCAAGTTGTGGACCTTCCGGCAGTATTCCGGCTTCGGCACCGCTGAGGAGTCGAATCGCCGCTACCGGTACCTGCTCGACCAGGGCGGCACGGGACTGTCGGTGGCGCTCGATCTGCCCACCCAGTGCGGCTACGACTCCGACGATCCCGAGTACGGCGAAGAGGTCGGTCGGGTCGGGGTGGCGGTGGACACGCTGGCGGACGCGGAGATCCTCTTCGACAGCATCCCGCTGGACAAAATAAGCACCAGTTTCACCATCAACGGCACCGCCGCGATCCTGTTGGCGTTCTACGTCGCCGCGGCCGAGAAGGCCGGCGTGCCCCGGGAGAAGCTCACCGGCACCATCCAGAACGACATCCTCAAGGAATACGCCTCGCGCGGCACCTGGATCTGGCCGCCGGAGCCGTCGCTGCGCCTGATCGCCGACACCATCGAGTTCTGCGCGGCCGAGGTGCCGCGGTTCAACGCGATCTCAGTGGCCGGTGCGCACTTCCGCGATGCAGGCGCCAACGCGGTGCAGGAGATGGCATTCACCCTCGCCGACGGCGTCACCTACTGCGACACCGTGGTCGAGCGCGGCCGGATGTCCATCGACAAGTTCGCACCGCAGATCTCGTTCTTCTTCTACACCCACGGCGACTTCTTCGAAGAGATCGCGAAATACCGTGCCGGACGGCGGCGTTGGGCGACGATCGTGCGGGAGCGCTACGGGTCGACCAGCGACAAGGCGTCGATGTTCCGGTTCGGCTGCGTCTCCGGCGGCGCGTCGCTGTACGCCCCGCAGGCGCAGAACAACGTCGTGCGCATCGCCTACGAGGCGATGGCGTCGGTGCTCGGCGGGGTGCAGTCGATGTTCACCGCCGCGTGGGACGAACCGTTCGCGCTGCCCAGCGAGGAATCCGCGACGCTGGCGCTGCGCACCCAGCAGATCCTGGCCTACGAGACGGGCGTGACCCGGGTGGCCGATCCGCTCGGTGGCTCGTACTTCGTCGAGGCGCTGACCGACGCCACCGAGGCGAAGATCATCGAGATCATGCACGACCTGGAGACCCACGGCGGCATGGTGCGCGCGATCGAGGACGGCTACCTGCAGGGCCTCATCGCCGACGAGGCCTACAAGGTGCACCAGGAGATCGAGTCGGGGGAGCGGCCCGTCGTCGGGGTGAACAAGTTCGTCACCGACGAACCGCCTCCGGACATCGACACCTACGAGCTCGACGCCGAGGGCCGCGATCTACAGCTCAAGCGGCTGGCGAAGGTGAAGGCCGACCGCGACGCCGATGCGGTGGCAGCCGCGCTGGCGGCGCTGTCCCGGGCAGCCGAAGGTGACGACAACCTGATGCACAAGCTGATCGACTGCGCGAACGCCTACTGCACCGTCGGCGAGATGGTCTCGGCGCTCAAAGCGGTGTGGGGCGAGTTCCAGCAGCCGGTCGTCTTCTAGAAGGGTGGAGTTCCGGATGCCCACGCGTGTTCTCGTCGCCAAACCGGGCCTCGACGGCCATGACCGCGGCGCGAAGATAGTCGCGCGCACGCTGCGCGACGCCGGATTCGAGGTCATCTACACCGGCATTCGCCAGCGCATCGAGGACATCGTGTCGATCGCGCTGCAGGAGGACGTCGCCCTGGTCGGGTTGTCGATCCTCTCGGGCGCCCATCTCGCGCTGACCCGGCGGACCGTCGAGGCGCTGCGCGCGGCCGACGCCGGCGACATCGCCGTCGTGGTCGGCGGCACCATTCCGCAGGCCGATGTGCCGAAGCTGCTCGAAGCCGGTGCGGCGGCGGTGTTCCCGACCGGCACGCCGCTGGAGACGCTGGTGACCGAGGTGCGGAAGCTGACCGGCGCGACGGAGGCAGGGGAGTAGCGATGCGGTTGGGTGTGATGATCGGCGCCGAGCGCGGCGACATGGCGCGCAAGGTCGCCAAGCTGGTGTCCGACATCGAGTGGGCCGAGTCGGCGGGGATGGACACCGCATGGATGCCCCAGGTGCCCAACGACTTCGACTGCCTGACGATGGTGGCGCTGATGGCCGCGCACACCTCGCGCATCGAACTCGGCACCGCGGTGGTCCCGCTCCAGGCGCAGCATCCGATCGCGCTCGCGCGCCAAGCGCTTTCGGTGCACGCCGTGGCCGGCGGCCGGCTCGCGCTCGGCGTCGGCCCGTCGCACCACTGGATCGTGCGCGACATGCTCGGCCTGCCCTACGAGAAGCCGGCGGCCTACACGCGCGACTATCTCGAGGTGCTCGACGCCGCGCTGGCCGGCCCCGGTCCGGTGGACGTCGAGAACACCTCGTTCACCGTGCACAACCCCACCGTGCTGGGCGCGGACAAGCCGATGCCGGTGCTGGTGGCCGCGCTGGGCCCGGTCATGCTGCAGCTCGCCGGGGAACTGGCCGACGGTACCGTGCTGTGGATGGCCGACGAGAAGGCGATCGGTGACCACATCGCGCCGAAGATCACCAAGGCGGCGGCGGACGCCGGCCGCCCCGCCCCGCGCATCGTCGCCGGTATCCCGGTATGCCTGTGCGCCAACTCCGAGATCGACGCGGCGAAGGAGCGCGCCAACCGGATCCTGGCCGAGGCCGAGACTTCACCCAACTATCAGCGACTGCTCGACCGCGGCGATGCGCGCAATGTCGGCGACCTGTGCGCGGCCGGTGATGAAGAGTCGATCCTGGCCCGGTTCAAGCAGTTCGCCGACGCCGGTGTCACCGACCTCTCGGTGCGTCTGCTGCCGATCGGCGACACCCGCGACGAGTTGATCGCGTCCAAGTACCGCACGCGTGAGGTGATCGCCGAACTGGCCAAGCAGGTGCGGTGAGCGGCTCACCGCTGGCCGGCATCCGCGTGCTGGAGGTCGGCGTGATGCTGGCCGGCCCGTACGCGACGATGATGCTCGCGGACCTCGGCGCCGAGGTGATCAAGATCGAGCCGCCGGGTGGCGAGATCTCCCGCCAGGTCAGCGACAGTTACTTCGCCAGCCTGAACCGCAACAAGCGCAGCGTCTGTCTCGATCTGCAGTCCGAGCAGGGGCAGCGCAGGCTGGCCGAGCTGGTCGCGGACTCCCATGCGCTGCTGGTGAACATGAAGCCGTCGGTGATCCGTAAGCTCGGCCTCACCTTTGAGAACCTGCGGCGCTTCAATCCGAAGATCGTCTGCGTGGCGATGACGGGGTTCGGGCTCGACGGCGGCGACGACCCGGCATTCGACTACGTCATCCAGGCGGCCACCGGGGTAGCGGCCATGACCGGGGATCCGGATGGGCCGCCGACACTTCCGGGATATTCGTCGGCGGACAACTCCACGGGGCTGACGGCCGCTCTCGGTCTGCTGGCGATGATCGTGGCCGGCCGTGGCGGGCAGGTCGACGTCTGCCTGCGTGACGTGATGCTCTCCCAGCTGAACTACCGGGCGGCGGCGTACCTGAACGACGGGGTGGTGCCGCGCCGCTATCCCAATGGTGCGCACTCGTTCTACGTTCCGGCTCAACTGTTTCCGACGGCCGACGGGTATCTCGCGCTGTTCGTCACCCACGACGGGTTCTGGCGGCTGTTCGCCGCTGAGGCGGGTATCGAGGGCTTCCCCACGATGGCGGAGCGGTCGGCGCGCCGCGAGGAGGTGCTCGCCCTCGTCACGGCGGCGCTGGCCGGGGATTCGGCGAAGGGGTGGGAGGCGCGGCTGCGGCCGCTCGGTATCCCGGCTGCCGCGGTGCGCGGGCTGCCCGACGCGCTCGAGCAGACGCCCGAGGCGCTGGTCACGGCCGGCGGGTTCCGGCTGGTCGGCAGCCCGATCCGGATCGAGGGCTACGAGCCGCAGTACCGTCCGCCGCCGGCGCTGCCGGCCGCCGATCACTCGTCGTAGGTGACCACCACGCGGTCGGTCTCGGGAACCGCCTGGCAGGTCAGCACGTATCCGTCGGCCACCTCGTCGTCGTCGAGCGCGTCGTTGACCCGCATGGAGGCGGTGCCTTCGGTCAGCTTGGCGATGCAGGTGCCGCAGTTCCCGGCCTCGCAGGAGAACGGCGGTGACATGCCCGCCCTGCGCGCGCTTTCCAGCAGCGTCTCACCGGTCACCTGGGACACCGAGGCCTTCTTGCGGTCGAGCACGATGGTCACCTCGGCGCAGGACCCGCCGTCGGGCGCCACGGACATCGGTTCGGCCGTCATACGACTCCTTCTGACATGATGATTCTGCTGAACGGAGAACTCTATTCTCTCGAAATGATAGGCTCTTCTCAAGTGGAGTTTACGGCGTCCAGGAGGGTCCGGCGGCGGTGAGCGATGGCCGACACGTGACGGGCGCAGCCGCACTCGCTTTCGGTGAGCGCGAGTACACGCTGGCCGAACTCGAGGCGTTGGCCAGCGGTATGGCGACGGCGCTCGAGCAGCGGGGCGTGCGCGCCGGTGACCGGGTGGCGATGATGTCGTCGAACCGGCCCGAATTCGTCGCCGCCCTGCGGGGGATCTGGCATCTGGGCGCGGCGGCGGTGTTGATCAGCCCCGCGTGGAAGCGCACGGAGGTCGAGCACGCGCTGACGTTGACCTGCCCGAGCCACGCCGTCGGCGATCATCCCGTCCTCGCGGAGCTGATGCCGATGCTGCACCTCGACGAACCCGTCGCGCCCGGGCGGCGTGAGTTCGACGCGGTCGCCCCGGATGCGGACGCGCTGTTCGTGTTCAGTTCCGGGACGACCGGCATGCCCAAGGCGGTCCGGCACACCCACGGGGCGTTCGCCGTCGCGGTGCGGCACTGGCGCGACGCGCTGGAGCTGTCGTCGGCGGACCGCATGCAGATCATGACGCCGCCGTCGCACATCCTCGGGCTGCTCAACATCGTCATGGCGCTCGAGACCGGCACCTGGATCCGGCTGCATCCGCGGTTCGACATCGACACGATGCTGCACCACATCGAATCCGACCGGATCACCGTCGAGATGGCGGTCGCGCCGATCGCGCTGGCGCTGGCCGCCCACCCGAAACTGGAGACCTACGACTTGTCGTCACTGCGCTACATCATGTGGTGTGCCACCCCGGTCACCGAAAGCGTCGCCGCCGACGTCACCCGGCGCACCGGGGTGAACTGGGTGGCCGCCTACGGAACCACCGAATTACCGGTCATCGCAGCCAATCCCGTCACCGGCGCGCGGCTGGACACCGTCGGGCGGCCGGTGCCCGGTGTGCGCGTGCGGATCGTGTCGCTCGAGGACGGGACGCCCCTGGACGCCGACGAGGTCGGGGAGATCCAGGTCCGCGCGGATTCGGTGATGGCGGGTTACCTTCCGCGGGAGGCGACCGCGTCGGCGTTCGCCGACGGGTGGTACCGCACGGGCGATGTGGGACGTCTCGATCCCGACGGCTGGTTGCGCATCACCGACCGCTCCAAGGAGATGATCAAGGTCCGCGGCTTCCAGGTCGCCCCGGCCGAGGTCGAGGCCGTCCTGCACGGACATCCCGCCGTCGAGGACTGCGCGGTGTTCGGCGAGCCGCATCCCACAGACGGTGAGACGGTGGTCGCCGCCGTCACCACCAACGCCGCCGCCGTGACCGCCGACGAACTGATCGACCTCGTCGCCGAGCGGTTGGCGTCCTACAAACGACCGAGCCGGGTCGTGTTCGTCCCGGCGATCCCGCGCTTACCTTCTGGCAAGGTTCTGCGCCGCGTGCTGAAGGAGGAGCATGGACGTACGTCTGACAGCTGAACAACAGCAACTGCGCGACGCCGCAGCCAAACTCGCCGACGACCTCGGACCGGGCTCCGTGGCGGACCTGGCCGATTCCGCCAGGCTCGCGCGGCTGGAGAGGACGGTCGAGTCGACGGGCTGGCGGTCGCTGCGCTCCGACGGCGCCTCCGGCGTCGAAGTCGCGGTGGTGGCGGAGGAATTCGGCCGCGGCCTGGTCGACGTGCCGTTCCTCGGCCCGGCGCTGTCCGACGACCTCGGCAGGCTGCTTGGCCGGGCGCCGGCCGCAGCGGCCGACGAGCCCGGCGGGGTGGACCTGACCAACAGTGCGGCCGGGGTGACGGAGTCGCCGGAGGAACTCGCGGAGCTGTCGCCCGAGGACGGGCAGCGGTGGCTGGCGCTGGCGCTGGCGACGACGTCCGCTGACATCCTCGGCGCGGCCCGGGGGGCGCACGCCCTGGCGTGTGACTACGCCAAAGTCCGTGAGCAGTACGGGAAGTCGATCGGCTCGTACCAGGCGATCGCGCATCTGCTCGCCGAGGGGCTCGCGCTGATCGAGGGTTCGGTGTCGATCCAGCGCCACGCCGCGTGGGCGGTCGACGAACTGCCCGCCGCGGAGGCCGTGCGGGCCGGCCGCTACGCCAAGCTGTACTGCGCGCGCGCCGCCCGCACCGTGTGCGAGACCGCGATCCAGGTGCACGGCGGCATCGGGAACACCTGGGAATGCCTCGCGCACGTGTACCTGCGGCGCGTTCTGACTTCTGCCGAATTGTGGCCGGTACGTCTGGAGGACATCGATTTTGGATTTTCGTGATTCACCCGAAGAGGCCACCTTCCGTGAGAGATTGCGGAACTGGCTGGCCGACAACGCCGGACGGTTCGCCGTGTCCGGTGACGATTACTGGACCCGGCAGGGGGAGTGGCACCAGGCGCTGTACTCGGCCGGGTTCTTCGGGACGTCGTGGCCGCAGGAGTTCGGCGGGCGGGAACTGCCACCGGTCTACGACGTCATCGTCGACGAAGAACTCGCCCGTGCCGGTGCGCCGCCCCGGCCCAGCCTGGGATACCTGGTGGTGGGCCTCGGCCACCACGGCAGCAAGGAGCTGCAACAGCGGTTCCTGCCCGGCATGATCAACGGCACCGAGCGCTGGTGTCAGGGATTCAGTGAACCGGGCGCCGGTTCGGATCTGGCGTCGCTGACCACGACCGCGACCCGTGACGGTGACGATTACGTCATCCACGGCCACAAGATTTGGACCAGCTACTCCGACATCGCCGACTGGTGTCTGGTGTTGGCCCGCACCGACAAAGAAGTCCCTCGCCACAAGGGCATCTCGGCGTTCATCGTCGACATGCACCAGCCGGGAATCGAACAGCGGCCGCTGAAGATGATCAACGGGGTGACGACCGAATTCGGCCAGGTGGCCTTCGACGGCGCCGTGGTGCCCGCCGATCAGATGGTCGGTGCGCCGGGGGAGGGCTGGGCGCTGGCGATGACGGTGGTCAGCCACGAACGTGAACCCTCGACGCTGGGATACTCGGCGCGGTACGGAAAACTGGTGCGGCAGATGGCGGCTCGTGTCGACGGCAGGCCGCCGGAGGACCTGGTGTGGGCGGCGGTGGAGGCCGAGATGCTGCGTCTGCACGTGCGCCGCCGGCTCTCCGAACAGCTCGACGGCATCACCCACGGGCCGCAGGGTTCGCTGGACAAGCTGCTGATGACGTGGACCGAACAGTCCGTCGGCCATGCCGCGCTGGCGGTCACCGGTACGAAGGACCCCGATCTGCTGAGCGCGTACCTCTACAGTCGCGCACAGAGCGTGATGGGCGGGACGTCGCAGATCCAGAAGAACATCATCGCTTCGCGAATTCTCGGACTAGGAGTCTAGATGTACGACATGCCACCGGAGATCGAGGTCACCGCGGACGGTCCGCTGCGGATCATCACGCTCAACCGACCCGATGCGCTCAACGCGGTCAACGACTCCCTGCACTGCGGTCTTGCGCAGCTGTGGCCGCGGCTGAACGAGGATCTCGACGCCCGCGCGGCGGTGATCACCGGTGCGGGACGGGCATTCTCGGCCGGCGGTGACTTCGCCTATCTGCAGGAGTTGGCCGGCGATGCGAAGCTACGGGCCAAGACCATCCTGCATGGCCGCGAGATCGTGCTCGGGATGACGCGCACCCGGATCCCGGTGGTGGCGGCGGTGAACGGGCCGGCGGTCGGGCTGGGCTGCAGCCTGGTGGCGTTGAGCGACATCGTCTACATGGCGCCGACGGCGTACTTCGCCGATCCGCACGTGCAGGTCGGCCTGGTCGCCGCCGACGGCGGACCGCTGACGTGGCCGCTGCACATCAGCCTGCTGCTGGCCAAGGAATTCGCGATGACCGGCGCCCGCATCCCGGCCCAGCGCGCCGCGGAGCTGGGGCTGGCCAACCACATCGTCGAGGATCCGCTCGCCGAGGCGATCGCCTGTGCGAAGAAAATGATGCAGATGCCGCGCCAGGCGCTCGAGTCGACGAAGCGGCTGCTCAACATCCACTTGGAGCGCGCCGTGCTGGCGAGCCTCGACTACGCGAACACCGCCGAGGAGCAGTCGTTTCAGACCGAGGACTTCCGCACCATCGTCGCGAAGCTGAACGCCAAGAACAACTGAACTCCTCACCGCGAGCGTGCGTGTCTGCACGCGACGCACCGCGCGGTCTTCAGCAGTTTGCGCACGCTCGCGGGGCCACGAGTCAGCCGACGAGCTCTTCGGAGCGCTGAATCGTCCCGGTGACACCGCCGGCGTCCTGTGCTGCCAGCAAGACAGCGGCGCGGGCCATGGCCTCCGGCGGTTCGATCATCTCCGGCGGAATCTCCATGCCCGCCCCACCCGCCTCCCAGCCTTCGGTGAGCACGACCCGCGAAGGGCTCAGGCAGTTGACCGCGATGTTGTCCGGGCGCAGGTCGGCGGCCAAGCCGAGATACAACCGCTCCGCGGCGGCCTTGGACACCCAGTACGCATTGGCGCCCTGATCGGTCATCGTCACCCCGGTGGTCGTCACCGCGATCAGCGAACCGCCGCCGCGGGCCCGTACGTGGGGGATCACCGCTTTCGTGACGAGGAAGACTCCGGTCAGGTTGACGTCGAGGCACAACTGCCACCGCTTCAGCGGTGTCGACTCGATGGGGCCGAGCCACAGCACGCCGGCGTTGGCCACGAGGATGTCGACGCCGCCGAATTGTGACACCGTCGCCGCGACAGCGGCTTGCACCGACGACTCGTCGGTGACGTCGCACGACACCGGCAGGGCACGCCCGCCGGACTCCGTGATCGAGTCCGCGACCGAGTGGATGGTGCCCGGCAGTCTGCCCGCGGACTCCGAGCGGGCGGCAACCGCCACCGAAGCGCCCTCGGCGGCAAGGGCTTTCGCAACCGTCGCGCCGATGCCGCGACTGGCACCGGCGACGAAGGCGACTCGGCCCTCGAGCGCCCGGCCGCCGTCGGTCACTTGGGCGGGAACCGCAACGCTCCGTCGAGGCGGATGATCTCGCCGTTGAGGTAGTCGTTCTCGACGATGCTCTGCGCCAGCTGCGCGTACTCCGTCGAGCGGCCCATGCGCTTGGGGAACGGCACCTGCGGCGCCCAGTACTGTTCCAGCTGATCGGCCGCCTTGCCGTAGGCCGGCGTGTTGATCGTGCCGGGGGCGATCGTGACGACGCGGATGCCCAGCGGGGAGAGGTCGCGGGCGGCCACCAGCGTCATCCCGAGCACGCCGCCCTTGGCGGCCGAGTACGGGAGCTGACCGATCTGACCCTCGTAGCCCGCGATCGAGGCGGTGTTGATGATGACCCCGCGCCCGCCTTCGTCCAGCGGTTCGGATTTCGCGATCGCCGCGGCCGTCAGCCGCATCACGTTGAACACGGCCGTCAGATAGAACTCGATGGTCTTCTTGAACCCGTCGAGGGCGAGCGGCGAACCGTCCTTGCCGATGAGCCGTCCGCCGCTGGCCGGTCCGCCATGGGTGTCGACCGAGATCCGGAGGGGGCCGAGGGATTCCGCCTCGGCGATGGCGGCGTTCACCGACTCCTCGGACGTCGCGTCGGTGCGGACGTAGCGCACCCCGAGCTCCTGTTCGAGCGCCGCGCCCTTGTCGTCGGCCAGGTCGGCGACGACCACCTTGGCGCCCACGCGGTGCAGCCGGCGCACGGTCGCCTCACCGAGCCCTCCTGCGCCACCGACGACGATCGCTGAGCTCCCGGCGATTTGCATGCGGTTCCCCTTCTTGCAACTAAGACTCTCGTGTTGAGAGAATAGTATTCTCATACGCCGCAGAAACGGAGTCAATCCATGCCAGAAGCCGTCATCGTCTCCGCCCTGCGCACCCCGATCGGCACCGCGATGAAGGGAACGCTGCGCGACACCGACGCCTACCGGCTGGCCGAACACGTCGTGGGGGCGGCGGCCGGAGACCTGCCGGCAGGCCAGATCGACGACGTCGTGCTCGGCGAAGGCCTCTACGGCGGCGGTGTGATCGCCCGCCACGCCGCGATCACCGCCGGCCTCACCTCGGTGCCCGGCCTGTCGAACAACCGTCACTGCGCGGCCGGTCAGGCCGCGGTGCAGAGCGCGGCAGCCAGTATCCGCGCGGGCATGGATCAGCTGGTGATCGCCGGCGGCGTCAACTCCGCCTCCACCACACCGCGTTTCACCCGGCGCGCGAGCAGCGCCAAGGACGCCGCGATGCTCGACTGGTTCCCGCCCACCCACCCCGATCGCGCCGACGCCCCCAACATGGACATGTCCATCACCGTCGGCTGGAACGCCGCCGTGCGCGCCGGCGTCAGCCGCGAGGAGATGGACCAGTGGGCGCTCGACTCGCACCGCAAAGCGGTCCAGGCCATCGACGAGGGCCGCTTCAAGGAGGAGATCGTCCCGATCGAGACGTCGCACGGACTGTTCGAGACCGACGAGCACCCGCGCCGCGACACCAGCATCGAGAAGCTCGCCTCGCTCAAACCGCTGCACCCGGAGATCGAGGGCTTCTCGATCACCGCGGGAAACGCCTGCGGCGCCAACGACGGTGCCGCGGTGCTGGCCCTGGCCAGCGACCGGCTGGGAATGCCCGCGCTGGGCACCGTCAAGTCCTGGGCCTCGGTCGGCGTGGATCCCGCCTTCACCGGACTGGCGCCCGTCGAGGCGATCCCGAAGGCGCTGAAGCGGGCCGGCATGTCGATCGCCGACGTGGACCTCTTCGAGATCAACGAGGCGTTCGCGGCGATGTGCGTGGCGACGGTCAAGATGCTCGACATCGATCCCGTCCGGGTCAACGTCAGCGGCAGCGGATGCTCGCTCGGCCACCCGGTGGCCGCGACCGGCGCCCGGATGATCGTGACGCTGGTGCACGAACTGCGCCGCCGCGGCGGCGGTATCGGGGTTGCGGCCATGTGCGCCGGCGGCGGGATGGGCTCGGCGACGGTCATCGAGGTGCCGGCACCCTAGGCTGAGCGGTGCATGCACCCGCACATGGACATCAACGAGCTCATCGACGCGGCGCGTAACGGTTCGACCCGCGCCGCCGGCCGGCTGCTGAGCCTGGTCGAAGGCACCCGTCGCGACGAGGTGCTCGCCGCGCTGGCTCCGCATCCGGCGCGCGTCGTCGGCCTCACCGGACCGCCCGGCGCGGGGAAGTCGACCACGGTGGCCGCGCTGGTCGCGGCCTACCGGCAGCGCGGTCTGCAGGTCGCGGTGCTGGCCGTCGACCCGTCCTCGCCCTACAGCGGCGGCGCCCTGCTCGGCGACCGCATCCGGATGGCCGCCCACATCAACGATCCCGGCGTATTGATCCGGTCGGTGGCCACCCGCGGGCATCTCGGGGGGCTGGCCGCCGCTGTGCCGGCCGCGATCCGGTTGCTCGCCGCGCTGTCCTACGACCTGATCGTGCTGGAGACGGTCGGTGTCGGCCAGTCGGAGATCGAGATCGCCGCGATCGCCGATCCCACCGTGGTCGTGCTCAACCCCGGCGCCGGCGATGCCGTGCAGGCCGCGAAGGCGGGTCTGCTCGAGGTCGCCGACATCGTGGTGGTCAATAAGGCCGACCGTGACGGCGCCGACCAGACGGTACGGGACCTGCGGGGCGAGGTGAGTGTGCCGATCATCAAACTCATTGCCGCACAGGGTGACGGCGTGCCCGAGTTGGTCGACACCATCGACACCCATCATCGTGACGACACCGCCGAGCGGCGCACCGCCCGCGCCCGCACCCAGATCATGTCCCTGGCGCACACCCTGTTGCGCACTCATCCCGACCTCGACCGGCTCGCCGGGCTCGTCGCCGACGGTACTCACGATCCCTACAGCGCGGCCGCGCAGTTGTTCACGGCTCGCGTCGAATCCTGACCGCCGCTAGAAGGACTGACCCGTCGCCGCGGCGTGCCCGGCGCGCACACCGAAGACCATTGCGGGGCCCAGTGTTCCGCCCGCACCGCCGTAGGCTTTGCCCGTCGCCCCCGCCATCGCGTTGCCCGCCGCGTACAGCCCGGGGATTGGCGTGCCGCTGACGTGGAGGACCCGGCCGTCGCGGTCGGTGCGGGGACCGCCCTTGGTGCCCATGGCGCCGATCGCCACCGGAACGGCGTAGTACGGCGGCGTGTCGATCGGCCCGAGAGTCTGCAACGCCGGAGTGGGTGCGCAGGGATCACCCCAGTAACCGTCGTATGCGCTGGCGCCCCTGCCGAATTCGGGGTCGCGTTCCTCGGCGACGTGGTGGTTCCAGTCGGTCAGGGTGCGGGCCAGGCCGTCCGCGTCGATGCCGGTCTTCTCGCCCAGTTCGGCCAGGTCCGCCGACCTCGCGTACCAGTCCGGTGCTGGCCCGTCGGGTTCCACCGCGAGGAAGCCGTACTTCTTAAGGTGCAACGAGTCGAACACGATCCAGGCCGGATCGTTGACGTAACCGTGTCTGGGGTCGAGGTACTGGAACGCGCCGGCCATCGAGTTGTATTCGCCGGCCTCGTTGACGAACCGCCTGCCGGCCCGGTTGACGATGATGCTGCGCGGCCGGGTGCGTTCCAGCCGGACGCTGCGGCTGCGCGGGTGCCCGTCGATGGTGTCGCCCGGGATCCGCACGATCGGCACCCACCAGGCCTCGCCCATGTTCGCAAGATCGGCGCCGTGCGCCATGGCCATGCGCAGGCCGTCGCCGGTGTTGTTCGGTGGCGAGACGGCACCGCGCATCGGCCCGCGCAGGAATGCCTCGGTGAGCGCGTGATCCCACTCGAACCCGCCGGTGCCGAGGATGACGCCGCGCCGGGCATGAACGCGGATTTCCCTGTCCTGCTGCTGGATTCGCACGCCGGTGATACGCCCGTCGTCGGCCATCAGCTCGACGGCGCGGGACTCGGTGTACGGGGTGACGCCGGCGTCGAGCAGTCCCTTGAGGAGACCGGCGACCAGTGCCGTGCCTGCGACACAGGGATCGGTGAGCGTCTCGTCGACCGACGCGTGGATGCGGGCGCGGGTCTCGGCGTCGATGCCCACGTTGCTGAAGTCGGCGGGGAAGGAGGTGATCCGGTCCCGCCACGGCCCCAGCCTCGCGAGGTCGAAGGGGGCCGCCGACAGCGACCGGCCACCGCCGGGGCGGCCGCCCGGCAGTTCGGGTTTGTAGTCGGGGAAACCCTCGGCGACGGCGAAGCGCAGTTCACTGTGTGCCTCGACGAATTCGAGCATCCGAGGGCCGGTGCGAACGAACGTCTCGACCAGGTCGTCGTCCATCACGCCCAGCGACTGCGCCCGCAGGTAGGCCAGCGCGTCGTCGACGGTGAGGTCGTCGGCCGCCCGGTCGTGCGCCGGGATCCACACGATGCCACCGGACACCGCGGTCGTCCCGCCGACGGTCACCGCCTTCTCGTACACCTCCACCGCGGCGCCGTGCGCGACAGCGGCCAGTGCCGCGGCCAGGCCGGCGCCCCCACTGCCCAGCACGACGACATCGGTCTCGTGGTCCCAAGCGCTCACATCGGGTCCTTCCTGTCGGGACGCATCCTCGTCAGAGGACGGCGGCGAGTTCCTTGGCGGCGGTGATGACCGCGTCCTTCCCGCCCAGCACGACGTCCTCCCGATGCGAGATCAGGTTGATGCACGTCGGCGGTGAGGGCGGCCGCCGGCGCACCGGCACCGCCAGACCGTAGGTGTTGGGCTCGACCTCGCCGTGGGTGATCACCCAGCCCTGTTCGCGGGCCAGGGGCACGAGTTCCCTCTCGCCGGGCCGCGGCGGCATGCTCGCCAGCAGCGCGATCCCGGCAGCGCCACGGTCCAGCGGATATCGGCTGCCCTCATGGAATGACAAGTGGTAGTACACATTCGTCGGGCTGATGACCGCGACCGCCACCTGTTGATCACCCTCCGCGACGAGCAGCGAGACGGTGGTGCCCAACTCGTCGGCGAGGCCGCGCAGCACCGGGACGCTCAGTGCGCGCACGTTGTTGTCGAACGACGACCCGAGCAGCGCCAGCCCCGCCGCGGGACGGTACCGGCCGTCCTCGCCCCTGGTGACGTAGCGGAACTGGGTCAGCGTGCCGAGTAGCCGGTAGGCGATCGTGCGGTGCACGCCGACGTAGTCGGCGACCTGCTGGACAGTGAGTCCCGCGGGCGCGGTCGCCACCGCCTGCAGTGCCGACAACCCCCTCGCGAGGGTCTGGGACCCGGCCGCGAGCTTGTCGGGCACGTTCCCGCCCGTTCCCTTGACAGACGTCATCGCGAGAGTGATGCTCTTAACATAGTGCACATTAGTGAGCGATATTAGCACGCAGCACTACCGCAAAGCGAGAATCATATTTCCGCAGCGAAGAGGAGACGAAACTCGGTGGCTGAGCACGAAAGTGTGTGGAGCGACCTCCAGGGAGTCGCGTTCTCCCAGGGCTATCTCGACGCCGGGGGAGCCCGCACGCGCTACCTGCACGCCGGGGACATCGACAAGCCGGCACTTGTTCTCCTGCACGGGTCCGGCGGTCACGCTGAGGCTTACGTCCGCAACCTGGAGGCCCACGCCGAGCACTTCTCCACCTGGTCGATCGACATGCTGGGGCACGGCTACACCGACAAACCCGGCCATCCGCTCGAGATCCGGCACTACGTCGAGCATCTGCTGGCGTTCCTCGACGCCATCGACGCCGCCAGGGCCCACATCAGCGGCGAATCGCTGGGCGGCTGGGTCGCGGCCCGGCTGGCCGCCGATCACGGCGAACGCGTCGAGCGGCTGGTGCTCAACACCGCAGGCGGCTCCCAGGCCGATCCCGAGGTGATGAAGCGCATCGTCACGCTGTCCATGGCGGCGGCCGAGGACCCCAGCTGGGAGACCGTGCAGGCCCGCATCACGTGGTTGATGGCCGACAAGACCAAGGGGTACGACGACATCGTCGCCAGCCGCCAACGGGTCTACCGCCAACCGGGTTTCGTGTCCGCGATGCGCGACATCATGGCGTTGCAGGATCCCGAGATCCGCGCCCGCAACCTCCTCGGCCCCGCCGAGTACGGCGCGATCACCGCGCCGACGCTGGTGGTCTGGACCAGCGACGACCCGACCGCCGACGTGGCGGAGGGCCGCCGGATCGCGTCGATGATCCCCGGCGCCCGCTTCGAGGTGATGCCCGGCTGCGGGCACTGGCCGCAGTACGAGGACCCCAAGACCTTCAACCGGTTACACATCGACTTCCTGCTGGGCCGCTGATGACCGGCATCGCGGAGCAGGGCGCCACGGACACCGACGTCGTGATCGTCGGCGCCGGCCCGGTGGGCCTGACGCTGGCCAACATCCTCGGACTGCAGGGCGTTCGCACCGTGGTCGTCGAGGAGCGGGCGACGCTCATCGACTATCCGCGCGGCGTCGGGCTCGACGACGAGGCGTTGCGGACCTTTCAGGGCATCGGCCTGGTCGACAAGATCCTGCCGCACACCGTGCCCAACCAGATCCTGCGGTTCTTCGACGGCAACCGCAGGTTGCTCGCCGAGATGGCCCCGCCCGACGCCCGCTTCGGCTGGCCCAAGCGCAACGGCTTCGTCCAGCCGATGGTGGACGCCGAACTGCACGCCGGATTGTCCCGATTCCCGCACGTCGAGGTGCGATGGGGGCGGAAGATGCTGGCGTGCAACGAAACCACGGACGGGGTGACCGTGCGGCTGGAGGGTGACTCCACGCCTGTGCGCGCCCGCTACGTGGTCGGCTGTGACGGTGGGCGCAGTGCGACGCGCCGCCTGATGGGCGTGTCGTTCGACGGCACCACCTCACCGACGCGGTGGCTGGTCGTCGACATCGCCAACGATCCACTCGGCCACCCCAACAGCGAGGTGGGGGCCGATCCGGCGCGACCGTACGCCTCGATATCGATTGCCCACGGAATCCGCCGGTTCGAGTTCATGATCCACGCCGACGAGACCGACGAACAAGCCGAGGACCCGGCGTTCATCCACCGGATGCTGGGGCTGCTGGTGCCCCATCCCGAACGCGTCGAGGTGATCCGGCACCGGCTCTACACCCACCACTCGCGGATCGCCGGCGCCTTCCGCAAGGGCCGGATGTTCCTGGCCGGCGATGCGGCCCACCTGATGCCGGTGTGGCAGGGCCAGGGCTACAACAGCGGCATCCGCGACGCCGCCAACCTCGGATGGAAACTCGCCGCGGTGGTCAACGGCCGCGCCGGTGACGCCCTGCTCGACACCTACGACATGGAACGCCGCAAGCACGCCAGGGCGATGATCGACCTGTCCACGATGGTGGGCCGCGTCATCTCTCCGACCAATCGACGCGTCGCGGCGATGCGGGACAGGCTGATTCGTGGCGCATCGGTGGTGCCGTCGCTCAAGCGCTACGTGCTGGAGATGCGGTTCAAGCCGATGCCCCGCTACGAACAGGGCGCGGTGTTCCATCCGCAGGCGCCGACGGCGACCTCGCCGACCGGCACGCTGTTCGTCCAGCCCCGCGTCGACACCCGCGACCAGCAGAACGTCCTGCTCGACGAGGTGCTCGGTACCGGCTTCGCGGTGCTGTGCTGGAACAACAACCCCCGCGCACTGCTGGGTGACGAGACCTTCGACCGGTGGAAAGCGCTGGGCGCGAGGTTCATCGCGGCGCGTCCGTCGACCCAGTTGCACTGGACCGGTCACGACGACCCAAACGTCGTCGTGGTCGGCGACCGCACCGGGGCGCTCAAGGGATGGTTCGACGCGCACAGCGAATCGGTCCTGTTCCTGCGCCCCGATCGCTGCATCGCCGGCGCCTGCATCGCCCAGCTGGCCCCCGAAGTGAGCACCGCACTGTTCGGTGTGCTCCATCTGACCCAGGGAGGAGGCAATGGTCACCATGGCGCAGATCGCCCTGTGCTGCATGTCGCACAGTCCGCTACTGAACCTTCCGGGACCGTCGCGGGAACTCCTTGACGACATCGACGCGGCGCTCGCGGGCGCCCGTGACTTCGTCGCGGATTTCGACCCCGAACTGGTGGTCACCTTCTCGCCGGACCACTACAACGGGTTCTTCTACAAGGTCATGCCGCCGTTCTGCGTCGGCACCGCCGCCCAGGGCGTCGGCGACTACGGCACGTACGCCGGTCCACTCGACGTGCCGAAGGCACTGGCCGACGAATTGGCCACGGCGGTACTGGAAGCCGGTGTGGACGTCGCGATCTCGGCGAGCATGGACGTCGACCACGGCACCGTGCAGCCACTGGAAAAGCTCTTCGGCGACGCGACGGCCCGGCCGGTCATCCCGGTGTTCATCAACTCCGTCGCCACCCCGCTGGGTCCGCTGCGCCGCTCCCGGTCGCTGGGGGAGGCGGTGGGCGGCTACCTCGCGACGCTCGACAAGCGCGTGCTGGTGATCGGGTCGGGCGGGTTGTCGCACGACCCGCCGGTTCCCACGCTGGCGACCGCGCCGCCCGCGGCGCTCGACCGCATCGTGCACGGCGCCCCGATGAGCGCCGAGGCGCGGCTGGCCCGGCAGTCCGCGGTCATCGACGCGGCCCACGCATTCGCCCACGGAGACAGCCCGCTGCAGCCGCTGAACCCGGCGTGGGACGCCACGTTCCTGGAGATCCTCGACGAGGGCCGGCGCTCGGACCTCGACGGGTGGTCGAACGCCTTCATCGCTCGCGAGGGCGGCAACTCGGCGCACGAGATCCGCACGTGGGTGGCGGCTTTCGCGGCGCTCGCGGCGGGCGGCCAGTACCGCACGCAGCAGCGGTTCTACCGCGCCGCGCCGGAGCTGATCGCCGGGTTCGCGATCCGGACGGCGGTACCGGCGTGAACTTCGACAGGCAGGTCGACGTGCTGGTGGTCGGATCCGGCGGCGGCGGGATGACGGCCGCGCTGACCGCCCACTCCTGTGGACTCGACACCCTGGTGGTCGAGAAGTCCGCGCACTTCGGCGGATCCACCGCGCTGTCGGGCGGCGGCATCTGGGTACCGGGCGCGCCGTCGCAGCGCAAAGCCGGGTACACGCCGGACCCCGACGGCGTCTTCGACTACCTCAAACAGATCACTGGCGGGCTGGTCACCGATGCCCGGCTGCGCACCTATGTCGACGCCGCGCCGCAGATGATGGAGTTCCTCGAGGACCTCAGCCCGTGGTTCGAATTCGTCTGGAAACCCGGCTATGCCGACTACTACCCGGAGCTGCCGGGCGGATCGGAACTCGGCAGCACGATCAATGTGCCCGCCATCGACCTGCGCAGGCTCGGTGACGAGGAGCAGAACCTGCTGCAGCCGCTGGCGCTCGCGCCGAAGGGGATCTGGTTCGCGCCCAAGGACCTGCGCCTCTTCTATCAGGTGCGGCAGAACTGGCGCGGTAAGGCGGTGCTGGTCAAACTCATCTGGCGGATGGTGCGGGCACGGGTGTTCGGCGACCGCATGGCCGCCATCGGCCAGTCACTGGCCGCGCGGATGCGCCTGGCGATGAAGCAGCAGGACATCCCGCTGTGGCTCGACGCGCCGATGACCGAACTGATCACCGGGCCCGACGGCGACGTGGTCGGCGCCGTCGTCGAGAAGGACGGACGCGCGCTCCGTATCGGCGCGCGCCGCGGCGTCATCCTGGCCGCGGGCGGTTTCGACCACGACATGGCCTGGCGCAGGCAACACCTCCCGGTCCTGGAGAAGGACTGGAGCTTCGGCAACCCGGCCAATGTCGGCGACGGTATCCGGGCCGGAGAAAAAGTCGGCGCAGCAAGCGAACTGCTCGACGAGGCCTGGTGGTTCCCGGCTATCTGCTGGCCGGACGGCCGGCTGCAGTTCATGCTCAACGAACGCATGATGCCGGCCCAGTTCGTGGTCAACGGCGACGGTGAGCGCTTCATCAACGAGGCGGCGCCGTACATGGACTTCGCGCACGCGATGATCGACGGCCAGAAGACCGGGGTCACCCACATCCCGTGCTGGCTGATCACCGACATCCGCTCGTTCCACCGGTACGTCGTCGCCGGGCACCTGCCCATCCCGAAGGTCCCGTTCGCCCCCGTGCCCACCGGCTGGAAAGTGCCCAAGGCGTGGCTGGATTCCGGGGTGGTCAAGGAGGCCCACTCCTGGGAGGAGCTGGCGGAGAAGATCGGCGTGCCACCCGAGCGGCTGCGCCGCACCGCCGAGCGCTTCAACGAACTCGCGCACAAGGGTCACGACGACGACTTCAACCGCGGCGACAGCGCGTACGACAACTACTACGGCGATCCCACGCTGCCCAACCCCAACCTGCACCCGCTGGGGAAGCCGCCCTACTACGCGTTCCAGATCATCCTCGGTGACCTCGGCACCTCGGGCGGGCTGCGCACCGACGAGCACGCCCGGGTCCTGCGCGACGACGATTCGCCGATACCCGGTCTGTATGCGGTGGGCAACAACTCCGCCGCGGTGATGGGGCGCAGCTACGCCGGGGCGGGCGCGACCATCGGCCCCGCCATGACCTTCGGCTATGTCGCCGCCAAACACCTTGCCGCACAGCCGGCGTCGCGCGACGCCGACCGGACCGACCAGCACGCTCAACCCAGTCCAGGGCCGACCCCCATCGGAGGTAGCACATGAAAATCTCGCTGTTCTACGAATTCCCGCTGCCGCGGCCGTGGTCGGAGGACGACGAGCACCAGTTGTTCCAGCACGGGCTGGACGAGGTGGAACTCGCCGACAAGGCCGGGTTCTCCACCGTGTGGCTCACCGAGCACCACTTCCTGGAGGAGTACTGCCACTCGACCGCGCCGGAGATGTTCCTGGCGGCGGCCAGCCAGCGCACCAAGAACATCCGCCTCGGCTTCGGCGTCATGCACCTGCCGCCACCGATCAACCATCCCGCCCGCATCGCCGAACGGGTCGCGACCCTGGACCACCTGTCCAACGGCCGTGTGGAGTTCGGCACCGGAGAGGGCTCGTCGGTCGCCGAACTCGGCGGGTTCAACATCGATCCCGCCGACAAGCGCACCATGTGGGAGGAGGCCCTCGAGGTCTCGATCCGCTGCATGACCGAGGCGCCGTTCACCGGGTTCAAGGGCGAGCATGTCGAGATGGCGGCGCGCAACGTGATCCCCAAACCGCTGCAGCAGCCGCATCCGCCCGTCTGGGTGGCCTGTACGCGGCCCTCCTCGGTACAGATGGCCGCCCAGAAGGCCATCGGCGCACTGAGTTTCGCCTACACCGGTCCCGAGGCGCTCAAGGACCGCGTGGACGGCTACTACAGGGAGTTCGAGGAGAAGGGCACGCCGGTCACGCCGGCCATCAACCCGAACCTGCTGGCGATCGGCGGTGACCTGTCGATGATGGTGGCCAAGACCGACGAGGAGGCGCTCAACCGCCTGGGCATCGGCGGCGGCTTCTTCTCGTTCGGGATCATGCACTACTACCTCACCGGTATGCACACCCCGGGACGCACAGGCGTGTGGGAGCTCTACGAGAAGGCGGTCAAGGAGGATCCGACGCTGGCGTACGGCCCCGGCCGCGGTGCGATCGGCTCACCCGACACGGTGCGCGAGTTCCTGCGCGGCTACGAAGCCAGCGGCGTCGACGAGATCATCCTGCTGCTCAACCCGCGCAGCCACGAGGGCACGATGGAGTCGATCGAGCTTATGGGCAAAGAGATCCTGCCGGAGTTCATCGAGCGTGACGAGAAGGCGGTCAAAGACAAGGCCAAACGCCTGGAACCGGTCATCGACAAGGTCGAGGCGCGTCGTCAGCCGTCAGAGGCCCCACTGTTCGACGAGACGTACTCGTTCGGCGGGCTGCCCACCGGCCGCGGCGGCAAGTTCACCGCGGGGGAGATCCCCGAGGCGATGGCCGAGATCAACGAAGGTCGCGTGAAGGCCGCCGAACAGGAGAAGCAGGCCAGGGCGGTCAAGGAAGCGTCGGGCTAGGCCGACGCACGTGGGTGGAATCGACGAACTGTGGCGCTACGACGGTAGGCGCGTCGTCGTCACCGGGTGCGCATCCGGTATCGGCGCGCACCTCGTGCGGCAGCTGAACGACCTCGGCGCGCAGGTGGTGGGACTCGACATGCGGCGTCCCGCGGTCGATCTCGACGAGTTCGTCGAAATGGACCTGTCCGACGAGGCGTCGGTCGACCATGCGGTGGCGGCGCTCGGCGGCGACGTCGACGTGCTGTTCAACGTGGCCGGGGTGTCCTCGGGCATCGGGGACCCACCACTGGTGGTGCGGATCAACTTCCTCGGCACCCGGCACTTCACCGAGTCCGTCCTGCCCCGGATGCGGCCGGGGTCGTCGATCGTCAGCGTGTCCTCGCTCGCGGCCGCGTCCTATCTGGACAACGCGCAACGCACCGCCGGGCTGGTGCGCACAGCCACGGTGGATGATGGAATCGCCTGGTGCGCAGACCATTCCGAGGAGCTCGCCGACGGCGGGTACCGGCTGGCCAAGGAGGCGCTGATCCTCTACACCATGTGCAGCGCCGGACCGCTCGGTGCCCGCGGCATCCGCATCAACTGCACCGGGCCCGGCGTCACCGAGACGCCGATCCTCGATCAGCTGCGCACCGCCTACGGGCCGGCGTTCCTCGACGACATCCCCAAACCGCTGGGGCGCGTGTCGGATCCGGAGGAGCAGGCCGCCGTCCTGCTCTTCCTCGGCAGTGATGCCGCCAGTTACATCACCGGCCAGGTCATCTGGGTCGACGGTGGAAACCTCGCCGGCCGGGTGGCCGCGAGCCTGGAAGGAGAGTGACGTGGCCACACTCGACGAGTTCCGCCGCACGGGCGACGCCCTCCGGAACTGGGGTCGCTGGGGCGAATTCGACGAACTGGGCACGCTGAACTTCATCACCGCCGACAAGGTGGCCGAGGGGGCGGGCCTGGTCCGGCACGGCAAGGTGTTTCCGCTCGGCGTCGATTTCGGCTCCTCGGGTCCGCAGGGCGCGTTCCAGTACCGGCCCAACCCGATGCACGTGATGACCGTCGACGGCGGCGACGCCAACACCCTGGTGCAGTACGGCCCGCAATGGCTGAAGAACACCGTCGCCCAGCAACTCGCCGGCTATTTCGTCGACAACCCGTTCCGCTTCAACGACGACATGATCATCATGCCGCTGCAGGCCGCGACGCAGTGGGATGCGCTGTCGCACGTGTACTACGACGGCAAGCTCTACAACGGATTCCCGGCCGACTCGGTCACCAGCCAGGGGGCGTTCCACTGCGGTATCGACAAAGTCGACAGCAAGGGCATCACCTCGCGTGGTGTGCTGCTCGACCTGGTGCGCCACCGCGGGGCCCAGGTGTTCCTCGAACACGGCGAGCCGATCACCCCCGACGAACTCGACGAGGTGGCGCGCGCCCAGGGTGTCGCGGTGGGCAGCGGGGACATCGTGCTGATCCGTACCGGATGGTGGGACCGGTTCCTGGAGGCCGGCGACGGCACCGAACCGTACGCCGGGCTGGACTGGCACTGCGCGTCGTGGCTGCACGAGCGTGAGGTGGCCGCGATCGCCGCCGACAACCTGATGGTCGAGGACCCGGTATCCGGTGTGGAGGGCACGATCCTGCCGCTGCACATGCTGTGCCTGCGCGACATGGGCCTGATGCTCGGTGAGTATTGGGATCTCGGCGCGCTGGCGGCCGACTGCGCGGCCGACGGAGTCTACGAATTCCAGCTCGTCGCACCGCCGCTGCGGGTCACCGGCGCGGTGGGCGCGCCGCTGAACCCGATCGCGCTCAAATGACCGCGCCAGGCGAGGCGCCGCTGGTCGTCGGGCTCGGGGGCACCTTGCGCGCGGACTCGTCGACCGAGCGGGCGGTGCGGTACTGCCTGGAGGCCGTCGAACGCCAGGGGGGCCGGACCCGGATGTTCGCCGGACCCGACCTCGATCTGCCGATGTACGCACCACACCGACTCGAGCGCACCCCGGGGGCACTGCAACTCGTTGCCGCCCTGCGGGACGCCGATGCGGTCGTGGTCGGCTCGCCCGGCTACCACGGCGCGATCTCGGGGCTGGTGAAGAACGCGCTGGACTACATCGAGGATCTACGCGAGGACCCGCGGGTGTATCTCGACGACACCCCGTGGGGCTGTATCAGTTGTGCGTACGGGTGGCAGGCCGCGGTGAACACGCTCGGCCAGCTGCGCTCGATCGGCCATGCGCTGCGGGCCTGGCCGACGCCGCTGGGCGTCGCGATCAACTCGGCCGACGCGATCTGGGACGACGGCGGTGAACTCGTCGACGAGCCGGTGCGCAACCAGCTCGACCTCTTGGCGAATCAGGTGCTCACCTTTGCCGCAGCGCACCGGACGGCGAAGTAGAAATCGATCGGAGCGCGCGTACGCCGCCGCCGATCCTCTTGCCGATCCGAACCGGCCGCCGGCCGGGACGTCGCTGGATCGGCGCGTGTCGGCCGGCGTTGGTTCAGCGCGTCCGCGACATGCTGCGACCGGGTCACCTTCTGGTGCCCCAACTGCCAACGCCAGACCTCGGCCGCATGATCAACGCGGCGACGTGGTAGATGCACCGCGTCTGTGCGCGATTGGCATACCCGTGCGGGATGTCGGCGGCGAAGTACACCGAATCGCCTGCCGAGAGGGTGATTTCGCGCTCACCGAGCGTCATCGTCAAGGTGCCGGACTGAACCGCGACGAACTCGTGTGAACCGGGTGCGTAAGCGGGATACATGCCCGCGTCGCAAGAGGGCGGCAGGACGCTGCGTACCCACTCGAAGTTCACTCCCGGCACGACCGGGGTGAGAATCGTGCGCTGCCACCCGCCGGTTTCGTCCACCCGGTCCTGGTCGGCAGCGCGGCGCACGATGATTCGTTCGTCGTCCGGCTCGGCGACCAGGCCGGCCAGCGTGACGTCGAGGCCGCCTGCGATCCGGTCGAGCACCACGACGGTCGGCGCCTTGTCACCGCGCTCCACCGAAGAGAGCATGCTGACACTGACCTCCGAGCGGTCAGCCAACTCCCGCAGCGTGAGCCCGCGTTCACACCGCAACGACTGGATCCGCTGGCCGAGGGACTCGAGATTCATATACACTATAGTAGTGTCTGATTTCGCTATAGCGAACACTTCGCCGGATCAGCTGGCCGCTATCGGCGATATCTACGCACATCACGTTCGCACCGGCGTTGCGACGTTCGAACTGACGCCGCCCGACCCGGCCGAGTGGGATCGCCGGTATGAGGCGGTGCTCGAAAAGGGGCTTCCGTTCCTCACCGCAACCATGGACGGCAAGGTCGCCGGGTACGCCTACTGCGCGCCGTGGAAGCCGCGGTGTGCATACCAGTCCACGGTCGAGGACTCGATCTACCTCGCACCGCACGCGGTCGGGCGCGGTGTCGGGGGCAGACTGCTGGACGAGCTGCTGGACCGCTGCGCCGCCGTCGGAATCCGCGAGGTCATCGCCGTCATAGCCGATGCCGACGCGTCCGCATCCCTTGCGCTGCACCGAAACCGTGGCTTCCTCGATGCGGGACGACTGCGTGCGGTCGGCTTCAAACACGGCCGGTGGCTGGACACCCTGCTACTCCAGCGGAGCCTGCGCGACACATGATCGCTCGCCCCTACTACGGCTGGCTGATGGTCGGTGGTCTCGGCCTGACCGAGCTGGTGTCGTGGGGCGTGCTGATCTACGCATTCTCTGTGTTGGTGGTCCCGATGCGCGCCGAATTGGGTTGGTCCCTGGCTGAACTCAACGCCGCGTACACAACCGGGGTGGTGCTTTCCGGGTTGCTCGCACTCCCGGTCGGACGGCTGCTCCACACGCACGGCGCGCGCGGGGTCATGACGGCCGGCAGCGTTGCCACCGTCGTCATGCTGCTGCTCTGGTCAACCGTCGATTCGTTATGGGTGTTCTTCTGCGTCTTCGTCATCGGCGGCGTGGCCATGGCGACCACGCTGTACGAGCCGGCGTTCGCAGTCACCACGGCGTGGTTCGACCGGGACCGGCCTCGAGCAGTGCTGGTGCTCACCATCTTCGGCGGGCTCGCGAGCGTGGTCTTCGTACCGCTGACCGGCGCCCTGGTCGCCTGGGCCGGCTGGCGCGAGGCGGTGGTGGTGCTGGCCGTGATCGCAGGAGGCATCGGATTGCCGGTGCACGCGATGCTGGTGCGACGCCGCCCGGCCGACCTCGGCATGTATCCCGACGGTACGCACGATCCGCCGCGCCAACCGCAGCACTACGCCGACGTGTCCACGCGCTCCGTACTGCGCACCGCGTCGTTTCGATGGCTCACCGTCTGCATGGTGCTCAGCACGGCCGCGAAGTTCGCGGTGAGCGTGGTTCTGGTCGCCTACCTGACGTCCCGTGGCTACTCGCTGTCGAGGGCGTCGCTCGCGGCGGGTGGGGTCGGACTGTTTCAGGTTGGCGGTCGGCTGGTCGTGACGGCACTGCGCAACCGGGTGCCGCAATACCTTTCCACCGCCGGCATCTTCGTCTGCCAAGGAGCAGCGCTGGCAGTACTCCTGTGGGCCACCGGAACCGGCACTGCCGACACGGCGGTCACCGCCGCCTTCGTGGTGGTGTTCGGCCTCGGGTACGGACTCGAGGCGTTGTTGCGCGGCACGCTGGTAGCCGCCTACTACGGCGACGCGAACTACCCGCGTATCAATGGTGTGCTCGGCGCGTACGTCACCGGGGCGCGAGCCGTGGGTCCGTTGTTGGCCGGCCTCGCCGTTACTGCGTTGAACGGGTACGAAGCGGTGTTTCTCGCTGCGGGTCTCATGTGCGCGGCCAGCGGCATCGTCCTTGTTCTCGCTGAGCGCAGCCGCCGCGTTGAAGTGACGAGGCACGTCGGCGGCGCGTAGCTGTTGGGCTGGTCCGCCACCGCCGTAGCCGACGCACTCGAGGACCTGCGCCGCACAGCTCCGAGTTAAGCACTTCGGTCATCGAGCATCTCCGAGAATGAGGTTCTCCAAAGGAGAAAGTGTCAGTATCGTAGGGCCGTGAGTTTTCAGCGCAAATCGGTCGCCGTCGACGGGCTGACCACCGGCTATCTCGAAGCCGGACAGGGCGATCCGGTGGTGCTGCTGCATGGCGGAGAATTCGGCGCCGGTGCGGAACTCGGCTGGGAGCGGGTGATCGACCAGCTCGCGCGGCGGCACCACGTGCTCGCCCCCGACATGCTCGGGTTCGGCCGATCGGCGAAGGTTGTCGACTTCACCGACGGCCGCGGGATGCGCATCCGCCACATCGCAAGGTTCTGCGAGGTCCTCGGCATCCGGTCGGCCCACTTCGTCGGCAACTCGATGGGAGCGATCAACCTACTCGTCGACGCGACGTCGGAGGCGCCGGTGCTTCCTGCCCGCAGCCTCGTGGCCCTCTGCGGCGGCGGGACAATCCAGCGCAACGAGCACGCGAACGCCCTCTACGACTACGACGCGACGCTCGACGGGATGCGCCGCATCGTCACCGCACTGTTCGCCGATCCGGCGTATCCGGCCGACGACGACTACGTCCGCCGTCGCTACGAATCGAGCATCGCTCCGGGAGCATGGGAGTCGTTGGCCGCAGCCCGCTTTCGTCGTCCCGGCCTCGAACCGCCACCACCCCCTTCGGCCAACCGGCCGTATGACCGCATCGCCGTGCCCGCCCTGATCGTCGAGGGCGAGCGCGACAAACTCCTGCCGCCGGGTTGGGCCGCCGACATCGCCGGCCAGATCGAAGGCGGACGGTCGGCCGTCACCGCGGCGGCCGGGCACTGCCCACAGATCGAACAGCCCACGGCCGTCACCGAGTTACTGCTCGAGTTCTTCGCCCACGTGCCCCAACGAAAGGTGCCCGCCTGATGACCAACGAGTTGCAAGGGCGAGTCGCGATCGTCACCGGCGGGGCATCGGGTATCGGTCGCGGCATCGTCGAACGGTTCGTCGCCGAGGGCGCGAACGTCGTCATCGCCGACGTCCAGGACGAACTCGGTGCCGCGCTCGCCGAGCGGTCCGGGCCGAACGCGGTGTTCCGCCACACCGACGTGGGGGACCAGGACCAGATGAGCGCGCTGGTGGACGCCACCGTCGAGCGGTTCGGCGCCCTGGACGTGATGGTCAACAACGCCGGGATCTCCAGCCCGCTGCGGCGGGGCCTGTTCAGCGAGGACCTGACCGAGTTCGACCGGGTGATGCGGGTCAACCTGCTCAGCGTCATGGCGGGCACCCGCGACGCGGGCCGGTACATGGCCGACCACGGCGGAGGCTCGATCATCAACCTCTCGTCGATCGGCGGAATCCAGGCCGGCGGCGGGGTTCCGGTGTACCGGGCGTCGAAGGCGGCGATCCTGCATTTCACCAAGTGCGCGGCCATCGAACTGGCGCACTACGAGATCCGGGTGAACTGCATTGCGCCCGGCAACATCCCGACACCCATCCTGCAGTCCTCGGCCACGGGACAGGACCGTGAGCGACTCGAACGGTTCGAGGCCAGGATTCGCGCGCAGATGCGCGACGACCGGCCACTCAAACGCGACGGCACGCCTGAAGACGTGGCAGAGGCGGCGCTGTACCTGGCCACCGAGCGCTCGCGGTATGTCACCGGCATCGTGCTGCCCGTCGAGGGGGGCACGACCGCAGGCAAGGTCATGGTCCGCAAGCCCAGCCCGGAGGAGAACGGCGCCCGCCAGTGACTTTAAATCAGTCGCTTGACTTACAATCGTCGGCCGAGTTGACTGTGAGCGTGACCACAGCAAGGACCGCGCGGGCTGAGCGTGCCAACAGCACCCAGGAGGCGATCCTGCGGGCCGCCGAACGGCTGTACGCCGAGCACGGCGTGTTCGCGGTCTCCAACCGCCAGGTCAGTGAGGCTGCGGGGCAGGGCAACAACGCCGCGGTCGGCTACCACTTCGGGACCAAGACCGACCTCGTGCGGGCCATCGAGTTCAAACACCGCGGCCCGATCGAACGGCTCCGTGAGAAGATGGTGGCCGATCTGGGGCCCGCCCCCGACATGCGTGACTGGGTGGCGTGCCTGGTCCGGCCGCTGACCGACCACCTCGCCGAACTCGGCAATCCCAGCTGGTACGCGCGGTTCGCCGCGCAGGTGATGACCGACCCCGCCTACCACAGCATGATCGTGCGCGACGCATTGTCGTCCCCGTCGCTGGTCGAGGTCATCAACGGCATCGGCGCCTGCCTGCCCGACCTGCCGCCCGACGTCCGCGCCGAGCGGAACATCATGGGCCGCAACCTGTTGATGCACAGCTGCGCCGAGCGCGAACGCGGCCTCGCCGAGGGCGCCGCGGTGCCGCGCGCCTCCTGGGCCGGCGCGGCCGCCGGCCTGATCGACGCGATCGTCGGTCTGTGGCAGGCACCTGTCACCGAGGTGCCCTGATGAGGATCACTGTCGACCAGGACAAGTGTGTCTCCTCCGGCCAGTGTGTGCTCAACGCCGCCGACGTGTTCGACCAGCGTGACGACGACGGCGTCGTCGAACTGCTCGTCGACCGCCCAGCCCCCGACCAGGAGGCGGACGTCCACCGGGCGGCCGCGGCCTGCCCAGCCCTTGCCATCCACCTCGAGGAGTGACCACGTGTCGGACACGTTGACCGGAACCACCGAAGTCTCCGCTGACGTCCCGGAGTATCCGATGGAACGCTCGGCGGCCTGCCCGTTCGCGCCGCCGCAGCAGATGCTCGACATGGGGGCGGTCAGACCGCTTTCGCGGGTGCGGATCTGGGACGGCAGCACTCCGTGGCTGATCACCGGTCACGCGGTCGCCCGCGAGTTGTTCGCCGACTCCCGGGTCAGTGTGGACGATCGCCGGTCGGGATTCCCGCACTGGAACGAGCACATGCTCTCGACGGTCAACAAGCGGCCGCGGTCGGTGTTCACCTCCGACGCCGAGGAGCACACCCGCTTCCGCCGGATGCTGTCGAAGCCGTTCACCTTCAAGCGGGTCGAGGGGCTGCGCCCGGTCATCCAGCAGGTCACCGACGAGTGCATCGACGAGATCCTCGCCGGCCCGCAGCCCGCCGATATGGTCGCCAAGCTGGCGCTGCCGGTACCCACCAGGGTGATCAGCGACATGCTCGGCGTCCCGTACGAGGACCACGAGTTCTTCCAGCACCACGCCAACGTCGGATTGGCGCGCTACGCGTCGGCCGCGGACGGTCAGAAGGGTGCGATGAGCCTGCACCAGTACCTGATCGACCTCGTCGAGAAGAAGAGGGAGAACCCGGCCGAGGATGCGGTCTCCGATCTCGCCGAGCGGGTCAACGCCGGTGAGATCAGTGTCAAGGAAGCCGCGCAGCTGGGCACCGGGCTGCTGATCGCCGGGCACGAGACCACCGCGAACATGATCGGCATCGGCGTCCTCGCGCTGATCGAGAACCCCGAACAGGCCGACTTCCTGCGGGACACCGACGATCCCAAGGCCATCGCCAACGCCGTCGAGGAGTTGATGCGGTACCTGTCGATCATCCAGAACGGGCAGCGCCGCGTCGCCGTCGAGGACATCGAGATCGCGGGGGAGACCATCCGCGCCGGCGAGGGCATCATCATCGACCTCGCCCCGGCGAACTGGGATGCCGCCGCCTATCCCGAACCCGAG
This sequence comes from Mycolicibacterium litorale, assembly GCF_010731695.1. NCBI lineage: Bacteria > Bacillati > Actinomycetota > Actinomycetes > Mycobacteriales > Mycobacteriaceae > Mycobacterium > Mycolicibacterium litorale. The sequence continues at coordinate 508,251 of NZ_AP022586.1, forward strand.
AAGCTCGATCTGCGCCGCGACGCCGGCCAGCAGCTGGGGTTCGGATACGGCCGCCACCAGTGCGTCGGACAGCAACTCGCGCGCGCCGAACTGCAGATCGTCTTCCATACGTTGCTGCGGCGCATCCCGACGATGCGACTGGCCATCCCGTTCGAGGAGGTGCCGTTCAAACACGACCGCCTCGCCTACGGCGTCTACGAACTTCCCGTGACCTGGTAACAGGTTGTCCCACAGCCCGATTGGAGCGCCAAAGATGTCAGCACCAAGCACCACCCTCTATCCGCCCGAAGGGTTCGGTGCGCCCAAGCACCGCCACGGTCACTCCACCGGCCAGGTGACCGGGCTGCCTGAAGGCACCGAGATCTTCTCCGCCGACAACCACATCTCGGTCGCCGACGACATCTTCTACGACCGATTCCCCGAGGAGCTCAAGGGTGCGGCCCCGCGCATCTGGTACGAGGACGGCGCCTACATGGTCGGCATGAAGGGCAAGGCCTGGACCGGTGGTGATTTCGGCCGCGTGCTCATGCAGTACGACGATCTCGCCGGTGCGGCGTCGAACAACATCGAGGCGCGTATCCGCGAGCTCAAAGAGGACGGCATCGACAAGGAACTCGCCTTCCCGAACGCTGTACTTGCCCTTTTTCATTACCCCGACAAATCACTGCGCGAGAGGGTGTTCCGGATCTACAACGAGCACATCGCCGATCTGCAGGAGCGTTCGAACGGGCACTTCTACGGCGTCGGGCTGATCAACTGGTGGGACCCCAAGGGCACCCGGAGCACGCTGGAAGAGCTGAAGTCGCTGGGCCTCAAGACCTTTCTGCTGCCGCTGAACCCCGGCAAGGACGACGACGGCAACATCTACGACTACGGCAGCACCACCATGGACGCGGTGTGGGACGAGATCGAGCAGGCGGGCCTGCCGGTCAGCCACCACATCGGCGAGACCCCGCCCAAGACGCCGTGCCAGAACAACAGTGTCGTCGTCGGCATGATGGTCAACGTCGACTCGTTCCGCGAGCAGTTCGCCAAGTACGTCTTCTCCGGAATCCTCGACCGGCACCCGACGCTGAAGGTCGGCTGGTTCGAAGGCGGGATCGCCTGGGTGCCCACCGCTCTGCAGGACGCCGAGCACATGCTGGCCTCCTACCGGCACATGTTCAACCACGAACTGCAACACGATGTGCGCCACTACTGGGCCAACCACATGAGCGCGTCGTTCATGGTCGACCCGCTCGGCCTTGCGCTGATCGACCGCATCGGCGTCGACAACGTGATGTGGTCGAGCGACTACCCGCACAACGAGTCCACGTTCGGGTACTCGGAGAAGTCGCTGGCCACCGTCGTCGACGCGGTCGGCCCGGAGGACGCCGTCAAGATCGTGTCCACGAACGTGAAGAAGTTCCTGGGGATCGGATGACGACGTCTACTCAATCCGGCGTCACCCAGATCGCCCGGACCGGGTACACGTGGCTGGACATCCCCGCGGAGCCTGATTTCGCCCGGATGCGCGCAGAGGTCGGTGCGCGTCTGCACGCCGCGATGACCGAACAGGGTGTGGATGCGCTTGTCCTGCTGGGCAACGGCAACGTCATGTACGCCACCGGGATCAGCTGGCCGCTGGCCGACGCGGGCCTGTCCCATGTCGAGCGGCCGGTGGCGGTCGTGCTGGCCGACGACGAGCACCCGCACCTGTTCCTGCCCTTCCGCGAGGGCGCGGCCATGGAGTCGGGCCTGCCCGATGACCACCTGCACGGCCCGGTCTATCTCGAATTCGACGAGGGCGTCGGCGAATTCGCGAAGACCCTGGCCCGGCTGATCCCGGCCGGTGCGACGATCGCGACCGACGAGCTGACCGGGGCGATGCGGCGGGCCGGCACTGCGTTGTTTCCCAGCGCGCCGATCGATGCCGCCCCGGTGATCGGGGCGGCCAAGATCGTCAAGACGATCGACCAGATCGCGTGCATCCGGCGCGCCTGTCAGATCACCGAACAGGCCATCGCCGAGATCCAGCGGTCTCTCGCCCCCGGTGCGCGCCAGATCGACCTGTCCGCCGAATTCGTGCGCCGCACCTTCGAACTCGGCGCCACCACGAACATGTTCGACTCGATCTGGCAGGCCATGCCGACGTCGAAGGCCGAGGGCACCTGGACCACCACCGGTGATCTGGCGCTGCCCCTGCTGACGACCGAGCGCGAGCTGGCACAGGGAGACGTGCTGTGGACCGACGTGTCGATCGCCTACCACGGCTACTGCTCCGACCACGGCCGCACCTGGATCGTCGGTCAGGATCCGACACCGGCACAGCAGGCCCAGTTCGACAGATGGGCCGGGATCGTGGACGCCGTGCTCGCGGTGACCAGAGCCGGTGCCACCTGCGGCGACCTCGGGCGCGCGGCGACTGCGGCCGCCGGCGGGGAGAAGCCGTGGCTCCCGCACTTCTACCTGGGCCACGGCATCGGAACCAGCGCGGCCGAAATGCCGATGATCGGAACCGATCTCGGCCAGGAGTGGGACGACAACTTCGTCTTCCCGGCCGGGATGTTGCTGGTGTTCGAGCCGGTGGTCTGGGAGGACGGCACCGGCGGCTATCGCGGTGAGGAGATCGTGGTGGTGACCGAGGGCGGCTGGATGCCGCTGACTGCGTATCCGTACGACCCGTATGAGGTGTCCGGTGGGAACTGAGATCGAGGCGGACGGCCGGGCACTGCGTTACAGCCGCCGCGAGCGCGCGCTGGCGCAGATGGAGATCCACGACATCGACATCCTGGTGCTCGGCCGCCAGGCCAACGTCCGCTACATCTCCGGCGCCCCACAGCTGTGGGTGGTCGGCACCCGGCCGTTCGGGCCGATCTGCGAGTTCGTCCGCGCCACCGGTGAAATCCACCTCAACAGCACGTGGGACGAGGGCATCCCCGAGGAGATCCCGCACGAGAATCTGTACGGGTTCGCGTGGAACCCGATGACACTGGTCGGCATCCTGCAGAACATCAAGGGCGCCGACACCGCCCGGCGAGTCGGAACCGATGCGCTGACACCGACATTCGCCAAGTTGTTGCCCATGGCGTTCCCGAACGCGCAGCTGATCGACGCCGAGCCTGCCATGCAGGCCGCCCGCCGGATCAAGACGCCTGAAGAGATACTGGCTCTGCGGCGAGCGCTCGTCGTCGCTGAGGAAGGTCTGGCCGCGGGTGTCACCGCCCTCGGTCCGGGCACCACCGAGAACGCCCTCGCCGGCGCGGTGCTGGAGGCCGAGGCCGCAGGCGGGGTGAGTACCCCGGCGACCCAGGATGCCGCCTGGGTGACGTCGAAGGAGCATCCGTGGCGCCGCGCCGACGGTGACGGCACGGTGCGCGACGGTGACCTGGTGGCGCTGGCGGCCGGGGTGCTGGCCGACGGATACGTCGCCGAGGTCGCCCGCACGCTCTATGTCGGTGAGCCGACCGAGGCCGCCCGCGCGCTGTACCGGCGCCGAGATGAGCTGTGGGACAGACTGCTCGAGGCGTGCCGGCCCGGTACGGCCACAAGCGGGTTGCTGGACGCCTATCAGCGGGCCGGTGAGAACCTGCCGGCGATGCCGGTGGCGCACGGCCTCGGACTGGGTTTCGATCCGCCGGTGGTGTCACCGAGTCTGCGGGCGACCGCGCAGGCCGAACCCCTCGAAGAGGGCATGGTGCTCGCGGTCACCGCCTACGTGTGGGAGGAGGGTGTCGGTGCGGTGTTCACCCGGGATGCGGTCCTGATCACCCCCGACGGCGCCGAGGTGTTGTCGTCCGCCCCGGCTTACGGTGAGGCCGTTCATGGCTGACCGGCCGTCACCGGAAGAGATCATTCTCTACGCGAAGGACCCGAAGACCAAGATCGCGACGATCACCTTCAACCGGCCGGAGTTCCTCAACGCGCCGACGTCGGCGGCCCGGCTGCGCTACGCCGATCTGCTGCGCGCCGTCACCGTCGACAACGACGTCAAGGTGGTGGTGATCCGCGGCGTCGGCGCCAATCTCGGCAGCGGTGCGGACCTCCCGGAGTTCATGGAGGGCAACGACAACCCCAAGGCGCGGCTGGCCGAACTGCGGCTGGAGGACGACGGCGTGGGAGAGGTGACCTACCCGCCGAAGGGCTCGTTCCGCAACGGCGCGACGATCAGCGCCTGGTACGCCAACGTGGCCGCCGGCAACCGGCCGCTGCAGGAGTGCAAGAAGATCAGCATCGTCGAGGCCAAGGGCTACTGCTACGGCTGGCACTTCTACCAGGCCGCCGACGCCGACATCGTGATCTCCAGCGATGACGCCCTGTTCGGTCACCCGTCGTTCCGGTATTACGGCTGGGGACCGCGGATGTGGACCTGGGTGCAGATGATGGGACTGCGCAAGTTCCAGGAGATGGTGTTCACCGGGCGGCCGTTCACCGCCGAGGAGATGTACCAGTGCAATTTCCTCAACCGGGTGGTGCCGCGGGAGGACCTCGAGGCCGAGACCGCGAAGTACGCATCGGCGTGCGCACGAAACCGGCCGACCGACACCATCTTTCAGCAGAAGGTCTTCTTCGAGGTGTTCAAGCAGTACCAGGGTGAGTACATGGGCAGCCTGCTCAGCGCGTTCTTCGAATCGATGGGCGGCCAGATCCAGCACGACGAGGACGACATGGACATGCACGCGGCGATCGACAGCGGCCTGGCCGACGCGGTGAACGACAACGACGACAAGTTCCCGCCCGACTTCCGGCTGTCCAAGTCGAACCGCGCGAAGACGGACTAGCCATGCCCGCCGATGAGGCCGCCCCGCCGCTCGACGGCTTTCGGGTCGTCGACCTGTCGACCGGTATCGCGGGCGCATACTGCACGAAACTGTTCGCCGACGGCGGCGCCGAGGTGGTGAAAGTCGAGTCACCCGAGGGCGACCCCTTGCGCGGGTGGTCGGCGTCCGGCGCCGACACCGGTGGTGACGGTGCGCTGTTCTCGTACCTGGCCTGCTCGAAGCGCAGCGTGGTGGCCGACCCCGCCGATTCCTCGGACTCCGCGTTCGTCGACGACCTGCTGGCGTCGGCCGAGGCGGTGGTGTGGTCGCGCGGTTCGGCGGTCGCCGGGCATCCCGACTTCACCGCCGCGGCGATCCACGCCCGCCATCCCGGCTTGATCGTCACGGCCATCACGCCCTTCGGGCTCGACGGACCATGGACCGACCGTGCGGCCACCGAATTCACGCTGCAGGCCTGGTCGGGCGGGATCGTCGGGCTGGGGCGGGGCGCGCCGGACCGGGCGCCGGTGTACGTCGGCGGACAGATCGGTGAGTACCTCGCCGGTGCGTACGCGAGCGCCGCCACGCTGGCCGCCCGGCGCCGCGGCGTCGGCGAGCTGATCGATCTGTCGATGCTCGAGACCCAGATCCTCGGGCTGACCTACTACCCGGTGACCTACCACCAGATGCTGGGCCGGCCGTGGCGCGACGCCCGCAAGCTGACCGTGCCCGGCATCGCTCGCGCCAAGGACGGGCTGGTCGACATCGGTTGCGGCACCGCACAACAGTGGTTCGACCTGTGCGCGATGACCGGACACGAGGACTGGATCGACGAGGACTCTCCGCTGTCGATCACCCAGCAGGCCAACGAGAAGGCCGAAGAGCTCTACGCCTGGGTCGCCGACCAGACCGTCGACGAGATCCGCGACCTGGCATCGGCGTTCCGCATCCCCAACGCGCCGGTCGCCAACGGCGAGAACGTCACCGCGCTCGACCACTACGTCGAGCGGGGATCATTCGGCACCAACCCCCGCGACGGCTTCACCCAGCCCGGCCCGCCCTACCGGCTCACGCCCGCGGTGCTGCGCGCTCCAGAGCCCGCGCCCCGGTTGGGCGAGCACACCGACGCCTACCGCCGAAACCGCATTCCCGGTCCTCGAGGTGACAGCTTGGCAGCCGGGAATGCGGTTTCGCGCGACGCGCTGCCGTTCGAGGGCCTGCGGGTGCTGGACCTCACGACATTCTGGGCCGGCCCCTCGTGCACCCACATCCTGGCGCTGCTCGGCGCCGAGGTCATCCACGTCGAGTCGACGCGGCGTCCCGACGGCACCCGGCTGATCGCCGGAATCCCCGCCACCGAGCCACGGTGGTGGGAGCGCTCGCCGATCTTCTCCGGCCTGAACACCAGCAAGAAGGGCCTGACCCTCGACCTGCACACCCCTCGCGGACGAGAGCTGCTCAACCGGTTGATCGCGACGTCGGAGGTGGTGGTCGAGAACTTCACGCCCCGGGTGCTCGACCACCTCGGCCTCGACTTCGCCGCCGTGCAGGCGCTTCGGCCCGACGCGGTCATGGTCCGGATGCCCGGTTTCGGCCTCGACGGTCCGTGGCGCGACAACCCGGCGTTCGCCTACGTCATCGAGGCCGCCGCCGGGATCAGCTGGCTCACCGGCTATCCCGACCGCAACCCGTACGAGCCCTACTCCGTCGGCGACCCCAACGCGGGTATCCACGCGCTCAACGGGCTGCTGCTCGCGCTCGAACACCGGCGGCGCACCGGCGAAGGCGTACTGGTGGAGGCCGCGATGGTGGACGCGGCCCTCAACGTCGCGGCCGAACAGGTCATCGAGTACACCGCCTACGGTGCGCTGCTGGGCCGGGCCGGTAACCGCGGACCGCTGGCCGCACCGCAGAACCTGTATCTCAGCATGGACATCGACGAGTTCGGCCGTCTCGACAGCTGGGTGGCGATCGCGGTGACCGGCGACGCCGAGTGGGCGGCGCTGTGCGAAGCGATCGGCGCCGCGGACTGGGCCGCCGACCCCACCCTGGCCGGCGCGGACGGCCGGCGCGCCGCCCACGACCACATCGACGAGCGTCTCTCCCAGTGGTGCGCGCAGCGCAGCGCCGACAACATCGTCGAATGTCTCTGGCCTGCGGGCGTTCCGGTCGCCAAGGTGATGCAGCCTCACCGGCAGACCGAACTGACCCAGCTCGCCCACCGCGGGTTCTTCGAAGAGGTCGGGCACCCGGTCAATCCGGCCACCCCGCACAGTTCGCTGCCGTTCCGCCTGTCGTCCGGACCGCAGCGCTTCCACCGCGATCCGGCGCCTTTGCTCGGCCAGCACACCGAGGAGCTGCTCGCCGAACTCGGGCTCACCGCCGACGAGATCGCCCGACTCGCCGCCGACAAGGTGATCGGCCACACGGTCTGACTGGTTGACTGGCGCCATGTCGATCGACCCCTCCGGCATCCTGCTCACCGGCCGCGTCGCCGTGGTCACCGGCGGCGGCACCGGTATCGGCCTCGGCATCGCCGCGGGGCTAGCCGCCTTCGGCGCCAGGGTGGCGATCTGGGAGCGCGACGCCGAAAGCTGCGCGGCCGCAGCCGAAGCGGTCGGGGGTCTCGGCGTCGTCACCGACGTGCGTGAGAGCGCCGCGGTGTCGGCGGCGCTCGACCGCACCGCCGCCGAACTCGGCACCGTGACGATCCTGGTCAACAACGCGGGCGGCACGTTCGCCTCACCGCTGCTCGAGACCAGCGAGAACGGCTGGGACGCACTCTACAAAGCCAACCTTCGGCACGTCATGCTGTGCACACAACGGGTCGCCCAGCACATGGTGGCCGCAGGCGTCGGCGGCAGCGTGATCAGCGTGACGTCCATCGAAGGAGTGCGGGCCGCGCCCGGGTACGCCGCGTACGCCGCGGCCAAGGCCGGCGTCATCAACTACACGCAGACCGCCGCGTTCGAGTTGGCGCCGCACGGGATCCGGGTCAACGCGCTGGCGCCCGATGTCATCGTCACCGAGGGTCTCATGGCGCTGTCACCGGCCGGCCTGCCCGCGGGCATCGGCGACGCGATTCCGATGGGCCGCCCCGGAACCGTCGACGAGATGGCTGGCGCCGCAGTTTTTCTCGCCTCGGACCTGGCGAGCTACATCACCGGGCAGACGCTGCACGTCGACGGCGGTACGCATTCCGCGGGTGGCTGGTACCGGCACCCCGGCACGGGTGCCGCCACCCTGGGCCCGGGTTAGCGGGGCCGGTCGAGCCCCGGTTCGCCGAGCCGGGACCGGATCGCCGCCCACGGATCGGCGTACTTCCCGGGCTTGTTCCGGTAGGCCGACTGACGCGCGACGAACAGCCGCGCCAACGGGGCGAGCAGCTGCATCGGATAACGCAGCAGACCCGCCTGGCCGCTCATCTCGGCGAGCATGTCGGGCCACGAATGATGTTGGAACGACAGCGCTTCCTGCGCCCGCGTCGCATCCATCCAGTCGGTGATGAACCACGCGTCGTCGCGGTCGGGGTCACCGGGCCGCCCAGGCGGCAGCGCGCCGGCCATGCCACGGGCGCCGGCGAGCGCGGGTCCGACCTCACCCTGACGCAATTTGTGGGTGTCGTCGCCCGCGATCAGCAGGATCTCGCCGACGACGTCGGCCGTGGTGGCCGCGGCGAAAGCCCATGCGACGTCGCGGACGTCGACGCTGTGCAGCCTGCCGTCGGTGGGCAGTGCGCTCTCGAAGAACAGTGCGTCGGTGGTGAACGGCATGGCCTTTGGATCGGTGCTGAGCACACCGCCGAGCCGCAGGACCACCCACTGCAGGCTCGACGCCCGCACGAGCTCCTCGGCTTCGAGTTTGTGTCCGCCGTAGAGGTCGGTCGGGTTGGGCGGGGTTTCGGCGGTGACCGGCGCGGTGTGGCGGTGCGGGTTGCGCGCACCGTAGACCGCATTGCTCGACGCCTGGACGAAGCGCGGGGGAGTGGGCAGCGCCTCGGCCGCGCGGACGAGTGTCGCGGTGGCGTCCACGTTGACCTTGCGGGCCAGCGCGGCGTTGCGGTAGATCGGCGGCGGGATCACCGCGGCGAGATGGATGATCGCCGCGGGCGCGACCTCGCCGAGCAGTTGCTCGACCTGCCCGGCGTCGGTCAGGTCCGCCCACCGCGCCTGGACGCCGTCCGGTAGTGCCGCGGCGGCTTTGCGGTTGGCGTCGGTCTGCAGATCGGTTGCCACCACCGGGCGGCCGAGTTCGGCGAGGCGCCGCACCGTCTGCGAACCGACCAGCCCAAAACCGCCGGTAACGAGCACCGCGTCTGACATTGTTCTCCCGAGAGGTCGGCGCGCGTGAGCATCGCGATTACGGAGTTCTCCTTTAGCGAGAGTAACGTATTCACCGACCTGCAACGGAGCAGCAGCCACAGGGGGATCCGGTGAGCGACCAGGACAAGAGCGACGACAGGGACGGCAACCGCAAGGTGCCACCCGACCGGCCCGAGGTCGCGAAGTGGGACCCGGAGTTCACCGCGGCCATCGCCAAGACGGTCGGCGCCGCCATCAGGCGCTACTTCCGCTCCGATGTCCGCGGACTGGAGGCGATCCCACCCGCCGGGGGCGCGCTGGTCGTCGCGAACCACTCCGGCGGCATGCTCACCCCGGACGTGCTGATCTTCGCGCCGGCGTTCTATCAGCGGTTCGGGTACGACCGACCGGTGTACACGCTGGCCCACTACGGGGTGTTCGTCCCACCGCTGGGCAGCCTGCTGCGCCGCGCCGGAGTGATCGAGGCCAGCCGTGAGAACGCCGGTAAGGCGCTGCGCTCCGGCGCGGTGGTCCTGGTCTTCCCCGGCGGCGATTACGACTCGTACCGACCGACGTTCTCCGAGAACAAGATCGACTTCGCGGGCCGCACCGGCTACGTGCGCACGGCCATCGAGGCCGGGGTGCCCATCGTCCCGATGGTGTCGATCGGTGGGCAGGAGACTCAGCTGTTCCTCGCGCGCGGTGACTCCATCGCCCGGCGCCTCGGGCTCAAGCGGGCCCGAATGGAGATCCTGCCGGTCAGCTTCGGCTTCCCCTTCGGCCTGTCGCTGATCTTCCCGCCCAATCTGCCGCTGCCGTCGAAGGTCGTGACCAGGGTGCTCGAACCCATCGACATCACCGCGCAGTTCGGCGAGGATCCGGATGTGGCCGAAGTCGACCAGCACGTCCGCACCGTGATGCAGAAGGCGCTCAACGAACTCGCGCGCGAACGTCGTTTCCCGGTGCTGGGGTGAGCACCGTGTTCAGCGAGACCGCCGCCAAGGTGGGCGCAAGCGTCGGGTTGATGCAGACCCTGTGGCGCGCACGGCTCATCGCCCCCATGCGACCGGACCGCTATCTGCGCATGGGCGGCGCCGTGCGCAGGGTGGGGATGACGGCGACGGTCGGGTTCGCCACCGCGGCGCAGCGCTGTCCCGACCGGCCGGGACTGGTCGACGAACGCGGCACCCTGACGTTCCGGGAACTCGACGACGAATCGGATGCGCTGGCCGTCGCGCTGCAGCAGTTGCCCGGCGGCACTCCCGGGACAGTCGCGATCATGTGCCGCAACCACCGCGGCTTCGTCCAGGCGCTGCTGGCCGCCAACCGCATCGGGGCCAACGCGCTGCTGCTGAACACGTCGTTCGCCGGGCCTGCACTGGCCGAGGTCGCCGAACGCGAGGGCGCCGACGTCGTGATCTACGACGAGGAGTTCGCCGAGACCGTCGGGGTGGCGCTGGCGAAGCTGCCCGATGCGCTGCCCATCGTCGCCTGGACCGACGAGCCCGGCGCGGACACCGAGACCACCGTGGACGCTTTGATCGACGCGCACCGGGGGCAGCGCCCGCGCCCCGCCGAGCGCAGCAGTGAGACCATCCTGCTGACCTCCGGAACGACGGGAACGCCGAAGGGCGCGAAGCGTTCCGCGGGCAGTGGTGGCGCGGGCGACCTCAAGGCCGTGCTGGACCGCACGCCGTGGCGCGCGGAGGAGACCACGGTCATCGTCGCGCCCATGTTCCACGCGTGGGGGTTCTCGCAGTTGTTGTTCGCCGGGCTGCTGGCCTGCACGATCGTCACCCGGCGCCGCTTCGATCCGGAGGCCACGCTGGCCCTGGTCGACGAGCACCGCGCCACCGGCCTCGTGGTGGTGCCGGTGATGTTCGACCGGATCATGGATCTCCCCGACGAGGTGCGGGCCCGCTACAGCGGCCGGTCGCTGCGCTTCGCCACCGCCTCGGGTTCGCGGATGCGTCCCGACGTCGTCACCGCGTTCATGGACCAGTTCGGCGACGTCATCTACAACAACTACAACGCCACCGAGGCCGGCATGATCGCCACCGCGACACCCGCCGACCTGCGGGCCGCACCCGACACCGCGGGCACACCGGCCGACGGCACCGAGATCCGCATCTTCGATCCGGACTTCCGCGAGCTGCCCCCGGGCGAGACCGGCAGCATCTTCGTGCGCAGCGGCACGCTGTTCGACGGGTACACCTCGGGTGCCACCAAGGACTTCCACGACGGCTTCATGGCTTCCGGTGACGTCGGGTACCTCGACGAGGCGGGACGGCTGTTCGTCGTCGGCCGCGACGACGAGATGATCGTCTCCGGCGGCGAGAACGTCTACCCGATCGAGGTCGAGAAGACGCTGGCCGCCCATCCGGGGGTGGCCGAGGCCGCGGTACTCGGGGTGGACGACGAGAAGTACGGCCAGCGCCTTGCCGCATTCGTGGTGCCCGCCGACGGTGCGTCGGTCACGGCCGAGGAACTCAAGGAACACGTCCGCGGCAACCTCGCGAATTACAAAGTGCCGCGGGAGATCAAGGTGCTCGACGAACTCCCGCGCGGCGGCACCGGCAAGGTGCTGCGCAACGAACTGCTCGCCCAGCTCGACTAGGGCGCGACCGCGGTGGCCGGTGCCATCGCGGTGTCGACCGGGCGCAGTTCGGCGGGCAATCCTGCGGCGCGCCGGATCTCGGCGAGCCCGTGCAGCATCGCGTCGGTCGCTTCGTGGATGTCGTCGAACGTCTGGTCGTCGGAGAGCACGGAGATGTCGACCTGGTCGACGTAACTCCACACGGTCATGTTGAAAGCGCTTCCCGCCGAGAGCACGCCGACGGAGTAGATCTCCGTGACGTCGGCGCCGCCGATGTGTCCACGCTCGCGCGGACCCGGCACGCTCGACACCGCGACGTTCATGATCCGGTTGTGCGCGGCGTGCTGCGCCTGCCAGCGGAATGCGCTGGGCGCCACCGGCGGCGGCAGGTATTCCATCATCCTGCCCTGCAGGCGGGGACCCATCAGATCGTGAACTTCCTTGGCGCGCTTGGTCGCCAGCGCCGTCAGCCGCACCCGGCGCAGCGGGTCGTCGATGTGGACGGGCAGCGACACCGCCAGCCCGCTGATCTCGTTTCCGGTCACCCGGTCGGGGGAGCGGTCGGTGGCCACGGGCACCGACGCCAGCAGCGGCCGGTCGGCGCGCCCGTCGTAGCGCAGCAGAAGTTCGCGCAGTCCGCCGGCGGCGACCGACAGCACCAGATCGTTGAACGTGACGCCGAGGTGTTTGGCCGTCTCCTTCAGATCCGCCAGCGACACCGGCGCAGTGGCGAAGGTGCGCGCGGGCGACACCACGTGGTTGAGGAACGTCGGGGGCGTCCGGAACATCTTCGCCATCTCGTCGCCGCCCCGCTGATCGCGAGTGCGCCGCCGCACCCGCACCGCCCCGCGCACCGCCTGGCTCACCAGGCCGGGGAATTCGACGGCCTTCTGCAGGTGGTCGCGGCTGGCCTCGGCCAACAGCTGTGACCGGGTCGGCGGCTCGCACGTCGTGTAGTGGTCGCGTTCGTCGGGCGCCGCGCCGGCCAGGTCCATCAGCCGGGCCAGCAGGTTCGCCGACGCGACGCCGTCGGCCAGCGTGTGGTGGACCTTGCCGATCAGTGCGTACCTGTTGTCGGGCATGCCTTCGGCGAAGTAGAACTCCCACAGCGGCCGGCTGCGGTCCAGCGGGGTGCTGGCGATGCGGCCGATGACCTCGTCGAGTTCGCGGCGGCCGCCGGGGGCGGGCACCGACACGGTCCGGACGTGGTAGTCGAGGTCGATGTCGCAGTTCTCCAGCCACATCGGATGGTGGAACCGCAGCGGGATGTCGATCAGCCGGTAGCGCAGCGGCTCGAGCAGGTGCAGCCGGCGGGCGATGGTGCGGCGGAACACCTCGAACGAGTACGGGCTGTCATGGTCGATGTCGTAGGAGGTGGCGTCGATGATCGCCACCTTGAGGGTGTGGGTGTGCAGGTTGGGCGTCTCGCTGTACAGCAGCATGGCGTCCATGCCGTTGAGTCGCTTCACGCCCCACCTCGATCCTCGCCGCCCGTAGAGCACGTATCCCCGCGATCGCGTGGACTCATGCAACCACCCCGGCCCGCCGTGGCGGCCGGTTTCGCGCGAATGGGGCCGACCCGAAACCGGGGACCTCGCCGCGCGAGATCCCCGGTCGACGCGAAGCGCGGCCTACTTCAGGCAGCTGCCGCCGTCGATGGGCAGCGTGACACCGGTGATGTAGCGCGACTCGTCGGAAGCGAGGAACAGTACGGCGTTGGCGATGTCCTCGGGCTCGACCCACCCGATCGGCAGGGTGTGCATCAGCTGGCCGACGACCTTCATGTCCTCGGGGCCCGGGTTCTCCAGATCGGGGCGGAACAGCTTCATGGTGCCCTCGTTCATGAACAGCGGCGTGTTGACGTTGGTCGGGTGCACGGAGTTCACGCGGATGTTCTGCGGGCCGAGTTCGACCGCGAACGTCCGCATCAGGCCCACCACACCGTGTTTGGCCGCCACGTAGTGGCCGGTGTGCGGGTAGGCCTTGAGGCCGCCGACCGAGCTGGTGAGGATGATCGAGCCGCCCCGGCCGCCGGCCAGCAGGTGGGGGACACCGGCTTTGACGGTCTTCCACACGCCGCCCAGGTTGACGTCGATCATGTCTTCCCAGTCGCCCTCGCTGGTCTTGTCCAGCGTCTCGCCGCCGTTGCCGATGCCGGCGTTGGCAACGATGATGTCGAGTCGGCCCAGCTGCTCGACACCGGCGTCCACGGCGGCCTTCAGCGCATCGAAGTCACGGGTGTCGACTTCGGCGGTGTAGATGCGTCGGTCGAGGTTCTTGACCAGGTCCGCGGTCTCGGCGAGATCCTCGGGCGTCGACAGCGGGATCCGGACGCTGTCGATCTGCTTGCAGATGTCGACGGCGATGATGTCGGCGCCCTCCTGCGCCAGCCGCACCGCGTGTGCCCGGCCCTGTCCGCGGGCCGCACCGGTGATGAATGCGACCTTGCCTTCTACGCGTCCTGCCATCGGGTCCTCGATTCCTGGTTCGTCGATTCGTCCATGTGCGCCGGTCTGCTGGGCACCTGCTCAGCAGACCTTCTCACCGGCATTCGATTGTGTCAACGCCACACTCGAAAAGGGCAATTTCTACTATCCGCTTAGAAGAACGGCATTTCCGGAGAATGCGGACTAGCGTCGCGAACACCGCGGGCGGCGGGTGGGCCGACCGCGATGAGCGGGGTGTGTCAGATGCGGGCGAACCCGTGCGCGACGAAGTCCCAGACCTCGTCGGCGGTGATCGGATGGACGGAGCCGTCATCGGCGCCGCCGCTGGATTGAGCGACGAACATGACCGTCTGCATCGTCATCGCGGCCATCCGCTTGGGGTTGATCCCCTCCCGCAGTTGACCGGCGGCGCTGGCCTCTTCCATGAGCTCGGCGAGCAGGATGAGCAACGGCGCGTGCGCGACCTTGACCTCGGCGGGATGCGAGACGAGCAGACGCGGGGCGAAGTCGGTGAACAGCGGCCGTTTGGCGGCGGGATCCGGCCGCGAGGTCTCGAACAGCAGCTGAATGGCCACTTTCAGACGCTCGATAGGGTCGGTGTGGCTGGCGGTGGCGGCCCGGATCTGGTCGGCCGACCGGCTCAGCGCATCCTCGAAGAGCGCCAGGAGCAGTTCGTGCTTACCGTCGAACTGCAGGTAGAAACTGCGAAGCGACTGCCGCGACCGATCGACCACCTCTTGCACGGTGAAATCCGTGCTGCCCTTCTCGATGATGATCGCCTGAGCGGCGTCGAGGAACCGCTGGACACGCTGCGCGGCGCGGAGTTTGGCGGTCTTGATCGACCGCTCGACGGCCCGCTGCTTCCAAGCCGGCTCTTCGCTGGGTGTGCTCACCGGCAGCTCGAAGCCTGGCCGAGTCGGGAGAACATGAATGAACTGTACCGGAGAACGCCTGGGCATAGTGGTCCGAGCCCCCCTCGCGGCCAACGTGTCGGAGATTGTGCCTTCCTCATGGCGAGAATAGTATTCTCAGATTGTGCGTTAGAGAAGCGTTTCCCCAGAGAGCAAACCCGGGAGTGCCGTGCAGCTGACTTTCGACGCCGACGTCGAAGCTTTCCGCGCCGAGTTCGTGGCGTTCCTCGATGCACACCAGCCCCGGGAGGCCGACGCGGCGCAGCGCCCCCGATCCTCGGCCGACGTGCCGGAGTGGGCCCGTCGCTGGCAGCGCCTGCTGTTCGACAACGGCTGGCTGCTGCCCGGTCATCCGCCCGAGTTCGGCGGCCGCAACGCCACCATCCTCCAGCAGTACGTTCACCAGCTCGAGCTGTCGCGGCGGCGCATCTACCAGAGTTTCAACCCGCAGGGCGTGGGCATCATCGCCGCGTCCCTGATCTCGTTCGGCACGCCCGAACAGCAGCGAAAGTGGGCGGTGCCGATCCTGCGCGCCGAGCTCACCGCCGCGCTGGGGATGAGTGAACCGGGCGCCGGTTCGGACCTCGCGTCGCTGCGCACCAGGGCCGTGCGCGCACCGGATTCCGGCCACTACGTGGTCAACGGGCAGAAGGTCTGGACGTCGGGGGCCAATGAGGCCGACGTCATCCTCACCTTCGTGCGGACCGATCCGGATGCGGCCAAACACCGCGGCATCAGCGTGCTGATGATCCCCACCGATTCCCCCGGTGTCGTCCGCCGTCCGTTCGCGTCAATCTGCGATGCCGACGAGAAGGACTTCAACGAGGTCTTCTTCACCGACGTCGAGGTGCCCGCGGAAAACCTGATCGGCGCCGAGAACGACGGGTGGCGGGTGGCCAACGGGTCACTGGGGCACGAGCGCACGATGCTGTGGCTCAGCTACGGCGACCGGCTGCAGGATCTGATCGACGACTTCCCGGCCCGCACGGCGCTCGACCGCGACCACTACGCCACCATGGTCATGGACTCGATGGCGCTGCGGCTGCTCGGTTCGGTCGCGCTCGCCCGGGCAGCGCGCGGGATCGACGACGGCGCCGCCCTGTCGGTGCTCAAACTGCTGGGCTCCGAGGCCGGGCAGGCCGCCACCGGACACGCACTGGCCGCGGCCGGGGTGGAGGGTCTGGCACACCCCACCACGGTCGGGCCGTGGACGCCGCTCAACCTCGACGCCTACTCGTGCGGCTGGTTCGAGCGGTACACCCGCAGCTTCGCCGGCACCATCGCCGGCGGCACATCGGAGATCCAGCGCAACATCGTCGCCCAGCGACTGCTCGGATTACCCAGGAACTAGAGGAGAAACGTGTACATCGACTACGAGGTCGCCGACAAGATCGCGACCATCTCGCTGAACCGGCCCGAGGTGGCCAACGCGCAGAACACCGAACTCCTCGACGAACTCGACGCGGCGTGGACGCGAGCCGCCGAGGACCCCGAGGTCGTCGTGATCGTGCTGCGCGCCAACGGAAAACACTTCTCCGCCGGCCACGATCTGCGGGGCGGCGGCCCGGTGCCCGACAAGATCACCTTGGAATTCATCATCGCCCACGAGTCGAAGCGCTACCTCGAGTACACGCTGCGGTGGCGCAACGTGCCCAAACCGTCGATCGCCGCCGTGCAGGGCCGCTGCATCTCCGGCGGGCTGATGCTGTGCTGGCCCTGTGATCTGATCCTCGCCGCAGACGACGCCCTGTTCTCCGACCCGGTCGCGCTGATGGGGATCGGCGGGGTCGAATACCACGGCCACACCTGGGAATTGGGGCCGCGCAAGGCCAAGGAGATCCTGTTCACGGGCCGGCCGCTGACCGCCGAGGAGGCCGAACGCACCGGCATGGTCAACCGGGTGGTGCCCCGCGACGACCTCGACGCCGAGACCCGCGCGCTGGCCGAGCAGATCGCCGCGATGCCGCCCTTCGCGCTGCGGCAGGCCAAGCGGGCGGTCAACCAGACTCTCGACGTGCAGGGCTTCTACGCCGCGATCCAGTCGGTGTTCGACATCCACCAGACCGGTCACGGCAACGCGTTGAGCGTGGGCGGATGGCCGGTGCTGGTCGACCTCGACAAGATGAAGAGCACCGTCCAGTAATCGGGTCACCTCGCCTCCGCGAGCGTGCGCGTCTGCACCCGACGCGCCGCGGTTTCCGCAGCACATTGTGCACGGTCACGCGGCGCGAGGGTGCCGAAGCTGATGGTCGATTCGCGCCACGAAGTCCCAGGCGCGGTGCCGCACGTCCTCGAACACTATCGGGATGACCACCCAGCCGACGTCCATCAGCGCTGACTGACGACGGCGGTCCGCACGCATGGCCTCCGGTCCGCTGTGCCAGTCGACTCCGTCGTACTCGACCGCGACGCGCTGATCCGGCCAGGCGAAGTCGAGCCGCCGCACCTCGCCGTTGCCGTCGACGACCGCGAACTGCAGCTCCGGTGACGGTAGACCACCGTCGATCATGGCGAGCCGGGCCTCGCTCTCCAGTGGGGACTCGGCTCGCGGATCGGCCAGCGGGAGGAGGTCGCGGACGGCGACGATGCCTCGCCTGCCGGCCTGTTCGATTGCCGCGCGCCACAATTCGCCCCGGCTGACGGTCTTGCTGCGCAGTGCCGCGTCGAGAGTGGCCAGGGCGCGCGGACGACGAAGGCCGCGTGCCACTTCGACCGCCGTCCACGCGGGCGTCGTCGCACGCCGCTCGCCGGTTGACACGAGCGGGGCGCCGTCGCGCCGGTGCACGACCAGCCCGTCGACCGGGCGCAGTTGGTGCCCCGGCGGGTTGAGCACGTGCAGCTCCTTGGGCTCCTCGGTGTCGAAACCGAACAGCGCCGCGGCGGTCGCCAGACACACCGCGATGCGGGTGCCGCAGGCCAGGTCGAGCCCGCGCAGACGCATCTCGTCGGTCGGTTCGCCCAAGCAGTACACACCCTGCCAGATGCGTTCGACGTACTTGCGTTTCACCACCGCTTCGAACTCGTATCGCGATGTGACGGCGAGGATCTGGCCGCTCGTCGCGACGCCACCCTGTCTGTCGAATATCCGCTGCAGTGCTTCGTCCATGGCGGCCATCGTCGGTCGGGCCGCGAGGTCAGGACAGCACCAACCATGCCGCCTGTGGATGAATCAGCGGCTGTGCACGGTCTCAGTGCCGCGAGCGTGCGCAAAGTGCCGGCGAAACCGCGGCGTCTCGTGGGCAGACACGCACGCTCGCGGTAAGAGGTAAAGAGGTGGGGAGGTGCTTCTACAGGTTGGCCAGCCGGGGCGCCGAGCCGCGGGCCCGCAGCCCCGCTCCCGCTCGGCGCGTGAGTTCGCGTGAGCTGCCCAGCAATCCGTCGAGTACCAGTGTCCGCTTCACGTGGATGTGCAGATCGTGTTCGGCGGTGAAACCGATTCCGGCGAGCACCTGCTGGCAGTTCCTGGCCGCCGTCAGCGCCGCCTTCCCCGCGGCGGCCTTGGCCAGCAGCGCGTTCAGGTCGGGGTTCTCCGAGCCGGGCAGCGTCAGCGTGGCCTCGGCGCCCTCGATGGCCACCAGCGTCTCGGCCAGCCGGTGCCTCACGGCTTGGAACTGGGCGATGGGCCGGCCGAACTGCACCCGGTCCTTGGCGTGCCGGCACGCCAGCGTCAGCATCGCCCTGGCCGATCCGACCAGCCACCAGCCGACCGCCATCCGCGCCTCGGCCACCCGGATGGGATAGCCCTCCTCCTCACGGCGCAGCGGCAGCCCGCCGAGTGTCGGATCGGCGCTCTGCGCGCTGATCCGGTCCCACACCACCCACGCGTTGCCGGCGTACGGCAGCGGCAGCTCGACGGTGTCGCCGATCGTGTTGCCGGTGGCGTGCAACACGACGTCGACGAGAACCGAAGCGTGCGAACCGGTCTCACCGAGAAGCCGGAACACCAGCGGCACGGCCGTTTCGGGCATGTCGGTCAGCATCTCGGCCCAGCCGAGTTCGGTGAGCGCGGCGTCGAGGTCGGGGCCCGACGCCGTCAGCATGGTCTTGCGCAGAGATGCTTCGAGCATGTCGAGTGATTGTCGGTCCACGATCACTCCTTCCCGAGGTCGAGCAGGCGGCGGGCGATGATGTTGCGCTGCACCTCTGCGGTGCCGCCGTAGATGGTGGCCGCCCGGGAGTACAGGTATTCGGTGCGCCAGTCGGTGTCTTCGAGTTCGACGGCGCCGGGCAGCAGATCGCGCGCGGTGTCGTAGAGGCGCTGTTCGGCGCCGGCCAGCAGCACCTTGTCGATGGAGGTCTCCGGTCCGAGCTTGTGTCCTTCGGCCAGCCGATACTGGGTGGCGCGCGAGCGGCACCGCAGCGTGTGCAGCGCCAGGTAGACGTCGCCCATGTCGACGTCCACGGCCTGCCCGATTCCCTTGACCTCGCCGATCAGCGCGTCGAATCGCGAATACAGGTAGGCGATCCGCTGCCAGAAGCACGTCGAGCGTTCGTAGGGCAGCAGGTCCATCGCCAGCCGCCATCCGTCGCCGGGCCGGCCGAGCATCCGGTCGGCGCCCACCACGACGTCGTCGAAGTAGACCTCGCAGAACTCGTCGACGCCGTGCATGGTGTGCAACGGACGCACCGAGATCCCCGGCGTGTCCAGGTCGACGAAGAACGCGGTGATCGCCTCGTGGTCGGGGATGTCCGCACCACCGGTGCGGGTGAGCAGGATGCAGCGGTGCGAGTACTGGGCGAAGCTGGTCCACACCTTCTGGCCGTTGATCACCCACTCGTCGCCGCGCTGCACCGCACGCGTGGTCAGCGACGCCAGGTCACTGCCGGAGCCTGGCTCGGAGAACCCCTGGCACCACTGCTCTTCGCCGCTGAGCAGTTTCGGCACCATCTCGGCGGCCAGCTCGGGGGAGGCGTAGTCGATCATCGTGGGCGCGAGCACCTCGAGCATCGAATACGGTCCGGGCTCGGCCAGCCGGCGGCCCACCACCTCCTCGCCGACGATGGCCCGCAGGATCGCGGGCCCGCCGAGCCCGCCGGCGCGTTCGGGCCAGCCGTAGCGCATCCAATCGGCGTCGTAGAGTGCGCGCTGCACGCGGGCGAACTGGCGCATGTGGCCCTGCAGCGAGTGGTCGTCCGGCGGCTCGACCAAGCCCGAGTTCTCGTCGAGCCAGCTCCGCAGTGCCGTCCGGAACGCGGCGGGCTCCAACAGGTCAGTCATCCGGCTTCGGGTCTCCCTATCGCGTGGGGGCGCCCGGAGTCGTGGTCCCCGGAGCGCCGGATGAACGTCATCGCACGGGTTTTCAGCCGCCAGCCGCCCGCGGTGCGGACGTAGGTGTCGTTGTAGTAACCGATGCGCATGTCGTGCTTGGAATGCTCGATGAAGCACAGCGGCTGGGTCCCGCTCGCCGTGTCGGCGCCTTCGGTCAGGTCCACCAGCGCCGTGCCGGTCATGAACAGCCCCTTGGGCGCCGCGTCCACCAGCACGGGGAACCGGTTGAGCGTGTAGGTCTCGCCGAATGCGCTGTAAGTGCCGTCGGGGGTGAAGACGCTGGTCAGTCCGTCGATGTCGCCCTGGGTGATGGTGACGGCGTACTTGGCGAGCAGCTGGTGGATCTCGACCAGATCCTCAGTTCGTGTCGGTGTCGTGCTCATTCTTGTAGACCTTACCGCCCTTCATTACAAAGTCGACATCGCGTGTAACGCCGATGTCCGCCAGGGGGTCGCCCGGCACCGCGATGATGTCGGCGAGGTAGCCGACGGCGAGGCGACCGAGTGAATCGGACCGGTTGATCAGATCCGCGGCGACGACCGTCGCGGCGCGCAGCACCGCCGCGGGCGGCATACCCCACTCGACGAGCGTGACGAGTTCATCGGCGTTGCGGCCGTGGGGGATTGCCGGTGCGTCGGTGCCGACGGCGATCTTCACGCCCGCTTCGTAGGCGGCCTTGATCGACGTCCTGGCCTTCGGGAACATCTCGGCGGCCTTGGCCTGCAACTCCGGGGGCGCCTTCGAGACGTCCATGTACTCGGCGAGCCGCCGGGTGGTGACGAGGAACCGGTCGTTGTCCACCAGCATCCGGATGGCCTCGTCGTCCATCAGGAAGCCGTGCTCGATGCAGTCGATCCCGCACGCCACGGCATGTTTGACGGCCTCGGCGCCGTGGGTGTGCGCGGCCACCCGCATCCCGCGCCGGTGCGCCTCGTCGACGATGGCCCGCAGTTCCTCGTCCGAATAGTGTTGTGCGCCTGCCTCTCCGGTCAGCGACATCACCCCGCCGGACACACAGACCTTGATCAGCTGAGCACCGTGTTTGATCTGGTAGCGCACCGCCTTGCGGATCTCGTCGACACCGTTGGCGATGCCCTCCTCGACCGTCAGTTCGAGGGCGCCGGGCATGAAGGCGGCGAACATCGTCGGGTCGAGGTGTCCGCCGGTGGGGGTGATCGCGTGTCCGGCCGGGACCACCCGGGGCCCGTCGATCCAGCCGGCGTCGATGGCCTTGCCCAGCGCGACGTCGAGCAGGTATCCGCCGGTCTTGACGAACAGCCCGAGGTTGCGCACCGTGGTGAACCCGGCGCGCAGCGTGCGCCGGGCATTGCCGACCGCGCGCAGCACCCGGGTCGGGGGATCGTCCTGCACCTGCGACAGGCCCGGGTTCTCCCCCCGGCCGCCCATCAGGAGGTTCACCTCCATGTCCATCAGACCGGGCAGCAGGATGGAGTCACCGAGGTCGATCACGTCGGCGCCGGCGGGCACGTCGCCGCCCACCGACACGATGCGATCACCGTCGACGGTGACGACGCCGGGGCGGACGATCTCCCCGCTGTCGACGTCGACGTATCCGGCTGCCTTGAGGGTGAGCACCTCTAGACCACCGGCTCCTTGATCAGTTTGATGTAGGCCGCACCGCTGTCGAGGACACGCGGCTGCTTCCACACCTCGACGGGGAAACTCACCATCACGATCGACTGGCCCAGGTGCACGAGTGCCTTCGCGTCCTCGGGCATGCCCTTGAGCGGGAAGCGGGCGTCGACGTAGACCATGATGTCCTCGAGTCGGGCCATTCCGGCGTCGTAGAGCTCCTGCATCTCGTCCATCGTCGAGTTGAGCCGCTTGGCGTACCGCTCCTCCTCGGTGGGCAGGCACCAGTCGGAGAACCGCTCCAGGTCGGCGAATTCCTCGGGCAGCTTAGACATTGGCGTGATCCTTCTCGGCAGAACTGGCGTGTCCATTCGTGGCGCTCGCGGTGGCACTGCCGTCGGCCAGTGACGCCTTGTACCGATCCACGTACTGGTGTGCGGTCATGTGCAGGTGACGCAGCAGGATCTCCTGGTCGCACAGCGGGAAATCCGTGACGACGCGGGTGCCGATCTGGGTCTGGGTGGCCTCCAGGGTGTTGGCGTCCTGGAACGCGTACTCCTTGAACGTCACCGCGGCCAGTTCCTGAGAGAGCCGCTGCCGCAGGTTGGTCGGTGGCACGAAGTACAGGTCGGCTTCGAAGATGTGCTTGTCCACCGCGGTGGGCCAGTAGTTGTAGGTCAGATACCAGCCCGGCGCCCAGAACAGCAGCGTGAAGTTGGGGAAGAACTCGAACGAGTCTGTGCCCCAGCTCTTGTGGCGCCCCGGGTTGATGGCGGGCGGCAGCTCGTCGGGCAGAATGCCCTTGATGTTCGGCCGGTCCCACGGGCCGAACAGCCCGCTGTGCAGGATGCGCTCGATCGGCTTGACCATGTTGAGATCCTTCGGCGGGGACATCCCGCCCCACGACGACACCATCGAGTGGTCACCCTTGATGTCGTAAGCCAGGGCCTCGAAGCCGAACTTGGCCAGCTTCTCGGCCTCCTCCTTCTCCGCCTGCTTCATGTGCAGGATCGGCGCGTGGTAGAACTCGGTGAACGCGTCGATGAACAGCTTCCAGTTCGCGTTGATCTCCGCGCGGTAGCTGTAGTGCTCGGTCATCTCGTGGAACGGGTAGCCCTCGAGGCCCTTCGCGAAGTCGCCGAGGTATTCGCGCAGCGGGATCGCGTCCTTGTCGAAGTTGATGAAGATGAAGCCTTCCCACACCTCGCAGCGGACCGGCACCAGGCCGTACTGCGCCTTGTCGAGGTCGAAGAACTCGCCTTCCTGCTGGACGAAGGTCAGGTCGCCCTTGAGGTCGTAGCGCCACGCGTGGTACTTGCAGACGAACTGGCGGCAGGAACCGGACACCTCTTCGCCCGGGAAGTCCGACCACACCAGCTTGTTGCCGCGGTGACGGCAGAAGTTGTAGAACGCCCGCACCTCGTTGTCGGTGCCCTTGACGATGATCACCGACGTCCCGGGCCCGGCGCAGGGCATCTCGCGGGTGAAGTAGCTGCCCTTCTTCGGCAACTGCTCGACGCGGCCGACCTTGAGCCAGGTCTTCTTGAAGATCGCCTCCTGCTCGAGCTTGAAGTGCTCGGGGTCGATGGAGTCCTCGTAGTTGACCGGCGCCGTGCCGAGTTCCGGCCAGTTCTCGGTCCAGCTACCGGCGGCCGGTTTCGGAAAATGTGCCACGGTTCGTTACCTCTCCTGGTCGGGTTCTACGCCGAATGTGTTGATGGCCATGGCCAGCGCGCCATAGCAGCCGATGGTGAAGACGAGATCCATACGCTGGCGCTCGTCGAGATGGGCGCTGAGCTCGGCCCACGTCTGGTCGGAGATGTTCGCCTTGTCCTGCAGTTGGTCCACCGCGTCGAGCACCGCCTGGTCGAGCTCGTCGGCGCCCCGTCCCTGGGCGGCACCCTCGATGGCGGCGTCGGTCAGCCCGACCTCGCGGCCCATCGAGACGTGGTGGCGCCACTCGTACTCCGAGCCCAGCACATGCGCGACCCGCAGGATCGCCAGTTCGCGCAGGCGGTCGGGCAGCGTGGACCGGAACAGCAGGTGGACGTTGAAGCGCAGGAAGGCTCGGGTGAGGTGGGGGTGGCGAACCAGCGTGGCCAGCAGGTTTCCCGCCGCTTCGGGGTTGAGCCGCTCCTCGGGGAGCATGACCGACAGTGCGCGCAGCACGTCGTCGTCCCACTGATCCGCCGGCAACGGGGCCAGGCGCACGGGCGTCTCCTCTCAGTGATGAGAATCAGGTTCTCATTTCTGCCTAACAGGTTTCCACACGACGTGCACGATGGTCAATACGGGCGCCCGAGGTGCCCGCGTCCGTGTGTCTCCACATGCCGCGCGTACTGCGGTAATTGTTCACCGACATTGATTCTCCCGCAGTGAGAAGATAGTTTTCTGAAGAGGAGAACTGCTCGAGCACGGAGCCGCCCAACGGAAGGACACCGCCGTGAAGCACGAGGACATGATTCTGATCAGCGTGGACGATCACATCATCGAACCGCCGGGCATGTTCAAGAACCACCTGCCGGAGAAGTACGTCAACGACGCGCCGAGGCTCGTGCACAACCCGGACGGCTCCGACACCTGGCAGTTCCGCGACACCGTGATCCCCAACGTCGCGCTCAACGCGGTGGCCGGCCGGCCGAAAGAGGAGTACGGCCTCGAACCCCAGGGTCTCGACGAGATCCGCAAGGGCTGCTACGACCCGAACGAACGCGTCAAGGACATGAACGCCGGCGGCGTGCTGGCCACCATGAACTTCCCGTCGTTCCCCGGTTTCGCGGCGCGGCTGTTCGCCACCGAGGACCCCGACTTCTCCATGGCTCTGGTGCAGGCCTACAACGACTGGCACATCGACGAGTGGTGCGGCAGCAATCCGGGCCGGTTCATCCCGATGGCGATCCCGGCGATCTGGGATCCCGAGCTGTGCGCCAAGGAGGTGCGACGGGTCTCGGAGAAGGGTGTGCATTCACTGACGTTCACCGAGAACCCCTCGACGCTGGGCTACCCGAGCTTCCACGACCTCGAGCACTGGAAGCCGTTGTGGGAAGCGCTCGTCGACACCGACACGGTGATGAACGTGCACATCGGCTCGTCGGGCAAGCTCGCGATCACCGCGCCGGACGCACCGATGGACGTGATGATCACGCTGCAGCCGATGAACATCGTGCAGGCCGCGGCGGATCTGCTGTGGTCGGCGCCGATCAAGCAGTATCCCGATCTGAAGATCGCGCTGAGCGAGGGCGGCACGGGGTGGATTCCCTACTTCCTCGACCGCGTGGACCGCACCTACGAGATGCACTCGACATGGACGCACCAGAACTTCGGTGACAAGTTGCCCTCGGAGGTGTTCCGCGACCACTTCCTGACGTGCTTCATCTCCGATCCGGTCGGTGTGAAGAACCGGCACATGATCGGCATCGACAACATCTGCTGGGAGATGGACTACCCGCACAGCGATTCGATGTGGCCCGGTGCGCCCGAGGAGTTGATGGCCGTCTTCGAGACCTACGAGGTCACCGACGAGGAGATCAACAAGATCACCCACGAGAACGCGATGCGGTGGTACCACTTCGAACCGTTCAATCACGTCCCGAAGGAGCAGGCCACCGTCGGCGCGCTGCGCAAGTCCGCCGAGGGTCACGACGTGTCGATCCGGGCGCTGAGCGCCCACAAGGACCGCAGCGGCTCGAGCTTCGCCGACTTCCAGGCCAACGCCAAGGCGGTCAGCGGCGCCCGCGACTGATCCGCGGCGCGTTCACCGGTGTGGTCGAAACCGACCGCACCGGTGAAAAGCTGTGTGGCCGTGCCCATCTGACGACAGAGGAGAACCAAGTGCCGGGCGGTATGAACTTCGAGCTGACCGAGGACCAGCAGCTGATCTACAAATCGGTCAGTGAGCTCGCCGCGAGGTTCGACGACCAGTACTGGATGGAGAAGGACTCCAACCACGAGTTCCCGACCGAGTTCTACGACGCGATCGCCGGTGGCGGCTGGCTGGGGATGACGATCCCCGAGGAGTACGGCGGCCACGGCCTCGGCATCACCGAGGCCACCCTGCTCGCCGAGGCGGTCGCCCGCTCGGGCGGCGGGATGAACGCGGCCAGCTCCATCCACATGTCGATCTTCGGGATGCACCCGGTGGTCAAGCACGGGTCCGAGGAACTCAAGGCCCGCACCCTGCCCCGCATCGCCACCGGCGATCTGCACGTGTGCTTCGGGGTCACCGAACCCGGTGCGGGGCTCGACACGTCACGCATCACCACCTTCGCCAAGCGCGACGGTGACAGCTATGTCGTGAACGGCCGCAAGGTGTGGATCTCCAAGGCGCTCGAGTCGGAGAAGATCCTGCTGCTGACCCGCACCACACCGTACGACGAGGTCAGCAAGAAGACCGACGGTATGACGCTGTTCATGACCGATCTCGACCGCGCGCACGTCGACATCCGTCCCATCCCGAAGATGGGCCGTAACGCGGTCAGCTCGAACGAACTGTTCATCGACGATCTGCGGATCCCCGTCGAGGACCGGGTCGGCGAGGAGGGCAAGGGGTTCTTCTACATCCTCGACGGGCTCAACCCCGAGCGCATGCTGATCGCCGCCGAGGCGCTCGGCATCGGCCGGGTGGCCCTCGACAAGGCCGTGCGCTACGCCACCGACCGGCACGTGTTCGACCGTCCGATCGGGATGAACCAGGGCATCCAGTTCCCGCTGGCCGACTCGCTGGCCCGGCTCGACGCCGCGGAGCTGATGCTGCGCAAGGCCACCTGGCTCTACGACAACGGCAAATCGTGTGGCCGCGAAGCCAATACGGCCAAGTACCTGTGCGCCGACGCGGGCTTCACCGCCGCCGACCGGGCGCTGCAGACCCACGGTGGCATGGGCTACGCCGAGGAGTACCACGTCGCGCGGTTCTTCCGTGAGGCCCGGCTGATGAAGATCGCCCCGGTCAGTCAGGAGATGATCCTGAACTTCCTCGGATCCCACGTGCTCGGCCTACCCAGGAGCTACTGAGATGAACAACGGCTACTTCGACCTGACCGGGCGCGCCGCGATGGTCACCGGCGCGGGCGCCGGCGGCGGGATCGGCGCCGCGGTCGCCGCCGCGCTGGCCCAGGCCGGCGCCGCCGTACTGGTCACCGACATCGACGCGGACGCAGCGGCGGCCGTGGCCGAGCGCATCCGCGCCGAGGGCGGTAAGGCGGATTCATGTGCGCTCGACGTCGCCGACCGCGGCGCCGCCGACGCCGCCGCCGCACAGGCCGCCGGGCTCGGCGGGGGATCGCTGCACATCCTGGTCAACAACGCCGGGGTCACCGCACCGGCGATGTTCCCGAAGCTGACCGAGGAGGCGTTCCGGCTCACCTTCGACATCCACGTGATGGGCACCTTCCACTGCACCCAGGCGGCGCTGCCGTACCTGCCCACCGACGGCACCGCGCGCGTCATCAACGTGACGTCGGCGGCCGGCCTCACCGGCACGCTCGGACAGGTGAACTACTCGGCGGCAAAGGCGGGCATCATCGGGTTCACCAAATCGCTGGCCCGCGAACTGGCCACCAAGAACATCATGGTCAACGCGCTGGCACCGCTCGCCGCCACCCCGATGACCGAGACCATCCGGACCAACGAGAAGTTCGCGGCGAACATGATGAACCGCATCCCGCTCAAGCGCTGGGCCGGCCCCGAGGAGGTGGCCGGGGCGTTCGTGTTCATGGCGTCGGACGCCGCGTCGTACATCACCGGTCAGGTGCTGCCGGTGGATGGTGGCATGGTGATGTGATGCAGACAGCGGCGGGCAGGAGCGGAGCGACCGGGGGATCGGGGGAGCCGCCGCTGGCCGGCGTCACCGTCGTGACGTTGGAACAGGCGGTGTCCGCACCGATGTGCACGCGCGTGCTCGCCGACTTCGGTGCGCGGGTGATCAAGATCGAGAACCCGAACGGCGGCGACTTCGCCCGCTACTACGACGACGTGGTCAAGGGGCAGGCCGCGCATTTCGTCTGGGTCAACCGCGGCAAGGAATCGCTGACGCTGGACCTCAAGTCCCCGGCGGGGATGGAGGTGCTGCACCGGTTGCTCGACGGCGCCGACGTGCTGGTGTCCAACCTCGCGCCCGGGGCGACCGCGCGGATGGGCCTCGGCGCGGCGGACCTCAAACAGCGCCACCCGCACGTGATCCCGGTCGAGATCGACGGCTACGGGACCGGCGGACCGATCTCGCACAAACGCGCCTACGACCTGCTGATCCAGGCGGAGTCGGGGGCGTGCGCGGTCACCGGCTACCCGAACATGCCGGCCAAGCCCGGTCCGCCGGTGGCGGACGTCTCCACCGGGCTCTACGCCGCGCTGTCGATCATGGCCCTGCTCTACGCCCGCAAGGGTGAGGACGTCGCACCGGCCCCTGGCGTCGCGGTGAGCCTGTTCGACACCATGACCGACATCATGGGGTACCAGCTGACCTACACCCAGTACTCCGGCATCGACCAGCAACCGCTGGGGATGAGCTCGCCGGCGGTGGCGCCGTACGGCGCCTATCCCACCCGCGACGACCAGACGGTGGTGCTGGGCACCACCAACGACCGGGAATGGCAGCGGCTGGCCCGCGAGATCATCGAACGCCCGGACCTGGCCGACGACCCGGTCTACGCCACCAACGCCGACCGGGTGGCACACCGCGACGTCCTCAACGACGCCATCGGGAGCTGGTGTGCCAAGCACGATCTCGCCCACATCCAGAAGAAGGCCGACGAGGCGGGGATCGGGAATTCCCGCTACAACCGCCCCAGTGAAGTGGTCACCCACCCGCATCTGAGCGCGCGGGACCGCTGGCGTCCGGTCCAGACCCCGAACGGCGAGATTTCCGCGCTGCTGCCGCCCCCGGTGATCGAGGGCTTCGAACAGCCCATGGGCGCGGTACCCGGTCTCGGCCAGCACACCGACGCGATACTGGCCGGGTTGGGAATGTCCGCCGGTGACATCGCCGCGCTGCGAGAGCAGGGCGCGATCGGCCCGGCGCAGGAATAGTCGCCACGCGTCACGAACGAGGAGCACCCATGCGCGAGACCGTCATCGTCGAAGCCGTCCGCACACCCGTCGGCAAGCGCAACGGCGGCCTGGCCGGTATGCACGCCGCCGACCTGTCCGCCATCGTCCTCAACGAACTGGTGCTGCGGGCCGGGATCGAACCCGACGTCGTCGACGACGTGATCTGGGGTTGCGTGTCCCAGGTCGGCGACCAGTCGAGCAACATCGGCCGGTTCGCCGTACTGGCCGCCGGGTGGCCCGAACACATCCCGGGCACCACTGTGAACCGTGCGTGCGGTTCGAGTCAGCAGGCGCTCGACTTCGCCGTGCACGCGGTGATGTCCGGACAGCAGGACATCGTCGTCGCCGGGGGCGTCGAGGTGATGAGCCGGGTACCGCTGGGATCGGCGCGCGCGACCGGAATGCCCTACGGCCCCAAGGTGCTCGAGCGTTACCGCGATTTCAGCTTCAACCAGGGGATCTCGGCGGAGCTGATCGCGGAGAAGTGGGGGTTGTCGCGGACCCGGCTCGACGAGTACTCCGCCCGTTCGCACGCGCTGGCCGCGGCGGCCCAGGACGACAAGGCGTTCGACGCCCAGATCGTGCCGGTGTTCCCGGGTGACGACGCGGCACCGGTGACCGCCGACGAAGGGGTGCGCCGGGGTACGTCGGTGGACAAGCTGGCCGGCCTCAAGCCGGCGTTCCGTGAGGACGGGGTGATTCACGCCGGCAACTCGTCACAGATCTCCGACGGGGCGGCGGCGCTGTTGGTGATGACGGCCGAGAACGCCGTGCAGCTGGGGCTGACGCCGATCGTGCGGTACCGGGCGGGCGCGGTGGCCGGGGCCGACCCGGTGCTCATGCTCACCGGTCCGATCCCGGCGACGCAGAAGGTGCTGCACAAGGCCGGCGTCGGTGTGGACGAGATCGGCGTGTTCGAGGTGAACGAGGCGTTCGCGCCGGTGCCGCTGGCGTGGCTCGCCGAAACCGGCGCCGCCGATGAGCGGCTCAACCCGCTCGGCGGCGCGATCGCGCTCGGCCACCCCCTCGGCGCATCGGGTGCGGTGCTGATGACCCGGATGGTGCATCACATGCGCGACAACGGAATTCGATATGGACTGCAGACCATGTGCGAGGGCGGCGGCACGGCCAACGCGACCCTCGTCGAGCTCATCGCCTAGACCATCCCGCCGACCAGGAGGACCCCGCGTGCGCCGAGACCTGTTCACCGACGACCACGACGCCTTCCGGCAGCTGGCCCGCGACTTCGTCGAGAAGGAGGTCGTCCCGCAGTACCCGCAGTGGGAGAAGGCCGGCCGCATGCCGCGCGAGGTGTTCAAGCAGATGGGCGCACTGGGCATGCTCGGCATGGCGATTCCCGAGGAGTACGGGGGAGCGGGGATCGACGACTACCGCTACAACGTGGTGCTCCAGGAGGAGGCGGCCCGCGCCTTGGTGACGCTGTCGACGGTGCGCACCCAGCTCGAGGTGATCCTGCCGTACTTCCTGCACTACGCGAACGACGAGCAGCGCGCTCGGTGGTTCCCGGGGCTGGCCGACGGCACCCTGCTGACCGCGATCGCGATGACCGAGCCGGGTACCGGATCGGACCTGGCCGGGGTGCGGACCACCGCGGTCCGGGACGGCGACCAGTACATCGTCAACGGCGCGAAGACGTTCATCACCGGCGGGATTCAGGCGGACCTGGTCGTGGTGGTGGCGCGCACCTCGACCGACCCGGAGAACCGGCGGAGAGGCCTCTCGCTGATCGTCGTCGAGGACGGGATGCCCGGGTTCGAACGCGGCCGGGAGCTCGAGAAGATGGGCTGCAAGGTCCAGGACACCGCGGAGTTGTCGTTCACCGACGTGCGGGTACCGGTCGCCAACCTGTTGGGGGAGGAGGGCGAGGCGTTCAGC
This sequence comes from Mycolicibacterium litorale, assembly GCF_010731695.1. NCBI lineage: Bacteria > Bacillati > Actinomycetota > Actinomycetes > Mycobacteriales > Mycobacteriaceae > Mycobacterium > Mycolicibacterium litorale. The sequence continues at coordinate 539,047 of NZ_AP022586.1, forward strand.
TACCTCGGCCACAATCTGGCGCAGGAGCGGTTGACGGTCGCGGTGGGCTCGGTGGCCCAGGCGCGCTCGGCTCTGCACGCGACGATCGACTACGTCAAGAACCGCAAGGCGTTCGGGACCCCGGTGGCGTCGTTCCAGAACACGAAGTTCGAACTGGCGGCGGTGTCCACCGAGATCGAGGCCGCTCAGGCGATGCTCGACCGCGCCGTCCTCGACCATGTCGACGGCGTGCTGTCACGGGAGGACGCCGCCCGCGTGAAGCTGTTCTGCACCGAGATGCAGGCCCGCGCGGTCGACCGCTGCCTGCAGCTGTTCGGCGGCTACGGCTACATGATGGAGTACCCGATCGCCCGGCTGTACAACGACGCCCGGGTGGCCCGGATCTACGCGGGCACCAGCGAGGTGATGAAGGTGATCATCGCCAAGTCACTCGGGCTCTAAGCACTCTGCTGAGCGCCTGACCAGCGGTGTGACCGCGGTCTAAACGTGATTTCACTGAGACCCTTGTCACATCGGAAAAACCTACCTACTGTGTGTTCACTAGGTTGGTTCGACCGAGGGAGACAGTTGTCCGCGTTGCAGTCTTCGAGGCCCTACGCCACATTGCTGGCAAAGGGTGAGGACCGCCGTCAGCGGATACTCGCGGTCGCCGAGCGGCTGCTGGCCCGTAACGGTTGGCGCAACACGTCGCTCGCGCAGATCGCCAAGGAGGCCGGGGTCACCCCGGCGGGCCTGCTGCATCACTTCGAATCCAAGGAACAGTTGCTCCACGCGGTGCTCGACGCCCGCGACATGGACGACGACAGCCATGCCGACCTCACCGGCGACCTTTTCCTACAGATCGCCCGGGTCGCCCAGCGGTTCGAGCGCGCACCCGAGCTCGCGGGAACCTTCACCGTCCTGCTGGTCGAGAACATCGCGCCGGACGCGCCGCTGCACGACCGGCTGCTCGACCGCCAGCGCGCGGCGGCGTCGATCGTCACCAGCATCATCCGGCGCGGACAGGCTGCCGGACAGTACCGCCAGGACCTGAACGCGGCCACCAAGGCCCTGGAGATTGTGGCCTTCGTCAACGGCATGGAGACGTCATGGTTGCTCGACCCCTCCATTCCACTGGCCGAGGTGTTCAAGGACTACGCCGAGATGTTGGCCCGCGACTTCAGCCCCGTTCCGACGCCGCACGAGGAGATCAGCAGATGACCCAAGAGCCCGATATGCGCTACCGCCTCGACATCGTCTCCCCGAACGTGCGGGACGCCGTGCGGTTCGCCGGCGGATGGCTCTACGACCGGTCGATGGCCGGGTGGGACGTCACCGTCCTGCTCGACAGTGTGGGCGAGGACGAGCGGCCGCTGGAGATCCTCGGGGCCACCGTGCTCCCGCTGCAGCCGGTGCTCGAATCTTGGAGCGAGCGACCGCACCCCCAGACCGTCGCGGTCGCAGCCGAACTCATCGAAGGCGATGAGCGGGTCCGCGCACACGTGCGCACCGCGCTCGACCACGGTATGACCGAGGTGACGCTGTGGGGTGAGCGCTGTCCGGCCTGCCTCGACGACGACGTGGACACTGTCCGGCACGAGCTGAGCGCCGCCGCGCGGGCTTTCAAGGCGCAGGCCCTCGCGGCCACCAACGACATCGAGGCCGACTTCGTCGGTCAGACCGAGACCTTCCGCTGCGGCATGACGACCTACCCGTCGGTGGCGGCGGACCTCATTCCCGCCAGCTAGGCCCGCAGGCCGACGTCGACGACGACCTTGCCGACGGCGTGGCCGTCGGCCACCTGCCTCAGCGCGTCGGCCACGGCGGCGAGTGGATAGACCGCGCCGATGTGCGGCCGGATGACGTTGTCGGCCAGGAGTGTTCGCAACTGCTCGTCGTTGCGCCGGAATTCGCCAGCCGGGACGTCGCCGAATTGAAAACCCTGCACGGTGACGCCCTTGATCAGCACCAAGTTCAGCGGGATGCGGGGGATGGCGCCGGAGGCGAAGCCGACGGTGACGAACCGCCCCCCTCGGCGCAGCGCCCGCAGTGCCGGTTCCGACAACTCGCCGCCGACCGGGTCGATCACCGCGGCCGCACCGCCGGGTAGTGCGTCGCGCAGCGCGTGGCGCAGCGGCTGCGCCCGGTGGTTGATCGCCCGGTGAGCGCCGTGACCGATTGCCGCATGAAGCTTTTCGTCCGAGGACGCCACCGCGGTGACGCGGGCGCCGAGGTGGACGGCGAGCTGTACCGCGGCCAGGCCCACCCCGCCGCCGGCGCCGAGGACGATCACGTCGTCGCCTGGTTCGACCCGCGCCACCGAGCGCAGCGTGTGCCACGCGGTGCGGTGGGCCACGCCGAACGCGGCAGCGCTGCGGTCGTCGACACCGTCGGGCACGGGGGTCAGCCCGGCAGTCGCCACCGCCACCTCCTCGGCGAACGCGCCGAACATCCCGGTGCCTGCCACCCTGTCGCCGACGGCGAAACCCGTTGTGCCCTGACCGATCCCGATGACGGTGCCGGCGAACTCACTGCCCGGCACGAACGGAGTGGGAACGGCGACCTGATACCGGCCGGCGATCAGCAAGACGTCGGGATAGTTCACCGCCGCGGCACCCACCCGGACGATGACCTGACCCGGGCCGGCCTGAGGCGACGGCAGATCGTCGATCCGCACCGACTCCGGCGGACCGTACGCGGCGCAGACCGCGGCCCTCACCGGTAGTCGCTGGACTCGGCGAGCTCGGCGGCCGACGCCATCAGGCCCGTCACCACCGGCCCGAAGGCCAGCAGCTTCTCGTCGTCGCCGGCGCGCTGGAAACCCTGCTCCAGCACGATCGCGAGCTTCCATTTCGCCAGGATCAGGTAGTAGTCCAGATCGTCGACCTGCCGCCCGGACACCTCGGCATAGTGCGCCACCACGTCGTCGCGCGACGGCATCCCGCGCATGTCCACGTAGCCCATGTCGGATTCGCCCGCCTCACCGGTCGGCCAGCTCTGCACCATCCACCCCAGATCCAGCTTCGGATCGCCGACGGTCCCCATCTCCCAGTCGACGATCGCGGCCAGCCGCGCCGGCGCGCCATGGTGGTACATGACGTTCGCGAACTGGTAGTCGCCGTGCATCAGGCCGGGGACGAAGTCGAGCGGTCTGTGCGCCCGCAGCCACGCCGTCGCGGTCTCCAGCCCGGGCAGGTCGCGCCGCTTGATCCGCTCGAGGAAGCCGATCCACCGGTCCACCTGCCGCTCGTGGAAGCCGTCGGGGCGGCCGAGGTCCGCCAGCCCGCGTACGCGCCAGTCCACCTTCGACAGCAGCGCGATGCCCTCGGCCAGCTGATAGCTCAGGCCGGCGCGGGCGGAGGTGTCGCTGTGGAAGGGTTCCGGCCATCTGGCGTGGGTGTCCATCGGCGACCACCCGTCGACGAACCCCATCAGGTAGAACGGCCGTCCGAGCACCTCGGGGTCCGCGCACACGCCGACCGCGGCGGTGTGCGGTACGTCGGTGCCGTCGAGCGCCTCGATGATCCGCCACTCTCGCAGGATGCCCCTGTCCCGGTCGGGTGGGGCGCCGGGCGGCGGCATACGCAGCACACATCGGTGCTCACCGCGGCGGACCTCGTAGATGACGTTCTGCGTGCCACCGGAGAGGAACCGGGTCTGCAGCGGATCGCCCTTGCCCGGCATCGCGGCGTCGTCCATCCACGCGGCGAGACGGGCGGTGTCGATATCGCTCACAGGTTGCCCACCTCGTTCTCCAGGTACTGGGCGTACTTCGCCTGTGCCGCTTCCCGTTTGCGCGGAATCCACTCGGTGGGCCAGGTGTCGGCGCTGGGCTGATGGTCGCGGAGCACCTGTTTGGCCACCGTCATCTTGTGCACCTCGGTGGGCCCGTCGGCGAGGCCCATCACCGCCGCGCCGGTGACCATGCCGAGGAACGGCATCTCGTTGGTCACCCCCAGGGCGCCGTGCACCTGCATCGCCCGCCATGCGATGTCGTGCAGCACCGTCGGCATCACCACCTTGACGGCGGCGATGTCCTTGCGCACCCTCTTGTAGTCGTTGTACTTGTCGATCTCCCAGGCGGTGTACAGCACCATCAGCCGGAACTGCAGCAGCTGGGCGTAGGAGTCGGCGATATAGCCCTGGACGAACTGTTTGTCCGACAGCCGACTGCCCTGCGTCTGGCGGCTGAGCGCACGTTCGCACATCATGTCGAGTGCCTTGCGGGACAGGCCGATCGTGCGCATGGCGTGGTGGATCCGCCCGCCACCCAGGCGGGTCTGGGCGATCGCGAATGCCTGGCCCTCGCCGCCGAGCAGTGCCTCGGCGGGCACGCGCACGTTGTCGTAGTGGATCAGCGCGTGGCTGCCCTCGCCGGCGTGCTCACCGTAGAGGCCGATGTTGCGCACGATGTTCACCCCGGGGGTGTCGGTGGGCACGAGGAACATCGACATGCCCTGATACGGGCTGACATCCGGGTTGGTCACCACCATCACGATCAGGAACGCGGCCGTCGCGGCGTTGGAGGAGAAGAACTTCCGGCCGGTGATCACCCAGTCGTCACCGTCGCGCACCGCCCGGGTGGTGAACAGTGTGGGGTCGGCACCGGCGTGCGGTTCGGTCATCGAGTAGCAGGAGAAGAGCTCACCGTCGAGCAGTGGCCGCAGGTACCGCTGCTTTTGATCCTCGGTGCCGTAGTGGGCGATGATCTCCGCGTTTCCCGTGTCGGGCGCCTGGCATCCGAAGATTATCGGTGCCCACTGGGACCGGCCCAGGATCTCGTTGAGCAGCGCGAGTTTGAGCTGGCCGAAACCCTGTCCGCCCAGTTCGGGCCCGAGGTGGGTGGCCCATAGTCCGCGGCGGCGCACCTGTTCCTTGAGCGGGTCGACCGCGCGGCGACGTTCCCCGTCGAGTGGGACGAACTGCTGATGCGGCCACACCAGGTCCAGCGGTTCGACTTCCTCCCGGACGAACTCGTCGGCCCAGTCGAGGATCTCCTGGTACTCGGGGTCGGTCTCGAAGTCCCACGCCATCGGGGTTTCCTCTCTGTCGGGCCGCGTCAACCGGCCATCGTGTGCGGGCGACGTGCGGTCACCGGCGGTCCTGGCTGCGGACGTTGAATCCCGTGATCAGGGCGGCGATGTCGCCGGTGACGACGTCCGCGAAGGAACGGTCGCCGAAGCCGCCGATGGCCCAGCGGCGGACCCCCTCGCTCACGTGCATCTGCGCCAGCCGTGACAGGTGGGAGACGTCGACCTGCGCGGCGATTTTCCCGTCGGCCTGAGCGGCGGCGAACAGTTCGCCGAACATGTCGGCGCCAAGCGCGGTCTCGTCGTCGGCGAGGATCCCCTGCTCATGGCGATAACCCTCGAGAATGGTCTCGACGATCAGGTCACGGGGGTTGCGCGCCATCGAGCGCTCGAGGCTGCGCAGCGCCCGCGCGATGACGACCTCGACGTCGTAGTCGTTGCGCAGCAGTCCGCGCACGGTCTTCTGGGCGGCCCGGGTCGAGGTCAGCCCGACTTCGAACAGCACGTCCTCTTTGGCGGGGAAGTAGAAGTAGAACAGCGCCCGAGACACCCCTGCCGCACGGCAGATGTCGGCGACCGTGGTCTGCGCGTAGCCGTTCGTGCGCCACAGCGCCATCGCAGCGGCCACGAGCGCCCGCTTGGTCTCGTGTGACCGGGCGCGCTGATAGGTGGCACGCCGCTGACCACTGTCAGCGGTGACTGTGTCGGCGCCATCGGGCATGAACGGACTCTATCAACGGTTTTCCGTCCTGCATATAGCTGACGCGTGTCTAACTATTGGCCGTCTGACCAACGCGCTCGACGCGACTATGCGCGGGCGATGTTCTCGATGATGATCTCGCGCGCGGACTCGTAGAAGGCACTGATGAGCGTCGAGAAGGACAATTCGAACGGATAGATCATGTGCACGTCGAGCGCGTCGACCTGCCAACCGGGGAGCACCGGGACGATCGTGTGCTCACGCAATTCGGTGGTGCAGATGATCTGGGTGGGCATCACCCCGATGCCGAGGCCCTGCAGGATGTACTGCTTGCACACCTGGAAGTTGTTGGCTCGCGCGCGGATCCGGGGCGTCAGCTCATGTCGGTGCTGGTTGCGCGTGAGGGTGAGCCTGCGCGGGCCGCCGAACCCGAAGTCGATGAAGGGCAGCTCGCCCAGCTGCGTCGGATCGGTCACCGGTTCGGCCAGTTGCCGCACGAAGCCGGCCGAGGCGCACAGGAACAACTCGAGGCTGAAGATCTTGCGGGCGATCAGCGTCGAATCCTGCAACGGCCCGGTCCCGAACACCACGTCGAAACCGTCCCGAATCGGGTCCATCATGCTGTCCACCAGCCGGATGTCCAGCCGCGAGTGAGGGTAGTGCTGCAGAAAGGCCGCGCCGACCCGCGAGGCGTAGTCGATGCCGAGGAACACTGGGATCGCCACGCGGAGCTCGCCCTGGGGTTCGTGTCTGCTGGCCTCGACGAGGGCGCGCACACCATTGGCCTCGGTCAGGATGTTGACCGCGTGGCTGTAGACCTTCTCGCCGAGGTCGGTCACGGTCAACTGGTGGGTGTTCTTGCGCAGCAGCTTGATGCCCAGGTCGGACTCCAGCTTGCTGAGTTTGCGGCTGACGGTCGACTTCGGCATGCCCAGCAGCGTCGCCGCCTTCGAAAGGCTGCGGTGGTCCACCACCTTGCTGAACACGAGCAACGCATCGATGTCGAACGGAAGGTTCTGTTCCATGGCAATTGCCGCCGATGCCCTCTCCTGCCGGCCGTCGTTCCAAATATGCAACAGCGTGTTGCGGCTTTTGGGCTGTTTCGGCGGATTGACCGGCTGTTAGCGTCGGCGCCGAGGAGGGCCTCATGAGTCACGACAGCCTGGTGACCAAACCCGCGAGCGGACACTGGACCGACGCCTATCCCGAACTCGGCAGGGGACCGGTCTCGCTCGAGGACTGCGTCTCAGAGGAGTTCTACGACAAAGAACGCGAGCACGTCTTCAAGAAGACGTGGCTCTACGTCGGCCGGGTCGAGGCTGTGCCGAAGTCGGGCAGCTACTTCACCCGGGAACTGCGATTCCTCAACACCTCGGTGATCGTCGTGCGCGGCAAGGACGGCGTGATCCGCGCCATGCACAACATCTGCCCGCACCGCGGCAACAAGATGCTGTGGGAGGACGATCCGTTCCAGGAGGTGTCCGGACGCGCGCCGCTGCTGTACTGCCGCTTCCATGGTTGGCGCTACAAGCTGGACGGCTCCCTGCACTCGGCGACCCGCACGGATCTCCTGCTCGACTTCGATGGCGACAGCTGCCGGGTGCCCGCGATCCAGTGTGACGTCTGGGAAGGCTTCATCTTCATCAATCTGAACCCGGACAACACCGAGTCGGTGCGCGATTACCTCGGCGACCTCGCCCACGATCTGGAGGGCTATCCCTTCGCGGGACCGCACCAGGTCTACCGGTTCACGGCCGAATTGCAGTGCAACTGGAAGATCTTCGTCGACGGATTCGCCGAGAGCTATCACGGCCCCTATCTGCACGCCTCCTCGTTCGGCGCTGTCACCGCCGAGGCCAGAGACGCGTTCGACCAGCCCAATCCGTTCACCGATGCGCTGGCCTATCAGCTCGAGGGACCGCACCGGATGTTCTCCTTCGCCGGTGAGCCGTCGCGAAAAACGCCGTACTCCAAGCCGATCGAGTGCGTGATGGAGGCCAGCGCGGCGGGTCCGTGGAACAAGAAGCCCAACCGCGGTCCGATGCCGCGGGGTATCAATCCGACTCGCTCGGAGAAATACGGCTTCGACTCCTACCAGTTCTTCCCGAACTTCGTGCTCATCTTCGGGGCGTCGGGCTTCACCGTGCACACCCACTGGCCCACCGGACCGCACTCGCACATCTTCGAGACGGAGGCGTACTACCAGCCGCCCACGACCCACCGCGAACGCCTGGGCCAGGAACTGACCATGACGTATCTCAACGACATCATCCTCGAGGACGCCAGCCCCTCCGAAGGTCTGCAGGCGATGCTGAAAAGCGGTGTCCTGACCCACTTCCCGATGAACGACGAGGAGATCCTGCTGCGCCATCTGCACAAGGTCGTCGGTGACTACGTGGAACGGGGCGAGAAGGAAACGGCGGCGCAGCCATGAGTGCCTCTCTGCCGCCGGAATTCTCGCATCTGGCGCACCTTGTCGACGAGTGGGCAATCGAGGACGGCCACCAGCGGTACGTCAAGCGGGTCAACAGTTCGATGGAGCAGATCCGCGCCTTCTACGACGAGGTGTTCCCGTGCGCTGAGGAAGCGGTCGCCTACGTCGACGAATTCGACTACTGCCAGCCGCTGCCCGGCGACGTCGCGAACCTGCGCAACCTGCTCTACTCGCTGATCACGGTCTCTCTGGCGGTGGAGCTGTGGAAACAGCCGAGGGTCAAGCACTCGGCACGCACGATCTTGACGAGAGTGAGCTGAGCGCCATGAGCCTGACCACCCGACTCGAGGTCATCGACGTCGCGCCGCGGATCGCCAGCGAGATCAGGACCGACCTCGACACCCTGCTGAGCGGCCGCGAGTCCCAGCACATCCGCGCCGTCCTCGAACAGCGCGGCGTGGTCTTCGTCCGCGGGCTGGACATCACCGACGAGCAACAGGTGACCATCGCCAGGACGCTGGGCAAGCTGGTGGCCAACGAGGGCGACGGCGGCATCTACAAGATCTCGCTGGACAAGAACGTCAACCAGAAGGCCGATTACCTCAAGGGGTCGATGTTCTGGCACTTCGACGGTTCGCTGCAGCCCTACCCGAATCTCGCGACGCTTCTTCGCGCGATCACGCTCTCCGAGGTCGGCGGAGAGACCGAGTTCTGCAACACCTACGCCGCGTACGACGACCTGCCGCAGTCCGACAAGGAGCTCATCGCCGATCTGCGGGTGGTGCACAGCGCCGAACGCTCGCAGTACTACGTCCGGCCCGAGATGAGCTACGAGGAACTCTCGCTGTGGCAGAAGTCGCCGACGAAGGCGTGCCCGATCGTGTGGACCCACCGATCGGGCCGCAAGTCTCTGCTGCTCGGGGCAACCGCCGACTACGTGATCGGGCTGCCGGTGGAGGACAGCCGCGCGCTGCTGGCCCGCCTGCGCGACTGGGCCACTCAACCGCAGTACGTGTACCGGCACCGCTGGCAGCCCGGCGACCTGTTGATCTGGGACAACACCGGCACCATGCACCGAGTGCTGCCCTACGACGAGAACAGCGGCCGGCTGATGCACCGGACCATCCTGGCGGGCGAAGAGCCTCTGCATTGAAGCTCGCGAGGCGTCAGGTGAAGTCCGCGCACAGCGACGCCACGAACTCCTGGGTGCGCTGCCGGGACTTCCGCCGGGTCGCGGCGTCGTCGCCGAGGGGGATCACGCGTACGGCCAGGTCGGTGACACCGGCATCGCGATAGCGCCGCAGCCGGTTCGCCACGGCGGCCTCGTCTCCGGCGGCCATGGTGTCGCCGACGTCGTCGGCGTCGCCGTGCTCGAGCAGCCGAAGGTAGTTGGGTGAGAGTTCCGCGTGGCCGAGCACCTCACTGGCGTAGGCACGGGCGTCGTCGACCTCACCCGGTGAGCACAGCGCGACCGGTACACCGGCGACGATGCGCGGCGTCCGGCGTCCTGCGGCGGCCGCGGCGGCCGTGAGGCGGGGCGCGATGTGGCTTTCGATCGCCCGCTCGTCGGCCATCCAGAGGATCGTGCCGCCCGCCCGCTCCCCGGCCAGCTTGAGCATCACCGGGCCCAGCGCGGCCAGCAGGACGGGCACCTCGTAGGAGTCGGTGACGTCGATCGACCCGTGCACGTGGTAGGTGTCGTTGTCCACGTCGACCGCGGCCGGTCCGGACAGCGACGCGCTCAGGACGTCGAGGTAGTCGCGTACCAGCCGCGCGGGTTTGTCGTAGGCCAGGCCGAGTTGCCCGGAGATGATCCAGTCGTGAGAGGGGCCGACTCCCAACGTGAATCGCCCACCGCACGACACCTGTGTCGTCGCCGCCTGCTGCGCCATGATGAGCGGATGCCGAGTCTGGATCGGGACGACCGCCGTGCCGACCTCGATGCGCTCGGTGACTCGGCCCAGCAGCGCGACGGCGGTCATGGCGTCGAGGTACCCGGGCACCTGAGGGAACCAGAACGAGGCGAAACCCTGCTCGTCGGCGGTCCGCCCGTCGTCGAGGAGCCCGCTCAGGCGCTCGGACCGGGAGCGTTCCCGGTCGGAGCCGACCATCAACCCGATGCGCACCTATCCCCTCCGCTCACGGCACATGTCGGTCCCACTCGTGGGGCACGACGGGATGGAACGGCGCGGCGAACAGCGGGGTGACACCCCCGTCGCTCCAGCGCTTCTCGAGCGCCGGCCGCAGCCGGTCGGCGACGTCCACGGGGTCGTCGTCGAGGAAGCAGAACGAAAGGGTCTGTCCGGCAGGTGCACTGGCGAGCCGCGCGTCGACCGGTAGCGATGTGGCCGTCCACACGCCGCCCACGCCGTCCACGTCGAGCAGGTCCGTCGGCGCGCAGCCGCCCCGCTCCAGCAGCAGGTACGCCCCGCGCAGCGGCCACCACGGCAGGACGTCGGCGCCGACCTTGACGCGCGTCGCGGCCGCCTTCCCGGTGACGCCGTAGACACCGCGTTCGACCGGCGGCAGCAGCGGCAGTTTCCGGCCCGCGTCGCCCAGCGCCTTGGACAGCGCCAGGAACGCGCCCATCCCACCCGGGTCGGTGAAGAAGTACGTCATCACATGATCGACGGCGTCGTAGGGGCTTTCGCTGACCGCGCGCGCAGAGCGGCATTCGGGTGTGGACACCAGGCGCAGGGATGCGCGCACCGCGGACAACCGGTGTTGTTCGGGTCGGTGGTCGAGGGTGTGCCAGCGCAGGTATTCGGCGTCTGTGCCGTCGGGATGCCGTGTCGCCATCGACACGAACAGCGTGCCGATGTCTCCGCGGCCCTCGGCGAGGACGTCGCCGACCTCGTCGGACGGGGCGCCGGGTAGCTGCATCGTGTGCCTCCTCAGCCCTGCGCCGGCCCGACCGGGGCCAGCGTGATCTCCGGGTGCCGCGCCGCGGTCATCCGCCGCATACCGTCGCGCCACGAAACCCTGGTGCGGCCCAGGATCTCGTGCATGCGGGTGACGTCGGGCCACAGCGGTGTGTGAGCGTCGGGGGTGTAGTCGAAGGCGGGCGTGCTGCCGACCAGCGCACCGAGATAGGTGCAGTAGTCCTCGGCGCTGACGGTCTCGCTGCCGGCCCAGTTCACCACCACGGGCGGGACATCGGCCACCTCCATCGCGCGGATGCCCAATGCGACGTAGTCGTCCTCGTAGATCGGGTTGTAGTTGTTCGGCCGGTCGGGATGGAGCCGGATCGGCTCTCCGGCGAGGATCGCGTCGAGGCGGTCGGCGGGTGCACCACCCTCAGGACCGTAGGTCGAGCAGATCCTGATGATCGTGAGCGGGACCCGGTGGTGCCGGGATATCCACGTGCACACCGCCTCCGCGGCCACCTTCGAGAAGCTGTAGTTCGCCCGCAGCGGCACCCCGGGCGGATCGGTTTCCCTCAGGGGCCGCTGTCCCTGGTAACCGTAGATCGATCCGGTCGAACAGAGCACGAAGCCCTTGGCCGCGCGGCAGTGCCAGAGCAGGTCACCGGAGTGGTGCGCGTTGGTCTGCACGCAGTGCGTCCAGTCACCGGCGCCGGGGTCCACCGCCGCGTGGAAGACGTAGGTGAAATCGTCGGGGACGCCGGTGAAGTCGCCGCTGCTCATGTCGAGTGCCAGCGGGGTGACGCCCACGGCGTCGAGCCGGCCCCGGTCGACCGGGTCTCGCAGGCGGGCAGCGCCCCACACCTCGTTGCGTCCGGCCAGCGCCCGCGCGATCGGGAAGGCGATCTTGCCGGTCGCTCCGGTGATCAGGACCTTCTCGCCAGTCAACATCTCCTCAGTTGTATCGCACGTGGAGAGAAATGTCAGGTACTTGAGATGTTCGGAGGAAAGGTCCGGCCACCGCCGCTTCGCCGTGCGAGGATGACGACCGTGACTGTGGTTCTGGTACACGGCAACCCGGAGACCGACGCGGTCTGGGACCCGCTCGTCGAGGCACTCGGGCGCACCGATGTGGTCCGGTTGTCGCCGCCGGGATTCGGTGCGCCGTTGCCCAGCGGCTTCTCGGCCACGTTCCTCGCCTACCGTGACTGGCTCGTCGACGAGCTCGAGGGCATCGACGGCCCCGTCGACCTCGTCGGACACGACTGGGGCGGAGGTCACGTGGTGAACGCGGTGATGCACCGGCCCGAACTCGTGCGCAGTTGGGCCAGTGACGTCCTCGGCTTGTTCGACCGCGACTACGTGTGGCACGACATGGCGCAGGGCTTCCAGACGCCGGAGACCGGCGAGCAACTGGTCGAGCTGATGCAACAGGGCGCGGTGCAGGACCGGGCGCGTCAGCTGGCCGATTTCGGGATCCCCCAGGATGTGGCGGCGTCGTTCGCCGCGGCGCAGGGTCCGGAGATGGGTCGGGCGATCCTCGCGCTCTACCGCTCGGCGAGCCAACCGGCGCTGGCCGACGCCGGGAGGGCACTGGAGAACGCCGCGGCACGGCCGGGGCTGTCGCTCGTGGCCACCGAGGACCCTTTCGTCGGCACCGACGAGATGCGGCGCCGGGCGGCCGGCCGGGCCGGCGCCCGCACCGAGGTGCTCCACGGGCTGGGGCACTGGTGGATGGTGGAGGACCCGACCGTCGGTGCGGCGGCCCTCAACCGGTTCTGGGCGTCACTCGACGGATGACGGCTCGCCCGCCGGTCAGACCCGCGCCGGTTTCGGTGCGGCGAGTTCTGCCAGTGCGGACATGAACAACTCGTCCATCTGCGGGCTGAGATCGGAGAGGGCCGGGGCGCTCGCGTAGCTGGCAGAGCCGAAGACGCGTTCGAGCACGTCGGTCTCCGTGGCGGCGCCGATGGAAAGGCACAGGCACGCAACGCCTTCCATGCGGAGCTCTTCGAGTGCCTTGCTGGCGTCGGCCTCCGCGTAACGACCTTCGTAGCCGTCGTCGTAGGGAAAGCCGTCCGACAGCACGAGCAGCAGCCGATTCGGCGTACCGGCCTCGTTCTTGAGAACCTCGCCCGCACCGCGGATTCCGGCACCGAGTCGGGTGTAGCTCGCCGGCTCGAGCTGGTTTAGCCGGGCTCGGCCGACGGCGCTGAAACTCTGGTCGAACGTCTTGATGGCCGGCAGATGTACCGCGTGGCGGCCCTGCGATCGAAATGCGTAGACGGCGACGCGGTCACCGAGCTCTTCGAGTGTGACGGCCAGAGTGGCGGCGGCCCGTCGCTGGTGGTCGTGCACCGCGAGGCCGTCGGAATCGGCGTCGACGGCGGACCCGGAGGCGTCAATCAAGATCAGCACGCCGAGATTGCGCGCGAGTTTGCGACGCTCCAGATAGACGTGTTCGGCTCCGGAGAAGCCGGATTGCAGATCGACGAACAGGTCGATGAGCGCCTCGATGTCGAGGTCGTCCCCGTCGGCGCGGCCGCGCAGGACTTTCGGGCCGAGCCCGACGCGCGCCAGGCGGCGCCGCAGCACGTCGTCGCGACTGACACCGGCGTCGGCGACATCGGCGGCGACGGTCAGGGGAAAGTCGATGACCCGGCACCAGTCCGGCTTGTACCGGTCGTTGAAGACGTCCCACTCCGGATACAGTGCGCCACCGACGCCGACCGCCGCGCCGGGTTTGCCGTCGTCGGTGAAATGGATCCGGGTGGGCAGCGGGCGGGCATCGGGCCCGATCTCCTGCACCCGCCGGGTGGAACGGACTGTCATCTCGGCGCCCGCGGCGCCCTCCCCGGGAGAACGCGAACCTCCGAACATCTTGCGCATGTAGTCCGACATGGACTGGTTGTTGAAGATCGGGCTCTCGAACAGCTTGAGGATCTTGCTCTCCCCGGACTTTCCGCCGTCGTCGTCCTCATCTTCGTCGTCGTCCTCCGACTCGGGCATGTCGATCGGATCGAATGTCAGTTGAAGGTCTTTGTTGGTGGCCTGCCCGCCCGGTCCGGCGGGTGCCGCCAGCAGCCGGGAGGGTTTGATGACACCGAACCACTCCGGCGGTTCGGGGACATGGGCACGGCTCTTGGCCACCTCGAGTGACTCGTCGGCGGACGCCGTGCCGGGTGGTCCGTCGCCCAGCAGCGCGGCATCCAGCGGAATCTGGCGGGCCAGGTCGGCCAGCACCCGCCGCCCTTCGAGCGCCAGGTAACGGCGCGCCAGCGTGGAACGGGCGCGTAAACCCTTGACCAGGTGCGGTTTCAGGCTGCCCGCGCCGAGAAGGGCGGCCTGCACGATCATCTCGCGCCGTTGCTCGGGCACCGATCGACCGCCCGAGACGAAGATGAACTGGCCGTTGGTGTGCGCGGGCTGACCCTCCGGCGCCTCCGTGACATCGACCGACCTGCCGGCGATGTGGGTGGCCAGGAACCGGAACCGGTCAGGGTGTCCCGGGGCGAGCGGAGCGGCGGGGAATGAATGGCCGGGATCGGACGCGTCGGTCACGTCTGAGGCAGGACGGTGTCGACGAGTTCATCGAGGGCCCGGATGACGTCGTCGTCGTCGGAGAGCACCTGGACGACGGCCGCATGGACGGCACTGCGCAGGTTCAGGCCTTCGGCCGCAAGGCCACCCGCGAGGATCAACATGCGGGTGGAGGACACCTCCCGCAGGGGTGAGCCGTCGAGATTCCTGATGGCGTAGGCGAGTCTGACCAACGCATGGGCGGTCTGGCTGTCGATTCCGGCTTCGTACGCGACGACCTCGGTCTCGACCTCGGGGGAGGGGTAGCCGAGTTCGATGGCGATGAACCGCTGACGGGTCGACTCCTTGAGGTTCTTCAGCACGCTCTGGTAGCCGGGGTTGTAGGAGATCACCAGTTGGAATCCGGGTGCCGCCTGCAGTGTCGTGCCGAGCCTGTCGACGGGCAGTTCCCGGCGGTGATCGGCGAGCGGGTGGATGACCACGGTGGTGTCCTGACGCGCCTCCACCACCTCGTCCAGATAGAAGATGGCGCCCTCGCGCACGGCGCGGGTCAACGGCCCGTCCACCCAGACCGTCTCACCGCCCTTCAACAGGAACCGGCCGACCAGATCCGCCGACGTCATGTCCTCGTGGCCCGCGACGGTGATCAGATCCCGGCCCAGCTGGTGGGCCATCGCCTCGACGAATCGCGTCTTCCCGCATCCCGTCGGGCCTTTCAGAAGCACCGGCAGGCCTCGGCGGGCCGCCGCGCGGAAGACCTCCACCTCGTCGCCCACCGCGCGGTAGTACGGCGCGTTGGCAACGGGGGCGACCACCGCAGAAGTACTGATCGACATCTATTCTCCTCGCTCGAGCGGAACGTTCCTGGGAAGTTGCACGCCCTCGGGGAGGACAAGCTCACCGTCATGGTTGATGTAGCCGGAGTTCGTCAGCGGCATCGGCAACGACGGATCGGGGCACGGCCGATCGGTGTCTTCGCCGCAGATGCCCATCAGGAAGTAGGAACGCTTCAGGATGTCTTCGGGCCAGGGATCCTGGTGCATGGCGAAGAACTGTGCCGGGATGTTGTAGAACACGAAGAAGAATGCGCTGCACGCCGCGAAGATCGCCAGAAACCGGGTGAGCTGCTGTTTGACCATCCCGCCTCGGACCTGGTCGAGGCCGCGCTCGACGAAGGTGCGGCCACGGTCGTCGGTGAAGTAGCGCAGACAGCACAGGCCGGCCTGGACACCGCCCCACATGAGCCCTTCATAGAGCGGCCACTGGTAGTAGGTGCCGGCATTGACCGACAGCGCCTGGATGGCGCCCGGATAGGTGAACAGCCCCATCGGCATGAGGAACAGGCCCTCGATGACGAAATCGAAGAAGAAGGTCCAGGCGATGACCACGGCGATCAGCCCGAAGGTGTTGATGTTGGGGAACCGCTTCTTGGCCAGGCGCATGACCGCGCAGCCGAGCATCGTGCACAGCAG
Organism: Mycolicibacterium litorale; assembly: GCF_010731695.1. Classification (NCBI taxonomy): domain Bacteria; kingdom Bacillati; phylum Actinomycetota; class Actinomycetes; order Mycobacteriales; family Mycobacteriaceae; genus Mycobacterium; species Mycolicibacterium litorale. The sequence goes on from NZ_AP022586.1 coordinate 555,066, forward strand.
GACGAAGAAGTAGCCGGGGGCGTTCATCAGGACCGGTTCGGCCATCATGGCGCCCGGTTCCCCGTACGACACCCAACCCGGAATGTCCTGGACCCACGAGCCCATGTTCCACATCCAGGTGTTGTACGTACTCCACGTGTTGAAGTAGTTCAGCAGCGGGTCCTGAAACCACAGCAGGCCGCAGGACACGAAGAGCATGCCGTCGAGGGTGATTCGCCGCTCCCGACGCCACGGCCGGATCAGGAACCACCAGATGGCGACGGGCATTCCGACGACGATCACGGCGGTCCAGGTGAACAGGATCGCCTTCATGAACGTCGGTGGGTCGGTCGGGCCCGGCGGAACCCGCTCGAAGTAGGGGCCGGTGACCCAGCGGATCCACACGTACAGCTGGAAAGCGAGGATGAGTCCGCCGACCGTGGCCCAGACCCGCACCGGGGTGATCTTCTTCTGGGGCTGCGTGCCGATCGACGCGCTGCTCAACGATTCGGTGAGAACGGGCTTCTTGCTCGACAGATCGCTCACGACACTGTCTCCTCTGCATTTGTCGATCGCATGGACCTCGGTATTTGTCCGAAGTGGCCGATGCGTCGAAAATATACCAGCGAGTATCTGGATGACCAATAGTCCGAAAAAAATCTGTGGCAAGATTGCCGCATGGTCGAGCCTTGGACGCGCGAGCGACGCCTCGAGCGCACGCGCTCGCTGCTGCTGGACGCCGCCGAGCAGGTGTTCGCCGAAAAGGGTTTCATCGCAGCGACTCTCGACGACATCGCCAGGGCCGCCGGTTACTCGAAGGGTGCGATCTACAAGTACTTCGCCACCAAGGAGGAGCTGTTCCTGGCGGCAAGCGACCGCTACTGGCGACGGTACTTCGACAAGTTCGCCGAGGTGATGTCGTCGTCGGACCACATCGGAGCACGCGAACTCGAAGACATCGGTGAGCGGTGGCGCCAGCTGAGCCGTGACCGCGGAGCCGAGCACTCGGCACTGGGTCTCGAGTTCAACCTCTACCTACTGCGCAACCCCGACGCGCGGGAACGGGTGGCCGCCAAGCGATCCGAGGTCGTCGACCAGCTCGCCCAATACATCGTGCAGGGGATCGAAAGCCTCGGCGCGACCCTGCTGATCCCCGCGACGACGTTCGCCCACATCATCATCGCCACGACCGACGCCGTCGAGCTCAGCAGCCACCTCGACGAGATCGACCTCTACCAGCCGATCGTGGAGATGTACGTCTCGGCCGTGAAGATGCCCTGACGCCTCACTCGCCCTGTTGGATGGGAACGATCGGTGGCACCTCCGCACCCTCGGGGAGTACCAGTTCGCCGTCATGGTTGATGTAGCCGGAGTGCTTGGTCGGCAGCGGCAGTTCAGGATTCGGGCACGGTCGGTCGGTCCCCTCGCCGCAGATGCCTGGGTTGAAGTACGAGCGCTTCTGCACGTCCTCCGGCCACGGGTCGCCGTGCATGCCGAGCCAGGTCGCGGGAACGTTGTAGAAGAGGAAGAAGCATGCGCTGACACCGCCGAAGATCGCCAGGAAGCGTATGAACTGTTGCTTGACGACTCCGCCTCGGATGCTGTCGAGGCCGCGTTCGACGACGGTGCGTCCCCGGTCATCGGTGAAGAAGCGCAGGCAACACAGCGCTGCCTGGACACCGCCCCACATCAAGCCCTCGTAGATCGGCCATTGGTAATACGTGCCGGCGTTGAACGACAACGACTGGATGGCGCCCGGGTAGGAATAGAAGCCGATCGGCAGAAGGACGAGTGCCTCCATGATGAAGTCGAAGACGAACGCGATCGCATAGGTGGCCAGGATCAGCCGCAGATTGCTGATGTTCGGCCAGCGGTTCTTGATCTTGCGCATGATCGCGCACCCGACGATGGTGAGCAGCAGTACGCCGTACATGTAGCCGGGGATGTTGGTCAGCAGCGGTTCGGGCACGGTATGGCCCGGTTCCTCGTGTGCCACCCACCCCGGGATGTGCGGTGCCCAGGAGCCCTGGTTCCACAGCCAGGCGTTGTACGTACACCAGGTGCTGTAGTAGTTGAGCATCGGATCCTGGAACATCATCAGGCCCATCGACACCAGCAGCATGCCGTCGAGGGTTATGCGCTTCTCCCGTACCCAGGGCCGGATGATGAAGAACCAGAGGGCGACGGGCAGACCGATCCACAGCACCACCGAGTTGGCGATCAACGGGATCTTCATGTACAGCGGTGGCTCGCTCGGGCCTCCCGCCACCGGCTCGAAGTAGGGGCCGGTGACCCACCGAACAGCGACATAGACCGTGAACGCCAGGAACACGGCGCCGACAGTGGCCCAGATCTTGACGGCCTTCGCCTTGGGCTGAACCTGGGCGCCGAGTTCGGCCGTTGCGCCCAAAGGCTCGGTCACAGCGGGATTCTTGTTCGACAGATCGCTCACGACGCCTCCTGGAACGCCGCGTCCGCCGCGGCACCAAGCGAAAGATACCAGCGAGTATCCGAATGTCCAGATGGTTTCTGAGATTCTGTGGCACACTTTTCGCATGGTCGAGCGGTGGACACGGGAGCGGCGTCTCGAGCACACGCGCTCGCTGCTGCTCGACGCGGCGGAGGACGTGTTCGCCGAAAAGGGTTTCGCGCCAGCGACTCTCGACGACATCGCGCACGCGGCGGGCTACACGAAGGGCGCCATCTACAAGCACTTCGCGACCAAGGAGGACCTCTTCCTCGCCGTGAGCGACCGGTACTGGCGCCGCTACTTCGACAACTTCGCCGAAGTCATGTCGTCGGCCGAGCAGGTCGGGTCGCGCGAAATCGACGAGATCGCAGCGCGGTGGCGACAACTGAGCCGGGACCGGGGCGCCGAGCACGCCGCGCTCGGCCACGAGTTCGCGCTGTACCTACTGCGCAATCCCGAGGCTCGCGAGCGCGTGGCCGAGAAGAGGTCAGAGGTCGTCGAGGCGCTCGCGGCGTTCATCGTCGAGGGCATCGACAGGCTCGGTGGCGCCTTGCTGATCCCGGCGATGACGTTGGCTCAGGTGCTGGTCGCGACCAGTGATTCCGTCGTTCTGGGCAGCGAGCTCGACGATGTCGACCTGTACCGGCCGGTCATCGAGATGTACATGTCCGCGATCAAACTGCCCGACAACTGAAGCGAATATCGGCGAAGGGAGCTCCGGTGACCACCACCGCAGCGGAGGGACTCTATTACGACCCGTGGAATGTCGCCCTCAACGCCGACCCGTATCCGATGCTCGGGCGGATCCGCGAACAGGCGCCGCTCTACTACAACGCCGACCACGACTTCTACGCGCTGAGCCGCTTCGACGACGTGAACCGTGCGCTCGTCGACCATCAGACGTTCAGCTCCGCACGCGGTGCGGTGCTCGAGATCATCCAGTCCGGCATGGAGATTCCGCCCGGCACTCTGGTTTTCGAGGACCCGCCCCTGCACGACATCCACCGCAACCTGTTGTCCCGGGCGTTCACACCGCGCAAGATCAATTCGCTCGAGCCGAAGATCCGGGAGCTCACCGCGCGCTGTCTCGACCCGTTCATCGGCGGGGACCACTTCGACTTCGTCACGCACCTCGGCTCGGTCATGCCGATGCGTGTGGTCGGGATGTTGTTCGGAATACCTGAGGACTACCAGAAACTCGTCGCCGAGGACGGCGACAAGCACGTCCGGGTCGAGCACGGTCGGTCGATGACGGACAATCCGGAGGGTGCCATCACCGACGGAGAGGTGTTCGCCGAGTTCATCGACTGGCGGCGTAAGCACCCGGCCGACGATTTGACCACCGAACTGCTGAACGCGGAGTTCGAGGACGAGACCGGCACCGTCCGCACGCTGCACCGCGACGAGTTGCTGATGTTCATGAACGTCGTCGCGGTCGCCGGCGCCGAGACGACGACACGCCTGATCGGCTGGTCCGGCAAGCTGTTGTCCGACCATCCCGAGCAGCGCAGGCGGCTGATAGCCGACAGGGCGCTACTTCCCGGTGCGATCGAGGAGATCCTGCGCTACGAACCGCCGGCGCTGCAGGCGGCGCGCTATGTCACTCGCGACGTCGACTACCACGGGCGTACGGTGCCCGCGGGATCGGCGATGCTGATGCTCATCGGAGCCGCCAACCGCGACCCACGGCGCTTCGGGGAGGATGCCGAGCGCTTCGACATCACCCGTCCGGTCCGCCAGCATCTGACCTTCGGGGTCGGCGCGCACTACTGCCTGGGAAACGCGCTGGCACGACTCGAAGGCCGAATCGCGTTGGACGAGATTCTCATCCGGTTCCATGACTGGGAAGTCGACATCGACAACGCCGTGATGTCGCCGGCATCGGCGGTGCGGGGCTGGGACAGCATGCCGGCGCGTCTCTAGGCGGCTGCGCCCGCCCGCCGCGTCAGGTAGTCGATTTGCAGGTGGATCGCGTAGAGGACCACCGGGGGCAGCACGACGAACGGGACGTTCTCGGCGATGAACTTGAATCCCAGCCCGAACGCGCCCTGCCCGATGTTCTCGAAACCGGCGCCCACCTCCGCCAGGAAGTACACCGCGGTGCTGCTCATCAGCACCGCGCATCCGGCGAATGCCACCCACAGGCAGCGGATCCGCGACTCCGTCGGCAGGTCGACCTTGATCAACCGCAGCCACATGGTGAACACGATGACGCCGGTGACGACGCCGACCACCTCGAGCGCGAAGATCCACGGGTTCCCGCTGACGTAGCGGGTGTCGGCCAGCGCGTACTGCCACCACAGCCACTTCCAGCCGGGGTCCGTCGTCGGCGTCCACCATCCCAGCGGGTGCCCGACGAGGAACATCAGCTCGTAGCCGATCTGGCTGCACGCCGTGTAAGGCAGGTAGAACAGCGTCAGCTCAGCCGCCTTGTCGAGCGTGGTGCGGTTCTCGCCGGGCGCATCCCACAGGAGGATGAGCGGTACCAACAGCACCGGGATCCCGAAGAGCAGGTTGGCGATGACGTCGGCAGTGAAGGTCGGTGCGATCCAGCCGAATTGGACGCCGATCGTCATTCCGAGGAAGACCGCGCCGGTCAGCAGCCCGACACCGAGGTAGATCCGGCCCCGGTGGGGTGCGACCGGCCGGGCGAAGTTCGGTTCGCGGGTCTGCACCGTCGTCATGTCCTCACGCCCCCTTGCCCTGCGCGGCGGTCGCCGGGTCCTGCTTCGCGGCGACGGAGATCGATTTCGTGTCGGTGTAGCCGTCGATACCCTCCCGGCCGAGCTCACGGCCGTAGCCGCTGCCCTTCACGCCGCCGAAGGGCGCGAACGGGTCCATGGTGTAGCCCTGGTTGACGCCGAAGGTCCCGGTCCGGATGCGGGCGGCGACGCCGAGTCCGCGCTCGAGGTCCTCGGTGAACACCGACCCCGCAAGGCCGTAGTCGGAGTCGTTGGCGATCGCCACCGCCTCCTGCTCGTCGGCGAAGGGGATGACGGTGAGCACCGGACCGAAGATCTCCTCGCGGGCGATGCGCATGTCGTTTTTCGCGTCGGCGAACAGGGTCGGACGCACGTACCACCCCTTCTCGACTCCGTCGGGCATCTGGGCTCCGCCGGTGACCAGACGGGCGCCTTCGGCACAGCCGGTGGCGATGTAGCCGCGCACCCGCTGCTGCTGGCGCTGGGCGACCAGCGGGCCGACCTGAGTAGCGCTGTCGGTCGGGTCGCCGACCACCAGGGCGGCCATCTCGGCGGCCAGCGCATCGGTGAACTCGTCGGCCCGGGCCGCGGGCACCAGGATGCGGGTGAGGGCATTGCAGATCTGTCCGCTGTTGGACAGGCTGGCCGACCGCACGCCGCTCGCCACGGTCGCCGGATCGGCGTCGTCGAGCACGATGGCGGCGGACTTCCCGCCGAGTTCCAGGCTGACCCGTTTCAGATCGGGGGCGCACGCCGCGGCGACGGCCTTGCCCGCCGTCGTCGAGCCGGTGAACGAAACCTTGTCCACGCCCGCATGCTTCACCAGATACTCGCCGGCCGAGCCGTCGCCCGGCAGGACGCTCACCACGCCGGGCGGCAGATCCGACTCCGCGATCATCTCGGCAAGCAGCAACGCGTTGAGCGGTGACTCCGGCGCCGGCTTGAGGATCACGACGCATCCGGCGAGCAGTGCGGGCACCAGCTTGGTGACGATGAGGAACTGCGGCATGTTCCACGGCACGATCGCGGCGACGACACCGACGGGCTCCCGGCGGATGTGGACGGCGGCGCCGTACCTCCCCGGCCGCTCCTCGTGGAACGGATACGCCTCGGCCAGATCGCAGAAGGCGGTCATCATCGTCCACGGCAACGCGACCTGGGCGCGCTGCGCGAAGCTGATGGGTGCCCCGATCTCGGAGGTGATGATCTCGGCCATCTGAGAGCGTCGTTCGCCGTATGCGGCGGCCAGGCGCCGCACCGCGCCGATGCGCTCGGCGGGGTCGAGCCGCGGCCACGGACCGCCGTCGAACGCCGTCCGTGCGGCAGCGACCGCCGCATCGACGTCCCCGGGGCCTGCGGCGGCGACCTGGGCGATCGGCTCCTCGGTATGCGGGGCGATCACGTCGATGCGTGGCGCGGTGGTCGGCTCGCACCACACGCCGCCGATGAACAGTTCGTCAGGACGCACCTGTTCGACTTCCTTCCACCGAGACGACCCGGGAATATCAACTACTTGCGATTGACCGGATGAGCATATACCGTCGGCCATGCCGACTCTCGCGAAACGACGAAAAGGCAGCTGCGCCTGATTGTTTGCCTGAGACACTCAGATCGGCGCAGCGCCGAGGCGGGTAGCGCGTCACGAACACCGGTCAACAGGAGACGACAATGGCCCGATTCCCCAAGCCACCCGAGGGCAGCTGGACCGAGCACTACCCGCATCTGGGCACGGGACCGGTGTCCTACGAGGACTCCATCGACCCACAGTTCTACGAAGTCGAGCGCAAGGCGGTGTTCAAGCGGGCCTGGCTCAACGTCGGTCGGGTCGAGCAGATCCCCCGCAAGGGCAGCTACTTCACCAAGGAGCTGAAGGTCGTCAACACGTCGATCATCGTGGTGCGCACGACCTCCGGCGAGGTGAAGGCCTACCACAACATCTGCCGGCACCGGGGCAACAAGCTGGTCTGGAACGACATGCCGCTCGAGGAGACCAGTGGCGTGTGCAGGCAGTTCACCTGCAAGTACCACGCGTGGCGCTACGACCTCGACGGCAACCTGACGTTCGTGCAGCAGGAAGGCGAGTTCTTCGATCTGGACAAGAGCCGCTACGGCCTGGTGCCGGTCCACTGCGACGTCTGGGAAGGGTTCATCTTCGTCAACTTCGCCAGCAACACTGAAGCGCCCGAACAGTCCCTGCGCGACTTCCTCGGCCCGATGATCACCGACCTGGAGGGCTATCCGTTCGACCGGATGACCTCGCGGTTCCACTACAGGTCGGAGGTGAAGGCGAACTGGAAGCTGTACATGGACGCCTTCCAGGAGTTCTACCACGCGCCGGTACTGCACGCGAACCAGTCGCCGACGGCGTACTCGAAGGCGGCCGCGGAGGCCGGTTTCGAAGCGCCGCACTATCGGATCGAGGGGCCGCACCGGCTGGTGAGCACCTCGGGCATTCGGGCCTGGGAGATGGCCGACGAGATGCGCAAGCCCATCGAGGACATCTGTCAGAGCGGGCTTTTCGGGCCATGGGACAAACCGGATCTGGGGGAGATGCCGGTCGGGCTGAACCCCGCCAAGTGCGACCCGTGGGGCCTGGACTCGTTCCAGCTCTTCCCGAACTTCGTGATGCTCTTCTGGGGGCAGGGCTGGTATCTGACCTACCACTACTGGCCGACGTCGCACAACACCCACATCTTCGAGGGCACAGTGTATTTCCCGCAGCCGCGTACGCCGCGTGAACGCATCGCCCAGGAACTGGCCGCCGTGTCGTTCAAGGAGTACGGCCTGCAGGACGCCAACACTCTGGAGGCGACGCAGACGATGGTCGAGTCGCGAGTGCTCGACAACTTCGTGCTCTGCGATCAGGAGGTGCTCATCCGGCACCTGCACAAGGAGACGGCCGCCTGGGTCGAGGAATACCAGCGCAAGACGGCGGGGGTGTGAGCATGGCAGGCATCACGACCGCTGGGACCGTGACCGCGGAGACCGGGGCGAAACTGCCGCCCGAATTCGCCGACCTCGAGGAGTTCTCCGACTGGTGCCTGGGCTCCGAACCGGAGCGCTACGCCAAGCGGCTCGCCTCCTCGATGCGGGAGATGCAAGCCTTCTACGACGCGGTCACGGCGCGAGCGGAGGAGGCGATCTCCTACTGTGACAAGTTCCCGCTCGACGACCTGCCCGACGATGTTCTGAACCTGATGCATCTGCTGTACTCGATGATCCAGGTGTCGTTCCCGGTCGAGTGCTGGAAACAACCGAAGGTGCCCGACACCGGCGCGACGAGCCTGGACTGCGACGTCGAGCCCAGGCCGTGACACAACGGGAAACCGGTACGACCACGGTATTGCGCGCGACCCGCTGGGCCGACGTCGAGGCGCAGCAGGTGCGGTCGCCGGCGGTGATCGTCGTCCGGGGCAACAGGATCGAGTCCGTCAACCCGGCCGAGCTGCCGACGGAGGCGGACCGCGACATCGATCTCGGCGACGTCACGCTGCTGCCGGGGCTGATGGACATGGAACTCAACCTGCTCATCGGCGGCCCGGGCGGTCCGGAAGGACTGCCCAGCCCCATGCACGGAGTGCAGGACGACCCGGCCTATCGCACGCTGCGGGGGGCAGTGAACGCGCGATCGACGCTGGACGCCGGATTCACCACCGTGCGGAATCTCGGCTTGATGGTCAAGACCGGTGGTTACCTGCTCGACGTGGCGCTGCAGCGCGCGATCGATCAGGGCTGGCACGCCGGGCCGCGCATCTATCCGGCCGGTCACGCCGTGACTCCGTACGGCGGGCACCTCGACCCGACGGTCTTCCAGCGTCTCGCACCGGGAATCATGCCGTTGAGTGTCGCCGAAGGCATCGCCAACGGCGTGGACGACGTCCGCGCGTGCGTGCGCTACCAGATCCGGCACGGCGCCAAGCTCATCAAGGTCTCGGCCTCCGGCGGCGTGATGTCGCACAGTACAGCCCCTGGCGCGCAACAGTATTCGGACGACGAATTCGCCGCCATCGCCGACGAGGCACACCGGGCGGGGGTTCGGGTGGCCGCCCACGCGGTGGGCGACAGCGCCATCCGAGCCTGCATCCGGGCGGGCATCGACTGCATCGAGCACGGCTTCCTCGCCACCGACGACACCATCCAGATGATGGTCGACCACGGCACCTTCCTGGTGTCGACGACGTATCTCACCGAGGCGATGGCGGTCGACCGCATCGCACCCGAACTGCGCAAGAAGGCCGAGGAGGTGTTCCCGCGTGCGCAGGCCATGTTGCCGAAGGCGATCGCCGCAGGTGTCCGCATCGCCTGCGGCACCGATGCGCCCGCGATCCCGCACGGGCAGAACGCCAAGGAGCTGCGTGCGCTCGTGGCCCGCGGGATGACCCCGATGCAGGCCATCCGCGCGGCGACGATCACCAGCGCCGAACTGATCGAGGCCGACGACGAGCTGGGCCGGCTGGCGCCGGGGTACCTCGCCGACATCATCGCCGTGCCGGGCGACCCCTCCCGGGATATCGAGACCACCCTCGATGTGCGCTTCGTGATGAAGGACGGCGTCGTCCACTCAGGCGTTCAGGATGGCGGTCAGGAGCGCTAACGTCTAGGCATGGAGGCGCGTGACGTGGCTGGTATAGAGCTCACAGACAACATCCTGTGGCTGCTCAAGCAGGCGTTCTACTTCTCGTTGACCACCGTGAACGAGGCAGTGAGCGAACATGGCGTGAGCACCGCACAGATCGGCGTGCTGCGTCAGCTGTCCAATGAGCCGGGGTTGTCGGGCGCCGAGCTCGCCCGGCGGTTGCTGATCAGCCCCCAGGGCGTCCAGCTCGCGCTCACCGCGCTGGAGCGGCGCAATCTCGTTGAGCGCAAGCAGGATCCGCAGCACGGGCGCATCCTGCAAGCCTTCCTGACCGAGCAGGGCCGTAAGGTCGCCGGCACGGTGGTCCACGATGCGATCGCCGCGCACGAGAGGGTGTTCGGCGTGCTGAGCAAAGCGGAGCAGAAGACGTTGCGTGAACTGCTCGCGCGGGTGGTCGAACAGGGCACGGGCCACAAACTGCACGACGACCACGTCGAGAGCTGACGCGGCGCCGCCCAGGGTGTGACAAGTACTTGATATGAATGACAAGTACTTGATATCGTTGCCTCGATGGTCGACGACGGTAGCCCTGACGGATTCGCGCCGCTGCGTATCAAGCGGGTGGTGCGCGAGACGTCCGACGCCGTGTCCCTGGTGCTCGATGTGCCCGAACACTGTTCGCACCGGTACCGCTACCAGGCCGGGCAGTTCCTGACCCTGCGTGTCAGTGTCGGCGGACAGTATCTGCGCCGGTGCTATTCGATGTCGTCGGCGCCGATCGAGGACGAACTGCGCATCACCGTCAAGCGGGATCCCGGCGGTGTGGTCTCCAACTGGATCAACGACAGCGCCACCGAGGGCGACGAGCTGCTCGCTATGCCGCCTGAGGGCAGATTCGTTCTGCGGCAGGAGGTCTCCGCGTCAGCGGAGCTGATCGCGTTCGCCGGCGGCAGCGGCATCACCCCCATCATGTCGCTCGTGCGGACGGCGCTGGCCGGCACGGCCCGCCCGGTGCGGCTGTTCTACGCCAACCGTGGCCGCGACTCGGTCATCTTCTCCGAACCGTTGGCCGCCCTGGCCGAGGCGCACGCCGACCGGCTCGTCGTGTCGCACCATTACGACGAGGACCGCGGCGTGGTCACCGCCGCCGACGTCGAGGCCTTCATCGCCGGAGCCGGTGACGCCGACTACTACATCTGCGGACCCGCGCCGTTCATGGCGACGGTGGAGAAGGCCCTGCTGACCGCCGGGGTGGCGAAGGAGCGGCTGCACCTCGAGCGGTTCACGGTCGCCGAGGCACCGCCGCCTGCCGCCGATGCCGGCGAGGCGACCGAAGAGGTCGTGATCGAGCTGGACCGCCGGACGACCACCCAGCCCTACCGCGACGGCGACACGCTGCTGCAGACGGCCCGCATGGCTGGCCTGCGCGCCCCCTCGTCGTGCGAAACCGGTTCCTGCGGCACGTGTATGGCGCGGGTCGTCGACGGCAGCGCGCGCATGCTCAACAACGACGCCCTCGAGGACGACGAAGTCGAGGAGGGCTGGGTGCTGACCTGTCAGGCGCTGCCCACCAGCCGGACCGTCCACGTGGTCTACGAGTAGAAGCGAGAATCTGATGAACAGGCTTGTCCGATGAGCCGGGTCGCGGTGGTGACCGGGGGCGCCTCCGGCATGGGCGAGGCGACCTGCCACGAGTTGGGCCGGCGGGGACACCGGGTCGCCGTTCTGGACCTCAAAGGCGATGCCGCGCAACGGGTCGCCGAGGATCTACGGGCCGACGGGGTCACGGCGCTCGGCGTTGCCGCCGACGTGAGCAACCGCGCGGCCGTCGAGGAGGCCTTCGCCAAGGTGCGCACCGAGCTCGGCCCGGTACACATCCTGGTGACCAGTGCCGGCCTCGTCGATTTCGCTCCGTTCGTCGAGATCTCGCCGCAGTCCTGGCAACGACTGGTCGACGTCAACCTCACCGGCACCTTCCACTGCTGCCAGGTCGCGGTCCCGGACATGCTCGAGGCCGGCTGGGGCCGCATCGTGATGATCTCCTCGTCGAGCGCCCAGCGCGGATCGCCGGGGATGGCGCACTACGCCGCCTCCAAGGGCGCGTTGCTGTCGCTGACCAGATCGCTGGCGCGCGAATACGGCACAGCCGGCATCACGGTCAACAACATCCCGCCCTCAGGCATCGAGACGCCCATGCAGCACGAGTCGCAGGCGGCCGGCTTCCTGCCGCCCAACGAACAGATGGCGGCCAGCATCCCGGTCGGCCACCTCGGCACCGGTGACGACATCGCGGCCGCGGTCGGCTTCCTGTGTTCGGACGAGGCCGGGTTCATCACGGGTCAGACCCTGGGTGTCAACGGCGGCTCGGTGATGTGATGACGACAACGAGAAACACGACAGCGCACGGAGGTTCGCATGGCCCGGTGGCCTAAGCCCGCGGAGGGCAGCTGGACGGAACACTATCCTGAACTCGGTACCGGACCGATCTCGTTCCGCGACTCGATCTCGCCGGAGTTCTACGAACTCGAACGCGAGGCGGTGTTCAAGCGGGCATGGCTCAACGTCGGCCGCGTGGAGGAAGTGCCGCGGGTCGGCAGTTACTTCACCAAGGAAATCGACGTGGCGAAGGTCTCGGTGATCGTGGTGAAGGGCCGCGACGAGACGATCCGCGCCTTCTACAACGTCTGCCGCCATCGCGGAAACAAGCTGGTGTGGAACGACTATCCCAACGAGGAGGTCAAAGGCACCTGCCGGCAGTTCACCTGCAAGTACCACGGCTGGCGCTACGGCCTCGACGGCGAGCTCAAGTTCGTCCAGCAGGCCGGCGAGTTCTTCGGGCTGGACACCGAGAACCTCGGGCTCGCACCGGTGCAGTGCGACGTCTGGAACGGGTTCATCTTCATCAACCTCGACCCGGAGCCCCGATGGAGCCTGCGGGAGTTCCTCGGTCCGATGATCACCGCGCTCGACGACTATCCGTTCGAGCTCATGACCGAGCGCTACGAATTCGAAGCGCACAACAACAGCAACTGGAAGATCTTCGCCGACGCGTTCCAGGAGTACTACCACGTCCCGTCACTGCACAGCCAGCAGGTGCCCAGCGAGGTGCGCCAGCCGAACGCGACCTTCGAGTGCGGGCACTTCCAGATCGACGGGCCGCACCGGCTGGTGTCCACCGCGGGCACCCGGCGCTGGCTGCTCGCGCCGGAGTACATGTATCCCGTCGAACGGGTCACGCGCAGCGGCCTGGTGGGGCCGTGGCGTACCCCGGAGACCCATCACTCGGCCGGCCTGAACCCGGGCGGGATCGAACCGTGGGGCATCACGAACTTCCAGATCTTCCCGAACCTGGAGATCCTCATCTACCACGGCTGGTACCTGCTGTACCGGTACTGGCCGACGTCGCACAACACCCACAAGTTCGAGGCCTACAACGCCTTCCACCCGGCGCGCACCGTGCGCGAACGCATCGAACACGAGGTCGCGTCCGTGGTACTCAAGGAGTTCGCGCTCCAGGACGCCGGCATGCTCGGTGGTACCCAGGCGGCGCTCGAATACGACGTGGTCGACGATTACCCGCTGTCCGATCAGGAGATCCTCGTGCGCCATCTGCACAAAGTGGCCGTCGACTGGGTCGAGGAGTACCGCAGCGAACACCGGCCGGTGGGGGTGTCATGACCGGATCACGCCTGCCCAGCGCCTTCGCCGAATTCGAACCGTTCGCCGAGAAGTGGTGTCTGGCCACCGAAGCCGAGCGCTGGGCGACCCGGCTGGCCACCCCGATGCCGGAGATCCGCGAGTTCTACGATGCGTTCTCGCCACGCTTCGAGGAGGCGATCGACTACTGCGACAAGTTTCCGCTCGACGATGTACCCGACGACGCGCTGAACCTGTTGCACCTCATCTACTCGATGATCATGGTTTCGATGGCCGTCGAGATCTTCGGGACGCAGAAGCCCGCCGACTCCGCCGACGCTGTGATGAACCGCGTCAGCGCGCCGGTGCCGTGACCTACAGGATGGAACGACCATGAGTCTGCTGACGATCAACAAGCTCACCGCATCGGTCGGGGCGGAGGTGACCGGGCTCGACCCCGACGCGCTCGCCGCCGACGAGGCGCTGGCCACCGCGGTGCTCGAGGCGCTGGAAGACAATGGCGTGCTGGTGTTTCCGGGTCTGCGCCTCGGTCCGCAGGCGCAGGTGGATTTCTGCCGGCGCCTCGGCGACATCGACCACTCGTCCGACGGGCACCACCCGGTCGCGGGCATCTATCCCGTCACCCTCGACAAGTCGAAGAACTCTTCGGCGGCCTATCTGCGCGCGACCTTCGACTGGCACATCGACGGATGCACGCCCACCGGCGATGAATATCCGCAGATGGCGACGGTGCTCTCGGCGCTGCGGGTGGCCGAGAGCGGTGGCGAGACCGAATTCGCCAGTGCCTACGGCGCCTACGACCGGCTCGGCGAGGACGAGAAGCAGCGGCTGGCATCGTTGCGGGTGGTGCACTCGCTGGAGGCCTCGCAGCGCCGGGTCACCCCGGATCCGTCCCCGGAGTTGTTGGCGCGCTGGCGGTCCCGTCCCACCCACGAACATCCCCTGGTGTGGACCCACCGCAGCGGCCGCAGATCGCTGGTGCTCGGCGCTTCGGCGGATCACGTCGTCGGAATGGACCTCGACGAGGGCAGGGCTTTGCTGGCCGACCTGCTCGACCGCGCCACCCGCCCCGGACTCGTCTACCGCCACTCGTGGTCGGTCGGCGACACCGTCATCTGGGACAACCGGGGCGTGCTGCATCGCGCGGCGCCGTACCCGGAGAACTCACCGCGGGAGATGTTGCGCACCACCGTGCTCGGCGACGAACCGATCCAGTGACGCGCCTGACGCCGCTGCCGCCCGACGAGTGGGACGACGGCGTCCGCGACGCCCTGGGGCCGCTGTTGTCCGCCGAACGCGCCAATCCCCGCGATGCGGGCAACATCCTGGGGACCCTGGTCCGGCACCGGCCGCTGACGCGCGCGTATCTGGAGTTCAACGCCTACCTGCTGCGGGATTCGACGCTCAGCGCGCGTATCCGGGAGGTGGCGCTGATGCGCGCGGTGCTCTGGCGGCGGTGCGACTACCTGTGGGACCACCACGTCGAGCTCGCTGCGCGGGCCGGGCTGACGGCAGCCGAGATCGACGGCATCAAGACCGGGGCCCTCGACGACGAGCTCGACAGCCTGGTGCTGCGTGCGGTCGACGAACTCGAGCACGACAGCACGATCGCCGACGCGACGTGGGCTGCGCTGGGCCGGCACCTCGACGACCCGCAACGGATGGACCTGGTGTTCACGATCGGCGGCTACCACCTGCTCGCTCTCGCGGTGAACGCCTTCGGTATCGAGGCGGAGTAACCCCCTCGTTGACGCCGCCCTGGTGGTATGAAAACCTGATACGCAAAGATGAGAATAACGTTCTCGCTTCTGGGATCGAATGGAGCAGCGCATGGCGGAGGACCTCACCGCGGTTGACTTCTTCCGGGATGGCCGTCTGACCGACGACCCGTACACGTTCTACGCGGCGCTGCGCGAGAAGTGTCCGGTCACCAAGGAGAACCACTACGGCGTCACGATGGTGACCGGGTGGCAGGAGGCCGTCGACGTCTACAACGACGCCGAGACGTTCTCCTCGTGCATCTCGGTGACCGGGCCGTTCCCCGGCTTCCCGATCCCCCTGGAAGGGGACGACGTCACGGACCTGATCGTCAAGCACCGCGACGAGATCCCGTTCAGCGACCAGCTACCGACACTCGACCCACCGACCCACACCAACCACCGCGCCCTGTTGATGCGGCTGATCACGCCCAAGCGCCTCAAGGAGAACGAGGACGCCATGTGGCAGTTGGCCGACGACATCCTCGACGACTTCCTCGCACCGGGTGAGGGGGAGTTCATCAAGGGCTTCGCGGCGCCGTTCACGCTGCGGGTGATCGCCGATCTGCTCGGGGTGCCCGAAGAGGACCGGCCCGAACTCCTCGAGCGCCTCGCACGCGGCACCCACGGCGGCGCGCTGGGCAGCGCCGACAAGTCGTTGACCAAGACACCGCTGGAGTACCTCTACGACATCTTCGCCGAGTACATCGAGGACCGGCGGCGCGAACCCCGCGAGGACGTGCTGACCGGGCTGGCGACCGCGACGTTCCCCGACGGCACGATGCCCGAGGTCGCCGACGTGGTGCGGGTCGCGACCAACGTGTTCTCCGCCGGGCAGGAGACCACCGTGCGCCTGCTGTCCACGGCGCTCAAGGTGATCGGGGACCACCCCGACATCCAGCGCGCGCTGCGCGAGGACCGCAGCCTGCTGCCCAACTTCATCGAAGAGTGCCTGCGCATCGAGAGCCCCGTCAAGGGCGACTTCCGGTTGTCGCGGGTGCCGACCACCGTCGGCGACGAATCGCTGCCCGCCGGAAGCACGGTGATGGTGATCAACGGCGCGGCCAATCGCGATCCGCGCCGGTTCGAGAACCCCGACACCTTCGACCCACAGCGCAAGAACGCCCGCCAGCACCTGGCGTTCGGGCGCGGCATCCACAGCTGCCCCGGGGCGCCGCTCGCCCGCGCCGAGACGCGCGTCGGCCTCGAACGGCTGCTCGACCGGACCACCGACATCCGGATCAGCGAGACGCACCACGGGCCGGCCGGTGACCGCCGCTACGGCTACATCCCGACCTACATCCTGCGCGGTCTCACCGAACTGCATCTGGAGTTCGACGTCACAGGGGGACAGTCGTGAAGGTCACCGTCGACGAGGACCGCTGCCGCGGCCACGGCATGTGCCTCACGCTGTGCCCGGAGGTCTTCACCATGACCGACGACGGATACGCCGTCGCGGACCCGTCCGACGTGCCCGACGGGCTCGAAGGGGCGGCCAAGGACGCCATCTCCAACTGCCCGGAACAAGCCATCGTCGAAATCAGCTGAGCGACAAGGAGACACAGTGCCCAAGGGCTACATCCTCATCACCGAAGACGTCAAGGACCCGGCCGGTATGGCCGAGTACGGCAAGCTGGCCGCGCAGACCATGGCCGGTTCGACACTGCTGTCGTTCGACTCGAAACCCGAAGTGCTCGAGGGGGAGTGGCACGGCACCCAGACGGTGCTGCTCGAATTCGAGTCGGTCGAGGCGGCCCGTGAATGGTACAACTCCGACGCCTACCAGGAGGCGGTCAAGTTGCGGCAGGCCGCCGCCGACTGCAACGGCGTCATCCTGCACGGCCTCGGCTAGCACTCCCCGAAACCGCATTCCCGGCTGTCAAGCGCACCGCTTGGCAGCCGGGAATGCGGTTTCGCGGGTTACTTCAGGACCCGCACCGGGACGTGTGACCAACCCGCCACGTTCTGCATGGCCACCCGACGGCACTCGTCCCACAGCACCTCGTAGCGGGGCATGAAGTCGAGCAGGCGCTCCAGCGCGATCGCGCTCTCCATCCGCGCCAGCGCCGCGCCGAGGCAGCTGTGCACGCCGTATCCGAAGCCGAGGTTCTGCGCCTCGGTGCGGTCACGGTCGATGTCGAAGGTGTCGGCGTCGGTGAACGCCTCGGGATCGCGGTTGGCCGAACCACCCAGCAGGAACACGGGTTTGCCGGCGGGGATCGTGACGCCGTGCAGTGTCACGTCCTTCATCGAACGGCGGACGTTGTACTGCGCCGGCGCCTCGTAGCGCAGCAGTTCCTCGACCGCGGCGGGGATCTTGCTGCGGTCGTCGAGCAGCTTCTGCCACTGATCCGGGAAGCGGGCGAACGTGACGGCCGCGTTGCCGATCAACTTGGTCACCGTCTCGGCGCCCGCGCCGCCCAGAAGCGTTGCGAAGCCCGCGATCTCGAGGTCGTCGAGGCGTTCCATCCGCCCGTCTTCACGCTCGATCTCGGCCTGCACGAGGCGGGTGAACATATCGTCCTGCGGGTTCTCCCGGCGTTGCGCGATCAGCTCGAAGTACAGGCCCATGGCCTCGGCGATGGCCTGCATGCCCTCCGGGGACATCTCCTCCTGGCCCGGTTCGCGGTGCAGCGAGGTGTCCACCCATTGGCGCACCTGCTGGCGGCGATCCTCCGGGACGCCGAGCATCCGGGTGATCACCTCAACCGGGAAGAAGGCGGCGAACTCCTGCACCACGTCGAAATGCTCAGGATCGGCGGCGCGGAAGCACGAGTCGATGGTCTCTTCGACCATCGGCTTGAGGTTCGCGATCGCCCGCGGGGTGAACACCTTGTTGACGAGGCTGCGCATCTGCCGATGCTCCGGCGGATCCATCAGGATGATCATCTTGAACGGGGCCGGTTCACCGGTCTTCACCATCGACAGGTCGAGGCCGTACGCCGAGGAGAACGTCTGGTAGTCCTTGAACGCGGCCGCCACATCGGCGTGCCGCGACAACGCGTAGAAGTCCAGTTCCTCGTTGTAGTACACCGGCGCCTCTTCGCGCATGCGCCGGTAGATCTCCCACGGCTCGTTGAAATACTCCTCGGAGAACGGGTCGAACACGAGATCGGAATTGGTCTTTGGGGTGGTCATTCACTCTCCCGGTCGGCCGCGAGGCGTCTCATTCTTCGCGGATGCTGATGGCCTGCCGCGGGCACTGGCGCACCGCTTCTTTGACCCGTTCTTCGTTCTCAGGGGTGACCTCATCGGTCAGGACATGCAGGTAGTCCTCATCGTCCAGGTCGAACACCTCGGGGATGATGCCCATGCAGACCCCGTTGCTCTCGCACAGGCCGAAATCGACGACGATCTTGCTCATCGCAGTACCCGAACCGGGACATGGTGGTACCCCGCGACGTTCTGCATGTGCACGCGTTCCAGCCCGTCGAAGTCGACCTCGTAGCGCGGCATGAAGTCGAGCAGGTGTTCCAGCGCGATCGCGGTCTCCATGCGGGCCAGTGCCGCACCCAGGCAACTGTGGATGCCGTAGCCCAGGCCGAGGTTCTGCGCCTGGGTGCGGTCGCGGGTGATGTCGAACGTCTCGGCGTCGTCGAACGCGCGCGAATCGCGGTTGGCGGCGGCCTTCATCAGGAACACCGGCTTGTGCGCGGGGATCACGCCGCTCGGGACATGGGCTTCGCGCAGCGTGTAGCGCACGTTGTACTGCACCGGTCCGACGTAGCGCAGGAGTTCCTCCACGGCGGCGGGAATCAGGCTGCGGTCGTCGAGCAGCAGCTGCCACTGCTCGGGGTGCCGCGCGAACTCGACGACGGCGCTGCCGACGAGCTTGGTGACCGTTTCGGCGCCGGCGCCCCCCAGCAGCGCGGTGAAGCCGGTGATCTCGATGTCATCGAGCCTGCGCATTCCGCCGTTCTCGCCCGGGATCTCCGCGGCGATCAGTCGGCTGATCATGTCGTCCTGCGGGTTGGCCCGACGTTCCTGGACCAGGCTGTAGTAGTAGACGCCCGCCTCCATGTTGGCCTGCATGTTCTCGTCGGACATCTCGAGCTGTCCCGGCTTGACTTCCAGACCCTTGTCGATCCAGTGCCGGACCTGTTGGCGGAACTCCTCGGGGACACCGGCCATCCGGGTGATCACCTCGACCGGGAAAGGACCCGAGAAGTCCTGCACCACGTCGAAATTGTCCGGATCGACCTGGCTCAGGTAGTGCTCGACGAGGTTGACGACGGTGGCGTGCTGGGACTGGATGGCGCGCGGCGTGAACGCCTTGTTGAGCAGGCTGCGCATGAAGCGGTGTTCCGGCGGATCCATGAAGATGATGGATTTCTGGAACCCCTCGCCGGATTTGATCATCGACAGGTGGCACCCACGGGTCGACGAGAACGACTCGTAGTCCTTGAGCGCCGCCGCGACGTCCTCATGCCGGGTCAGCGCGTAGAAGTCCTCGTCCTCGTCGTAGTAGAGCGGGGTGTCGTCGCGCATCCGCCGATAGATCTCGTACGGGTCGTCGAAGTATTCCTGCGAGAACGGGTCGAACTTCAAGCGTGGCTTGGTCATGGGCTCCTCCTTCGCGGCGGGCTGATAGCCGGAAGCGTTACGTACAGCAAACTTACTGTAACGCTAACAGTTTTCGTCTCTCGTGAGAGCGAGTTCGGCGATCGCGTCCTCGAGCACACCGAGGCCGGTTCCGGCCTCACGGGCGATCGTGCGGACCACCTCGACGTCCTTGCCGACGAACGCCCCCGCCATGTCGAGGAACGTGCCCACCGATCCACGTGGCGCGATCATGGTCAGCACCCGGCTCGCCGAACTGCCGTGGGTCAGCGCGGTCAGCAGGTCGGGTTCGGCCACGCCCAGCGCGCCGCCCAGCCGCACCGCCTCCCGCAGCAACCCGATCTGCGCGGCGAACACCGTGTTGTTGACCAGCTTCACGCTCTGCCCGGCGCCCAGCGGTCCGACGTGCAGAACCGGATCGCCGTAGGCGCCCAGCACCGGCCGCACGGCGTCGACGGCGGCGGCCGCACCACCGACGAACAGCGTCACCGTCCCCTCGGCGATGTCGTGCGGCCCGCCGCTGATCGGCGCGTCCACGACCGCCACGCCGTACTCCTCGCCGCGGGCGGCGATGTCACGGGCGGTGGCCGGGCTGCCGGTGGTGTGGATGACCAGCGTCGCGCCCGGCACCATCGCGGCGAGAAGGCCGTCGTCGAGGCACATGTTGCGCACCTGATCGTCGGTGAACACGCACACGGCCACGACGTCGGCGTCGGCGGCGACGTCGGCCGGTTCGGACACCGCGATGGCGCCCAGTTCCTGGGCGGCCGTGCGCTTCTCCTGGGTCCGGCCCAGGACGGTGACGGTGTGTCCGGCCTCGACGAGGCGGCGCACCATGGGCGCACCCATGCGTCCGGCCCCGACGAAGCCGATCTTGCTCACCGCGGGTGGTCCATCGACTCCAGGGCGGTGTCGGCCGCGGTGAAGACCGATCCCTCGGGCGCCGACGCGGTCGCCGCGATGTTCGCGGCGTGGCGGACATCCTTCTGCAGCAGCGCACCGGCGATCGGCGCGAGGCCCTCCACGGTGCCGCCGAACATGCTGATGCTGCCGAGCGCCTTGCTGGTGGCCGATCCGCCGTTGAGGACCTCGGCGAGGCGGACCCGCGGGATGCCCAGCGATTCACCGAGTTCCAGTGTGCTCAGCGCACTGCCGAGGTTGGCGGTGAACAACAGGTTGTTCAGGATCTTGGTCACCTGGCCGCTGCCGAGCGGGCCCAGGTGCACGATGGGGTCGGCGTACGTGGCGAACACCGGACGCGCCCTCTCGACGTCGTCGTCCGCGCCGCCGACCATGACCAGCAGCGTGCCCTGCTCGACCGCCGGGGCGCCGCCGCTGACCGGTGCGTCGATCACCGAAACGCCCTGTGCCGCGGCCTTCTGCGCGATCTCCCTGCAGGTGTCCGGATGCACGGTGCTGTGGATGGCGATCAGTGCCCCGGACGCGAGGCCGGCCAGCACGCCGTTGTCTCCGTCGAGCACCTCGCGGACGTCGTCGTCGCCGACCACGCACAGGCACACCAGATCGCTGGCCGCCGCGAGTTCGGCGGGGCTGCCCGCGATCTTCGCGGCGGTGTCGGCGAACGGTTCCACCGAGGCCGGCCGGCGCGCCCACAGCGTCAGCTCGTACCCGCCTTCGACGATCCGTCGCGCCATCGGCGCACCCTGGCTGCCCAGGCCTATGAACCCGACGCGCATCTAACCCACCTCCACATCGACTCGTCCCGCGCGGTCGCGGGCCACCACACACTCTTCGACGAACGCCAGCACCTTGAGGTGATAGGCCGCCGCGGTCACACCCAGGCTCAGGTTGTGCCCGGCGGCGGACTGCTCGGCGGAGGCGAACGACGCTGCCGCGGTGAAGATCCCGGCGATCTGCGCGAGCGCGTCGCCGTCGGAGCACCACACCCGTTCGTGCTCGGCGTGGCTGAAACGCACCGGTGTCCGCACCCGGGCGGCCAGCGCACGGAAGTCGCGCTGCGGCCAGTCCCTGACCATCGCGGCCTCGTACGGCGCACCCGTCGAGGAGTTCGTGATCCCGGACAGCACCGCGTCCGGATACAGGTCGGCGGGCTCCCAGAGCAACTGGCGCAACCCGGGCGGCCTGCGGGTGGGCCCGGCGTCGCGCAGGATCTCGAGTGCGGCGTCCTGGTAGCGCAGACCCGTGCCGGCCAGCTCGAGACCGAGGAGGTCGGCGCCCTGATCTGCGGCGGCCATCCGCAGGGCGAGCTCACACCCGTTGGAATGCGCGACCACGAACAGCCCGGCGCCGCGCGATCTTTCGCCCAGCATCGCCTCGACCGCGCCGTAGGCCAGTGCGACTCGCTGCTCCGGCAGCTCGAGGGCGTCGGGGTACGGTGCGGAGCTCCCGTAACCCGGCCGGTCGAGGGCGATCACGGTGTAGCCGAGTGCCGCGCCGACCCGCAGCAACGACAGCCGGGGGTGTCCCGGGCAGTCGAAGTACGCGGCGGTGCTCGCACCGCCGTGCAGCGCGACGATCACCGCGCGGGGGTCCGCGGCCTCGGCCATCAAACCCGACATCGGCACGCCGTCGACCATGACGACGCGTGGGCGCGGCGCGCTCACGCGTCGCTCCGCAGCAGCAGCACCCCGCTGGGCGTGAGTCCGCCGCTGCTGACCACGGCGACGTGGGCGTCGGCGACCTGGCGCTCACCGGCCTCCCCGCGCAGCTGGCTGACGGCCTCGTGCATCAGCCCCATCCCGTGGGTGCGGCCGTGGGATAGCTGCCCGCCGTGGGTGTTGAGCGGCAGCACGCCGTCGCGGGCGATGTTGTGGCCGCCGTCGAGGAAGTCCTTCGCCTCGCCGATCCCGCAGAATCCCAGCGCCTCGATCCACGACAGACAGTTGAACGTGAAGCCGTCGTACAGCTCGGCGACGTCGACGTCGCCGGGCCGCAACTCGGTTCGGGTCCACAGGTGCGCGGACTGGCCGAGCACCTGCGGTTCGTGGGTCAGCGTGGTCTGATCCCAATCGGTGCGCTCGAGGATCTGGGTGCCGACGGCCTCGATGAACACCGGTGGCTTCGCCATGTCGCGCGCGGCGTCGACGGCCGAGACCACGACGGCGACCGCGCCGTCGCACGGTACGTCGCAGTCGTACAGGCCGAACGGGGTGGTGATCGGGCGCGCCGACAGGTAGTCGTCCATCGTCATCGGGTCGCGGTAGATCGCCGTCGGGTTCAGCGCGGCGTTGGCCCGCTGGTTGAGCGCGATGTAGCCCAGCGTCTCGCGGGTGGTGCCGTAGCGGTGGAAATGCCGCTGCGCGTTGAGGGCCAGCGTGTGCGCCGCCGAGGTCGCGCCGAACGGCATCTGCCAGCTGGTCGTCCGCCCACCTCCGGGCGGCGCCATCCTGCCCTCTTTGAGCAGCTGGCCGAACGTCGCCTCCCACAGCGTGCGGAAGCACAGCACGTGGCGTGCCATCCCGGTCGCGACGGCCATCATCGCCGCGATGACCGAACCGCCGGGGCCGAAGGTGTCCATCCCGCCGTTGATCCACGTGGGCCGCAGCCCCAGTGCGCCTTCGAGGGCGGTGACACCGCCTTCACCCATGCCCGCGACGTCCAGGCCGGGGTAGGTGGACAGCCCGTCGATGTCGTCGAACGTCAGGCCCGCATCGGCGACCGCTGCCTCGCATGCCTCGATGGTCAGCGACAGCGGCGGCACCATCAGCCGGCGGCCCAGCCGTGAGGCCCCGATACCGGTGATCGCCGAATGGTCCTCGAACTTCTCGCGGCGCAGCATGGGCCGGACGTGGTCGACGAACCGTTCGGGCGCGATGTCGTCGGCGGGCAGCTCGCCGGGTTCGCCGTCCACCGGACGGAACAGGGGTAGCCAGACGTCGTCGGCCTGGGCGAAGGTCACCTGCATCGGCTGGCCCAGCACCAGGGTCTCCGGATCGGCGTCGACGATGTTGGTGGTCAGCCGCACTCGCGGATCCTCGTCGACGGCCACCTGGGCCACCACGTACGGCGGCGGCAGGTCGGGGAAGCCGAAGCGGTGGTTGACGGTGAACCCGGCCAGCGTGCCACGGCCGGAAACCGTACGCACACCCAGCTTCTGGCTGCGGCAGTACCGGCAGATCGGTTGTGGCGGGTGGAGGAGCGACTGGCAGTCCTGGCACTCCTGGATGCGCAGTTCGCCGTCGCCGCCCGCGGTCCAGAAGAACTCGTTCTGCGCGGTCATCTGCGGCAGGGGCCGGCCCGGGATGTCGGCCACGTCTACAGCCCCGGCAGCATGTGCTCTTCGCGGACGGCGCCGGCGTGGTCGCCGTTCGCCGCATCGTCCACGGACACGGCACCGGCCGGCGGCTGTGAAGGCCTGTCGCGCACCGGTTCTCCCTCGCGCATCTCGATGATGGCGTGTACCGGGCAGTCGAGCAGCGCCCGCCGCACCGCGGGCTGGTCGGCCTCGGGCACCGTGCCGTTGCCGATCAATGAGGCGTACCCCCAGTCGTCGAGCGAGAAGTACTCCGGCGCATGCTTGGCGCAGATGCCGAAACCGTCGCACATGGTGCGATCGAGACGGACTCTCACGCGGTCACCACCGCCTCTACTTCGTAGGGTCGTCGGACGTCGAAGGCCTCGACCGCGCAGCTGTCGCAGGCACCTTGCAGATGCCGCGTCACGGCCTGCGGGAACGCGGTCAGCAGGCTGGCCGCGACGTTGGTGGCGGCGTCGAGCGTCGCGCAGGCACCGCGGCCCCGCAGCACCACCGACCAGCGTTCCAGCCGGGCCAGATCCTCGTCGGCGGCAACGCCGTCGCGCAGCGCCCCGGCGACCGCCGCCATCGCCGCGGTGCCGTTGAAGCACGATCCGCACTGCCCGGCGTTCTCCCGGTCGAAGTACGCCAGCACCGACGCGGCGACCGCGACGGGGCATTCGTCGGTCAGCACCCCTACCGCCCCGCAGCCCAATCCACTGCCGAGCCGGCGCAGCGCCTCGTGGTCGAGCGTCGCGTCGAGGACGTCCCGGTTGAGCAGACCGGTGAAGTAGCCGCCCATCAGCACCCCGCCCACCCGGTCGGGGGAGATTCCGTGCCAGGACAGCACATCGGCCAGCGCGACGCCGTGGGGGAGTTCGTAGAGCGCCGGCGGCAGGCCGCCCCCGGTGACGGTGGCCAGGAAGGTGCCGGGCGACGACGGGGTGCCCGCCGCCCGGTAATCGCGCGCCCCGTGGCTGTGCAGGTACGGCAGGTTCGCCAGCGTCTCGACGTTGCTGACCAGGGTGGGCAGGCCGCCCACCCCTCCTCGAACGGCCGCGGTGGCTTGTCGGTCGGTTTGGCCGGCCCGCCGTTGACGGCGCGCACCGCGGCGGTCTCCTCACCCGCGACGTAGCCGGCGTCGACGCACACCACGCTCACCGACACGCCGTCCAGCACCGCCGAATCAATCTGGGACAGCGCCGTTTCCACGCTGCGGGCGGCCTCCGGGTCGGAGACGTAGACCACCGCGCGGTCGGCGGCCACCATGCGAGCGGCCAGCCGCAGGCCGTCGAGCACGAGGTGCGGACGACGCCGCAGCAGCCAGCGGTCCTTGATCGAGGCGGGTTCGCCCTCCTCGCCGTTCGCGATCGCGACGGCACCGCCGCGGGCCCGGCCGTGATCGCGCACCGAGCGGAGTTTGACCGCCATCGGGAACGCGGCACCGCCGCGCCCGAGCAGTCCGGACAGTTCGACCTCTTCGAGCAGTCGGTCCGGATCCGGCAGCTCACGGTACCCGCCGGACTGCGCGTAATCGGCGTAGTCCTCGCGACCGGTCGGCACCTGGAGCAGGCGCGGGGTGCCGCCGGGCCAGACGGCGGTGGTGAGATCGGTTGTGGCGGTGGGGTTCATCGGCTTCTACCTCGTTCAGTGCCGGTTAGGCTGGCCGGCATGAGGACTGCGGTGGTGCGGGTGGGCGTCGACCCGGCGGGTGAATTGACACCCGCACAGTTAGCGGGCGGCATGACGCGTCTGCGCGAACTCGGCGCCGCGGCGGGCGCCGAAGTGGTGGACAACAACCTGCCCGCGATGCCCCCGAGCCGGCGCGAGGCCGAGCTGCTGATCGCCGGCGACGACCCGCAGGCCCTCACGGCCCTGGCGGTCGCCATGTGCGCGGAGGCGTTCGGCACTGAACCGGTCGCGGGTGTGCTCACCTACATCAGCCGCGGCACCGACGACGACGCGCTCGGCGTGCTGGCCGGCTTCGGGTTGACCGGCGAGGTCACCAGGACCGCGGACGACGACGGCTGGGACGTCGTCCACGTCACGCTGCGTAAGGCGGACCTGGACCGGATCCCGGAGAGCCGCATCCACACCGCGCTGGAGGCCTCGCTGAACTGCGAGGTGCACATCCGCATCCGGTGACATGGTCGCCTACCGGCCCAGGAAGTCGAGGATGGCCGGTGCTGCCTGCACCCAGGTGTCGAACATGTTGAACCGCTTGACCTTTCCTGACGCGCGCTTCTCGCCCGCACGCTCCCAGGCGTCCTCCGGCCACGGCGGGTCGATCAGCGTCGAACCCTTGATCAGGCAGCTGACCTCCAGTGAGGTCCGCTTGGGGTGGTCGAGGTCGTTCTCCCCGCCGCGGATGATCAGCGTCGGCACCCGGATGTTGTCGAACATCTCGTCCTCGACTCCCGGAATCGTCTGACCCGGTTTGGGGACGAACGCGTTGAGCCAGCGCAGCATCAACTTGAGGAACTCGTCGGCGTCCAGGCGCAGGATGCGGTCGCGGTTGGCCGGATTCTCGGCGATCCGTTCCTGCCACTCCGCGACGTGGACGACGCCCTTCATCCCGGCGCCGCGGACGGCCAGGATGCTCGGCACGATGTAGTACGAGCCCAGCACGAACGAGCCGTACACGCCGCCGACGATGTTCCACACCACCAACTTGGTGACGATCTCCGGATGCAGCATCGTCGTCAGCATCGAATCGCGCGCCCCGCCGGACCCGCCGGCCAGGATGCACGGCCCGATGTCGAGCGTGGTGATCAGCTGGTGCAGCGTCTCGGCCCGCATATGGGACTCGCTCTGACCGTAGAACTGCACGTCGGATTTCCCGCAGTTCGGCCGGTCCCAGAGCAGGACGCGGTAGCCGCCCTTGACCAGTGCCTGAGCCAGCGGTCGCAGCCCCGGGATGTCCTTGCTGAAGCGCCCTCCCGGGGTCAGCGCGATGAAGTCACCGCTCTTGCCGAGGATCTCGTAGACGACGTTGCCGCCGTTGATCTCGATGGTCCTCTCGCCGCGCTTGAGCTCGGGACCGAGCTGCTCGGTCGCGTCGTCGGTAGTGGTCATGCGAAACCTCCGCGAGCGTGCGCACAGTGTCGTTTTTTCGCGGCATGTCGTGTGCAGACGCGCACGCTCGCGGGGGAAGGTGACCCGTTCATGCCATCACCAGCACATCGTTGCCCACCACACGCACCGGGTAGGTGCGGATGCTCCACTCCGGTTTCACCGCGGTGGTGCCCGTCGCCAGCTCGAAACCCCATTGGTGCCAGGGGCAGTAGATGTACTCCAGATCGCGCACCATCACCGCGTCGCCGGGCACGCTGTCGTCGACCACCGTGCGCCCACGGGCGCGGCCCACACACAGCGGACCGCCCTCGTGCGGGCAGTAGTTGGCGATCGCGTAGAAGGTGCCGTTGACGTTGTAGACGCCCACACCGTGGCGCCCGATGGGCACCACTTTGTGTGCGCCCGGCGGAATCTCGTCGACGGTGGCGACGATGTGCTCCCGCCCCTGCGCCAATCTCTGTGGGCGAGCCGGGGGCGTTTTGGCTTCTTCGGTCATATCGGTCAGAACACCCGGACCTGGCCCTCGAGGGCGGGCACGGTGTCGGGGAGGTGATAGGTGGCCAGACCGTTGCGGAACATCACGTTCTCCCTGGCGTGTTCGGGCAGATGCTTGACCAGCCACCGCGGATCGTCGAACGTCCAGTGCGGGTAGTCGGAGCTGTACAGCAGGATCTTGTCGCACTCCATCCATTCGAACGCCCGGGTCAGTTCGGTCTTGTCCTCGGGGTAGTCCAGCGGCTGGGTGGTGAACTTGATGTGGTCCTTGACGTATTCGCTCGGCTTGCGCTTGATGTCCAGCCACGACTTGCGGGCCTCGTAGATCGCGTCCATCCGCCACATCAGCGGCAGGATCCACGTGAAGGCGTGTTCGACCAGCACGATGCGCAGGGTCGGGAAGCGGTCGAAGAGGCCGTCGAACACCATGCTCATCACCTGATTGGCGGCCAGCAGTGAGTAGGTGACCATGAAATCGTGGTTGTAGCTGGGGAATCCGACCGGCGGGATGGGCAGCTCTTCGTGATGGCTGCGCGAGAGGTGGCAACTGACGGTGATGTCGTGCTTGGTGGCGGCCTCCCACAGGGGGTTGTACTTCGGATCGCCCCACGCCGGGCGCGGCTCGGCCTTGATCAGGATCTGCCCCATGTAGGGGTGTCCGGCCCAGCGCTCCACTTCACGCGCCGCGTCCTGCGGTGCCTCGATCGCCACACATATCGAGCCGCGCCAGCGCTCATGCCAGTTGTTGTGGCTGTCCAGCCAGTGGTTGGCCTGCCAGTCGTTCAGTGCGCAACTCATCGCGTGGTTCACCTCGGGGAACCGCGCCGGGTATGCGGCGGGCTCGAGGATCGCGATGTCGGCACCGGCCTCCATGATCAGTTGCCTGAACGCGAGATCCGGGTCGCTGCCCGGGAACTGGCCGTCGGCCGGGAAGGTGTCGACGCGCATCGCGTAGGCGTGGGCATAGTCCGGCGCGTCGTAGTAGATCTGATCGCCGACCCTGCGGTTGAGGAAGTACTTGCTGCGCCACGGCTCGGGGATGTACTGAGCCAGGTCACCGCTGCGGGGCACAGGGTGGACGTCGGAGTCGACGCACCGGACCGCGATGCGCTCGGCCGCCGGCATCCGCGGTGTGGTTGTGACCGTCATCGTCGTGTCTCCCTTGATCGCTGTCGTCACTGCTGTGCGCCGACCCCTGCGCCGATCTGTATGCCGTAGAGCTCAGCGGCGTTGCGCCACAGCAGTTTGTCGCGCTGCTCGGCGCTGAAGGCGGCCGGCGCCGACGGCTCGTTGAGTTGCCAGTGCGGATAGCTGGACCCGTACATCACCATGTCGTCCTTGCCGGTGAACGAGTGCCACTCGCCGGCGAAGTCGGCGTCTCCCGGACCGTCCATCGCACCCTGCACGAAGTAGGTGTGGCCGGGCAGGTAGTCGCTGGGCATCCGCGGCGCCCACGGAGTCTGCTCGAGGTGCGGGCGTCCGAAGCAGTCCATCCGCCACATGAACGGCGTCAGCAGATCGGCGGCGCCGTCCGCCCAGACGAACCTCAGAGCCGGCATCTTCTCGAATACCCCTTCGACGATGAGGTTCATCAAGTGGTACAGGTAGTTCAGCGCCATGAAACTGACGTAGTTCTCATACGTCCTCGGCACGCCGGACGGGGTCGGGGCGAACTGGACGCCCGCACCGACCTCGATGTGCACCGACACCGGCAGGTTCGCCTCGGTGGCCGCTTCCCACAGCGGCCAGTACTGGGGCTTTCCGTAGAGCTCGCGTGACTGCAGCGGGACCCCGATCTGCACGACGCGCGGATGGTCACGGTACTTCTCGATCTCGCGCAGCGCGCCGGTCACGTCGTCGGGATTGACGCGGATCGTCCCGCGGAAGCGTTCGCCGTGCTCGGGGTGTTCGAGCCAGCGGGTCACCAGCATCTCGTTGTGCGCCGCGGCGATCGCCGTGCCGAGATGCCGGTCGGGCATGATTCCCCGGGTCATCGGATGCAGGATCGCCACGTCGACCCCGCGGTCGGTGAACAGGTGCTTGGCCGCCAGGTCCGGATCCGACCCGGGGTACTGGCCGTCCGGGCCCTCGGTGCCCGTGGCGTATTCGCCGCCGGGGGCGCCGTACCAGTCCATCTCGTAGTCGGGGAAGCCGCGGCTCTTGAACGGCTCGCGCATGAAGTTCTGGCGCAGGTCCTTGTTGGAGCCGAAGAAGATGTGCACGCTGGCGTCGATCAGGGGCGTCTGCGTCCCGTCGGGCTGCGTTGTGGCCAAGGCTGTCCTCCGATGTTCGTCCGGCGACACCACGGCGCGCAGACGGTTTCGAGCGTGTGCGGCGAAGCCGGACACACAGTCAGTGTAAATCGAAGTTCTTCAAAGGCAAGAACCGAGTTCTCCGAATACTTACGCGCATCAACGCAGGTCGGAGACTGTGCTGGTCAGTCGGCCAGCGGTGTGCCCACAGAAGCTGCCACGCGTTGGACGAGAACGCGTGATCCTGCGATGAGAATGATATTCTCCCTCTGATCTGACTGAGCCCCAGGAGGCGCCGGATGCTACTCGAGTTCGATGCCGATCAGCGGCTGTGGCAGGAGACCGTGCGCGACGCGGTGACCAAACAGTGTCCGGCCTCGCTGGTCCGCGAGATCGCCGAGAACGGTGTCGACCCGACGCCGCTGTGGAGAAGCTACGTCGACGCCGGGTGGACGGAGCTGACCGACCCCGAGAACGCCGTCGAGTTGGCGATCGTGCTCGAAGAGATGGGGCGCGCCACCGATCCGACGCCGTTCCTCGCCACGATGACGCAGTACGCGCCGCTGGCCGGGGACCGGTTCGAGGCGCAACAGGCGGGCGCGGCCATCTACGACGGCATCACCGCGGTCCGCGACGCGGACGGCTGGGTGCTCGACGGCGCCGCGCGCTTCGTCCTCGACGGCGACCGCGCCGACCGGTTCGCGGTGGCCACCGACGCGGGCGTCTTCGTCGTGGACGCCGCCGTCGCGGCGCGCCGCCGCACTCCGGTGTTCGATCCCGTGCTGCACATCGCCGACGTGTCGTTCGACAGGGTGCGCGTGCCCGACGGCGACCGGGTGCCCACCGACGCGGAGCGGGCCCGCCACCTCGCGCTGACCGGGATCGCGATCACGACCGTCGGCGCCTGCCAGCGGATCCTCGACCTCGCCCTCGACCACGTCAAACAGCGCCACCAGTTCGGGGTGCCCATCGGCTCGTTCCAGGCCGTGCAGCACAAGGCCGTCGACATGCACGTGGCCACCGAACGCGCCCGCGCGCTGTCGTACTTCGCCGCGCTGACCATCGCGGCCGACGATCCGCGTCGCCGGCTGGCCGCAGCCATGGCCAAGGCCGCGGCCGGCGAATGCCAGGCGGTGGTGTTCCGGCACGGCCTGCAACTGTTCGGCGCCATGGGTTTCACCTGGGAGAACGACCTGCAGTTCGCGCTGAAACGGGCCAAGGCCGGCGAGCTGCTGCTGGGCGGTGCCGCCGAACACCGCGCGACGATCGCGAAGGAATTTCATGCAGCTGACTTTTGATTCCGACGTCGAGCAGTTCCGCGCCGAGTTCGCGGCGTTCCTCGACGAGCACCTGCCGCCCGAATCGGCCACGCTCGAGCGTCCCAAGTCGGTGTCGCACATGCCGCAGTGGGCCCGGGACTGGCAGCGGCTGCTGTTCGACAACGGCTGGCTGCTACCCGCCCAGCCGCCCGAGTTCGGCGGCCGCAACGCCACCGTGCTGCAGCAGTTCGTCCACCTCGACGAACTGTGCCGCCGCCGGATCTACCACAGCTTCAATCCGCAGGGCGTCAACATCGTCGCGGCGTCGCTGATCACGTTCGGCAGCGACGAGCAGAAGCACCGCTGGGCGGTGCCGGTGCTGCGGGGCGAACTCACCGCGTCACTGGGGATGAGCGAGCCGAGTGCCGGCTCCGACCTCGCGTCGTTGCGCACCCGGGCGGACTTCGTCTCGGGCGGCGACGGGGACCACTTCGTGGTCAACGGTCAGAAGGTGTGGACGTCGGGCGCCCACGACGCCGACTACCTGCTGGCGTTCGTGCGCACCGATCCGGATGCCCCCAAGCACCGGGGCATCAGCGCGCTGATCATCCCGACCGATACGCCGGGCGTGGTGTGCCGGCCGTTCGCCGACCTGTGCGGCGAGGAGAACAAGGACTTCAACGAGGTCTTCTTCACCGACGCCCGGGTACCCGCCGAGAACCTCGTCGGACCGTTGAACCAGGGCTGGAAGGTGGCCAACGGGTCACTCGGCCACGAACGCACGATGATGTGGCTGGGTTTCGCCGACCGGATCGACAACGTGATCGCCGACTTCGTCCCCCATACGGAGATCGAACGCGATCAGTACGCCTCGATGATCATGGATTACCAGGCGCTGCGGGCCATGGGCTCGGCGGCGCTGGCGCGCGCGGCACGCGGAGAGATGGACACGGCCTCGGTCTCTGTGCTCAAACTGTTCGGCTCCGAGGCGGAGATGCGGGCCGCCGATGCGGCGCTCACGGCATCCGGGTCCGCCGGGTTGGTGCACCCCTCGACGACTGGGGCGTACGCGCACATGAACCTCGACCACTACTTTGCCAGCTGGTTCGAACGCTATGCCCGCAGTTTCTCCGGCACCATCGCCGGCGGAACCTCGGAGATCCAGCGCAACATCATCGCCACGCAGGTACTGGGGTTGCCGCGCGGCTGATGATCAGCCGCGCGGCCACCGCTCAGTAGTTGTTGCAGGTGTTCGCGACGTCCGAGATCGGCCCGAAGTAGGCCTGTGCGGTCGGGTTGCCCTGCAGGAAGGCAACCGTGGCCTGCCGCTGCTGCGGCGACGACGCGAGGAAGTTACGAACAGCGGCCTGGCCACTACGCTGCTGCGCGAACTGCGCTGCCAGGTCCGGATGCTGGTCGTTGAGTGCCGCGATCACCTGGTCATAGGTGCACGTGGTGTTGATGATCGGGCCCAGGTCGGGCTGCGCCGACGCGACGCCCGCGGAGAGCGGAATCGCCACGGCGAGGCCGCCGAGCGTGACAGCCAGTTTCGTGCGCGACAGCTTCAGCATGGAGTACACCCTCTTCTCGGAATTCTGTTGTCGAAATGCGCTTTGCCGGGCAACAAGATCGCCCGACAGCAGATACATCGACAGTAACAGCGGGACTGTTACCTTTTCATCCCTCGAGCAAACCTCGCGGCGGTCAGTCGATGACCGCGGCCTCTTTGCGCTCGGTGATGGGACGGGCCAGTTCCTGCTGGTCGCATATCCGCTGCAGCTTGTCGAGTGTCTCGTCGAGGCCCGGTCCGAGCGGTTTTGCGGGGGTGAACGTCGCCGGCAGGTTGCGCATGCCCTGGATCACGCCGATCGTGTCGTAGTGCACAGCGCCCTCGGGGTCGCACACGTAGTCCGGCATTCTGTCGAGCACCGCGGTCAGCATCGACTTGAACACCGTGCGGGCCACGTTGGAGCCCACGCAGCGATGCACACCGATGCCGAAGCTGAAGTGCCGGTTGCCCTTACGGTCCAGGATCACCTCGTTGGGCCGGTCGAACACCGACGCGTCGCGATTGGCCATGGCCCAGGAGAGCCAGAGCCGTTCGTACTTCTTGAACTGCTGACCCTCCACCTCGACGTCGTCGGCGAAGGTCCGGCCGTCACCGGGCGCCGGGGTGAAGAAGCGCAGGAACTCCTCGGTGGCCGGATGCAGCAGCGTGTCGCGCTCACGGCTGAGACGCTCGCGCTGATCGGGGTGCTCGCCGAGCCATTCCAGCGCGTGCGCGGTGAGCGCGGTCGTCGTGTCGAAACCACCACCGATGATGAGGCCGAGATTGCCGAGGATCTCCATGTCCGGTGCCGGCTCACCGTCGATCCGCAACTGCACCAGCGCATTGACCAGACCCGGACGCGGATGCTGCCGGATCTCCATCATGTTGTTGATGAGGTCGATGCCCATCTCGCGATGCTGTTCGTTGATCTTCTCGCGTTCGGGGGAGTGCTCAGGGGTGTACACCGAGGCGTGGGTCGGCTCGCTGTAGACGTTCCACTTCTTCAGCTCGATGCCCATCATCGCCAGCGTGAACACCGCCGGCACCACGTTCGCCAGGTGCTCCACGAAATCGATGCGGCCCGACTCGATGTGCTCGTCGAGTGCGGCGCGGGTGATCTCGTCGACGAACGGTTCCCAGCGCTTGATCGCCGCGGGCGACAGGTAGGGGTTGAGCGCCCCGCGGTACGCGCTGTGTTCGGGTTCGTCCATCTCCAGGATGCCGCCGCGCACGACGGTCGCGCGGCTGGCCTTCGGGACGGTGATCCCCTGGAACGGTGTCTCACCGGTGATGTCGTGGTGATTGGACACCACCGGACAGCGCGCCAACTCGAACACGTGCTTGCTGTCGGCGGCCACCCAGTGCCCGCCGTACGTCTCGGTCCACGCCATCGGGCACTTGGCGTGCATCTCCTCGGTGATCTTCTCGAACTGCTCCCGGTATTCCGGTGTGTGCCGGTCGAAGTGGTACTGGCTCTTCCGGCGATCACTGTCGGCAGAGTCGCCGCGCCGATCGTCGACGGTGCTCACGTGGTTGGCTCCCTGAGTCATTGGTCGAGTCAGTCGTCGATCGAGATCGCTTGTTCGGGGCAGGACGAGACCGCCTCGCGGACCGCGTCCTGCTGATCGTCGGGAACGATCTCGTTGACCGGCGACGCGGTGCCGTCGATGTCGCTCAGCTCGAAGGAGTCCGGCGCGATCATCGCGCAGAGTGTGTGCCCCTGGCAGCGGCCCGAATCAACCCTTACCTTCACTGTTCTCCTCGAAGTCCCTGGCGGCCAACGTCTTCGGCGTCAGACGTGGTAGTCGTACCACTTGAGATAACCGCCCGCGTCCACGCGCAGCTGCATGCCGGTGACGAACCGTGACTCGTCGGAGGCCAGCCACAGCACGGCGTTGCTGATGTCCTCGGGTTCGATGAACGGCACGGGCATCGCCTGCTGCACGCCGAAGGCCAGTTCGGCGTCGGCGCGGGTCGGCTTCTCGAGGTCGGGCCGGAACGAGCGGTACATCGGCTCGCTCTGCAGCATGTCGGTGTTGCAGTTGGTGGGGTGGATGACGTTGGCCCGGATGTTGCGGACCGCCAGTTCGGTCGCCAGGTCGTGCACGTACTGGGAGATCAGGCGTTTGGAGGTCATGTACCCCATCCCGCCGGGATCGGCGCCCGGGCGGTCCTTCTTCGACGCGTCCATCAACGCCGCGGCCGAGGCCGTCGCGATGATCGACGCACCCTCCTTGAGGTGTGGCAGCGCCACCTGGATGGCGTTGATGGTCCCGACGAAGTTCGTGTTGATCCCGTCGGTCCACGCCTGCATCGGCGGGGCGCCCTTCATCGCCGCGATGCCGGCCTGCGCGACGACGATGTCGAGGTGGCCGAGTTCGGCGACGCCGTTGTCGAGTGCTTCCTTGAGCTTGGCGGCGTCCCGGACGTCGGCCTGGGCGATGATCGCCTTCCGGCCGGCCTTCTCGACGTACTGCGCGGTCTCCTCGAGGTCCTCCGGCTTGGCGAGCGGGTAGCCCACGGTGTCGATGTCGGCGCAGATGTCGACGGCGATGATGTCGGCGCCTTCCTCGGCGAGCCGAATGGCGTGGCTGCGGCCCTGCCCGCGTGCTGCGCCGGTGATGAAAGCAACTTTCCCTTGTACGCGCCCATCTGAGTTACCCACAGGATGTCCTTCCTTCGGTTGACCGGCCGTCAGGTGTTGCGGCCGCCGTTGACACCGAGGATCTGGCCGGTGATGTAGCCGGCCTCCTCGCTGATGAGGAATGCGCACGCGGCGGCGATGTCCTCGGGTCTGCCGATGCGCCGCACCGGCGTGGCCGCGATGGTCGCGTCGATGTCGCCGAGGTATCCGCGCTCGGCGGCGGCGCGCAGCATCGGGGTGTCGATGAAGCCGGGCGGCACGGCGTTGACCGTGATGCCGCTCGGGCCGTATTCGAGCGCAAGCGATTTGGTCAGGCCGTTGACCGCGGACTTGGCCGCCACGTAGGGCGACATGTACGGCGCGCCCGAGTGCGTACTGGACGACGAGATGTTGACGATTCGCCCCCACCCGGCCTCGACCATGTCGGGCAGCACCGCCTGGATGGTGTGGAAGACGCCGTTGAGGTTGACGTCGATGACCTTCTGCCAGCGGTCGAAGGACACGTCGGTGAACCGTTTGAAGCAGTCCAGCCCCGCGGCGTTGACGAGCACGGTGATGGGGCCGAGCTGGCTGCGGATCGCGGTGAAGGCGGCCTCCACGGCGCCGCGGTCGGTCACATCCGCGGCGTGGGCGAACTCGCCGTCGCCCGGGTTGAGGTCGATCGTGGCGACGTGGATGCCGTCCGCCTGCAGGCGACGCGCGATGGCAAGTCCGATACCCGACGCACCGCCGGTGACGACGGCGGTCTTCACAGAGCGTCCTCCACCGCGGTGGCGGGGGGTACGACGGGCGTCTCAGGCATCAAGAATCATCCTTCCGATTATGAGAACCGTACTCTCGACATTGATCATTCTGCAAGAAATCACACGGGTCCGCTCGGCTTCGACCTATGCTCCGAGCCGGTTCATCAAGCCTATGACTAGCCACTCTAGGTTTCCTTGAGTTCTCTGGGACCGAATGTATGATTCGCCGGGAATGAGAATGGAATTTCCATCACACTGAGGAGGATGATGGCTCAGACGCCCACGGCGGCCGACGACCGGCAGACCGGCGCCGACCCGCAGGCCGGCGGCGCGGCGGCCGACCGGCGGCTGCTCATCGACGGACGACTGGTCGACACCGGACGGGTGTTTCCTTCTCTGAATCCCGCCACCGGCGAGGTCCTCGGACACGCACCGGACGCGACCGTCGAGGACGCCCGGGCCGCCGTCGCCGCCGCCCGGCGCGCTTTCGACACCACCGACTGGTCGACCGACGTCGAGCTGCGGGTCCGTTGCCTGCGCCAATTGCACACCGCACTGGTCGAACAACGCGACGAACTGGCCGCGCTGACCATCGCGGAGGTGGGCGCCACCGAGGCGCTGTGCCAGGGCGCCCAACTCGACCAGCCCATCGAGATCGTGCGTTACTACGCCGATCTGCTCGCCGGCTATCCGCTGACCGAAGACCTCGGCAACATCGACAGCCGGGGGATGCAGCACCACCGCTGGGTGGAGAAGGAAGCCGCGGGAGTCGTCGCCGCGATCATCGCCTACAACTATCCCAACCAGCTCGCGCTCGCCAAGCTGGCCCCCGCGCTGGCCGCCGGCTGCACCGTCGTCCTCAAGTCGGCGCCCGACACGCCGCTGATCACCCTGGCCCTCGGCGAGCTGATCGCCGAACACACCGACATCCCGGCGGGCGTGGTCAACGTGCTCTCCGGCGCCGACCCCGAAGTCGGTGCGGTGCTGACCACCGATCCGGACGTCGACATGGTCACGTTCACCGGCTCGACTCCGACGGGCCGGCGCATCATGGCCGCCGCGAGCGAGACGCTCAAGAAGGTGTTTCTCGAACTCGGTGGGAAATCCGCCGCGATCGTGCTCGACGACGCCGACTTCACCACCGCCGCCCTGTTCGCCGCATTCTCGATGGTCACCCACGCCGGCCAGGGATGTGCCCTCACGTCACGGCTGCTGGTACCCGCCCGGCACAAGGACGAGATCGTCGAACTGATCAGGAACAACTTCGGTCTGGTGCGGTTGGGGAATCCAGCCGACCCGAAGACCTACATGGGTCCGCTCATCAGTGACAAGCAGCGCGACAAGGTCGACGGCATGGTCAAGCGCGCCGTCGAGGCGGGCGCCACGCTGGTCACCGGTGGCGAGAAGGTCGACCCCGGCTACTTCTACACCCCGACGTTGCTCGCCGACGTCGACCCCGACAGCGAGATCGCGCAGGAAGAGGTGTTCGGCCCGGTCCTGGCGGTGATCGCCTACACCGACGACGACGATGCCGTGCGCATCGCCAACAACTCCATCTACGGACTGTCCGGCGCGGTGTTCGGCAGCGAGGACCGCGCGCTGGCGATCGCCCGGCGGATCCGCACCGGGACGTTCTCGATCAACGGCGGCAACTACTTCAGCCCCGACACCCCGTTCGGTGGCTACAAGCAGTCCGGTATCGGCCGGGAGATGGGAACCGCGGGGCTCGAGGAGTTCCTGGAGTCCAAGACCTTCGCAACGGTGGTGGGGTGATGAGCGCTTGCGCGAAGAACGGAGGGCTGCGATGAGCAGACCGTTGGAGGGCGTCCGCATCCTCGAGGTCGCGATGTACGGGTTCGTCCCGTCGTGCGGTGCGGTGCTCGGTGAGTGGGGCGCCGATGTCATCAAGGTCGAACACGCGGTGACCGGCGACCCGCAGCGCGGGCTGCGCCAGACCGGCCCGCTGCGCGTCGAGGGCGACCCGAACCCGAACATTGAACACGCCAATCGGGGCAAGCGCAGCATCGGGCTGGACATGTCGGTGCCCGAGGGGCGCGAGGTGCTGCTCGAACTGGCCCGCCGCGCCGATGTGTTCCTCACCAGTTTCCTGCCGGGGCACCGGCAGAAGTTCGGCATCGACGTCGACGACATCCGCGCGGTGAACCCGAACATCATCTACGCCCGCGGTAGCGCGCTCGGACCGCGCGGCGAGGAGTCGGTCAAGGGCGGCTACGACATGACGGCGTTCTGGTGCCGGGCCGGGACGGCCGCCACCATCACCCCGCCCGGGATCGAGGGCATGATCGGTCCGCCCGGGCCGGCCTACGGCGACACCATCTCCGGGACCAATCTGGCCGGCGGCATCGCGGCGGCGCTGTTCAAGCGGGAGCGCACCGGAGAGCCGTCGGTGGTCGACGTATCGCTGCTCGGCAGCGGCCTGTGGTCGATGGGCCACACTGTCGCGCTGACCACCCACCTCAACCAGCTGATGGTCACCCCCCCGCCCGGCGTGCACGGGTCACCGATCAACCCGCTGGTGGGCGTCTACCCGACGGCCGACGCCCGCTACATCTCGTTCGTGATGATGCAGCCGACGAAGTTCTGGGCCGACGTGTGCAAGCACATGGATCTCGAGGACTACGCCGACGATCCGCGCTTCGCCACCGCAGAATCCTTCGCCGAGCACACACCTGCCGCCGTCGAGATGCTCACCGAGGCGATGCGTAAACGCCCGCTGCCCGAGTGGAGCGAGCGGTTTGCGACGCTTGCCGGTCCGTGGGCTCCCGTACAGGACACCCTGCAGGCGGCCCAGGACGCGCAGATCCGGGCCAACGAGTACATCGTGCAGGCCGGCGAGCTGGAACTGGTGGCCAATCCGGTCCAGTTCGACGTCGCCGCCCCGCAGACCGGTGGGGCACCGGGTTTCGCCGAGCAGACCGACGACATCCTGGTCGAACTCGGCCTCGACTGGGACCGCATCATCGAGCTCAAGACGGCCGGCGCCGTCACGTGACAGTGGAGACCTGAATGCCGTTCATCGCTTCGATCGGGACGTACCTCCCGTGTTGGGGCACACCGCATCACCGCATCGCCGGTGATGACGAGGACGCCATCACCATGGCCGTCGAGGCCGGGCGCGCGGCGCTGAGCGCGGGTGGGCCGGCGGAGCGGGTGGTGCTGGTCGGCCGCGACCTGCCGCTGACCGAGAGCAGCAACGCCGCGGTCCTGCTGGCCGGTCTCGGCCTGGATCCGGAACTGGAGGTCGACGAGCGGCTCGGCGGTGCGCCGGCCACGCTGGACGCGGTGAGTTCCGCCCGGCCCCGGTCCCTGGTCATCGGGGTGGATCTCGAACCGGCGGGCGCCGCGGCGATCCTCACCTCCGACCGCGGAAAACAGGTCCGCACCGCCGCCCGCGTGGCGCGCAGCCTGCCGGTGCGCACCCGTAACGCCGTCGGCGTCGTCCACGACTACGGCGACCCGCGACTGCTGCACGAGCGCGGACTGCTGGCGTCCCTGTCGGCGGCCTGGCTGGACACGCCGGTGGTCGTCGCCGGGGTCGAGCACGACAAGGTCGTGACGCTGTGCGCCGGCGATCCGCCACGGCTGCCGACTTTCGGAGCAAGTTCTGGTCTGTTCGCCCTCGCGAGCCTGACCGAGTCCCATACGATGGGCCCCTTGGTCGCGGTGGAGCAGGCGAGTCTGTCCGGCATCACCGTCACAGGCGGTGAGGCACAAGTGATTCGACGCGAACCGGCGGCGCGGCCGCTACCGGAGGGGACGGTCACCCCGGGCGCCGACCTGGCGATTTCGCTGGCAGCCTACGAGCGCGCATTCGAAGCGAAGGTGCGCTGGGAGGCCGGCAGGCACACCGGCAGTGACGATCTCGATTTCCCGCCGCGGTACCGGGTCGGCGACGACTGCGCCCTCGACACCGACTACGAGTTGGTGCCGTTACCGCGCACGGGCACCGTCTACACCGAGGCGACGGTGCGGATCCCGGTGCCGGGGATGCGGTCGCCGTACTCGCTGGTGATCGTCGAACTCGACGG
Source organism: Mycolicibacterium litorale (assembly GCF_010731695.1). Lineage (NCBI taxonomy): Bacteria > Bacillati > Actinomycetota > Actinomycetes > Mycobacteriales > Mycobacteriaceae > Mycobacterium > Mycolicibacterium litorale. The sequence continues at coordinate 595,049 of NZ_AP022586.1, forward strand.
GACCGACGTGCGGGCACTGGTCAAGGTCACCGGTGCCGAACCCGGTTCGGTCGACATCGGTGACCGGGGACGGATGGCGTTGCGCCGCGTCGCGGTGCGCTCCGGGGTGCCCGACTACGGCTATGCCTTCGAACCCGGTGCCTTCGAACCCGGTGCCTTCGAACCGGATGCGGCATGACCGCGCCGGGGCGGGAGGCGCCATGCGCAAGGTAGCGATCGTCGGGGCGGGGATGACCCCGTTCGCCGAACACTTCGCGCTCGGCATCAAGGACCTGCTGCCGATGGCGTTCGCGGAATGCGCTGCCAGCGTGGACAAGGGCATGGCGAAGAACGACATCGACGCGGTCTGGTTCGGGGCCATGGGCACCACCGACGGCTTCCCGTCCGGCATCCTCGCCGACACGCTCGGTATGCAGGACATTCCGGTCACCCATGTCGAGAACTCCTGCGCCACCGGCAACGACGCGGTGCGCAACGCGCTGTACGGCATCGCCTCGGGCGCGGCCGACGTCGCGCTGGTGATGGGAGCTGACAAGCTGCGCGAGGTCGCCACCAAGGACATGCTGTGGGGCTGGGAGGCGACCACCCGCGACATGGCGTGGGACTACCCGCTCGGCCTCGTCGCACCAGCCGGGTTCGCGCTGCACGTGCGCCGGTACCTGTACGAATCCCCGGCCACCCGTGAGCATCTGGCGATGATCGCGGTCAAGAACCACCGCAACGCCGTTGAGAACCCGAAGGCCAGGCTGCGCTTCGAGATCACGGTCGAGCAGGCGCTGGCCGCACCGATCGTGGCCGACCCGTTCGGGGTCTACGACTGCGCACCGCAGAGCGACGGCGCCGCCGCACTGGTCCTGGCCGCCGAGGACGTCGTCGACCGCTTCACCGACCGGCCCGTGTGGGTCCGCGGGGTGGGGCTCGGCATGGATTCGGTGATGTATCCGCACAAGCCGGATATGACGACGTTCCCCGCGACCGTGCGCGCCGCCAAACGGGCCTTCGGCATGGCGGGGCTGACACCCTCCGACGTCGACGTCGCCGAGGTGCACGACTACTTCACCGGTATCGAGCTGATCAGCTACGAAGACCTCGGATTCGCCGAGAGGTTCGGCGCCCACAAACTCGTCGAGGCCGAGGTGACCAGCATGGGTGGGGCGCTGCCGGTCAACCCCAGCGGCGGCCTCAAGGCCAAAGGCCACCCGCCGGGCGCGACCGGCGTCGCGCAGTGCGTCGAGCTGTTCGGGCAGCTCCGCGGCGAGGCGGTCAATCAGGTCGACGGGGCACGAATCGGTCTGGCACACAACATCGGTGGTCCGACCGCGGTCGCGGCGGTCACCATACTGGAAGGGGCCGGAGCCCATGGCTGAGCGGTGGACCCCAGGGATCTCCCTGGGCCGCAACCTGTCCGGGCCGATGCAGGCCGTGGGCGGGTTGTTCGCGATGTCGGCCGACGCGGTGCGGTACGTGTTCCAGCGGCCGTTTCAGTGGCGCGAATTCCTCGAGCAGTGCTGGTTCGTGGCCCGGGTGTCCCTGGCCCCGACCCTGCTGGTGGCGATCCCGTTCACCGTGCTGGTGAGCTTCATCCTCAACATCCTGTTGCGCGAACTGGGCGCCGCCGACCTCAGCGGCGCCGGTGCCGCGTTCGGCGCGGTGACCCAGGTCGGCCCGATGGTGACGGTGCTGATCGTCGCCGGCGCCGGGGCCACCGCGATGTGCGCCGACCTGGGGTCGCGCACCATCCGCGAGGAGATCGACGCGATGGAGGTGCTGGGCATCAACCCGGTCCAGCGGCTGGTGACGCCACGGATGCTCGCCTCCGGTCTGGTCGCCCTGCTGCTCAACAGCCTGGTCGTCATCATCGGCATCCTCGGCGGCTACGTGTTCTCGGTCTTCATCCAGGACGTCAACCCCGGTGCCTTCGCCGCAGGCATCACGCTGCTCACCGGTGTGCCCGAAGTGATCATCTCCTGCATCAAGGCCGCGCTGTTCGGGCTGATCGCCGGCCTGGTGGCGTGCTACCGCGGCCTGACGATCAGCGGTGGCGGCGCCAAGGCCGTGGGCAACGCGGTCAACGAGACGGTGGTGTACGCGTTCATGGCGCTGTTCGTCATCAACGTGCTCGTCACCGCCATCGGCATCCGGATGACGACGGGCTGAGCCATGGGAACGATGACCACACTGCGGGCGACCTATCCCCGCATCAGCCGCCAACTCGGCCGCCCCGCGCAGATCCTGGGCCGGATCGGCGACCACACCCTGTTCTACGTCCGCGCCCTGGCGGGCACCCCCCACGCGGCGGTGCACTTCCGCAAGGAGATCATCCGGTTGATCGCCGAGATCTCCATGGGGGCGGGCACTCTGGCGATGATCGGCGGCACCGTCGTGATCGTCGGATTCCTGACCCTCGCCGCGGGCGGCACGCTGGCCGTGCAGGGCTACAGCTCGCTGGGCAACATCGGCATCGAGGCGTTGACGGGCTTCCTCGCCGCGTTCATCAACGTGCGCATCTCCGCGCCGGTGGTGGCGGGTATCGGGCTGGCCGCCACCTTCGGCGCGGGCGTCACCGCGCAGCTGGGTGCGATGCGCATCAACGAAGAGGTCGACGCGCTGGAGTCGATGGGCATCCGGCCGGTCGAGTACCTGGTGAGCACGCGGATCGTAGCCGGGATGATCGCGATCACCCCGCTGTACTCCATCGCGGTGATCCTGTCGTTCGTGGCATCGCAGTTCACCACGGTCGTCCTGTTCGGACAGTCCGGCGGTCTCTACGACCACTACTTCGACACGTTCCTCAACCCGATCGACCTGCTGTGGTCGTTCCTGCAGGCGATCCTGATGGCGATCACGATCCTGTTGATCCACACGTACTTCGGCTACTTCGCCACCGGCGGGCCGTCGGGTGTGGGGGTTGCGGTCGGCAATGCGGTGCGGACCTCGCTGATCGTGGTGGTCTCGGTGACCCTGCTCGTCTCGCTGTCCATCTACGGCTCCAACGGCAACTTCAACCTGTCGGGGTAGGGGAGCACTGTGTCGAAGAATATGGGCCCCGGACCGATGCATCGCTCCGAGACGACGAGCGGAGCCTCACCAATCGCCTCGTCGAGCGGTCGCCACTTCGGGGTCACGCATTACGCGAGGCCGCTGGCCGGTCTCGGCATGGTCGTGGCCGTGGTACTCATCGTTGCGCTGGCGGTCGGGCTGTTTCGCGGCAGCTTCTCCGAAAGCGTTCCGGTGACCGTGATCTCGGACCGCGCCGGTCTGGTGATGAACCCCGACGCCAAGGTCAAGATGCGTGGGGTGGAGGTCGGCAAGGTCGACTCGATCGAGCACCGTGCCGACGGCACGGCCGCGCTGCATCTGGCGATCGAGCCGTCACAGATGCGGCTGATTCCCGAGAACGTGGGCGTCGACATCGAGTCGACGACGGTGTTCGGCGCGAAATCCGTGCAGTTCGTCACGCCCCCTGATCCGTCGGCCAAACCGCTGAGCCCCGGTCAGACACTGCGCGGTGACCGGGTCATGGTCGAGATCAACACCGTCTTCCAGGATCTGGTGGCCGTACTGGACCGTATCGACCCGGCCAAATTGAACCAGACGCTCGGAGCGCTCTCGTCGGCCTTTTCGGGTCGCGGGGAGAGCATGGGTAAGACCCTGAGCGATTTCAACGCCCTGCTCGCCGAGCTGGAGCCCAGCCTGCCCAACCTCGCCAGGGACATGGAACTGACCGCACCGGTGGCCTCCGCCTACGCGGACATCGCACCGGACCTCCTGCGCACCATGCGCAATGCGACGACGATCAGCGACGGCATCGTCGAGGAACAGAACAACCTGGACGCGTTCCTGGTCAGCGCGATCGGACTCGCCGACATCGGCAACGAGGTCATCGGCGGCAACCGTGAGGCGTTCAGCGAGGTGCTCAGACTGCTCGTCCCCACCACCGATCTGTTCAACGAGTACGCGAAGGCGATCAACTGCACCCTCGAGGGCATGAGCTACGTGCTGCACCAACCGCCGCAGCTGGATCCGGGAGTTGTGGTGAACGTGGCCTTCACCATGGGCATCGAGCGCTACCGCTACCCGCGGAACCTGCCGAAGGTCGCCGCGAAGGGCGGACCGCAATGTATGGGACTGCCCTACATCGGATTCGGCAACCGGTCGAAGTTCCTGGTCACCGACAACAACGGCAACCCGTGGCAATACGGCAACCAGGGCATCTTGCTGAACTCCGACGGTCTCAAGCAACTGCTCTTCGGACCGCTCGACGGGCCGCCGCGTAACACCGCACAGATCGGACAGCCGGGATGACGCGCGTAACAGGCACACTGGTGAAGTTCGCGGTGTTCGCCACAGTGATGACGCTGCTGACCGTCTTCCTGTTCATGGCCTTCAGTCAGTACCGGAGCGGTTCCACCTCGAGTTACTCCGCGGTGTTCTCCGACGCATCGCAACTGAAGACCGGCGACTCGGTGCGGGTGGCCGGGGTCAGGGTGGGCACCGTGGAGGGCGTTGCGCTGCAGAACGATAAGACCGTGCTGGTGGAGTTCGACGCCGATCAGAGCGTCGTCCTCACCTCCGGCACGCAGGCCGCCGTGCGCTACCTCAACCTGACCGGTGACCGCTATCTCGAACTCATCGACGGTCCCGGTTCGACGCGTGTCCTGCCCGCAGGGGCACAGATCCCGAAGGAACGCACCGCCGCTGCGCTCGACCTCGACCTGTTGCTCGGCGGCCTGCGTCCGGTGATCCAAGGCCTCAATCCCCAGGACGTCAACGCGCTGACGACCTCGCTGATCCAGATCTTCCAGGGTCAGGGCAACACGCTGGATTCGCTGCTGAGCAAGACCTCGTCATTCTCGAACACCCTCGCCGACAACAGTCAGGTCATCCAGCAGTTGATCGACAACCTCAACACGGTCGTCGACACCCTGGCCCGGGACGGTGACAAGTTCTCCGGCGCCATCGACCGCCTCGAGCAGCTGATCAGCGGCCTGGCCGAGGACCGCGACCCGATCGGCACCGCGATCACCGCCCTGGACAACGGAACCGCGTCCATCGCCGATCTGCTCACCGAGGCTCGCCCGCCGCTCAACCGCACCGTGGACGAGTTGAACCGGCTGGCGCCCCTGGTCGACGATCACAAGATCATCCTCGACATGGCCTTGCAGAAAGGACCCGAGAACTACCGCAAGGTCGCGCGGCTCGGCGCCTACGGCAGCTGGATCATGTACTACATCTGCGGGATCTCGTTCCGCGTGACCGATCTGCAGGGCCGTACGGCGGTCTTCCCGATGCTCAAACAGGAAAGCGGGAGGTGCGGCGAGCCCTGATGCGCAAATATCGTGAATCGAATCTGATCAAGGCCGGCTTCATCGGCGTAGCGCTGATCGTGCTGGTGATCGCCGTCGGGCTGCAACCCGAGCGCATCATCCAGTGGGCCACCTCGGTGCGGCACCAGGCGCTGTTCACCGAGGCCGGTGGCCTCACCGCCGGCAACGACGTCATGGTGTCGGGGATCAAGGTCGGTTCGGTGACCGACGTGTCGTTGTCCAATGGCGATGCGCTGGTGACGTTCACGACGGACGGACGTTACACGCTGGGATCGCAGACGACCGCGCACATCCGCATCGGATCCCTGCTGGGTGAGCGCATCCTCACCCTCACGTCCGAGGGCAGTGGATCGCTGAGCCAGTCCGAGATCATCCCTGTCTCGCGGACTTCGTCGCCCTATTCTCTGACCGATGCCGTCGGCGACCTGACGACCAACACCGCCGGTACGGACACGACGTCGCTGAATCAGTCGCTGGACACCCTGGCGGCGACGATCGACCAGGTGGCGCCGCAGCTCGGACCGACCTTCGACGGACTGAGCCGGCTGTCGCGTTCGCTCAACAGCCGCAACGAGAACCTGGCCGGGTTGCTCAAGAGCGCCAGCGAGGTCACCGAGGTGCTGTCGCAGCGCAGCCAGCAGTTGAACACTTTGATCCTCAACGCGAACGATCTGCTCGGGGTGCTCAACGACCGCAGGCAGGCGATCGTCGATCTGCTGGCCAACACCTCGGCCGTCGCCCAGCAACTCACCGGTCTGGTCGCCGACAACGAACAGGAGTTGGCGCCGACGCTGCAGCGGCTCAACTCGGTGATGGCGATGCTCGAAGGCCATCGCGACAACATCGCCAAGATCCTGCCGAGCCTGAAGAAATTCATTCTCGCGCAGGGCGAGACGCTGGCAAACGGCCCCTACTACAACGCCTTCGTGCCCAACCTGCAGCCGGCGCAGATCCTGCAGCCGTTCATGGACTACGCGTTCGGCTTCCGGCGCGGCACCAACGCCGGTCAGCCGCCGGACACCGCGGGGCCACGTGCCGAATTGCCGCTGCCCTACAACGGCATCCCGGGAGGTTCGCGATGACAAGCCGGGGACGTCTGACGAAGCTGCTGACGGTGGGGCTGGTCGCGCTGGTGGTGGCCGGTGTCGCCGTGCTGGTGCGCCAGGTGTACTTCGGTCCGAAGAAGATCGCCGCGGTGTTCACCTCCGCGACGGGCATCTATCCGGGTGACGAGGTCCGGGTGTCCGGTGTGCAGGTGGGCACCATCGACTCCATCAACCCGGAGGGCACCCAGACCCGGCTGATGCTCCACATCGACCGCGACGTGCCGATCCCCGCGGACGCCAAGGCCGTCATCGTCGCGCCCAACCTGATCGCCGCGCGCTACGTCCAGCTGACCCCGGCCTATCGCACGAGCGGCCCGACGATGCCCGAGGACGCGGTGATCCCGCTGGAGCGCACCGCCGTCCCGGTCGAATGGGATGAGGTCAAAGAACAGCTCATGCGCCTGGCGACCGACCTCGGCCCGCAGAGCGGGGTGGACGGCACCTCGGTGTCGCGGTTCATCAACAGCGCCGCCAACGCGATGGACGGCAACGGCGACAAGTTGCGCCAGGTCATCACCGAGCTGTCCGGGGCCGCCCGCGTGCTGGCCGAGGGCAGCGGCAACATCGTCGACATCATCAAGAACCTGCAGACCTTCATCTCGGCCTTGAAGAACAGCAATGAGCAGGTGATGTTGTTCCAGGACCGGTTGGCCACGCTGACGAGCGTGATCGACGGCAGCCGGTCGGATCTCGATGCGGCGCTGAAGGATCTGTCGGTGGCCGTCGTCGAGGTGCAGCGTTTCGTTTCGGGCACCCGCAATCCGGCCTCCGAGCAGGTGCAGCGGTTGGCCAACGTCACGCGGAACCTGCTCGACAACAAGCTCGAGATCGAGAACCTGCTGCACATCGCGCCGAATGCCTTGAGCAACGCCTACAACATCTACAACCCCGACACGGGCAGTGCCGTCGGCCAGTTCGTGTTGAACAACTTCTCCAACCCCGTGCAGTTCATCTGCGGTGCGGTCGGCGCAATCGAGAACACCACCGCCCCCGAGACCTCGAAGCTCTGCTCGCAGTACCTCGGACCGGCGTTGCGCCTGTTGAACTTCAACTATCTGCCCATCCCGATCGCGCCGTATCTGTCGCCGTCGGCCAATCCCGAGAACATCATCTACTCCGAGCCCGGTCTCGCCCCGGGAGCGGGCGGCAGCACTCCGCAACCGCCGTTGACTCCGCCATCCGTTTCCGCCTACGAGGGTGTCGCCCCCGGTCCGCCACCGTTCACCGGGCGACCGCCCGGTGTACCGGGTCCCGGTGCGCAGCAACTGCTTCCGGGGGCGCCACCCGTGATACCGCCGAATCTGCCGACCTCGGTGGAGAACGTTCTCAATCCGGCCGGTGTGCCGGCGGGTCCGCCACCCGGGCCGCCACCTCCCGGGCCACTGCTGCCGGCCGAGGCCCCGGCACCGGGCGCACCCGCACCCGCGGAAGGGACCCCACCAGCATGACGGGCGGAAAGGCCAAGCGCCTCACCATCGCCGTGGGCTCGTGCGTTGCCGTGACCCTCAGCGGTTGCGGGTTCCAGGGCGTCAACACCCTGCCGCTGCCGGGTGCGGTCGGCCGCGGGCCCGACGCGAAGACGTATCACGTCGAGATCGCCAATGTCGCTCAGCTGGAACCGAACTCGCCGGTGATGATCGACGACGTCGTGGTCGGCAGTGTGAAGTCGATGTCGGTGAAGAACTGGCACGCCGACGTCGAGATCTCTGTGAAGCCGGAGGTCGTGGTGCCGGGGAACGCGATCGCGAGTGTCGCGCAGACCTCGCTGCTGGGGTCGATGCACCTCGCGCTCAATCCGCCCCTCGGCGAGGATCCCGAGGGCGTGCTGCAGCCCGGATCCACGATCTCGCTCAACGACTCGTCCACCTACCCCACCACCGAGCAGACGCTGTCGTCGCTGGCGGCCGTCGTCAACGGTGGCGGGCTGGGGCAGATCGGCGATGTGATCCACAATTTCAGTACCGCGCTCGACGGCCGTCAGGGTGAGGTGCGCGATCTGCTCACCCGGCTCGACACGTTCGTCAGCACGCTGGACGCCCAACGCGACAACATCGTGTCGTCTATCCAATCGCTGAACCGGCTGTCGTCGACGTTCGCCCAGCAGCGCGACGACATCACCGTGGCGCTGGACCGGATTCCGCCGGCCATCGACGTGCTCGTCAGGGAGCGGCCCCGGTTGACCACCGCGCTGCAGAAGCTCGGTACGTTCAGCGACACCGCGACGCAGTTCGTCAACGATTCGCAGGCCGACCTGGTGAGGAACTTGAAGAACCTGGAACCCGCGATCAAGGCGTTCGCCGACGTGGGCCCGGATCTGAACAAGATCCTCGAGTTCGCGGCCCACTTCCCGTTCACGCAGAGCTTCATCGATCGCGCCATCCGCGGCGACTACTACAACCTGTTCGCCATCGTCGACTTCACGATCCCGCGGTTGAAGCGAACTCTGTTCCTGGGGACCCGGTGGGAACAGGAGGGCGCCGAATTGATCCCTGCGCCAGGCGATCCCAACTACCTGCAGTACACCTACGATCCGCTCAAGCTCGGGATCGACCCACCGCCACCCGATGCGTTCCCGGATGCGGCGCCGATCGAGTCGGCGACCGGGGAGGCTGCGCCGCCACCGCCACCGCCACCGCCGCCGGTCACCGCCGACGTGGGGCCGATTCTGCCGGTGACGCCGCCGGCGCCGATGTCGGCCTTCGGGGCGCCCGCCCCGGCGCCGGCGCCCGCCCCCGGAGCGACGGCACCGGTCTTCGCGGGACCGTATCCGAATTCGACGCCGCCGCCTGATGCGGCGCCGCCGGCTCCAGGGGGTCGCTGATGCTGACACGCTTCGTCCGGATCCAGTTGATCCTCTTCACGATCGCCTCGATCGTCGGCGTTGCGGTCATGGCGTTCGTCTACATGCAGGTGCCCACGCTGCTCGGGGTGGGCCGGATGATCGTCAAGGTGGAGCTGCCGGATTCCGGTGGTCTCTACCAGTTCAGCAACGTCACCTATCGCGGCTCTCAGGTCGGCAAGGTCACGACGGTGACGCTCACCGAGAAAGGTGCCGAGGCGACGCTGTCCCTCGAGGGTTCGGCGAAGATCCCGGCGGATCTGAAGGCCGAGGTGCGCAGCGTGTCGGCGGTCGGCGAGCAGTACGTCGAGCTCCTGCCCCGCACGGATCAGCCGCCGTATCTGGAGGACGGCTCGGTGATCGCCATGGAGAACACCACGGTTCCTCAGGCGGTCGGCCCGATGCTGGATCAGGTGAGCGCATTGGTCAACACGATTCCGAAGGACACGCTCGGTCAGTTGCTCGACGAGTCGTACAACGCGTTCAAGGGCACGGATTTCGACTTCGGATCGCTCCTCGACTCGTCATCGACCATCACCCGGGACGCGCGCGGGATAGCGGGGCAGACGCGAGCCCTCACCGACGACGCTGTGCCGTTCCTCGACGCGCAGGCCCAGACGGCCGATTCGATCCGCACATGGGGCAGAAGCCTCGCCGGCGTCACCGATCAGATCTCCAACAACGACCCCCAGGTCCGCTCGATCCTGCGCAACGGGCCGGGCTTCGCGCAGGAGACCGCCCGGTTGCTCGAACAGGTGAAGCCGACGCTGCCGGTGTTGTTGGCCAACCTCACCACGTTCGGCCAGATCGGCGTGACCTACAACCCGTCGATCGAACAACTGCTGGTACTCGTGCCGCCGTTCGTCGCGCAGATCCAGACCTACGCGCCGACCAACAACCCCAGCGGTCTGCCCAATGGTGACTTCTCCTTGGGCCTGGGCGATCCCGCGGCCTGCACCGTCGGGTTCCTGCCGCCGTCGTCGTGGCGCAGTCCGGCCGACACGTCGGTCATCGACACCCCGGACGACCTCTACTGCAAGCTGCCGCAGGATTCTCCGGTCGCGGTGCGTGGGGCGCGCAACTACCCGTGCATGGGACACCCGGGGAAACGCGCACCCACCGTGGAAATCTGCAACGATCCCAACGGCTTTCAGCCGCTGGCGCAGCGTCAGCATGTACTCGGGCCGTACCCCTTCGACCCGAACCTGATGAAGCAGGGCATTCCACCGGACAGCCGGGCGTTGGTCGACTCGAACACCTTCGGACCCATCGAGGGCACTCCGCTACCACCCGGGGTGACCGAGCGGCCGGCCGACATACCACCGCCCCCGTCACCGCCACCGAATTTCGCGGGCACGGGTCCGGGACCACTGTTACCCGGGCGGCCGTTGTACACCTCACCGCCGGTGAGCCCGCCGGGGCCGGCCCAGGTGACCGAACCCGACGCCGTTCCGCTGCCGCCCGCGCGACTCCCGCAGGCCACCGAGGTTCCCGTGCCGCCCGGTATGGCCCCCGAAGACGTGCCGCTGCCACCCGGCGCCTCACCAGTGCCGTCGCCGGCTCCGGCCGCGGCGCCCACGGGGTTCGACGGCGGCGCCTCGTCCGGCCCGTCGGTGGGCATCGCGAAATACAACCCGCGGACCGGTGAGTACATGGGCAGTGACGGCAACATGTACCGGCAGTCCGACCTCGTCACGCAACCGAAGTCGTGGCAGGAGATGATGCCGACCTGAGACGCCGACCAACGAAAACCGGCCCGGGCAGACAACTGCTCTGGGCCGGTTCTGGTTGTGACGCAGCGACTCTGGTCAGATCTTCTTCATGTAGAACGGCATCCGGATCTGGGGCCACTGGTTGCGGCCACACGATCCGCTCGGGCCGACGGTCTGGTTCTCACCGGTGTACTCGGTGGAATTCGGGTCGAGGTGACCGTCGAAGCCGACCGGGTAGATCTTGTAGATGCGGAGTCCTTCGACCGGCTGACCGTCGGCGCAGAACCGCCACTCCGGGACCACCCGTTTGACGTACCACAGACCGTTCGTCGTGTAGATCGGCGCACTCCAGCCCGCATCGCTGTTGACCGTGCCTGCACAGTCGTTGGGTGACGTGCACACCGTGTTGATCGTCCACGTGCTGCGCTCGCCGGGCTGGATCTCGAAGCGCTCGTTGACCTTTGCGCGATCACCGTTGGACGAGATGGCGAAGGTTCCGTTGATGCCCCAGTCGTTGCTCGCGCCGGCAGGCGCAGCCGAGGTCATCCCGACGACCGCGGTGACTCCCGCGATCGCGGCACCGACCTTGATCTTGGCCGACATTGGCGTCACTCCTCTGCCCAGCATAGTGCAGTCATCGATCTGCGAGAATACCAGTTCTGACGAAAGACCGTTGCGCATCAACCGGATTCGGCCCGGGACGTTCTCTCGCGGTCGGTGGCTGAATGGCGTACCAATCTTCTCCGAAGGCAAGAGTTCAGTTCTGCGATGTGGGAAACTGTAGGGGTGCGGATGACCATGTTGGCTGCCGTCTCGGCGGTGGTGGCCGGAATGCTGACTGCGCCGCAGGCGAGCGCGGAACCGCAGACCTGCAATGACCCCTTCTGCGTTCCCGGTATCACGCCGAACGTCGTGCAGGGCTCCTATTGCTCGAACACCAGCTACTACGTGTTCGGCACCGCGGTCGCCGGTGCGTCGACGCGGGCGGGCCGCCTGCTTTTCTGCGGTTCCCCCCGCCGGTACGAACCGCGATGGTTCCGGTCGCCGCCGATGGCCGGGATCCGGACCGAGGGCAGCGACTGTGCCAACTATCTGGACTACGTGGCGCAGGCGCCGGACGGCCTGTTTCTGACCTGTGTCCCGATGAACGGTCGGCAGCTCTGGCGCCGAGGGGATGCCTGAGTACCGCTGCCGTCTACCAGGCGCGGATGGAGCACAGTGCGCCCCGAGTACCGCTGTCGGTCTTGACGACCGTACCGTCGACAGCCAGTTCGCATCTGAGCGTGGGCGCCTGCAGCTCCGGCGACTCGCCGCTCTGGACGAGAACCATTGCCCAGCGAGCCGGATCGGCGAGCCGGGTCTCGAGCACCCACGGCCGGTCCGGCGCGATGTCAGCCTCCGCCTTCGGGCTGAAGATGTAGGGGTTGTGGCTGTATTCGGAGAAGTTCGGGGGTTCGACGTCGCGGTAGTAGATGTCGCCATAGAACGGAGCGTCGGCTGTCACGGTGTATCGGACCTCGTGCATGACCGGCTGCGCCGTCGCCGGGGCTGCCGTGCCGAGCGCCCCACCGACGAGAACCATCGCCGCGCTGATCGCCATCGTGGTGCGCATCAGGACATCCTGGTCAGGGTGAAGGGATAGGTGCGCTGACCGCCCGGGGCCCCGTCGCAACCGGCGTTGAACGACGAGACCATGTGACCGGCCAATGTCGTCGCGTCCCAGGTGTAGACATCGTGTGTGGGGATGGTCGGCCCGTAGTAGATGTCGCCGCAACGCAATCCGAACGGATCGTCGATGACCATGGTGTAGCGGCCGTCGGCCAACCATGCCTCGGCCTTCGTGTAGACCGCCTTGGCGATCGGCTGCGGCATCGTCATTGCGTCGATGCAGTCGGTCCGCTTGGAGTTGTCCGGGTTGCGGCACGGTGAGATCGCCGAGAGGATCCAGGTGTGGAAATCCCTGCGGTCGGGGATGTTGAGCATGTAGTTGCCGAGGGTCATGGCCGACGCCTGAGGGGCGCCGACCAGCGCCGCCGTCACGAGTGCGACACCGATCAAGACAGACTTCACGGACCCCTCCAGCGCATCGAAAACCCTTGCTCGCCTTGACGAGATCGGCCTTCTCATCACGGGAGAATATCAACTGCACGGGCGGCGCACCGGGGAACGGCCGGATGCGCCACCGTCTGTCACTCGCCGCTGAAGGTGATGTGCAGATCGGTGAGCCCGCGCAGGATGAAGGTCGGCTCGTAGGTGTAGCGGCGGTCCTCCCGGGGGCCGTGCCGCTCTTCGTCGATCGCGATCGTGCCCAACCGGTCCAGGAGCCGCTCCACCGAGACACGGCCTTCGACCCGTGCCAGCGGTGCGCCCGGGCACGAGTGGATGCCACGGCTGAACGCCAGGTGTTCGCGCACGTTGCGGCGGTTGATGTCGAACTCGTGGGGATTCTCGAACCGGCGCGGATCCCGGTTGACCGCACCGGGACTCACCATCACCGTGGTGCCCGCGGGAGTGTCGACCTCGCCGACGGTGGTGGTCTTGCGCGCCATCCGGAATACGGTCTTCACGGGGCTGTCCATCCGCAGGCACTCCTCGATGAAGTTCGGGATGCGGCTGCGGTCGGCGCGCAGCGTCTCCTGCAGTTCCGGTCGGTCGCCGAGCACCCGCAGCGCCGCACTCAGCAGCTTGGCCGTCGTCTCCTGACCTGCGGCGAACAGGAACGTCGCGGTGCGCACGACGTCGACGACCTCGGGGGTGGAGCCGTCCGGGTATTTCGCGGTCGCGATCGAGGTGAGGACGTCTTCACGCGGGTTGCGCCTACGGTCTTCGATGTACTGGCCGAACTTCTCGTCGGCCCACGCCAGTGGGTTGACGGAGATGGTCTCGTGGTCCAGCGAGCCGATGCGCGAGCCCGGCCGTTCGGCGCCGAAGGCTTCGCGGAACTCTTCGTGGTCTTCTTCGGGCACACCGAGCAGGTCGGCAACGACCAGGAGCGAGAACGGTTTCGCGTACGCGGCCAGGAACTCACACCTGCCGTCCGCGATGAATTCGTCGATGTGCCGGTCGGCCAACCGCCACATGAAGTCCTCGTTCTCCTTGAGCCGCTTGGGCGTCAGCAGACGGGAGAGGATCGACCGGGCATCGGTGTGCTGCGGTGGATCCATGGTCACCATGTGCTCGAACATGGGGATCTCGGTGCGATGCGCGTCGATCTGGGCGCAGATGTCGTCACCCTCGGGGGTGAACGGCATCGGCGTGAACGGACCCATGACCGAGATACATGAAGAAAAGGACTCGGTGTCGCGGTAGACCGCGTTGGCCTCTTCCCAACCGGTGACCGCCACCACCCCGTGGTGCGGCTCCCGGATCACCGGGCACTTGGCCCGCAGGTGGTCGAAATACGGATGCGGGTCGGGCACGAGCGAGGGGTCGGTGAAGTAGTCGATGTTGTCGAAATCGGTTGTCATGGATGTTCCTTCCCGAACGTCCGCATCGTTGCTGAGCACCTGCTTAGCATGGCCGTAGAGTGTTGGTCAAGGTCGACTGGTGGACGGCGCCTACCATTCCTGTTGTGGCGCGGGCGGACCCGGTGACCGCAGGACAGGAGGTGGCGGAGTGACGACGGCTTCGCAGCGGAGAATCGGTGCGCCCGACGCGAAGAACCGCGGCGTTCTTCTCGACGCCGCCGAACGACTGATGGTCGAAGAGGGATACGCCGCGGTGACGTCGCGGCGGGTCGCCGAACGGGCGGGACTCAAACCGCAGTTGGTGCACTACTACTTCCGCACCATGGACGACCTGTTCCAGGCGGTGTTCCGACGCCGAGCCGAACAGGGACTGGAAGTGCAGGCGCGCGTGCTGGACTCCCCGCAGCCGCTGTGGGCGCTGTGGCGGTTCAGTACCGACGCCGCGGCGACCCGGCTGACGATGGAGTTCATGGGTCTGGCGAATCACCGCCACGCGTTGCGCGAGGACATCGCGTACTACGCCGAGCGGTTCCGCGCTGAACAGAACAAGGTGCTCACCGCCGCGCTGCAGCGCTACGGTGCCGACGTCTCGGATGTTCCGCCGGTGGTGTGGACCGTGTTCGCCACGAGCGTCTCGCGCGTGATGGTCATGGAGCGTGCGTTGGGGATGTCCGCCGGTCACGCCGAGACGTGGGCGTTCTGCGAACAATGGCTGCGCCGCCTGGAAGGCGACTACCGGCCGCAGGACACCGAAGCCCCTGCCTGACGCGGTGATCCGGCCGGCATTCACCACAGGTACACCGCCAGGATGGCCGCCCACAGCACGAGAAGCCAGGCGTCGGTCGACAACTGCAGCCAGCGGGGCGCGTGCCGGACCTCCATGAAGTAGCGGATGATCAAGCGGCTTTTGATCACGGCCAGCGCGGCCACTGCGAGAGTGATCGGCACGCTCGAGGTCACCGGTCCGTGGGAGTGTGCGGGCGCCAACCACCACGACAGCACGGTGATCGCGGCGAGGGCGAGCCACGCCACGGTGACGGCGCGCGGCGCTGCGGTGCGGTTGGCGGCTGCGGTGTCCATCGGTCATCTCATCACGTAGAGCAGAGCGAAGATGACGATCCACAGCAGATCGACCATGTGCCAATAGGTTGCGCCGGACTCCACCATCGACATCCGCCGTCGCGTCCGCAGCTCCCGCGCGACGATGCCCAGAATCAGCAGGCCCAGTGCGACGTGGAACAGGTGGACACCGGTGAGCATGTAGTAGAAACCGAAGAACTCGCCGCTGCCCAGCGAATACCCCTCGGTGATCTTCGCCGACCACTCGTAGACCTTGATGCCGATGAAGACGGCGCCGCACAGTCCGCCGGCGTAGGTGAGGCGCAGCGCTCGGGTGTGGTCACCGGCGCGGGCGGCGAGCACCCCGCGCGCCACGAACCACGAACTCGTCAGCAGCACAACGGTGTTGAGCATGCCCGCGGTCAGGCTGAGATGCTGCTGGGCGGTGAGGAACGCCTCGGGTGCCATGGCCCGGTGGACCATGTAGATCACGAAGTATGCCCCGAAGATGATCAGATCGCCGAGCACCATGACCCACATCGCGCCGTCGCCGGGGAGATGGGCCTCGGGGCGGGCGGGGGACGTGGACGGCGCCTGTCGGGTCTCGGTCATCGGCGTCAGGCCACCGGTGCTTCGTCGGGGGACTGCTGTTCGTTGGCCCTCTTGAGGAAATAGATCACGCAGGACAGCCAGAATCCGAAGATCACTGTCCCCGTCCAGAACGACATCGAGCCGTTCCAGGCGAAGGGCCCCGCGGTGGTGACGAAGACCGGGATCGCCATGATCTCGGTGACGATCTGCCACACCGTCACGTAGGCCAGCCATTTCGGGAAGATCCCGTTGCGGTCGTAGAGGATGGCCACCGCGAACCCGAAATACGCTGCGGTGAAACACCCCAGCGAGCCGACGTAGGACAGGCAACCGAGGTCGTAGAGCAGGGAGAGCAGTTCCGGGTCGCGATCGGGGCGGTAGACGGCGGCCAGGAAGCAGAAGGCGACCAGCAGACAGCCCGGCAGCGCGCCGACCGCCATCCCGCCCAGATAGATGTACGCGCAGACGGATCCGGCCGTCATCCGCTTCATGTGGTAGACCACGATGCCGTTGGCCACCCCGGCGCCGCCGACGATGAGGATCAGCAGGCCGAAGCCGATCTGGATGGTCAGATCGTGGGCGGCGAAGAAGTCCACCTTGCCCGCCGTCGTGACGTCCGGCCGCGGCGGCGGCATCGTCCGGGCGAGGAGGAAGAAGATCGCGCCGAACGCGGTGTAGAAGGCAGGCACGATCCAGAAGGCGATCCAGATGTCGCGGGTGCCGGCGGGCCGGATGCGGTCCACCGTCGTCTGGTCGGAGACCAGGGCACTCACGGCGCGGCGCCTTCCTCGGCGGCCTGGCGGCGCAGTGCGGTTCGCAGCGCGAAGAACATCACGACGACGAAGCCGACGAACGCGCCGTTGCGCAGCCAGAACGACACCGCGCCGTCCCACGCCAGCGGACCGCTCGAGACCGCCGCCGCGCACGCCGCAGGCGCCATGGCCAGCCCCGTGATCAGCGCCACCAGCGCCACCCACCGCGGGAAGACCGGCCGAGGGCCGTCATCGAGATGGATCGCCAAGGCCAGCAACAGGTTCTGGGCCACCAGCATGCCGACGGGGGCGACGAAGACGATCCACGCCATGTCGTTGAGCAACTGCACCAGTTCCGGGCTGCGGTCCGGCCGGAACGCCGCGACGAGGAAGAAGATGTCGGCGAGCGCGAAGATCGTCGCACCGCTCACCGCGGCCGTCAGATAGCAGTACGCCAGCACATGGGTCTGGGTCGCCATGCGCTTCATCTGCACGACGATGACCATGAAGAACGGCAGCACCATGATGCCGCACAGATTCCAGGTGATCATGGTGGCGCGGACCAGGTCCGCGTTGTCGCGGTAGAACGCCGCCACCTCGTCGGCCGGCATGGCCGGTGACATCGGCGGGAAGAACCCCGGATACACCAGGAAGCCGATCAGCACCACGACCCCGGCGCACAGACCCGTCCACAGGCCTATGGTCTGTGTCCTGACGTCAGCCGAGGCGGGCGTCTGGGGTCCGGCGACCGTGGTCATCGGCGGTCACACGGACAGGATCGTCGCCGAGGCGGTACCGGGGGCGCCGTACACCTGCGCCAGGCCGACTTTGGGTTCACCCGGCACCTGCCGGTCGCCGGCCTCGCCGCGCAGCTGGCGCACGAGCTCGTGCACCTGACGCAGGCCCGACGCCCCGATGGGCTCACCGTTGGCGATCAACCCGCCGTCGGTGTTGACCGGGATGGAGCCGTGGATCTCGGTGGCGCCGTCGGCGAGCAGCTTCTCCTGCTCACCGTCGGCGCACAGGCCGGTCTCGGCCATGTGGATGACCTCCGCGCCCGCGTCGGTGTCCTGCAGCTGCGCGATGTCGACGTCTTCCGGGCCGATGCCGGCGATCTCGTAGGCGGCGCGCGCGGCGTACACGGTCGGGGAGGGGTCCTCGTCGAGCGGCGCGGAGGTGGCGTGCACCTCGTACGCGCCGTACGTACGGGTGCGGATCTCGCTGGCGCGCAGATACACCGGCTTGTCGGTGTAGCGGTGCGCGATGTCGCCGCGGCACATGATGACCGCGGCCGCGCCCTCGTCCGGTGCGCAGAACATGTACTGCCGCAGCGGGTAGTTCAATACCGGCGAGGCCATGATCTCCTCGACGGAGATCTCCTTGCGACGGAACGCGTTCGGATTCAGCGCGCCGTTGCGGAAGTTCTTGTTGGCGACCCGCGCCAGCGTCTCCTCGGAGATGCCGTGTCTGTGGAGATAGGTGTTGGCCTTGATGCCGAAGAATTTGGTGGTCACGAACTGACCGTTCTCGGCATACCACTGGGGGAGCGCGAGTTTCGCCGGATCGTCGGTGAACGCGCCGCGCGGGTGCTTGTCGAGGCCGATGGCGATACCGATGTCGTACTTGCCCAGGCGGATGGTGTCCGCCGTCTGCTGGATGGCGCTGGCGGCCGTGGCGCAGGCGTTGAACACATTGGTGAACGTGATGCCGGTCAGGCCGACCAACCGGGTGACCGCGTCGGGGTTGGACACCTCGTAGCTGCCGCCGAAGCCGAACTGAATGTCCTTCCACTCCAGCTTCGCGTCGGTGAGTGCGGTCTGGATCGCGTCGGCGCCCATCTGCATCGCGGTCTTGTCGAACCTCCCGAACGGGTGCAGGCCGACGCCGATGATGGCTACGTCGTTCATATCTCGACTCTTTCTCTCGTCGGCCGGCTCAGATCGGCTGGAACGCGAAGGTGACGACGTCCTCGCCGTCCTCGTCCTTGGTGAACGGCACCATGGTCAGCTCGACCTGCATGCCGAATTCGAGTTTGGCGGGGTCGTTCTCGGTGAGCCGGCCCTCGACCCGCACCACGTCATCGAGTTGGACGAGACCGACCCCGAACGGAACGAAATCCTTTCCCGTGGGGCCCTTGTAGGGAGGTCCCGGCGGGAACCCCTGGGTCGTCCAGGCGACCAGCGTGCCCCGCCGCGGAAGCAGCACCTGCGACATCTCGCCGCCACTGCACTTGGGGCAGCGGTCCTGCATCGGGAAGGTGGTGGCCGCGCAGCGTGCGCAGCGGCTGCCGATCAGCTGCGGTCGGTCCTCGGGCCAGGTCGAGATCTCGGGCGCGAGCGCCTTCGCCATGCGTCGTCCTCCGTGTCCGGGCAAGCCGCGATCCGGCGTGCATGCACAACGGTGACACTAGTGGGAAATGGCATTCTCGTCTAGAGAGAATCGTCGCTGCGACGCGGTCACTTGCCGCGCTTCATGACTTTCTCCGCGGCGACCCAGTGCTCGTCGGCCACCCACAGCCGCGCGAAGGCGGACACCGCCTCGGTGGCCGGCACCCCGTCGATCACGCGTTTGATCTCCGCGGCCGGCCGGCCGGCGAGCGCGCGGGCGATCGTGCGCCAGCCCTCGTCGAAGCTCTCCCGCGGCAGGACCATGTCCACGAGGTGCACCTGGTACGCCTCGGCGGCGGTCAGGATCCGGCCCGTACCCGCCAGCAGCAGCGCCCTGCTCTTGCCGACCAGGTCGGCCAACCGCTCGGCGCCGCCCCATGCCGGCATGATCTCCAGCGACACCTGGTTGAACCCGATCCTGATGTCGTCGGCGGCCAACCGGATGTCCGCTGCGACCGCCACCTCGGCGCCGCCGCCGAGCGCGTGGCCGTTCAGCGCCGCGATGACCGGACCCGGGAATTCGGCGATCCGGTCGCAGATGCCGCGCATGCGCCAGGCCATTTCGGACGCCTCCGACTCGGTGCGCAGCGCGGCGAGTTCCTTGAGATCGCCGCCGGAGACGAACGCCCGGTCGCCGGCACCCGTCACGGCCAGTGCCCGCGCGCCGTGGGCGCCGTCGAGCGCCTTCTCCAGCTGGTCCATCGTCTCCAGTGAGATGGCGTTGCGGGCATGCGGGCGATCGATTGTGATGACGGCCAGACCGTCTTCGATTTCGAGGTCGACCATCAGACGTTCTCCCAGTCCGGTATTGGCATTCTCGGTTGCGGAGAATAGCATCACCAACGAGCTGGAGGTGCTGCGGAGGCGTGCGAAAGATCCCTGATGAGCTGACCAAACGCTACGAGCAAGAAGGGTGGTGGACACCCGAAACGCTCGGCGAACTCCTCGCGCGGCATCTCGCGACGGGGCCGGACACCGGGTTCTGCGTGCACTCCGAGCTGCGCCCCTACCGGGGCACCTTCGCCGACGTCGAACGCCAGGCCCGCCAGCTCGCGGCCGGGCTGCGCAGGCGTGGCGTCGGCCCGGGCGACGTCGTCGCCCTGCAGCTGCCGAACTGGGCCGAGGCGGCGATGACGTTCTGGGCCTCGGCGTTCCTGGGCGCGGTCGTGGTGCCCATCGTGCACTTCTACGGCCGCAAGGAACTCAGCCACATCCTGTCCAGCGCCCGGCCGAAGGTGTTCATCACCACCGCGGCGTTCGGCCGGATGACCTTCCAGCCGGACCTGTGCGCCGACGTCCCGATCGTCGGTCTGGTCGGCGAGTCCAGCTTCGGGGAACTGCTCGACGACGAGCCGATGGCCGGTACGGTCCACACCGATCCCGCCGGACCCGCGCTGATCGCCTTCACCTCCGGCACCACCCGCGATCCCAAGGGCGTCGTCCACAGCCACCAGACCCTCGGGTTCGAAACCCGCCAGCTGCTGGAGAACTATCCGCCCGACCGTGGGCGCCAGCTGACGGCCACCCCGGTCGGACACTTCATCGGGATGGTCGGCGCCTTCCTCATCCCGGTCCTCGAGAACGCGCCGATCGACCTGTGCGACGTCTGGGACCCCGGCAAGGTGCTCGGCCTGATGGAGACCGAGGGGTTGTCGATCGGCGGCGGACCGCCGTACTTCGTCACCAGCCTGCTCGACCATCCCGACTGCACCCCCGCCCACATCGCACGCTTCTCCACCGTCGGCCTCGGGGGGTCGACCGTCCCTGCGGCGGTGACGCGCCGGCTGGCCGATCTCGGGCTGTTCGTCTTCCGTTCGTACGGCAGCACCGAACATCCCTCGATCACCGGCTCGCGGCCGAGTGCGCCGGAGGCCAAGCGGCTCTACACCGACGGCGACCCTCGCCCCGGTGTGGAGATCAAGCTCACCGACGACGGTGAGATCCTGTCCCGCGGCCCGGACCTCTGCCTCGGGTACACCGACGCGGCGTTGACCGCCAAGGCATTCGACGACGACGGCTGGTACCACACCGGCGATGTCGGGGTCATCGACGAGGACGGCTATCTGACCATCACCGACCGCAAGGCGGACGTCATCATCCGCGGTGGCGAGAACATCAGCGCGCTCGAAGTCGAAGAGGTGCTGCTCAGCATGCCCGCCGTCGCCGAGGCGGTGGTGGTGTCGGCGCCCGACTCCCGGCTCGGCGAACACGCGGCCGCGGTGCTGCGAATCCGGCCCGGCCATTCGATGCCCACCCTCGACGACGTCCGCGGGCACTTCGAACGGGCGGGTGTCGCGCGGCAGAAGTGGCCCGAGCAACTGGTCGAGATCCCCGAAGGTCAGGACTACCCGCGGACCGCCAGCGGAAAGGTGCAGAAAGTGCTCATCCGCGAGCAGGTTCGCCGCATCGCACAGCAGGGCATTGCAGCCGTGGCAAATTGAGAATACGATTCTCGCAATAAGAAAAGGAGTGTTTCATGGGGCAACTGTCGCATCGGGTCGACATACCGTTTCCGCTGTTCGACGCGGACAACCATCTCTACGAGCCGCCGGAGGCGATGACCAAGTACCTCCCGAAGGAGTACAAGGACGTCGTCCAGTACGTCGAGGTCAACGGCCGCACCAAGATCGCCCTCAAGGGCCAGATCAGCAACTACATCCCCAACCCCACGTTCTCGGTGGTCGCCAAACCGGGCGCATGGGAGGAGTACTTCAAGTTCGGCAACCCCGACGGCAAGAGCAAGCGCGAACTGTTCGGTGAGCCGATGAAGGCCATCCCGGCGTTCTTCGAGCCCGAACCCCGTATCAAGGTGATGGACGAGCTCGGTGTCGACCGCAGCCTGATGTTCCCGACGCTGGCCAGCCTGATCGAGGAGCGACTCTCCGACGATCCGGTCGCCATCCATGTCATCATCCACGCGCTCAACGAGTGGCTGCACGAGGTGTGGGGCTTCAACTACCAGAACCGCATCTTCACCACCCCGGTCATCACGCTGCCGATCGTGGAGAAGGCCATCGAGGAGCTGGAGTGGGCGGTCAAGCGTGGTGCCCGTGCCATCCTCATCCGTCCGGCGCCGGTGCCCGGATTCCGTGGCCCCCGTTCGTTCGCGCTGCCGGAGTTCGACCCGTTCTGGGAGCGCGTCGTGCACCACGACATCTTCGTCGGCATGCACTCGTCGGACAGCGGCTACTCGCGTTACACCTCGGAGTGGGACGGTCAGGCGCAGGAGATGCTGCCGTTCCAGACGAACGCCATGTCCATCCTCAACGAGTGGCGGCCGATCCAGGATGCGGTGGCGTCGTGGGTGATTCACGGTGCCCTGTTCCGGTTCCCGAAGCTCAAGGTGGGCATCGTCGAGGCTGGTTCGAAGTGGATGTTCCCGCTGCTCGACTCCATGGCCGAGGTGTACAAGAAGGCCCCTGAGGCGTTCCTCGGCAACCCGATGGAGGAGATCAAGAACCGGATCTACGTCAGCCCGTTCTACGAGGAGGGCATCGACGACCTGATCAACCTCATCGGCGTGGATCAGGTGCTCTACGGATCCGACTGGCCGCACCCCGAGGGTCTGGCCGAGCCGACGCACTATGTGACGGCGCTCGAGCACCTCTCGGTCGAGGACCAGGCGAAGATCATGGGCGGCAACCTCGGGCGTCTCGTCACGACGTGACGTACCGGGCGCGCTGGAACACCATCCCCGAGATGGTGTTGAGCGCAGCGGACCGGTTCGGCGACGCGGAAGCGGTCGTCGACGGTCCGCTGCGCTTGTCCTTCGCGGAGCTGGTCCACCGGATTCGCTGCGCCGCAGGCGCTTTCGCCGAACTCGGCATCGAAAGGGGTGACCGCGCCGCGATCTGGGCGCCGAACTCCGCCGAGTGGATCATCGCGGCGTTCGGGCTGCTGACCGCGGGCGGCGTCCTCGTGCCGGTCAACACCCGCTTCAAGAACGAGGAGGCGGCCGACGTCATCGGCCGCAGTGGCGCGAAGGCGGTGCTGGTCCAGAAGGGCTTCTTGGGCCAGGACTACACCGCACCGGCCGGTGTGCCGGTGATCGACGTCAAATCCGACTTCCTCAGCAGCGGAAGCGCTTTCGAGCGTCCGGTCGAGGGCTCCGACATCTCCGACATCATCTTCACCTCCGGTACCACCGGCAGGCCCAAGGGCGTGATGATGAACCACCGCCAGAACCTGCGGTTGTACGAGGAATGGTGCGACCTCGCCGATCTGCGGCAGGGTGACCGGTACCTGATGGTCAACCCCTATTTCCACACCTTCGGGTACAAGGCCGGCCTGATCGCCTCGTTCATCCGCGGGGCGACGATGCTGCCGGTCGCGGTGTTCGACGTCGACCGCGTCGTGGACCTGATCGCGGCCGAACGCATCACGATGCTGCCGGGGCCGCCGACGCTGTATCACTCGCTGCTCGCGGTCGAGGACAAGACGAAACTGGCCACCCTGCGTGCCGGTGTCACCGGCGCGGCCGACATCCCCGTCGAACTGGTGCGCCGCGTGCTCGAAGAACTGCCGTTCCAGACGCTGGCCACCGGATACGGGCTCACCGAGGCCGGCACCGCCACGCTGTCGCGCCCCGGTGACTCGTTCACCGACATCGCCACCACGGTCGGCACCGCGTGCGACGGCGTCGAGGTCCGCATCGCCGACGACGGCGAAGTGCTGGTGCGCGGGTACAGCGTCATGCAGGGCTACCTCGACGATCCGGCCGCCACCGCCGAGGCCGTCGACCGCGACGGCTGGCTGCACACCGGCGATCTCGGCACGCTCGACGATGCCGGACGACTGCGCATCGTGGGCCGTAAGAAGGACATGTTCATCGTCGGTGGGTTCAACGCCTACCCGGCCGAGATCGAGGGTTTCCTGCTCGAGCATCCAGCCGTCGCCCAGGTCGCCGTGATAGGCGTGGACGACGAACGCATGGGGCAGGTGGGGAAGGCGTTCGTGGTGCGAAAAGCCGCGAACACCGATATGACGGCCGAGGATCTGATTGGCTGGGCCAGGGGCAGGATGGCCGGCTACAAGGTGCCGCGCTACGTCGAGTTCCGCGACGAGCTACCACTCAACGCCACCGGGAAGGTGATGAAGGATCGGTTGCACTGAGCGGCTGCCCAAAACGGAAATGACATTTCCGCTGTATAACAGCCCTTCTGCGCCGATCCGGACATGAGGTATGGTCGCGGCGATATCCTGAACAGGTAATGGCATTCTCGTTGTTTCAAGCGCTCAACCGACAAGGAGGTCGCGTGGCTTTCCGCAAGCGACCCTCATCGGTACTCGACGGCGACCGGGTCGAAGACCTCGCTGAAAAGACCGATCTCGACACCATCGACGACGTACTGGCGCGGGCCGAGGAGGCCGAGGCCGAGGCGGCTGAGGCCGAAGCCCTCGCCTCCGCCGCCCGCGCCCGCGCCCGTGCCCTGCGGTTGCGCCGCGAGGCGCAGGCCAAGGCGTCGGAGAAGGCGCCGGCGGAGCAGTCCGACGCGGCGGACGCTCCGGCCACGGACACCACGGTCATCGATGACGCCGTGGACACCGCCCAGACCACCGCCGCCGAGACCAAGGTAGAGGCCGCCCCGGTCCGCCGGCGCTTTCCGCGTCCGCGCCGGGTGCCCTGGCGCGCGCTCGGAGTCGGCTTCGCCGCCGTCGCGACGATCGCGCTGCTGGCCGTCAGTGGCCTCATGTTCGTCCACCACCGCCAGGCTCAGGCCGAACAGCAGCGCTCGGCCGAGTTCGCCGCGGCCGCCCGCCAAGGCGTGGTCACGCTGATGTCGCTGAACTTCGGCACCGCCAAAGAAGACGTGCAGCGCATCATCGACAACGCGGCCGGCCAGTTCAAGGAGGACTTCGAAGCCAGCGCTGAGGATTTCACCACGGTCGCGGAGCGGTCGAAGGTGATCACCGAGGCCAACGTGAACGCGACGGCCGTTCAGTCGATGACCGACAACTCGGCTGTGGTGCTGGTGGCCGCCACCTCTCGGATCACGAACGAGACCGGGGCGAAGCAGGACCCCCGCACGTGGCGATTGATCGTGGACGTGGTCCGCGACGGTGACCGGATCAAGATGTCGAAGGTGGAGTTCGCGCCGTGACGAGCAACGACAACACGAACCCGGACGACGTCGGCTCAGCAGCCGAGGCGAGCGAGGCCGACACCAGAGACGACGCCGAACCCGACGCCGTCGAGCAGCCGGCGGAAGAGCCGGCGGAGACGTCGACCCGACCCGTGCGCAGGACGCGGAAGTGGATCGTCCCCGTCGCGGCGGTGATGGTCGTGCTGGCCGCGGCGTCGGCCGCCGGCTGGCTGTACTTCTTCCAGTACAGGGTCGACGAGGAGACCGACGCCGACGCGTCCCGGGTGGCACTCGACGCGGCGAAGGACGGCACCGTCGCGCTGCTGTCCTATGCACCCGAGACCCTCGACGACGACTTCACGACCGCGAAGTCGCAGTTGACCGGCGACTTCCTGAACTACTACACCGACTTCACCGAGAAGGTGGTCGCGCCCGCGGCCAAGCAGAAATCGGTGAAGACCGAGGCGACGGTCGCGCAGGCCGCGATGTCGGAGATCACGCCCGATTCGGCGGTCGCGCTGCTGTTCGTCAACCAGGCGACCACCAGCAAGGAGAACCCGGACGGCGCGTTCGCCTCGAGCAGCATCAAGGTGGGGCTGACCAAGGTCGACGGCAAGTGGCTCATCTCGTCCTTCGATCCGGTGTGACGCTCGGTCGTCCCTGACGGACGGCGGTGCTGAACCCGAGGCCGCGTGAGGGAAACTCGGGGCGTGACTGTCGAGCGACGAGGTATCCGGCCGATGCGCGGGCGCGACCCGCACGAAGTCCATCGGGTCGCGACGCCCCTGGAACTGCTGTTCGATCTGACGTTCGTGGTCGCGTTCGGTGTGGCCGCCTCGCAGTTTGCCCACCTGCTCGCCGAGGGGCACCTCGGCGGCGCGCTGGCCGGGTTCTGCTTCGCCACGTTCGCCGTCAGCTGGGCGTGGATCAACTTCAGCTGGTTCGCCTCGGCGTATGACACCGACGACTGGGTCTACCGGCTGACCACGATGATCCAGATGGTCGGCGTGCTCATCCTGGCGTTGGGGCTGCCGCAACTGGCGGCGTCCATCGACCACGGCGGACACCTCGACAACCGGATCGTCGTGGCGGGGTACGTGGTCATGCGAATCGCGTTGGTAGCGCAGTGGTTACGGGCCGCGTACGAAGACCCGCCACGGCGCGCCGCGTGCCTCACCTATGCCGGCGCGGTGGCTGTCGCGCAGCTGGGCTGGATCGCGTCGATCTTCGTCGACACGTCGGTGACCGTGAGCCTGGTGATCGCCGCGTTGCTCGCGCTGACGGAGATGTCCGGCCCGCTGGTGGCCGAACGGCGGATGGGCGGCACACCGTGGCATGCCCACCACATCGCCGAGCGGTACGGGCTGCTCGCGATCATCGCGCTGGGGGAGGGCGTCGTCGGCACGGTCGCATCGTTGACCGCCGCGGTCGAGGAACTCGGGTGGTCGACCGACACCGTGCTCGTCGCGGTGGCGGGCACGGCGTTGACGTTCGGCATGTGGTGGGTGTACTTCGCCGAGCCGTTCGGGCCGCTTCTGCACGAGCGAAGGCAGCGCTCGTTCACGTTCGGCTATCTGCACATCCCCGTGTTCGGCGCCATCGTGGCCACCGGCGCCGGTCTGCACACCGCGGCCTACTACATCGAGCACCACTCTGCGCTCGGGGCGACGGGCACCGTGCTGTCGGTCGCGGTTCCGGTCGGGGTGTACATCCTGCTGGTCGCCGCGTCGCGCGTGCTGCTCACCGGCGACCGCGCACCCACGGCGGTGCTGTCGACCACGCTGTCGGCCGTCGTCCTCGTCGCGGCGGTGGTCGCGGCCGCCGCCGGAGTACCGATGGCCTGGTGCCTGCTGATCGTCACTGCGGCGCCCGTGGTCACCGTGGCGTCCAGGGCGTGGCTGGCGGGCCGGTTTGTCCGAAACGGTGCACGGGTATCTCGGCCGGTGTAGTCGAAGGGAGGCCACGATGCCGAAGACCACAAAGAGCGGTCAGGCCAAGAAGAGTGAGTTACCCAGCACCCTGAAGAAGTCCGACGCCAAAGCGCAGCGCACGTTCGCCAAGGCCCACGACTCGGCGGCCGAGGAGTACGGCGAGGGCGAGCGCGCGCACCGGGTGGCGTACAGCGCGCTCAAGCACAGCTACGAGAAGGTCGGCGACCATTGGGAGCCCAAGGACGAGAAGGGCCCGTCGGACCAGCGGGCGAAAAGCGGCGGCCCGAACGCCAAGGGTGAGACCGCCGAGGGCGTCAACGCCAACGCGTCGAAGAAGCACCTCATCGAGGTGGCCCGGCGACTGGACATCTCCGGCCGGTCGACCATGACCAAGGATGAACTGGTCTCGGCGATCAAGAAGGCCAACCGGCGCGAGTCGGCCCGCAAGCGTTAGCGATCCTGGCGCGGGGCCAGGCTGGCGTCGAAGGTCTCGAACAACATGCGTTCCTGCTCGAGGCGCATCATCCGCCGTGCCTTGCGCCGGGTGATCAGGATCCCGATGGTGGCCAGCGTCCACACCGCGTACTGCGCGGTCCACGCCCACCGGAATGTGTCGAACGAGTAGCCGCCCGCCGCGTCGAGGATCTGTCCCATCGCCTGCATCACGAGCAGCGAGGCGAGGAATCCGCCCATATTGACCATGCCCTGGGCGGTGCCGAGCGTGGCGCTCGGATTGAAGGTGCGTGCGAAGTCGAAGCCCACCATCGAGCCCGGTCCGCCGACCGAGATGACCACGACGAGCGTCACCAGCAACCACAGCGGCGCAGGCCCGGACAGCGCGAGCACCACCGTCCACGCCAGGGCGTTGGAGCCGATGATCCCCAGCACGAGCCATGACCTGCGGTGTGGGTGTCTGCCGGTGAAGATGCCGATGACGACGCCGGACGCGATCGCCGCGACCACCGAGACCGACAGCAGGGTGCCCGCGGTCCGCGTCGACAGGCCCTGGGCAACGGTCAGGTACGGAACGCCCCACATCAGCGCGAAGACGGTCACCGAGAACTGCGTGCCCATGTGGGTGAAGAACCCGAGTCGCGTCCCGGGCCGCAGCCACACTGACTTGACGCTGCGCAGCGTGTCGCCGATCGTGCCGGTCGACTCCGGGACGTGCCGCCCAGAGGGCGTGTCCCGGACCAGCACGAGGGTGAGCACCAGTGACGCCAGGCCGAGGGCGGCCACCGAGGTGTAGGCCGCGGTCCATCCGGCGACGCCGAGGATCGCCAGGAACGGCACCGCCGAGAGCACCTGCCCGAGCTGTCCGCAGATGCCGGTCAACTGCGTGACCAACGGGACCCGCTTGGGGGAGAACCAGTGGGGGACCAGCCGCAGTACCGAGATGAACGTCAGGGCGTCACCGAGGCCCAGGACCGCCCTGGCGGCGATGGCCGCAGGCAGTGACTCGCTCACCGCCAGCGTCATCTGACCGGCCGCCATCAGCGCGGCCCCGGCGACGATGAGGGCTCTCGATCCGAAGCGGTCCAGCAGCACCCCGGCGGGCACCTGAGCGCCCGCGTAGACCACGACCTGTAGGACGACGAACGTGGCCAGGACGCTCGGCGTGGCCGAGAACCGTTCACCGGCGTCGAGGCCCGAAACCCCCAGGGTGGTGCGGTCCATCACCGCGACGATGTAGGCCAGCAGTCCGGTGGCCCACACGATCCAGGGCCGCACGCGGAACCTCTCGTCGATGGTTGTTTCTCGGATCCATGGTGTCCCACGGGGGTGTCCGTTGACGACTCCGTGGGTTGTGAGATTCGCTGCGACCCGGTCGCCGGCCCAGGTTCGGATTGCCTAAGAGTTGGCTGAAAACGCACTTACGTGCTGAGTGTTACAGGTGGGGTTTGATGTTGTTCCAGCTCACCGGCCATAGTGCGCTGCGCGCCGGATTCTTGTCGTAACTGCCGTCGAGTTCGCTCGATTCACCGTACCGCGGGTACAGTGATTTGTGCCGCGGTTCGAAGCACGACGCGCGCGGGAGAGGAGCGTGGACGTGATCGAGTACCGCCTGAACGAATTGGCGCGGATCTCGGGGGTGAGCACCCGCAACATCCGCGCCTACCGGGAACGCGGACTGCTGGACCCGCCGCGCCGCCAGGGCCGCTCGGCCTTCTACAACGCCTACCATCTGGCCCAGCTCGACACGATCAACCAACTGCTGCGCCGGGGCTTCAGCTCCGCGCACATCGCCGAGTTCTTCGCGAGCATGCGCGCCGGCGCCGACCTGGCCGACATCCTGGGCCTGCAGCGCTCGTTGTTCGCCGCCGAGGGCGGCCGCGACGAGAATCCGCCCGTGGCGCGGGCGGTCGACATCGACGCCGACGGGGAAGAGGCGGCCCAGCTCGTGGCCTACGGCCTCGCCGAGGTGATCGACGGCAAAGTGGTGTTCCTCGACGCGTCGATCGCCGAGATCGTCGGGCGCGCCTCCGACCCGATGCTCTACATCCGCGCCATCGTGCGCATCGTGGCCTCCACCCGACGCGACGTGGACACCCTGGCCGGCGTCGTGGCCGATGCGTTGCAGGAATGCATCGAGGCGCGGTTCGGACCGGACCGGACGCCGGATCCGCTCGAGATGCACCGGATGGTGCAGGACTACCGCGAACTGGCCAACCGGCTCGTCGCCCGCCACCTCGACGAGGCCTTGGACGCACAGGTCTCATCCCGGTGCGGTGGCGACGCGGCCGGCGCACTCACCCGACCGGCACCGCCGCATGCGGTCCGGGAGGGGAGCTGACGTCGTCGGCATGAGCGCCGGTCTCCACGCCGTCGCCTCCGCGTGGCGCCGCCGGCCACACGCGGCTGGAACTCCAGGACTTCGAACGTCGGCCAGTGAGACGGAAAACCTTACCGATCAGTAAGTAAGGACAGCAAACATCGGCGCCACGGTTCGACCGCCGACTGGACAGATCGGGGGCCGCTGTCGACCCGTCACCGGCCCTGACCTCGCCGTTCGAGCTGCCGAAAATTCAGATAACGATTTGGTAACAATACTGCCGTGATCAGCAGCGTTGTAGCTACTCGACCGTAACCACCCGCCAGCAGGACGTTTGTCCCGGAAGCCGGGCGCGCCTTCTGAGCAGGGTGTTACCCAAGTACGGGTTACCCGTGCGTAGAACTCACCAGTAACCGTTTTGGGCACCCGGTGGCCGTCTCCTCTTATGCCACTCTTAGTGGGGGCCGGGTTGTCTCCCCGCGGACCGAACGACAGGTCCGCTCGCGACGGCGACTCGCCGGATTCGACGCCGAATCGCCGTCGGCCCGCCGCAGAGCAGCGCGGGCCGCGCCGCAGACGACCACCCCACACACCGACGTTCGCGAGCGATATCCGCGAGCGCCAGAGCACCACCGAGGAGATAACGAGACGTGACGATCTACGAGCATGACAGGGTGTCCACCGGTTGGGACGACGAGTCCGGGGCCAGGTCCACCCATGCACTTGTGGATCGCCTGACCGCGGGTGAGCCGTTCGCGGTGGCCTTCGGCGGGCAGGGCAGTGCATGGCTGGAGACCCTCGAGGAACTGGTGTCCTCGACCGGCATCGAATCGGAGCTCGCCACGCTCGCCGGCGAGGCGGAGTTGCTGCTGGAGCCGGTGGCCAAAGAACTGGTCGTGGTGCGCCCGATCGGCTTCGAGCCGCTGCGCTGGGTGCGCGCGCTGGCCGCCGAGGAGCCGGTCCCGACCGCCAAGCAGCTGACCTCCGCAGCGGTGTCCGTACCGGGCGTGCTGCTGACCCAGGTCGCCGCGGTGCGCGCGCTCGCGCGCCAAGGAATGGACCTGTTCGACACGCCGCCCGTCGCGGTGGCCGGACACTCCCAGGGTGTGCTCGCCGTCGAGGCGCTGGCCGCCAAGGGCGCCAAGGAC
This sequence comes from Mycolicibacterium litorale, assembly GCF_010731695.1. Lineage (NCBI taxonomy): Bacteria > Bacillati > Actinomycetota > Actinomycetes > Mycobacteriales > Mycobacteriaceae > Mycobacterium > Mycolicibacterium litorale. The sequence continues at coordinate 626,224 of NZ_AP022586.1, forward strand.
GTCGAACTGCTCGCCCTGGCCCAGCTGATCGGCGCCGCGGGCACGCTCGTGGCCCGTCGCCGCGGCATCACCGTCCTCGGCGACCGTCCGCCCATGGTCTCGGTCACCAACGCCGACCCTGAGCGGATCTACGAACTGCTCCAGGAGTTCTCCTCCGACGTGCGCACCGTGCTGCCGCCGGTGTTGTCGATCCGCAACGGCCGCCGCTCGGTCGTCATCACCGGAACGCCCGAGCAACTGTCGCGCTTCGAGCTGTACTGCAACCAGATCGCCGAGAAGGAAGAGGCCGAGCGCAAGAACAAGCTGCGCGGCGGCGCGGTCTTCGCGCCCGCATTCGACCCTGTCCAGGTCGAGGTCGGCTTCCACACGCCGCGCCTCGCCGACGGCATCGACATCGTCGGCCGCTGGGCCGAGGCCGTCGGGCTGGACGTCACGCTCGCGCGCCAGATGACCGAGGCGATCCTCGTCAGCCAGGTCGACTGGGTCGACGAGGTCACCGAACTGCACGACGCCGGCGCCCGGTGGATCCTCGACCTCGGTCCGGGCGACATCCTCACCCGCCTGACCGCCCCGGTGATCCGCGGGCTCGGAGTCGGCATCGTGCCCGCCGCCACCCGCGGCGGCCAGCGCAACCTGTTCACCGTGGGGGCCGTGCCCGAGGTGGCCCGCCCCTGGTCCAGCTACACCCCGACCGCGGTGCGCCTGCCCGACGGTTCGGTCAAGCTGTCCACCAAATTCACCCGGCTCACCGGCCGCTCGCCGATCCTGCTGGCCGGGATGACGCCCACGACCGTCGACGCCAAGATCGTCGCCGCGGCCGCCAACGCCGGCCACTGGGCCGAACTCGCCGGCGGCGGCCAGGTCACCGAAGAGATCTTCAACGACCGCATCGAAGAGCTCACCACGCTGCTCGAGCCGGGCCGGGCGATCCAGTTCAACTCGCTGTTCCTCGACCCCTACCTGTGGAAGCTGCAGCTCGGCGGCAAGCGACTGGTGCAGAAGGCCCGCCAGTCCGGCGCCCCCATCGACGGCGTCGTCGTCACCGCAGGCATCCCCGACCTCGAAGAGGCCGTCGACCTCATCGACGAACTCAACGGCATCGGCATCAGCCACGTCGTGTTCAAGCCCGGAACCGTCGAGCAGATCCGCTCGGTCATCCGGATCGCCGCCGAGGTGCCCACCAAACCGGTCATCGTCCACATCGAGGGCGGCCGCGCCGGCGGCCACCACTCGTGGGAGGACCTCGACGACCTGCTGCTCACCACGTACAGCGAGCTCCGGTCGCGCGCCAACATCACGATCTGCGTCGGCGGCGGCATCGGCACGCCCGAGCGCGCCGCGGAGTACCTCAGCGGCCGCTGGTCGCAGGTCTACGGCTTCCCTGTGATGCCCGTCGACGGCATCCTCGTCGGCACCGCGGCGATGGCCGCGCTCGAAGCCACCACGTCGCCGGCCGTCAAGCAGCTGCTGGTCGACACCCAGGGCACCGATCAGTGGGTCGGTGCAGGCAAGGCCCAGGGCGGCATGGCCTCGGGGCGCAGCCAGCTCGGCGCCGACATCCACGAGATCGACAACGCGGCGTCGCGCTGCGGCCGGCTGCTCGACGACGTCGCCGGTGACGCCGACGCCGTTGCCGACCGCCGCGACGAGATCATCGCCGCGATGGCCGCCACGGCCAAGCCGTACTTCGGCGACGTCGCGGACATGACCTACCTGCAGTGGCTGCGCCGCTACGTCGAGTTGTCGATCGGCGACGGCGACAGCACCGCCGACACCCGCAAGGGCGACTCCCCGTGGCTGGACATCACCTGGCGCGACCGGTTCGCCCAGATGCTGCAGCGCGCCGAGGCCCGGCTGCACCCGCGCGACCACGGTCCGATCGACACGCTGTTCGCCGACGAGTCGCTGCTGGAGACCCCGGACGCCGCGCTCGACCTCCTGCTGCAGCGCTATCCCGACGCCGATCGCGTGCAGCTGCACCCGGCCGACGTCCCGTTCTTCGTCCAGCTGTGCAAGACGCTGGGCAAACCGGTCAACTTCGTGCCGGTCATCGACAAGGACGTGCGCCGCTGGTGGCGCAGCGACTCGCTGTGGCAGGCCCACGACGCCCGCTACACCGCCGACCAGGTGTGCATCATCCCCGGCACCGCGGCCGTCGCGGGCATCACCCGCGTCGACGAGCCCGTCGGTGAACTGCTCGACCGGTTCGAGCAGGCCGCGGTCGACGAGGTGCTGTCCCACAACGGCGACCCACGGCCGGTGACCAGCCGCCGCCAGGGCCGCACCGATGTGGACGGTCCGCTCGCGGTGCTGCTCGACGCCCCCGATGTGCTGTGGGCCGGCCGCACCGCGGTCAACCCGGTGCACCGCATCGCCGCCCCCGCCGACTGGCAGGTGCGCGACGAGGGCCGCACGGCCACCCACGCCTCCACCGGCGCCCGGCTCGACGTGGCCGGCGACTCGCACGTCGTGCTGAACGTGCCGTTGTCGGGCACCTGGATCGAGATCCGCTTCACCCTCACCGACGTCATCCGGACCGGCGGCGCCCCGCTGGTCACCACGGAGGACGCGGCGACCGCCATGCGTGCGGTGCTGGCGATCGCCGCCGGTGTAGAGGGTCCGTCGGCCCTTCCTCCCGTGAAGGACGGCACCGCGACCGTCACCGTCGGGTGGGATCCCGAACTGGTCGCCGACCACACCGGGGTCACCGCGACCTTCGGCGCCCCGCTGGCGCCGACGCTGACGGTCGTGCCGGACGCGCTGGTCGGCCGCTGCTGGCCCGCCGTGTTCGCCGCCATCGGCTCCGCCGTCACCGACACCGGCTTCCCCGTCGTCGAGGGGCTGCTGAGCCTGGTGCACCTGGACCACGGCGCCCATCTCGTCGCCGCGCTGCCGGCCGAGCCCGCCGAGCTGACCGTCACCGCGACCGCCGGCACGGCCACCGACACCGAAGTCGGCCGCGTCGTCCCCGTGAGCGTCACCGTCACCGGGCCGGACGGCACCCTGCTGGCCACCCTCGAAGAACGCTTCGCGATCCGCGGCCGTACGGGCGCGGCGGAACTGAGCGATCCTGCTCGGGCCGGCGGCGCGATCTCCGACAACGCCACCGACACCCCGCGCCGGCGTCGCCGCGACGTCGCGATCGGCGCGCCGGTCGACATGCGGCCGTTCGCGGTGGTCTCCGGTGACCACAACCCGATCCACACCGACCGCGCCGCCGCGCTGCTGGCCGGACTGGAATCGCCGATCGTGCACGGCATGTGGCTGTCGGCCGCCGCCCAGCACGTCGTCACCGCGACCGACGGCAAGGCCGTCCCGCCGGCCCGCCTGGTGGGCTGGACCGCGCGGTTCCTCGGCATGGTGCTACCCGGTGACCAGATCGACTTCCGCGTCGACCGGGTCGGCATCGACGTCGGCGCCGAGGTGCTCGAGGTCACCGCGAAGGTCGGGACCGACCTGGTGATGTCGGCGACCGCCCGCCTGGCGGCGCCGAAGACCGTCTACGCCTTCCCCGGTCAGGGCATCCAGCACAAGGGCATGGGCATGGAGGTCCGCGCCCGCAGCAAGGCGGCCCGCAAGGTGTGGGACTCCGCGGACAAGTTCACCCGCGAGACGCTGGGCTTCTCCGTGTTGCACGTGGTGCGGGACAACCCGACCAGCCTCATCGGCTCCGGTGTGCACTACCAGCACCCCGAGGGCGTGCTGTACCTCACGCAGTTCACCCAGGTCGCGATGGCCACCGTCGCCGCGGCGCAGGTCGCCGAGATGCGCGAGCAGGGCGCGTTCGTCGAAGGCGCGATCGCCTGCGGACACTCCGTCGGCGAGTACACCGCGCTGGCGTGCGTGTCCGGTGTCTACGAACTCGAGGCACTGCTCGAGGTGGTATTCCACCGCGGCAGCAAGATGCACGACATCGTCCCGCGCGACGAGCTGGGCCGGTCCAACTACCGGCTGGCCGCGATCCGGCCGAGCCAGATCGATCTGGACGACGCCGACGTCAAGGACTTCGTCGCCGAGATCTCCGCGCGCACAGGCGAATTTCTCGAGATTGTGAACTTCAACCTGCGTGGCTCGCAGTACGCCATCGCGGGCACCGTCCGCGGGCTCGAGGCGCTCGAGGAGGAGATCGAACGGCGTCGCGAGATCAGCGGTGGCAAGCGGTCGTTCATCCTGGTGCCCGGCATCGACGTGCCGTTCCACTCCTCGGTGCTGCGGGTCGGTGTGGCCGACTTCCGGCGCTCGCTGGAGCGCGTCATGCCGCGCGACCAGGATCCGGAGCTGATCGTCGGGCGGTACATCCCGAACCTGGTGCCGCGGCCGTTCACCCTCGACCGCGACTTCATCCAGGAGATCCGCGACCTCGTGCCGGCCGAGCCGCTCGACGAGATCCTCGCCGACTACGACACCTGGCGCAAGGAGCGGCCGCGCGAGCTGTGCCGCAAGGTCGTGATCGAGTTGCTGGCCTGGCAGTTCGCCAGCCCGGTGCGCTGGATCGAGACCCAGGATCTGCTGTTCATCGAGGAGGCCGCGGGCGGACTCGGTGTCGAGCGGTTCGTGGAGATCGGTGTGAAGTCGGCGCCGACGGTGGCCGGCCTGGCGACCAACACGCTCAAGCTGCCGGAGTACTCGCACAGCACGGTGGAGGTGCTCAACAGCGAGCGCGACGCCGCGGTGCTGTTCGCGACCGACACCGATCCGGAACCGGAGCCCGAGGAGGCGGCACCCGCCGCCGCCGAGGCGGCACCGCAGGCCGCGGCGCCCGCCGCCGCAGCGCCTGCCGCACCCGCCGCCCCGTCGGGTGGTCCGCGGCCGGACGACCTCACGTTCGACGCCGCCGACGCGACCGTTGCGCTCATCGCGCTGTCGGCCAAGATGCGGCTGGACCAGATCGAGGCACTCGACTCCATCGAGACGATCACCGACGGTGCGTCCTCGCGGCGCAACCAGATGCTGGTCGACCTGGGCTCCGAGCTCAACCTGGGTGCGATCGACGGCGCGGCGGAAGCCGACCTCGGCGCGCTCAAGGGTCAGGTCACCAAGCTGGCCCGGACGTACAAGCCGTTCGGCCCGGTGCTCACCGACGCGATCAACGATCAGCTGCGCACCGTGTTCGGCCCGTCCGGCAAGCGTCCGGCCTACATCGCCGAACGCGTCGGCAAGGCATGGGAACTCGGCGCAGGCTGGGTCAAGCACGTGACCGTCGAGGTCGCGCTGGGCACCCGTGAGGGCAGCAGTGTCCGTGGCGGCAGCCTCGGCGGCCTGCACGACGGCGCGCTGGCCGACGCCGCCAGCGTCGACAAGGTGATCGACGCCGCGGTGGCCGCGGTGGCGGCCCGCAAGGGTGTGGCGGTCTCCCTGCCGTCTGCAGGCGGCGGCGGTGGCGGCGTGGTCGATTCGGCCGCGCTCGGCGAGTTCGCCGAACAGGTCACCGGCCGCGACGGTGTGCTGGCCAATGCGGCACGCCTGGTGCTGGGCCAGCTCGGCCTCGACACCCCGGTGTCGGCGGCGCAGACCGCGACCGACGCCGAGCTGATCGACCTGGTCACCGCCGAACTCGGTTCGGACTGGCCGCGTCTGGTGGCGCCGGCGTTCGACGGCCGCAAGGCCGTGGTGTTCGACGACCGGTGGGCCAGCGCCCGCGAGGATCTGGTCAAGATCTGGCTGGCCGACGAGGACGCCATCGACCGCGACTGGCCCGCTCTGTCCGAACGCTTCGAAGGCGCCGGGCATGTCGTTGCCACACAGGCGAACTGGTGGCAGGGCAAGGCGCTCGCCGCGGGCCGCAACGTCCACGCGTCGCTGTTCGGCCGCATCGCCGCGGGTGCCGAGAACCCGGGCAAGGGCCGCTACAGCGACGAGGTCGCGGTGGTGACTGGTGCCTCGAAGGGTTCGATCGCCTCGGCCGTGGTGGGTCAGCTGCTCGACGGCGGCGCCACGGTCATCGCGACCACCTCGCGCCTCGACGACGCCCGGCTCGAGTTCTACAAGACGCTCTACCGGGACAACGCCCGCTACGACGCGAAGCTGTGGGTGGTGCCCGCGAACATGGCGTCGTACTCCGACATCGACGCGCTGGTGTCGTGGGTGGGCACCGAGCAAACCGAAAGCCTTGGGCCGCAGTCGATCCACCTCAAGGATGCGCAGACCCCGACGCTGCTGTTCCCGTTCGCCGCTCCGCGGGTGGCCGGTGACATGTCGGAGGTCGGTTCGCGCGCCGAGATGGAGATGAAGGTGCTGCTGTGGGCCGTGCAACGGCTCATCAGCGGGCTCTCGTCGATCGGTGCGGAACGCGACATCGCCTCACGACTGCACGTCGTGCTGCCCGGTTCCCCGAACCGCGGCATGTTCGGCGGTGACGGCGCCTACGGCGAGGCGAAGGCTTCGCTGGACGCGCTCGTCAACCGGTGGAAGGCCGAAACGTCATGGGCGCAGCGGGTTTCGCTGGCGCACGCGCTGATCGGCTGGACCAAGGGCACCGGGCTGATGGGCCACAACGACGCCATCGCCGGCGCCGTCGAGGAAGCCGGAGTGACCACGTACACCACCGCGGAGATGGCCTCGATGCTGCTGTCGCTGTGCGACATCGAGTCCAAGGTCGCCGCGGCGCGTGAGCCCATCACGGCCGACCTGACCGGTGGCCTCGGCGACATCGAACTCGACATGGCCGCGCTGGCCGCCAAGGCCCGCGAGGACATGTCCGCCGACGCCGCTGCCGACGAAGACGCCGACGCACCCGCGCCCGGCACCATCGCCGCGCTGCCGTCGCCGCCCCGGGGCTTCTCGCCCGCACCGGCGCCGGAGTGGGCCGACCTCGACGTCGACCCGGCCGACCTGGTCGTGATCGTCGGCGGTGCCGAACTCGGCCCGTACGGTTCGTCGCGCACCCGCTACGAGATGGAGGTCGACCACGAACTGTCGGCCGCCGGCGTGCTCGAACTGGCCTGGACCACAGGCATGATCAAGTGGGAAGACGATCCGAAGCCGGGCTGGTACGACACCGCGAGCGGTGACCTGGTGCCCGAGGAGGAACTGGTCGAGCGCTACCACGACGCGGTCGTGGAGCGGTGCGGCATCCGCGAGTTCGTCGACGACGGTGCGATCGATCCCGATCACGCGTCGCCGCTGCTGGTCAGCGTGTTCCTCGACAAGGACTTCTCGTTCGTGGTGTCGTCTGAGGAGGAGGCGCGCGCATTCGTCGAGGTCGATCCCGAGCACACCGTGGTGCGCCCGGTGCCGGACTCGAGTGACTGGCAGGTGACCCGCAAGGCGGGCACCGAAGTCCGCGTGCCGCGCAAGACCAAGCTGTCCCGCACGGTGGGCGCGCAGATCCCGACGGGCTTCGACCCGACGGTCTGGGGCATCACGCCGGACATGGCCAACTCGATCGACCGGGTGGCGCTGTGGAACATCGTGGCCACGGTGGATGCGTTCCTGTCCGCGGGCTTCACGCCGACCGAGCTGATGCGCTGGGTGCACCCCAGCCTGGTGGCCAGCACGCAGGGCACCGGCATGGGCGGCATGACCTCGATGCAGACGATGTACCACGGCAACCTGCTCGGCCGCAGCAAGCCGAACGACATCCTGCAGGAGGTGCTGCCGAATGTCGTTGCCGCACACGTCGTTCAGTCCTACATCGGCTCCTACGGCGCGATGATCCACCCGGTCGGCGCCTGCGCCACCGCGGCGGTGTCGGTCGAGGAGGGGATGGACAAGATCCGCCTCGGCAAGGCCGAGTTCGTGGTCACCGGCGGGTTCGACGACATGACGCTGGAAGCCGTCATCGGCTTCGGTGACATGGCGGCCACCGCCGACACCGCGATGATGCGGGCCAGGGGCATCAGCGACGGGAAGTTCTCCCGCGCCAACGACCGTCGTCGTCTCGGCTTCGTCGAGGCCCAGGGCGGTGGCACCATCCTGCTGGCCCGCGGCGACCTCGCTCTGAAGATGGGTCTGCCGGTGCTGGCGGTCGTGGGCTACGCGCAGAGCTTCGCCGACGGTGTGCACACCTCGATCCCGGCTCCGGGGCTCGGCGCGCTGGGCGCCGGCCGTGGCGGCAGGGATTCGGTGCTGGCCCGCTCGCTGGCCAAGCTCGGGGTGGGTGCCGACGACATCTCGGTGATCTACAAGCACGACACCTCGACGCTGGCCAACGATCCCAACGAGACCGAACTGCACGAGCGGCTCGCCGACTCGATGGGCCGGTCCGACGGTGCGCCACTGTTCATCGTCAGCCAGAAGACCCTGACCGGCCACTCCAAGGGCGGTGCCGCGGTCTTCCAGATGATGGGCCTGTGCCAGGTGCTGCGCGACGGGGTCATCCCGCCGAACCGCAGCCTGGACTGCGTCGACGACGAGATGGCCACCTCCGGGCACTTCGTCTGGCCGCGGGAGACGCTGCGAATGGGTGAGAAGTTCCCGCTCAAGGCCGGTCTCGTGACCAGCCTCGGGTTCGGACACGTCTCCGGGCTGATCGCGCTGGTGCATCCGCAGGCGTTCCTCGCCACGCTCACCCCAGAGCAGCGGGAGGACTACGTCCGTCGCGCCGAGCAGCGCACGCTGGCGGGTCAGCGACGGCTGGCGTCGGCGATCGCCGGTGGCCGGCCGATGTACGAACGGCCCGCCGACCGCCGGTTCAGCCACGACGCACCCGAGAAGCGCCAGGAGGCGGCGATGCTGCTCGACGCGGCGTCGCGGCTCGGCGACGGCGACGTGTACGTGCGATGAACGCGTGCGCAAGGCGCGATCGGGGTTGGGCTAGGGTCGCTGCGTGGCGATAGTCGGAGTGGGCATCGACCTGGTATCCATTCCGGACTTCGCGGAGCAGGTGGACCGACCGGGCACGGTGTTCGCGGAGACGTTCACGCCGGGGGAGCGCCGCGACGCCGCGGACAAGAGTTCGTCGGCGGCGCGGCACCTCGCGGCCCGGTGGGCGGCGAAGGAAGCCGTGATCAAGGCGTGGTCGGGGTCGCGGTTCGCCAAGCGGCCCGCCCTGCCCGAGGGCATCCACCGCGACATCGAGGTCGTCACCGACATGTGGGGCCGGCCGAAGGTGCGGCTCACCGGTGACATCGCCGAGCACCTGAGGGAGGCGACCATCCACGTGTCGCTGACGCACGAAGGGGACACGGCGGCCGCCGTCGCGGTCATCGAGGAGCCCTGAGCCGGCTTCACTCGCCCCTTTCGGGGTACCCGTGCGGTTCGCCTGTCGCCGAGCCGTGAGGATCCATCGTGAGTGAGACCAGCCAGCGTCAGCTGGGCGATTCGGACAGTCCCATCGAGGACGCGCTCGAACACGCCTTCCGGCGGATGGTCGACGAAGGCACCCAGCGGCTGCACCGCAGCTGGCGCGAAGTGCTCGTCACCGGCTTCTTCGGCGGCACCGAGATCGCCGTCGGCGTCCTGGCCTACCTGTCCGTGCTGCACGCCACGCACGATCCGCTGCTCGCGGGCCTGGCGTTCTCGATCGGTTTCCTCGCGCTGCTGCTGGGCCGCAGTGAACTGTTCACCGAGGGCTTCCTGGTGCCGGTCACCACGGTCGCGGCCAAACGCGCCAGCATCGCGCAGCTGCTCAAGCTGTGGAGCGGCACGCTGGTCGCCAACCTCGTCGGCGGCTGGGTGCTGATGTGGCTGATCATGGCGGCTTTCCCGAAACTGCACGCGCAGACCATCGAGTCGGCCTCGCACTACGCCACCGCACCGCTGTCGGGGGAGACGTTCGCGCTCGCGCTGCTCGGCGGCATGGTGATCACGCTGATGACCCGGATGCAGCACGGCACCGATTCAGTGCTCGGCAAGATCGCCGCGGCGGTCGCGGGCGCCTTCCTGCTGGCGGGGCTGCAGATGTTCCACTCGATCCTGGACTCGCTGTTGATCTTCGGCGCGATGATCGCCGGCGATGCGCCGTTCGGTTATCTGGACTGGCTGCAGTGGTTCGGCTACACCGTGGTCGGCAACATCGTCGGTGGCCTCGGGCTGGTGACGCTGTTGCGGCTGCTGCGCAGCAAGGACCGGCTGCAGCAGGAACGCAGCGCGGCGGAGTCGGACTAGTTTTCTCCGCGAGAAGACAGGAAATCGCCTTTTTAAATGCGTCGGAGGGCGATTCTGCGTCTGCTCGCGCCAGACCGGTGACCCACTACCCTCGTTCCCATGAGCGACGTGGTGGCGCGGGTGCAGGAGGTTCTCCCGTCGGTCCGGTCCGATCTCGAGGACCTGGTCCGCATCGAATCGGTGTGGGCCGATCCGGCCCGGCGTGACGAGGTGCATCGCAGTGCGAAGGCGGTGGCGGATCTGCTCGGCGCCGCGGGATTCGACGACATCCGCATCGTCGCCGAGGGTGGGGCGCCCGCGGTGATCGCGCGGCACCCCGCGCCGCCCGGCGCGCCGACGGTGCTGCTCTACGCCCATCACGACGTGCAGCCCGAGGGTGATCCCCGCCAGTGGTCGTCGGCGCCGTTCGAGCCCACCGAGCGCGACGGGCGGCTCTACGGCCGCGGCACCGCGGACGACAAGGCCGGTATCGCCACGCATCTGGCCGCGTTCCGGGCCTTCGGCGGCCGGCCGCCGGTCGGGGTGACGGTGTTCGTCGAGGGCGAGGAGGAGTCCGGGTCGCCGTCGCTGTCGAATCTACTTGCCGCGCACAAGGATCTGCTGGCCGCCGATGTGATCGTCATCGCCGACTCCGACAACTGGAGCACCGACCGGCCCGCGCTGACGGTCTCGCTGCGCGGTCTGGCCGACTGCGTGGTCGAGGTGGCCACCCTGGACCACGGGCTGCACTCGGGACTGTGGGGCGGTGTGGTGCCGGATGCGTTGAGCGTGCTGGTGCGGCTGCTGGCCAGCCTGCACGACGACGACGGCAATGTGGCGGTCGCCGGGTTGCACGAGGGCAGCGCCGCTGACGTCGACCGCGGTGCGGACTGGGTGCGCGAGGAGTCGGGACTGCTGCCGGGCGTGAGTGAGATCGGTTCCGGCTCAGTGGTGCAACGGCTGTGGGCCAAACCCGCGATCACGGTGATCGGCATCGACACCACGCCGATCGACAAGTCCTCGAACACGTTGATCCCGCGGGCACGGGCGAAGATCAGCATGCGGGTGGCGCCCGGCGGCGACGCCAAGGCGCACCTCGATGCGCTCACCCGCCACCTGCAGGCGCATGTGCCCTGGGGTGCTGCTCTCACCGTGACGCCCGGTGACCTCGGTCAGCCGTATGCGGTCGACGCGTCAGGTCCGGTCTACGAGGCCGCCCGCGCCGCGTTCACCGAGGCGTGGGGCGCCGAACCGGTGGACATGGGGATGGGCGGGTCGATCCCGTTCATCGCCGAGTTCGCCGCCGCATTCCCCGACGCCACGATCCTGGTCACCGGCGTCGAGGATCCGGGGACGCAGGCACACAGCGTGAACGAGAGCCTGCATCTCGGGGTGCTCGAGCGCGCCGCCACCGCCGAGGCGCTGCTGCTCGAAAGGCTCGGCGCGGGTTAGACCGACAGGTCGCGGCGCAGTTTGGCGACGTGGCCGGTGGCGCGCACGTTGTACTGCGCCTCGGCGATCTTGCCGTCTTCGTCGACGACGAACGTCGAGCGGATGACGCCCTGGACGGTCTTGCCGTACATCGTCTTCTCCCCGAAGGCGCCCCAGGCGGTGAGGACCTCCTTGTCGGGGTCCGACAGCAGCGGGAAGGTCAGCCCTTCGGCATCGCGGAACCTGGCGAGTTTGGCCGGCTTGTCGGGCGAGATGCCGATGACGTCGAGACCGGCGCCGTTGAGGTCGGCCAGGCTGTCGCGGAAGTCGCAGGCCTGCTTGGTGCAACCCGGCGTGGAGGCGGCGGGGTAGAAGTACACGATCACCTTGCGGCCCTGGTAATCCGACAGGGAGACGGTGTGGCCGTCGGCGTCGGGCAGGCTGAAGGCGGGTGCGGTGTCGCCCACCGACAGTCGAGGGGTCTGGGCCATGCCTTGCCACTCCTTCTGGTCGACCGGTGCCGTCCGGGTCACACCGGCTGATCTAGGGTAGTTCGGCAAGACGGGAACCAGACTGGGGACCCAGCACGGACTTGGAGGACATGACGTGGCGGACCGGGATCCCGAGGCCATCAAGAAGGACATCGACGCGGCGCGTGACCAGTTGGCGCTGACGGTCGATTCCCTGGCGGAGCGCGCCAACCCGCGCCGGTTGGCCGACGACGTCAAGGCCAAGGTGATCGGGTTCGTCTCCCAGCCGCCCGTGGCGGCCTCGCTGGCCGGTGTCGCGCTGCTCGTCCTCGTGGTGGCGGTGCGGCGCTCGCGCCGCTAGGCCGGTTCAGCGCCGACGGTAAGGACGCAGCCAGTCGGCGAGCGAAAGACGCGGCGGGTTCGCCTGCCGGCCCAGTCGGCTGCAGTTCATCACGGACAGCGGGCCGTGTGCAGCAGCGCCACCTGTGGGGGCCGAGTCGGGGGTCCGCGGAACGTGTGCTGTCGACATCAGCTAAGACCCCATTCCCTCGGTGCGCATCGTGCCGCAAACTCGTCAGCTAACGACTGACGGTACCAGTCAAATTCTCAAGTGGCCAGCTCGGGAACGCAGAAGATCACTTTTGTGACCAGGTCCGCAACGCCAGCGGTCCGCACTGGCTCAGCCCGTACGGCGCCGACGTGCGAGAACAGCACATATCAACGCCGGCGAAAGGGCAGATGGCGACGTGAGGTGACCGTCGGCCGCGCAACACGAACCAGGCAGGCGCGGAAACAAAAACATCGCCGGCGAAGCGGCGATGTCTGTGGTGCGCCGTCAGGGTTTCGAACCCCGGACCCGCTGATTAAGAGTCAGCTGCTCTACCAACTGAGCTAACGGCGCGCGGGAGAGACATTAACAGGCCACCCGCCGAGACGTGAAATCGCGGTGTCACCGAGGTCTCGGGGGAGTCTCGCGGCAGGCCACATGTCGGAGCTGCCAGTAGACTGTGGCACGACGAATCCGTGTGAGAAGAACCCTGGGTGTGAGGTGGAGAAGACAATGTGGCAGGTCCGTTCAGAGACCCGTCCGCGTCGGCAACGGGCCTGGTGGGCGGGCATGCTGGTGGTCCCCGCCGTCGTGCTGGGGCTCACCTCGTGCTCGAGTGACGCAGAACCCGAGACCCCGCAGGTGATCTCCGACAAGGGCACACCCTTCGGTGACCTGCTGGTGCCCAAGCTCATCTCGTCGGTGAGCGACGGCGCCGTGGGCGTCGCGGTCGACAGTCCGGTCACCGTCGGCGCCGAAGGCGGTGTGCTCGGTTCGGTCACGATGGTCAACGAGGACGGTGAGCCGGTCGAGGGCAAGCTGAGCCCGGACGGCCTCACCTGGGCCACCACCGAGCCGCTCGGCTACAACAAGAGCTACACGCTCACCGCGAAGTCGATGGGCCTCGGCGGTGTGACCAGTCGGCAGATGACGTTCGAGACGCATTCGCCGGAGAACCTGACGATGCCCTACGTGCTGCCCAACGAGGGTGAGGTCGTGGGTGTCGGCCAGCCGGTGGCGATCCGTTTCGACGAGAGCATCACCAATAGGCTGGCGGCGCAGCGCGCGATCACGGTGAAGACCGATCCGCCGGTCGAGGGCGCGTTCTACTGGCTGAGCAACCAGGAAGTGCGCTGGCGTCCCGAGGAGTACTGGAAGCCGGGCACCAAGGTGTCGGTGGCGGTGAACACCTATGGCGTCGATCTCGGCGACGGGCTGTTCGGCCAGGAGAACGTCAAGACCGAGTTCACGATCGGCGACCAGGTCGTCGCGACGGCCGACGACGCCACCAAGACGTTGACGGTCCGGCGCAACGGCGAGGTCGTCAAGACCATGCCGATCTCGATGGGCAAGAACAGCACGCCGACCAACAACGGCACGTACATCATCGGCGACCGATACTCGCATCTGGTGATGGACTCGTCGACGTACGGCGTTCCGGTCAACTCGCCCAACGGCTACCGCACCGAGGTCGACTGGGCCACCCAGATGTCCTACAGCGGCATCTACGTTCACTCCGCGCCGTGGTCGGTGGGCAGCCAGGGCCACAGCAACGTCAGCCACGGCTGCCTCAACGTGAGCCCGTCGAACGCGAAGTGGTTCTACGACAACACCAAGCGCGGCGACATCGTCGAGGTGGTCAACACCGTGGGTTCGGTGCTGCCCGGCACCGACGGTCTCGGCGACTGGAACATCCCGTGGGAGCAGTGGAAGGCGGGCAACGCCGGAGTCTGAACCCCAACGAAGAAGCGCCTCACCCTTTCGGGGTGAGGCGCTTCTTCGTACTCGGGGTGGCTGACGGGACTCGAACCCGCGACAGCCAGGATCACAACCTGGTGCTCTACCAACTGAACTACAGCCACCATCGCTGCTGACCCGCCGGGCCGTGCAGCCCGTCGATCTTAACCGGTCGGATGCCGTCAGACCGAATCGGTTCCGGTCCCGTCCTTGCCGGGCGGCCCGAGCTCGGCCGCGATGGCGGCGATATCGCTGGTCGACGGCCCCGGCGGAGCGACGAACGCGGTCTGCCGGTAGTACTTCAGCTCGCGGATCGACTCGTGGATGTCGGCCAGCGCACGGTGCGCCAGGCCCTTCTCCGGCTGGCCGAAGTAGATCCGCGGATACCACCGGCGGCACAGCTCCTTGATCGAGCTGACGTCGATCATCCGGTAGTGCAGGTACTCGTCGAGTTTGGCCATGTCGCGCGCGATGAAGCCGCGGTCGGTGGCGATCGAGTTGCCGGCCAGCGGGGCGGTCTTGGCCTGTTTGACGTGCCCGCGGATGAAGTCGAGCACCATCTCCTCGGCGGTCGCGAGATCGACCGTCGAGGCGCGCACCTCCTGGATCAGCCCCGAGCGGGTGTGCATATCGGTCACCACGGGGATCATCGCGTCCAGCGCCTCGTCGGGCGCGTGGATGACCACGTCGAGCCCGTCGCCGAGGATGTTCAGGTCGGCATCGGTCACCAGGACCGCGATCTCGATGAGCAGATCCTTACTCAGATCCAGCCCGGTCATCTCGCAGTCGATCCACACCAATTCGTCACGCACAACGATTCAGGGTATTCGCCTCCGCTGAACGCGCATGCCGACACCCGTCGCTAGGCCGCCCCGAGTACAGCTAGTCGCCGCCGAGCTTCTTGTAAACGGCCCCGACGATCGGCGTGACGATCGCGCGTGGGGTGTATCCGCTGGCGACCGACATGGCCTTCGAGGTCACCCCCGGCACCACCCGCATCTTGTTGCGCTCGAGACTGTCGAGCGAGAGCTTCGCGGTGTACTCGGTGGAGATCCACAGGAAGTCGGGGATGAGCTTCTCCACCAGCGACTGCTCGTGCTCGTCGGGCAGCGTCTCGCGCACGGGCCCCGGCGCCAGCAGCGTCACATGCACACCGACGCCCTTGAGCTCGCCGCGCAGCGACTCGCTGAACGTGTTGACGAACGCCTTGGTCGCCGCGTAGGTGGCGTTGTTCGGGATGGGGGAATTCCCGGCCGCCGATCCGGAGATGAGAATGCCGCCGTTCCGGCGGGCCACCATGCCCGGCAGCACCGCGAGCACCAGGTCGTGCACGCCCAGCACGTTCAGCTGCACCTGCGCCTTCTCGTCGGCCGGATCGAGCTTGGCGACGGGTCCGAACGTGGCGGTGCCCGCATTCGCGCACAGGATGGAGATCTCGCGGGTGGCCAGCTCCTCGCACAGCGTGGTCCGCGCGGTCGGGTCGGCCAGGTCGACCGGCCGCACCTCGACGGTGACGCCGTAGCGCTCGGTCAGCCGTTGCGCCAGCGCGGTCAGGACCTCCTCGCGGCGGGCGGTGATGATCAGGTGGTGTCCGCGCGCGGCCAATTCCGTGGCCAGCGCTTCGCCGATGTTCTGAGAGGCGCCGGTGACGACCGCGCGGGCATCGGGTCGGGGTGCGGGTACTGGCATGCGCCGGACTATATCGTGGGCGAGCGTGACTCAACCTGCGCCGGCCAGCCCACCCTCGGCACCGGTTGCCGGCCGCGCCCGCGTGCTGGCGTGGGCGCTGTGGGACTGCGGGAACACCGGTATGAACGCGATCGTCGCCACGTTCGTGTTCGCGGTCTACCTGACCGGTGCGGTCGGATCGGATCTGCCGGGCGACACGTCGGCGACCAGTTGGCTGGGCCGCGCGATGACCGTGGCGGGTCTGGTGGTGGCGGTGCTGGCGCCGGTGACCGGGGTGTGGGTGCAGGCCCCGCGCCGGCGGCGCGCGGTGCTGACGCTGCTGACCGGGACGGCCGTCCTGCTCACCGCCTCGATGAGCCTGATCCGCGACGACCACCGCTACCTGTGGGCGGGGCTGGTGCTGCTCGCCTGCACCGCGGCGTGCGGCGATCTGGCCAGCGTGCCCTACAACACGATGCTGCGGCAGTTGGCCGGCCCGCAGAGTTCGGGCCGGGTCTCCGGATTGGGGTGGGCCGCCGGGTATCTCGGCAGCGTCGTCCTGCTGCTGCTGGTGTACGTGGGCTTCGTCGCCGGCGACGGCGACACCCGCGGTCTGCTCGGGCTGCCGGTCGCCGACGGCCAGAACGTCCGCGCGGCGATGCTGCTGGCCGCCGCCTGGTTCCTGCTGTTCGCGCTGCCGCTGCTGCTCACCGTGCCGCCGCATGTGCCCGGCCCCGACGATGACGACGTGCCGCCCACCGGGGTGTTCTCCGCCTATCGCAAGCTGTGGTCGGAGGTCGTCGGCGAGTGGCGGCGGGACCGCAACATCATCTACTACCTGCTCGCCAGCGCGGTGTTCCGCGACGGCCTGGCCGGGGTGTTCGCGTTCGGTGCGGTGCTCGGCGTGAGCGTCTACGGCATTTCCGAGGCCGACGTCCTGCTGTTCGGGGTGAGCGCGTGCGTGGTGGCGGCGGTCGGTGCGGTCATCGGCGGTCTGCTCGACGACCGGGTCGGCTCCAAACGGGTGATCGTGGTGTCACTGACCGCCATGATCACGGTTGGACTGACGCTGCTGAGCCTGTCCGGTGCGACGGCGTTCTGGGTGTGCGGGCTGCTGCTGTGCCTGTTCATCGGGCCGACGCAGTCCTCGGCGCGCACGCTCATGTTGCGGATGTCCGCCGCGGGCAAGGAGGGCGTCGCGTTCGGCCTGTACACGACGACGGGGCGGGCCGTGGCCTTCCTGGCGCCGTGGCTGTTCTTCATGTTCATCGATCTGTTCGGCACTGACCGCGCGGGTATGGGCGGCCTGTGCGTGGTGCTGGCCGTCGGGCTCCTGGCCATGCTCGCGGTGCGCGCACCGCATCCGTGGTCGCCGGTGTCAGCGGGTGCCGACGCAGAACGTCAGCCCTGACCCGGTGTTCTGCTGCACCCGGGTGCCGTTGATCGACACCGAGCACGTGACGTCGCGGCCCACGTTGATGATGCTGATGCGGGCCGAACTACGCGCCGGTGCAGGCAACTCGACCTGCTTGCTCCACGGCAGCGCCACGTTGAACTCGGTCTGCGGGACCCCGCCGGTGTCGGTGTAGGTGATGTTGATGACGCGGCCCTCGCCGATCACGTCGTAGGTGACGGTCTCGGTCGCCTCCGACGGCGCTGTCGTGGGCGGAGTGGGCGAGGGAGGCGTGGTCGGCAGCGGTACCACCGGGGTGGGTGTGCGCGTCGGCGTGGTGGGCCGCGGGGTGGTCGTCGCGGTGGGCTCCGGCATCGACGGCGCGGGCGCGACGACGGTCTGCTGCCGGGAGCTGTTGGCGATGACGAGCGCGATGACCAGGGCGACGACGAGCAGCACCACCGCGCCCGCCAGAACCCACAACCACATCGGCGATTTGGGTCCCTCGGGGGGCTGTTGCTGCGGCGCGCCGGGGGGATACCCGGGTCCGTACTGTCCGGTCGCGTACGGGTCGTACCCGTATTGGCCATACTGGTAGTACGGCGACAGCCGTTCGGTGGGATTCGGCCCGGCGGGGGGCTGGTAGGGCGGACCGTACGGGGTCTGGTTGGCGTACGCCGGGTCCGGCGGACCCGGGTAGCTGTTCCCCAGCGGTTGGGTCGGCTCGGCGCCGTCCCGACGTGGTGACTCGGTCATACCCACCTCATGGTCGCAGGGTACCTGCGGATCCCGTCGCGCCGTCGCGGTGTTGGGTGTGCCGGTCCTTGCAGACGTCGATACCGTCAGGTGGGTGGCCGTCCGGTCACCGGTGACGAGACGATGGAGAATCAACGCGTGAGACGTCAGGTGCGGGCGAACTACGGTGCGTCGCTGTCGCCCGATGCGACGGCATTCGCCCACCTCGTCGACGACGGCGGCTTCCCCCGCGCGGTGCAACGGTTCCTGCTGGGCTGGCGCGCGAGCTCTTCGCGTGACGTCGAACTCCCGGTCGAGGGTCCGGTCACCCGCGTGCTGCACTCCGCCGACGGGCACTGGCTTGCCTGTCAGGTCGCCCCGGACGGCAGTGACCGATTCCAGATCTGGGTCGTCACAACCGATCCCGACGACCGCGATGCCCGCCGTATCGATTCGTGGCCCGAGGGCCATCCGGAGGGCAGCGCCGAACTCATCGGGTGGGACGGCACGCAGGTCGCGGCGATCCTCACCGGCGAGGACGGGGTCGGCAGTTCGTGTCTGATCAACCCGGCTGACGGCCACACGATCGTGCTGGACCGCCGCTCGGCGGGCCGGCTGGTCGACGCGTGGGCCGGTGCCGCGCTGGTGCGGGTGGGGCCCCGCGGCTACCGCGATCTCATCATGCTGCGCGGACAGACCGAGATGGTGCTGCTGCCCTACGATCCCGGGTCGACCACCGACATGGGATTCATCCTCGACGACCACAGCCCGCGCCGGCTGCGTTCGGGGCCGACCGGAGAAACGTTCGAGCTGTTCCACCCGGCCAAGGACTACGGACTCAACAGTTCCGAGGGGTACGTGCGGGCGCTGATCCGCAGCGACAACGGTGGCACGCACGCCCGGCTCATCGAGGTCACCGCCACCTCGGAGGGTGTGTCCTACCACGTCGTCGCCGAGAAGCCGGGGTTCGACCTCGACGAGTTCGTCGTCAGCGACGACCTGTCGACCGTCGCCCTGCTGTGGAATGTCAACGGCTGCAGCGAACTCCAGATCCTCGAGTACGCGGACAACACGCTGTCCGGCCCGATTCCGTTGCCCGGCCTCGTCGCGACGGAACTGAGCATCAGCGCGGGCGGTTCGATGGTCGCGATGACCGTGGAAAGCCCGTCGCTGCCGCCGACCGTCGAGCTGGTCGATCCCCGCTCACGGGAATGGCAGCGCGTCGACCGCGAGCCCAGTGAAGGCCCCCTGACGGCGGATCCGACGCTGGAGGTGGTCGTCGCCCGCGACGGGCTGGAGCTGACCGGCTGGATGTACCGCCCGCCGGCGCCGGTGGAACCCGTCGGCGCGATGATCTTCCTGCACGGCGGGCCCGAAGGGCAGTCGAGGCCGGGTTACAACGAGTACTACCCGGCGCTGCTGGCGGCGGGGATCACCGTGTTCACGCCGAATGTGCGGGGCTCCGGCGGATTCGGCCGCGCGTTCATGCACGCCGACGACAAGGAGTTGCGGTTCGCCGCCATCGACGACGTCGCAGACTGCGTGCAGTACCTGATCGATCGTGAAGCCGTGCCCGCCGACCGCATCGCGTGCTGCGGCTGGTCCTACGGCGGTTATCTGACGCAGGCGGCCTTGACGTTTCACCCGGAGCTGTTCGCCGCGGGCATCAGCATCTGCGGGATGAGCGATCTGAACACCTGGTACCGCAACACCGAGCCGTGGATCGCCGCGGCTGCGTACCCGAAGTACGGCCATCCGATCGGTGACCGCGACCTGCTCGAGCGGCTCTCACCGCTGCTGCGGGCGTCCGCGCTGACCGCACCGCTGCTGCTCGTGCACGGCGGCAACGACACCAACGTTCCGCCGAGCGAATCCGAGCAAATGTTCGACGCATTGCGCGCACTGGACCGCACCGTCGAACTGCTCGTCTTCGACGACGACGGCCACGAGATCGTCAAGCGCGAGAACCGCACTGCGCTGCTCAATGCCATGACGGCCTGGCTGCTGAAGGCTTTCGCACCGACTGCTGTGCACTGACTTCGGCGTCGCTGGCACCGGGTTTGGAGAAATTGCCTCAGGGGTAAACGGTCCTGCCGCGTCACACCGGCGCGAACAGGATGGAGGGACGGCATGAGAGGGATCATCGGCGTCATCGTGCTCGTCTGGTTGCTGATCGGCGTCGTAGCCGCCTTTCAGCGCGATTATTTCAAATCAGGGGACGCCAACTGCGCCACCACAGCTCGGGTGGCGTTGACGGTTGTCGCGGGTCCGCTGAATTACGCGGGCGTCAACCCGAAGGTGGACTGCACCGAGGTTCAGCTTCCCCAGCCCAGCCAGTGACGACTGGCGCCAACAAGTAAGGGAGAAGGAGTAGACAGTGATAATTCTCGGAATCATCTTGGTGGTGTTGGGATTCGTCCTGGGCATGAACATCCTGACGACCATCGGTGCGGTACTCGTGGTCGTTGGGGCCATCTTCTGGATTCTCGGGGCGACCGGCCGCGCGGTCGGGGGCCGAAAAGTCTGGTACTAGCTCTGTAGCCGACCGGCCGAGGTCAGCGCCGCCACTGTCATCGCTCGTAGGACAGTGCGCGAGCTGGCCTCGGCCGCTTTGTTGGGTCCGGGTTTGACGCTGTGCGGGGTGGAGTTGAGCAGACCGAACGCGGCATGGGCCATCAACCGCGCCTCCGCTTCACCGAGGGTGGCGTCCAACGCGCGCAACACCTCAACCCAGATCTCGACGTACTGCCGCTGCGCCCGGCGGACCTGACGTTTCGCCGGCTCGGGCAGGTGGCCCAGGTCCCGGTCCTGGATACGGATGAGGTCCGACTCGCCGAGCGCGAAGTCCAGGTGGAAGTCGATCAGCCCGTCGAGCGCGGCCGCCGCGTCGGCGGCTTCGGCGAGCACTTCCCGGGCGCCGGCGAGTAGCCGGGTGCTGATCCCCACCAGCAGCTCGACGAGCAGCGCCTCCTTGTTCGGGAAGTGCCGGTAGATCGCCGGCCCGCTCACGCCGACGGCGGCGCCGATGTCCTCCAGGCGCACCGCGAGGTAACCCTTCTCGGCGACAAGGCGTTCCGCGGCGGCGATCAGCTGGCCGCGGCGGTCCGACTTCGCCCGGCTCCGGCGGGTGTTCGCGACTGACGTCGACGCCATGACAAGCCTCTGCGGTCGGGGGTGGACACCGGGTGTTAATCGTGATTAACATACCACGAGTTAGTCGTCATTAACTCAAATGAACGGGTTCACCGATGGCACCGCGGGCATCACATCGTGACGAGCACACAGCGCTCGTCGAGGAGTTGCGCAGCAAGCTCGCGGGGGCGGCGCTCGGCGGGCCCGCCAAGGCGCGCGAACGCCACGTCAACCGCGGCAAGCTGCTGCCGCGTGACCGCGTCGACGGCCTGCTGGATGCCGGAAGCCCGTTCCTGGAGATCGCCCCACTGGCCGCCGACGGCATGTACGACGACGAATGCCCCGGCGCCGGCATGATCGCCGGCATCGGGCGCATCTCGGGACGCGAGTGCATGATCGTCGCCAACGACGCGACGGTCAAAGGCGGCACCTACTACCCGGTGACGGTCAAGAAGCACCTGCGCGCCCAGGAGATCGCGGGGCAGAACCGGTTGCCGTGCGTGTACCTGGTCGACTCCGGCGGCGCGTTCCTGCCACGCCAGGACGAGGTCTTCCCGGACCGCGATCACTTCGGCCGCATCTTCTACAACCAGGCCACGCTGAGCGCCCAGGGTATCGCGCAGATCGCCGCGGTCCTCGGATCCTGCACCGCCGGTGGGGCTTACGTGCCCGCGATGAGCGACGAAGCGGTCATCGTGCGCAATCAGGGCACCATCTTCCTCGGCGGACCGCCGCTGGTGAAGGCCGCCACCGGAGAGGTCGTCACCGCCGAGGAGCTCGGCGGCGGCGACCTGCACTCCAAGACCTCCGGCGTCACCGACCACCTCGCCCACGACGACCGCGACGCACTGCGGATCGTGCGGCGCATCGTCGGCACGCTCGGCCGCCCGCAGCCGCCGCCGTGGGACGTGGCTCCGGCGGTGGACGCGGTGGCCGATCAGACCGAGCTCTACGACGTCGTCCCGGTCGACTCACGCGTGCCCTACGACGTGCACGAGGTCATCACCCGCATCGTCGACGGCGGCGAATTCGCTGAGTTCAAGGCCGAATACGGGGCCACGCTGGTGACCGGGTTCGCCCGCATCCACGGCCACCCCGTCGGCATCATCGCCAACAACGGTGTGCTGTTCGGTGAATCGGCCCAAAAGGGTGCCCACTTCATCGAGCTGTGCGACAAGCGCGTGGTGCCGCTGCTCTTCCTTCAGAACATCTCCGGGTTCATGGTCGGCCGCGACTACGAGGCGTCGGGGATCGCCAAACACGGCGCGAAGATGGTCACCGCGGTCGCGTGCGCGCGGGTGCCGAAGCTGACCGTCGTCATCGGCGGCTCGTACGGGGCGGGCAACTATTCGATGTGCGGCCGCGCGTATTCGCCGCGCTTCCTGTGGATGTGGCCCAATGCGCGGATCTCGGTGATGGGCGGTGAGCAGGCCGCCTCCGTGCTGGCCACCGTGCGCGGTGAGATGACGCCCGAACAGGAGCAGGAGTTCAAGGCCCCGATCCGCGAACAGTACGAACGGCAGGGCAACCCCTACTATTCGACGGCCCGGTTGTGGGACGACGGCGTCATCGACCCCGCCGACACCAGAACCGTTGTCGGGTTGGCTCTTTCGATTGTCGCGCAGGCGCCGCTGGAGCCTGTTTCCTACGGCGTCTTCCGGATGTGATCATGAGTTTTGAAACCGTACTGGTCGCGAATCGCGGCGAGATCGCCGTGCGGGTGATCCGCACCCTGCGCACGATGGGCATCCGCTCGGTGGCGGTCTTCAGCGATGCCGACGCCGGCGCGCGTCACGTCGCCGAGGCCGACGTCGCCGTCCGCATCGGCCCCGCCGCAGCCCGGCAGAGCTATCTCGACATCGACGCGGTGGTGTCCGCCGCACGCCGCACCGGCGCCCAGGCCGTGCACCCGGGATACGGATTCCTCTCCGAGAACGCCGAATTCGCCGCCGCGCTGCAGGACGCGGGCATCGTGTTCATCGGACCACCCGTCGGGGCGATCCGCACGATGGGCGACAAGATCGCCGCGAAGGCGGCGGTCTCGGCGTTCGGGGTCCCGGTCGTACCCGGTATCTCGCGGCCCGGGCTGACCGACGACGACCTGATCGGCGGCGCCCCCGACGTCGGCTTCCCCGTGCTGGTGAAGCCGTCGGCCGGTGGCGGCGGCAAGGGTATGCGGATGGTGCACGACGCGAGCGAGTTGCCTGCCGCGCTGATCAGCGCCCGCCGTGAGGCGGCCGCCGCGTTCGGCGACGACACGCTGTTCCTGGAGCGCTTCGTGCTCAATCCGCGCCACATCGAGGTGCAGGTGCTCGCCGACGGGTTCGGCAACGTCATCCACCTCGGCGAACGCGAGTGCAGCCTGCAGCGCCGCCACCAGAAGGTCATCGAGGAGGCGCCGTCACCGCTGCTCGACGCCGGCACCCGCGCCAGGATCGGTGCCGCGGCCTGCAACACCGCGCGTAGCGTGGACTACACCGGCGCGGGCACGGTGGAGTTCATCGTGTCGGCCGACCGGCCCGACGAGTTCTTCTTCATGGAGATGAACACCCGCCTGCAGGTGGAGCATCCGGTGACCGAGATGGTCACCGGTATCGACCTGGTCGAACAGCAGGTCCGCATCGCGGCAGGGGAGAAGCTGCCGATCGCCCAGGACGACGTCGTCCTGCACGGCCACGCGGTCGAGGCGCGCGTCTACGCCGAGGATCCGGGCCGCGGGTTCCTGCCCACCGGCGGCACCGTCCACGGCCTGTCCGAACCCACCGGGGCCGGGGTGCGGGTGGACTCGGGGCTGACCGCCGGTGCGGTGGTCGGCAGCGACTACGACCCGATGCTGGCGAAGGTGATCGCGCACGGCGCCGACCGGCCGGCCGCGCTGCGGTCACTCGACCGCGCGCTGGCGCGGACCGCGGTGCTCGGCGTCGACACGAACATCGACTTCGTGCGGTTCCTGCTCACCGACCGCGACGTCGCCGCCGGCCGGCTCGACACCGGGCTGCTCGACCGCAGGGCGCCCGACTACACCCCGGCCGAGGTGAGCGACGACGACCTGATCGCGGCTGCCGCATACCTCTGGCTGCGGCAGTGGCCGACGCCGGGCGGTGACCTGTGGGCGGTGCCGTCGGGGTGGCGGATCGGCGACCACGCACCCACCACACATCGCTTGCGGTCCGGCAAACGCACCGACCACGTCCACCTCACCGGCAGCCCGCGGGCGGCCACCGCGAGGGTAGAGGACGGTGAGACCCGTTCGCTCACAGCCACTCTCGACGGGGAACGGCTCGTCGTCACCCTCGACGGTCTGCGCGGCGACTACCTCGTCGCCGCCGACGGGGCACAGATGTGGCTCGCCGGCGCGGACCGCACCGTGGCGGTCGAGGAGGTCCGCGAGGCCCCGGTGCGCCAGGACGACGCCCACAGCGGGGACGCGGAACTGACCAGCCCGATGCCCGGATCCGTGGTGGCCGTCGGCATCGAAGCCGGGGCGACCGTGACGTCCGGTGCCGTGGTGGTCACCGTGGAGGCGATGAAGATGGAACACGCCCTGACCGCACCCGTCGACGGTGTGGTGGAACTCCTCGTGGCCGTCGGCGACCAGGTGAAGGTGGGCCAGCCGCTGGCGCGAATTCTCGCTACCGACAAAGGAGACCAGTCATGACCGACTTCCTGTCGTCCGGCACCCTGCCGGACCACTACGAACAACTCGCCAAGACCGTCCGCGACTTCGCGCGCACCGTTGTCGCACCGGTGGCCGCCAAACACGACGAGGAGCATTCGTTCCCGTACGAGGTGGTGCGCGGGATGGCCGACATGGGGCTGTTCGGCCTGCCGTTCCCCGAGGAGTACGGCGGGATGGGCGGCGACTACTTCGCGCTGTGCCTGGCGCTCGAGGAACTCGGCAAGGTCGACCAGAGCGTGGCGATCACGCTGGAGGCGGGTGTGTCACTGGGCGCGATGCCGGTGTACCGCTTCGGCAACGAGGACCAGAAGCGGGAGTGGTTGCCACAGCTGACCAGCGGGCAGGCGCTCGCGGCGTTCGGGCTGACCGAACCCGGCGGCGGCAGCGACGCCGGCGCCACCAAGACCACCGCGCGCCTCGACGACGGGCACTGGGTGATCAACGGCAGCAAGCAGTTCATCACCAACTCCGGCACCGACATCACCAAACTGGTGACCGTCACCGCGGTCACGGGCGAATCCGATGGGCGCAAGGAGATCTCGTCGATCCTCGTACCCGTGCCCACCGAGGGGTTCACCGCCGAACCGGCCTACAACAAGGTCGGCTGGAACGCGTCGGACACCCATCCGCTGAGCTTCGACGACGTCCGCGTTCCCGAAGAGAACCTGCTCGGTGAACGCGGCCGCGGCTACGCCAACTTCCTGCGCATCCTCGACGAGGGCCGCATCGCGATCGCCGCGCTGTCCGTCGGCGCCGCGCAGGGCTGCGTCGACGAGAGCATCCAGTACGCCAAAGAGCGGGAGGCGTTCGGCCGCCCGATCGGCGCCAACCAGGCCATCGCGTTCAAGATCGCGCGGATGGAGGCGCGGGCCCACACCGCGCGCACCGCCTACTACGACGCGGCCGCGCTCATGCTGTCCGGTAAGCCGTTCAAGAAGGAGGCCGCGATCGCCAAGCTGGTCGCCAGCGAGGCCGCGATGGACAACGCGCGCGACGCCACCCAGATCTTCGGCGGCTACGGCTTCATGAACGAGTTCACCGTCGCCCGGCACTACCGCGACAGCAAGATCCTCGAAATCGGCGAGGGCACAACCGAAGTGCAGTTGATGCTGATCGCACGGCAGGCCGGCCTGTGAGCGAAGAGAGCGACAAGAAGGTCGTCGTCCAGCGCGGGCTGTGGTTCGAGGAGTTCGAGACCGGCGTGCTCTACCAGCACCGGCCCGGGCGCACCATCACCGAGGCCGACAACGTGCTGTTCACCACGCTGACCATGAACACCCAGGCGCTGCACCTCGACGCGGCGTTCTCCGACGCACTGCCGCCGTTCCACCAGCGGCTGGTCAACTCGATGTTCACGCTGTCGACCCTGGTGGGACTGTCGGTCGCCCAGCTCACCCAGGGCACGATCGTCGGCAACCTGGGGTTCGGCGAGGTCGCGTTCCCCAAACCGCTGTTCCACGGCGACACGCTGTACGCCGAGACCGAGGTGCTCGAGAAGCGGGAGTCCAGGAGCAGGCCGGGAGAGGGCATCGTGACGTTCGCCCATGTCGGGCGCAACCAGCACGGCGACGTCGTCGCCACCGCGTCGCGAAAGACCATGGTGCGCAAGCAACCCCGCGAGGAGGCCTGATGCTCGGCACCACAGGGCCAGGGTGGCTGTTCTGTCCGGCCGACCGGCCGGAGCGGTTCGAGAAGGCCGCCGCCGCGGCGGATGTGGTGATCCTCGACCTCGAGGACGGGGTGGCCGCCAGGCACCGCGAGGCGGCCCGCCAGGCGGTGATCGACCATCCGCTCGACCCGGCGCACACCGTGGTGCGGGTCAACCCGGCCACCACCGCCGACCACCGACTCGACCTGCAGGCACTCGCCCGCACGGACTACACGACCGTGATGCTGGCCAAGACCGAAGCCGCCGAGCAGGTGAGCGCGCTCGCGCCGCTCGACGTCGTGGCGCTGATCGAGACGCCGCTCGGCGCGCTCACCGTCGCCGAGTCCAGTCGCGTGGAGAACTGCGTGGCGGTCATGTGGGGCGCCGAGGATCTGCTGGCGGTGCTCGGCGGGACGTCGAGCCGGTGGCCCGACGGCGCCTACCGCGACTTCGCCGTGCACGTCCGCTCCCAGTCGCTGCTGGCCGCCAAGGCCTACGGGCGCATGGCGCTGGACTCGGTGTACCTCGACATCAAGGACCTCGACGGGCTGCGGGCCGAGGTCGACGATGCGGTCGCCGTCGGGTTCGACGCCAAGGTCGCGATCCATCCGTCCCAGGTCGCGGTGATCCGCGACGGCTACCGGCCCACCGACGAACAGGCCGACTGGGCCCGCCGTGTCCTGGACACGTCGCGCGATCAGCGGGGCGTCTTCCAGTTCGAGGGCATAATGGTGGATGCCCCAGTGCTGAGGCGGGCAGAGCGCATCGTCGCGCTGGCACCACACCCCGGTAGCTAGCCGACAGCCCTCCACCAAGGGATCCTGCTCCGACCGCCACACGCTGAGCGCCTGAAGTCGTCGGACGGCGAAACATGCCGTCGATGCGATCTGAAGGAGGCGGTATGGCCGGCGTCCTCGTGGACCCTGTGCAGCTGGTGGGTGCCGACGGCACACCGAGCGCGCAGCACCCCGACCACCGGGACCTGCCTCCTCCGGAGACCCTCTGCTGGCTCTACGAGACGATGGTCGTCACCCGCGACCTCGACACCGAGTTCGTCCACCTGCAGCGCCAGGGCGAGCTCGCGCTGTACGCCTCGTGCCGCGGCCAGGAAGCCGCCCAGGTGGGCGCCACGGCATGTCTGCGCAAGACCGACTGGCTCTTTCCCCAGTACCGGGAGATCGGCGCGTTCCTGCTGCGCGGCATCACCCCGGGGCAGATGGCCGCGGTGTGGCGGGGCAAGTGGCACGGCGGGCTGGAGTTCACCGCGAAGTGCTGCGCGCCGATCTCCATCCCCATCGGCACCCAGGGCCTGCACGCCGTCGGCGCCGCGATGGCCGCCCAGCGCCTCGGCGAGGATTCGGTGACGGTGGTGTTCCTGGGCGACGGCGCCACCAGCGAGGGCGACGTGCACGAGGCGATGAACCTCGCCGCGGTCTACCAGGTGCCGTGCGTGTTCTTCGTGCAGAACAACCAGTGGGCGATCTCGGTGCCGGTCGAACGCCAGGTGGCCGGACCGTCGATCGCCCACCGCGCCGCCGGATACGGCATGCCGGGGGTGCGCGTCGACGGTAACGACGTACTGGCCTGTTTCGCGGTGATGTCCGAGGCGGCGGCGCGGGCACGCGACGGTGGTGGACCCACGCTGATCGAGGCGGTCACCTACCGGCTCGGACCGCACACCACCTCCGATGATCCGAGCCGATACCGCGACCCGGACGAGGTGGACCGGTGGCGGGCGCTGGACCCGATCCCGCGGTACCGCGCGTACCTGGAGGGCGCCGGTCTCTTGACCGAACGTCTGGAGGAGCGGGTGGCCGCCAGGTCGAAGCGGTTGCGGGCCGAATTGCGCGACGCCGTCGTCGGTGCGCCGGACGTCGACGTCGCCGAGGTGTTCGACACGGTCTACCGCGACATCACCCCGGATCTGGCGGAGCAGCGCGACCGGTTGCTCGCCGAGCTGGCCAAGGAGGCGTGACATGACGCAGCTGATCGAGCGGCCCGCCGGCGCCGACGGCGACGAGCCGTTGCTCACCGATGTCCCGCCGGTCGCCGAGCTGACGATGGTGCAGGCCATCAACCGCGCACTGCACGACGCGATGGCCGCCGACAACCGGGTGCTGGTGTTCGGCGAGGACGTCGCGACGCTGGGCGGGGTGTTCCGGGTGACCGACGGGCTGGCCGGGACCTTCGGCGCGCAGCGGTGTTTCGACACCCCGCTCGCTGAGTCGGCGATCATCGGCATCGCGATCGGCATGGCGATCCGCGGCTTCGTCCCGGTGCCCGAGATCCAATTCGACGGTTTCGCCGCGCCGGCGTTCGACCAGGTGGTCAGCCATCTCGCGAAGTACCGCATGCGGACCCGCGGCGATGTGGACATGCCCGTGACCGTCCGTATCCCGTCGTTCGGCGGAATCGGTGCGGTGGAACATCATTCGGAGTCGACGGAGACCTACTGGCTGCACACCGCCGGTCTCAAGGTGGTGACACCGTCGAGCCCCGCCGATGCCTACTGGCTGCTGCGCTACGCGATCGACAGCCGCGACCCGGTGATCTACCTGGAACCCAAACGCCGGTACTGGGCCCGCGAACCGGTGGACACCGCGCAGCCGGGTCTGCCGATCGGGCGGGCGGCGGTACGGCGCGACGGTGCCGACGTCACGGTGCTCACCTACGGTCCGCTGGTGGCGACGGCGCTGTCGGCCGCCGAACACGCCGCCGCGGAGGCGGGTTGGTCGCTGGAGGTCGTGGACCTGCGCACGCTCAACCCGCTGGACTTCGCCACGGTGGCGGCCTCGGTGGCGAAGACGGGCCGCGCGGTGGTGATGCACGAGGGGCCGCGGACGCTGGGGTTCGGCGCCGAACTGGCCGCCCGGATCTCCGAGGAGTTGTTCTACGACCTCGAGGCACCGGTGCTGCGGGCTACCGGGTTCGACACCCCGTATCCGCCGGCGCGGCTGGAGAAGCTGTGGCTGCCGGGTGTGGACCGGCTGCTGGACTGTGTGCAGCGGACGCTGGAGATGCCATGAGCGTGCAGGATTTCCTGGTGCCCGACCTGGGCGAGGGGCTGCAGGACGCGACGATCACCTCGTGGGCGGTCGAGGTCGGCGACGAGGTCGAGCTGAACCAGACGCTGTGCACGGTCGAGACGAACAAGGCGGAGGTGGAGATCCCGAGCCCGTACGCGGGACGGGTCGTCGAGCGCGGCGGCGAGGACGGCCAGACGCTCGACGTCGGCTCACTGCTGATCCGCATCGCGACCTCGGAATCGGCGACGTCGGAATCGACGACCTCGGAATCGGCGACGTCGGAATCGGTCACGCCGCAACGCAAACCGGTGCTGGTCGGCTACGGCGCCGACGATGCGATGGATGCCAGCAGACGGATGGCGCCGCGGCGGCCGCGGGCCAAACCGCCGGTGCGCAAACTGGCGTCCGAGTTGAACGTCGACCTGACCGGGGTGCGCGCATCGGGTCCGGACGGGGTGATCACCCGCGAGGACGTACAGCGCGCGGCGGGGACGGCTCCCGCGGGCTCGCCTGGTCCCGCCGAGACGACGGCGGTGCGCGGCGTGCAGGCCGAGATGGCGCGGCGGATGGCGTTGTCGCGCCGGGAGATCCCCGATGCGCACGCGAGCGTCACCGTGGACGGCAGCGCCCTGCTTTCACTCCGGGATCGGCTGCGCGACCAGCTTCGCGACACCGATCCGCCGGTGACGCCGTTCGTGCTGACGCTGCGGATGATCACCCTGGCGCTCTCGCGTCATCCGGTGCTCAACGCGACGTGGATCGAGACGGCCGACGGTCCGCAGATCCACCGCCACAGGGCGATTCACCTCGGGTTCGGGGTGGCCGCACCGCGTGGGCTGCTGGTTCCGGTGATCACCGACGCGCAGGACAAGACGACCCGCGAACTCGCGGGCGTGGTGGAGCGGTTGGTGGAAGAGGCGCGTGCCGGACGCGTGCGGCCCGCGGAGTTGTCGGGGTCGACGTTCACGGTGTCGAACTTCGGGGCGCTCGGCTTGGACGAGGGCGTGCCGGTGATCAACTACCCGGAGGCGGCGATCCTCGGGATGGGATCGCTCAAGCCCAGGGCGGTGGTCGTCGACGGGGATGTGGTCGCCCGCCCCACGATGACGTTGACGTGCGCGTTCGACCACCGGATCGCCGACGGGGCCGCGGTGGCGGCGTTCCTCGGTGAGCTTCGCGAACTCGTCGAGACACCCGAGGTCGCGCTGCTGGACCTGTGACCTAGCGGCGCTTGGCCGCGGCGAGGCGACGGGCGAACTCGGGGGATTCGATGGACGACGCCTGCGGTCCGAGTTCGATGTCGACCGCAGCGCGGTGCTGTTCGGTGTCGACGGTGCCGGGATCGGCGGTCGCGCGCATCGAGGCCTTCGTGGCCAGGACGATCTCACGCGGGGCCGCGGCGGGTCCGGCGGCGAGGTCACGGGCCGCGGCGACGGGATCGTCGGCGACCTCGAGGGCGAGACCGTACCGGACGGCCGTTTCGGCGTCGAAGCGCTTGCCGAACAGCAGCGCCGCGCGGGCCACCTCGGGTCCGACGGCCCGCTGCAGCATCCAGGTCGCGCCGCCACCGGGGTGGATGCCGAGCTTCTGGAACCGCGGGTCGAACAACGCGTTCGGGCCGGCGATGCGGACGTCCGCGGCGAGCGCAAGGTTGAGCCCGGCGCCGACGGCCGCCCCATTGACGGCCGCGATGGTCGGCAGCGTGCAGTTCGCCACGGCGAGAAAGCCGTCGTAGATGCGCAACAGTCCGTCTCGGGTGGCTTCACCGAGGGCCGTCAGGTCCGCGCCCGCGCAGAATGCCTTGCCCGCGCCGGTGACGATCAGTGCGTGCACGTCCGGATCGGCTTCGGCCGATTCGACCGCCGCGCGCAGTGCGGCCGACATCTCGAACGTCACCGCGTTGCGCCGGTCGGGGTCGTTGACGGTGACCAGGGCGACGTGATCGTCCACCTGCATCAGTACGGATTCAGCCACGCGCCCACCCTAGCGGGCGGGGTCGGCTAGCTCTGCCAGGTCAGCAGGTACCGGTAGTACAGCCCGCGGCGGATCGACGCACCGGGCAACAGGTCCGCCGCGACGGCGCGGATCTCGTCGAGATTCTGGTGCGGTCGGGCCGTCTGCACGCCCACGTCGCGGACCTCGTGGTGCAGGCGTGAAGCGATCCGCACGGCAGGCAGACACATCGCCGACCACAGCCAGTCGGTGGCGGTCTTGTTCGCCGCCAGACCCACGACGGCGATCCGCCCGCGCGGTCTCAGCAGGTCCTTCGCGTGTTCGAGCGCGGGCCGCAATGGCATGTGGTGCAGGCTGGCGACGAACGTGATGAGGTCGAATCGCCGGCCGTCGAACTCCAGGAACTCCGCCCGCGACACGTCGGCGTGCGGCATGCCGGCCAACCGCTCAGCGGCTCGGGCCACGGCTGCGGCGTCGGGGTCGATCGCGGTCACCGACCGGGACACCGGCGCAAGGCGCTGCGCCAGAAGCCTGTCGCCGCAACCGACGTCGAGGGCATCTCCGCGCTGTTCGGCGGCGAGACGGACGAGCCACGGGTGGTACGCGGTGTTGTGGTTCCAGTAGCTCATCGATGACGTGAGTACTTCAGGTACAGGTAGTCGGCGTGGGTGAGGGCATGGTCGAGCCGCATCGGCCTGGGCGACGCGAGCGCGCCTGCGCCGTGGCCGATGTCCTGCACACCGGCCAGTGTCGGCGACACCGTCACGCAGATCTCGTCGACGACGTCGGCCGCGACGAGTTCGTCCAACAGTGTCGGACCGCCTTCGCACAGAACATGATCCAGACCGCGCCGCCGGAACTCGGCCAGCACATCGGACACGTCGACGGTGTGCTCACCGGCGATGAGGACGTCACGCCGTTCATCGGCTGCCAGCCGGTGCTCGTCTGCCGCACGCTGGGTCGTGACGAGGATCGGCCGCTGCGCGGGATCGGCGAACAGGGAGTCCGGCAGCACACCCGACAGGCTGACGACCGCAATCGGCGGGATCGGCCGGCCGGGGGACCAGCTGTGCGACATCGCCTCGACCCGGACGGGGCCGTAGTGCTCGGCGCGCACCGTTCCGGCGCCCACCAGGACGACGTCGGCGAACCCCCGCAGCTCACGCAGCAGCGCCTGATCGAGCGGATCGGACAGGGGGCCGGCGCGTCCGGCGAAGGCGGCGGCGCCGTCCGCACTGAAGATCATGTTGGCGCGCAGCCCCGCGGGAGGGGTGCGGTAGTACTCGATCAACTCGTCGAGGTCGGCAACGGCGGCGAGTCGCGTCATCGTCACGCCTCGTGGCCGGGGGTGAGATCGCGGACGTCGGCGAAGGTCGTCCAGTCGGTCAGATCCCCAGGTGGCTGACCGGCGATCGGCGCCAGCAGATGGCCGACGTGGTCGCCGACTTCGAAACGGCGCTCGATCTTCCCGACGAACCAGGCGCCCGCGTCGTCGAGAACGGGCACACCTTCGGGTCCGCTGTGCCACGCGCAGCGCTCGAATTTGTCGATCCGGTCGCCTGTTTCGCCACCGAACAGCTGCGCCAGCTCGATGCGTTCGCGCGGGACGACGTGTACCGCCAGATGCGTCGCGTTCTGTGCCACCCGAAAAGTCCGGTTGCGCTTGGACAGGCCGATCAGGAAGCGCGGCGGGTTGATACTCGTCTGGCTCCCGAACCCCACCAGACACCCCGACATCTCGTCGCCTGCTCGGGTGGTGACGACGAACATCGGATAGTCCAGCAGCGCCACGAGTGCCTCGAACGATTCGGCTCCGGGTTCCGGCATCGTCACAGTGTCCATGTCCCGTGGCGGGTCCGCTCACCCACCCGGGTCGAGCCGCCGGGTGGTGCGTTATTCGCCCGTCCCGTGGTAGTCGGGAAGCGCGGTTTCGCGGATGCGGCGACCCGTCATCTTCTGAGCTTCGATGCGGATGAAGTGGTCCCGTCGGCCGTCCACCCATGGCTGGAGGAATGTGCCGGACACCTCGACCAGTTCGTCCACGTCGGTGATCGGGTGCGCCGTTCCGACGATGGTCACACTCCACCCGGTGCGCAGATCGGCGTCTAATTCGTCGGCTTCGAACGCCACCACGTCATTCTGTTGCGCGGCAGTGAGTTTCGCGCCGCCCGCCACCCGGATGATGACGTCGTCGCGCTGCATCCGGAAGTTGACCGGCTGCACGGCGGGCAGACCGTCCTCGGTGAACACCAGCCGGCCCACCCGAACCCCCTGCAGGAGATCGAGACACTGCCTGCGGTTGAGGACATCGAGTTGTTGTCCCTTCGACATGGTGATCAGTCCCCTCTGGTCGTAGCCCTGCGAGCGCCAGTGTCCGCCTTGCCGTGCCGTCGCGAAAGGGGCATAGGTCCCTTGTGTGTCGGCGCTTCCCGATTTCTGCGGAAATCGTGGGGGTCCAAAGCCCCTGCGCCGGGCATGGTCGCCACTCCATACTGAACACATCCAAGACGTCAACGGTGGCGACTCACAGGGTGCTCGACGGGCCCGGAAAGGCTACTCATGTCCAGTGCGCTCCGACCCGGCATCGTCGTGGCGGTCGACGGGTCCGCCAGCTCCGATGCTGCCCTGCGATGGTCTGCTCGGGAGGCGGTGCTGCATCGGATTCCGCTTCTGCTCGTGCATGTGCTGTCCACCGATGTCACTGCTGCCTGGGCGACCGCCGTTCCGGCCGCGCTGCTGCCGCTCGAGTACTTCCAGGGCCGCGAGGAGCAGGCGCGCGGCGTGCTCGCCGAAGCCGAAGCACTGGTGAAGGACGCCGGCGCGACACTCGTCACGACGAAATTCGTACACGCCGCACCGGTGCCCGCCCTCGTCGAGGCCTCCACGGAGGCCGAGATGGTGGTGGCCGGCACCCGCGGAAACGGTGCGGTGAAGCGGCTCCTGCTCGGATCAGTGAGCACCGGGCTTCTGTACCACGCACGATGCCCCGTCGCTGTCGTCGGCGCCGACACGGTGCTGGACCGGCCCGACGCTCCCGTCGTGGTGGGGGTGGACGGTTCGAGGGCGTCGGAACAGGCTCTGGGCATCGCCTTCGACGAGGCATCGTTGAGAGGTGTCGATCTCGTCGCCCTGCACAGTTGGAGCGACCGCAGCGAATCGCTGCACCCCTACGTCAACTGGGAGGGGGTGCGCGCCCAGGCCGAAGAGACGCTGGCGATCAGTCTGGCCGGGTTCGGTGAGCGGTATCCGGATGTGACCGTGCATCGCGAGGTGGTGTTCGACCGGCCGGCCGAGCATCTGCTCGAGCGCTCGGAGTCGGCGCAGCTCCTGGTGGTGGGCAGCCGCGGCCGCGGCGGATTCGCGGGCATGCTGCTGGGCTCGGTCAGCGCCGCCGTGGTGCAGGCGGCCGGGGCGCCGGTGATCGTGGCGCGCGGCCGGTAGGTCCTCGCGGAACGCGCGCCGGGAATCCGGCCCGCAACCGACCACCACCCGCCGGGTGCACGGGCTACCATTTCGCTGCACTCGCAAACAAGCGGGTGCACAGTGCATGCGGAACGCACGGGTCGGGCGGCCGCGACGGGGGAGGGCCGCTATGCGCATCACACGGAAATCGCTGGCCATGACCGCTGCTGTCCCGCTCGGGGCGATGGCTCTGACATTCGCGTCGGCCGGTCCGCTGCCGTTGCCGGTCCTACCGGTGCCGACCGAGTTGCTGGCGCAGGGCTTGTATCTGCGGGGCACGAAGATCGGCGGCTACACGGAGTTCGATGCTCCGTTCGTCCAGTTCGCCAACGGCGTCATCGACCAGACGTACAACGCGGACAACCCGGACGACACGGTGACGCTGTCGGTCGACACCGACCAGATCGAGTACAACGGGGGCTTCCGCCCGTTCTCGCAGGGCGGCTTCAACGACCTGACGTACGGGCAGTCGGTCGAACAGGGCGTGAACCGGCTGGGCGACGGCGTCGCCGCTCAACGCGCCGCCGACCCCGCCGGGACGATCCTGGTCTACGGCTACTCGCAGGGTGCCGTGGTCGCCGGGCAGTACAAGGCGCGGACCGACGAAGGTGACATCGTCTACGTCCTGCTCGCGAATCCGGGGCGTCCCAACGGCGGAATCCTCGCCCGGTTCCAGGGTTTCACGATCCCGATCCTCGACATCCCGCTGTCCGGGCCGACCCCGACCGTCAGCGAAGGATGGGAGGAGGGCGACGCGCCCACGAGCTACGACCTGACCCGGCAGTACGACGGCTGGGCGGATTTCCCCAAGTATCCGCTCAACGTGCTGGCGACGATCAACGCAGTGCTCGGCATCGCCTATCTTCACGGCAACTATGAGGTCGACATCGACCCCGGGGAGGCGCTCGCCGACGAGGCGGAGACCGACACCCACGTGTACCGCGACACCGTCTACTACACGATCGGTACCGGCCTGCTGCCGCTACTGCGGCCGCTCGAGCAGATCGGTGTGCCGCGACCGCTCCTGCTGGCGCTCGACGCGCCGTTGCGGGTGATCGTCGAGCAGGGCTACGACCGCGGCACCAACCCCGGTGCGCCGGGCGCCGCGAGCCTCATCCGGCTCGCCAATCCCGCCACCGACCTCGTCAACCTGCTCACCGCGGTTGCGGTCGGCATCGACGACGGGCTCGAGGCGGGTGGGTTCGGCCGTCCGCTCCACACCACCTCGGCGGGCATGTACGGGGTCGGCGGCCCGACCGTGACACCTCCGGGCGACCTCGACCTCGACCTCGACACGGCCGAGCAGGGCGACGCCGACGACGATGCCGATGCCGATGCCTCGATCGCCGCTCAGGAGTCGAAAGCCCGTGCGCCGCTCCAGGACGACGACCTCGATGAGCTGGACGGGGACACCGACGAGGAGCAGGAGCAGGATTCGTCCTCCGGCCGGAAGCTCACGACGCTCACCGCAGACGACGAGTTGCTCGAGCCCGACGGTGGGGACGACGTCGTGACCGATCCGCCCGCGGACCCGCAGGACGACGCAGAGGGTCAGGACGACGGGCCGGCGGACGAGCAGGAAAGCGACACCAACGCTGACACTGACGCCGACACCGACACCGACGGCGGATACGTCGGCAAGCACCGCGCCGACGACGGTCCGACGCAGGGCGCTGCGGCGTGACGGCAGGACTCGAGCGGCGCCACCCGATAACGCGCCCCCGGCAGGGATCGAACCTGCGACCAACCGCTTAGAAGGCGGCTGCTCTATCCGCTGAGCTACGGAGGCAAGCGGAGTCACTGTAGCCCAACGGCTGCCGACCGGGTGACGTGTCATCCCTGGTCTGGGGAGTGCTCGATGCGGCTGACCCCGCGCCGCGCCGGAAACGCTGTTCGCGCCGCGTCACCGCGGACTAGCGTGGTCTCAGCAGTACAGGCGACGGGAGGAGACCGCGTGGCGACGAGCGACGTGCCGGAACTGGATGCCGCGGGGTTGCCGGAGGAGCTGAGCCCGTTCGACCAGATCCTGCATCGGGGTGAGGCCAACCCGCGCACCCGTTCAGGGATCCTCACGCTCGAGATCCTCGACACCACGCCGGACTGGGACAGGTTCCGCACCCGCTTCGAGCATGCGTCCCGCAAGGTGCTGCGGCTGCGGCAGAAGGTCGTGACGCCGACCCTGCCTACGGCCGCGCCCCGCTGGGTCGTCGACCCGGACTTCAACCTCGACTTCCACGTCCGCCGGGCCCGCATCCCGGAACCCGGCACCATGCGCCAGTTGATCGACCTCGCCGAGATCGCTCTGCAGTCGCCGCTGGACATCTCCCGCCCGCTGTGGACCGCCACGCTGATCGAAGGCCTCGAGGGTGGCCGCGCCGCCACCATGCTGCACTTCAGCCACGCGGTGACCGACGGCGTCGGCGGCGTCGAGATGTTCGCCAGCGTCTACGACCTGGAACGCGATCCGCCGCCGGACGAGGTCCCGCCGCTGCCGATTCCGCAGGATCTATCGCCGAACGACCTGATGCGACAAGGGCTCAACCGGCTGCCGTTCTCCCTGCTCGGCGGTGTCCGCGGCGCATTGGGCGGCGCGGCGAACGTGGTGGGAAAAGTTGTGCGCGATCCGATCTCGTCGGTCAGCGGGGTGGTCGACTACGCCCTTTCCGGCGCGCGGGTGGTCGGCTCGGTGGCCGAACCCTCGCCGTTGCTGCGCCGGCGCAGCCTGTCCACCCGCAGCGAAGCGATCGACATGGAACTCGGCGACCTGCACAAGGCGGCAAAGGCGGCGGGCGGATCGATCAACGACGCCTACCTGGCGGGTGTGTGCGGCGCATTGCGGCTCTACCACGACGCGTTCGGCGTCCCGGTCGCAACACTGCCGATGGCGGTGCCGGTCAGCCTGCGGTCCGACGCCGACCCGGCGGGCGGGAATCGCTTCGTCGGCGTGAACCTCGCCGCCCCCATCGGAGTCGTCGATCCGCGGGAGCGCATCAGCAAGGTGCGGGCGCAGATGACGCGCAAGCGGGAGGAGCGCGCGCTCGACATGGTCGGCGCCATCGCGCCGGTCGCCAGCCTGCTGCCCGACACCGTGCTGGAAGCCATGGCGGGGCAGGTCGTGAACTCCGACGTGCAGGCCAGCAACGTTCCGGTGTACGCCGGTGACACCTACATCGCGGGCGCGAAAATACTGCGGCAGTACGGAATCGGGCCGCTACCGGGGGTGGCGATGATGGTCGTGCTGGTGTCCCGCTCCGGCTTCTGCACGGTCACCGCCCGCTACGACCGCGCCTCGATCCGAGACCCGGAGCTGTTCGCCAAGTGCCTGCTCGCGGGATTCGACGAGGTGCTCGCGATCGGCGGACCCGGCCGGGCGAAGCCCGCGTCGTTCACCGAGCCCACTGAAACGACGTCACCGAACGGGAGTGCGCCACAATGAGTCCGGATGACGGTCAGCAGAGCGGGTCACGGGCCATGCGTCTGCCCGGGTCGGTCGCGGAGATCCTCGCCGCGCCGGAAGGACCACAGGTAGGTGCGTTCTTCGATCTCGACGGCACGCTGGTGGCGGGGTTCACCGGCGTCATCATGACGCGGGACCGGTTGCGCCGCAGGCAGATGAGTGTGGGTGAGTTCATCGGCATGGTGCAGGCCGGGCTCAACCACCAGCTCGGCCGGTCGGAGTTCGAGGACCTCATCGGCAAGGGCGCGCGCATGCTGCGCGGCAGCTCGCTCAGCGATGTCGACGAACTCGCCGAACGCCTCTTCGTCCAGCACATCCGCGACCGCATCTATCCCGAGATGCGCGCCCTGGTCCGCGCGCACATGGCGCGCGGGCACACCGTCGTCCTGAGTTCGTCGGCGCTGACGGTCCAGGTCGAACCGGTCGCGCGGTACCTCGGTATCGACAACGTGCTGAGCAACAAGTTCGAGACCGACGACAACGGGTGCATCACCGGCGAGGTGGTCCGGCCCATCCTGTGGGGGCCCGGTAAGGCCCGCGCGGTGCAGGCATTCGCGGCGCGCAACAACGTCGACCTGTCGAAGAGCTATTTCTACGCCGACGGGGACGAGGACGTGGCGCTGATGTACCTCGTCGGCAACCCCCGGCCCACCAATCCCGCGGGCAAGCTCGCCGCCGTCGCCGCCAAACGCGGCTGGCCCGTATTGAGATTCACCAGCCGCAGCGGCAGCAATCCGTTGTCGCAGTTGCGCACGGTCGCCGCGATCGGCTCGGTACTTCCGGTGGCCGCCAGCGCATTCGGCGTGGGCCTGCTCACCCAGAACCGGCGCACCGGGGTGAACTTCTTCACCTCGAACTGGACGAGGGTGCTGCTGGCCACGGCCGGTATCACCCTCAACGTGATCGGGCGTGAGAACCTCACCGCGCAGCGGCCCGCGGTGTTCATCTTCAACCACCGCAACCAGGCCGACCCGCTGATCGTCGGCAGGCTGATCGAGAAGGACTTCACCTCCGTCGGCAAGAAGGAGCTCGAGAAGGACCCGCTGATCGGCACCATCGGGAAAGTGATGGACGCCGCGTTCATCGACCGTGACGATCCCGAAGCGGCGGTCGAAGGTCTCCGTAAAGTCGAAGACCTTGCGCGCAAGGGTATTTCGATCCTCATCGCACCGGAGGGCACCCGCTTGGACACCCACGAGGTCGGCGAGTTCAAGAAGGGGCCGTTCCGCATCGCCATGTCGGCCGGGATTCCCATCGTGCCCATCGTCATCCGCAACGCCGAGGTCGTCGCCGCGCGGGATTCGAGCACCTTCAACCCGGGCACGGTCGACATCGCGGTCTATCCGCCGATCCCCACCGAGGACTGGACGCTCGACGATCTGCCCGACCGTATCGCCGAGGTCCGCCAGATCTACCTCGACACCCTCAAGGCGTGGCCGCAGGACAAACTCCCGATCCCCGCGCTGTACAAGCGCTCGCCGGGCGAGACGGTGGAGCCCAGGAAGGTGGCGGACGAGGTGCCGGCCAAGGCGGCCCAGAGCAAGAAAGCGCCCGCCAAGAAGGCCGCCGCGAAGAAAGCGCCCGCCAAGAAGACGGCCGCCAGGAAAACGGCCAGGAAGGTGACGAAGAAGGCTGAGCCGCAACCGAAGTCATCGACCAACGGCAGGTCGCGGTCCGGGGTGGAGGGACGACAGTGAAGCTGCCCGACGACTACTACGCCAGCTTCAGCACCACCGACGACGCACTGGTACTCGCCGCCGCATCGTCGCCGGCCGAGGTGGAACTGCTCGACGAGTGGCTGGCCGCCCAACGCCGCGACAACCCGGACGTCAACGTCGAGGTGCTGCAGTTGCCCGTCGACGGTGAGCCCTCGCCGGCGGTACTGGCGCGACTCGTCGAAGAACTCGAGGCCGACGAGGACCGCACGGTCGTGCCCGTCCGCGTGTTCTGGGTGCCCGCCGGCCTGCCCACCCGGTCGAAGGTGGTGGCGCTGATCTCGGGCCGCGACACCTACCGCCCGCCCCAGGCGCTGCAGCGCCGCATCCTCAAACGCGACCGGACCCGTGCCCGCGTCATCGCCGGTGAACCCGCAAAGGTCTCCGAACTGCGGCAGCAGTGGCACGACCACACCGTGGCCGAGAATCCGCGTGACTTCGCGCATTTCGTGATCCGCCGCGCGGTGCTCGC
This sequence comes from Mycolicibacterium litorale, assembly GCF_010731695.1. NCBI lineage: Bacteria > Bacillati > Actinomycetota > Actinomycetes > Mycobacteriales > Mycobacteriaceae > Mycobacterium > Mycolicibacterium litorale. The sequence continues at coordinate 666,775 of NZ_AP022586.1, forward strand.
CATCGAGCGCGTCGAATACCGGCTGTTGGGCCCGGAGTACAAGTCGCCCCGGCTGGTGAAGCCGGAGATCCTGGCCTCCACCAAGTTCCGTGCCGGCCTCGAGCAGATTCCCGGGGCGACGGTCGACGAGGCCGGCAAGATGCTCGACGAACTCGCCACCGGCTGGAGCCGGGTATCGGTCGACCTCATCCCGAACCTCAGCCGGCTGATCACCCGGCGCGGGTTCGATCCCCACTTCGACTACGACCAGTCCGAGATCGCCCGGCTGCGGCGGGATCTGGAGAACCATCCCGCGGTGCTGCTGTTCTCGCACCGGTCCTACCTCGACGGGGCGGTGGTGCCCGCGGCGATGCAGGAGAACCGGCTGCCCCCGGTGCACATGTTCGCAGGGATCAACCTGTCGTTCGGGTTCATGGGCCCGCTGCTCCGCCGTTCCGGCGTCATCTTCATCCGCCGCAACGTCGCCGGCGACCCGCTGTACAAGTACGTGCTCAAGGAGTTCGTCGGCTACGTCGTCGAGAAGCGGTTCAACCTCAGCTGGTCGATCGAGGGCACCCGGTCACGCACCGGCAAGATGCTGCCCCCCAAACTCGGCCTGCTGGCCTATGTCGCCGACGCCTACCTGGCCGGCCGCAGCGACGACATCCTGCTGCAGCCGGTGTCGATCAGCTTCGATCAGCTCCACGAGATCGCCGAATACGCCGACTACGCCCGCGGCGGCGAGAAGACGCCCGAAGGGCTGAGCTGGCTATACAACTACATCAAGGCCCAGGGCGAACGCAGCTACGGCAAGATCTACGTCCGCTTCCCCGAGGCGGTGTCGATGCGCCAGTACCTCGGCGAGCCCGGCGGGCCGTGCACCACCGACGAGGCCGCCAAGCGGCTGGCGATGCAGAAGATGGCGTTCGAGGTGGCCTGGCGCATCCTTCAGGTCACGCCGATCAACGCGACCGCGCTGGTGTCCGCGCTGCTGCTGACCACCCGCGGTGTCGCGCTCACCCTCGACCAGCTGCACCACACCCTGCAGGACGGGCTCGACTACCTGATGCGCAAGCAGATGCCGCTGACCAACAGCGCGCTGCGGTTACGCACCGCCGAAGGGGTGCTCTCGGCGGTCGACGCGCTGTCCCACGGTCACCCGGTCACGAAGGTGGACAGCGGGCGTGAGCCGGTCTGGTACATCGCCGCCGAGGACGAACACGAGGCCGCGTTCTACCGCAACACGCTCATCCACGCCTTCCTCGAGACGTCGATCGTGGAACTGGCGCTCGCGTACGCCGCTCGCGCCGAGGGCGACCCGCTGGAGGCGTTCTGGGCGCAGGCGGCCCGGCTGCGCGACCTGCTGAAGTTCGACTTCTACTTCGCCGACTCGGTGGCGTTCCGTGAGCACCTCGCCGAAGAGATGTCGTGGATCGCGGACTGGGAATCGCAGGTCTCCGCCGGCGGTGAGCAGATTCTGACGCTGCTGCGCGCCAAACGGCCGCTGATGGCGGGCGCAATGCTGCGACCGTTCTTCGAGGCGTACGAAATCCTCGCCAGCGCCCTGCGCGACGCGCCCGCCGACATCGACGAGAAAGAGCTGACGAACCGCGCGATGGGGCTGGGACGTCAGTACGTGGCGCAGGACCGGGTGCGCAGCAACGAATCAGTGTCGGCCCTGCTGTTCGCGACCGCTCGCCAGGTCGCCGCGGATCAGCAGTTGTTCGATCCCGGGCCCGACCTGGAGGCCCGCCGCAGGGCGTTCTGCGAGGAGCTGGGCGACATCCTGGCCGACATGGACAAGGTCGATCAGTACGCGCGCGCACAGTTCGCCGCGCGGGAGGCCGAACGCAAGCGCGCCAAGGCGGGATGAACCGTCCACCAGGGTGACGGCGCACACGCCATACCCTGGAAACATGAACACGGTCGCGGTGAAGACGCGCAGCAGCGCGGCCTGGCCGCTCCTCGTGGGGGTGGCGGTGCTGGCGGGTGCCACCGCCGCCGGCATCGGGGCCTTGTCACTCGCCGACGCGTTGACCGCGACCGGGCTGCCCAATCCCGGCCCCGTCACCACCTACGGGCTGCCGTTCATGCGCGCCGCGGGCGAGATCGCCGCGGTGACCGCCGTCGGGGCATTCCTGTTCGCCGCATTCCTCGTGCCGCCGCAACCCAGCGGTGTGCTGGACGTCGCCGGATACCGCGCGCTGCGGCTGGGCACCGCGGCCTCGGCGGTGTGGACGGTGTGCGCGGTGCTGCTCGTGCCGCTGACCGTGTCCGATGTGTCCGGGCAGCCGCTGCGCGACCACCTCAACCCGGTCGAGATCTGGTCGGTCGCCGGCCTGGTCGACGTAGCCGGGGCATGGCGGTGGACGGCGCTGCTCGCCGCTGTCGTGACGCTGGCCGGCCTGCCGGTGCTGCGCTGGGCGTGGACCCCGCTGTTGTTCGCCGGCTCGCTGCTCACGCTGATGCCGCTGGCCCTCACCGGACATTCGTCGTCCGGCGGCGCACACGACCTGGCCACCAACAGCCTGATCATCCACCTGATCGCGGGATCGCTGTGGGCCGGCGGGCTGCTGGCCCTGCTGGTGCACGCGCTGCGCGGCGGCGAGCACGGCGCGGTCGCGGCCCGCCGGTTCTCCGCGCTGGCGCTGTGGTGCTTCGTCGCGATGGCGTTCAGCGGCGTGATCAACGCGATGGTGCGGATGTCGCCCGCCGATCTGTTCCGCACCGAGTACGGCGCCCTGGTTCTGGCCAAGGCGGTCGCGCTGTCGCTGCTCGGGGTGCTCGGCTACCTGCAGCGCCGCAAGGGCGTCGCCGGCCTCACGGCCGACCCCGACCGGCGCGGCCCGCTGGTGCGGCTGGCGCTGGCCGAAGCCGTCCTGTTCGGGCTGACGTTCGGTATCGCGGTCGGACTCGGCCGCACCCCGCCGCCGGCGCCGGGCAGTCAACCCACCCCGGTGGAGGTCGAGATCGGCTACGACCTCGCCGGGCCGCCGACCGCGGGCCGGATCCTGTTCGACTGGCGGTTCGACCTCATCCTCGGCACCGCCGCGATCGTCTTGGCGCTGGTCTACCTCGCCGGGCTGTGGCGGCTGCGCAAGCGCGGCGACATGTGGCCCACCGGTCGCACGGTGGCGTGGCTGCTCGGGTGCGCGACGCTGCTGATCACCACCTCGTCGGGCCTGGGCCGCTACATGCCGGCGATGTTCAGCGTGCACATGGTCGCGCACATGCTGCTGTCGATGCTGGTGCCGATCCTGCTGGTCCTGGGCGCACCGGTGACGATGGCGCTGCGTGCGCTGCCCGTGGCGGGCAAGGGCCAGCCGCCGGGACCGCGGGAGTGGCTGCTGGGCGCGCTGCACTCGCGGGTGTCGCGCTTCCTCACCCATCCGATCGTCGCGCTCGTCTTGTTCGTCGCGGGGTTCTACGGGCTGTACTTCGGCGGCATCTTCGAGGCCGGGGCGGATGACCACGCCGCACACGTCCTGATGAACATCCACTTCCTGCTCAGCGGTTACCTCTTCTACTGGGTGGTGATCGGTGTCGATCCGACGCCGCGGCGCATCCCGCAGCTCGCCAAACTCGCGATCGTCTTCGCCTCGCTGCCGCTGCACGCGTTCTTCGGTGTGGTGCTGATGGGGATGCAGACGGTGATCGCCGAGGGGTTCTACCGGTCGTTGCAGCTGAGCTGGCACAACGACCTGCTGGGTGATCAGAAGCTCGGCGGCAGTATCGCCTGGGCGGCGGGGGAGATCCCGCTGGTGCTGGTGCTGCTCGCACTGCTCATCCAGTGGCGGCGCAGCGATCAGCGCGACGCCAAGCGGCTCGACCGGGCCGCCGAACGCGACCACGACGCGGACCTGGCCGCCTACAACGCGATGCTGGCGGAACTGTCCCGCCGCGAGGGCCGCTGACCGGTTGTCCCCAGCGCCCGGTTGATCCACAGCCCACCCCTGCAGCAGCGCCGCGGACCGCGGCCCGTCGGTGGCTTCACGGTGAATGGTTCTCAGCGGCGACGTCGAGATGTGCCGCATCCGAGAAGAGCGAGAGGAAACACCATGTTCGAGACACCGTTCACCGTCGTCGGCACCATCGTCACCGACCCCGTCCACCGCCGGGTGGGGGAGCAGGAGATGGTGAGGTTCCGGGTGGCGAGCAATTCGCGGCGCCGTACCAGCGACGGAACATGGGAGCCGGGCAATTCGTTGTTCGTGACGGTGAACTGCTGGGGCAGGGTGGTGGCCGGCACGAGCGCAGCCCTCGTCAAGGGCGATCCCGTCATCGTCGTCGGGCACATCCACACCAGCGAGTACGACGACCGCGACGGCAACCGGAGGTCGTCGGTCGAGGTACGCGCCACCGCTGTCGGACCCGACCTGGCGCGGTGCAACGCACGTCTCGACCGGCGGCAGCAGGCCGAGCAGCCGGCACTCGAAGCCGACCGCCCGGCGGACGGCGTCATCACCGACGATGCAGACCAGATCCCCGAGGCGCTGCCACTGACCGCTTAGCCGCATGAGGCCACGCCTAGGATGGGGCCCGCGGCAACACCAGCACGCTTTGAGAAAGGCAACACCACGGCAATGGCCGAATTCATCTACACGATGCGCAAGGTCCGCAAGGCGCACGGCGACAAGGTCATCCTTGACGACGTCAACCTGAACTTCCTTCCGGGCGCGAAGATCGGCGTCGTCGGCCCCAACGGCGCCGGTAAGTCGAGCGTCTTGCGGATCATGGCCGGCCTGGACACCCCGAACAACGGTGACGCCTTCCTGGCGCCCGGGGCCAGCGTCGGCATCCTGCAGCAGGAACCGCACCTGGACGAGTCGAAGACGGTCCGCGAGAACGTCGAAGAGGGTGTGCCCATCAAGGGCAAGCTCAACCGGTACAACGAGGTCGCCGAGCTGATGGCCACCGACTACACCGACGAGCTGATGGAGGAGATGGGCCGGCTGCAGGAAGAGCTCGACGCCGCCGACGCCTGGGACATCGACAGCCAACTCGAACAGGCGATGGACGCCCTGCGCTGCCCGCCGCCCGACGAGCCCGTCACCCACCTCTCCGGTGGTGAGCGCCGCCGCGTCGCGCTGTGCAAGCTGCTGCTCAGCAAGCCCGACCTGCTGCTGCTCGACGAGCCGACCAACCACCTCGACGCCGAGAGCGTGCTGTGGCTCGAACAGCATCTGGCCGCCTACAAGGGCGCCATCCTGGCCGTTACCCACGACCGGTACTTCCTCGACAACGTCGCCGAGTGGATCCTCGAGCTCGACCGCGGCCGGGCCTACCCGTACGAGGGCAACTACTCCACCTATCTGGAGAAGAAGGCCGAGCGCATCGCGGTGCAGGGCCGCAAGGACGCCAAGCTGCACAAGCGGCTGCAGGAGGAACTGGCCTGGGTGCGCTCGGGCGCCAAGGCCCGCCAGGCCAAGAACAAGGCCCGCCTCGGGCGCTACGAGGAGATGGCCGCGGAGGCCGAGAAGTCGCGCAAGCTCGACTTCGAGGAGATCCAGATCCCGACGCCGCCACGCCTGGGCAACGTCGTCGTGGAGGTCGAACACCTCGACAAGGGCTTCGAGGGGCGGACGCTGATCAAGGACCTGTCGTTCACGCTGCCCCGCAACGGCATCGTGGGCGTGATCGGCCCCAACGGCGTCGGTAAGACGACCCTGTTCAAGACCATCGTCGGTCTCGAACAGCCCGACAGCGGCACCGTGAAGGTCGGCGAAACGGTCAAGCTCAGCTACGTCGACCAGAACCGCGCGGGCATCGATCCGAAGAAGAACGTGTGGGAGGTCGTCTCCGACGGACTGGACTACATCGAGGTCGGCCAGAACGAGATCCCGTCGCGCGCCTACGTTTCGGCGTTCGGGTTCAAGGGCCCGGATCAGCAGAAGCCGGCGGGCGTGCTGTCCGGTGGTGAGCGCAACCGACTCAACCTCGCGCTGACGCTCAAAGAGGGCGGCAACCTGATCCTGCTCGACGAGCCGACCAACGACCTCGACGTGGAAACGCTCAGCTCACTGGAGAACGCGTTGGAGAGCTTCCCGGGCTGCGCCGTGGTGATCTCCCACGACCGCTGGTTCCTCGACCGCACCTGCACGCACATCCTGGCGTGGGAGGGCGACACCGACAACGAGGCGAAATGGTTCTGGTTCGAGGGCAACTTCGGTGCCTACGAGGAGAACAAAGTGCAACGACTCGGTGCAGAAGCGGCCCGCCCGCACCGGGTCACCCACCGCCGGTTGACTCGGGACTAATGTCGCTCGTGCACCGTCCAATGAGGGGCGGTGCGTGAGTCAGGAGTGATCCGCATGACGGGAACCGGCGCCGGCGCTACGGGCGACCCTTCGACGGACACGCTCGACCAGTTGGCCAAGGCCTACGTCGAGACGTATCGCGGTCCGCAGCAGGGTGAATCGGACGCGGACAGTGCGACCACCGGTCCCACGGACCCCGCCGACATGCTGGAATCCTCGGACCTGGTACGGGCCCACCACCGGCTCGCCCAGCACAGGCAGCCCGGAGAGACGCTCGTCGCCACCTACGGCGCCGACGAACGGGACGGCGTCGGGCCCGCCCTGCAGGTGGTGACCGACCACGCGCCGATGCTCATCGATTCGGTGACGGTGCTTCTGCACCGGCTCGGCGTCGCCTACCGGGCGATCATGAACCCGGTGCTACGGGTCCGGCGCGACGCGTCCGGTGACCTGCTCGACGCGCGGCCCGCCGCGGAAGCGGAAACCGACGGCGACGACGGTCTCGACGAGGCCTGGATCCACATCGAGCTCGCCGACACCGCAGACCGGTCAGCGGTCGAGGCGGCCACCCGGAGGCTGCCGCGCATCCTCGCCGACGCCCGCCAGGTGGCTGTGGACGGCAGCGCCATGGTGGCCCGGCTGCAGTCTCTGGCCAACGACGTCGAAGCCGACACCGAGGGCCACTTCACCGCCTCGGAGCGCAAGGACGTCGCCGCCCTGGCGCGGTGGCTCGCCGACGGCCACTTCGTGCTGGTCGGATGCCAGCGGTGCCCGGTCAACGGGGACGTGTCGTCGGTGGAATCCGACAGCCGGCTCGGCGTGCTGCGCCTGCGGGAGGACGTCCTGCCGCCGCTGACCCGCCAGGGCGAACTGCTGGCGCTGGCGCAGGCCACGATCCCCAGCTACGTGCGATACGGCGCGAACCCGTACATCGTCGTGATCCGCGAACAGGGCGCCGGCGGAGACGGCTACGACGCGGTCGAGCACCGCTTCGTCGGACTGTTCACCGTCGCCGCGATGAACGCCAACGTACTGACCATCCCGTTGATCTCACGGCGGGTCAACGAGGCGCTGGCCATCGCCCAGCGCGATCCCAGCCACCCCGCGCAGCTGCTGCTGGACATCATCCAGACCATCCCGCGCCCGGAACTGTTCGCGCTGCAGGCCGACGAACTGCTCGCGATGGCGATGGCGGTCATCGACCTCGGCTCACGGCGGCGCGCGCTGCTGTTCCTGCGCGCCGACAGCCTCGCGCACTTCGTGGCCTGCCTGGTGTACCTGCCGCGCGACCGCTACACCACCGCCGTCCGCCTCGAGATGCAGGACATCCTGGTCCGCGAACTCGGCGGCGTAAGCATCGACTACTCCGCCCGTGTGAGCGAATCCCCCTGGGCCGTGGTGCATTTCACGGTTCGCCTGCCGGAGGGTTCGCGTCCGGGCGACGTCGACGTGTCCGCGGAGAACGAGGAGCGCATCCAGCGCCAGCTCACCGAGGCCGCCCGCACCTGGGGTGACCGCCTGCTCGGCGCGGTGGCGTCCGGCGACCTCGACCAGGAGGTCGCAGAGCACTACGCCGACGCTTTCCCCGAGGACTACAAGCAGGCGGTCGCGCCGGACGAGGCGATCGGCGACATCGCGATCATCGAGTCGCTGGAAGACAATTCGGTCAAGCTGGTGTTCGCCGAGGGCGGTGAGGACCGCGTCGGCAAGCTCACCTGGTACCTCGGTGGCCGGTCGGCGTCGCTGAGCCACCTGCTGCCGATGCTGCAGTCCATGGGTGTCGTGGTGCTCGAGGAGCGGCCGTTCACCGTCACCCGGGCCGACGGGCTCGCGGTGTGGATCTACCAGTTCAAGATCCGGCCCCACCACACCATGCCGAAGACCTCGGGCGACGAGTCCGAACGCGATGCGACCGCCGCCCGGTTCGCCGAGGCGGTCACCGCGATCTGGAACGGCCGCATGGAGATCGACCGGTTCAACGAACTGGTGCTGCGGGCCGGGTTGACCTGGCCGCAGGTGATGGTGCTGCGCGCCTACGCGAAGTACCTGCGGCAGGCCGGATTTCCGTACAGCCAGTCCCACATCGAATCGGTGGTCAACGACAACCCGCACACCGCCCGCTCACTGGTCGACCTGTTCGAGGCGCTGTTCGACCCCACCGAGGGCGCCAAGGAGCGCGACGCCCAGCGCGCGGCCGCGGCCGTCGCCGCCGACATCGACGCGCTGATGAGCCTCGACACCGACCGGGTGCTGCGCGCGTTCGCCTCGATGATCCAGGCCACGTTGCGCACCAACCACTTCGTGACACGGGCGGAGTCGGCCCGGGCGCGCGACGTGCTGTCGATCAAGCTCGACCCGGGCCTGATCGACGAACTCCCGCTGCCCAGGCCGAAATTCGAGATCTTCGTGTACTCACCCCGGGTCGAGGGTGTGCACCTGCGGTTCGGTCACGTCGCCCGCGGCGGCCTGCGCTGGTCGGATCGGCGGGAGGATTTCCGCACCGAGATTCTCGGCCTGGTCAAGGCGCAGGCGGTGAAGAACGCCGTCATCGTGCCGGTCGGCGCCAAGGGCGGATTCGTCGTCAAACAGCCGCCCGTGCCGACCGGGGACGCCGCCGCCGACCGTGACGCGCAGCGCGCCGAAGGCGTCGACTGCTACAAGCTGTTCATCAGCGGACTGCTCGACATCACCGACAACGTCGACAAGGTCAGCGGTGAGGTCGTCTCGCCCCCTGAGGTGGTCCGCAGGGACGGAGACGACGCGTACCTGGTGGTGGCAGCCGACAAGGGCACCGCGACCTTCTCCGACATCGCCAACGAGGTTGCGGGCAACTACGGCTTCTGGCTGGGTGACGCGTTCGCCTCCGGCGGTTCGGTCGGCTACGACCACAAGGCGATGGGCATCACCGCCAAGGGCGCGTGGGAGTCGGTCAAACGCCACTTCCGCGAGATGGGCGTGGACACCCAGCGCGAGGACTTCACCGTCGTCGGCATCGGCGACATGAGCGGTGACGTCTTCGGCAACGGGATGCTGCTGTCCGAGCACATCCGGCTCGTCGCCGCATTCGACCACCGGCACATCTTCCTCGACCCCGACCCCGATGCGGCGACGTCGTTCCGGGAGCGCAAGCGGTTGTTCGAGCTGCCCCGGTCGTCGTGGGAGAACTACGACCGGTCGCTGATCAGCGAGGGGGGCGGGGTCTACAGCCGCGAGCACAAATCGATTCCGGTGAGCCCCCAGGTGCGTGCGGCGCTCGGTCTCGACGACAGCGCCGAGGAGATGACACCGCCCGCCCTGATCCGGGCGATCCTCGAGGCGCCGGTGGATCTGCTGTGGAACGGCGGCATCGGCACCTATGTCAAGTCCGAGGCCGAATCCGACGCCGACGTCGGCGACCGCGCCAACGACCCGGTCCGGGTGAACGCGAATCAGGTGCGCGCCAAGGTGATCGGGGAGGGCGGCAACCTCGGTGTCACCTCGCGCGGGCGCATCGAATTCGACCTGTCCGGTGGCCGCATCAACACCGACGCGCTGGACAACTCCGCCGGGGTGGACTGCTCGGACCATGAGGTCAACATCAAGATCCTCATCGACTCGCTGGTGACGGCGGGGCGCGTGGAGCTCAGTGACCGCACCGACCTGCTGCTGTCGATGACCGACGAGGTCGGCGAACTGGTGCTGTCGGACAACCGCGACCAGAACGACCTGATGGGCACCAGCCGTGCCAACGCGGCGAGCCTGCTGCCGGTGCACGCCCGCATGATCGACGACTTCGTCAAACAGCGGGGGATGAACCGCGAGCTCGAGGCGCTGCCGATGCCCAAGGAGATCCGTCGCCGCATCGACGCCGGAATGGGACTCACCTCACCGGAACTCGCGACGCTGATGGCCCACGTGAAACTGGCGCTCAAGGCCGACCTGCTCGGAAGTGAACTGCCCGACCAGGAGGCGTTCGCCGCACGGCTGCCGCGCTATTTCCCGTCCACCCTGCGCGACCGGTTCGCCGCCGACACCCGCTCGCACCAGCTGCGCCGGGAGATCGTCACCACCATGCTCGTCAACGACGTCGTCGACACCAGCGGGATCACCTACGCCTACCGGATCACCGAGGACGCCGGGGTGGGCCCCGTCGACGCAGTCCGCAGCTTCGTCGCGGTCAACGCGATCTTCCGGGTCGGCGACGTGTGGCGGCAGATCCGCGCCGCGGACCTGCCGGTCTCGGTCAGCGACCGGATGACCCTGGACCTGCGCCGGCTCATCGACCGGGCGGCGCGATGGCTGCTGAACTACCGGCCGCAGCCACTGGCCGTGGGCGCCGAGATCAACCGCTTCGCCGAGAAGGTCGCGGCGCTGACCCCGCGGATGGAGGAGTGGCTGCGCGGTGACGACGAGGCCATCGTCGCCAAGGAGGCCGGCGAGTTCTGTTCGCACGGCGCGTCGAAGGAGCTGGCGTATGCGGTGGCCACGGGCCTCTACCAGTTCAGCCTGCTCGACATCATCGACATCGCCGACATCGACGACCGGGATCCCGCCGAGGTCGCCGACACCTACTTCGCGCTGATGGACCACCTCAACACCGACAGCCTGCTGACCGCGGTGTCCCAGCTGCCGCGCGGTGACCGCTGGCATTCGTTGGCCCGCTTGGCCGTTCGCGACGACATCTACGGATCGCTGCGGTCGCTGTGCTTCGACGTACTGGCGGTCGGCGAACCCGACGAGAGTGGCGAGGAGAAGATCGCCGAGTGGGAGATGACCAACGGGTCGCGGGTGGAGCGGGCGCGGCGCACGCTCACCGAGATCTACGAGGACGACGAACGTGACCTGGCCACACTGTCGGTGGCGGCACGCCAGATTCGCAGCATGACACGAACAAGTGGAACGGGGTCTTCCGGGTGACAGTAGGTTTTGTGGCGCCGGTGCATGTGCGGTGGTCCGACATCGACATGTACCAGCACATCAACCACGCCACGATGGTCACCATCCTCGAAGAGGCCCGAATCCCGTTCTTGCGTGAGCCTTTCGAGTCGCGGATCACCGAGATCGGCCTGCTGATCGCGGAGGTCAAGATCGCCTACAAGGGTCAGCTGCGCCTGGTCGATTCGCCGTTGCAGGTGACGATGTGGTCCAAACGCGTACGCGCGGTGGACTTCACCATCGGTTACGAGGTGCGCTCCGTCGGTGCGCCGGCGGACGCCAAACCGTCGGTCATCGCCGAGACCCAGCTGGCCGCCGTGCACATCGACGAGCAACGGCTGGAACGACTGACGGCCGAACAGCGCGATTACCTGCAGCGCTACCTGCGATGACCGGCCCCGAACGCGGGCTCTGGCTGGCCGACTCCGGTAACCGCGACGACCTGGCCGTGTTCGCCGAACGGGCCCTGCGTCTCGACGACGCGGCGGTGGTGCGGTTGCGCGAGCGCGCCGGCGGCGACGTCGTCGCGTTCGTGGCAACGGGTTTCGACGTCCTGGCCAGCCGGGTGGTGCACGGCCGGGTGCGCCCCAGGGACCTCTGCGCGGGCGCGGACGCGCTCGCCGCCGGTCTGGCCGCGATGGACGGGTCGGGCTTCGTCGACACCGGCTTCCCCATGGACTCGGCCTGGCGGGGTGCGGTGCCGCCGGATGCCGGGTTCACCCACCTCGACGACGTGCCGGCCCGGGTGATGCTCGATCTGGCGTCGCGGGGCGGCGCCCTGGTACGCGAGCACAGCGGCGCCCACGGCCCCCCGTCGTCGCTGCTCGACCAGGAGGTCGTCGCGGTCAGCGCGGGCGACGACCGCGTCGGGGTCCCGATGCGGTGTGTATTCGCGCTCACCGCAATGGGTTTCCTGCCGCAGAGCAGTGCGGCGCTGACCTCCGACGACATCGTGCGGATCCGCGTCACCGCCACGTGGCTGCGGATCGACGCCCGGTTCGGTTCGGTGCTGCGCCGCCGCGGCGACCCGGCCGTCGTGTTGCGTTAGACCACCCAGGCGGCCGCGTCGACCGGAAGCCGGCCGGGCCGGGGCGAGCGGAGCGACGGGGAATGTTCCTGCAGGGCGGCGCTGGTGATCAGCACCTCACCGGCGGGCAGGTCCACCGGCCGCTCGCCGGCGTTGAGCACACATGTCAGCCCGCCCCCGGTGTGCACCGTCAGCACACCGCCCTCGGCGGAGAGTCCGGTCACCGGGCCCACGGCCACCGCGGTGCGTTCCCGGCGCAGCGCCAGCGCCCGCCGGAAGAAGTTCAGCGTGGAGTCGGGATCGGCCAGCTCGTGCTCGACGGTCAGCGACGACCAGTCCGCGGGCATCGGCAGCCACGTGTCCGCCGTCGTCGAGAACCCGAACGGTGGAGCGTCACCGCTCCACGGCATCGGCACCCGGCAGCCGTCGCGGCCGCGCTCGGTGTAGAGCGATCGTTCCCAGACCGGATCCTGGAGCACCTCGTCGGGCAGGTCGACGTTCGGCAGCCCCAGCTCCTCGCCGTTGTAGACGAACACCACACCGGGCAGCGCCAGCATCACCAACGCCATCGCGCGGGCGCGGGCCAGCCCGAGCGGCCCGCCGCCGTACCGGGTGACTTCCCGTTCGACGTCGTGGTTGGACAGCGTCCAGGTCGGCGTCGCGTTCTGCAGCGCGACGGCGGCGAGCGAGTTCTCGATCGCATCGCGGATCTCGTCGGCGTCGAACTCCGCGCGCACCAGCCGGAAGTTGAACCCCAGGTGCAGTTCGTCGGGCCGCAGGTAGGCGGCGAAAGCAGCGTTGTCGTACACCCAGACCTCGCCGACGGCGACCGCGTCGGGATAGTCGTCGAGCACCGCGCGGATGTTGCGGTGGATCTCGTGGACGCCTTCGTGGTTGAAACGCGGATCGCTGTCCATGTCGGCGAGCAGTCTGTTCTCGGCGATCTGCATGTCGGGCAGGTCGGGCGGTTTGCTCATGCCGTGTGCCACGTCGATGCGGAAGCCGTCGACGCCGCGGTCCAGCCAGAACCGCAGCGTCTTCTCCAGATCCTCGAAGACCTCCGGATTCTCCCAGTTCAGGTCGGGCTGCTCCGGGTCGAACAGGTGCAGATACCACTGGCCCGGCGTGCCGTCGGGTTCGACGATCCGGGTCCATGCCGGCCCTCCGAAGATCGAGATCCAGTTGTTGGGCGGGTGCAGACCGTCCGGGCCGGTGCCGTCGCGGAAGTGGTAGCGCGCCCGCTGCTGGCTGCCCGGACCCGCGGCCAGCGCCGTACCGAACCACGGGTGCGCGGAGCTGGTGTGGTTGGGCACCAGGTCCATCGTGATGCGGATACCGCGCTCGTGGGCGGCGGCGATCAGCCGGTCCATCGCCTCGAGGCTGCCGAACAGCGGGTCGATGTCGCGTGGGTCGGCCACGTCGTATCCGTGATCCGCCATCGGCGACACGGTGACGGGGTTCAGCCACAGCGCGTCGACCCCGAGGTCGGCCAGGTAGTCCAGACCGGCGGTGACGCCGTCGAGGTCGCCGACGCCGTCGCCGTTGCTGTCGCGGAACGACCGGGGATAGACCTGGTAGAACACCGCGCGCGACCACCAGGGGCCCGGTCCTGTCATGGCGCCCATCGAACCAATTGTGGCCGCCTGCGCTCAGAAGGGCGAGTTGACCATCGACTGGGCGGCCATCTCGAGGTAGCTCAGCAGCTCCCTGCGGTGCTCGTCGTCGAGCGTCGCCGAATCGATCGATGCGACCGCGGTGTGCATGCAGCGCAGCCAAGCGTCGCGCTCGATGTAGCCGATGCGGAACGGCGCGTGCCGCATCCGCAGGCGTGGATGTCCCCGCTGGTCGGAGTAGGTGCGCGGGCCGCCCCAATACTGTTCGAGGAACATGCGCAGCCGCACCTCGGCCGCGTCGAGTTCGTCCTCGGGGTACAGCGGGCGCAGGATCTCGTCCTCGCGTACCAGCTCGTAGAACCGCGCCACGATCGCGTTGAACGTCTCGTGGCCACCGACTTCGTCGTAGAACGACCGGGCTGGTTGCGTCACGGCTCCATTGTGGCCTGTCACCGCCCGGGCCCGTCGACTCCTGCGACGTCACCCGATGTTCACGGGACTGACCTGCGTACACGTACCGAATTGCCGTGCGGTGGCCGCCGATCCGTGGTGGACTGTCTCCTCGGAGGACGTATGGCGCAACGCAAGAAAAGCCCGTCGAGATCGGCCGGCCACAAGCGTGCGGCCGCGGCCGGCCCCCCGGGTCCCGCGGCGAGCGCCCGCGTCCTGCACAGCGTGGAAAACCACCGCGTCGAGCCTGCGGTGCACGACGGGTCGTTGTGGGGCCGACGCCGCGTGTTGCTGCTGAACTCCACCTATGAACCGCTGACGGCGCTGCCGCTGCGGCGGGCGGTGGTCATGCTGATGTGCGGTAAGGCCGACGTCGTGCACGACGACCCGGCCGGTCCGGTGATCCACTCGGCCAGCCGCAGCATCACGGTGCCGACCGTCATCCGGCTGCGCAGTTTCGTCCGCGTGCCCTACCGGGCGCGGGTGCCGATGACCCGGGCCGCGCTGATGCACCGCGACCGGTTCCGCTGCGCCTACTGCGGCGCCAAGGCCGACACCGTCGACCACGTGGTGCCGCGCAGCCGCGGCGGCGCCCACTCGTGGGAGAACTGCGTGGCGGCGTGCGCGCCGTGCAATCACCGCAAGGCCGACCATCTGCTCACCGAACTGGGCTGGACGCTGCGGTCGGCGCCGCTGCCGCCCAAGGGGCAGCACTGGCGGTTGCTGTCGACGGTCAAGGAGCTCGACCCGGCGTGGGTGCGATATCTGGGTGAGGGAGCGGCCTGATCTTGCGGTGAGATACCGTTTGGGATCGTGAGCACCCCCGTGATGCACTCTCTCTTCGTCCTCGTGCCGTTGGGACTGACCGCGGTCCTCGCCCTCCTGATCTGGCGTGGCAAGGGTCCGCACCCGGCGAGCTACAAAATGTCCGAACCGTGGCGGTACTCGCCGATCCTGTGGGCGGCCGAGGAACCCTCGGGTCACCACACGGCCACGACCGGTCGCAGCATTCAGGCCGACTCCGCCGCGGAGGGCGGCAACGTCGGCGAACACCATTCGAATCACGTGACGATCGGAGGCGGCGCAAGTGGCAAGTGGTGAAGTCAAGGTCACCGGTCACCGCGCGGCGGTCGAGCGCCAGGGGCTGCCCTACGGCTGGGCGCTGACCACGAGCGGCCGCCTGTCCGGGGTGACCGAGCCCGGCACCCTGTCGGTCGACTACCCGTTCGCGACCAAGGACCTCGTCGTGCTCGACGACGCGCTCAAGTACGGCTCGCGGGCGGCCAAGGCGCGGTTCGCGGTGTACATCGGCGACCTCGGCGCCGACACCGCCGCCACCGCGCGTGAGATCCTGTCGCAGGTGCCCACGCCCAACAACGCGGTGCTGCTGGCGGTTTCGCCGGACCAGCACGCGATCGAGGTCGTCTACGGCGTCGACGTCAAGGGCCGCGGTATCGAGACCGCCGCCCCGCTGGGCGTCTCGGCGGCCGCCGCGTCGTTCCAGGAGGGCAACCTCATGGACGGGCTGATCAGCGCGATCCGCGTGCTGTCGGCGGGCGTCTCACCGCGCTAGTTTCCTTCGCGCTCTTCCCCGGCGAGCGGGGGGCTTTTCCCGGCGAGCGTGCGTGTCTGTTCCACGACACGCCGCTCGCCGGTCGGCGTTTGCGCACTCTCGCGACCCTGCAACAGGGCGCCGCGGATCTCGACGTAGCGAGTCAGGAACCTGCGCTCGTCGAGGCGTTTGCGTCGCATCCAGCCGGTGACCTCGTCATTGCACTTGCTGGTGTTGCATGACGCACAGGCGGGCACGACGTTGTCCAGCGTGTACCGCCCGCCCCGGGATATCGCCATGACGCAGTCGCGCTGCATGGTGCCGTCGGTGGCCCCGCAGTAGGCGCATCCGTTCCAGGCCGCCTTGAGCGCCGCCCACTCGTCGACGGTGAGGTCGTTGACCACCCGCTCCATCCGCAGCTTTCGCCGGCGCGCCGCGCGTGCCCTGCGAGTTCGATTGACGGCCATCGCATGAGAATGCCCCGCGAGCGTGCGCGAACTGCTGCACACCACCCGGTGTGTCGTGTGCAGACGCGCACGCTCGCGGGGAAGTGGGGAGTCAGCTGGCGTCGTAGCGGCGCGCCCGCAGTGAGCGCTCCACGCCGGCACGGCCTTCGACGACCAGCCGCCGCAGCGCAGGCGGCACGTCACCGGCGAGGAAGCGGTCCGCCGCGGCCAGGGCCTCGTCGCTGATGTCCCACGACGGGTACAGCCCGATCACCACGGTCTGCGCGACCTCACTCGACCGGCGCTCCCACACTCCGGGGATGGCGGCGAAGTACTTCTCCGTGTACGGCGCCAGCAGCTCCTGCTGACCCGGCTGGACGATGCCCCCGACGATCGAACGCGTGGTGATGTTGGCCAGCGTGTCGTCCTCGACGACCTGTTGCCACGCGGCCGCCTTCACCTCGGGCTGCGGCCGCGCCGCGGACGCCGCCGCAGCGTGGCGCCGGCCGGCCGCGGTCGGGTCGCGCTGGGCCTCGGCGTCGATGAACGGCGTCTCGGGTCCGTCGGCGTCGATGTCACCGCTGGCGGCCAGTGCCGTGACGATGCGCCAGCGCAGGTCGGTGTCGAGGACCAGCCCCGGCAGGTTCACCTCGGCGGGCTCGTTGTCGAGCAGCGTCGCCAGTACCGCGACGTGGTTGCGCGACAGCACCGAGTTGCACAGCGCGTTGACGAACGCGAGCTGGTGGTCCGAACCCGGCGCCGACTCGCGCGCCAGGTCCAGCAGCCGGTCGGCGAACGCCGGCCAGCCGGTCTCCCGTGCCCACTGCGGATCGGCGTAGGAGTTCAGCGCGGTCTGCGCCTGCAGCAGCAGCCGCTGCGCCACCCCCACCTCGGTCTCGGCGTGAACGCCGCTCATCACCAGCGCCACGAAATCGCGGGCCTTCAGTTCGGCTTCGCGCGTGATCTCCCACGCCGCCGACCAGGCCAGCGTGCGGGGCAGCGGTTCGGCGATGTCGGCGATGCGGGTCAGCACCGTGTGCAGGGAATCCGGATCGAGCCGCAGCGCGCAGTACGTCAGGTCGTCGTCGTTGACCAGAACCAGCTTGCCGCGCGGAACGCCCTGCAGCGCAGGAACTTCGGTGCTCTCGCCCTCGACGTCGAGTTCCTCGCGGTGCACCCGGACCAGCTTGCCGGTGGTGGCGTCGTCGTCGTACACACCGACCGCCAGCCGGTGCACGCGGGTTTCCCCGGCGCCCGGCGCGGCACCGCTCTGGCTGATGGCGAAGCGGGTGAAACGGCCGTCGCCGTCGACGTCGAAATCGGCGCGCAGCGTGTTGAGCCCGGTGGTCTTGAGCCACTGGCGGCCCCAGCCGGACAGGTCGCGCCCCGACGACTTCTCGAGCGCGCCGAGCAGATCACCGAAGGTCGCGTTGCCGAAGGCGTGGTCGCGGAAGTAGTCCCGCAGCCCCGCCAGGAACGACTCCTCTCCGACGTAGGCGACGAGCTGTTTGAGGACGCTGGCGCCCTTGGCGTAGGTGATGCCGTCGAAGTTCACCTCGACCGCGTGCAGGTCGGGGATGTCGGCGGCCACCGGATGCGTCGACGGAAGCTGGTCCTGGCGGTAGGCCCACGACTTCTCGACGTTGGCGAACGTGGTCCACGCCTCGGTGTACTCGGTCGCCTCGGCCTGGCACAGCACTGACGCGAACGTCGCGAACGACTCGTTGAGCCACAGGTCGTCCCACCACGCCATGGTGACCAGGTCGCCGAACCACATGTGCGCCATCTCGTGCAGCACCGTCTCGGCGCGGCGCTCGTACGAGGCGCGGGTGACCTTGCTGCGGAAGACGTAGTCCTCGAGGAACGTCACGGCCCCGGCGTTCTCCATCGCACCCGCGTTGAACTCCGGCACGAACAGCTGGTCGTACTTGCCGAAGGCATAGGGGACGCCGAAGTTGTTGTGGTAGAAGCCGAATCCCTGCTTCGTCTCGGTGAACAGCCGCTCGGCGTCCATGAACTCGGCCAGCGAGCGGCGGCAGAACAGGCCGAGCGGGATCTCGCCGTGCTCGTCGCGGTACAGGTCGTCCCAGCGTGCGTACGGCCCGGCGATGAGCGCGACCAGATAGGTGCTCATCCGCGGGGTCTGGACGAACACATGCGTCTTGGCGGCGTCGTCCGGACCTGTACCGGTGCGGCTGGCTTCCAGCGCGCCGTTGGACACCACCTCCCAGTGGGCGGGCGCGGTCACGGTCACGTCGAACGTCGCCTTGAGGTCGGGCTGGTCGAAGCAGGCGAACATGCGCTTGGCGTCGGCGGTCTCGAACTGGGAGTAGAGGTACACCTCGTTGTCGACCGGGTCGACGAAGCGGTGCAGCCCCTCGCCGGTGTTCGAGTACCGGCAGTCGGCGTCGACGACGAGTTCGTTGCGCTCGGCCAGGTCGGCCAGCGGGATGCCGGTCGACTCGTCGTAGCCGGACACGTCGATGTCGCGGCCGTTGAGGGTGGCTGTGCGGATGGTGTCCGCCGCGATGTCGATGTAGGTGTCGGCGCCGGCCGTCGCGTCGAACGTGACGGTGGTCTTCGAGCGGAACGTCTTCTCACCGGGTGCGCCGGCACCGTCGGTCAGGTCCAGTTCGATCCGGTAGTTGTCGACGGTGATGAGCGCCGCGCGCTCGACCGCCGCCTCGCGAGTCAGGTTGGGGAGTGCCACACCCCCCAACCTATCGGGCTGCGGGGAACCTCGTCGTCTGCAGCCAATTCAGGAACGTGCCGTTGCCCACCGACGAAACCATCTGCGGGCAGTACATCCGGATCGCGATGCCCGCGAAGAACGCCGCGAGCTCGGGCGGGACACCGTCGTTGCGGACCGTGGCGACCACTTTCGCGAAGTCCTTGCCGGGCTCGACGAGCATCGGGCACACCCGCTTGCCGAGCGCGACGGTGTCGACGGGATTGTCGTAACGCACCCCGGCCCGCTGCAGCGCGGAGAGGAACGCTTTGTCCATGGGGTCGACCGGGTCGGCGCCCGCGGCCGGCGCCGATATCAGGGCGCCGGACATCAGGGTGGCGGCGATGGTGGTGGCGGCCACCATCCACCGGGCTCGAGCTGTAGTGGACATGGTGCTCCTCGTCTGTCCACTGCCACACTGGTTCACTCGTGTCGCAGGAACAACACGGTTCGGTCAAGGTTGTCCCACAGCCGTGTGCCGCGGAGCCCGCGTGGGCGACGGCGTGTTGGGGAACACCAGACCCGACTCCGAAGTTGTGCCGCATGGAACTGTGTCCTCGTCACCGAAAGGATCCCGCTGATGGCTGAGAAGTCGAAGGCCGATTTCTGGTTCGACCCGCTGTGCCCGTGGTGCTGGATCACCTCCCGCTGGATCCTCGAGGTCGAGAAGGTCCGCGACATCGAGGTGAATTTCCACGTCATGAGCCTCGCCGTCCTCAACGAGGGTCGCGACCTTCCCGAGCAGTACCAGGAGGCGATGAAGCGGGCCTGGGGCCCGGTGCGCGTCGCGATCGCCGCCGAGCAGGCGAAGGGTCCGGAGATCCTGGCGCCGCTCTACACCGCAATGGGCACCCGCATCCACAATCAGGGCTACGGCGAATCCGACCCCGAGTTCACCGCGGTCATCGCCGAATCGCTGGCGGAAGTGGGCCTGCCTGCAGATCTGGCGAACGCCGCGACCTCCGACGCGTACGACGACGCGCTGCGCAAGAGCCACCACGCGGGCATGGACCCGGTCGGCGAGGACGTCGGCACTCCCACCATCCACGTCAACGGCGTGGCGTTCTTCGGGCCTGTGCTCTCGAAGATCCCGCGCGGTGAAGAGGCCGGCAAGCTCTGGGACGCGTCGGTGATCTTCGCGTCGTATCCGCACTTCTGGGAGCTCAAGCGCACCCGCACCGAGCGGCCGTCGTTCGACTGAGGGCCGTCGCCGGGGCTGCGCATCGAAACGGCTCCGACCGGGTATGAATGTGGAACCATCGGTACCGCCCCGCCAGGGGCGGTACCGAAACCCGCCTCGAGCCCCCGGAGACGACGATGTCCATCGACAGCACAGAGCGGCCCGGCACGACGTCAGCGAATGTCGCCACGATGTTCTTCGACCGTGTCGAGAAGTCGGCGCAACACGAAGCATTTCGCAGACTCGAGAACGACAAGTGGGTCTCGCTGACCTGGCAGGAGGCCGCCGACCAGGTCGAGGCGCTGGCCGCAGGCCTGCTGGCGCTGGGTATCGAACCCGAGCAGCGGGTGGGCATCGCCTCGGGCACCCGCTACGAGTGGATCCTGGCCGACCTGGCGATCATGTGCGCCGCCGCCGCCACCACCACGGTGTATCCGACGACCAACGCCGCCGACACGGCCTACATCCTCAGTGACTCCGACTCCCGGTTCGTGTTCGCCGAAGACGAGACCCAGCTGGAGAAGCTGCGGGAGAAGCGCGACGAACTGCCCGACCTCGAGAAGGTGGTGCTGTTCGACGGCGCCGGTGACGGCGACTGGGTGCTGAGCCTGGACGACGTCATCGAGCTGGGCCGCAAGCACCTCGACGAGCACCCGTCCGCGGTGCGCGAGCGCTCGGCGGGAATCGCCTCCGACCAGCTGGCCACGCTCATCTACACCTCGGGCACCACCGGAAAACCCAAGGGCGTCAGGCTGGCTCACCGGGCCTGGGTGTACGAGGGCGACACCATCGCCGGCTTCGGCATCCTCGACGAGAAGGATCTGCAGCTGCTGTGGCTGCCGCTGGCGCACGCCTTCGGCAAGGTGCTGATCTCCGCGCAGCTGGCGTGCGGCTTCGCCAGTGCCATCGACGGCCGGGTGGACAAGATCGTCGAGAACATGGGGACCGTGAAGCCCACCTTCATGGGTGCCGCGCCGCGCATCTTCGAGAAGGCCCACGCCAAGGTGGTCAGGTCGCAGCACGGCGTGAAGGAGAAGTTGTTCGACGCGGCGTTCGCGGTCGGCCGCGACGTGAGCCGGCGACGGCGGGCCGGGAAGTCGGTGCCGCCGCACCTGGCGTTGGCGCACAGCCTGTTCGACCGTCTGGTCTTCAGCAAGGTGCGGGACGTGTTCGGCGGCCGCATCCGCTTCATGATCTCCGGTTCGGCACCGCTCAACCGGGACATCGCCGAGTGGTTCCACGCCGCCGGGCTGCTGATCCTCGAAGGCTACGGGCTCACCGAGACCGCCGCGGGCGCGTTCATCAACCGCTTGGAGAACTACCGGCTCGGCACGGTCGGCCAGGTCTTCGACGGCAGCGAGGTGCGGATCAGCGAGGACGGCGAGGTCCAGGTGAAGGGCCCGTGCGTGATGGACGGCTACCACAACCTGCCCGACAAGACGGCCGAGACGCTCACCGAGGACGGGTGGCTGCACACCGGTGATCAAGGCCGGCTGGACGACGACGGCTTCCTCACGATCACCGGTCGGATCAAGGAGCTGTTCAAGACCTCCGGCGGCAAATACGTTGCGCCGCCTGCCATCGAAGGCAGGTTCATGGCGCTGTGCCCGTACGCCGGTCACATGCTGGTGTTCGGCGAGTCCCGCAACTACTGCGTGGCGTTGGTGACCCTGGACCCCGACTCGATCTCCGGCTGGGCCGACGAGAACGGCCTGGGCGGCAAGTCCTATGGCGACCTGGTGAAGTCCGATCAGGTCCGCGAACTGATCGGCGGGTACATCGACCGGCTGAACTCCGAGCTCAACCGGTGGGAGACCATCAAGAAGTGGGCGATCCTCGACCACGACCTGTCCATCGAGAACAACGAGCTGACGCCGTCGTTGAAGGTGAAGCGTTCGGTCGTCGAGGAGAAGCAGAAGGACCTGCTCGACTCGTTCTACGAGTGAACGGCGCCGTCCCACACGCGGTTCGAGCGCGCGGTGTCGATCCGGTAGTCGGTGACGCGGATGGCGAACAACCTGGCACCGAGGTCGCGCGCGCGGGCTAGCGGGTCGCTGGGATCGTGGACGATCTCGCCGCGGCTGTTGGCGTTGCCGACCACGACGCCGACCAGGTTCTGGTTGAGGTACCGGGTCAGCTCCTGGAACTGGGCGGCCACGCCCTGGGTGGCGCCGACGTAGCTCTCCTCGCAGGAGATCAGCACGCCGACGTTCTTGCCCGTGATGCCGTCGACGACGACGTCCTGCTCCGGTGCGCTGTTGGCGGTGTAGCAGAACAAGCGGTCGAACACGGTTTTCAACCGGCCGGGCATCCCGTAGAAGTACAGCGGCATCGCGAACACGATCCCGTCGGCGGGCAGGATCTTGTCCAGCAGCAGTTCTGCGTACCGGTCGTCGAGAGAACACCGGCCGTCCTGCGGGCGCCGGCACATCCGGCAGTTGCCGAGCATCTGCTGCACGTAATCGTCGAGGAAGACGTGTTCGACGTCGTGGCCGGCGTCGCGGGCGCCGTCGATCGCCGAGCGGGCGAGCGCATGGGAGTTGCCGTCGGCGCGCGGGCTGGCGCTGATCACGAGAATCTTCACGACAACGTTCAATGCCGCTGCGCGCCGGTTTGTTTCCGCCGGGTGGCTACCGGGCGACAATCGCTCACCCGGCCCCGCGGAATCGCAGGTGTTATTTTGGGCTGTGCCAAGTTCAGATCCGGTGACCAGCGTCGCCGACATGCTCGACGTTGCCTATGCCGAAGCCCGAAAAGGGCTGTCGGAGGGCGGTATTCCGATCGGGGCCGCGCTCTTCGACGCTGACGGCGTCCTGCTGGGCAGCGGCCACAACCGCCGGGTGCAGGACGACGATCCGTCGGTGCACGCCGAGACCGACGCGTTCCGCAACGCAGGCCGGCAGCGCGACTACCGGTCCACCGTGATGGTGACGACCCTGTCGCCGTGCTGGTACTGCAGCGGACTGGTACGGCAGTTCAACATCGGTGCGGTGATCGTGGGGGAGAGCCGCACCTTCACCGGCGGGCACGAATGGTTGGCCGACCTCGGTGTGAAGGTCACCGTCGTCGACGACGAGCGGTGCGTGTCGATGATGTCCGAGTTCATCGAGGCCCATCCGGAACTGTGGAACGAGGACATCGGCCGATGAGCGCTTGCGCGAAGAGCATCAGCGGAGTCGCCGCGTGATCGCGACGATCGATCTGTCCCGCTGGTACGCCGGGGGAGCCGAAGCCGACGCGCTGGCGGCCGAGGTCGACGAAGGACTGCAGCGCGCCGGCTTTATTCTCGTCACCGGCCACGGCGTGGACCCGGCGCTCGCCGCGGACGTCCGCGCGGCGTCCCGCGCGTTCTTCGCGCAACCGCACGAGGTCAAGCAGCGTTACTCGGTGCCCGTCGGCGGGCACGGCTGGATCGGTCCGGGTGCCGAGGCCAACGCCTACGCCGAGGGCACCGAGACACCGCCGGACCTCAAGGAGAGCTTCAGCCTGGGCGCCGACACCGCCACCGGTGACCCGGAGGTCGACCGGATCTGGTTCGCGCCCAACGTCTGGCCCGACGAGGTGCCCGTGCTGCGCGAGCTGGTCACCGCCTACACCGCGGAGATGCGTCGTGTCGCCGACGATCTGCTCGCCCTCTTCGCCCACGCGCTGCGGATACCGGCCAACCCGTTCGTCCAGCTGGCGAGCCGGCCCACGTGGACGATGAACATCAACCACTACCCGCCGGTCAGCGTCGTCGGCGAACCCGAACCGGGCCAGTTCCGCATCGGGCCGCACACCGACTTCGGCACCGTGACGATCCTGGACCGGGAGCCGGGTGCCGGTGGGCTGCAGGTGTTCTCGGACGCCGACGGATGGGCCGACGCGCCGTACCGGGCGGATGCGCTGACCGTCAACATCGGCGATCTGCTGGAGTACTGGAGCGGGCGGCGCTGGCCGTCGGGCCGGCACCGGGTGTTGCCGCCGCAGCCCGACGCCCCCGAAGAGGATCTGGTCTCGCTGATCTACTTCTACGAGGCCAACCACGACGCTGTCGTCACCCCACTCGGCCCGCCGATCGGCAAGGTGTCCGGGCTGGACCCCGTCACGTCGTCGGACTTCATCAAGGAGCGCCTCGACGCGATCACCGTCGGCTGAACCTGTCACAATGGCCGCCATGCGCGTCTACCTGGGAGCCGATCACGCGGGCTACGAGCTGAAGCAGGTCATCATCGACCATCTCCGCGACACCGGTCACGAACCGGTGGACTGCGGCGCGTTCGGCTACGACGCCGACGACGACTACCCGGCGTTCTGCATCGCGGCCGCCGAGAAGACGGTGGCCGACCCGGGCAGCCTCGGCATCGTGCTGGGCGGTTCCGGCAACGGTGAGCAGATCGCGGCCAACAAGGTGCCCGGCGCCCGCTGCGCGCTGGCCTGGAGCGTCGAGACGGCCAAGCTGGCGCGTGAGCACAACAACGCCCAGCTCATCGGCATCGGCGGCCGCATGCACTCCGAGGCCGACGCGCTCGCGATCGTCGACGCGTTCCTGTCCACCCCGTGGTCGGAAGCGCAACGCCACCAACGCCGTATCGACATCCTCGCCGAGTACGAGCGCACCCACGATGCGCCTGCGGTGCCCGGAGCGCCGGCGTAGCGGATGCCCGAGGGCCACACCCTGCACCGGCTCGCCCGGCTGCACCAGAAGCGGTACAAGGGCGCGCGGGTACGGGTGAGCAGTCCGCAGGGCCGCTTCGCCGACGGCGCCGCGATGGTCGACGGCCGCACCTTCACCGGTGCCAGCGCGTGGGGTAAGCACCTCTTCCACCACTACCGCGGTGGCCGCATCATCCACGTGCACCTCGGGCTGTACGGACGGTTCGACGAGTTCGTGTTGCCGGCCGACGAGCCGCCGCCCGATCCGGTCGGACAGGTGCGGATGCGCATCGTCGGATCGGAGTACGGCACCGACCTGCGCGGCCCCACCGCCTGCGAGGTCGTCGACGAGGCGCAGGTGTCGGAGATCCTGGCCCGCCTCGGACCAGACCCGCTGCGGCGCGATGCGGATCCCGCGCCGGCGTGGACCAGGCTGAACCGCTCGCGCAGGCCCGTCGGTGCGCTGCTGATGGACCAGGCGGTCATCGCCGGGGTCGGCAACGTCTACCGCAACGAACTGCTCTACCGCCACCGCATCGACCCCTACCGGTTGGGCACCAACATCGAACCCGGCGAATTCGACGCGATGTGGACCGACCTGATCGACCTGATGAAAGTCGGTGTGCGGCGCGGTCAGATCATCACCGTGCGGCCCGAGGACGACCACGGCGCCCCCTCGTACCGCACCGGCCGGCCCCGCACCTACGTCTACCGCCGTCCCGGCGAGCCGTGCCGGATCTGCGGCACCCCGATCAGCACCGCCGTGCTGGAGGGCCGCAACCTGTTCTGGTGCCCGACCTGCCAGCGCTGAGGTAACGCGGCGCCGCTCGCCGTTTGCGGCGACAATCTCCCGGTGGAACTGATCCTCGTCGTCGTCGGCGCCATCGTGGTCACGGCCATCGCTCACCGCCGCGGTCTGGAACCCGCCCTCGTCCTAGTAGTCGTCGGGTTCGTGGTGTCGTTCGCCCCCGACTTCAACGGCGTCGAACTCGATTCCGAGGTGCTGCTGTCGGTGGTGCTGCCCCCGCTGCTGTATTCGGCGGCGCTGAACTTCTCGTTCCCAACGTTCCTGCGCAACATCAAACCGATCCTGGGCCTGGGTGTCGGGCTGGTGGTGATCACGACGTTCGCGGTCGCCGGCCTGGCGTCCTGGCTGGTGCCGTCGCTGACGTTCGGTGTCGCTCTGATCCTCGGTGCGGTGGTGGCGCCGCCGGACGCGGTGACCGCGGTCGCGGTGGGCCGCCGGCTGGGCCTGCCGAAGAAGGTGATGGCGATCCTGACCGGCGAGAGCCTGGTCAACGACGCGGCGGCACTGTCGCTGTTCTCGATCGCGGTGGCCCAGGTGGCGGGCAGCCGGGCGTTCATCGAGAACCCGGTGCTGCTGTTCAGCTACAGCGCACTGCTCGGTCCGCTCGTCGGGGCCGCGCTGGGCTTCGTCACGCTGTGGATCCGGCGCCGGCTGGCCAACCCCGGCCTGGAGACGATCCAGGGTCTGGTGGTGCCGTTCGCGGCGTTCATCTCCGCCGAGCACCTGCACGCCTCGGGGGTGCTGGCCGTCGTGGTCGCGGGATTCGTGGTCGGC
Source organism: Mycolicibacterium litorale (assembly GCF_010731695.1). Classification (NCBI taxonomy): domain Bacteria; kingdom Bacillati; phylum Actinomycetota; class Actinomycetes; order Mycobacteriales; family Mycobacteriaceae; genus Mycobacterium; species Mycolicibacterium litorale. Next base: position 693,138 of record NZ_AP022586.1, read on the forward strand.
CACGGTTCGCTCGACGCGGGTTATCAGACCCGGCTGCAGGAGCGTTACGTGTGGAACTCGGTCGACGTGATGCTCGAGGCATTCGTGTTCGCCTACATCGGATTACAGCTGCGGTTCGTGATCGAAGACCTCAACACCGCGCACGAGTCGCTGGCCGAGGTGGCGGTTGCGTCCGGCGTGGTGCTGCTCGTCGTCCTACTGATCCGGCCGGTCTGCGTGTTCCTGATGTTCGGCCGCGGGGTGCTCTCGCGCAAGGTCGAGTCCAGGCTCAGCGTGCCGATACCCGAGGGCGGTCGCGGGGCGCTGGGAGTACGCCGACGAGGCCGGCCCGGCCGGCTGTCCGCACTGGGCGACCGGCGCTCGCTGACGTGGCAGGAGAACGTCGTCGTCTCGTGGACCGGGATGCGGGGCGTGGTGACGCTGGCCGCCGCGTCGGGCCTGCCGTTGATGACGGTCGATGGTGAGCCGTTCCCCGAGCGCGCCACCATCCAGGCGATCGCGTTCGTGGTCAGCGTCAGCACGCTGCTGTTGCAGGGGTGGACGCTGCCACTGCTGATCCGTTGGCTGCAACCGTCATTCGCCGAAGACCGGCATTCCGACGAGAAAGAGACGCGCAAGGCCGAACAGGTGGTGCACACCGCGGCCGACGAAGTGCTGAACCGGTTCGCCGACGCGCCGCCGCCCGGACTGGACGACGCGACGCTGGCCAACATCCGGCAGACGATCGCCCGGCACTCCCAAGACGCCGACGAGATGCCCGATCCGGAATCCCACACGCCCCGCGCGGAGGTGTTCTCCAAGCTCTACCGCGACGTGCTGTGCGCGCAGCGCAATGCATTGATCGCCGAACGCGACGCCGGCCGCATCGAAGACGAGGCGGTGCGCGCCATGCTGGAGCGGCTCGACCTGCAGGAGGCGGGGGTGTCGGCCCGGCTCGAGAGCCGGATCTGAGCGCGGCGGCTAGAACCCGCCGAAGTCGCCACCGCCGAAGTCGCCGCCGCCGAAATCGCCCCAGCCGCCGCCGCCGTCCCAGCCAGCGTCGCCGCCGCCACCGTCGTCGAATCCGGGGTCCTGGCCCTGATCGAAGCCCTGGTCATAGCCCTGGGCGAAACCCTGCTCGTAGCCGCTGCCGTGCATCCCGGAGAACAACGCGTCGAACAGCAGCACCGAGCCGAGGCCCCACGCGCCGGCGACCAGCGCCGGCTTCCACCACGGTTCGGAGTACCACCCGGCCGGCACCGGACGGCCCGCGACCCGGCCGCCCGGGTAGTAGTTCGGGGTGCGCTGCGACGGAACCGGGGACGCCTCGATCTCCCTGCCGTCGAACTGCACCCGGCGGTCCTCGGTGACCGCGCCCGCGGAGCGCTGCCCGGCGAGCGTCTCGAGTTCGGGACCGGGATCCATGCCCATGGCCGTGCGCGCCGCGCGGACGTAGTAGAGGCCTTCGATCGCACTCTCCTTGGCCAGTTCGGCCTGCCGGGCCGACGTGGCCTGGTCGATCTGTGATGAGGCGGCGGTGTAGCGCTCCGAGGCGTCGGCCAACGCCTGCTTCGACGCCTCGTCGGTGCCGCTGAGATTGAGCACCTGTCCGCCGAGCCGCTCGATCACCCGGCGGGCGTCGGCCTTCGCGTCGGCCAGCGACTGGGCGGTGCGCCGGCCCGACGCCTTCGATGAGCTGTAGACCGCCAGCGCGAGCGCGGCGACGACCACGATGATCAGGACGAGCAGGACGCCGTTCATGTGTCCAGCGTACCGACGCGCGGTCCACGTTCGCGGTGCGCGAAAACCGCGCACGCCCGCACCGGTCACAGCAGCTTAATGCGCGTGCAATTGCCGGGCCACAAACCTCGTCCTAACTGGTAGCACCACCGCAGCCCAGGAGGACCCCCGTGAAGGAACTCACCATCGTGCGCGGCGCCTGCCCGCACGACTGCCCGGACACGTGCGCGATGCTCTACCACGTCGAGGACGGCAAACTCGTTGACGTCCAGGGTGATCCGAACCATCCGATGACCAAGGGCAACCTCTGCGTCAAGGTCAAGAACTTCCACGAACACCATTACCAGTCCGACCGGCTGCTCTACCCGATGCGCCGGGTGGGACCGAAGGGCTCCGGTGCCTTCGAGAGGATCTCCTGGGACGACGCGCTCGCGGAGATCAAGCAGCGCTGGACGGCGATCATCGAGGAGTACGGCAGTCAGGCGATCATGCCGCACGCCTATCTCGGTCACCAGGGCGTGCTCAACGGATTGACCGCGGGTGACGCGTTCTTCAACCGGCTGGGGTCGACGGTGGCGGAGAAGACGTACTGCGAATCGGGTTCCTCGACCGCATGGCACATGACCGTCGGCGGATCCGGTGGCCTCGACGTCGAATCGATGGCCCACTCGAAGTACATCATCGTGTGGGGCATGAACATGACCAGCACGAACCTGCACGGCTGGCCGTTCCTGCTCGAGGCGCGCAAGAAGAACGGCGCGAAGATCGTCGTGATCGATCCGGTGCGCAACCGCACTGCGCGGCAAGCGGATTGGCACATCCGCGTCCGCCCGGGCACCGACGGCGCCCTCGCGATGGGGATGATCCACGAGACCATCGCCCAGGGGCTCACCGACACCGATTACGTCGAGAAGTACACGGTGGGCTTCGAGGAACTGGCCGCCCGCGCCGCGCAGTACCCACCCGAACGAGTCGAGGAGATCACCGGTGTGCCCGCCGACGACGTTCGCACGCTGGCGCGCGAATATGCGACCAGCCAGCCCGCGGCGATCCGCCAGGGTGTGGCTCTGGAGCGCAGCCGCGGTGGGGGACAGGCGATCCGGGCCATCACGTGCCTGCCCGCACTGGTCGGCGCGTGGCGACACGTCGGCGGCGGCACGATGGAGATGCCGATCTGGGAGTTCCCGACCAGCTTCGACAAGATCTGTATGCCGGAGTGGATCCCGGAGGGCACGCGTGTGGTCAACGAGCTCGACCTCGGGATGGCGCTCACCGGTGAACTCGAGCTCGACCCGCCGATCAAATCGTTGTTCGTCTACAACTCGAATCCGGTGTCCCAGGGCCCCGCGCAGGAGAAGACGATGCGCGGGTTGATGCGCGACGACCTGTTCACGGTCGTCAGCGAACATTTCATCACCGACACCGCCAAGTACGCCGATCTGGTGCTGCCGGCCACCATGCAGGCCGAACAACTCGACATCATGGTGACCTGGGGACACCTGTACATATCGCTCAACCAGCCGGCGATCGCACCGCCCGGTGAAGCCATCCCCAACGTCGAACTGTTCCGGCGGTTGGCCAAGACGATGGAGTTCGACGAGGAGTCGATGGCCTACTGGAACCGCACCGACCGCGAGATGCTCATCGACTTCCACGACTGGGACGCGCCTGCGCTGCAGGGCATCACGTACGAGAAGCTCGAAGAGGTCGGCTGGATGCGGTTGAACGTCGGCACGCCGGACACCAGGGCGCCGCATGCCGAGGGCAACTTCCCGACCCCGTCGGGGAAGTGCGAGTTCAAGTCCAGCCTCGCCGAGGGCGGCAACTTCGTGGTCCCGGTGTGGCGGTCGATGTACGAGGGGATGCAGCCCGGCGGATATGTGGACCCGGTGCCCGACTATGTCCCGCCGTTTGAATCTGCGCAGTCCAATCCACAACTGGCGCAACGCTATCCGTTGAGCATCATCTCGCCGAAGCCGCATGCGTTCCTCAACAGCCAGTACGGGAACGCGCCGGACAAGCAGCGCGTCCAGGGCGGGCAGCGGGTGTTCATCCATCCCGACGACGCCGGCGCGCGCGGTATCGCCGAGGGGGAGATGGTGCGGGTGTTCAACGACCGTGGGTCATTCGTCGGCCCCGCCGCCGACGAGCCGGACCTGATGCCGGGACTGGTGATGGCCAATGTCGGACACTGGCAGGGCGGCGGATCGGGGACGACGGTCAACGCGATCACCGCCGACCGGCACTGCGGGCTGGGCAACGCCGGCGTGTACGGCGACAACCTCGTCGAGGTGCAGAAGGTGGTGGGGGAGGCGGTCGCCAGCTGAGCATGGCGGCGGCCCGCCCCTCAGGAGGGACGGGCCGCCGCCATTGACTGCTCGTCGGTGCTATCCGCCGGTGCCGGTCCCTGCACCGTCTGTGCTGCCGCCGGTCGTGCCACTACCGGTCTCTCCGCCGTCGGTGTTATCGGATTCGTCGTCAGCTCCACCGGCAGTGCTTCCGCCGGTCCTGTTGCCGCCGCTGGTGATGCGGTCGACGACCCTGTCGATGCTCTTCGAGATCGGGTTGTCCCGGATGGCGCTGGAGATGTCGCTGAGACTCCGCTTACCGCTCGGCTTCGTCGTGGTCGTGACCTCGTCGCCGGTGTCGCCGCCGCCCACCCGCGCGGGGGCGAGGTCTGCGGCGGTCTCAGGCGCGGCAGGGAGACCCACGCCCGAGGGCAGCAAGCCTGTCGGGATCGAGAACGTGGGCCCGTCGAAGCCGGGGACGCTTCCGGGGCCGCCGGGACCGCCGGTCGCGGAGATGGGCGAGATCGCGCCGCCGCCGGGACCACCCGGGCCTGGGATGGGGCCGGGGCCGCCGTCGCCGCCCGCGCCACCGACTGCGGCCAGGAGTGCTTCCGCCCAGCCGCCGAAGCCGCCGGCGCCACCGATCAGGCCGCCGCCTCCGCCGTTGCCGCCGTCGCCGCCGAAGCCCAGGCCGAGGGCGAGAGCGTTCCCGCCGAAGCCGCCGAGGCCGCCGATCAGGCCGCCATCGCCCGCATCTCCGCCCTGGCCGCCCACCGAGAGGATGGAGTTCGGGAGGAACGGGAAGGTCGATCCCAGCGAGCCGGCGTTGCCGCCGCCTCCGCCGAGGCCGCCGATGAGGCTGCCGGGCCCGCCCTGACCGCCCTGACCGCCGGTCTCGATCGTGAAGTTCGCCGGGTCGATGCCAAGGAACCCGAGGTCCAGGCCGCCGAACAGACCACCCGGGTCGGTGCCGCCACCCGTGCCACCGCCCAGAAGACCGCCGAGGCTGAAGACGCCCGTGCCGCCCTGGCCGCCCGCACCGCCGATCAGGCCGCTACCGCCGTTGCCGCCGACGGCGTCGTTGTCGGTATTGATCAGTCCTGCGAGTCCGCCGAGGTCGCTCGGGTCGAGATCACCGATGTCGGCGAGGTCGATGAGGTCGAACGGATTCGAGTAGTACCTGGTGCCACCGGTGCCACCGCCGCCGCCGAAGATGGTTCCGTTGCCGCCGTCGCCACCGTCCCCCGCGTTGGCATGGCCGACGGGGAGGGCAGGAAGGGGAACCAGGGGAACTACCTGGCCGATGATCGGAAGCGAGACCGGCCCGAGGGTGAACTGCGCAGTGCCGTTGCCGCCGGTCGCGTCGCCCCCGTCGCCGCCGCGGCCGCCGAACAGCGTGTTGTTGACGCCGGGCAGGTTGCCCCCGCCGGTTCCACCGTCACCGGCGTTGCCGGTCAGACTGCCGGTCGCGTCGCCGCCACGGCCACCGCCGCCGCCGAGCAGACCGCCGCCGCCCGTTCCGCCCAGGCCGCCGTTACCTGTACCGACGGGAACGTCCGTCGCCTTGATCGGGACATTGATGGTGAGGGGGCCAATCGACAGCGGGAAGGTCGTGTCGACGTCTGCAGTGCCATTCGCAGTCCCGGTGCCCCCGGCGCCGCCCGTGCCGCCAAGGAGGGCTCCCGAGCCGGCATTCCCGCCGTTTCCGCCAGTGCCGATGAGACTGCCGATGCCTTCACCACCCGCACCGCCACCGCCACCGAACAACGCGCCGCCGCCACCGGTTCCGCCTGCCCCGCCGATACCTCGGCCGGCAGCACCGGTCGCCGCAAGCGGAATTGAGTTGGGAAGGTTAATCGGTAGCAGGTCTCCGATAATCGACGGAATCTCGAAATTCACCGTCGTCGGTCCTTCGGCGAGATTGGTGCCGGTGCCACCCGTGCCGCCGGTGCCGCCGAAGCCGAGCAGCGTCGCGAATCCGCCCTTACCGCCGGCGCCGCCGGTAGCAAGATTCGTAAATGAGTTCGCGGTTGCGTCGCCGCCGACGCCGCCGCCGCCGCCATTTCCGACGAGCCCGCTGGTGCCGCCGTCGCCTCCTACACCACCTTCGGCAGGACCGCCCACTAGGGCTGTTCCGAGGTCAGTGGGCCCGGCGGCGAGAGACGTTGTTCTCGGGTTCGTGCCTCCGAGAGCAAGAAGAGCGAGGCCGTCCTGAATTCCGCATGACGAGAACTTGCTGCACCCCGGCGTCCCCACTAGAGAGCCTACGAGTTTTCCGTCTTTCGACCCGCCTGCGTAATAGACGGTCTTGGTTTGTGTACCGGCCGTTGTCAGGGTCGTTGTCTGCTCGGACCCGGTGTTGATACCCGCGCCCCCCGCACCTCCGCTGCCGCCACTGCCAAAGAGGGTTCCGGCCGCGCCGCCTGCGCCGCCGCCGCCGCCCTTGCCCATGCTGAAGGACGAAACCGTCTCTCCGACACCGCCTGCGCCGCCTTCACCGCCCGCGCCGACCAGGCCGCTGGCGCCGCCGGCACCGCCTGCGCCACCGGTCGCGGAACCGGCGGCGACGCCTACTGTGCTGACAGTGGTAGTGCCCACCTTTTGGGTTACGGTCTTGATTCCCGGGATGCTGGTATCGGTGTCGGTCGTGCTGAACGGCACTGGGGTGCCGGGGACCGTAACGTCAACACCGCTGCCGATCGATTCGGCATCGCCACCCAGTCCTCCAGCGCCGCCGCCGCCGAATAAGCCGCCCTGGCCGCCAGCCCCGCCGGCGCCGCCCACTGCGGCGTTGGTCTTCGTCGTGACATCACCGCCGTTGCCGCCGGCCCCGCCCCAGCCTGCGAACAAGCCACCGTTCCCACCCGCGCCGCCGGTATTGCCGGTGACGGTGGTGGCGTTAGCCACACCAACGACGTTGTCGGTCTTCGCAAGGGCATCGCCGCCACGGCCACCATTGCCGAAGAGCCCGGCGTCGCCACCCGTACCGCCGTTCGCGCCTGCGCCGCCGTTTCCGAACAGCAGACCACCGTTACCGCCGTTGCAGGCAGTGCCGGTGCAGTCGGCGGCGGCGTCGACACCGTTTCCGATGAGCATGCCGCCGGGTCCGACCAGATTGAGCGGATCCAGGGCGTCGAAGCTCCCGAACGAGCCGGCCGCTGCACCGACCCCGGCACCGAACAGCGAGCCGTTCCCACCTCCGGTGAACTCGGCCACGGCCTCACCCGCCAGGCACTCGAAATCGTCCGACGCGCAGGGTGCGGCCGCAGCGGTACCCGTGTTGGCTCCCGTCGTCAGGCCGACAGTGAACGCCCCGGCGGCCAGCGCCGCACTGAACAGGGCGCCGGTCGTCAACCGCTTCGCCACGTTGCCGGTGGGTGTCGCGTGCTTCGGTTTGACGGCCCGGAGTGCCGCCGGGATGTCCGTGTGGGTGTGGTCTGTCATGGTGGCCCCCTCGCCCCTCGCTGGTTCGAACGTCGACGAGGCGTGGTCAGACCAGCTCCGTTGGCGCGAATTTAGCAAACTTAAGGGAAGCTGAGAAGGGGGTGTGAATTTATTAGTTGAGGGTGGAAATATCTGATCACGCATCCGGCTGAAATAAGTCCCGCACCTGCTAGCGCGGCTACGATGCCGCCCATGTCGGAGTCTTCTGAACCTGAGCTCCTGGCGCAGGAGCGGCGCCACCGAGTGTTTCTCGACTGGCGTACCGCCGTGTCCTTGGCTTCGGCGGTCGTTGCGGTAGTAGCGCTGTGCCTGGCTGGCTGGTCTTTGCTCAGAAGTGGGGACGACGAGACTGACGCCGGAAGTTTCAGCGATGCGCAGCGCGCAGAGGCCAAGGCCAAGACGTGCGGCGCGATTGAGCTCGTCCGCCGCGGGGTATCGCGCAACACCAACCTCGTCGTACCAGGTGGACCCGCCGATATCGCCGGAAACCTGGCGTCTGCTGCCAACGCGCGGCTGGCGCTCTACGATGGGGGTCAGTACCTCATCGATCGACTTGAGCCGGCGACGCCGTCGGACATCGCCGACGCTGCGCGAGGATTCGCTGACACACTCATGGACATCGCCGCCGCGGCCACCGCGGGATCCCTCGACTCAGACCCCAACCAAGTCGCCCGACGGAAGAGCGCGGACGAGGCGAATACGAAGCTCGGCGAGCTTTGCAAGTAAGTTACGAATGCAAGTGACCCTGCACGTGTCTGTCCTGTTGAGAGAGATTCGACTTCGTTTTGTGAGCAGTTCGCCGGGTAATCAGAGGTTCCCTACGCGGGCACATGACGCATTAGCAAACTATTTGAATTCCCAACAAGATACTTCAAGATCGACGAGCAGTCGGCGACGTGACCAGACATTCCTGAGGAGAGCCGGAGATGGTTGAAGCGGTTGACCGGTTGCGTGCCGACTACGACGCCGTCCCGTACGTGTCGCACGCATTCCCGCAGACTGCTCCCGGGCGCCTGGCTGCGATCGCCCACGTTTTCGGACTGGACGTCCCCAACGTGTCCACCGCCCGCGTACTCGAGATCGGCTGCTCGGCCGGCGGCAATCTGATCCCGTTCGCCGCATGGCATCCCCGTGCGCGAGTCGTGGGTCTCGATCTCTCTGCGGTGCAGATCGACCAGGGGCGCAAGCTCGTCGCGGCGCTCGGCCTTCGCAATGTCGAACTGCGACAAGGAGATATCGCCTCGATCGACCTGACAGCGCTGGGGCAGTTCGATTTCATCATCTGTCACGGTGTGTACAGCTGGGTGCCCCCGAACGTGCAGGACGCAATCCTGTCGGCGTTCAGCCGGTTGTTGGCCCCTGAGGGTGTCGCTCACCTCAGCTACAACGTGTATCCCGGCTGGAAGGCGAAAGAAATCGTTCGTGACGCCATGCTGTTGCGTGGCGGCGACAGAACGACGGCAGAGGAGAAGCTGAGTTACGCCCGCGGCATGATCGACTTCCTTCACGAGGTGGCCCCGGCCGACAGCGTTCTCGCCAAGGCGCTCGATGACTTCAAGGCGGAACGCAGCCACGCGAACGACTACTACGTGCTGCATGAACAGCTTGAGGCGTTCAACGCGCCATGCTATTTTCTCGACCTTGGTAGGCGGGCTGAACCCCATCGCCTCGCCTATCTCGCGGACGTGGAAGTGCAGAGCATGTTCGCCGTCAACTACGGCGACAAGGTCGCGGTGCCGTTGCTCAAGGAGTGCGGACACAGCCAGGTACTGGTCGAGCAGTATCTGGACTTCGTTGTCAACCGCACGTTCCGCCAGTCGCTTCTGGTGCACGGCGAACGCGGACCGCAGATCAGTTACCAGTTGGATCGCCGACGCTTCGATCGTCTGCATTTCGCCGCGCGCTTGCTGCCTGCGGACGGCGAAGTCCGACTCGACGACACCACCCAAGAATTTCGCGATGGCACCAGGAACCTCTTCACTCGAGACCCGGGGGTGAAGGCGGCGATCGACGCGCTCAGCGCGCGCTGGCCGTGGACGCTGTCACGTCGCGAACTCCTGTACGAGGTGCACGCCCACCTGGGTCGTGCGGGAGTCGCGGCTCCCGAGGACCAAGAGGCGAAGATCGATGAGTTGCTGGAGGCCTTGATCATTCGCGGCCTGGCGCGTTTCCGGCTTGATCCGGTATCGCCGGAGCCGGCCCGCACGCCGCTGACGATCGACGAGCCGATCCGCCGCATGGCAGAACTCGCGCGCGGACGCGCCGGCGGGTACTTGGTCAATCGGTGGCACGAAGGGGTGGCCCTTTCCGTGGTCGACAGTTACCTACTCCCGCTCATGGACGGCACACGCGATCGTGACGTGCTGGTCGAGCACTTGTACGCATTCGTCGTCGAGGACGCGATCAGATTCGAGCGAGACGGGAGACGGCTGTCCGGCGCCGACGAGTTGCGCGCCGCCGTGGCCGAGTGGATCGACACGTTGCCGCAGCGGCTGCCCGCACTCTGATCTTCAGCGCGGCAGGGTTGTGGGCCGGTGCGCAATGTCAGACCCGGCTGGCATACTCGAACACATGTTCGACGACCTCGATGACGCGGCCCTGGTGGCGGCCATCGAGGAGCACACGCGCGCCGAGGCGGCCCAGGGTGCCGCTCGGCTGGCGGCGATCGCCGAGTTGACCAGACGCCGCGAGCTCAGTGCCGGAGACGATCGGGTGCTGTGGGCGTGTGATGCATGGTCGGCGGCGTCGGCGGAGGTTTCGGCGGCCATGGGGATCAGTGCGCGGGCGTCGTCACGGGAGATGAGGATCGCGCTGGCGCTGCGCGACCGGTTGCCGAAGGTGGCCGCCCTCTATGCCGACGGCAAGCTCAGTTCCCGGATCGTCTCGACGATCACCTGGCGCACCCGGTTGGTCGAGGACGGCGAAGCACTGGCACGGATCGATGAGCGCGTCGCCGAACACGCCACGAGGTGGGGGACGCTGTCGGGCGAGAAACTCGAGCGCGCCGTGGATCTCTGGGTGGACTGCTATGACCCGGCCGCGGTGATCCGCACCCGCTTGGCGGCCCGCGATCGAGACGTCTCCATCGGTAGCTCCGACGATCCGACAGTGACGACCTCGCTGTGGGGGCGGTTGCTCGCGAGCGACGCGGAGGCGTTGAGGCGCCGCCTGGCGCAGATGGTCGCCGGTGTGTGCGAGACCGACCCCCGCACCCCAGGGCAGCGCCGCGCCGACGCCCTGGGCGCGCTGGGCGCCGGCGCGCAGACATTGGCATGCCAGTGCGGAACCGACTGCCCCAAGGCGGGCAGTGACGGTGGCGGCGATCACGTGGTGATCCATGTCGTGGCCAATCAGGCCGCCGTCGACCACGCCGCCGCAACCGACGATCCCGCGCTGTCCGGGGAAGGGCCGCTGATCACCGAGACCTCGCCGCCACCGCCTGATGCGGCGGCGGTGATCATCGGCGCGGGAGCGATTCCGACGCCGCTGCTCGCCGAATTGCTGCGCCGTGGCGCGAAGGTCACCACCGTCGCCGCGCCCACCGAGTCAGAACCCCGGTATCGGCCATCGACGGCGCTGGACCGGTTCGTGCGGGTGCGGGACGAGGCGTGCCGGTTCCCCGGCTGCACACGCGCGGCGGTGTTCGCCGACATCGACCACACGGTTCCCCACCCGGATGGCGCGACACATGCGTCGAACCTCAAATGCCTGTGTCGCGAACATCATTTACTGAAAACGTTTTGGACCGGTCCCGACGGGTGGGCGGATCACCAGCTGCCCGACGGCACCGTGGTGTGGCGGTCACCGGCCGGGCGTGAGTACCGCACCGCACCGGGTGCCGCGCTGTTCTTCCCGGACTGGGACACCACCACGGCGACGCTGCCCCGGCCCAAGCGCAGGCCGTCGACGGCGCAGCGCAATGTGCGAGTGCCCAAACGGCGTCGCACCCGCGAAGCCGAGCGCCGATCGCGCATCAAGGCTGAGCGCCAACGCAATCAGAACTGCATCGCCCCGCGCAGCCGCGCGCCGGCTCAGTCTTCTTGAGGCGTCGCACCGCGACGCCGCCACAACAAGGCCGCGGCAACAGCGAGGGCGGCGAGGACGACGCCACCGACGGCGATGGCCACCCTGCTCTGCCAGTCAGTGGTGTCCTCGGCAGCGATCGGCGCGGTATCTTCGGCCCCGATCGCCAGATTCGTGACGCGTCCCTCGGCGCCGGCGGCCAGCACATCGCCGGTCAGACTCGACCAGCCCTCAGGCTGCTGATCGATGTATCCGAAGAGCGGTTCGACCAGGGACCACGCGCCGCTGGTGGTCACGAGAACCACCGTGCGGTCGCGCGGCTCGTCGGCGAACGTCTGAATCGACCCCAGCCCGCGATTGATCTGCGCCCGCAATTGGTCACGCAGATCGACCTGGACATCGGAGCTCTCACCGCCGACCGGCGGCCGCATCGAGGTCTGTTCGACCGTCGCCGCATTCGCCACGATCAAGGCGCCCATACGCGCGTCCGCAGCCGCCTTCACGTCCACGACACGCGGCACCAGCACCGCATCGGTCAGCCGCGCGATGTTCGCGACCACCCGGGTCGCATAGTGCAGCTGATTCGGATTGCTGCCGTCGAGCGCGACGAGGAACTCCGGGCTGAACTCCGAAGGCACAGCGCCGAACCCAGCAAGGGGCGGGCCGCCGCGGCGCATCGTCAGCGTCGAACGGGGGTCGATCTGGAAGCTCACCGGCGCGATGGTCGGCGAACACAGCTGGCGCGGGCTGAACGTCAGGCCGAACGCGAAATTGACTCTCTGACCCAGGAACTCGCCCGGTACATCGAAAACGGTGTCGACGCGGCCGTTCTCGCCCAGCGGCGCGGTGTGCAGGGCCTGGCCGTTGACGCTGATGGTCACCGATGCCGAGTCGAGCGGCTGCACCGGCGTGTGTGTGGCCAGCAGGTGCACCTGCAGCCCGTCGACCCGCCCGGCGCCCAAGGCCGCCCGGTCGACCCCGACGGTCAAGGTGGCGGTCCGCAGCACAGAACTCTCGCCGGCGATGTTCACCTCGCCGAAGCTGACCTCGTCGTCATCGGATTCCCCTCGGGCACCGGCCTTCTCGACCCGCGCATCGGGGACCTGCACCAGCGACTGCATCTGGGTGGCGACCACCGACGCCTGAGCGGCGAGCTGGTCACCCCGCCCAGTCAGCTTCAGATACACGTCGCCCCGGTCGGGGTTCACGACGGCCAGCCCGGCGTCACCGTTCTCGACCACGACGGTCCGGGTGAACTGCGGTGCCGGCGGAGGAACGGCACCACGTGGCTGCTTGACCACCGTGACCGCCGTGGCCTGCGGCCGGTACATCCGCGCCACCGCGGAGGCCAGCGTGAGGACGGCCTGCTCTTCGCCGTCATCGGCATCGATCGGCGCGTAGATCGTCAGTCGTTGCAGGACAGCGGGAAAGAACGAGGCGACCGTCGTCGGCGCCGGTTCGATCCCGGCGAACACGGTGGTGAGGTCACTCAACCGGACCTGTTCGCCGAGGCCGCATCGTTCCGCGGCCGGCAACGCGGCCTCTCGCACGGTGAACGACAACCCGAGCTTCGATCCGCTCACCTGCGCCGCAGAGATGTCGACGTCGAACGGCACCACCGCTTGATCGGGCACGACGGCGGGCAGGTTGACCGTTGCGAGGAACCGGCCGGTGGTATCGGAGATCTCGACGAAGCCGGCCCCGAAGTCGACCGGCGCGTGGATCAGCCCGCGCAGCCGGGTGGCGGTGAAGCCGGTGGGAACGGGCACCGCGAAGTCCTGATTCGTATTGGCGCCGACCAGCGTCAAATCACCGGGCAGACCCAGCGTCCGCCACGGCAGCGTCGCCTCGCCAGCGGCGGACGGATCTGCGTTCAGCGGGGCGGCTTGAGCGGCGGCGGGCGCACCCAGTGCCGCCACCAACATCATCGACAGGCACAGACCCGCGAATCGACGGGCAATGGCACCGGTGAACCCAACAGACACGCCGCTCCAGTCTCGAGTCGGTGGGCTTTTGATGTCACCCCCTGGCGCCGGACGTTACCGGCAAAACGTCATCGCAAAAAGGGTGACGCGCCGCTCACCTCATTGAAGGGGCAACGTGTTTACTGGTCTTTCGCCGATACTGTGTCTGGCCCGGCGAATCCCACCGGGCCATTACGATATTGGTCGCATCGAGGGTCAGGATGGAGCGCCGCGGAGTTGTCTGCCAATGTGTCGAGAGTTCCGGCGCCCGCGGTCGGGTTGATTTCTTCGCTGGAATCGCGCCTGGTGAGGGTGAAATTTCTGGTGGCCGCACTCATAGGCATCGGCATCGGTGCGCTGATCGGCGGTGTGGCCTTCGCGGCACTGGGTACCGACACCACCGCGACAGCGTTTGTGCGTCTGCAGCATCCGGCTGATCTGACCGCGATCGCGGCCGGGGCCAGTCAGGTCACCCCCGACAATCAAGGCAATACGAGCAATTTCGTCGGCGGCGAGATCGCCTATCTGTCCGGGGAGGGTTTCGCCCAGGCGGTCGCCAGGAAAATGGCGCTCGACGAGCCGGCGGTGCTCAATGTGGCGCAAGCCAGCGAGTCGTCAGTCGTCACCATCAGCAATAGCAGCAAATCTCGCGACGAAGCCATCAGGACCGTACAGGTCGCGATCGATCTCTACGGCCAAGAGCTCGAGCAGCGGGTCGACGAGCAACTCCGAGGCATCCTCTCCGCACTGACGCAGTGGCAGCAGCGCGACACCGCGGACGTGACGAGGATGCAGGAACTCGCCCGCGTGCGGGAGAGCGTGGAACTCCAAGCAACGGAGGCTTCCACGTTGCTGGTGGTGCAGCCGCCGACACCGAACCACCCCAGTTCGCAGCAGTGGGTCATCGGGGTCTTCCTGGGCGGACTGGTCGGCGGCGCCTGCGCGATCGCCGTGGCGCTCACCCGGCGGCGGCGCTCGGGCCGCGGCGCGATGGCCACGACGCTGACCGACAACGTCGACGGAGTGCTCGTCCCCGCTGTCGATCTCGACATGAAACACCCCGGCGGGCGGCACGACGACGAGCAATTGCGACTCGCCCGCACCCTCTACTCCCAGACACCGTCGGCCGCGCCGGGCGGGGATCTCCTGGTGATCGGCGCGTCACCGTCGTCGGGCAGCGCCGAGGTGGCGGCCCTGCTGGAACTCGGCGCGGCCGACATCCGTTCCGCCGCGCAGCAGGATGCGGTGCGCGTCGTGCACGGCGGAGTCGTCGGCGACCCGGCCCTGACGCCCACGGTCGTCGGCGCGGCGACCGGCATCGTGCTCGTGGCCCGCCTCGACGGCGACAGTGCGGCGCAGGCGGTGGCCCTGCGGGCGGCGACCGCGTCCAGCGCGGCGCCGGTGGTCGCGGTGTTCACCTACCGACGACCCGCTGCTGCGTTCATGCGCAGACGCCGGGAGACCACAGAACCGCCATCACCGAAGAACGACCGCGAGCGGAGCATGCAGTGACGGTCGCGATCGTCCACGAACGATTGACCGAGATCGCCGGCTCCGAACACGTCGTCGCCGAACTCGCCCGGCAGTGGCCGGACGCGCCGATCCACATCCCGATCGTCGACCCGCGCGTCACCGCCGACTTCGTCCCGCGCGTCCAGACCGGTCCGCTGTCCTCGGCCTACCGGGCGGCCAGATACCGCACCTACGCACCCCTGCTGCCGCTCGTGCCGGGCTGGCTGAGACGCCGTGACTTCGGTTCGGCCGAAGCGGTGCTCATCAGTCACCACGCATTCGCCGCCGCCGCCGTCAACGCCGCGGGGACCACGCCGACGATCGTCTACGTGCACTCACCGGCGCGGTGGGCGTGGGACAAGAAGATGCGCCGCGAAGAGGCGCCGTCGCTACCCGGACAGCTGGCCCTGGGGATGCTGTCCCGGTTGGCGATCGCCGTCGAACGCTCGGCGGCACCGAACATTTCGACCATCGTGGCCAACAGCACGACGGTGGCCCAGCGGGTCAAGGACCACTGGAACCGCGAGGCTCAGGTCGTCCACCCACCCGTGAACATCGAGCATTACACGCCGGACCCGGCACAGCAGCGCGGTGACTACTTCCTCCTCGCCGGCCGCCTGGTCGCCTACAAGCGCCCGGACATCGCGATCCGAGCCGCCGTCGAGGCCGGCGTCCGGCTCATCGTCGCGGGCGACGGCCGCGAAGCCGCCCGGTGCCGCAAGCTCGCCGACGGCGGCGACGTCACGTTCGCCGGCCGCGTGTCGAACGAGGAGTTCCGCAACCTGTATCGCGGGGCCAGGGCGATGGTCATGCCGGGGGAGGAGGACTTCGGCATCACGCCCGTCGAGGCGATGGCGTGCGGCACCCCGGTGATCGCCCTCGGTGTCGGCGGCGCGCTCGACAGTGTGGTCGACGGCGTGACCGGTTCGTTCGTCACCGGTCGGACCGACGCCGAGATCGTCAGCAACTTCGCCGAGACCTTCGCCTCCTTCGACAACGGCCGCTTCGATCCGGTCGCGATTCGCGAACGCGCCGAACAGTTCTCGCCGGAGGTGTTCCGCGCCAGGATGGCCGACGTGGTGGCGCAGACGTTGGCGGCCCACCGCCGTGCCTGACAGCAGGCACCTGCACACCCTGGTGCAGGTCGTTGCGGGTCTCGCGCTGAACGTGTTTCCCGCGATCTTCATCGCCATCTACGCGCGCATCGCGCCGATCGAGACCCAGGGCTTCCTCGCGCTGGCGCTCGCCGTCGGCGTCTACGTTGCGCAGTTGTTCAACGCCTTCATCGTCGAAGGCCGGTTGGCGACGCCCGACGCCGAAGGCGAACCGGGCCTGCCCGGCTGGGTGGTCCTGCTCAGCGCCGCCGCGTGCGGGCTGCTCGTGATCGGTCCAGCCGTCGCGTCGTCGGCCGTCCTGATGGCCGGCGCGATCGGCGTGATGACCGGCCTGCTGATGACGCGCTCGATCGGGGTGGTCACCGGCGAGTGGAAGACCGAGGGGTTCGCCGCGTCGGCGTTGATCGTCGCCAGCGTGATCGCGCTCTGGATGGCCGACCAGCACAATCCACACTGTGTGCGGGTGTTGGCGGTGGGGGCGCTGCTCGCGGTGGTGGTGCGGTACCGGCCGCGAAAAGCCATGCCGCGAATGGGATTTCCGCCTGATGTCCGCCGATCGAGCTGGGTCACCGCCGAAACCGCGGTGGTCGGCGCCGTCCAGCCCGCGATCACCTCGATCCTGTTGGTGATGGTCGGTCCGGCGGCCTCGGTCACGTTCCGTGTCATCTCCACGGTGGCGGGAGCGCTGGAGCCGATCCTGGCCTACGGCCGGTATCGCCTTCTCGCGCATGGGCACCGGGGTGAGCTCAAGGCGTTCGTCGCGGTGTTCACGGCCGGCATGGTCGTGGTGCTGGTCGCCGCGTTCGGTGGCGTCGGCAGCCTAATCTTCGGTCCGGCGTGGCAGGGCGTCGGCGTCGCAGCGATGCTGCTGGCCTGTCTGTGGAAAGCCTTCATGCTCGTCTCCACCGTGCCGTTCGCCGCACTGCGCAAGGCGGGTAAGACCGTGCTCGTGTTCTGGATCCGGGGCGCCAGCACGGTGGTCTATCTGGCGATCAGCGTCGGCTTCCTCATGGTGTGGCAGAGCACTGCGGCCATCTTCCTGGCGTTCGCGGTCTCCGAGATGATCACCGCCGTCGTCTACCACTGCGCCGCGGTGCGGGGCGCACCAGACTATGCGGCGGCGTTCGGGATGCGACGGCTACGGCAGCGGCTGGGTCAGTGATGTTCAGCACCGACCGCACCGGACTCGCCGCGCTCAGAGACGATGGGTCGTCCCACCCGCCGGCGTGGTTCACCCCGGCGGTGTTCATCCTCGCGCCGGCCGGCATGTCGTTCCTGGCGTGGTCGGCGCTGTTCGCCCGCCAGCAGGTCGGATCGCCACAGGCCTCGTCCGAGGCGCTGACCGGGTTCTCGACGCCCGCGGAGGTCACCGGGCGCGGTGTCGCACTGCTGGTGCTGTGGTACTGCGCGATCGTGATGGTGTCGATGGTCGGATTCTGGTGGGGGACACAGCACTCGCGGTCGACGGCCGGTGCCGCACGGGCGGCCACCCCCCGGTTCGAACGCCGGTATTTCTTCCTCCTGCTGACCGCCGGCGTCCTCGGGGTCGGTTACTCGTTCTGGAAGGTGGGCGGTATCCCGGCGATCATCGCCTCGCTGAGCGAGCAGACCGCCAACGACTTCAGCAATGCCCTCTCGGGTTTCGCGGGCCCACAGACGTTGCGGTACGCCACGATCCTGGCGGCGCCGATCGGGGTCTACCTGTGGCGCAAGAAGGTCATCGGGTGGCCGTACATGGTCGCGGGTGTGCTGCTGCTGGTGGCCAACGCGATGATCGCCTCGCGGCTGGCGCTGCTGATGGCGTGCGCAGTGTTCCTCGCCGCATGGGTGCGGGGTCGTGAACCACGGCCTGCCACCGGCGGATCCAGCGCGCGCACGTGGATCGCGGTGGGGTTGATCGCGCTCACCGGTTTCGGGGTGCTCACCGCGCTCAACTACTTCCGCAATGCGAACTACTACCGGGAGGCCGGCGTCTCCAATCCGGTGGCGATGAACGTCTATCAGTCCGGTGCCTATCTCGCGGTGCCGGCGCAGGTCTCGCTCGGCGTGTCCGACGCGGTGGTCAGCGGCGCCTGGGAGAACCGGGGCGGCGCGGTGGCCTCGTTGGACGCGATCAAGCCGACGTTCCTGCAATTCAACAAGGTGGCCAAGGACGACAGCTGGAAGCAGTCGTCGGTGTACGGCTACTCGGTGACGTTCGCGGGCAACTTCTTCACCAACTCCGTCTTCGCCGACATCTACTCCGAACACGGCGCCTGGGGGTGGCTGTACACGATCCTGGCGTACGGGTTCGCCGGGTACGTGTTCGCGCGCATGTTCAGTTTCAGCCCGGTCATCGCCGGCTCGGCGGGCGTGGTGGCCTACTGCTTCCTGGAGGTCTGGCGGGTACAGATCCTCAGTTACGGCATCGTCGTCTTCCTGCTGCTGCTGACGGGTGGATGTGCGGTGCTGGCCGCCCGGATGAGCGGGTCGGTCAGGGACGCCGCACCGCGGCAGTCACGACCGGCGGCGTGACCGTCAGACTCGGTATGGCAAGTGGTGCGGACTGGCGCACCGGGATCCAGGAGCTCGGGGCGGCGGGCCAGCCGATGCTCAACTCGTAAATGACCCCGTCGGAACGGTCGACGACCACCACGTGCCCGGGGGCGGTCTCCGGCGGCTCGGACCGGGTGATCGCCACGCTCAGGTGATCGATGGCGAGCTGTCCGGCGTTGTCCGCCCGGAACGCCACCACCGGTTCGGCATGACGAATGGACATGTCCCCGAGGCTGATTCCGCGAGCGTTGGCGATGCCTACGCCGCCGTTGCCGCCCGTGGTCGAGGTGGCGGTGACGCTGCAGTTGTCGATGCGCAGGCCGCTCGTCTGCTGTCCGGTCAGCGACTCGGCCCGCACCGCCCAGGTCGCGCAGTCGTCCAGCTTCGCGTCGTGCACGTGGACGTCGAAGTCGGTGAACCGCTGATCGCCGGAGGCCCCGGGCCGGGCCAGCAGGTGAACGCCCATGTCGCAGTCGGTGGCGGTGACGTCGGCGAGGCGAACCGCCTTGCTGGCCACGTAGTTCCATCCGACGTCGGTGCCGGGTTCGGCGGAGTCGACCAGGAACGCCGAACCGGAGTGCACTCCGACGACGTCGAGGCCCTCGATGCCGACCCCGGTGGCGCCGGCCAGTCGCACACCGTTCGCCCGGCACCCGAACACGTTGACGTTGGAGACGGTGAAGTCCGCGTTGGACCACTCGGTCAGTTCGGGGAACGAAAACGTGTGCGACTCCTTGTCGAATGCGGCACCCGGGGCGAAGTACGTCACCAGCGCGAGTCCGTCGTCGCCGGTGTTGACCGCGCTGAACTCGTCGACCACGGCATGCCGGCATGCGTTGAAGTGCAAACCGTCGGCCCCGCTGTCGGTCACCCGCAGCCCGGTCACCTTGATGCCGGACACGCCCAGCATCACCACCCCGGTCTGTGGGCTCGACCGCACCGTGCACCCTGACACGGCGACCTGATCGACCGGTGTCGGCGGCCCGGACCACCCGTTCGGCGGATCGTCTCCGGCGGTGGGGAAGCCCTCTACCCGGATACCGTCGCCCAGCGACCGCTGAGCACCGTCGGCCCATCGGATGTTGACGTTGCGCAACGCGATTCGTGACCCCGGCCCGCGGACCAGCAGGCCGTGACTGCTGCCGGTGCGCTCGGTCGGGTTGAGGTTGTCCATGTACAGCTCGGCGCCGGGATCGAATTCGACTGCAACATCGGATATTCCAGAGATGACGATCGCTGCGCCACCCGGTGGCCACCGCTTCGCGAACCGGTAGACCCCGCGGGGGAACCGGAGAGTTCCGTTCGCGCGCAACGCCCCCGCGGCGGCCTGGATCGCTTCCGAGTCATCGGTGATGCCGTCGCCCTTGGCGCCGAAGGCGCGGACGTCGACGACAGTGCGCTGATCGCCCAGCGAGCACGCCGCGAGGACGGCGACGGCGCTGACAGCGGGTACGCGCGCCAGCAGTGCGCGCCGCGACAGCGTCACGTCGTCGCGGCGAGGTCGGAACAGATCGCGTCGGCTGCGGCGGTCGCGCGGATGCGCCGCTGGCGTGCCAGCACATGGTCATGGCCGCGTTCGGCCAGCTCGGCTCTCGCCGCGTCGTCCGTGCAGTAGGTGCGCAGCAGCTCGGCCAGCTGGTCGGGCTGGTGCGGATCGAAGAACTCGGCACCGTCACCGCACGTCTCGCGCAGCGCCGGGATGGTCGAGGACAGCACAGCCGTGCGCGACGCCATCGCCTCGAGCGGCGGCAAGCCGGCGCCCTCGTACAGCGAAGGCATGATCAACAGCTCCGCCGAGGCGACCAGCGCCCGCAGCGCCGCGAACTCCAGCTGCCCCGTCACCAGCACCCGGTCCGGATTGTCCTCGGCGAGGCGGCGGACCCTGTCGTCGAGAGTCCGCAGGGACGCACCGCCGCCGGCGATCACCAGCTTGTGGGGAATCTCGTCGCGTAGACCGGCGAACGCCTCGAGCACCAGCGGAAGGTTCTTGTGCCGCTTGGTGTTTCCGACGTAGAGCACATAACGTCCCTGGACGGGGGACAGGTCCGGATCGGCCGGCTGCAGCCAGACCTCGTCGACCGGGATCGGTGTGACCAGCACCCGCGCCGACGGCTCGATCTCCGTCAGGGTGACCTTGGTCGCCTCCGAGACGGTGAAGATCCTGCGACAGCCCTTGGCATCGGCCTTGAGCATCGCGCGGGCGTACGCGCGGCGGGCCCGGCTCTGTCCGCTGATGGCCTCGGGGAGCAGGTGGATGGTGTCGTGCACCGTCACATACAGCGACATCCCGCGCCGGCCGGGCAGAAGACGGGCCAACGGGTACGGGTAGTGCGGCAGCCAGACCGCACGCGGTCGCGTCTCCTCGAACGCATGACGCCACGCCGACTGTTCGGCGGCGGAGTACATCGGCGCCCCCGACGGGCTGGCGATGATGACCTCGGTGCTCGGCCGCAGGGCGGGGCGCGAATCGGGATCCGCAAGCACGGCCAGGCAGAGACCGTTTCGAGCCGCCGCATCCTCCAGGTGGGGAAGCTGCGTGCGGATGTACGTCCCTATGCCGCTCTGCCGGATGTGTCGGGCATCGAACAGCAGATCCACACGGCGGTCATTCCTCCGCGGATCTTTCACACGCCCTCCTGTTTGTTGCATTTCCAATCAAGGTTACGTCTCCGACGGAATGTCCCGGCTTCGTCACACCTGTTCATGCGCATTGCCAGGTGCTTCGGATACCGTTGACCGAATGACCGGCTCTCTGACTGGGTTCGACGAGTGGCTCAATCGTCTACTCGAAGAATGTGCGCGCGACGCGGGTGAGGACGTCGTTTCCTATGTGGCCCGCGCCGTGGGATCCCAGATGGTGGCCGATCTGCGGCGTAGCGGACGGGGCTCGGTCGAGGAGCTGATGGCCCATCTCAACGAGTGCAAGGTGTTTGCCGAAGCCGAGATGCCCAGCGTCGAAGCCGAGATCACCGACCCCGCTCGACTGCAGTCGCTCTATGCCACCGGACTGCTCGACTCACCTCCCGAAGAGGCATACGACCGCATCACCCGAGCGGCCGCTGCCGCCTTGGACGCCCCGTCGGCGGCCATGTCCCTGATCGACGTCGACCGGCAGTTCTTCAAGAGCGCGGTGGGAATGGGTACGTCCGAAGAAGAACGCCAGACCCCCCTCGATCGCTCCGTTTGTCAATACGCGGTGGCAAACGGCGCGGCGTTGCTTCTCGAGGATGCCCGCACGGATCCGGTTTTCCGGAATCACCCCGCGGTGCTCGACGGGACCGTTGTCGCCTATCTCGGCATACCGTTGATCGACCGCGAGGACAACGCGGTCGGAACCTTGTGTGTATTCGACGACAAACCGCGGTTGTGGGGCACCGGCCACGTGCAGATCCTCAGTGATCTCGCGCATCTCGCCGCCGAGCGGATGTTCGGCTCCGGCACTTCGCAATAGTCGCTGAACTCGGCGCCGCCGGTGGGCGGCTTCTGTGCGGCGGGCAAATTCCCACACGCCCGGGCCGTCGATTCCCTTCCGCCGTCGCTGCGGCTAATTTATGGTTGAAGCTGCAAAGGGTGCCGGGGGGAAGTGACACATGCATTCAGAGGCGAGGGCGGAGCGCGGATGACGTCCAGTAGCCAGGCGACGGTTCCGCGGCAGAGGGTCGCGTCGCTGTCGGTCCGCAATCAGGCCGTCACCGCGCCCCGCTGGGTCGAGCGGATGCGCGCGGAGTCGGGGTACATCGCGATCACGGTGGCGCTCGACGTCTGGGGGGCCGCCTGGGCCGTTGTGCTTGCGCACCTGTGGATCGGCAATCAGCAGGACAACCGCAACGTCCTGTTGATCTCGTGGTTGTTCGTGCCGGTCGTCGTGATCGTCTTGGCGACGCGGTCGATGTACAAGCGAAAGCTCAACCGCAGTTTCCTCGACGAGCTCGAACCGGTGGAAACCGCGGTCGCGGTCGCCGCACTCACCACGTTGGCGATCATCACGGTCCTGGTGCCGGCCTGGCAGCCGGGCGAACAGGTCGTGCCGCACGTCCGTCCCAGTGATCTGATGATCCGGATCTGGCTGTGTGCGGCTGTCGTCATGCCGGCGGTCCGGCTGATGCGGTCTATCGCGCAGCGCTACCTGCGGCGCAAGTACCGCTTCGGCACACCGGCACTGATCGTCGGTGGCGGTCCGATCACCAACCAGCTCATCACCAGGATGGCGCAGGTGCCCGATTACGGTCTGCGTCCGGTCGGCGTCCTCGACGAGGTGCGGCCCACCGATGCGGAGCCGCTCGACGTGCCCTACCTCGGGACGATCGACAACTTCGAGGTGGCCGTTCGCGCGACGGGCGCCGAAGACCTCATCGTCGCGCCCTCCGCGGTACCCGGCGAGCAGTTGACGCGCTGCGCACAGGTGGCGCAGAGCCTCGGCATGCGGGTACGGGTGGTGCCGCGGATGATGGACGTGGTCAACGCCCACACCCGGATCGAGCACCTGGGTGGCGTGCCGCTGATGGTCCTCGAACCGGTCGACCCCAAGGGCTGGCAGTTCGCCGTGAAGCACGCTCTCGGCAAGGCGATCGCCGCGGTCGTCCTGCTGCTGATCTCACCGCTCTTCCTCGGACTCGCGCTGCTGGTGAAGCTCAGTTCGCCCGGGCCGATCTTCTTCCGCCAGCCCCGTGTCGGACGCGACGGCAAGGTCTTCGACTGTCTGAAGTTCCGCAGCATGCGACCCGCCGCCCCGGCCGACGCCACCTTCGAGTTGAAGGAGGGGGCCGCGCCGGGCGGCGTGGAGGGCGACGACCGGCGCACACGCATCGGCAAGATCATGCGCAAGACGTCGCTGGACGAATTGCCCCAGCTGCTCAGCGTGGTCAAGGGCGACATGGCCTTGGTCGGGCCGCGTCCCGAGCGGCCGGAGTTCGTCGAACTGTTCGAGATGCATGTGCGGCGGTACGGCGAGCGACACCGGGTCAAGGCCGGTATCACCGGCTGGTCGCAGGTCCACGGATTGCGGGGGCAGACGTCGATCGCCGATCGCGCGGAGTTCGACAATTACTACATCGAGAACTGGTCTCTGCTGCTCGATCTCAAGATCCTGCTGTTGACCGTCTTGGCGGTTCTGCGCCCGACGGAAGATTGATTCGCTCGTTCACAAAGCCGCAATATCGACGGAGCAATTCAGCTAGTATCAATAAGTGGGGTTATTGCCGCGTGGGGGCCCGGCACATGTGGGTTTGATTCCCGATGGACTGCGACGCTGGGCGGACGCCAACGGCACTTCTTTGGCCGACGCTTATCGGCGTGGTGCGGAGAAAGTCGTCGAAATTCTGTCGATTCTGCAGGCGCACGGTGTCGGGACCGTCTCTGTCTACAACCTGAGCCGGGCGAATCTGTCCCGGGCTGATCATGAATTGGCTGCCGTGTACGCGGCCTCGGACCATTTCTTCACCTCATTGATTCCCGCTCATTTCGATCCCGCCGCGTGCAGTGTGAGATTGCACGGAGATCGGACCGCGCTGCCGCCCGGGTACGTGTCGGCCGCCGCCGCCCTCGAGGACACCATGCGCGGTGACGCCTTCCGGATCAACATCCTCGGCGCGTACGACGCGGCCGACGAACTGCGCACCGCCCACCGGCGCGCGCAGCACGACGGCTGTGACATCAACGAGGCCTTCGAGATCGGCGAGGTCGATCTCGTCATCCGCACCACTGCCGAGCCGTTGCTCAGTGGATTCCTGCCACTGCAGTGCCAATACGCTCAACTGGCTTTCCTGACCACCCCGCTCAACGACCTCGACCGTCGCCACATCGACGACCTCGTCGCCGACTATCGGGGCTTCCCGCAGCGTCGCGGACGATAGCCGTGTCGAACCGCAGCCCCATCATCATCGGTGCCGGCCCCGCGGGGCTCACCGCGGGACTCGAACTGGTGAGCAGGGGAGTGGCGCCGCGGCTGTTCGAGGCGTCCGGCCACGTCGGGGGGCTCGCCCGCACCCCGTGCGTCGACGGCTGGCGCGTCGATCCCGGCGGACACCGGTTCTTCACGAGAAGCGAAGCGGTGCTCGATGTCTGGAGGTCCCTGCTGCCGGCCGACCAGTGGGTCGCGGTCGCCCGCCGCTCCGCGATGCTGGTCGACGGTCATCACGTCCGGTATCCCCTCATCGGACGAGACCTGTTGACCCAGCTGGGGTTTCGAAGCGGCCTGTACGGTCTCGGCGCTCTGGGGTGGGCCAGGCTGCGCCGCCGGACGCGCCGCCGTGCCGCACCCGAGAGCTTCCGGGACTGGGGCATCGGCGAATTCGGACGTCACTGGTACGAGATCTTCTTCGAGGGGTACGTCCGCAAGACCTGGCTGGCCGAACCCGACGATCTGACCAGCGACTGGGCGAACCAGCGAATACGGCCGATCCGCTGGCGCGACACCGACGGTGCCGCCGCACGCGACGTGTTCCGGTACCCGCGCCTCGGGCCCGGCCAGCTCTGGGAGGCCGCAGCGGCGGCTCTGACGGACAACGGTGTGGCCCTGTCGCTGAACTCGCCGGTCGTGTCCTTGCGGTCCGGCAGCGGAGGCTGGACGGTGGAACTCGAGAACGGGCAGACCGCGTCCGGTGACGCCGTGTTCTCGAGCATGCCGCTGCGGGTGCTCGTGGAGGCGTTGGAGCCCGAGCCTCCCGAGCACATCCGGGCGGCGGCCGCGGCGCTCAAGCACCGCGCGCTGATCACCGTCGGTGTCGCGCTCGCGACGCGCCATGAGCTCCCCTTCAACTGGGTGTACACGCCGGGTCGCGACGTGCGCGTGGGACGCATCCAGAACTACACCCGGTGGTCGCCACATCTGTCGCCTGCGCATTGGCGCGGCACGCATCTGGGTCTGGAGTACTTCACCAATTCCGACGGCGACCTCTGGGCCGCCGACGACGAGTCCATGGCGCGCATCGTCGAGGCGGACCTCCGTGCGCTCGGGATCGGCGATGCGGTCGAGCGGATCATGTTCGTCCGCTCACCGTTCGCCTACCCCGTCTACGGTCCGGATCGAATGGATAGCGTCGCGCTGATCCGCGAATACCTCCGCACACATCACCCGTCGCTTCGGCCGATGGGCCGAAACGGTATGCACCACTACGACAATCAGGACCACGCGATGCTGAGCGCGATGGGCAGCGTCGCTCGGTACTTCGGCGAGGACGCCGATCCGTGGCGGGTGAACTCGGAGCTGCGCTATCAGGAGTCGGGATTGCTCAAGATGTGAGCGGCGGCGTGGTGTCGCCCCAGAAGCCGGTGCGCCACTGCGGTGAGGCCTCGCCCTGGTGTAGCCAGGTCGCGTTGATGTACCAGTTCACCGGACCGTACGGGCCGCCCTGGACCACGATGTCCGACCCGGCGGCGTCACGGCCACTGACGTACGTGACGTTCTGGATGCGGACACCGTCGCCGGCGATGTCCTCGGCCGGGTTGCCTCCGCCGAGTTCGACTGCCCACCAGGATGATCCGATGTGGTCGTCGGTGGTCACCACGATGTTCGCGACGTCGAGGTCGTACACCTGCAGCAGGCGCACGCCGTAGCCCTCTCCGGTGCCACGGCCGGGCAGGTCCGCCGTGATGGTGTCGAACGACGCGCTCTTCACGCGGAACAGTACGACAGCGCTGCTGTGCGCCCCGTGCGATGCCACGTCGCCGAACTCCACGCCGGCGATGTCCTGGATGAGAATCCGGCCCGGGCCTTCGAGCACGAGATCGTCGATCGTCAGATTCGACGACGGCAGGTCGGCGACGTCGTACTGGTTGCGGATCTGCGATGCGCCGAGCACGTTGATGTCGCTGGCGTGGACCGAGACCAGGTGCACGTTCTCGATCACAGAATCCCGCAGCGAGGCGAACAGGATTCCGCCGTTACCGCCGCCGAGGGGTCCGACGTTCGCGTCGACGTCGGCGTAGACGTTGCGCAGGCTGAGACCGGCGAACTTGCTCGTGGTCGACCCGGGTGTTTCCACCGCGATCGACCAGTTGCGGGCGTTGTGGATGGTGACGTCGGTGATCGTCAGACCGGAGAAGTCCCACCACATCGACGCCTCGGTGCCGTCGATGTTGTTGGTGGCCAGCACGATCCCGGTCTGGACCCCGCTGATGGTCACGTCGGAGATGGTGATGTCGCGCGACGCCAGGCTCGTCCAGTCGCCGGGGCCGGTGGCCTTGGCCGAGTTGACCTGCAGGCCGAACTCCTTGCCGGTGACCGTGACGTCGGTGATCGTGATGTCGTAGCCGCCCTGGACCCGCACACCGCTGGCGGACCCGCCGGTGACGGTGATGTTCGTCGCGACCGAACCGCCGTTGTTCCACTCGCCGAGCCCGGGCTGGTTGAAGGGGCCGTCGCCGGGGCCGTACGTCCAGGGTTGGGTCGGGTCGTAGTAGGTGACGAACGCCAGGCCGTCGTCGCCGGTGTTCTGGGCCACCAGGCCGTTGAGGGTGACCCGGCGATTGGAGTTGAAATGCAGCCCGTCGCCCCGTGTGCCGATGGCGGTGAAATTCGTGACGGTCACGTCCGAGGCGCCCATGAAGATCGCTCCGGTCTGGGGCGCGTTGATCACCTTCGCGTTGACGAGGGAGATGTTCGAGATCGTTCCGGTCGATCCGGTCCAGCCCGGTGGTGGTGGGGTGTTCGACGCCCAGCCGAGGACGGAGAACCCGTCGCCGAAGCTGCGCGCCGATGGTCTGGTCTTCCACTCGATCGTCGCGTTGAGGATCGTCACGTTCGACGCCGCGCCCTCGACGCGGATGCCGTGGCTGGTGCCGTGGCCGTTCGCGTCGAGGTTGTCCATCAGCAACCGGGCTCCGGGTGCGAACTCCACGGTGACGTCGGAGAGCCCCTTGAGCAGGACCGCGGCGTTGCCGGCGGGATTCTGCTGGGCGAACCGGTAACTGCCCTCGGGGAAGTAGAGGCGCTGGCCTGAGGTGAGCGCAGCCTGGGCGGCTTTGATGGCCGCCGAGTCGTCGGTGATGCCGTCGCCGACCGCTCCGTAGTCCTTGACGTTGATGGTCGTGACCGGTGTCGAGGTCGTGGACGACGACGACGTCGAGTGGGTGGCCATGGACGTGGTCGGCGTGGCCGTCGTGCCGAACAACTGGCGGCGTGCCCACGCCAGCACCGCCCACATCGCGGGCGATTCGACCGGTGCGGGTGCGGGTGGGGGTGCCGGCGCGATCACCTCCGGTGCTGCCTGCGGCGACGACGCGGGGAGGTCGTCCTCGGGTTCCTCGACGACGGGCGCGACCGGGTCCTCATCCTCGACGGCCTCCACGGGGATGTCGACGGGGATGTCCACGGGGATGTCCACGGGGATGTCTACGGGGATGTCGTCGACGCCCTCGGCCGGTTCGTCTACAGGTTCCTCGGACGGTTGCGGTGTGGGATCAGCGTCGGCATCGGCGCCGTGGTGGTCCGAGCCCGCGTCGTCGAGTGAGTCGCCCTCGTCCTCGCCCTCGTCCTCGGCTTCGTCATCGGACGTGTCGTCGGTTTCGGGCTCGTCGGTGTCGGTATCGTCGGTGTCGGCATCGCTCTGATCGCTGTCCTCGGCGGGCTCCGTGTCTGCCGGTGTGCCGGCGTCGGCGGAGACGCCCGGCCCCGGCGAATCGGTCACCGGCTCCGCGGTCGCGATGCCGGGGGACAGGAAGATCCCCACACCCACTGCCAACGCTGCACCGCTCACGCGGCGTGCCTGTTCACCCACTGCTACGTCCCCCCGAATTTGCACCGGCGTCAACAGACGCCCTGGACAGGCTATATGCACAAAGCAATATTTGAAACAGCAACTTCTCTCAGCCGTCCAGCGGGCCGAGGCATCGCTCGGATCCGACCGGATCCGCTCGCCGCCGAGCCGGCCCGGCGCTATGGTGTTCGCCGCCGCGCACGGTGACCGGGTGGTGATTTCGCGACGTGAGGAGTTGGGTGTGCAGATCGCTGTGATCGGCGCCGGCGCGTGGGGGTTACCCGCCGCCGCCCGGCTCGCCGAGCGGGGCCACCACGTCATCCTTCTCGACCGCGACGGGGTGCTCAACGAATGGTCGTCGTCGCTGGGGCCGACGCGGCTGTGGCGGATCGCGGATCCGGACCCGTTGCGTGCGAGATTGTCGGCGCGAGCGGTCGAGGCGATGCGCCGTCTCCAGTCGCGCTCGGGGTCTGCGGTCTTCCTGCGCCGCGGCCTGCTCTGGCGCGACAGTGAATCGCTGGAGCCTGTGATCGAGAACTTGCGCGCACTCGACGCCGGTTGCGTCGAAGTGGCTGCGGGCGACGTCGGCCGCTACTTCCCCGGTCTTCGGCCCGATGGTCGCGGGGCGGTGTGGGCCGCTGACGCCGGCATCGTGCTCGCCGAAGCATCGTTGCAGGCCCAGTACCGGCTGTTCGTCCGCGCCGGCGGGGTCCGTGCCTTCGGGCGCACGGTCACTTCGATCACGGTGGAGGACAACACAGTTCGGCTGGTGCTCGACCGCGGTGATGATGCCCTGGCAGTCGACCGCGTTGTCGTGGCCGCCGGCGCCCGTGCGGGCGCACTGCTTCCCGGACTGGGGCTCGAGATCCCGCTGCGCCCCTATCTGGAGCAGGTCGTCCACTTCGGTGCGGTCCGCGACCGGGGAGCCACCAATGAGTTTCCGTGCCTGTTCGATGGGCCGCGGGCGTCCGAGCCCGGCATCTATGCCATGCCGTCTCCCGGTCTCGGCTACAAGGTGGGGATGGATGCGCCGCTGCGGGTGCTCACCGAAGGTGACCGCGACCGCGCCCCGGATCCCGAACGGACGCAGTCGATTCGGCAGCGCGTACAGTGCGATTTCGGTGCCGTCGAGCCGACCGTGCTGGGCGCCCAGGTCTGCAGTTGGACCGACTCCCCGGACGGTAACTTCGTCGTCGACATGGTCGGCGACCGTGTCGTGCTCGCCTGCGGCGACTGCGGCGAGGGGTTCAAGTTCTCCGCGTTGATGGGGGAGATCCTTGCCGATCTGGCCGAGGGGCGCGGCGTCGACGACGACGTTGCCGCGTGGGGGCTGGCCCGCTTCGCCAACGGTGTCCCCGTCTCAACGGGGCCGCATCTCCTCGGCCGGCACTGAGCGACGCTCCATTTCGGAGAATCGAACGAATTTCGCGATTCCGGTTGCGGCCGGGCCACTGCCGCCTTAACGTTGCGTGAAGAGCGAACACTTTGTTCGCTTGTACCGAACCGGATGATTCTTCCAGGCGAACGGGCGGATGTCAGTGCAGGATGTCGGTCAGCGGGACGCGTCGGCGCAGCCGGCCGCGGACGCGGTAACAGGCGCCCGCATCCGCGAATTCCGTCTGGCGCGGAAGATGACACTGCGTGAATTGGCCGCACGCGCGGAGATGTCGCCGGGGTTCCTCAGCCAGTTGGAACGGGGACAGGTCAACGCAAGTGTGGGAAGTCTGCGCCGGCTGGCCGAATCCTTGGGCATCACACTGCCCGACCTGTTCGCCGACAGCAGCGCCAACGGTGCCCGGATACTACGGAAGGCGGCGCGACCGGAGATCCACGTCTCCGACCTGAGTGCCAAATATCTGCTGTCTCCCAAGCCATTACGCAATATCGAGGTCTACGCCGGGGAGTTCGCACCCGGCGCGAGTGCGGGAGAGGCATACGTCCACGGTGACTCCCAGGAGATCCTCGTGGTGATCTCCGGCAGCCCCACGCTCGAACTGGACGGCGTGCGACACCGCCTCGAGCCGGGAGACAGCGCGGAGTACCGCACGTCGATCCCACACACCGTTCACAACGACTGCGACTCACGTGCCGAATTGCTCTGGATCGTGAGCCCGCCGACCGACTGACCACCGAGATTCATTGCAGACCAACGTAATCAGTCTGCGACCGACGGTCGCAGGGTGCGGTCGAGCCCTGCCCGAGAATAGGAGATGTTGTGCGTAGATCGGCAATCCGTGTGCCAGCGCCGACGGTACTGGCCGCGGCTCTACTGACCGTGAGCATCGCCGCCGGCTGCACGTCCGGTGGTTCGGGTCCCGCGGCCGAAATCGACCTCGGCAGTGGACCGCCGAAGGTCGGTACGGTCAAGGCCGGTGCCCTCGACGGTGTCACGCTGACCTTCGTGTCGTACGGCGGCATCTTCCAAGAGGGCCAGACCAAGGCGGCACTCGACCCGTTCGCCGAGGAGTCCGGAGCCAGGATTCTGCAGGACGGTCCGACCGACAACGCGAAGATCAAGGCGCAGGTCGATTCCGGCAATGTCACGTGGGACGTCATCGACTCGACCAACGTGTTCACGGCGGCGAACTGCGGTGAGCTCTTCATGCCGATCGACACCAGCATCGTCGACATCAGCAAGATTCCCCCGGGCACCAAGACCGACGACTGCTCGGTCCCCGCGATGGCCTACGGCTTGATCGTGGTCTACAACACCGACAAGTACGGCGCCAATCCGCCGAAGAGTTGGGCCGACTTCTTCGACACCACGCGTTTCCCGGGTAAGCGCGGCATCCAGGGCATCTCAGGCGACCTCGATCCGGGAATGTTCGAAGGCGCCCTGCTGGCCGACGGTGTGGCGCCCGAGGCGGTGTATCCCATCGACACCGACCGGGCGCTCGCCAAGTTCTCGAGCATTCGTGACGACATCGTGTTCTGGACCAGTGGCGCTCAGTCACAGCAGCAGATCGAAGCGGGTCAGGTCGACATGGCGCTGGTATGGAGCGGGCGCGCCTACAGTGCCGTCAAGAACGGGGCGCCGTTCGCACCCATGTGGAATCAGTGGATGCCCATGGCTGACACCATCGCCGTGCCGGTGGGCGCCAAGAACCCGAAGGCATCCATGGCGCTCATTAACTACTACCTCGGCGCCGAGCAGCAGGCGCGGCTGGCCGAGCTGACGTCCTACAGCCCTGCCAACGTCGATTCCAAGCCGCAGCTCGACGAGCTGGCCGCGAAGTACGTGACGACGACTCCCGAACGGCAGGCGGACAGGTTCCCGACGGATCTCGCCTGGTGGGCGAAGAACCACGATCCCATGGTCGCCACCTACGCGAACTGGCTCGCGGGTTAGGCGGGCGCGCCAGTGTCGATGGTCGACGTTCTGTCGGGCGGACCGCCCGCACCAAGCCGCGCGGATGACGGTGGTGCGGGCGGGAAAGACCGCGCGAGTGCAGGTTTGATCGCGCCGGCTCTGGTCCTGGTCGTCGGAGTGTTCGCGGTCCCACTGGCGATCATGCTCTGGCGCGCCGTCAGCGAGCCGGAGCTGGGATTCGCGAACTTCGGCTGGTACCTGTCGGATGCGGTGCAGCGCGAGGTGCTGGTCCGGACCTTCGGCACCGGCATCGAGGTGACCGCGATCTGCCTGCTGCTGGGGTATCCGTACGCCTACGCCATGGTCGCGGCCGGGCCGAAGCTCCGCATGGTGATGACCTTCGTTGTCCTGGTGCCGTTCTGGACGAGCCTGATGGTCCGGACGTTCGCCTGGGTGATCCTCCTGCAGGACGACGGACCGTTGCACAGTGCGCTGACCGCACTGGGCTTCGACGATGTCCAGCTGATCCGCACGAACCTGGGCGTGGTCATCGGCATGAGTCAGATCCTGCTGCCGTTCATGGTGTTGCCGCTGTACGCCGTGATGTCGGGCATCGACCGGCGGCTGGTGCTCGCCTCATCCAGCCTCGGTGCGCGCCCGATCACCTCGTTCTTCCGCGTGTGGCTGCCACTGTCCCTGCCGGGCGTCGGCGCCGGCTGCCTGATGGTGTTCATCAGCAGCCTCGGGTTCTACGTGACGCCGGCGCTGCTCGGTGCACCCGATGACTCACTGATCAGCCAGCAGATCTACGTACAGGTCAACAGTCTCTTGCAATGGGGACGCGGGGGAGCGATGGGTGTGGTCCTGCTCGTCGTGACCTTCGTCGTACTGGCCGTGCTCATGCTGCTGATGCGGCGAAGCCGAAAGGTGCAGACGGCATGACCGCCCGCATGAAGACCGCCTGGCGTGGGCTACTCCTGCTCTTCTGCGCCCTGGTCGGAATCTGGCTCACCGCACCGTCACTCGTTGTCATACCGCTCAGCTTCGCCGACCGTGCCTCGTTCGTCTTCCCACCCTCGGGCTGGTCGACACAGTGGTACGCCAACTTCTTCGAAGACCCCTCCTGGATGTCGGCGCTGTCCGCCAGCCTGCAGGTCGGTGTTCTGGTGGCGGCCGTGGCGACAACCTTCGGAACCGCTGCCGCGGTGGCGTTGAGCCGCGCCCAGTTCTTCGGCAAGCAGGGGATCAGGGCACTTCTGCTGGCGCCCATGGTCGTTCCCGTGATCGTCGTCGCGATCGGCATCTACGCGATCTTCCTGCAGCTGAACCTGCTGGGCACGACGTTCGGCTTCGTCATCGCGCACAGCGTGCTCGCGCTGCCGTTCGTCATCGTCCCGGTCATGGCCAGCCTCGCCAACTTCGACACCCGGCTGGAGAACGCGGCAGCGATCTGCGGCGCCGGGCGCTGGACCACCTTCCGGACGGTCACCCTGCCGCTGGTGGCGCCCGGTGTGCTGTCCGGCGCGCTGTTCGCATTCGCCACCAGCTTCGACGAGGTGGTGCTGTCGTTGTTCATCCAGAGCCCGTACCTGCAGACCCTGCCGGTGAAGATGTACTCCTCTGTCACACGTGACACCGATCCGACGATCGCTGCGGCGGGCACCCTCATCCTTCTGCTCACCACCGTCTTGACCGTCATAGCCGGCATCTACACGTTCAGGAGAAACCGTGTCCACTGACGGCAACCCGCACGGCGCGTCGATCACCATGCGCCGCCTGACCAAACGCTACGGATCGTTCACCGCCGTCGATGCCGTCGACCTCGATGCGCTGCCCGGCGAGTTCCTCACCCTGCTGGGTCCCAGCGGTTCGGGCAAGACGACGACACTGAACATGATCGCCGGATTCGTCGACGTCACCGAGGGGCAGCTCCTCATCGACCAGCGTCCCGTCGCCGACCTGCCGCCCCACCGGCGCGATATCGGCATGGTGTTCCAGCACTATGCCCTCTTCCCGCACATGACTGTGGCGCAGAACGTCGAGTACCCGCTGCGCCAGCGGTCGATGCCCAAGGCCGAGAGGCGAGCCAAGGTGGCGCAGGCACTGGAGACAGTGGGTTTGGGGCACCTCGGTGGACGCACGCCGAAACAGCTGTCCGGGGGGCAACAGCAGCGGGTGGCACTCGCCAGGGCGATGGTCTACGACCCGAGGGTGCTGCTCATGGACGAGCCACTGGGCGCCCTCGACAAGAAGTTGCGAGATTCCCTGCAACTGGAGATCAAGCGTATCCACGGAGCACTCGGCACCACGTTCGTCTACGTGACACACGATCAGGACGAGGCCCTGGTGCTCTCCGACCGGATCGCGGTCTTCAACAACGGCCGCATCGAGCAGCTCGGTACGCCGAGCGAGCTCTACGAGCGTCCCGGCAGCGTGTTCGTCGCCAAGTTCCTGGGTGAGTCGTCCCTGTTCTACGGGACCGCCGAGGACGGCACGGAAGTCGATGCCGGGGGGCTGCGCCTGATCGCGTCACGCGGAGCGCACCCGCGCGGATCCGCTGTCGCGGTGGTCGTCCGGCCCGAGCGGATCTTCCTCGAGCCCGACGGCCCGCGTCCCGAGGCGACCAACGCGATACCGGGCCGGGTGCTGCAGGAGATCTACTTCGGCAGTTCACGAAAACTCGAGGTGCGCCTCGACGACGGCACGACCGTGCCGGTGCGGGAAAGCGCCGGGGCCATCACACCGATCCGCGCCGGCGACCGGGTGTGGCTGACGTTCGAACCCGAATGTGCGGCCATTCTCCCCGCCGACGACGGTGATCCGGCAGAGCCGAAAGAACCCGCCCCCGTCGCGGCCAGCTGATTTCACGTGTCCAAAATCGAAGGAGCGCAACAAATGTCACCCGCTCACCAGCAGACGGGCGTCCGATCACCAGGTTTCATCAACGGCGGTGTGTCGTTCTGGTACCGGGCGATCGGATGGCCGGAGCCGCGCCCAGCACTTCCGGGTGACCTCGACGCCGACGTGTGCATCGTCGGCGCCGGACTTACCGGGCTGTGGGCGGCGCACTACCTCAGCCAGGCGCAGCCCGACCTGCGCATCGTCGTCCTCGAGCGGGAATTCGCCGGGTTTGGCGCATCCGGGCGCAACGGTGGCTGGCTGTCCGCCGAACTCGCGGGTTCGCGCGACGCGTACGCCGCCACGCACGGGCAGCAAGGTGTGGTGGACCTCATGCGCGCCATGCGCGGCGCCGTCGACGAGGTGATCGCCGTCGCCGCGGCCAACGGCATCGATGCCGACATCGCCAAGGACGGGCTGCTGCACGTGGCGCGGAATCGCGCGCAGATGACCCGGCTGCGGGAATCGGTGGAGTACGAGCGCAGATGGGGCGCCGGGCCGGAGGATTTCGTCGTGCTGAGCCGCGACGAGATGGACGCTCGCATCCGCGTCCGGAATTCGCTGGGCGGCTTGTTCAGCCCGCACTGTGCGCGGGTGCAGCCGGCCAAACTGGTGACCGGCCTGGCCCGCGCCGTGGAGGCCGGCGGTGTCACCATCTACGAACAGACCACCGTCACCGACATCCGGCAGGGCCGGGCAGTGACGGACCGGGGCAGCGTGCGTGCGCCGGTGATCCTGCGCTGTCTCGAGGGCTTCACCGCGACCATTCCCGGACAGCGTCGGAACTGGCTGCCCATGAACTCGTCGATGATCGTCACCCAGCCGTTGCCGAAGGCGGCGCTGGAGAAGATCGGGTGGGAAGGTGCCGAGCTGCTCGGCGACTACGCCCACGGCTACATGTACGCCCAGCGCACAGCCGACAACCGAATCGCGCTGGGCGGGCGGGGGATTCCCTATCGATACGGCTCGGCGATCGACGACCGCGGCGCGACCCAGGAATGGACGGTCAACGCGTTGACCGCGCTCATGCACGACATGTTCCCGGACAGCCGGGACGTTCCGATCGACCATGCCTGGTGCGGTGTGCTGGGGGTGCCGCGGGACTGGACCGCCACCGTCGACTTCGACCGGTCGACCGGAATGGGGACCGCGGGCGGATACGTCGGTAGCGGGCTGACCACCACCAACCTGGCCGGCCACACGCTCGCCGACCTGGTGCTGGGTCGGGACACCGCACTGACCCGTCTGCCGTGGGTGGGCCGACGCGTCCGGCAGTGGGAGCCCGAGCCGCTGCGGTGGCTGGGTGTGCAGGGCATGTACGCGCTGTACCGCACCGCCGACCGGATGGAGAACGAGAAGAACACACCGCGGACCAGTCCGTTGGCGCGCTTGGCCAACGCGATCACCGGCCGCTGACGGCAGACGGGGGGGAGGAACGCAGATGACCGATCGACCCGAGTGCGAGGGCACTCACCTCCGGCACGCCGACACCGCAGGTATCGCGATGCCCGCACCGACGCCGAAACCGACGAGCCGCGACGATCAGATGGAGTCGGCCGCCGGGGTCTGGACGGGCGATTCGACCCAGGTCGGTGTCTGGGAGTGCGGGCCGGGGGAGTTCACCGCCGACCGGCGGGGCAACACCGAAGTCTGCCACATCATCTCCGGCTCGGGGACCGTCGTCGGAGACGACGGGGTGAGCGCGGAGATCGGGCCTGGCTCGCTGCTGGTGTTGCCGAAGGGATGGTGCGGGACCTGGACGGTGCGCGAGACCATCCGCAAGAGCTACGTGACCATCGTCTGAGCGTAGGGGCCGCCGACCTGCGGCAACGGCCCAACCGGGCCGGTCTGTGGAGCGGGCGACGGGAATCGAACCCGCGTAGCTAGTTTGGAAGACTTTCTCGGCGCCCAAACGGGTGAGCGAATAGCCCGAGGTAGCGTCGCCGCACTTCACCGGAAATGCTTCCTAGCAGGGCAAACAGCCGCCTGCGGTAGGCGCCTCAGCCGCTTCCGGTTCGTGTCGGGTACGGGCCGAGTTCGCTGCGGTTGGCGGTACGGACGCGGTACGACGGCTGGTATCGAACGACCGTGCAACCGGGTGCCTCGTTTACCCGCGAGGCGGCGGGGCAACAGGCGAGAATCGGCCTGTTAGTTTGCTGAGGATGGGGGAGAAAACTAATGACGCGACAAATGAAGGTGATGGGCGCGGGATTCGCGGCGCTCGGCGGGATCCTGTTTGCGTTTGCGCCAGCCGCGAACGCCGAGACGATTGACGAGCTATTGGTCGACTCCCCATTCGCCCGCGAACGACCGATTGTGTCGGGTCTGAAAGACCAGGGCTACGGCTACTTGGACTACGAGATTGTAAACATGGCGTGGGACCGCACCTGCTGGTTGTTCGGGGGCGCGCACGGTGCGAGCGAAATCGCTGTTAACGATGCCAAGAGAGAACTGGCCGACTTGCGGTTCACGCCAGCCGAGGCCGACGCGATTATCGGCATAGCTTTGGACGTGCACGGGCAGCGCGGCATCGAGAGCTGCCCGTAATCGCACGCATCGGTAGCGCGGTCAGCCGGGGCGGAGCCTGGAAAGGACGGGCGATGGCAGCGCAACCACTCCGCCCCGGCTGAGTCTCGGGAACGCCGTACCGCACCCCTGCACAGCCGTAGCCGTGTTGCCGCGCTCGCGGCAGCTACGCCGTGGCCGTACAACGTGCTGGTTCACGTCGCCGCGTGGTCCGGTCTGCGGGCGGGAGAGTTGGCCGGGCTGCAGGTGGGCGATGTTGAGCTACCGGCCCCTTCGATCAACCCCAACGTCGCCACGAAACCCGGCGGGCTCCATGTCGCCCGAACGCTGGCGCGGGTCGGCGCTGAGCTGCGGTACCTCCCACCTAAGACCAAGGGCAGCCGTCGCCGGGTGCCGTTGACGGCGACGACGACCGCACTGCTGCGGGACTACGTCGCCGCCCACCCGCGTGCCGACGAGCCGACCGCTCCGCTGTTTCCATCGGTCTCGTTGAAGGCCCAGCGACCGACCGGGGTCAAGAACCCAGTAGGCGCGTCGGCGGCGAACCAAGCGGCAGCCCTGGCCGAACTCACGACAGCCGAGGCCGGGGAGCGGCTTGTGGTCGACTGGTCACAGCCGGTACGCCATGCCACCTTTTACAAGGCGGTGTTCCGGCCTGCGGTAGTGGGGCTATTCGGACCGCGACGGTGTCGGGAGATAAGGCTGCATCACTACCCCCAGGGCTCACGTGGCACGCGCTCCGACACACCTACGCGAGCTTGTGCGTCGCGGCGGGGCTGAGTGCGTTGGAGGTCAGCCGGTTCATGGGCCACTCGAAGCCAACGACGACACTGGCGATCTACACCCACCTCTTCAACACCGACGACCACGCGGACGCGAT
Organism: Mycolicibacterium litorale; assembly: GCF_010731695.1. Taxonomy (NCBI): domain Bacteria; kingdom Bacillati; phylum Actinomycetota; class Actinomycetes; order Mycobacteriales; family Mycobacteriaceae; genus Mycobacterium; species Mycolicibacterium litorale. The sequence goes on from NZ_AP022586.1 coordinate 731,047, forward strand.
GGCCGCTTTGGGAGCAATGGTGGCAACGCCGACCCTGCCCGCGAATGTTGTGCCGCTGCACGGTTAGCTGCCGTCTGGAGTCGAGCAGGACAACGTAACTCCGCAAATCCACGAACCCGAGCTCCGACACGCCGGAGCACAAGAGGTTGTGTTCGCGTGCATTGTCGCCAACAAGCTGTAGCGTCATTCCTGCCAGAAACTGGAACAGCCTCACATCGGGGCTACCGGCGTGAGGCTGTTGCCGCGCTCTTGGGGAAGACCGCGTGGCAACCGTACCTCTCGCGGGTCGGCGCGCAACAGGGCGTGCTGACTCCTGCCGGTCGATCAGTTCCCGGCGGGTTGGAGGTGATAGCGATGGCCACCATCAAGAAGACGGTGAGGGTCCTGCCCGGCCAGACCAAGAAGGTCCGGACTGGCAACGTGGTGTGGACGATCAAGCGCGGGCGATAGTCGCCGTGTTTGAGGGCAGCCCCGGTTCTTCGGAGCCGGGGCTGTTCCTTTGCCGGAGTTGTCGGTGGTCGGTCATAGGCTGTTTACATGCCAGCTCTCGACCCCCGCGACCGCCTGCAACGATTTGTTCTGCGCGCAAGAAGGGTACTAGCCCACTCGCTGGTGCGTGACGACCTCGATCTGCTCAACGAAGTTGCAAGAGGCACTTTCAAGATCGCTGTTGAGACGAACCGTGAGACAGGCGAAAGCACCCACCGCCTGAAGATCCAATTGCCTCCCGAGGAAGCCTTTGAGTCGTTGGCCGCTCGGCTACGGCCCTTCACGATCGGGAAAGAGTCGGTCTACTGGTCGTCAGTGCTCGACGCGCTGGAGAAGTTGCTCAGCAAGGAGACGCTCGCCAGCACGGTCGACATTCAGAGTCTCCGTGATTACTGGTCTGAAGTCGTGGAGGGCTCGAAGGTCGCTCAGATCTACTACTTCATGACCGACAACGGCACGCTTACGGATGTCGAATTGGCCGACCGCTGGCTGAACTCCGATTCTCTCCATACGGAGCCCATCAAGTCGGCTATCGGCCAGGACACGACCTTGAACGAGCGCTACCGTGCGGCGGCAGGGGTGTGGTCACGGATCGGCGCATGCATGGAGAACACCTATTGCCTAATCGTGTATCTAGTGAACGAAGGGCTCTTGCACCTGGATGCCAGCGTCTTTACCGAGCCGGTGGTGGCTGATTCGGAAATCGACCAGCCAACCAAGGTTTACTGCACGCCGGTGGGTGCGGCACCCATGCCGACGAGTATGGACGAACTGGACTTCAGTCAGTGGAGGCAAGTCCACGAAGACCCGGAAGTCCTGGCTCGCGTCGGCCCCTACGCGACGGCGGTGCGCGGTACGGACGCGGTACAGGCCCAACCCCTCGAATAGCGCCGACCTGCGGCAACGGCCCAACCGGGCCGGTCTGTGGAGCGGGCGACGGGAATCGAACCCGCGTAGCTAGTTTGGAAGACTAGGGCTCTACCATTGAGCTACGCCCGCATGCTGCGTGCAGGATCGTACCGGCGCGCACCGGATCAACGCCAATTGGCTGCCTCGCGCGCGGCCGCCCGGTGTGTAAGCCGTAGTATCTCGCGTGGTCAGCGCCGCGCGTCAGCGCGCGGTGCGGACCGCGATGGCGCGGGGTGTAGCGCAGCTTGGTAGCGCATCCGCTTTGGGAGCGGAAGGCCGCAGGTTCAAATCCTGTCACCCCGACAACGCAGCATCGACATGACGACCGCACCGATATGACATCAGTACCCAGACATGAGGAGAGACCGCAGTGAAGAGCACCGTCGAGAAGTTGAGCCCCACCCGGGTGCGCATCAACGTGGAGGTGCCCTTCACGGAACTCGAGCCCGATTTCGACCGGGCCTTCAAGGAGCTCGCCAAGCAGGTCCGGCTGCCGGGGTTCCGGCCGGGCAAGGCGCCGCGCAAGCTGCTCGAGGCCCGCGTCGGCCGTGAGGCGATGCTCGACCAGGTCGTCGGCGAGGCCGTGCCCGGCCGCTACACCGAGGCGGTGACCACGCAGGCCGTGCAGCCGCTGGGCCAGCCCGAGATCGAGATCACCAAGAAGGAGTACGGCGAGGACCTGGTGTTCACCGCCGAGGTCGACGTCCGTCCCGAGATCACGCTGCCGGACCTGTCCGCGCTCACCATCACCGTCGACGCGATCGAGGTCGACGACGACGAGGTCGACGCCGAACTGCAGTCGCTGCGCGCCCGGTTCGGCACGCTGACCGGCGTCGACCGCCCGGCCCAGAACGGCGACTTCGTGTCCATCGACCTGTCGGCCACCGTCGACGGGCAGGACGTCCCCGAGGCCAAGACCGAAGGCCTGTCCCATGAGGTCGGCTCCGGCCAGCTCATCGAGGGCCTCGACGACGCGATCGTCGGCCTGTCGGAGGGGGAGAGCAAGGAGTTCACCACCACGCTGGCCGCCGGCGAGCACGCCGGTAAGGAAGCCGTCGTCACCGTCACGGTGAAGTCGATCAAGGAACGCGAACTGCCCGAGCCGGACGACGAGTTCGCCCAGCTCGCCAGCGAGTTCGACACCATCGACGAGCTCCGGGAGAGCCTGGTCGAGCAGGTCCGCCGGGTGAAGCGCGTCCAGCAGGCCGAGCAGATCCGCGACAAGGCGCTGGAGCTGCTGCTCGAGCAGACCGAGGTCCCGCTGCCCGAGAAGATCGTGCAGGCCCAGATCGACGACACGGTGCACAACGCGATCCACGGCCTCGACCACGACGAGGACCGCTTCGCCGAGCAGCTGGCCGAACAGGGCAGCAGCCGCGAGGAATTCGACGCCACCACCCGCACCGAGGCCGAGAAGGCCGTCAAGACCCAGCTGCTGATGGACGCGCTCGCCGATCAGCTCGAGGTCCAGGTGGGCCAGAACGACCTGACCGAGCGGCTGGTGCTGATGTCGCGGCAGTACGGCCTCGAGCCGCAGCAGCTGCTGCAGATCCTGCAGCAGCAGAACCAGCTGCCGGCCATGTTCGCCGACGTGCGACGCGGCCTGACCATCGCGGCCGTGGTGCACGGCGCCACCGTCAAGGACACCGACGGCAACGACATCGACACCACCGAGTTCTTCGGTCCGTCGGGCGGTGCCCAGGCCGAGACGGCGGAGGCCGAGGCGACCGAGTCGGCCGACGAGACCGCTGCGGAATCCGACGACGCCGACGTCGAAGCCGACGTGGAAGCCGACGACGCCAAGTGACGCTGTGAGCGAACGCGCGCCTGTCAGGGAGTGCACGCCCACCCAGGTTGGTTAGTGTCGGTACCGAGACACATCGACGAACACACCGACGACACACCGCGAACTGGCGGACCCAAGACGTAAGAGAAAGCAGGTATCCAGTCGTGACTGTTATGCGTGGCGGGGCGCCGGGCCTCACGCTCCAGGACTCGGTCTACGAGCGGCTGCTCGCCGAGCGCATCATCTTCCTCGGCTCACAGGTGGACGACGACATCGCCAACCGCCTGTGCGCCCAGATCTTGCTGCTCTCGGCGGAGGACCCGACCAAGGACATCCACCTCTACATCAACTCGCCCGGCGGCTCGATCAGCGCCGGCATGGCGATCTACGACACGATGGTGCTGGCGCCGTGCGACGTCGCGACCTACGCGATGGGAATGGCGGCTTCGATGGGTGAGTTCCTGCTCGCCGCGGGCACCAAGGGCAAGCGCTACGCCCTGCCCCACGCACGCATCCTCATGCACCAGCCGCTGGGTGGCATCACCGGTGGCGCGGCCGACATCGCGATCCAGGCCGAGCAGTTCGCGGCGATCAAGAAGGAGATGTTCCGACTCAACGCCGAGTTCACCGGGCAGACGATCGAGCGCATCGAGGCCGATTCCGACCGCGACCGCTGGTTCACGGCGCAGGAAGCTCTGGAGTACGGGTTCGTCGACCACATCATCACCAGCGCCAGCATCAACGACGGAGTTGCCCCCTGATGACCGATCACACCGACCCCCGCCTCCAGCCGCAGGCCCGCTACATCCTGCCGTCGTTCATCGAGCACTCCAGCTTCGGTGTCAAGGAGTCCAACCCGTACAACAAGCTGTTCGAGGAACGCATCATCTTCCTCGGCGTGCAGGTCGACGACGCGTCGGCGAACGACATCATGGCCCAGCTGCTGGTCCTCGAGTCGCTCGATCCCGACCGCGACATCACCATGTACATCAACAGCCCCGGTGGCTCGTTCACCTCGCTGATGGCGATCTACGACACCATGCAGTACGTGCGTGCCGACATCCAGACCGTGTGCCTCGGTCAGGCCGCCTCGGCCGCCGCGGTCCTGCTCGCCGCCGGCACCCCCGGTAAGCGGCTGGCGCTGCCCAACGCGCGCATCCTGATCCACCAGCCCGCGCTGTCCGGTGTCATCCAGGGCCAGTTCTCCGATCTGGAGATCCAGGCCAAGGAGATCGAGCGGATGCGCACGCTGATGGAGATCACGCTGGCCCGGCACACCGGTAAGGACGCCGAGACCATCCGCAAGGACACCGATCGCGACAAGATCCTGACCGCCGACGAGGCCAAGGACTACGGGATCATCGACACCGTGCTCGAGTACCGCAAGCTGTCCGCTCAGACGTCCTAGTCGCCAGCGCTCGCTGATTCGGTCCGAGGCCGACAATGCCGATCCCGGTATTGTCGGCCTCAGCCGCTCGCCGGGTCACGGTGACGACACGCCAGAGACACGGCGGCGCGTGCACGCGGCAACCGGACGAATCAGGCGTTATGTTGGCGCGACAGTTGAATACCACCAGCGCGATTCGGCACTAACGGTCGCACCGCGCGGGAGTTAACGGGTAGCGTCGAGAAGAAGGCCCCACCGGAGTTCGGACAAGGGCCCGAAAGCCACCCACCGAACCGAGTGACCGACGTCGAACAGGAAAGTAGGACCCCACCACCATGGCGCGCATTGGAGACGGCGGTGACCTGCTGAAGTGCTCGTTCTGCGGGAAGAGTCAGAAGCAGGTCAAGAAGCTCATCGCCGGCCCCGGCGTGTACATCTGTGACGAGTGCATCGACCTCTGCAACGAGATCATCGAAGAGGAATTGGCCGACGCCGACGAGGTGAAACTCGACGAGCTGCCCAAGCCTGCGGAGATCCGCGAATTCCTCGAGAGCTACGTCATCGGACAGGACACCGCCAAGCGCACCCTGGCCGTCGCGGTCTACAACCACTACAAGCGCATCCAGGCCGGAGAGAAGAGCCGCGACTCGCGCGCTGAGCCCGTCGAGCTGACGAAGTCCAACATCCTGATGCTCGGCCCCACCGGCTGCGGTAAGACCTACCTCGCGCAGACGCTGGCCAAGATGCTCAACGTGCCGTTCGCGATCGCCGATGCCACCGCGCTGACCGAGGCCGGCTACGTCGGCGAGGACGTCGAGAACATCCTGCTGAAGCTGATCCAGGCCGCCGACTACGACGTCAAGCGCGCCGAGACCGGCATCATCTACATCGACGAGGTCGACAAGATCGCCCGCAAGAGCGAGAACCCGTCGATCACCCGCGACGTCTCCGGTGAGGGCGTCCAGCAGGCGCTGCTGAAGATCCTCGAGGGCACGCAGGCGTCGGTGCCTCCGCAGGGCGGCCGCAAGCATCCGCACCAGGAGTTCATCCAGATCGACACCACCAACGTGCTGTTCATCGTCGCGGGTGCGTTCGCCGGGCTGGAGAAGATCGTCTCCGACCGCGTCGGCAAGCGTGGCCTGGGCTTCGGCGCGGAGGTGCGCTCCAAGGCCGAGATCGACACCCAGGACCACTTCGCCGAGGTCATGCCCGAGGACCTGATCAAGTTCGGCCTGATCCCCGAGTTCATCGGCCGGTTGCCCGTCGTGGCGTCGGTGACGAACCTGGACAAGGAATCGCTGGTCAAGATCCTCTCCGAGCCCAAGAACGCGCTGGTCAAGCAGTACACCCGGCTGTTCGAGATGGACGGGGTGGAACTCGAGTTCACCGGCGACGCGCTCGAGGCCATCGCCGATCAGGCCATCCACCGTGGCACCGGCGCCCGCGGGCTGCGCGCCATCATGGAGGAAGTCCTGCTGCCGGTGATGTACGACATCCCCAGCCGTGACGACGTCGCGAAGGTCGTCGTCACCAAGGAGACCGTGCAGGACAACGTGCTCCCGACGATCGTGCCGCGCAAGCCGGCCCGCCCGGAGCGCCGCGACAAGAGCGCCTAGACGCGCGTCGAGACTGCGCTGAGGGTCGTGAACCGCTGAGGTTCACGACCCTCAGTGCATTCTCGAGACCGCGAAGACTTCAGGAAGCGGTCCGGCAGCGCGTACTTGTGAATGGTGCGGAACGTCTGCCAGTACTGACGGGGCAGCGGACCTGTGGTGTACGGCAGGTCGTACTCCTCGCACAGCGCCCGCACCCGCCGGGCGATCTGCGCCAGCCGGTTGCTCGGCAGGTCGGGGAAAAGATGGTGCTCGATCTGATAGCAGAGGTTGCCGCTCATGAACGCCATCGTGCGGCCGGCGTTGAAGTTCGCACTGCCCAGCATCTGCCGCAGGTACCATTCACCCCGCGTCTCGTCGTCGAGCACGGTGGCGTCGAACTTCTCGGCACCGTCGGGGAAGTGTCCGCAGAAGATGACGACGTACGCCCACAGGTTGCGCAGGATGTTGGCCGTTGCGTTGGCCGCCAGGGTCCGACGCCAGCGGCGTCCACTCAGCGCGGGTAAGGCGACGTAGTCCTTACCCACCTGGCGCGTGACCTTGGCCGCCAGCTCGTGGCCGCCCTTCGATCCGCCGACCTCCAGCGCACGGTCACGAGCGGCATGCAGACCATGCAGGGCGATGCCCCACTCGAAGATCAACGCCAGCAGGAGGTTTCGTAGCGGCGAAATCAGGTAGTCCGGCTTCCACTCCTGATCGGGGGACACCCGCAGCACGCCGAAACCCAGATCGTCGTCCACGCCGATGACGTTGTTGAACATGTGGTGGGTGTAGTTGTGGGAGTAGCGCCACTGCGACGACAGCCCGGCCATATCCCATTCCCACGTGTTCGAGTGGATCTCGGGATCGTTCATCCAGTCCCACTGCCCGTGCCCGACGTTGTGGCCGATCTCCATGTTCTCGATGCTCTTGGCCACGGCCAGCGCGACGGTGCCCAACATCCAGCCCGCCCTTCCGCGGGAGCGGTGGATCACGATCCGCGCGGCCACGTCGAGCAGGCGCTGCGCGCGGATCGTGCGACGGATATACGTGGCGTCACGAACGCCCAGCGATGCCTCGACGTCGGCGCGGATGGCGTCGAGGTCACGGGCGAGTGCGTCGACGTCGGCGTCGCTGAGATGCGCGAAGGCGGCGACCTGTCTGATTGCCAATTGAGTCCTCGGGTCGACGGGGGAGTGCGCGAACGCTCGGTGAGAACCCTTGGTCAGGACCGGCTCCTGCCGCCGAGTCTACGGGCCGAGTGCTCAGCGGACGACGCGGTCGGGGCGGGTGTAGACGTTCATCGAGCTGCCGCGCAGGAACGCGACCAGGGTGAGCCCGGACTGGGCGGCGAGGTCGACGGCCAGCGACGACGGCGCCGATACGGCGGCCAGGATCGGGATGCCCGCCATCACCGCCTTCTGCGTCAGCTCGAACGAGGCGCGGCCGCTGACGAGCAGCACCGTCCCCGTCAACGGGATGCGGTCGGCCTCCAGCGCCCAGCCGATGACCTTGTCGACCGCATTGTGCCTGCCGATGTCCTCCCGCACGACGAGCATCTCGCCGCCGACGGTGAACAGGGCGGCGCCGTGCAGTCCGCCGGTGGTGGCGAACACCTTCTGCGCGGCACGCAGCCGGTCGGGCAGCGCCGAGAGGGTGTCGGCGCCGACCTGTGACGGATCGTCGCCGGGGCCGTGGCGGCTGACCTGGCGCACCGCGTCCAAGGAGGCCTTCCCGCACACGCCGCACGACGAGGTGGTGTAGAAGTTGCGACGCACATCGGTCGACGGCGGGGGGACGTGCGGCGCCAACGCCACGTCGAGCACGTTGTAGGTGTTGACCCCGTCGTCGCCTGCCCCGCGGCAGTACCGGACCGTCAGCAGGTCGTCGCGGTGGCCGATCACCCCTTCGGTGAGCAGAAAGCCTTGTGCCAGTTCGACATCCGAGCCCGGTGTCCGCATGGTGACCGTGAGCGGTTCGCCGCCGAGGCGGATTTCGAGTGGCTCTTCGACCACCAGCGTGTCCGGCCGCGCGACGCTGGTTTCGGCGGTGACGTGGTGAACGCGCCGCCGTGCGGTGACACGACCCATGTGTCCAGCCTAGGCGTCGATGATCTGTACGACGCCTCCGGTCAGACCGGCGACGAACAGTCTGCCGGTCAGGGGATCGACGGCCACGGTGTAGGGGTTCTGCACGGTGGGAAACCGCGCCACCTCGCGCGGCGTCGGCTCGGCCATGTCGTAGCCGACGACCTCGTTCGTGCCCGAGGACGCCACCCACACCCGGTCGCGGGCCGGGTCGTAGGTGATGCCGTAGGGCCCTCCGGGCTGGATCGCCACCCCCACCTCGCGTGGTTGCGGCATCGGGGTGAACACCCGCACGGCGTCACCCCGGGTGTCGGTCACGATCAGCCGCCCGTGTCTGTCGGCGACCTGATGGGTGGGTCCCTCGCCGGCGGGCGTCGCGCCGACGATGCTCAGGCGCTCGGTGTCGTAGACGGTGAGGTCGTTCTTGCGGACGTCGAGCAGGCCCATCGCGTTGCCGACCGGGGCGAGGCCGGCGGGCTGGACACTGTCGGTGAAGACCTTGACGATCGCGTCGCCGCGCAGCACGGTCACGGTTCCGCCGAGTTCGTTGGCCACGAACACCGTCCCGTCGGCGGCCTGCGATGCGTCGTGCGGGAACGTTCCGGTGACGATCTGGGCGCGGGCTTCGCCGCCGGGCAGCGTGACGCGGACGAGCGCGTCGGCGCTCTCCACCGGAACCAGCACCGGGCCGCCGGGACGGGCCAGTTGCAGGTGGCGTCCGAACCCGGGCAGTGCGGTGCGACCGGTGACCTGCGCGGTGTCGGCGTCGAGCAGGACCAGCTCGTTGGGCTCACGGGTGAGCACGGCGACGGTGCGGGTCTGCGCGTCGGCGACGATGCCCTCGGGTTGGGTCCCGACCGCGACGATGCGACCCGGCACGGGGGCCGTCGGTGCCGGCGCTCGTCGCGGTTCGGCGGGTGGCGGCAGGGCGTCGGCAGGCGGGCGGTCGCCCTCGGTCGGCACACCCGCCGGCAGCAGCCCGGTCGTCGTCGGCGTGCCCGGGGGAGTCGCGGGTGCGCCGGGATCGGCGGAGCAGCCACCGATCAGCACGGCGCCGCAGATGGCCGCCGCGGCGGTGAGCGATCGCATGGGTTCGGATACCCCGTACGCCGTGCGCTCAGGTCCTCGCCGGCTGTAGGTAGGTGACGATCGCGTTGGTGAGCCCGCGGCGCGCGAGGTCCAGGTCGTAGTACGAGCCGAGCTGACGCTCGGAGACGAGCCCGCGCATCGCGCCGGGGATGAACGAGGCGACTTCCCGGACGCGCTCGCGGTCGACGTCGACGTCGGCGAACGCGGTCTGGCAGGCCTCGATCCAGCTCTGGCCCCACGACTGCAGTTCGGCCGCGGTCTGCGGGTAGAGCCGTTCCAGGTCGGCGCCGTCGCGTGGCAGCGCCGCGCGCAGCGTCTCGATGGCGCGGGAGTCCGGGGCGGACAGGCCGTCGAACAACACGTCGATGATGGCGGCGACACGGTCGTGCAGGGGCGCCTCGGGCGTGGTGTGCGATCTGCCGATCAGCGCCCGGGCGAAGAGCGACGGCGCGAGCTGTCCGCGGCGTTCGGCGGTGCGCTTGAGCACGGCGGCCCACAGCCCGTCGATGTCGCCGAACTGGTACTTCACCGCACCCCAGGTGGCGCCGGCGTCCTTGGCGATGCGGTTGGCCGACGCCGCGGTGGCGTCGCCGGTGGCCAGCGCGCGCAGCGCCGCGTCGAGCATGCCCTCGCGGGTCGCCTGTCCGCGCCGGTTCGTGCGCCGGGTCACCTCCACCACTTGACGAATCGTAGAGCCCTCTGTGATTCTCGTGCAATGGCGAAGCCGCCGTTGTCGATGAAGCCGACCGGCTGGTTCTGCGTGGCGTGGTCCGACGAGGTCGGTGTCGGCGACGTCCGCGGCATGCACTACTTCGGCGAGGAGATGGTGGCCTGGCGGTCCCGGTCGGGACGCGTCACCGTCATGAACGCCTACTGCGAACACCTCGGGGCACATCTCGGCCACGGCGGCACGGTGGTCGATGAGGTGCTGCAGTGCCCGTTTCACGGCTGGCAGTGGAACGCCGAGGGCCGCAACGTGTGCATCCCGTACCAGGACCGCCCGAACCGGGGCCGCCGCATCCGCACCTATCCGGTGGTCGAGCGCAACGGTGCGATCTACATCTGGCACGACGTCGAAGGGCGCGACCCCTTCTTCGACGCCCCGGACGTCTTCAGCTCGTTCGCCGACGGCAGCAGCGCCGCCGACTACTACCCCCAGCAGCGGTTGTTCCGTCAGGGACTGGAGATGCATCCGCAGTACGTGCTCGAAAACGGCGTCGACTTCGCGCATTTCAAGTACGTCCACCAGACGCCGATCATCCCGGTCTTCACCCGCCACGACTTCGCCGCGCCCGTCTCGTACGTCGCCTTCACCATCACCTTCGAAGGCGACGAGGGGCAGTCCATCGACGACGTGCGCAGCGGCGTCGAGGCGGTCAACGGCGGGCTGGGCATCGCGGTGACCAAGAGCTGGGGCATGGTCGACAACCGGACCATCTCGGCGGTCACCCCCGTCGACGACCGCACCTCCGACGTCCGCTTCATGGTCTACATCGGCCGCACCCCGGGCCGCGACGACCAGCGGGCCGCGGACAAGGCGCGCGGCTTCGGTGAAGAGGTGATCCGGCAGTTCGCCCAGGACATCCACATCTGGAGCCACCAGCGCTACAGCGATCCGCCGGCGCTGGCCACCGCCGAGTACGAGGGGTTCACCGCGATCCGCACGTGGGCCATGCAGTTCTATCCCGACGGCCGCGGCGGCAGCGCGGCCGAACTCGCCTCCACCAACGAGAAGGGCTGACCCCAGATGACCGCACCGATCCGGGTCTTCCAGGTCGCGACCGGCAACGTCGGCAGCGAGATGATCAAGCGCATCGCCGCCCATCCCGACCTCGAGCTGATCGGTTTGCACTGCTACACACCGGAGAAGGTCGGCCGCGACGCCGGTGAGATCGTCGGCCTGCCACCCATCGGGGTGACGGCGACCGGTTCGGTCGAGGAGATCATCGCGGCCAGGCCGGACGTCATGACCTTCCACGGCGTGTTCCCAGACGAGGACCTCTACGTCAAGGTGCTCGAGGCCGGCATTGACATCGTCACCACTGCCGACTGGATCACCGGATGGCACCGCGACCACAACCACCCGCATCCGTCGGGTAAGCCGGTCTCCGACCTGCTCGCGGCCGCGTGCGAGAAGGGCGGTGCGACGTTCTACGGCACCGGCATGAATCCCGGCGTGAACCAGATTCTGGGCGTGGTCTGCTCGGCCGACGTGGCGGAGATCGAGAACGTCACCACCATCGAATCGGTCGACGTGTCGTGCCACCACAGCAGGGACACCTGGATCGAGGTGGGCTACGGCCGGCCCGTCGACGACCCCGAGATCCCCGGCAAGCTGGAGAAGTACACCCGCGTCTTCGCCGACAGCGTGCTGATGATGGCCGACTGCTTCGACCTCGACCTCGACGAGGTGACGTTCTCCTACGAACTCGGCGCCTGCACCAAGGACGTCGACCTGGGCTGGTACCAGCTGCCCAAGGGGTCGCTGGGCGGCAACTACATCAAGTACCAGGGCATGGTCGACGGCGTCCCGCGTGTCGAGACGCACCTGGAGTGGCAGATGACCCCGCACACCGATCCGAGCTGGGACATCAAGGGTTGTTACATCACGCAGATCAAGGGCGACCCCTGCATCTACAACAAGCACATGATCTTCCCCAAGCCCGGAGTCGACCTGTCCGACCCGGCGTCGTTCGCGTCCATCGGCATGACCGTGACCGGACTGCCCGCCCTCAACGCCATCGCCTCGGTGGTGGCCGCACCGCCGGGGCTCCTGACGAGCGCCGATCTGCCGCTGAGGGGTTTCGCGGGCCGATTCAAGACGTGAGGGCGGCGGCGGCTTCCCTACTGCCGGTACTTCGCAACGTAGTCGGTCATGGTGGCGCGCTGATAGCGCGATACCTCGTGGGCGTTCTCGTCCTCCGCGAACACTGACGACACCATCACGGTGTCAGGACGGTCGTAGAAGCCGAGTCCGGCTAGGCCACCGAAGAATTCGTCCCAGTCGACGTCGCCGTCACCGATCTTGAGGTGCTGGTGCACCCGCACCGGGTTACCCGGGGGATTGGTGATGTAGCGCAGGCCGTGGCTGCGATGGTGGTCCATGGTGTCGGCGACGTGCACCAGACGCAGCTTGTCGCCCGCGGCGCGCATGATCTCGGCCATGTTCCCGCCCATGTGGAACGTGTGGCAGGCGACGTACACCATGCCGAGGTTGGGGGAGTTGACGCCGCGGATGATGCGCAGTGCCTCAAGGCCGTCCTCGACGAAATCGTCCGGGTGCGGGTCGATCAGCACGTCGATGCCCTCCCGCTCGAAGATCGGCACCAGCTCCTCCATCGATCGGAAGAACGCCCGCTCGGACTCCTCCGGTTTCTCGGGGCGACCGGAGAACTCGGTGTTGATCACGTTGACCCCGAGGTCGACCGCGATTTGCACGACCCGCTTCCAGTTGCGGACCGCCGCTTCGCGGGCATCCTCGTCCGGCCCGGACCACCGCAGCACCGGCAGCACCGATGCGATGCCCACTCCGGCGTCGGCGCACGCCTTGCGGAAACTTGCCACCAGGTCGTCGTCGGCACGCGGGTGGTTGAAGAACGGGATGAAGTCGCGATGGGGGGTCAGCTGCAGGTACTCGTAGCCCAGATCCGCGACCAGGCGGGGGAATTCGAGCAGCGCGTGGTCATGGTGGAACGGTGTCGGATCCAATGCGATCTTCACAGTCCGCCTCCCCACACCGAGGCACGGTCGACCATCTGCACGTCGACCGGCCGGCCGCTCATGAGCGACGTCACGCCGGCTTCGCACACCGCTGCCGCGGCATAGCCGTCCCATGCGCCCGGTCCGTCGATATACACGCCGGTGTCCGCGCCGCGCCGGACGGCATCGACCCACCGCTGGATCTCGGAATCGTAGGCCTGCCCGAACCGCTCCCGGAAGCTCGGCGTCGACTGCCCACCCCACGTCCCCTGCACCGTCTTGCGCACCAGACCGACATCGAGACCGATCATCGCGCTGCCCTTCTCGCCCACCACTTCAGTGCGCACCTCATAGGCGACGCCGGTGGCGACGAACACCTCGACGTCGACGTGCTTGCCGGACGCGGTGCGGAAGATCGCGATCTGCGGGTCCTGGAGTCCCGGCGGTCCACCCGGATTCGGGGTCGGGCAAAGCACCTGCACCGACGCGATCTCCTCGTCCAGCAGGAAGCGCGTGACGTCCACCTCGTGGACGAGCGAGTCCTTCACGATCATCGAGCTGTCGAAACCGGGCGGCACCGTGGGATTGCGGTGTGCGCAGTGCATCACCAGCGGTTGGCCCAGCCCACCCGCGTCCAGCAGCGCCTTCAGCTCGGCGTACTCGTGGTCGAAACGGCGCATGAAACCGACCTGGATCAGCGTGCGGCCGAGCTCGGCCTCACGCTTGACGATCTCCAGGGACGTCTCGACGTCGGTGGTCAGCGGCTTCTCGCACATCACCGGCTTGCCGTGCTCGAGGCAGGCGAGCAGCTGTTTCTCGTGCGTGGGCCCCGGGGTGGCCAGGACGACGGCGTCCACGTCCGGATCGGCGATCGCGTCGAGCGGGTCACCGATGGCACGGCAACCGGGAACGACCGCGGCGACCTGTTCCGCCTTCTCGGCCAGGTAGTCGTTGACGACGGCCACCCGGGCGCCGGCGATCCTCGAGGTGATCCGTGCGACGTGATCGGCACCCATCATGCCGACGCCGAGGACGGCAATCCGCAGATCTGACATTGACTCGGCTCCTGCTCAGTTGAATCGGACGGACGGAATCCCGCAGGACCCCAGGTAATTACGAGTGCGCTTGGCGATCGGCAGCGGTGCATCGGGTGCGCACGGATACATGTCCTGCTCGACGATTGCGAACACGTCTACGCCGAGGCGCTCCACCGCCGCGAGCAGGGGAGGCATGTCCGGGATGCCACGCGGCGGCTCGGTCATGGCGCCGAGCCGCACCGCTTCGCCGAACGGGAGATCGTCGGCGTCTACCTTCGCCATGACGGCCGGATCGACCTGCTTGAGATGCAGGTAGCCGATCCGCTCGGGGGCCCGCTCGATGATCGCGATGTTGTCACCTCCGCAGTAGCTGATGTGGCCGGTGTCCAGGCACAGGTTCACGGACTCGGCGTCGGTTCCGTCGAGGAAGCGGTACACGTGCTCCTCGGTGTCGACGTGGCTGTCGGCGTGCGGGTGGTATTGCGCCCGGACGCCGTACTGCTCGAACATCGCCTTGCCGAGTCGGTTCATCCCGTCGGTCTTGCGCTTCCACTGCTCGGGGGTCAGGGTGCGGTCCTCGAGGACTGCCCCTGTCGCGGGGTCGCGCCACATTTCGGGGATGACGACGACGTGCCTGCCGCCGACCGCGGCGGTCAACTTCGCCACGTCCTCGATCTGCGACCACACCGCATCCCAGGATTCGTCTTGATGCAGGTGCTCGAAAACCGTTCCCGCCGAGAGCTTCAGGCCGCGCGATGCGAGCTCGTCGGTCAGCCGCTCCGGATCGGTCGGCAGGTATCCGTAGGGTCCCAGTTCGATCCATTGGTATCCGGACGCTGCGACCTCGTCGAGGAACCGGGTGTACGGCGTCTGGCCCGGGTCGTCGGGGAACCAGACACCCCATGAGTCTGGGGCCGAGCCGACGAGAATTCTGCTCATTGTGGTGTTCCGTTCCTGGGGTCGGAGGGGCGCAGAAGGGGGCGCTGGATCTGCTTCCAGTCCGCATAAGTCCGGTAGGCAATCTGCGTGGACGGCAGCGTGGAAGTCTCGGAAACCGGTACGTCCCACCAGGATTCGCTGTCCGGGGCAGCGATCATGGGGTCTGTCTCGACGTGGATCACCGTGGTCCGCTCGCTGGCCTTGGCGACTTTGACCGCGTCGGTGAACTCGGCGGCGGTGGTGACCCGGATGACGTCCGCGCCGAGGCTGGCCGCGTTGGCGGCCAGATCCACCGGCAGTTTGTCCCCGTCGAGGCGGCCGTCGTCGGAGCGGAATCGGTAAGAGGTGCCGAACCGTTGGGAGCCGAGCGCTTCGGACAACGAACCGATCGAAGCGAAACCGTGGTTCTGCACCAGCACCACGATTACCTTGACGTTCTCCTGTACGGCGGTCACCAGTTCGGTGGCCATCATCAGATAGGAGCCGTCGCCGACCATGATGAACACGTCCCGGTCCGGTTCGGCCATCTTCGCGCCGATACCGCCGGCGACCTCGTATCCCATGCAGGAGTAGCCGTATTCGACGTGGTAGCCCTTGCGGTCCCGGGTCCGCCACAGCTTGTGCAGATCACCAGGCATCGATCCGGCCGCGCACACCACCACGTCGTGCGCGTCGGACAGGGAGTTGACCAGCCCTATCACCTGGTTCTGGTTCAGGGCGGTGCCGTCGTCCACCCGGTAGGCGGCGCTCACGGTGTCCTCCCACTGCCTGGCCAGCGCCGCGACGCGCGAACGGAATTCGTCGTCCACCGCGTAGTCGGCCAGCGCCTCGGTCAGTGCTTCGATCGCCTCCCGGGCGTCGGCGACGACGCTGACGCCGCCCTGTTTGACCGCGTCGAGCGATGCGACGTTGATGTTGACGAAGCGGACGTCGGGATCGTTGAACGCGGTCCGCGAAGCGGTCGTGAAATCGCTGTACCGGGTACCGATCCCGATCACCACGTCGGCTTCCGCGGCGAGGGCGTTGGCCGCGGTGGTACCGGTGGATCCGACGGCGCCCACGGACTGGGGATGGTCGTACGGAAGGGCGCCCTTGCCGGCCTGGCTCTGCCCGACGGGGATGCCGGTGCGCTCACAGAGCGCGGCGAGGGCATCGGTGGCGCCGGAGTAGATGACACCGCCACCAGCGACGATCAGAGGCCTGCGGGCCGAACGGATCACCTCGGCCGCGCGGGCGATGACCGAGCGCTCGGGGAGCGGCCGGGCGACGTGCCAGGTGCGTTCGGCGAACAGCGATTCCGGCCAATCGTGGGCCTCGGCCTGGACGTCCTGAGGGATCGACACGGTCGCCGCACCGGTTTCGACCGGGTCGGTGAGCACCCGCATCGCGCCCAGCAGGGCGGCGGGCAACTGCTCGGGCCGCCACACCCGGTCGAAATAGCGCGAGAGCGGTTTGAACGCGTCGTTGACCGTGACATCACCCGCCGACGGAAGCTCGAGCTCCTGCAGCACCGGCGCGCTGGCCCGGGTGGCGAAGGTGTCGGCAGGCAGGAGCAACACCGGCAACCGGTTGATGGTCGCCAGCGCCGCGCCCGTCAGCATGTTGGTCGAACCGGGGCCGACGCTGGCTGTGACAGCCCACGTCTGCAGGCGGTCCTTCTGCCGGGCGTAGGCGACGGCGCTGTGCACCATGGCCTGTTCGTTGCGTCCGAGGACGTAGCGCAGCATCGGCTCGGTGCCTGCCTCGAGGGCCTCCACCTCGTCCTGCAGCAGAGCCTGTCCCAGACCTGCCACGTTCCCGTGGCCGAAGATGCCGAACGCACCCGCGAAGAACTTGACGCGTTCACCGTCGCGTTCGGCGTACTGGTTGCCGAGGAACCGAACGGTGGCCTGCGCGACCGTGAGTCGCACGGTGGGTTCGGTGTCAGGGGTTTTCTCGGCCCGCTTCGGGGCGGTGGAGACCACGGTCACTGTCCTCTCGGGTTATGGAGTGGCAGACGGGGATCGACGCCCTGGTCGCTCCATGTGTCACGCAGCCACGTGTGTTCGGGGTCGTCGACGATCTTCCAGGACCGCTCGGCGCCCGGACCGGCCATGACGTTCAGGTAGTACATGTGGTAGCCCGGCGCGGCGACCGACGGCCCGTGATAGCCGTGCGGCACCAGCACGACGTCGCCGGTGCGGACCTCTTCGAGGACTTCGATCGGACGGTCGGGCGTGCCGTAGACCCGGTGGTAGCCGAAACCGCGGGACCCGTCGGGACCGGCGGCGATCTCGAAGTAGTAGATCTCCTCGAGTTCGCTTTCGGTCGCGGTGTTCTCGTCGTGCTTGTGCGCCGGATAGCTCGACCAGTTACCACCGGGGGTGATGACCTCACAGGCGATCAGCGAGTCCGCCTCGAAGCTGTCGGCGGTGCCGAAGTTGTGTACCTGTCGACTGCAATTGCCCGCACCGCGCAGCTCGACCGGGACGTCGGCGGCGGCCACCCGGCGGTTGGGCAGCGCCCGGCCCGCCCTGGCACCGCAGATTGCGAACCGGCCGGCACCGGCGAGCACATAGGGCTGGTCGATACCCAGGTACACCATGTCGGCCGGTCCGCTGAACACTGAAGTGCGGGGCGACAATTCGAAGCGTTCACCGCCGCACTCGACCGTGCCGCCACCGGTGAGCGGCACGATCATCACCTCGTTGTCGCCGGTGGTCAGGTCGGCGCTATGCGTCTGGTCGAGCTCGATCACCTGCAGTGAGGATTCGGTCCAGCCGGCCGACTTCGGGGTGACGTCGACCGCGAACGGCGGCTCCGCGCTGTGGGCGGCGATGTAGTACTCGCTGCGCACCGGTCACCTCACCATCGAGACGGCGGTGGCCACCGCCGAGCTGACATCGTCGTCCGGGGGGTAGAGCAAGGTGCGGCCCACGATCAGACCGCGCACCGACGGCAGCTCGAGCGCCTTCTCCCAACTGGCGAACGCCTTGTCCGGATCGGCGGGATCGCCTCCGAGCAGCAGCGTCGGCAGGGTGGTGGATTCCATGACGCGGTCCATCTCGTCGACCACCGGCAACTTCATCCAGGTGTGCGACGACGTCGAGCCGAGGCCCTGGCCGATGTGGACGCTCTTGATGACGGCGTCGGGGGAGAGGTCGTTGCGGACCTTGCCGTTGACACGGCTGGACATGAACGGCTCCACCATGGCGATGAGGTCACGGGCGGCGAGTTCGTCGATGGCCTCGGCGCAGGCCGCCATCGTCGCGACCGTACCGGGATCGTCGAGATCGATCCGGCACAGCATCTTTCCGCCGTTCATCTTCGCCGCCGCGGTCGATTCGGCGGTCGCGCCGGTCATCCGGTCGTCCAGCTCGAACGCCGCGCCGGCCAGGCCGCCGCGGTTGAACGAGGAGAACACCACCTTGTCCTCGAGGGCGCCGACGAGCACGAGGTCGTCGAGGATGTCGGCGGTGGCGAGCACGCCGTCCACACCGGGGTCGGCCAGCGCCGCGCGCAGCCGGTCCAGCAGGTCGGTGCGGCTGTTCATCGCCGTCGGCCGCGAACCCACGGCCAGCGCGCCCCGGGCGGGGTGGTCCGCCGCGACGATCATCAGCCGGCCGTTGCCACGGATCAGGGGTCGTGGGGTGCGGGCCTGCCACGCGCGGGCGATGGCGCCCGGATCGCTGGCCCGCAGTTCGGTGAGCTCCGCGTAGTCGGCGCACATGGTTGCCTGCTCAGGCATTGACCGCCTCCGATGCCGTCTGCTCGGCCAGCGCGGCCACCTCGGCGGCGCTGGGCATGGCGGTCGAACACTCGAGTCGCGACGCGACGATCGCGCCCGCGGCGTTGGCATAGCGCAGCGTCTTCTCGAGCGACCAGCCGTGCAACAGTCCGTGGCAGAGGCTGCCGCCGAACGCATCTCCGGCGCCGAGGCCGTTGACCACGTCGACGTCGTTGGGCGCCACGGTGACCGACGAGTGCCTGGTCTTGCCCAGCACGCCGCGCGGTCCCTGCTTGACGATGGCGAGTTCGACACCGAGGTCGAGCAGCGCGTCGGCGGCCCGGTGCGGATTGGTCTCGCCGACGGCGATCTCGCACTCCTCGCGGTTGCCCACCGCCACCGTGACGTGGGGGAGTGCCCGCTGCACCTGCTCGGTCGCCGCAGCGGGGGACTCCCAGAACATCGGCCGATAGTCGAGGTCGAGCACTGTCAGCGGCGCCCGCCCGCGCGCCGTCCAGGCGGCGAAATGGGTGCTGCGGCTCGGCTCTTCGGACAGCCCGGTCGCCGTCGCCCAGAACAGTCGCGCCGTGCCGATGGCCTCGGCGTCGATGTCCTCGGGCCGGATCTGCAGGTCGGGAGCGCTCGGCTCGCGGTAGAAGTAGAGCGGGAAGTGGTCCGGCGGGAAGATCTCGCAGAAGGTGACCGGAGTCGGGTATTCGCAGTAGGTGCCCACGTAGCGGTTGTCGACCCCGAGGCGGCCGAGTTCACTGCGGACGAAGCGCCCGAAGGGGTCGGCTCCGACGCCCGACACGAGTGCGGCCCGGTCGCCCAGGCGCGCCGCGGCCACCGCCACGTTGGCCGCACTGCCGCCGAGGAACTTGCCGAACGATTCGACGTCCTCGAGGCCGCAGCCGACCTGGAGGGGATAGATGTCGACGCCGCAACGCCCGATGGCGAGGACGTCGAATGGCTTCGCGCTGCTCAAAAGTCGGCTCTTTCGATCGATGGGGGACGTTGTCTCGACTGTGCCCGCCGTCACCGCGGCATGTCAATAGTTTGTCCTGACATTCTATCTTTCGAACATTTGGATGTTAGGCTTCGACTATTCTCTGCGGGGTCCACTCGGAGATCGGAGACGACGTGCCACTGACAGTGGAGATCGACAGGTCAAGCCCTGTTCCCCTCTACTTTCAACTCGCCCAGGCGATCGAGTCGGCCATCCGTGACGGCGAACTCGCGCCCGGTGATCGGTTCGAGAACGAGTTGGCGCTCGCCAAGCGGCTGGCTCTCTCACGTCCCACCACCCGGCGCGCCATCCAGGAACTCGTTGACAAAGGTCTGCTGGTGCGCAAGCGAGGGGTCGGCACCCAGGTCGTGCAGAATCCGGTGCACCGACGGGTCGAGCTCACCAGCCTCTTCGACGATCTCGCACGTGCCGGCCAGCAGCCGTCCACCCAACTCCTCGACTATCGGGTTGGCCCGCCGGACGAGGAAGTGGCGCGCGAATTGTCGATCGCCGCCGACTGTGAGGTGGTCTCGATCCAGCGACTCCGGTGCGCCAACGGTGAACCGCTGGCGGTGATGGTCAACCACCTGCCTGCTGAGATCGCCCCGGCACCGGATGAATTGGAGAGCAGCGGGTTGTACCAGTCGTTGCGCGCCCGCGGCGTCCACATCCGGCTGGCCCGCCAGCGCATCGGCGCGAAGGCGGCCACGCGTGCCGAGGCGAGACTGCTGGACGAGAAGCCCAACGCGCCTCTGCTGACCATGGCGCGCACCGCATTCGACGATTCGGGCACCGCCGTCGAGTTCGGAACGCACTGCTATCGCGCCTCTCGCTACTACTTCGACACGACGCTCGTCGACCGCTGACGCGGCGGCGCGGTGGTACCGCGAATCACCAGGCTCGAGTCGAGCACCACGTCGCGCTCGTCCCCGCCGTCGCCATCGAGCATGCTGACCGCCAGGCGGACCGCGTGGTCGGCCAGCGCCGCGGCATCCTGGTGCACGGTCGTCAGATCGATGCGGGGGTTGTCGGACAAGCGGCTGTCGTCGTAGCCGATCAGTGACAGGTCTTTCGGCACGTCGACTCCAGCGCGGGTGAATACGTCGAGCATGCCCAGTGCGCAGCGGTCGTTGCCGGCCAGCACGGCGGTGGGCAGCGACGGGGCCGACAACATCGCGCGGGCCGCGGCGGCGCCGGCGGTCTCGTTGTGCGCGCCCGGCAGCACGACGGCCGACGCCGTCAGCCCGTGCCTGCGCATTGCCGTGCAGTAGCCCCGTTTGCGGTCGGCCGAGCCCGGATCGGTGCCGCCGTCGACATGGTGGATCTCCCGGTGGCCGAGACTCACCAGATAGTCCACCGCCTGCTGGATGCCCTGGACGTCGTCGGTGCGCACGGTTGCCAGCCCCTGGTGCGGCTTGAGCCTGCGGCCAACGACCACCACCGGCACTTTCTCCGCGAGCCCGGTGAGGTAGCGAAAGCCCGACGTCGGCCCGAGCAGGATGAGAGCACCGCACCGGTGGCTCAGCAGTGCATCGATGGGGACCGACTCCGGCCGATCGGGCAGGTTCGCCGACAGCAGCACCTCGTAGCCGAGCCGCTCGGCCGCCGGGTAGATCCCGGTGACGAGTTCAGCCTCGAACAGCTGGTGCACGTCCATCAGGACGCCGAGGGTGCGGCTGCGCCCCCGTGCCAGCAGCCGCGCCGCGGAGTCGGGCCGGTAGCCGAGCTCTTGAGCGACCGCGAGCACCCGCTGTTTGGTCTCCTCGCTCGCCCCGGGTTTGCCGTCGAGGATGAAGGACACCAGCGTGCGTGACACACCGGCCCCGTTGGCGACGTCGGCCATCGTCGGCTTGCGGCCGGGATGGCGTTCGGCGGCCGGACTGGGCGGCATTCGGTGACCTCCTGGATGTGATGGTTGACACAGCGGCGTGCCGCGCTCATAGTAAGCCTAACGCGCGCAACTAACGCGCTTTAGTTTTGAAGGGATTCGGCTCAATGAAGCTCGGGGTGTACACCGCGGTTCTGCACGACAAGCCGCTGCGCGAGGCGCTCTCGATCATCAAGGGCTTGGGACTGAGCGGCGCGGAGGTCAACGCCGGCGGCTTCCTGCCGACCCCCCATCTACCGGTGACGCAGCTCACCAGCGGTGAGCTCGACCCGGCCGAGTACCTCAGTGCGTTCGAGGAGGCCGGAGTCGAGTTGACCGGCCTCAACGTCAACGGCAATCCGCTGCATACCGATCCGGAGGTCGGCCCTCAGGACGCCGACGATCTGCGGCGCGCCATCCCGGTGGCGGCCATGTTGGGTGTGCGGCGGGTGGTCACCATGTCGGGGTTGCCTGAAGCGCATCCTGGCGGACGGTGGCCTGCGTGGCACGTGAACCCCTGGGACAGTGGGTATCTCGACTCGCTGGACTACCAGTGGGATGAAGTCGCCGTTCCGTTCTGGCGCGAAATCGACGCGCTGGCGCGCGATCACGACGTGAAGATCTGCATCGAGATGCACCCGCAGAACCTGGTCTTCAACCCACCGACTCTGCAACGTCTGGTGGAGAAGACGGGCGCCACGCACGTCGGCGCAGAGATGGACCCGAGCCACCTGTTCTGGCAGGGCATCGATCCGGTCGCGGCGATCGACTACCTCGGGGATCTGGTGTTCCACGCCGCAGCCAAGGACACCCGGATCAACCCGGCGTGCGCGGTCTACGGCGTCCTCGATGACCGCTTCACCCGCGCCCCGGCCGCCGAGCACCCGACCTCGCTGGGTGGGCGGCACACCGTCAACCGCTGGCCGCACGACTCCAGCTGGGACTTCGTCGCCGTGGGCCGCGGGCACGACGTCGAGTTCTGGTCGGCCTTCCTGGCCGCGCTCGACCGGGTCGACCCGGACATGGCGGTCAACATCGAACACGAAGATGCCCAACTCGGGCAGCTCGAAGGCCTGCAGGTGGCAGCCGAAACTCTGCGCGCAGCAAGCCGATACGCGGTTCAACCCGCCTGAATCCCGACCCCATCACAGGAAGCCGGACACCATGTCGACGCAGACAGATCAGGACCACGCGTCCTCACGATTCCTCACCAGACTGACAGTGATCGCCACGCTCGGCGGACTCCTGTTCGGCTATGACACCGGGGTCATCTCCGGCGCACTGCTGTACATGAAGGACGACCTGGACCTCAGCTCCTTCGGTGAGGCCACCGTGGTCAGTTCGCTGCTCTTCCCCGGCGCGGCCTTCGGGGCGCTGTTCGGCGGCCGGGTCGCCGACCGCATCGGGCGCAAGCGCAGCCTGCTGGTGTGCGCGGGGCTGTTCCTCGTCGGTGCGCTCGGCTGTGCGATCGCCCCGAACGTGCAGATCATGGTCGCGGCCCGCATCATCCTGGGTCTCGGTGTGGGCGCCGCGGCGGTGACCTGTCCGCTGTACCTCGCGGAGATGGCCCCGGCGGAGCGGCGCGGACGTATGGTCACCATCAACGAGCTGATGATCGTGACCGGCCAGATGCTGGCCTTCGCCACGAACGCGCTGCTGGATCACTTGATCCAGGACCCACACGTCTGGCGCATCATGCTCGGCGTCGCCACCGTGCCCGCGCTCGGGCTGCTCGTCGGGATGATGATCCTGCCGGATTCGCCACGCTGGTACGGGCTGAAGGGCCGGATGACCGAAGCGCGCGACGTACTCGGGCTGAGCCGCCCTCCGAAGGAGGCGGACGCGGAGTTCGCGCTGATCGTCGAACACACCGAACACATGCTCAAGACCAAGAGCACGCCGTTCTCTGTGATCCGCGACGTGCCGTGGATCCGGCGGGTGGTTCTGATCGGTTGTGGTCTGGCGGTCATCCAGCAGGCCACCGGCATCAACACCGTGAACTACTACGCACCCACCATCCTCGAACAGAGTGGGCTGGGCGTCAGTGCGGCGCTGGTCGCCACGATCGCGGTCGGGGTGACCTCGGTGGTCACCACGATCATCGGCATCATCCTGCTCGGCTACATCGGCAGGCGCACCATGCTGCTGATCGGATTCGCCGGCGTTGCGGCCTCCCAACTCGCGCTGTCGCTGACCTTCCTGCTCGATGAATCCACAACCCGTAGCTACGTGATCCTCGCCTGCATGGTGCTGTTCGTCGCCTTCGTGCAGATGTTCATCGGCACGTGCGTGTGGCTGCTGCTGTCCGAGATCTTCCCGCTGAGCATCCGGGGGTTCGCCATGGGCGTTGCGGTGTTCGTCCTGTGGTGCACCAACGCCGTCATCTCCTTCCTCTTCCCCCTGCTCAACTCGGCGTTGGGGTCCACGGGGACGTTCCTGCTCTTCGTCGCGATAAACGTGGCGTCGTGGATCTTCGTCCGCGCCTCCGTGCCGGAAACCAAGGGCACGACGCTCGAGGAGCTCGAGGAACGATTCGAGGCGCAGGAGGGCCGCGGGCTGGCGGCGGTCGCCGCGCCCTGAGGGCGGCGTCGGCCGGCGCGATCAACTGTTCACCGAATCGATGCCGACGTCACATCCGCGCCGACGTGCCGATCGGCCGCCGATCGGCACAATGAACGCATGGACGTCGATTCACGGACGCCGGCCTGGCGTGACCCGTTGTCGATCGGGTGGCGGGCACACCGTCAAATCCTGATGCTGCGCTTCCGCTGGACCGAGCGGCGCCATGCCTCGAGCCGCCACGGCAGGCCGCACTAGACCCGAGCGAGGCGCCCCCGCGGGTGCTAGCGGACAGCTACCGCTGAGTAACATGTTCTTAGGAGAATCCCGTTCTCCAAAAGTGACGAAGACCACACATCGGCGCCGCCGAGGCCGGCTTCACGCCGCTGAGCAGCGAATACTCCGCACCCCACGCCGCGCCATAGCACGCGGTGTGGTATCGCCATACCTAAGAACAGTGCAATAATCGGTACTGGGAGTGACATCAACTTCTATCGGAACGTATGTGGGTCGTCCACCCGGCGGCGCGCCGTAGCGGCCGCGACACCGGTGGGCCCGCTGCGGACAGTGGGAAAGGCAGGGGATGGGGCTGAACGGCAACGGCGCCGCACCGCGGCAGAAGCTCGAGAAGGTCGTCATCCGATTCGCCGGTGACTCCGGTGACGGTATGCAGCTCACCGGTGACCGGTTCACCTCCGAAGCGGCGCTCTTCGGCAACGACCTGGCGACCCAGCCGAACTACCCCGCGGAGATCCGCGCACCTCAGGGCACACTGCCGGGCGTCTCGTCCTTCCAGATCCAGATCGCCGACTACGACATCCTCACCGCGGGCGACCGGCCCGACGTGCTGGTGGCGATGAACCCGGCGGCGCTCAAGGCCAACGTGTCCGACCTGCCCCGCGGCGGCCTGATCATCGCCAACTCCGACGAGTTCACCAAGCGCAACCTGGCCAAGGTCGGCTACGACGCCAACCCGCTGGAGACCGACGAGCTGAGCGACTATGTCGTGCATGCCGTGCCGATGACCACGCTGACCCTCGGTGCCGTCGAGGAGATCGGCGCGTCGAAGAAGGACGGCCAGCGCGCGAAGAACATGTTCGCGCTGGGCCTGCTGTCGTGGATGTACGGCCGCGAACTGCACCAGAGCGAAATCTTCATCCAAGAGAAGTTCGCCCGCAAGCCCGACGTCGCCGCCGCGAACGTCCTGGCGCTCAAGGCCGGCTGGAACTTCGGTGAGACCACCGAGGCGTTCGCCACCACCTACGAGGTGTCGCCGGCGAAGCTGAAGTCGGGCGAGTACCGGCAGATCTCCGGGAACACCGCGCTGGCCTACGGCATCGTGGCGGCCGGTGTGCTGGCCGATACGCAGGTCGTCCTCGGCACCTACCCGATCACCCCTGCCTCGGACATCCTCCACGAGCTGTCCAAGCACAAGAACTTCAACGTGCTGACCTTCCAGGCCGAGGACGAGATCGCCGGTATCGGTGCGGCACTGGGCGCCTCGTACGGCGGCGCACTCGGCGTCACCAGCACGTCCGGTCCCGGTGTGGCGCTCAAGGCCGAGGCGATCGGCCTGGGTGTGATGACCGAACTGCCGCTGGTGATCGTCGACGTGCAGCGCGGCGGCCCCTCGACGGGTCTGCCCACCAAGACCGAACAGGCCGACCTGCTGCAGGCGCTGTACGGACGCAACGGCGAGTCGCCGGTGGCGGTGCTGGCTCCGCGGTCGCCGTCGGACTGCTTCGACATCGCGGTCGACGCCGCGCGGATCGCGCTGACCTACCGCACGCCGGTGATCATCCTGTCCGACGGGGCGATCGCCAACGGCTCCGAGCCGTGGCGCATCCCGGACATCGAGGGCTACGAGCGGATCGACCACACCTTCGCCCAGCCCGGCGAGGAGTTCGCCCCGTACGCACGCGATCCCGAGACGCTCGCGCGCCAGTTCGCCGTCCCGGGCACCGCGGGCCTCGAACACCGGATCGGCGGTCTGGAGAAGGCCAACGGTTCGGGAAACATCAGCTACGAGCCGAAGAACCACGACCTCATGGTCCGGTTGCGGCAGGCCAAGATCGACGGCATCACGGTGCCCGACCTCGAGGTCGACGATCCCACCGGCGACGCCGACCTGCTGCTCATCGGCTGGGGGAGCTCGTACGGACCGATCGGGGAGGCGTGCCGGCGGGCCCGGCGCAAGGGCATCAAGGTCGCCCACGCGCACCTGCGGCACCTCAACCCCTTCCCGGCCAATCTCGGCGAGGTGCTGGCGCGGTACCCGAAGGTCGTCGCGCCGGAAATGAACATGGGGCAGCTGGCGTTGCTTCTTCGGGCCAAGTACCTGGTGGACGTGCAGTCGGTCACCAAGGTCGAGGGCATGGCATTCCTGGCGGACGAGGTCGAGGGCATCATCGATGCGGCGATCGACGGCACTCTGGGAGACAAGGAAAACGAGAAGGCCACGTTCGCGCGGCTGGCTGCGGCCACCGTGGGGACCGGCGTGGGAGCGAGCGCATGACACGAGCGAGAAGCGGAGCGGATCGCGCATGACTGAGCTGATCGGCACGGACCTGAGCCTGACGCCCCTGTCCAAGACGGCGGGGGTGCCCACCACCGACCAGCCGCAGAAGGGCAAGGACTTCACCAGCGACCAGGAGGTGCGCTGGTGCCCCGGCTGCGGTGACTACGTCATCCTCAACACCATCCGCAATTTCCTGCCGGAGCTGGGCCTGCGCCGCGAGAACATCGCGTTCATCAGCGGCATCGGCTGCTCGAGCCGGTTCCCGTACTACCTGGAAACCTACGGTTTCCACTCGATCCACGGCCGCGCGCCGACCATCGCGACCGGTCTGGCGCTGGCCCGTCCAGACCTGTCGGTCTGGGTGGTGACCGGTGACGGTGACTCGCTGTCGATCGGCGGCAACCACCTCATCCACGCGCTGCGCCGCAACATCAACATCACGATCCTGCTGTTCAACAACCGGATCTACGGGCTGACCAAGGGGCAGTACTCGCCGACGTCCGAGGTCGGCAAGGTCACCAAGTCGACGCCGATGGGTTCGCTGGACTACCCGTTCAACCCGGTGTCGCTGGCGCTGGGATCCGAGGCCACCTTCGTGGGCCGCGCGCTGGATTCCGACCGCAAGGGTCTGTCCGAGGTGTTGCGGGCCGCGGCCCAGCACCGCGGCGCCGCGCTGGTGGAGATCCTGCAGGACTGCCCGATCTTCAACGACGGATCCTTCGACGCGCTGCGTAAGGAAGGGGCCGACGAGCGGCTAATCAACGTACGCCACGGGGAGCCGATCACGTTCGGCGCCGACGGCGAGTACTGCGTGGTGAAGTCCGGTTACGGCCTCGAGGTCGCGAAGACCGCCGATGTGTCGGCCGACGAGATCGTCGTGCACAACGCCGAGGTCGACGACCCGGCCTACGCCTTCGCGCTGTCCCGCCTGTCCGAGCAGAACCTCGAGCACATGGTGATGGGCATCTTCCGGCAGGTCAACCGGCCCACCTACGACGACGCCGCCCGCGAGCAGGTTCGTTCGGCACGCGACGCGAGGCCGCACGACACGGCGGCGCTGCAATCGCTGCTTCGCGGCAAGGACACGTGGACTGTCGACTAACGTCACCTAGGTGACCCAGGGGGCGACCTCACCCGTACCGTTGGCCGCGGTCGTGCTGGCGGGCGGGGCGTCGCGCCGTATGGGACGCGACAAGGCGACGGTGCGAATCCAGGGCCCGTCAGGTCCCACCACCCTCGTCGAGCAGGTGGTGGGCACGGTGGCTCGACGCTGTTCGCCGGTGTTCGTCATCGCCGCGCCGGGACAACCACTGCCCGAACTGCCTGCGCAGGTGCTGCGCGACGAGGTGCGAGGCGTCGGCCCGCTGCTGGCCACCGGGCGCGGTCTGCGCGCAGCGGCCGAAGCCGGGCACCGATGGGCGTTCGTGTGCTCCGTCGACCTGCCCTATCTGACGATGGACTTCGTCGACGACCTCGCGGTGCCCGCCGCGCGGCTCGACGTCGACGTCGTGCTGCCGTGGGACGGTCGCGACCACTACCTTGCCGGTGTCTACCGGACGTCCCTCGCCGGGCGGATCTCCACGATGGTGGCCGCCGGCGAGCGCAGCATGCGGGCGCTCGTGGACGCCGTCGACACCCAGCGGATCGTCATGCCCGAACAGCGGGCGCTCACCAACGCGAACACCCCCGCCGAGCTACCTGCCGTCGGCGATCATGCACAGCAAATTGCGACCGGCAGATAGTTAGACGATCTCTTCAGTAATTCGACGGGGTCACCCGCTGAATTCGCCATTTATCACTTCGTGATCTTGGGTGGCTCACTCGCTGAGATTCACCGGTCAATGCGCGATGTTCCGCGCGGAATGGTCCCGAGACCTGTTCGGGCAGTACGGATCTGGGTTGCCGGTGAAGATTTCGCCGAGGCCCCACTATTGCGTCAGATGGCCGCCCATTTCCGAAAAGCTTCGTAGCCGCCCTTTCGCGCGCGTCAGCAGCCCTCGCCGGTGGCGATCGGTGATCTTGGCTGGATCGAGACCGGTTGCCTTGCATAGTCTTTCGTTTTTTAGCTACGGCGGGCGCATCGCGGTCGACTGGTCCGATATCGCCGTATACGTTGCAACGCAACGTGTTTCGCTATGACGATCATCGTCTGCATGGTCGCGTCACATAGCGAACCGCTTCTCCGCGGATCACCGCTGACCCACCCGGCAAGCCCCCGCTGACCACATTTACGCAGGTCAAACCTCCAGTAACGTGGGCCAGCTCACAAAAAGTCCGTGATTTGACTCACGAAAACGCGCGACGGCGCGGGCCCGCGGGCGCTTCGGAGATCGTCGGCTGACCTGCGAATTCGTGGGAAATCGAGGCGTCGTGATCAAGCTGTTATCTGCCGGCGCCGGGCGTCCGGTGGATATGACTTCTCCGCGAGTGCTTTGTACGGTCCTCAACAGCTCCTAACCCGGAGCAAATAATTTCAAACCACGAACCTGCGCGTGAGTGGGGCCGCGGACGGCGTGATCGCCCAGCGGACGTCGGGCCGAGACGCCCGGCGGAGCATGTCGAGCTCCCCCTGTCGCACCTGACCGAGACGGTGCGGCCCAGCTCTCCCTGCCTGTGCCTCAGGCGGCGCGTCCGCATGACGGACGTCGATGGCGCGCGCTTGGCGAAAGGACAGAAGTGAAGAACATCCGCAAGACGTTTGGGCTGGCCACCTTTGCCGGAGCGCTCGCTGTGGCTCCGATGGCGCTGGGCGCCGGCACCGCGAGTGCGGACAGCGGCGTCAACTGGGACGCCGTCGCGGCGTGCGAATCCGGTGGTAACTGGTCGATCAACACCGGCAACGGCTACTACGGCGGCCTGCAGTTCACGATGGGCACCTGGCAGTCGAACGGCGGCTCGGGGTCGCCGCACAACGCGTCGCGTGAAGAGCAGATCCGCGTGGCCGAGAACGTCCTGGACAGCCAGGGCATCGGTGCGTGGCCCGTCTGCGGCGGGCGTGGCTGACATCTGTCGAGCCATCTGAGGGGGCGGCGCCGGTGGGCGCCGCCCCTTTGGTCTTCTCAGAGGCCTCTTACGCCAGATAAGTAACGACTAAAACTTCCGCAACTCTGTTAACGCGTGATGTTGGTCACCCGACAAACCGGACAACCGCACCGGGAGAGCAGTTCTTCCACCGCGGGCCTTGTGTCACACGGTCGGGGAAGGACCGCAACATGACGAACATCCGTAAAGCTCTCATCCGAGGAATCCTGCTCAGTGCCTTCGGCGCGGCGTTCGCGCTCGTGCCGATGTTCATGTCGTCAGCCACCGCCAGTGCCGACACCGTCAACTGGGACGCCATCGCGCAGTGCGAGTCGGGCGGGAACTGGTCGACGAACACCGGTAACGGCCACTTCGGCGGCCTGCAGTTCAAACCGGCCACCTGGGCCTCCCACGGTGGGCGCGGCAACCCGGCCACAGCGTCGCGCGGTGAGCAGATCCGCGTCGCCGAGCGGGTACTGGCCAACCAGGGTCTCAAGGCGTGGCCGAAGTGCGGGCCGCGCGGTGTCGCCGCCAGCGCCGCGGTGTGGAACGCCCCGCAGGCGCCGCGCGCCGCCGTCCCGGCCGCCGCCCCTCGCCCGGCCACCGGGTGCGCCGCGGTCCGTCCCGGCAGCGTCCTCGGAATCGTCGACCTCAAGCAGTTGTGCTCGACGGTGCTCAGCCCGCTGGGCGCGTTCACGCCCCAGCGCTGAAACCAACGCTGAACTGATTGCCCTGCGGATCGAGCAGCGTGCCGTCCGGGAGCCGCGCCGCTCCGGCGGCCAGCAGCGCCTCGACCGGCGTGGTGAGCGACCAGCGCCAGCGGTTCGGTCCGGTACGGACGTCGTCGACGCGGACGAACTTCCAGATCACCTCACCCCAGCCGGGGCAGTCGTGCAGCCAGCGCGGCGTCTGATCCGGTCCCGGACCGATCCGCGCACCCACTCGTGCCGCCCACCAGGCGGCCAGCTCCTCGGGCCGATCGCTGTCGGTGCACACCGCGAACACACGCGCGGGAGAATCGGAGCCGGGCGGCCTGCGGGGAAACGCGCAGAACTCGTTGCCCTCGACATCGGCCAGGGTCAGCCAGTCGGGCAGGTGGTCGGCGAGCACTCGGGCACCGAGCGCCAGCAGCCGCTCGACCGCCCGATCGTCCGCGCCGACCCCGACGTCGAGGTGAACCCGGTTCTTCACCGTCTTCGGGCCCTGCTGAGCGCGAAAGCGCAACAGGCGCCGCTGCTCGCGCTCGCCCAGGGCGGCCGACCAGAACGCCGCGACCGCGGCGGGGTCGGCCGCGTCGACCACCAGCGGTCCCAACGTGGCGGTCATTCGGGCAGCACGAACGCCGAGCGCGCCGCGACCGACGCCAGGTGCCTGCCGACGACTGCTTCGGGGATCAGGACCGTCGCCCTGCTCGCCAGCGCGCTCAGAACGGCCGGACGCAGGTTGACCACGCGTCCGATCAGCATCGACTCCCGCACCAGGGCCCGCACCCTCGCCCGGCGGAACTGCGCGAATCGGGCGAAGGCGGCCGGCAGATCGCCGGACCGCGCCACGAACCGGGCCAGGATGGCGGCGTCCTCGAGACCCTGACATCCGCCCTGGCCCAGGTGCGGCCGCATCGGATGCGCCGCGTCGCCGACCAGGGTCACCGGCCCGCGTGACCACACCCTCACCTGATCGCGGTCATAGAGGTCGTTGCGCAACACGGCGTCAGGGGCTGTCGCGGCCAACAGCGACGGGATCGGTTCGGCCCAGTCGCGGTACTTCCGCTGCAAGTAGTGGAGTTCCCCGTCCGGC
Organism: Mycolicibacterium litorale; assembly: GCF_010731695.1. Taxonomy (NCBI): domain Bacteria; kingdom Bacillati; phylum Actinomycetota; class Actinomycetes; order Mycobacteriales; family Mycobacteriaceae; genus Mycobacterium; species Mycolicibacterium litorale. Next base: position 762,535 of record NZ_AP022586.1, read on the forward strand.
GTCGCACCGCCCTCCGCGGTGCGTTCGGTGGCGAACCAGTAGGTGTGGTCGGGTCCGAGCGGGACGTGGCCGACCTCGGTGCCCGCGCCGAGCGTCTGGCCCGCCAATTCCGGATCGAGGCCCAGCGCCGCGATGCCTCGCCACGCCGTGTATCCGGCGTACCGGTGGCGCAGCGGTCCGTTGAGATGGCGGGCCACCACCGAACCGACACCATCGGCGCCGATCACCGCGGCCGCCTCGCTCGTCGACCCGTCCGACAGCGTCACCCGGACCCCGCGTCCGGCCGTCGCGATCTCCCGCGCCCCGACACCGGCGCGCACGGTCCCGGCAGTCAGGGCGCAGGCCAGGATCTCGGTCAGCTCGGCGCGCCGGGTCACCACCAGCGGTTCGCCCAGCGCGCGCACCATCCGGTCGGCCGACGGCCGTCGCAACCACGTGCCGTCACGCCACCGCACCGCGCCGGCGGTGACCCGTCCGCCGGAGGCGCGGACCGCATCGCCGAGGCCCAACTCGTCGAGAGCGGCCAGCGCGTTCGGCCAGATGCTGATGCCCGCACCGGCCGAGGTGTCGGCCTTCTCTTCGACGACGGTGACCGTGAGCCCGAGCCGCTGTAACGCGACCGCGGCGGAGAGGCCGGCGATGCCCGCGCCCACGATCAAGATCTGCTGCGACATCGGTCGAACCTAACGCGATTGTGCTAATCACATGACATGGTCACGCCCTCCTCGCCGTTCGCCGATCTCGACGCCTATGTGGCGCTGCCGCGGGTGTCGGGGCTGGCGGTGTCGCCCGACGGTTCTCGGGTGGTGACCACGATCAGCGAACTCGACGAGACGCGCACCGCATTCGTCAGCGCGATCTGGGAACTGGACCCGGCCGGGAACGGACCCGCCCGCCGCCTGACCCGCGGTGCGAAGGGGGAGCGGGCACCCGCGTTCGTCCCGGGCGGCGATCTGCTGTTCCTCGCCTCGCGGCCCACCAAGGACGACGATTCGCCGCCCGCCGCGGTGTGGCGACTGCCCTCGGGCGGGGGTGAGGCGGTCGAGGAAATCGCGCTTCCCGGCGGTGTGGCCGCGGTCCGCTGCGCCAGGGCCGCCGGGGTGACGGTGGTCAGCGCGCCGATGCTCGCCTCGGCCACCGATATCGACGACGACAAACGCCTTCGGGCGCTGCGCAAGGACAACAAGGTCTCCGCCGTCCTGCACAGGGGCTACCCCGTGCGCTATTGGGACCACGACCTGGGCCCCGACCACCCGCATCTGCTCGACGCCGCCGACGGCCGTGATCTCACGCCGGCGCCGGGAGGCGGTCTGCGCGAAGCCGACGTCGATCTCAGCGACGACGGCCGCTTCCTCGTCACGTCCTGGCACGACCCGGCGCCCGGGGCGGCGATCCGCGGAACGCTGGTCCGGGTCGACGTGCGCAGCGGGGAGCGCGCCACGATCGCCGACGACCCCGGCGCCGACCTGGAATCCCCGGCGATCTCCCCGGACGGCACAGCGGTGGCCTTCACCCGCGAGACGATCTCCACTCCTCTGCGGGCGCCGCGAATCACGCTGTGCAGCATGCGTTTCGGTGAGGACGTTCGGGAATTGACGGCCGACTGGGACCGCTGGCCGACGTCGGTCACCTGGAGCCGCGACGGGTCGACACTGGTGGTCACCGCCGACGAGAACGGCCGCGGACCGATCTTTCTCGTGGACCCGGACACCGGTGCGGTCACCCGGCTGACCGGCGACGACTTCACCTACACCGACGTCACCACCGCCCCCGGCGGCGTCGTCTACGCGATCCGGCACAACTACGCCGCGCCACCGCAACCCGTGCGCATCGACCCGGACGGCACGGTCACGGTCCTGCCCACCGTCGACGCCCCGGTGCTGCCGGGCACCCTGACAGAGGTGACCGCGACCGCCCCCGACGGTGCGGCGGTGCGGTCGTGGCTCGCGCTGCCCGACGGCGCCGACGAGAACGACCCGGCGCCGCTGCTGCTGTGGGTGCACGGCGGACCGCTGGCCAGTTGGAACGCGTGGCACTGGCGATGGAATCCCTGGCTGATGGTGGCGCAGGGCTACGCCGTGCTGCTGCCCGATCCGGCGCTGTCCACCGGGTACGGCCAGGACTTCATCGAGCGTGGCTGGGGTGCCTGGGGCGAAGCGCCCTACACCGACCTGATGGCCGCCACCGACGCCGCGATCGCCGACCCGCGCGTCGACGGCACCCGGACCGCGGTGATGGGCGGGTCGTTCGGGGGATACATGGCCAACTGGATCGCCGGGCACACCGACCGGTTCGACGCGATCGTCACCCACGCCAGCCTGTGGGCGCTCGACCAGTTCGGCGCCACCACCGACGGGGCCTACTGGTGGGCGCGGGAGATGACCCCGGACATGGCCGAACGCAACTCCCCGCACCGGTTCGTCGACAGCATCGCCACGCCGATGCTGGTGATCCACGGCGACAAGGACTACCGGGTGCCGATCGGCGAAGCGCTGCGGCTCTGGTACGAACTGCTCACCAAGTCGCGGCTGCCCGCCGACGACTCGGGGGCCGCCCCGCACCGCTTCCTCTATTTCCCGTCGGAGAATCACTGGGTGCTCGCCCCGCAGCACGCCAAGCTCTGGTACCAGGTCGTCTCCGCGTTCCTGGCCCGCCACGTGCTCGGGCGGGACGTCGAGCTGCCCGAACTGCTCGGGTAGCGTCGGGGCCATGAGCCCCGCAGCGCAGCGTGATTTCGACATCGTCGTCTACGGCGCAACCGGATTCGTCGGGAAATTGACCGCCGACTACCTGGCCAGGGCAGGCGGGGACGCCCGCATCGCATTGGCCGGCCGGTCCCAGGACAAACTGCTCAAGGTCCGCGAGTCGCTGGGGCAGAAGGCGGCCGACTGGGAGCTGATCTCCGCCGACGCCTCACAGCCGTCGACGCTCAACGCGATGGCCGCCCGCACCCGGGTGGTCGTCACCACGGTCGGCCCGTACACCAAATACGGCCTGCCGCTGGTCGCCGCATGCGCCGCAGCGGGCACCGACTACGCCGACCTGACCGGCGAAACCATGTTCATCCGCGACAGCATCGACCAGTACCACAAGCAGGCCGTCGACACCGGTGCGCGCATCGTGCACTCGTGCGGATTCGATTCCATCCCTTCAGATCTCACCGTCTACGCATTGCACCGCAAGGTGGCCGAGGACGGGGAGGGCGAGCTCGGCGACACCAGCCTGGTGGTGCGCACCTTCGCGGGCGGGGTCTCCGGCGGCACCCTCGCGTCGATGCTCGAGGTGCTCAACACCGCCTCGACCGACCCCGAGGCGCGGCGGCAGATGACCGACCCCTACACGCTGTCACCCGACCGCAGTGCCGAACCCGAACTCGGTGCCCAGCCCGACATCCGCTGGCGCCGGGGTGCGGAGATCGCCCCGGAACTGTCCGGGTACTGGACGGCGGCGTTCGCGATGGCCGGCCCGAACACCCGCATCGTCCGGCGCAGTAACGCGCTGCTGGACTACGCCTACGGCCGCAAGCTCGAATACTCCGAGGTGATGAGCACCGGGCGGACGCCGGTCGCCCCCGCGCTGGCCGCGCTGACCACCGCGGGCAACGCCGCCGTGATGGGGCTCGGGTCGCGCTACTTCCACCGGTTGCCGCGAAAGCTCGTCGACCGGGTACTGCCCGCCCCGGGCACCGGGCCCAGCGAACAGGCCCGCGAGAAGGGTCACTACACGGTCGAGACCTACACCACCACGACCACCGGCGCGCGCTACGTGGCTCGGATGTCGCAGCAGGGCGACCCCGGTTACAAAGCCACCTCCGTACTGCTCGGCGAGTGCGCGCTCGCGCTCGCACAGGACCGCGACACGCTGCCCGACCTGCACGGCGTGCTCACCCCGGCGGCCGCGATGGGTGACGCACTGCTCGCGCGGTTCCCCGGCGCGGGGGTGTCGCTGGAGACCACCCGGCTGGCCTGACGGGCACCATTGCCGCCGGTGGGACCCGGGCGGTGGGCAATGGCGCCGCTCCCTAGAATTGACCGGTGACCGCCACCCCTGACGCCGACGCCGAATCCCTGCCCAAGTCGTGGGATCCCGGGGCGGTAGAGGCGGACATCTACCAGGGTTGGGTCGACGCCGGCTATTTCACCGCCGACCCGGCCAGCGACAAGCCCGCGTACTCCATCGTGCTGCCGCCGCCGAACGTGACCGGCAGCCTGCACATGGGCCATGCGCTCGACCACACGCTGATGGACGCGCTCACCCGCCGGAAACGCATGCAGGGCTTCGAGGTGCTGTGGCTGCCCGGGATGGACCATGCCGGCATCGCCACCCAGACGCTGGTGGAAAAACAGCTCGCGGTGGACGGCAAGACCAAAGAGGACTTCGGCCGCGAGCTGTTCATCGACAAGGTGTGGGACTGGAAGCGCGAATCCGGCGGCACCATCGGCGCCCAGATGCGCCGGCTCGGCGACGGAGTCGACTGGAGCCGTGACCGGTTCACCATGGACGACGGCCTGTCGCGCGCCGTGCGCACGATCTTCAAGAAGCTCTACGACGCCGGGTTGATCTACCAGGCCGAACGGCTGGTCAACTGGTCGCCGGTGCTCGAGACGGCGATCAGCGACCTCGAAGTCAAATACGACGACGTCGAAGGCGAGCTGGTCTCGTTCCGCTACGGTTCGCTGTCCGACGACGAACCGCACATCATCGTCGCCACCACCCGCGTCGAGACCATGCTCGGCGACACCGCGATCGCCGTGCACCCCGACGACGACCGCTACCGCCACCTCGTCGGCGCCACCCTGCCGCACCCGTTCCTCGACACCGAGGTCGTGATCGTCGCCGACACCCACGTCGACCCCGAATTCGGCACGGGCGCAGTAAAAGTCACCCCGGCGCACGATCCCAATGACTTCGAGATCGGTCTGCGTCACGCGCTGCCGATGCCCTCGATCATGGACACCAAGGGCCGGATCAGCGGCACCGGCACGCAGTTCGACGGCATGGACCGTTTCGAGGCGCGGGTCAAGGTCCGTGAGGCGCTCGCCGAGCAGGGCCGCATCGTCGCCGAGAAACGCCCCTACGTGCACAGCGTGGGACACTCCGAGCGCAGCGGTGAGCCGATCGAACCCCGGCTCTCGCTGCAGTGGTGGGTCAAGGTCGAAGCGCTGGCCAAGGCTGCCGGTGACGCGGTCCGCAACGGGCACACCGTGATCCACCCGCCCAGCCTCGAACCCCGCTGGTTCGCCTGGGTGGACAACATGCACGACTGGTGCATCTCCCGGCAGCTGTGGTGGGGCCATCGGATCCCGATCTGGCACGGCCCCAACGGCGAGACCGTCTGCGTCGGCCCGGACGAGACTCCGCCGGAGGGCTGGGAGCAGGACCCCGACGTCCTCGACACGTGGTTCTCCTCTGCGCTGTGGCCGTTCTCCACCATGGGGTGGCCGGACCGCACCCCCGAGCTGGCGACGTTCTATCCGACCACCGTGCTGGTGACCGGCTACGACATCCTGTTCTTCTGGGTGGCCCGGATGATGATGTTCGGCACCTTCGTCGCCGACGACCCCGCCATCACCCTCGACGGTGAGCGCACGGCGAACGTGCCCTTCGAGAACGTATTCCTGCACGGGCTGATCCGCGACGAACACGGCCGCAAGATGAGCAAGTCCCGCGGCAACGGCATCGACCCGCTCGACTGGGTGGAGTCGTTCGGCGCCGACGCGCTGCGCTTCACCCTGGCCCGCGGGGCCAGCCCCGGCGGCGACCTGGCCATCGGCGAGGACCACGCCCGCGCGTCGCGCAACTTCGCCACGAAGCTGTTCAACGCCACCCGGTTCGCGTTGATGAACGGTGCCAGCCCGGCGCCGCTGCCGGACGTCGCGACGCTCACCGACGCCGACCGCTGGATCCTCGGCCGGCTCGAAGAAGTGCGCGCGGAGGTCGACACCGCACTCGACGCGTACGAGTTCAGCCGGGCCTGCGAAGCGCTGTACCACTTCGCGTGGGACGAATTCTGCGACTGGTACGTCGAACTCGCCAAAGTGCAGCTGGGGCAAGAGGAGCACACCGCTCACACGACAGGGGTGCTCGCCGCGGTGCTGGACACCCTGCTGAAACTGCTGCACCCGGTGATGCCCTTCGTCACCGAGGTGCTGTGGAAGACGCTGACCGGCGGGGAGTCGCTGGTGGTCGCCGACTGGCCGGAGCCGTCCGGCATATCGCTGGACACCGCTGCCGCGCAACGGATCTCCGACACGCAGAAGCTGATCACCGAGGTGCGCCGGTTCCGCAGCGACCAGGGCCTCGCCGACCGCCAGCGGGTGCCGGCCCGGCTGTCCGGCATCGGCTCCGCCGGCCTGGACGACCATGTGCCTGCCGTGCGGGCACTGGCCTGGCTGACCGATGCGGGCGAGGGCTTCACCCCGTCGGCGTCGGTGGAGGTGCGGCTGTCGGACGGGACGGTGGTCGTCGAGGTGGACACCTCCGGCACGGTCGACGTCGCCGCCGAACGCCGCCGGCTCGAGAAGGACCTGGCCGCCGCGCAGAAGGAACTGGCGGGCACCACGGCGAAACTCGGCAACGACAAATTCCTCGCCAAGGCGCCCGAAGAGGTCGTCGACAAGATCCGGTCCCGCCAGCAGGTGGCGCGCGAGGAGGTCGACCGGATCAACGCCCGCCTCGCCGGACTGCCGTCCTGATGACACGACCCGAGCCCACCCCCGACGAGATCGCGGCACTCCTGCAGGTCGAGCACCTGCTCGACACGCGGTGGCCGGAGACCAAGATCGAGCCGAGCACCGCGCGCATCAGCGCGCTGCTCGAGATGCTCGGATCCCCGCAGCGCGGCTACCCCTCGATCCACATCGCCGGCACCAACGGCAAGACCTCGGTCGCCCGGATGGTCGACGCTCTGCTGACGGCGATGAGCCGGCGGACCGGCCGCACCACGAGCCCGCACCTGCAGTCGGCGGTCGAGCGCATCGCGATCGACGGGGAGCCGATATCGCCGGCCCGCTACGTCGAGGTCTACCGCGAGATCGAACCGTTCGTCCTGATGGTCGACGAACAGTCCGAGGCCGCGGGCGGACCGCGGCTGAGCAAATTCGAGGTGCTGACCGCCATGGCCTTCGCGGCGTTCGCCGACGCCCCCGTCGACGTCGCCGTCGTCGAGGTCGGGCTGGGCGGCCGGTGGGACGCCACCAACGTGGTCAACGCGCCGGTCGCGGTGATCACCCCGATCGGCATCGACCACGCCGACTACCTCGGGGACACGCTCGGCGAGATCGCGGGGGAGAAGGCGGGCATCATCACCCGGCAACCCGACGACCTCGTGCCCACCGACACCGTCGCGGTGATCGGACGGCAGGCGCCCGAAGCGATGGAGGTGCTGCTCGCCCAGGCGGTGCGCGCGGACGCCGCGGTGGCTCGGGAGGACTCCGAATTCGCCGTGCTGTCCCGGCAGGTCGCCATCGGCGGCCAGCTGCTCGAACTGCAGGGCCTCGGCGGGGTCTATCCGGAGATCTTCCTGCCGCTGCACGGTGAACACCAGGCCCACAACGCGGTGGTCGCGCTGGCGGCGGTCGAGGCGTTCTTCGGCGCGGGCGCCGACCGGCAACTCGACCTCGACGCGGTGCGCGCCGGTTTCGCCGCGGCCGCCAGCCCGGGCCGGCTCGAGCGGATGCGCAGCGCGCCGACGGTGTTCCTCGACGCCGCGCACAACCCGGCGGGCGCCGCCGCCCTGGCCGACGCGCTGCAGTCCGAATTCGACTTCCGCTTCCTCGTGGGGGTGGTGTCGGTGATGGGGGACAAGGACGTCGACGGCATCCTCGCCGCACTGGAACCGGCGTTCGACCAGATCGTGGTCACCCACAACGGCTCGCCCCGCGCGCTGGAGGTGGAGGCGCTCGCCGTGCGGGCCGAGGAACGGTTCGGTCCCGAGCGGGTCATCCGGGCGGCCACCCTGCCCGACGCCATCGAAACCGCGACCGCGGTGGTCGAGGACTCCGGCGGCGACGGCGAGGGACTCTCCGGCGCCGGCATCGTCATCACCGGCTCGGTCGTCACCGCGGGAGCCGCCCGCACGCTGTTCGGACGGGATCCGCAATGACGGGTCAACCGGCCGAGCCTTCCACCCCGCAGGGGCCCGACCCCTGGCGCAGCTTCCGCGGCGTGATGGCGGGGACATTGATCCTGGAAGCCATCGTGGTGCTGCTGGCGCTGCCGGTGGTGTCGTTCTCCGACGGCGGCCTGACCGCGTCGAGCGGCGGCTTCCTGATCGGCTTCGCGGTCGTGCTGATCCTGCTGTGCGGCGTCCAGGGGCGGCCGTGGGCGCTGAAGGTGAACTTCGCGCTGCAGTTCGTGTTGATCGCCGGCTTCCTGCTCGACGCGGCGATCGGCTTCATCGGGGTGGTGTTCGCCGCCGTCTGGGGCCTGATCGCCTACCTTCGCGCCGAGGTCAAGCGGCGTGAGGAGCGCGGGCTGCTACCTGGTCAGCAGGGCACGGAGGAATGAGCGCGCCCCGTTCTGCAGTACTGTGTGCGCCGTGACTGAGCGGACCCTGGTGTTGATCAAGCCCGACGGCGTGCAACGGCGCCTGGTCGGGGAAATCCTCGGCCGGATCGAGCGGAGGGGTCTGACCATCGCGGCTCTCGAGCTCAAGACGGTCAGCGACGATCTGGCGCGCCGCCACTACGCCGAGCACGAGGACAAGCCGTTCTTCGGTTCGCTGCTGGAATTCATCACCTCCGGCCCCCTGGTGGCCGCGATCGTCGAGGGCCCGCGCGCCGTGGCCGCGTTCCGCCAGATCGCCGGCGGCACCGATCCCGTCGAGAAGGCCACCCCCGGCACCATCCGCGGGGACCTGGCCCTGGTGACCCAGGACAACCTGGTGCACGGCTCCGATTCGCCGGAGTCCGCGGCCCGCGAAATCGAGCTTTGGTTCCCCGGGGTCTGACGCTGTTCGCGGCGCCTGGTCGGTAGGCGCCGCGTCGTGTGGGATACTGGTCGCGGGTAGCCGGACTTCAACCAGAGTTCGTCGCCCGAATGAAGACTTCGACGTGCGCGACCACCGTGAACGCGGTGCGGCGCCGACCGTCCAGCCGTCATTCAGCCAGGCACTGAGTGGGTTCTTACCTGGGGCCGCTCGGAGCGAGACCACAACAAGCCCGGGGAACGCCTTACCGGGTACAACAGCGGAAGCCCTCGCGTGGCCGCGTCGTATGACGCGCCCGGGGGCTTGAGGAGAATACGTGGCCGACAGTGAAAATACTCAAGCCCAAGACTCACCGGACTCTTCAGACGAGGCCTCACCTCGGGAAAGACTTCCCGAACGCCTGAGGGTGCATTCGCTGGCCCGGGTGCTGGGCACCACCAGCAGGCGGGTCCTCGACGCGTTGGCCGAACTCGACGGGCGCGCGCGCAGTGCGCATTCGACCGTCGACAAGAGCCAGGCCGAGCGCGTGCGCGAGGTGCTCGCCGGTGACGGTGCGGCCGAAGCGCCCACTGAAGCGCTCACCGAGGCCCAGGCCGCCGAGGCCCCGGCTGTCGAAGCCGTCGCCGACGCCCCCGAGCCCGAGGTCCGGGAGATCTCCGAGGTGACCGTCGAGACCGTCGACGTCTCGGTCGAGATCGACGCGACCGACGGGTCCGCGCCGCAGTCCGGCGCGGCCGCCACCGAAGCATCCGACGAAGAGCCCGAATCGCGGCTGATCCTCGAGACGGCCACCGTCGAGCGTGCGGACTACCTGCCGCTGTTCGTCGCACCGCAGCCGGTTCGCTTCGAACCCGCCGACGAGGACGACGACGAGGACGAGGACGACGACACCGGCGCAGCGGCCGACTCGGACTCCGAAGACGACGATGACGACCAGTCCGAGCGGCCCGCCGCTCGCCGCCGTCGGCGCGGACGCCGTGGCCGTGGCCGCGGCCGCGGCGAGCAGAGCGACGACAACGGTGACGGCGACGGCGCCGAGGGGGCCGACGCCGGCACCGACGGCCAGGCACCCGCCGATCAGGACACCGGCGACGACGCCGAAGACGACGGCGCCGACGACGACACCGCGGGTGGCGACGGCAGTTCACGCAGGCGCCGCCGCAGGCGCAGGCGCAAGTCCGGATCCTCCGAGGACTCGGACAACGGCTCACCCGACGACCCGCCCAACACCGTCGTGCACGAACGCCCGCCGCGTGAGCGTGGCGCCAAGTCGGGCGACAGCGACGACAACGAGATCCAGGGCATCAGCGGTTCGACGCGACTGGAGGCCAAACGGCAGCGCCGCCGCGACGGCCGGGACGCCGGCAGGCGCCGCCCGCCGATCCTGTCCGAGGCCGAGTTCCTCGCCCGCCGCGAAGCCGTCGAACGCGTCATGGTGGTGCGCGACAAGGTCCGCACCGAACCGCCGCACGAAGGTGCGCGGTACACGCAGATCGCCGTGCTCGAGGACGGCGTCGTCGTCGAGCACTTCGTGACCTCGCCGGCATCGGCCTCGCTGGTCGGCAACATCTACCTCGGCATCGTGCAGAACGTGCTGCCGTCGATGGAGGCCGCGTTCGTCGACATCGGCCGCGGCCGCAACGGTGTGCTCTACGCCGGTGAGGTGAACTGGGAGGCCGCCGGCCTCGGTGGCCAGAACCGCAAGATCGAGCAGGCCCTCAAGCCCGGTGACTACGTCGTCGTGCAGGTCAGTAAGGATCCGGTCGGACACAAGGGCGCGCGCCTGACGACGCAGGTGTCGCTGGCCGGCCGCTACCTCGTCTACGTGCCGGGCGCCTCGTCGACCGGGATCAGCCGCAAGCTGCCCGACACCGAGCGTCAGCGGCTCAAGGAGATCCTGCGCGAGGTGGTGCCCGCGGACGCCGGCGTCATCATCCGCACCGCGTCGGAGGGTGTGAAGGAAGACGACATCCGCTCGGACGTCAACCGCCTGCAGGAGCGGTGGACGCAGATCGAGGCCAAGGCCGCCGAGATCACCGCGAAGAAGGCCGGTGCGGCCGTCGCGCTCTACGAAGAGCCCGACGTGCTGGTCAAGGTGATCCGCGACCTGTTCAACGAGGACTTCTCCGGGCTGATCGTCTCCGGCGACGAGGCGTGGAACACCATCAACTCCTATGTCGAGTCCGTCGCGCCCGACCTCATGCCGCGGCTGGCCAAGTACGAGCCGGCCGGGGGCGACGGGCCCGACGTGTTCGCGGTGCACCGCATCGACGAGCAGCTCGCCAAGGCGATGGACCGCAAGGTGTGGCTGCCCTCGGGCGGCACGCTGGTCATCGACCGCACCGAGGCGATGACGGTCGTCGACGTCAACACCGGCAAGTTCACCGGTTCGGGCGGCAACCTCGAGCAGACCGTCACCCGCAACAACCTCGAGGCCGCCGAGGAGATCGTGCGCCAGCTGCGGTTGCGCGACATCGGCGGCATCATCGTCATCGACTTCATCGACATGGTGCTCGAGTCGAACCGCGATCTGGTGCTGCGCAGGCTGACCGAGGCGCTGGCCCGAGACCGCACCCGCCACCAGGTGTCGGAGGTGACGTCGCTGGGCCTGGTCCAGCTGACGCGTAAACGCCTCGGCACCGGGCTGATCGAGGCGTTCTCCACCCCGTGTCCGCACTGTGCGGGTCGCGGCATCGTGCTGCACGGCGATCCGATCGACAACGCCTCGGGCAACGGGCGCAAGGCCGAGCCCGGGACCGGCAGGCGCAGCAAGCGCGGCAAGAAGGGCGCCAAGCCCGAAGAGGTGCCCGTGGCGAAGGTGCCACCGCATCCGGCCGGGGAGCATCCGATGTTCAAGGCGATGGCCGCCGCGAACGGTGGCCACGACGAGGACGACGACACAGACGACGAGTCGACCGACGACATCCAACGGGGCGAGGACGCGACCGCGGAGAAGGTCCACGACGCCGTCGGCGAAGAACTCGAGGACGAGGATTTCGAGGAGTCGGACGCCGACGACGACTCGGACGACGACTCGGACGAGGACGACTCCGACGAGGACGAGATCGATCTCGACAACGATGACGACGAAGAGGACGACGACATCGAAGTCCTCGACGACGACTCCGACGACTCCGACGACTCGGACGACTCCGAATCCAACTCTGACGAGGATGAAGACGAGGACGAGGAAGAACCCGACGAACCCGAGGTGATCGCGGCGCCCGTGCGGCGTCCGCGGCGGCGTGCCGCGGCGCGTCCGGCGGGTCCGCCCAGCGGCGAGTAGGCGGTTTGACCCTCTACCTGCTGGTCACGTACCCTTGACCAGTTGCCGCCAGGCTGACTGCCGGCGGCGGTGGGATCGAATCGACACCCGCACCCAGACCCGCGCACGCAACCTCCGGGTAAGGCAGTGCGCGCAACGGCTACGGAAGAGGACTAGGACACGATGGCGAGCTACGCAATCGTCAAGACCGGCGGCAAGCAGTACAAGGTCGCCGTGGGCGATATCGTCAAGGTCGAGAAGTTGGAGGCCGACGCGGGCGCATCCGTCTCGCTGCCCGTTGCGCTCGTGGTCGACGGTGCCAACGTCACCACCAAGGCCGAGGATCTGGCCAAGGTCGCGGTCACCGGTGAGGTGCTCGAGCACACCAAGGGCCCCAAGATCCGTATCCACAAGTTCAAGAACAAGACCGGCTACCACAAGCGTCAGGGTCACCGTCAGCAGTTGACGGTCCTGAAGGTCACCGGAATCAAGTAGCGGAGGCGAAGACATGGCACACAAGAAGGGCGCGTCCAGCTCGCGCAACGGTCGTGACTCCAATGCCCAGCGCCTCGGCGTCAAGCGCTTCGGCGGCCAGGTCGTCAAGGCCGGCGAGATCATCGTCCGCCAGCGCGGCACCCACTTCCACCCGGGCGTGAACGTCGGCCGCGGCGGCGACGACACCCTGTTCGCCACCGCTCCCGGCTCGGTCGAGTTCGGCAGCCGGCGCGGTCGCAAGACCGTCAACATCGTTCCGGTCGCTCGGGACTGACACCACCCGGGACTTACGCCAATGTGAAGCTGCTGCGAATTTCCCCAGGGATTCTCGCAGCAGCTTCACGTTCGTTTGAGAGGTAAGTCCAATGCCCCGGTTCGTCGACCGCGTCGTCATTCACGCGAAGGCGGGCAACGGTGGCAACGGCTGTGCCTCCGTGCACCGCGAGAAGTTCAAACCGCTGGGCGGTCCGGACGGCGGTAACGGCGGTCGCGGCGGCAGCATCGTGCTGGTCGTCGATCCGCAGGTGCACACGCTGCTCGACTTCCACTTCCATCCGCACGTGGTGGCCCCGTCCGGTAAGCAGGGCGCGGGCAGCAACCGCGACGGCGCGGCAGGCTCCGATCTCGAGGTCAGGGTTCCCGACGGCACCGTCGTCCTCGACGAGGAAGGCCGCGTCCTGGCCGACCTCGTCGGTGCGGGCACCCGGTTCGAAGCCGCGGCGGGCGGCCGCGGCGGCCTCGGCAATGCGGCGCTGGCGTCCCGATCCCGCAAGGCGCCCGGGTTCGCACTGCTCGGGGAGAAGGGGCAGGAGCGCGAGCTCACCCTCGAGCTCAAGACGGTCGCCGACGTCGGTCTGATCGGTTTCCCGTCGGCGGGCAAATCCTCACTCGTCTCGACCATCTCGGCGGCCAAACCGAAGATCGCCGACTACCCGTTCACCACGCTGGTGCCCAACCTCGGTGTCGTGTCGGCGGGGGACAACACGTTCACCGTGGCCGACGTGCCCGGTCTGATCCCGGGCGCCTCCGAGGGACGCGGGCTCGGCCTGGAATTCCTCCGCCACATCGAACGCTGCGCGGTGCTGGTGCACGTCGTCGACTGCGCGACCATGGAACCGGGCCGCGACCCCGTCTCCGACATAGAGGCGCTCGAAGCCGAACTCGCCGCCTACCGTCCCACGCTGCAGGGCGATACGACGCTGGGCGACCTGGCTGAACGGCCACGCGCGGTGGTGCTCAACAAGATCGACGTGCCCGACGCCAGGGAACTGGCCGAATTCGTCCGCGAAGACGTCTCCGAGCGGTTCGGCTGGCCGGTGTTCGAGGTCTCGACCGCAACCCGAGAAGGACTGCGGCCCTTCACGTTCGCGCTGTGGGAGATGGTCAGCGCCTACCGCGAGGCGCAACCGCCGATCGTGCCGCGCCGCCCCGTCATCCGGCCCATACCCGTCGACGAGACCGGGTTCTCGGTCGACCCGGACGGGCAGGGCGGCTTCGTGGTGCGCGGTACGCGTCCCGAGCGGTGGATCAGCCAAACGGATTTCGACAACGACGAGGCCGTCGGCTACCTGGGCGACCGGTTGGCGCGTCTGGGCGTCGAGGACGAGCTGCTGCGGCTCGGTGCGCGGCCCGGGTGTGCGGTCACGATCGGGGACATGACGTTCGACTGGGAACCGCAGACACCGGCGGGCGTGGACATGCAGATGTCCGGACGCGGCACCGACACCCGGCTCGAGCAGACCGACCGCGTCTCGGCCGCCGACCGCAAGATCGCCCGGCGGGAGCGCCGCCAGTCCGGCGACGAGCCCGGCGGTGAGGAATGACGGCCGCCACCAACAGCGCGTCGGCGCACCGCGAAGCCATCCGCACCGCGCGCAGCGTCGTCGTCAAGATCGGCACCACCGCGCTGACCACGCCGAGCGGTGTGTTCGACGCCACCCGCCTCGCCACCCTGGTCGAGGCGATCGAGAAGCGGATGAAGGCCGGCTCCGACGTGGTGATCGTGTCGTCGGGGGCGATCGCGGCCGGTATCGAACCGTTGCGGCTGTCCAAGCGGCCGACCGACCTGGCCACCAAACAGGCGGCCGCGAGTGTTGGGCAGGTCGCGCTCATCAACTCGTGGAGCACCGCGTTCGCGCGGTACGAGCGCACCGTCGGCCAGGTCCTGCTCACCGCCCACGACATCTCGATGCGCGCGCAGCACACCAACGCCCAACGCACCCTGGACCGGCTGCGGGCCCTGCACGCCGTGGCGATCGTCAACGAGAACGACACCGTGGCCACCAACGAGATCCGGTTCGGTGACAACGACCGGCTTTCGGCGCTGGTGGCCCACCTGATCGGCGCGGACGCGCTGGTCCTGCTGTCCGACATCGACGGCCTCTACGATTCCGATCCGCGAAAGTCGAACGCGCGCTTCATCTCCGAGGTGGCCCGTCCCGACGACCTGGACGGGGTGATCGCCGGGCGCGGCAGCAGCCTCGGCACTGGTGGGATGGCGTCGAAGCTGTCGTCGGCGCTGCTGGCCGCCGATGCCGGTGTCCCGGTGCTGCTCGCCGCCGCCGCCGACGCCGCCACCGCACTGTCCGACGCGTCGGTGGGCACCGTGTTCGCCCCTCGCGCCGAACGGATGTCGGCGCGCCGGTTCTGGGTGCGGTACGCCGCCGAGTCGGCGGGATCACTCACCCTCGATCAGGGGGCGGTCAATGCCGTTGTGCGGCAACGGCGATCGCTGCTGCCCGCGGGAATCACGGCGGTCTCGGGGCGGTTCTACGGCGGCGACGTCGTCGAGTTGCGCGCACCCGACGAGACCGTGGTCGCCCGCGGGGTGGTGGCTTACGAGGCAACCGAACTCGCCACCATGCTGGGCCGGTCGACTTCGGACCTACCGGCCGAGATGCGCAGGCCCGCCGTGCACGCCGACGACCTCGTCGCGGTCTGAGCCCGAGTCGCGCAACACCTTCAGCAGCCCCTTGAGGCGGCGGGCCCGCTGACGCGCGGCGTCGAGGACGTCGTCGTCGGCCGGGCGGACCTCGACTCCGTGCGCCTCGGCCGTCGCGATGAGGGCTTTGCGCACCGCCGGGTCGGCGAGCAGCGCGGTGGCCAGCATCCCGGGGGTGAGCGTCTTCTCGCGCAGCAGGCCGCGATAGTGCACCTCCGCGGGGATCGCCACGTCGAACGCGCCGCGGAACACCCCGTCGACCGTCGCGACGATCAGCGTGAGCACCGCCTGTGACGCGGCGCCGAGCGCGAGACCGCGAAACGGAAACCACGGCACCGGCAGTTTGTCGATCTGCTTGTCGAGCGCGCCGGAGAGCAGATAGCCGGCGAATTTGTGTGTCTCGATCTCCTTGACGTCGGCCCATCGCGCGGAGTCGCCGTCGAACTCCAGCTCGTCGTCGCTGATGGCCAGCCCGCCGAAGTGGTTCAGCAGCCGCACCGTGGCGCGTACCGGGTCGGGGCCGGGTATCAACCGGGCGAGGGTGTCCCCGATTCCGAGCGCCCAGCGTCCGTCGATCGCGCCAGGGGTGGGCCGGAGAGGTCCGAGTAGCGACAGCATCCCGCCATCTAAGGCCATTCAGGCCGACGAGGCGAGCGCGGGCAGCTCATCGGCCAGCAGCGCCAGCATCGGGGAGCAGCCGTTGTCGAGTTTGACGGTGGCGAGGTCGTCACCGCGGGTGCGGCCGCGGTTGATGATCGCGACCGGCATTCGGCGCGCCGCGGCGTGCCGCACGAAGCGGTAGCCGGAGAACACCGTCAGCGACGATCCCGCCACCAACAGCACGTCGGCGTCGTCGACCATCGCGTAGGCCCGCTCGACCCGCTCCTTGGGGACGCTCTCCCCGAAGTAGACGATGTCGGGTTTGAGCATGCCGCCGCAGACCGGGCAGTCGACGATGCGGAAGGTCTGCGTGTGGTCGATCACTGCGTCGGCGTCCGGGGCGACGGCGATGCTGCCGACGGCCCGGGCGCGCTCGAGGAAGCCGGGGTTGGCGGCCTCGAGCAGTTCGCCGAGCGCGGCGCGCGACATGGTGTGGCCGCAGTCGAGGCAGATCACCTGGGCGTAGGTGCCGTGCAGGTCGATGACGTTGCGGCTGCCGGCCTTGGTGTGCAGCAGGTCGACGTTCTGGGTGATCACGCCGCTGACCACGCCGGACCGCTCCATCGCCGCGAGCGCGCGATGCCCGGCGTTGGGCAGCGTGGCCGCCATGTGCCGCCAGCCGACGTGGTTGCGCGCCCAGTAGCGCTGACGGAACACCGGGTCAGAAGTGAACTGCCTGATGGTCATCGGGTTGCTCGGCGGGGAGTCGGGTCCCCGGTAGTCGGGGATACCGGAGTCCGTCGACATCCCTGCGCCGGTCAAGACCGCGACGCGGCGGCCCGCCAACAGCGTGACCAGTTCCGGTGATTCCACCCTGTCCAGACTACGACGGCGTTTCGGCGGGTCGTCAGTGCAGACAGTCGGCGGCGGCGATCAGTTCGGCGCTCATGTTCTGCTCCATCATCCGCATCGCCGCCTCGCCCAGTTCGGCATCGATGTGCGCGACCCCGTCGCGGGGGATGACCACCGGGAAGTGCCGGACGTAGGCGTCGAGTGCGGTGTAGAGGATGCACTGTTCGGTCACCTGCCCGGTCAGCACGACCCGCTCCGGTTGGAGCTGGGTGAGCAGGTAGGCCAGCGACGTGGCGTAGAACGCGCTGTGGCGCACCTTCGTCATCACCCGGCAGCCCTGTTGCGGGACGATCGGTTTGACGAGGTCGGGGCGTTCACCGTCGAGCGCAGAACGCACGATGTCGCTGAACTCCGCGCTGAAGTCGCCGTAGTTGTCGTTGACGTAGATCAGATCGACGTCGTCGCGGGCGCGGGCATCGCTGACAAGTCGGGCCAGAGGATCGATGATCCCTTCGACGTTCGGGATCAGCTTGTCCGCGTCCTCGTGGTCGTAGGTATTCATCATGTCGATGATCAGCACCGCGGTCTTGGTCATGTCGCTTGCATACCCCGCGGCGATTGCGGGCAACAATGTGGGCATGGATTTTTACTCGGCGTACCGGCACGGGTACGCGCGCATCGCCGCATGCACGCATCATACGTTCATCGCCGACCCGAAGGGCAACGCCGAGTCCGTCCTACGGATGGCACGGGACTGCCATGACGACAACGTCGCGCTCGCGGTCTTCCCCGAGTTGACGCTGACCGGGTATTCGGTCGAGGACATCGTGATGCAGGACGCGCTGCTCGAAGCCGTCGAGGCCGCGCTGCAGGAGATCGTGGCCGCATCCGAGGAGCTGCTGCCGGTGCTGGTGGTGGGTGCGCCGCTGCGCTACCGCCACCGGGTCTACAACACCGCGGTGGTGATCCACCGGGGGGAGATCCTGGGCGTGGTGCCGAAGTCCTACATCCCCAATTACCGCGAGTTCTACGAGAAGCGTCAGATCGCCTCCGGCGTCGACGAGCGGGGCGAGATCCGGCTCGGCGGCCGGGACGTCCCCTTCGGTCCCGATCTGCTTTTCGAAGCCACGGATCTGCCCGGCTTCGTGCTGCACATCGAGATCTGCGAGGACATGTGGGTGCCGGTGCCGCCCAGCGCCGAGGCCGCGCTGGCCGGTGCGACGGTGCTGGCCAACCTGTCCGGCAGCCCGATCACGATCGGTCGGGCCGAGGACCGGTGCCTGCTGGCGCGCTCGACGTCGTCGCGGTGTCTGGCCGCCTACGTGTACGCGGCGGCGGGACAAGGGGAGTCGACGACCGACCTGTCCTGGGACGGCCAGACGATGATCTGGGAGAACGGGGTGTGTCTGGCGCAGTCGGAGCGGTTCCCGAAGGGGGAGCGCCGCTCGGTCGCCGACGTCGACCTCCAACTGCTGCGCAACGAGCGGCTCCGGATGGGCACCTTCGACGACAACCGGCGCCACCAGCTGATCGACGAGGATTCCTTCCGGCACATCGAATTCACGCTCGACCCGCCGACCGGGGACATCGGGTTGTACCGGGAGGTGGAGCGGTTCCCTTTCGTGCCCGCGGATCCCGCACGGCTGGAACAGGACTGCTACGAGGCCTACAACATTCAGGTGGCCGGCCTCGAGCAGCGGCTGCGCGCTCTGGACTATCCGAAGATCGTGCTCGGCCTGTCGGGCGGTCTGGACTCCACCCACGCGCTGATCGTGGCGGCGCGGGCGATGGACCGCGAGGAGCGGCCACGCAGCGACATCCTCGCGTTCACGCTGCCGGGCTTCGCCACCGGTGAGCGCACGAAGAACAACGCGACCCGGTTGGCCGAGGCGCTCGGGGTGACGTTCGAGACGATCGACATCAAGTCGACCGCCGAGCTGATGCTCAAGGAGATGGATCACCCGTTCTCCCGCGGCGAGAAGGTCTACGACGTCACGTTCGAGAACGTCCAGGCCGGTCTGCGCACGGATTACCTGTTCCGCCTTGCCAATCAGCGCGGCGGAATCGTGCTGGGCACCGGAGACCTGTCCGAGCTGGCGCTGGGCTGGTCCACCTACGGGGTGGGCGATCAGATGTCGCACTACAACGTCAACGGCGGTGTGCCGAAGACGTTGATCCAGCACCTCATCCGCTGGGTCATCTCGTCGAAGCAGTTCGACGAGACGGTCAACGAGGTGCTGCAGTCGGTGCTCGACACCGAGATCAGCCCGGAGCTGGTGCCCGCCGGCGAGGACGAGGAGATCCAGAGCAGCGAGGGCAAGGTGGGACCCTATGTCCTACAGGATTTCTCACTGTTCCAGGTGCTGCGCTACGGGTTCCGGCCGTCGAAGGTGGCGTTCCTGGCGTGGCACGCGTGGAGCGACGCCGACCACGGCGACTGGCCGGCCGGATACCCGGAGAACAAACGACCCACCTACTCACTCGGCGAGATCCGGCACTGGTTGCAGGTGTTCGCCCAGCGGTTCTACTCGTTCAGCCAGTTCAAGCGGTCGGCTCTGCCCAACGGCCCCAAGGTTTCTGCGGGCGGCTCACTGTCGCCGCGCGGTGACTGGCGCGCGCCGTCGGACATGTCCGCGCGGGTGTGGCTCGACGAAATCGAGAACTCGATACCCCTGAGCTGATCGCCGAGACTGCGGCGAGGGCGAGATTCCCCGGCGTGTCACCGCCCTCACCGCAGTGTCGACGACGCGTCCGCTCAGCGATCTCCATGGTGTCGTCATCAGCAGCACGGGTCTCCGCGCCAGGCGTTCATCCCCTCGCGCACCGCGATCGCCGCGATGCCCAGGGCGGCCACCGGATCCGCCCACTCCCAGCCGAGCGTGCTGTTGAGCACCAGCCCGGCCAGCAGTACCGCGGACAGGTATGTGCACAACAGCGTCTGTTTGGAATCGGCCACTGCGGAGCGCGATCCGAGCTCACGGCCGGCGCGACGCTGCGTCAGCGACAGCACCGGCATGATCACCAGGCTCGCGACGGCCAGGATGATCCCGATCAGCGACGGCTGCGGCTCGCGCATGCCGAGCAGCGACAGCGCGGCGTCGACGGTGACGTAGGCGGCGAGCGCGAAGAACGAGAACGCGATGAAGCGCAGCGCGGCCTTCTCGCGGGTCTCCGGATCGCGAGCGGCGAACTGCCACGCGACCGCGGCCGCCGACGACACCTCGATCACCGAGTCGAGGCCGAACCCGATCAGCGCCGACGACGACACCCGCACGCCTTCTGTCAGTGCGACCAGCGCCTCGACGACGTTGTAGGTGATCGTGGCGGCGACCAGTAGACGCACGCGGCGGCTGAGCACGGCGCGACGTGCCGCCGAGGTGGTCATCGGCAGCATGCCTCGCCGTCGGCGGCGGGGCAGCACGCAGGGTCGACGGTCAGCACGAGCCCGATCAGGTCGTCGAGTGCATGCGCGATCCGCGGGTCGGCCAGTTCGTAGCGGCTGCGACGGCCCTCCGGGGTGGCGCTGACCAGACCGCAGCCGCGGAGGCAGGCGAGGTGGTTGGAGAGGATCTGGCGGGAGACGCCGATGCGGTCGGCCAGTTCGGACGGGTAGCTGGGCCCCGCCCGGAGGGACAGCAGGATCTCGACGCGGGTGGCATCCGACAGCGCGGCGCCGAAGCGGGACAGCGCATCGCTGTGGGTGAGTGTCTGCATGATCGGATAGTACATCTGTGGCTGAATTCAGCAAGCGGTGAACTCAAACTGCCTGCTGGCGGTAAGCCGGGGATGGAGGTCACCCTCGATGACACCGCGACCTGTACCGAGGACTCTGAACACCGGGGATACGAAGGACAGGAGTCAGCCATGCGCACCAGCAAACTGATCAGGACGTCGGTGGTGTCGGTCGGCGTTGCGATGTCGATCGCCGCGGCGCCGATCGCCCACGCCGCACCCAGTGGACCGACGTGCTCGGCGACCGAACTCTCCACACTGTGTCAGTCACCGGGCAACGCCCAGATCGTCTCGACGCCACCACCGGTGGACTACCAGGCGCAGCTGCCGTACTACGGCGGGTTCGGGTTCTATCCGTTCGGATTCGGCGGAATCGGCCGGTGAGGCCGGCTCGCTAGAGTCGCCCGTCGACCCGCAGTTCGGGGTGCACCCAGTCCGGCGAGCGCCGCTCCTTGAACGAGCGGAAACCCTCCATCGCCTCGGGTGAGGAGTAGCTGGCCTGCATGCCGATCCGGTCGAACAGTCCGAGGTAGTTGTCGATGCTCGACTTGACCACGGCGCGCGCGTGCGGCGCGGTCCGGCAGCACTGGGCCAGCACCTCTTTCGCGGCGCCGAGTAACTCGTCATGGGGGACGAGCCGGGCCACCATGCCCCAGTCGTAGGCCTCCTGTGCGCTCAGCGTGCGGCCGGTCAGCATGAGGTCACGCGTGCGGACCGGGCCGATGAGCCGGGTCAGCATCTGGCTGTAATAGGTGTCGGCGATGCCGCGGAACAGTTCGGGCACCCGGAAGGTGGCGCGGTCGCTGACCACGGCCATATCGCTGCACAGGGCGATCTGCAGGCCACCGCCCTGGCACAGCCCGTTGACCGCGGACACCACGGGTTTGACCGACTGGCGCAGCGTCTCGAACGGCGTCACGTCCATGCCGAGCGCGGACCCGAACGTCAGCCAGTTGTCCGTGCCGTCGCCGCCGCCCAGATCACCGCCGGGCGCGAACACGTCTCCGGCGCCGGTGATCAGCAGGCCCGCGAGGTCGGGATCGGCGTCGACGTGGCGGACCGCGTAGCGGATGCCGAAATACATCGCGGGAGTCATCGCGTTACGCGCCGCGGGCCGGTCGAGGGTGCACACACCGAACGCGCCCTCCCGGGTGAACCGCAGATACGGCGTGCCCAGCCAGTCGCCGTCCGGCGGGCGTGGCGTCGCGTGCTCCGACCCCTTCTCAGACGTCGTCATTGCTCTCCTGTCATTGCAGTGCATCGTCGATCGCTTCAGCGGTGGGTGCGCAGTCACCCGCTCCGGGCACCAGCGTGGCCAGTGCGCCCGCCGTGCACGCGCGGCGCAGGGCGTCCTCGTGCTGCCCGGCGCGCCAGTGCGCGGCGAGCACCCCGGCGAACACGTCGCCGGCACCGGTGGTGTCGACGGCCTCGACCGCCGGGGCCGGGACGTCGAACCGCTCACCGTCCCCGAGGTAGCTCGCGCCGCGCGCACCGCGGGTGATCACGAGATGCGGGACGGGCCAATGCCATTCGCCGGCCTCGTCCTGATTGACCACGACCACGTCGGTGGCCTCGGCGAGTCGCAGCAGCTCGTGCGGCGCGGCGCCGGCGGGGGAGGCGTTCACCATGACGACCGCGCCCGCAGCACGCGCCACCCGCGCCGCGTCGTTCGCCGTGGCGAGGGGAATCTCGAGTTGCAGCAGCATTACGTCTGCTTCGGAGATCACCGCCCGCACCGCGGCGGAATTCACGCTGAGATGGGCGTTGGCGCCCGGCGCGACGACGATCGCGTTCTCGGCGGCGGGGTCCACCATCACGACGGCCGATCCGCTGGGGCCGGGCACCGTGACGACACCGTCGAGGCTGACGCCGTTCTCGCTGAGGTGACGGCGCAACTGGCCGGCCGCCGGGTCGTCTCCCAGTGCGGCCACCAGGTGGACGTCGGCCCCTGCCCGCGCGGCGGCGACAGCCTGGTTCCCGCCCTTGCCGCCGGGCGAGGACGACATCGACGAGGCGAGGATGGTCTGGCCCGGCCGCGGCAGCGCCGGCACGGAGAAACGCAGATCGGCGTTGACACTGCCCACCACGCAGACTCGCGCCGCCGCCATGGGCGTAACGCTAGACCAGCGGGCGGCCTGACAGGCGTCGAGTCGGCGTGTCGGTTTCGATACGCTGGACTGATGAGTGTGCACGCCCCCGCAGCCCCCGACCTGCGCACCGAGGTCCACGACGCCGCCCGACGGGCCCGGGTGGCCTCGCGCGCGCTGGCGACGCTGTCCACCGAGACGAAGAACCGTGCCCTGCGCGCGGCCGCCGACCGGGTGCTCATGGACGCTCACCTCATCATCGCGGCGAACCAACGCGACCTCGAGAAGGCCAAGGCGGCGGGCACTGCGGACGCGATGCTCGACCGGCTGGCGCTCGACCCCCAGCGGATCGACGGCGTCGCGGCAGGGCTACGTCAGGTCGCGAGCCTGCCTGATCCGGTGGGTGAGGTGCTGCGCGGCAACACGCTGGTCAACGGGCTGCAGCTGCGTCAGCAGCGGGTCCCGCTCGGCGTGGTCGGCATCGTCTACGAGGGCAGGCCCAACGTCACGGTCGACGCGTTCGGGCTGACGCTGAAGTCCGGCAACGCGGTGCTGCTGCGGGGCAGTTCGTCGGCGGCGCACTCCAACGCCGCACTCGTCGACTCGCTGCGCGCCGCGCTGATCGCCGAAGGCCTCGAGGCCGACGCGGTGCAGCTGCTGCCCAGCCACGACCGGGCCAGCGTCACCCACCTCATCCAGGCCCGCGGCCTGGTCGACGTGGTGATCCCGCGCGGCGGCGCCGGCCTGATCGACGCCGTCGTGCGCGACGCCCAGGTGCCCACGATCGAGACCGGCGTCGGCAACTGCCACGTCTACGTGCACTCCGCCGCTGACCTCGACATGGCGGAGAAGATCCTGCTCAACGCCAAGACCCGGCGGCCCAGCGTCTGCAACGCCGCCGAATCTGTGCTGATCGACGCCGCCATCGCCGAGCACGCCGTACCGCGGCTCACCACGGCGCTGCAGGACGCGGGGGTCACCGTGCATGCCGATCCGACCGACGAGGAACTGCGCGCCGAGTTCCTCTCCATGGACATCGCGCTGGCGGTCGTCGACGGCGTCGACGCCGCGATCGCCCACGTCAACGAATACGGCTCCGGCCACACCGAAGCCATCGTCACCACGGATCTCGCTGCCGCACAACGCTTCACAGAGCGCGTCGATGCGGCTGCGGTGATGGTCAACGCGTCGACCGCGTTCACCGACGGTGAGCAGTTCGGTTTCGGCGCCGAGATCGGGATCTCCACCCAGAAGCTGCACGCCCGCGGTCCGATGGGTCTGCCAGAATTGACGTCAACCAAGTGGATTGTGTGGGGAGACGGCCACACCCGCCCTGCCTAGATCGGAGCCATATTCCGTGAGCGTCCCCGCACGTCCCGCGCCGCTGTTCGCCGACATCGACGATGTCGCGCGCCGGCTGGCCGAGACCGGATACCTGCCCGACACCGCGACGGCCACCGCGGTGTTCCTCGCCGACCGGCTGGGCAAACCGCTGCTGGTCGAAGGGCCCGCGGGGGTCGGCAAGACCGAACTCGCCCGAGCGGTGGCGCAGGCCACCGGGTCGGGGCTCGTCCGCCTGCAGTGCTACGAGGGTGTCGACGAGGCGCGCGCACTCTACGAGTGGAACCACGCCAAGCAGATCCTGCGCATCCAGGCCGGCAACGCCGCCGATGTGGGCGACTGGGACCGGACGAAGCTCGACGTGTTCAGCGAGGAGTTCCTGCTGTCGCGGCCGCTGCTGACCGCAATCCGGCGCACCGAGCCGACGGTGCTGCTGGTCGACGAGACCGACAAGGCCGACATCGAGATCGAGGGTCTGCTGCTCGAGGTGCTCTCCGACTTCGCGGTGACCGTGCCTGAACTGGGCACCATCAAGGCCGAACGCACGCCGTTCGTGGTGCTCACTTCGAACGCCACCCGGGAACTGTCCGAGGCGCTCAAGCGCCGCTGCCTGTTCCTGCACATCGACTTCCCCGATCCGGACCTCGAGCGGCGCATCCTGCTCTCTCGGGTGCCCGAACTGCCGGAGAACCTGGCGTCCGAACTGGTCCGCATCATCGGCGTGCTGCGCGGTATGCAGCTCAAGAAGCTGCCGTCGGTGGCGGAGACCATCGACTGGGGCCGAACGGTTCTCGCGCTGGGCATGGACACCATCGACGATGCGATGATCGCGGCCACGCTCGGTGTGGTGCTCAAACACCAGTCCGATCAGCAGCGCGCGGCCGGAGAGTTAAGGCTCAACTGATGGCTGCGCGCCGCGTCCGACCGCCACAGCCGCTGGCTCCGCACGGGTTGCCGGGCCACCTGGTCGAGTTCGTCGAAGCGCTGCGCGGACAAGGTATTACGGTCGGTCCCTCGGAGACGGTCGACGCCGGCCGGGTGATGGGCGTTCTCGGTCTCGGCGACCGCGAGGTGCTGCGGGAGGGTCTGGCGTGTGCGGTGCTGCGGCGTCCGGACCACCGCGACACCTACGACGCGATGTTCGACCTGTTCTTCCCGGCGGCACTCGGCGGAAAGACGGTGCTGGCCGACGAGGACAATGACGGCGACGAGCAGGACCTGCCGCCGGAGGACGTCGAGGCGATGCGCGAGGCGCTGGTCAAGTTGCTCACCGACAACCCGGACCTGGCCGAGATGGACGAACGGCTGACGGCGATGATCGCCCAGATCGTCGAGTCCTACGGCCGCTACAACTCCAGCCGCGGGCCGTCGTACTCGTCGTATCAGGCGCTCAAGGCGATGAGCCTCGACGATCTGGAGGGCCGGTTGCTGGCCGGGCTGCTGGCACCCTACGGCGACGAGCCCACCCCGACTCAGGAGCAGATCGCCAAAGCGGTTGCCGCGCGACGGATCTCGCAGCTGCGCAAGATGGTCGAGGGCGAGACGAAACGGCGGACCGCCGAACAGCTCGGCCGCGAACACGTGCAGATGTACGGGGTGCCGCAGCTGTCGGAGAACGTCGAGTTCCTGCGCGCCTCCGGTGAGCAGCTGCGCCAGATGCGGCGGGTGGTCGCGCCGTTGGCGCGCACGCTCGCCACGCGGCTGGCGGCGCGCCGGCGCCGGGCCCGAGCCGGCGAGATCGACATGCGCAAGACGCTGCGCAAGTCGATGTCGACCGGGGGAGTGCCGATCGACGTGGTGCTCAAGAAGCCGCATCCGGCCCGGCCGGAACTCGTCGTGCTGTGCGACGTGTCGGGATCGGTCGCCGGGTTCAGCCACTTCACGCTGATGCTCGTGCACGCGCTGCGCCAACAGTTCTCGCGCGTCCGGGTCTTCGCGTTCATCGACACCACCGACGAGGTGACCCAGCTGTTCGGCCCGGACGCCGACCTCGCGGTCGCCGTGCAGCGCATCACCCGCGAGGCCGGCGTGTACACCCGCGACGGGCACTCCGACTACGGCAACGCGTTCGTGTCGTTCCTGCACAAATATCCGTCAGCGCTCTCGCCGCGCAGCTCGCTGCTCGTGCTCGGCGACGGCCGCAACAACTACCGGAACCCGGAGACCGAGCTGCTCGCGCGCATGGTCAACGCCAGCCGCCACGCGCACTGGCTCAACCCGGAGCCCAAACACCTCTGGGGCAGCGGTGATTCGGCAACGCCGCGGTACGAGGACGTCATCACCATGCACGAGTGCCGCTCGGCCAAACAGCTGGCCGCGGTGATCGACCAGTTGCTGCCCGTCTGATTCAGGCGAACGACACCGTCACGTCACCGCCGTGCGGATCCGCCCGCGCGACCAGTGACCACGGCGCGCGGTAGACGCGTCCCGGCGCGGCGGGCCACGGCGTGCGCGCCGTCCCCAGCACCCGCCCGTCCTGCACCGCGCGCAGCTTCGGCACCCGGCGGTACTCGTCCACCCAGAACAACAGGTCGTCGCGGGACGCGGACCCGCCGTTCGGCGTGATGAGCTGCGGCGCAACCCATCTGAACGGGCCGTCGGTGCGGATGCGCAGCCCGGCCTCGGGGGCGTCGCGGCGTCGCAGCCAGTTCCGCACCGCGGGGGCCACATGCCGGCCGTCGAGCGCCGCGCCGTCGGCGGTGTCGACCGGGTGCAGCAGGTTGCCCACCGCGAAAACGCCAGGGGCGCTGGTGCGTAGCGCGGCGTCGACGACGGGTCCGCGGGTCCCGGCGTCCATCGCCAGACCGGCGGTGCGGGCCAGTTCGTGGTCGGGGATCCAGTCGCCGGTGAACACGACGGTGTCGCATTCGACGGTGGTGCGTGCACCGGTGTCGAGGTTCTCGACCACCGCGGCCCGGACCCGGTCCTTGCCGTGGATGCTGACCAGCCGGCTGCGCGTGAGCACCGGACCGTCCATCAACGTCCGGCCCGGAATGCGGAACGCCGCATAGGATTCCGAGCGCGGCTGGTCGGTGACCATCGCGACCGTCGCGCAGTGCGCCTCACGCAGCGTGAGCACCGCCGACCAGCTGACGAGCTCGCCGCCGACGATCAGCGCGCGGGTGCCGACCTCGGCGTGGTGCAGATGAACGAGGTTCTGAAGTTGTCCGGTCGTGTACACGCCGTCGGGCCGGTCACCCGGGATGAGGCGGGCCGGCCGCGGCCGTTCGCGCGCGCCGGTGGCCAGCACCACCGCGTCGGCCGCCACCGTCCGCACGCCGCGCGGCGAGGTGACCTGCAGGAGGCGCTCGCCGACCCAGCCCGTCACCATCGCCTCGGTCTCGAGAATCGCGCCCGCGTCGAGTGCCGTCACGGTCAGCCGCCGCGCGTACGCCGGTCCGGACATGAACCGGCGCAGGTCGCGCATCCCGTAGCCGGGATGGTCGCTGTGGCGGGGGATGCCGCCGAGTTCGGCTTCCCGCTCCAGGACCAGGACGTCGACGTCGGGGGCGAGCGCCGCCGCGGCGGTCAGTCCCGAGGGGCCGCCGCCGATGATCGCCACGGCGACATTCTGGGTCGGTACGGTCATCGCACAGCCGCCACTTCTTCGGTGTCTTCGGCGCCGTGCGACTCGAGCAGTGCGCGGGTGTGCGCCCCGCAGTAGAACCCCTGGCAGCGCCCGTTCATCACCCGGGTGCGTCGTCGCAGCCCGTCGAGATCGGCGGGCGGGATCGTCGAGTCGAACGCGTCGCGGATCTCCCCGGCGGTCACGCGTTCGCAGAAGCACACGATGCGCCCGTAGGCGGGGTCGGCGGCGATGCGGCCGGCATCCTGGTATGGACGCACGCCGACCTCGCCGATGTTCGGCATCCGCGGTGGGTCGGGCAGGTCGGCACGGGGGGTGACGTCGAGGTCGGTGTCGGCCAGCAGGCCCGTCACGTGCTCGGCGATCGCCATTCCCGACGTCAGGCCGGTGGAGCGGATTCCGCCGACCAGGACGTAGCGCTGGGCCGCGTCGACGTCGATCAGGTAGTCCTCGGAGTCGATCGCGGCGCGCAGCCCCGCATAGCTGGCGGTGACCTCCTCGTCGAACAGCTTGGGCATCAGCGCACGTCCCTTGGACAGCAGGAAGTCGAAGCCTTCCTCGCTGGTGTTGGTGGCGGTGCGGTCGGTCAGGTTCTCCGAGGTCGGACCGACCATCACGTTGCCGTAGATCGTGGGGCTGACGAGCACGCCCTTCCCGCGCGACGACGGCACCGCGAGCACGATGAGGGGCACCATCGGCCTGGTCAGCTTGTCGAACACCAGGAGTTCGCCGCGGCGCGGGGTGACCGTGAAGCGGTGATGACCGAACACGGCGTCGAGGTGGTCGGCGCCCAGTCCGGCGGCGTTGACGATCCAGCGGCCGTGCACGTCGCCTGCCGTGGTGCGCAGCGTGGTGTGGCCGTCTGCGGGTTCGGCGCCCAGCACACGCGCATCCCGGATCAGCCGTGCGCCGCGCTGCACGGCGTCGGTGGCCAGCGCCAGGTTGGTGGTCCAGGTGCAGATGAGCGACTCACCGGGCACGGTCAATCCGGCCAGCGCACCGGGGCCGAGGTCGGGCGCCATCTCGTATACCGTTGCAGCGTCGACGATTTCGCATTCGTGGTAGCCGTTGCGCACGGCCTTGTCCTGCAGGCCCGGCAACGCGTCGCGTTCCTCGTCGGTCCATGCGACCAGCAGGGCGCCGGTGCGTTCGACGGGAATGCCGGTCTGCTCGGCGTAGGCGCCCAGGAGGTCGTAGCCGCGGGCCACCAGCCGCGACTCCAGTGTTCCGGGTTTGGCGTCGAATCCGGTGTGCAGCAACGCCGTATTGGCCTTGCTCGTGCCGTCGCCGACGTCGCTGCGGGCTTCGAGCAGCGTCACCGACGACGTGGTGCCGGCCAGGGCGCGCGCGATGGCGCTGCCCACGATGCCCGCACCGACCACGACGACGTCGCTGACGTCGGGGGAACTCATCAGGTATCTCCTCGGTTCTGCAGGGTCGATTCCGCAGCCTGCCGCCACCGGTGCAGGTAGTCGGCGGCGCGGTCGGCGGACCACTGCGGTCGGTAGGTGTGGACGGGCGTCCACGTGCCCACGGCGTCGGCCGGGGCGAGTGCGGGGTCGAGCGCCATGCGCGCGCAGGCGGCGGCACCGAGGGCGGTCGCGTGCAGGGACGGATACACGTCGACGGGGATCTGAGCGAGATCGGCCTGAGCCTGCATGAGCACCGTCGAGCGGGTGAGGCCGCCGTCGACCCGCAGCCGGGTCAGCGGCCGGCCGAGGTCGGTGCCGACCAGATCGGCCAGCGCGGTGACCTGGGCGGCGATCCCCTCCAACAGTGCCCGCACCAGCTGTCCGCGGCCGCTCGACAGCGTCATCCCGGAGAAGGAGGCGGTCGCCCCCGAATCCCACCACGGCGCAGCCAGACCCGCGAGCGCCGGTACGCACAGCACGCCGTCGCTGGAATCGGCGGCGACGGTGTCGAGTCGGTCGGCGGCGGGCACCAGGCCGAGGTCGATCGCCCACCGCACCGCGGACGCCGCCGTGTAGACCTGACCGTCGGCGCAGTACGACGTCTGACCGCGCAGCCGCCATGCCACCGACGTCGTCAGACCCGACGACGACAGCGCCGGGGCGACGCCGAGTTGTGCCAGCAGGAACGCTCCGGTGCCGTAGGTGCATTTGGCGGCGCCCGGATCCAGACAGCTCTCGGCCAGGAGCGCGGCCTGCTGGTCGACGATCAGCCCGGCGACGGGGATGGGCGGCCCGAAGACGTCGGTGTGCCCGACGATCTCGTCGCAGCCGACGATCGCCGGCAGCGACTCGCCGGCGAGCCCGAACAGGTCGAGCAGCTCACCGTCCCAGGACGGAGAGTCGAGTGCGGTGAGCAGCGACCGGCTGGCCGTGGACGCGTCGGTGACGAAGGCGCCGCACAACCGGTGCACCAGCCAGGTGTCGGTGGTGGTGACCACCCCGGCGCGGGCGAGGTTGGCCCGCAGCCACGCCATCTTCGGCGCCGAGAAGTACGGATCGAGCACCAGCCCGGTCCGCTGGGCGACGCGGTCGGCCGAGTCGGCCAACTGTGCGCAGACCGATTCGGCCCGGCGGTCCTGCCACACGATCGCCGGGGTCAGCGGACGGCCGGTCTCGCGGTCCCACGCCAGCACCGTCTCGCCCTGGTTGGCCAGCGCGACGCCCGCGACCGCAACCCCCGCCTGCGCCAACGCCTCTCGACCCGCGCTGACCACCGAATCCCACAGGGCCTCCGGGTCCTGTTCGACGGCGCCGTCGCCAAGGTACTGCGGGCGCAACGCGACCTCGGCGACGGACACCACTCGACCGGGCCCGTCGGCGCCGTAGTCGACGACGATCGCTTTCGTCCCCGACGTGCCCTGGTCGATGGCGAGCAGACAAGTCATCAGTCTTTCGCGGCCTCACGGTCGAGTTCGGCGTCGATCGAGTGCATATCGGGCATCGACAGACCCTGCCGGCCGCGGGTCGCCAGCAGGTAGCCCAGGTACAGCGCACCGATCACGACCATCACGATGACGTAGGACCACGCCTCGGCGAAACTCGAGTCACGGAACAGCGCCAACTCGAAGACCAGCCAGACGACCGCGACCGTGACGACTGGAATCTCCCACGCGCCGAGGTCGAATTTGCCGTTGGCGGGCAACGACTTGCGCTTGATCAGGTACAGCACGACCGTCGCGGCGTAGAGCACCGCGGGCAGCAGGGTGGCGGCGCCGAAGAGCGTGAAGAGTGCCGTCTCCGAACGGTAGAAGGTCACCAGGATGAGCTGGGCGACGACGAAGTAGAGCACCGCGGCCTTGAACGGCGTGCGGAAGCGCGGCGAGATCTGATCGAACTGCTGCCAACCGGGGAAACGCTTGTCGCGCGACATCGCCCAGGTGAGCCGCACGCCGGTGATCATGATGACCAGACCGCACGCGAAGATCGCCAGCACCACCATCAGCAGCAGCAGCGTGGCCACGACCGAACCCAGTGTGTTCTCGATGACGTCGGCGATCGGCGTGCCGGATTCGGCGAGTGCGATCGGGTCACCGGCGGCCAGCGTCACCGCGACCAGGAAAAGGAAGCCCAGCACACCGGAGGCGAGCACGGCCTGGCACATCGCCCGGGGCACCACCCGCTCGGGGTCGTGGGTCTCCTCGGCGAGGTTGGCGGCCGACTCGAAGCCCACGATCGTGAAGGCGCCGAGCAGGAACCCGAGCATCCACGGGCCGGCCGACGTCCAGTCACCGAAACTCCAGAACCCCTCGTCCGGGACGGCGCCGTGGCTGAACAGGTTGCCGAACTCCATGTCCCCGCGGATCGCGGCGACCACCAGCAGGAGCACGGTCAGTGCGACCATGCCGATCAGTTCCAGGGTGACGAAGCTGTTGTTGACCCGTTCGGCCCATGGCGTCGAGAACGCGACGAGCAGGAACTGCGCCGCCAGGACGAGCGCCGTCACCAGCCAGGCGATGGTCGCCGTCCCCTCGTAGTTCAACAGCACCGGCAGGATCGTCGAGGCGATCGTGTAGTCGACCGCGACGACCACGATGGCCAGGAAGGTGAACGAGATCCAGCCGATGATCCAGCCCAGCACGGGGTTCGCCAGCCGCGACATCCACTGATAGTGGTAGCCGGTCACCGGGATGCGTGAGGCCAGCGCGCCGAGGACGAAGGCGACCGCCAACTGACCGACGACCGCGATCGGCCACGTCCAGATCCCGATCGGGCCGGACGTGTTGAGCACCGACCCGTAGGTGGTGAACAGGCCGGTCGCAATGGAGACGAACGCGAACGCCACCGCGAACGACGCGAACTTGCCGGTGCGCCGCTCCAGCGATTGGGAGTAGCCGAACTGCGCGAGGTCGGCGGCGTCACCGCCGCCGGAAACGGGACCGGACATAGCTCCTCCAAGTTGGTATAGACCATGTGGTTGAACCGTAGTATGGGTGTGAGCCACGTCATCGTCAACCCGGTAACGAAACGTTTACCCAGCCGCGTGGCC
This sequence comes from Mycolicibacterium litorale, assembly GCF_010731695.1. Taxonomy (NCBI): domain Bacteria; kingdom Bacillati; phylum Actinomycetota; class Actinomycetes; order Mycobacteriales; family Mycobacteriaceae; genus Mycobacterium; species Mycolicibacterium litorale. The sequence continues at coordinate 794,821 of NZ_AP022586.1, forward strand.
TAGACCATGTGGTCGGCGGCCCGACTACGCTGCAGACATGCCGGCCGCCGCGAGGAAGAGCCCGCCGACGGGCGGGGGCGACCCGCCGCGTTACCTCGCGATCGCGGCGGTGGTGCGCGACAGAATCGTCACCGAACAGCTCGGACCGCACACGCTACTGCCCTCTGAACGCGAGCTCGCCGAACAGCACGGCGTCAGCCGGATGACCGCCCGCCAGGCGCTGTCGTTGCTCGAGAGCGAAGGCGTGGTCTACCGCAGGCCACCGCGCGGCACCTTCGTCGCCGAACCGCGGGTGCGGTTCCACATCGGCAGTTTCTCCGAGGAGGTCTCGCGCCTCGGCCGCCGGCCCGCCGCACGCCTGCTGTGGGCCGAACTGCAGCAGCCCACGCCCGCGGTGCGGCTGGCACTCGGCCTCGCCGACGGCGCGGCCGTGCACGTGTTCCACCGGCTGCGCAGCGTCGACGACGCGCCGGTCGCGCTCGAGACCACGTTCCTGCCCGCCGCTCTGACGCCCGGCATCCTCGACGCACCGGAAGAGGGTTCGCTGTGGGCGGTGCTGCGCGACCGGTACGGGATCCGGCTCGCCCGGTCCACCGCGGTGCTCGAGTCGATCGTCCTCGACGACGCATCGAGCTCCGCGCTCGCCGTGCGCGCGGGATCGGCGGGCACCCTGCTGACCCGCCGCACCGACGACGACACCGGTCGCTGCGTGGAGTTCGCGCGCGACGTCTACCGCGCCGACCGTGCCGCATTCGAGGTCTCTGAGGTGCTGGGGTCCGACCGCGCACCGGCCTGACCGGCCGCGCGCTGCCGTAAGCTCGCTGTTCGTGCAAACCCGTCCGATGAGCCGCTCGCGCGAAGAGATTCGTACGCGCAGGCTGGGCGTGATGGGCGGGACGTTCGATCCCATCCACCACGGGCACCTGGTCGCCGCGAGTGAGGTCGCCGACCTGTTCGGACTCGACGAGGTCGTGTTCGTCCCGACCGGACAGCCCTGGCAGAAGCACGACCGGCGGGTCACCGCCCCCGAGGACCGCTACCTGATGACGGTGATCGCCACGGCGTCCAATCCTCGGTTCTCCGTCAGCCGGGTGGACATCGACCGCGGCGGCCCGACCTACACCAAGGACACGCTGCGCGATCTGCACGAGCTCAACCCCGATGCCGACCTGTACTTCATCACCGGCGCCGACGCGCTGGGCTCGATCCTGTCGTGGCAGAACTGGGAGGAGATGTTCTCCATCGCCCGGTTCGTCGGGGTCAGCAGGCCCGGCTACGAACTGGACGGCAGCCACATCTCGGCGGCCCTTCGGGAACTTCCGCCCGACGCCCTGTCGTTGGTGGAAGTGCCCGCACTGGCCATCTCGTCGAGTGACTGCCGTAAACGTGCCGGCCAGGGCCGGCCCATCTGGTATCTGGTGCCCGACGGGGTGGTGCAGTACGTCACCAAGCGCAGGCTCTATCTCCCCGAACCGCTCGAAAGCTGAGGACATCCCCATGACCGCCTCCGACGAAGCCATCCAGATGGCGACCGTCGCCGCCCGCGCGGCGTCGTCGAAACTCGCCGACGACGTCGTCGTCATCGACGTCTCCGGCCAACTCGTCATCACCGACTGCTTCGTCATCGCCTCGGCGAGCAACGAGCGTCAGGTCAACGCGATCGTCGACGAGGTGGAGGAGAAGATGCGGGTGGCCGGTCACAAGCCGGCGCGCCGCGAGGGCACCCGCGAGGGGCGCTGGACCCTGCTCGACTACGTCGACATCGTCGTCCACATCCAGCACCAGGACGAGCGAAATTTCTACGCGCTCGACCGGCTGTGGCGGGACTGCCCGCTGGTGCCGGTCGACCTGGACGGCGATGAGCCGCTTGCGCGAAGAGAATCGGACGGCGACGCGTGAGGGTGCGCCGGCTGGTGCTGCTGCGGCACGGCCAGACCGAGTTCAACGCCGGCCGGCGCATGCAGGGCCAACTCGACACCGAACTGTCCGAACTCGGCCGCGAACAGGCGGTCATCGCCGCGGAGGCGCTCGCCAAGCGCCAGCCCCTGCTGATCGTGTCCTCTGATCTGCGCCGCGCGCTGGACACCGCGCTCGCGCTCGGCGAGCGGTCGGGTCTGCCGGTGTCGGTCGACACCCGGCTGCGGGAAACCCACCTGGGGGACTGGCAGGGCATGACGCATCTGGAGGTCGACGCCGTCGCCCCCGGTGCGCGGCTGGCGTGGCGCGACGACGCCCGCTGGGCGCCGCACGGCGGGGAGAGCCGCGTCGACGTGGCGGCCCGCAGCCGTCCGCTGGTCGCCGAACTGGTTGCCGGACAACCGGACTGGGGATCGGACTGCGACGGTCACGCCGACCGTCCGGTCGTGCTGGTGGCCCACGGTGGGCTCATCGCGGCGCTGACCGCGGACCTGCTCGGCCTGCCGGTGGACACCTGGCCGGTGCTCGGCGGGATGGGCAACGCCAGTTGGGTGCAGCTGTCCGGGCATTCGCAGGACGACGCCGCGTTCGACGACATCCGGTGGCGGCTGGACGTGTGGAACGCCTCGGCGCAGGTCGGCCATGACGTCCTCTAGGCGGACCCTGCTGGTGTTCGCCGATTCGCTGGCCTACTACGGACCGACCGGCGGACTGCCGTCGGACGATCCGCGCATCTGGCCCAATCTCGTTGCGGAGCAGCTGGGTTGGGACCTCGAACTGATCGGGCGCATCGGCTGGACGTGCCGCGACGTGTGGTGGGCGGCGACGCAGGATCCGCGGGCGTGGGCCGCGCTGCCGCGCGCCGGTGCTGTCGTGTTCGCCACCGGCGGGATGGATTCGCTGCCCTCGCCGCTGCCCACCGCGCTGCGGGAGCTCATCCGGTACGTCCGGCCGCCGTGGTTGCGGCGCTGGGTGCGCGACGGGTACGGCTGGGTCCAGCCGCGGCTGTCGCCGGTCGCGCGGGCCGCGCTGCCGCCGCATCTGAGTGCGGAGTACCTCGAGATGACCCGCGCCGCCATCGATTTCAACCGGCCGGGGATCCCGATCGTGGCGTCGCTGCCGTCGGTGCACATCGCCGAGACCTACGGCAAGGCGCACCACGGCAGAGCCGGCACGGTGCGGGCGATCACCGAATGGGCGGCAGAACACGACGTTCCGCTGGTGGACCTCAAGGCTGCCGTCGCCGAGCAGGTGCTCGGCGGGCACGGCAACCCCGACGGGATCCACTGGAACTTCGAGGCCCATCGGGCCGTGGCGGAGTTGATGCTCGAGGCGCTCGCCGAAGCCGGTGTGCCCCAGACGGTCACGGGTACCTGACCGATGGCGGTGGTGGTGGTGACCGATGCGTCGTCGCGGTTGCCGGCCGAGGAGCTGACGCGCTGGAACATCCGGCAGGTGCCTCTGCACGTGCTGGTCGACGAACTCGATCTGCGCGACGGGGTCGACACGATCCCCTACGACATCCACGAGCGGGCCCATGTGACGACGTCCGGGGCCACGCCGGGGGAACTGGGCAAGGCCTACCGGCGCGCACTGGCCGACAGCGGCGGCGACGGTGTGGTCGCGGTGCATCTGTCGGCGGCGCTGTCGGGCACGTTCAGCTCCGCGGTGACCGCGGCGCGTGAGTTCGGGCCGCTGGTGCGCGTGGTCAACACACGTTCGGCGGCGATGGGTGTCGGGTTCGTCGCGTCGGCGGCGGCGCGGTGCGCGGCCGAGGGCGGCGACCTCGACGCGGTCGAGGCGGTCGCCCGGTCGGTGGTGCCGCGCGGGTCGGCGTTCATCGTCGTGCAGCGGCTCGACAACCTGCGGCGCAGCGGGCGGATCGGCGCGACCGCGTCGTGGCTGGGCACCGCGCTGTCGCTGAAACCGCTGCTGCGCGTGGACGTCGACGGCCGTCTCGTGCTCGCCCAGCGCATCCGGACCACGTCGAAGGCGCACGCCGCGCTCGTCGACCAGGTCGTGGAGGTGGTCGGGGACCGGCGCGCCGCGGTCGCTGTGCACCACGTCGACAATCACGACGCCGCGGACGCGATCGGCGCCGCGCTGACCGAACGCCTGCCGCAGATCGAGGCGCTCACCGTCACCGACATGGGGCCGGTGCTGGCGATCCACGTCGGCGCGGGCGCGGTCGGGGTGTGCGTCAGCCTCTCGGACTGAGTAGGGCCGGGCCGCCGGGCCGCCGACACTACGGTTGCTGGCGCCGTCACCCGCGGTTCCCGTCCCCAACCGTCGTCTCGGCGACCTCTCGACGCCTGGCATTGGTAAGTGGTAACTTACGGTTCGTGGTCACTTACCAAGAGGATGCATGGGTGGCGATGGCCGATCGCACCCGGCGCTCGATCGTCGAACGGCTCGCTCTGGGGCCGTGTGCGGTCGGCGAATTGGCACGTGACCTGCCCGTCAGCCGACCGGCGGTGTCTCAGCACCTCAAGGTGCTCAAGCGAGCCGGACTGGTGCACGACCGGGCCGACGGGACGCGCCGCGTCTACCAGTTGGATCCTTCCGGGCTGGCGGCCATGCGGGCCGACCTCGACCGGTTCTGGGCGCGGGCACTGGCCGATTTCAAGCAGCTCGTCGAGCAGGGAGAAGGGAAAGACCCATGACGCAGGCTCAGTCCCACACCGTCCGCCACGAGGTGGCGGTCGCCGCACCCGTTGAACGTGCATTTCAGGTGTTCACCGAGCGGTTCGGCGACTTCAAACCGCGTGAGCACAATCTGCTGCACGCGCCGATCGCCGAGACGGTGCTCGAACCGCGCGTCGGCGGCGACATCTACGACCGGGCGGTCGACGGCACCGAATGCCGGTGGGCCCGCATCGTGGCCTACGAGCCCCCGCATCGCCTCGTGTTCACCTGGAAGATCGGCCCGACGTGGCAGGTCGAAACCGATCCCGAGCGGGTCAGCGAGGTGGAGGTGCGTTTCCTCGCCGAAGGCGACGAGCGCACCCGCGTCGTCCTGGAGCACCACCATCTCGAACGGCACGGCGACGGTTGGGAATCCGTGGCGTCGGGCGTGGACGGCGACGCCGGATGGCCGCTGTACCTCCGGCGATACCAAGGGCTGCTGGGGTGACGGCACGACCGCCGCTGACGGAGTTGGCGCGCGCCGAACGGACGGATCTCGCCGAGTTCCTGGCCACGCTGACCCCCGCGCAGTGGCAGGCGCAGAGCCTGTGCGACAGGTGGACCGTCAAAGACGTTGTAGCCCATGTCGTCAGCTACGAGGAGTTGAGCTTCGGTGGCCTCGTCGGGCGCTTCGTCAAGGGCCGGATCGCACACGCGAACCAGGTCGGGGTTGACGAGTTCTCGCACCTGTCCACGTTCGAACTGCTCGACTACCTCAACCGGCATCTCGACCCCTCGGGGCTGACGGCGCGGTTCGGCGGCATGATCGGATTCGTCGACGGCACCATTCATCACCAGGACATCCGGCGCGCGCTGCACCGGCCGCGCACCGTCCCGGCCGACCGGCTGGCGCGGATCCTGCCGCTGATACCCGGCAATCCGCGACTCGGTGCGGGCCGGCGCATCAAGGGCTTGCGGCTACGGGCCACCGACGTCGACTGGAGCCACGGCGCCGGACCCGAGGTGGCCGGGCCCGGCGAGGCCCTGCTGATGGCGATGGCCGGCCGCCCGGCCGCGCTCGCGGACCTGTCCGGTCCCGGCAGAGATGTTCTCGCGCAACGGCTCTGACGCTCGGCGCGCTCGCCGCGTCAGCCGACGCGGCCGGTGACCGGCGGCAGGTCCTTGAGCGTCACGATGCCCGGCGGTGCGGCGACCACCGCGGGCACCGCGTTGGTCACCGGCATGGCGGTGTAGATCATCCCGAGGCCCATGAATCCCGGTTCGGTCCAGTCTCGCGGCGGCAGGCAGTGCAACACCGTGCGCATGTTGGGTACGCCGAACACCTGGATGACGTGGCCGTGCTCGAGCGGTTTCGGCGGGGTGACGTGGTCGCCCATGATCCAGTTGAATCCGACGCTGACGACGTTGCGGTCACCGGCCCAGCCGCGGTGGTAGCCGTACACGCCCGCGACGGTGCCCGCCGGGATCTGCATGAAACCCAGGTCGGTGTCGCCTGTGGCCGTGCTGAATTCAACATCGAAGGTCATACGGTCGAGCGTCGCGCCGATCGCGTCGGCCATCATCGCCGCGGACTCGGCGAAGACCTCGCTCTCCCGGCGGACGCTTTCGGCCAGTCCCGGCGTGTCGGGATCCTGCGAGAACCCCATCGCGGTCTGGGTGCCTGCCGACTCATAGGTCGAGCAGTCCACTGACTCGGTGATGCGGATCTCGTCGACACGCTCACAGGCACCGGACAGCACCATCCCGACCATGTTCGTCATGCCTGGATGGGCACCGCTGCCGAAGATCGTGGATCTGCCCGTCTCGCAGGCCTTCCGGATGCGGTCGAGGTCTTCCGGCGACTGCTTGCCACCGGTGATCCACGCCGCGCTGGAGCACACGTTGATCCCGGCCTCGAGCAGTCGGGTCAGCTCGTCGATGTCCGGCCACAGCGGGTTGTAACAGCAGGCGTCGGGCCGCAGCGCCACCAGCGCGTCGATGTCGTCGGTGGCGGTGACTCCGGTCGGTTCCGGCCAGCCCGCGAGATCGGCCGCGTCGACCCCGACCTTGGCGGCGCCGTGCGCGTAGACGCCCACCAGTTCCATATCGTCGCGGCCGATGATCGCGTGCAGCGACCGCTTGCCGATGTTGCCGGTGGTCCACTGGATCACGCGCAGCGGCCTGGTGGGTGTCGTCATAGGCGAGCCTCCTCGTCGAGTCTGCGATTCGCTCCTAGACACTAGGGGTGATGACGATCCGATCCTTCACTTTCACACCGGACGACGGTGTTCCTCCCGCCGTGGCCCCGTTCGCCCACGCCACCGCCGCGGCCCAGACGCTCTACGTGACCGGCCAGATGCCGACGGACCGCACCGGCGATGTCGTCGGCACGAGCATCCAGGAGCAGACCGATCAGGTGCTGCGAAACTTGTTGCGGGTCACCGAACTCTGCGGCGGTGGGCTGGACGACGTGGTCTCGGTCCGGGCGTACCTGCTCGACTGGACGGAGTACGCGGCGTTCAACACCGCCTACGCCGCGTGGTTCCCTGACCGGCTGCCGTCGCGGACGTGTGTCGGAGTCACCGGTCTGGCGGTCGGCGCCCGCGTGGAACTCGACTGGACGTGCTGGCGCGCCGACGGCTGGGGTCGCTGACAGTTCTCCACAGCGCCGCGTCTGTGCACAGCCACACCCGCTGGAGCGGCGATCGCGGCTGAGTCGACGGAGGGCGTCCCTACCGTCGGGCACATGCGGACCGAAGAGCCGGCCGAGCGGCTGCACCGACGACTCGGCGCCGAAGAGGAGCCCGACCAGAACGAGGCGCGACCCGACACCGCGCTGTCCCGGTGGCTGCCCGACACCGCCACACCCGATCGGCCGGGCTGGCTGGCGACCGTGCGCGCCGATCCGGGCCGTGCCGGCGTCGTCGGGCTCGCCGTCGTGGGCGTGCTCGCCGTACTGGTCACCGTGTTCACCCTGTGGCGTGACGACCCGCCACCGGTGGTGGCGGCGAAACTGCCCGAGGTCGAGATGGTGTCGTCGGCGGCGCCGAAGCCGGGGCCACCCGGACCGGACCAGCCGGTGGTGGTCAGCGTCGTCGGGCTGGTTCACCGGCCCGGATTGGTCACGCTCGCCGCGGGAGCCCGCATCGCCGACGCGCTGGAAGCCGCGGGGGGAGCGGTCGACGGTGCCGATCTGATCGGGCTGAACATGGCCCGAAGGCTGACCGACGGGGAACAGATCATCGTCGGGATCGCGCCCGCCCCGGGCCAGCCGGCCACCATGGGCAGCTCGACGACGGGCGCCGACGCCACCGGCGCGGCACCGTCTGATTCATCCGGTTCCGCGCCGGCCGAGAAGACCGGATCGCCGGGTGAGCCGGTGAACCTCAACACCGCGACCGTCGAACAGCTCGACACGCTGCCGGGTGTCGGGCCGGTGACCGCCGCGGCGATCGTCGCATGGAGGGACGCCAACGGTCCGTTCGGCAGCGTCGACCAACTCGGTGAGGTCGACGGCATCGGGCCGGCGAGGCTGGCCAGACTCCGTGAGCTGGTTTATGTGTGACCGACGACGCGGCGCCGCTCGATCTGCGGCTGGTGCCCGCGGCCGCGACCGCGTGGGCGGTGACCGCGGCAGGTATCCAGTGGCACCTCGCCGCCGCGATCCTGGTGCTGCTGGCAGGTGTCGCCGTGACGGCTGCGGCAGCGGTGTGGGGCAGCGGCGAGGCGACAACGACCGACGCGCTGCGGGTGGCCGCTGCGGGGTTGGCGGCGGTCTCGGTGGTGGGTGCGGCGTTCGCGGTGGCGGTGAGCGCACGCGCCGACCAGCTGCGTCACCACCCGATCGCCGCGCTTCACGGGGCGACGGCGGCGGTGACCGTCACCCCGAGCGACAGCCCGCGACCAGTCGGCGGCGCACGGCTGATGTTCCGCGCCGTCCTGCACGACGTGGACGGGCGGGCCATGGGCGGCAGGGTCGTCGTGTTCGCGTCGGTAGCGGGTTTCTCGGACGTGAGCGCAGGCCGCCCGGCCGCGTTCCGCGCGCGGATCGGCAGGCCGATGCGGAGAGACCTCACGGTGGCGGTGCTGTCGGCGACCGACGAGGCGGTGGTGGGCGAGGCGGCACCGGTGCACCGGACGGCCCAGCAGATCCGCACCGACTTCACCGACGCCGCGCGAGGGGTGCTGCCGGTCGACCAGGCCGCGATGCTGCCCGCACTCGTGCTCGGCGACACCGCGGCGGTGCCGGCTCAGACCACTGCGGACTTCCGGGCGGCCGGGCTGGCCCACCTGACCGCGGTGTCGGGGGCCAACGTGACCATCGTGTGCGGTGCCGTGCTGCTCAGCGCGGCGGTGCTGGGCCCGCGGGCCGCGGTCGCGCTGGCGGGCCTGGCGCTGGTCGCGTTCGTGGTGGTCGTGCAACCGTCGGCGAGTGTGTTGCGGGCCGCGGTGATGGGTGCCATCGCGTTGGTCGCGATGGTCACACACCGCCGCAGACAGGCGATTCCCGCACTGGCGGCCAGCGTGCTGGTCCTGCTGATCGCCGCGCCGGAATTGGCTGTCGACGCCGGCTTCGCGCTGTCGGTTGCGGCGACGGCCGGGCTGGTCGTGATCGCGCCGGTGTGGTCGCGGCGGCTGTGCGCGCGGGGCTGGCCCAAACCGCTCGCCGACGCTGTGAGCATCGCGTTGGCGGCGCAACTGGTGACCGCACCGTTGGTGGCGGGCATCTCGGGCAGTGTCAGCCTCGTGTCGGTATTGGCGAATGTGGGTGTCGCACCGGTCATTCCGCCGATCACCGTGATCGGCACCGCCGCCGCGGCGTTGTGCCCGCTGTGGCCGGCGGGTGCCGGACTGCTGATCCGGTTCACCGGGCCACAGCTGTGGTGGCTGATGAGCGTGGCCGAACGGGCGGCCGCGGTGCCCGGCTCATCCGTGCCGGTGCCCTCCGGATGGGCCGGGGTGGGGTCGGTGGCGCTGGGTGGGATCGGGCTCGTGGTGCTGTGGCGGTGGCGGTGGGCGCGGATCGCCGCGGGGGCGGTGGTGCTCGGTCTGGTGGCCTGGTCGCTGTCCGGCCACGCCGCGCTCGGCGGTGTCGGCGCGGCGTGACACCATTCTCGGGTGAGCCAACAGGTCGCAGCCCTCCATCTGGTCCTGGGTGACGAGGAACTTCTCGTCGAGCGCGCGGTCGCCGCCGTCCTCAAGAGCGCGCGCAAACTCGCCGGCACCGACGATGTGCCGGTCAACCGGTTGCGCGCCGGGGAGGTGAGCACCAGCGAACTCGCCGAACTGCTCAGCCCGTCGCTGTTCTCCGACGAACGAGTGGTCGTGCTCGATTCGGCCGCGGAGGCGGGAAAGGACGCGGCAGCGCTGATCGCCACGGCGGCCGCCGACCTGCCGCCGGGCACGATGCTCGTCGTGGCCCACTCGGGCGGGGGCCGCGCCAAGGCGCTGGCCGATCAGCTCAAGAAACTCGGCGCCGAAGTGCATCCGTGCGCCAAGATCGTCAAGGCCGCGGACCGCGCGGATTTCGTGCGCAAAGAGTTCCGTTCGCACAAGGTGAAGGTCACCGACGACACCGTCACCGCGGTGCTCGACGCGGTGGGTTCCGACATCCGCGAACTGGCGGCGGCGTGCTCGCAGTTGGTGGCCGACACCGCGGGCGAGGTGAGTGCGGCGGCGGTGCGCCGGTACCACTCCGGCAAGGCTGAGGTGAAGGGCTTCGACATCGCCGACAAGGCGGTGACCGGCGACGTCGCGGGCGCGGCCGAGGCGCTGCGGTGGGCGATGCTCAGCGGTGAGCCGCAGGTGGTGCTGGCCGACGCGCTGGCCGAGGCGGTGCACACCATCGCCCGGGTGGGCCCGCTGTCGGGTGATCCCTACCGGCTGGCCGGTGAGCTGGGTATGCCGCCGTGGCGGGTGCAGAAGGCGCAGAAGCAGTCGCGGCGGTGGACGCGGGCGTCGGTCGCGGAGGCCATGCGGCTGGTCGCAGCACTCAACGCAGACGTCAAGGGCGCAGCGGCCGATGCCGATTACGCCCTCGAGTCAGCGGTGCGCAGAGTCGCCGAACTGGCGGCCGACTAGCGGGGAGACGTGCTCAGAGCTTGTTGAGCGCGACCGCGAGCGCCGACTTCTTGTTGGCGGCCTGGTTCTTGTGGATGACGCCCTTGCTGGCGGCCTTGTCGAGCTTGCGGCTGGTCGAGGCGAGCAGTTCGGCGGCCTTGTCCTTGTCGCCGGCGTCCAGCGCCTCACGGAACCCGCGCACCGCGGTGCGCAGCGAGGACTTCACGGACTGGTTGCGCAGCCGCCGACGCTCGTTGGTGCGGATGCGCTTTTCCTGCGACTTGATGTTGGCCACGTTTAGAGCTGTCCTTTAGATCTCGGGTGGATGGTGCAAAGTCTTCGGCCGCGCCGACCGGCGGGCAGCGACTGCTCAGGTTACCAGCGCAGCAGCGGATCGACCAAAGTGAGCCCCGCTGATCTGCCGGAACCCCAGGCGTGGGGCAAAGTGTGGGGTGTGAGCCTTCGCACCCTGCCGACCGAGTCTTCTCAATCCTCCCGATCCTCCCGCCCGAACGGCGCCCGGACCAAGAAGCACGAGGGGATCTTCGCCGGTTACAACAGTGTCGGTGGCTACGACCAGGCCTTCGACGAGATGTTCGATCAGCAGGGCAACGTGCGCGGCCCCTACAAGGGCATTCTCAAGGAGCTCGCCCCGTCGGACGCCTCTGACCTGCAGGCTCGCGCGGACGCCCTGGACCGCGCGCTGGTCAACCAGGGCATCACGTTCTCGCTGTCCGGGCAGGAGCGACCGCTGCCGCTCGACCTCGTGCCCCGGGTCATCTCGGCCGCCGAATGGACCCGGTTGGAACGTGGCATCACCCAGCGCGTGCGCGCGCTCGAGGCGTACCTCGACGACATCTACGGCGAGCAGCACATCCTGCGCGACGGCGTCATCCCGCGCCGGTTGGTCACGTCCTGCGAGCACTTCCACCGTGAGGCTGCCGGCATCAACCCGCCCAACGGTGTGCGCATCCACGTCGCGGGTATCGATTTGATCCGCGACGATCAGGGCAATTTCCGTGTCCTCGAGGACAACCTGCGGTCCCCGTCCGGGGTGTCATATGTGATGGAGAACCGCCGCACGATGGCGCGGGTGTTCCCCAACCTGTTCGCCACCCACCGGGTGCGGGCGGTCGGTGACTACGCGTCGCACCTGCTGCGGGCGCTGCGCAACGCCGCCGCGTCCAACGTGGCCGATCCGACGGTCGTGGTGCTCACGCCGGGGGTCTACAACTCGGCGTACTTCGAACATTCGCTGCTGGCGCGCCAGATGGGCGTCGAACTCGTCGAGGGCCGCGACCTGTTCTGCCGCGACAACACCGTCTACATGCGCACGACGGGCGGTGAGCGGCAGGTCGACGTGATCTACCGCCGCATCGACGACGCATACCTCGATCCCATGCAGTTCCGCCCCGATTCGGTGCTCGGCGTGGCCGGACTGCTCAACGCCGCACGGGCCGGGAACGTCGTGATCTCCAGTGCGGTGGGCAACGGGGTCGGTGACGACAAACTCGTCTACACCTATGTGCCGACGATCATCGAGTACTACCTGGGCGAGAAACCGCTGCTCGCGAACGTCGACACCTTCCGGTGCTGGCTCGACGAGGAGCGCGAAGAGGTGCTCGACCGCATCGACGAGCTGGTCATCAAACCCGTGGAGGGCTCGGGCGGCTACGGCATCGTCTTCGGTTCCGACGCCTCGGAGAAGGAGCTCACCACGATCTGCAAGAAGATCCGCAACGACCCGCGCGGGTGGATCGCCCAGCCGGTGATGCAGTTGTCGACCGTGCCGACCCGGATCGGTGGCAAGCTGGCGCCCCGCCACGTCGACCTGCGGCCGTTCGCCGTCAACGACGGTGACGACGTGTGGGTGCTGCCCGGTGGCCTCACCCGCGTCGCGCTGCCCGAGGGGTCGCTGGTGGTCAACTCCAGTCAGGGCGGCGGGTCGAAGGACACCTGGGTGCTGGCGTCGCGCACCTCGGTCGCCGACCGGGAGCTCGCCGCCGCCGAGGTGGTGCGTTCGCTACCCAAGCAGGCCAAGGCCACGAAGACGGAGAAGGATGCGGACTCCCAGACAGCCGAACAGCTGCAACAGCAGCAGCAGCAGCAGTGAGGCGGTGAGGTAGTGATGCTGGCACGCAACGCCGAATCGCTGTACTGGATCGGCCGCTACGTCGAGCGGGCCGACGACACCGCGCGCATCCTCGACGTCACGGTGCACCAACTGCTCGAGGACTCCAGCGTCGACCCCGACCAGGCGTCGCGGACGCTGCTGCGGGTGCTCGGGATGGAAGCGCCCGACCACGCGCTCGACGTGTGGTCGCTCACCGACCTCGTCGCGTTCACCCGCGACGGTGTGGGCGCCACCTCGATCGTCGACGCGATCTCCGCGGCGCGGGAGAACGCCCGCGGCGCACGGGAAGTCACCTCGACCGAGATCTGGGAGTGCCTCAACACGACCTACAACGCGCTCGCCGAACGCGAACGCGCCGCCAGGCGCCTCGGGCCGCACGAGTTCCTCTCGTATGTGGAGGGTCGCGCGGCGATGTTCGCCGGGCTGGCGGATTCCACGCTCAGCCGCGACGACGGCTACCGGTTCATGGTGCTGGGCCGCGCGATCGAACGCGTCGACATGACCGTGCGACTGCTGCTCTCGCGGGTCGGCGACAGCGCGTCGTCGCCGGCGTGGGTCACGCTGTTGCGCTCCGCCGGTGCGCACGACACGTACCTGCGCACCTATCGCGGTGCGCTCGACGCCGCCCGCGTCGTCGAGTTCATGCTGTTGGACCGGCTGTTCCCGCGGTCGGTCTTCTACTCGCTGCGGCTGGCCGAGCACAACCTCGACGAGCTGCTCAACCGTCCGCACAACCGGCTGGGCGCCACCGCCGAGCCGCAGCGCCTGCTGGGCCGGGCGCGCAGCGAGCTGGAGTTCATGCAGCCCGGTGTCCTGCTCGAGTCGCTCGAACAGCGGCTGGCCGGCCTGCAGAAGATGTGCAGCGACCTCGGAGAAGCGTTGGCGCTGCAGTTCTTTCACGTCGCGCCGTGGGTGGCCTGGACTGACGCCGGCCGCAATTCGCTGGTCATCGAGGAAGGGGAGATCTGACAATGTGGCGGATGCGGGTGGTGCACGCGACGGGCTATGCCTACAAGTCGCCGGTCACCGCGTCGTTCAACGAGGCGAGGCTGACGCCGCGGTCGGACAATCGGCAGAACGTGATCCTCAACCGGATCGAGACGGCGCCTGCCACCCGGCAGTACCGCTACGTCGACTACTGGGGTACGGCGGTCACGGCGTTCGACCTGCACGCACCGCACACCGAACTCGAGGTGACGGCGTCGTCGGTCGTCGAGACCGACGTCGGGGAGCATCCCGCGGAGACGGTGACGTGGGAGGACCTGCGCTCCGAGGCGGTCATCGACCGGTTCGACGAGGTGCTCACCCCAACCGACTACACGCCGCAGAGCAAGAGGATCGCGCGGGTGGGGGAGCGCATCGCGAAATACCACGACCCGTACGAGGCGGTGACCGCCGCGGCCAACTGGGTGCACAGCGAACTCGACTACGTCACCGGCAAGACCGGGGTGTACTCGTCGGGACTCGACGCGCTGCGCGCGGGCAAGGGCGTGTGCCAGGACTTCACGCACCTCTCGCTGATCCTGTTGCGCAGCATGGGAATCCCTGCGCGCTACGTGTCCGGTTATCTACACCCCAGGCAGAAGGCCGGGGTCGGTGACACCGTCGAAGGCGAGAGCCACGCGTGGATCCAGGCGTGGACGGGTGGCTGGTGGAATTACGACCCGACCAACGACGTCGACATCAACGAGCAGTACATCAGCGTGGGCGTCGGGCGCGACTACTCCGACGTGTCGCCGCTCAAGGGCATCTACTCCGGTGAGGGGTCGACCGACCTCGACGTCGTCGTGGAGATCACCCGCCTGGCCTGACGCACACCCCGGGGTGCACCTCGACGCGGTGGAGGTCGTCGCCGAGTTCGACCTGGCGAGGGAACACGGCGGCCGCCCGCGCCCGCCAGTCCTCCTCCTGGCCGGGAGCGATGCCCGGCACGTAGTGGGTCAGCACGAGGATGCCCACGCGGGCGCGCTCCGCGGTGGCGGCGGCCTGCTCGACCGACGAGTGGTAGTCGCAGATATCACGGAAGCGCTGCTGGGGCATCAGCTCGACGAGGTCCTTGCGAATCACGGTGTGCACCAATGCGCCTGCACCAGCGGCGAGCGCATCGAGGCTCTCGCACGGCACGGTGTCCCCGGCCAGCACGACCGACGCGCCGTCGTGTTCGATCCGGAATCCGATGGTGGGGGCGACGGGCCGGTGATCGGTCGGCGCCACCCGGATCTGCACGGCGTCGTGGTCCCACACCGGGCCGTCGGTGACCTCACGCACCTCGACCGGCGGAGGTGCGGTCAGGTCGGCGTGGTGGGCGATGCGGTAGCCGATGTCGTGGCCGAACGCCGTGAGCGTCGCCTCGACGACCTCGGCGGTGCCGGGCGGGCCGATGACCGGGAGCGGCACCTGCTCGGTGAACGTCGTCACCCATCGCGTGATCAGCAGATCGCCGAGGTCGGCGATGTGGTCGCTGTGCAGATGCGTCAACAGCAGTGCGGTCAACCCGTTGGCGCCGATTCCGGCCGCGGCCATCCGCTGCTGCACTCCGCGTCCGCAGTCGACGAGGAAGGCCTGACCCCCGGCCCGCACCAGCGTCGACGGTCCGGCCCGCCGCGGATCGGGGATGGGACTGCCGGTTCCCAGGAGGGTCACCTCGATCATGGGCTCATGGGTACTCCACCCGGCCGCGGTCGGGAAGCGATTCCGCTATTCCGTCGACAGCAAAACCGATCTAGCCTGGTGTGAGCCGAATCACAACAGCGGGAGGCGGCGATGCGGATAGCGGACGTGCTGCGCGGCAAGGGTTCGGCGGTGGCCACCATCACGGAGACGACGACGGTCACCGGCCTGCTCGCGGA
Source organism: Mycolicibacterium litorale (assembly GCF_010731695.1). Lineage (NCBI taxonomy): Bacteria > Bacillati > Actinomycetota > Actinomycetes > Mycobacteriales > Mycobacteriaceae > Mycobacterium > Mycolicibacterium litorale. The sequence continues at coordinate 810,406 of NZ_AP022586.1, forward strand.
GCTGGCCACCCACAACATCGGGGCCATGGTGGTCGTGGGTCCCGACGGGATGGTCGGCATGGTCTCCGAACGCGATGTGGTGCGCCAGCTCCAGGTGCGCGGCGCCGACTTGCTGCGCATGCCCGTGTCGGAGATCATGACCGGCGTCGTGGTGACCTGTACGCCGAACGATCCGGTCGACGACCTGGCGGCGCTGATGACCAACAACCGCGTCCGGCACGTGCCGGTGCTCGAGAACGGCCGACTGGCCGGCATCGTGAGCATCGGCGACGTGGTCAAGACCCGGATGGAGCAGTTGCAGGCGGAGCAGGAACAGCTGCAGGCCTACATCACCGGCGGCTGAGTCACCGCGCGGCGCTGACGGGTTCGTCCGCCGGGTCGAGCAGGGTGTTGTCGCCGAACGCACCGCGGTAGGCCGCGGCCGGATGGTTGTCCGGCAATCGATCTCCGCGCCCGAGCAGTTTGTGGCGCAGTGTCCCCGACTTGTCGGTGGCGATCAGGCCCCGCTCGCGCAGCGTGGGGAACAGCCGGTCGGCCACCTCGGTGAATGTCCCCGGCACCGTGGCGTGGTAGACGTTGATGCCGTCCACACCGGCCTCCCGCCACTCCTCGAGGAGATCGGCGATCTCCTCGGCGGTGCCGACGACACGGTTCGCCCCCTCCAGCACCCAGGCGAGGTCGCGGATCGTCGGTTCGGCATTACCCGACGCCTCGGCCGCCCACCGCGCGAAACCCTGCACACCGGTGAATTCACCGAGTTCGCTCAGCGGCGTCTCCAGCGGGAACCGGCCCGCGTCCACGCCCGCATCGCCGAGCGCGTGCAGCGCGACCCCTTCGAGGTCGAGGTACCGCTTGATCTCGTCGTTGCGGCGGACCGCCTCACGGTGGGTGTCGCCGATCACGAACGACAGCCCCTGCGCGAACGTGATGTCCGCGGGATCGCGACCGTTCTCGACGGCCAGCGCCCTGGTCTCGGACGTCAGGGCATGCGCCGCAGCGGGATTCGGGCTGCTGATGTACACCCCTTCGGCGTTGCGCGCGGAGAACAGCTGCCCGGCCGGTGAGGCGCCTGCCTGGAACAGCACCGGCGTGCGTTGCGGCGACGGCGAGGTGAAGTGCGGACCCTCCACCCGGTAGCGCTTGCCGACGTGGTTGATGCGATGGATCTTGGCCGGGTCGGAGTGCACGCCGCGGGCCTTGTCCTGCACGAGTGCGCTCTCGTCCCATGAGCCCTCCCACAGCTTGAAGACGACATCGAGGTACTCGTAGGCCCATTCGTAGCGTTCGTCGTGGCCGAGAGTGCCGTCATGGCCGAAGCTGCGGAACATGTTCTCGTTGAAGCTGGTCACGATGTTCCACCCGAGCCGGCCCTCGGTGTAGTGGTCCAGCGAGGACATCCGCCGCGCGAAATTGAACGGATGGTCCTGAACGATGGAGCTGGTGAAGACGATGCCCAGCGTTTCGGTCACCGTGGCCAGCGCCGAGGCGAGCACCGACGGATCGTTGACCGGCACCTGGATCCCGCCCTCGACGGCCTTGCGCCAGTTGCCGTTCCACGGCGCCCGCAATCCGAACACGTCGGCGAAGAACAACAGGTCGTACCCGGCCTTCTCGACGGTCGTGGCCAGAGAGGTCCAGTGCCGTAGTGAGTTGAACTCGTGGTTGTGGGCACTCGGATCGCGCCACAGTCCGTGCAGGACGTGCGATGCGGTGTTCATCACGAACGCCGAGAAGTAGAGCGGCTTGCTCATGAGATCGGTCCCAGGGTGTCGCGGATCAGCTTGTTGTCGGTGGTCTCGAGGAACTCGGCGATCTTCGGGTCCTTGAAGGTCGCGATCAGTTTCTGCACGTTGGGATCGTCGAGGTGGCGGTTGCTGACCACCAGTCCGCCCTCGCTGCCCGCGGGTGCGGGATGGCGGGCCAGGATCTGCTCCTCGGTCAGCCCGGCGGCGTACACGTCGGAGATGTGCACGACGACCGCGTCGACGTCGGCGAGGCTGCGGGCGAGCTGGCCGATCGGCACCTGCACGAACCGGTAGTTCTTGGGATTCGTCGCGATGTCCCCGAGCTGCGGCAGCCCGGCCACCGTGTCCTTACCGGGTTTCAGCGTGATCTGGCCGGCCTCGGCCAGGTCGAGCAGCGCGATGGCCTGTCCGGCTGGGTCGTCGCGCAGCGCGATCCGCGCGCCGTCGGGCAGCTGCTCCCAGCTGCGGTAGCGGTCGGAGTAGGTGGCCTGGTCCCACGTGAAGGTCGGTGCGGCAAGGGTGAGTTCGAAACCGTTGGCGGCGATCGCGTCGTTGAGGAACGGCTGGTGTTCGAAGAAGTTGCCCGCGACGTTGCCGGCGTCCACGGCGCGGTTGATCTCGATGAGGTTGTCGATCTGGACGGGTTCGATCGTGATCCCGTGCGACGGTGCGATGTTGTCGGCGATGTAGCCCAGCAGGTTCTCGGCGGCGATGTCGGTGCTCCACGTCGCGACCTTGAGGTTGGGACCGAACGGCTTGTCCTCGTTGGACACGTTGGCGTAGACGATGCCGCCGGTGACGGCGGCGACCGCGACGATCGCGCCGGCGATCCACGGCCACCGTCTGCGCTTCTTGATCTCGAGGTCGATGCCGGGTCCGGCGGGCGAACTGGTGTGGCTGGTCATGGGTTTCCTTTCAGCGGGTGAGGGCCTTGACGACGCGGTCGCCGGTGAACTGGACGATCTGAACCGTGATGATCAGCGACACAGCGGTGGCGATCATGATGTTGTCGTCGAATCGGTTGTAGCCGTAGGTGATTGCGAGGTTGCCCACGCCGCCTGCGCCGATCGATCCGGCGATGGCGGAGTACTCGATCATCGCGATGGTGTTGACGGTGAGCGCTCCGGCGAGGCCGGGCAGCGCCTCGGAGAGCTGTACGGTCCTGATGACCTGCAGCGTGGATCCGCCTGAGACGAGTCCCATGTCGGCGACATCGGGCCGCACCTCGCGCAGCGCGTTCTGGACGAGCCGGGCGAAGAACGGGACCCCGGCGACGGTCATCGGCACGATCGCCGCCTGGATGCCGATCGTGGTGCCGACGATGAACCGCGTGACGGGGATGATCGCGGCCATGAGGATCAGGAACGGAAGGGACCGCCCGATGTTCACGGCCGTGTTGAGCACCGCGAAGATCCGCGCGTTGGGGTAGAGCCCGAGTTCGGAGGTGTTGTGCAGCGTGATGCCGACCGGGATGCCGATCGCCACCACCAGCGCCATCGTGATGCCGACCATCAGCCAGGTCTCGCCGTAGGCGGGCAGCAACAGATCGGGCACGTCGGCCCACGGCGTGTTGAAGTCCTCGGCGGCGAGGTAGGTCATGCCGCCGCCTTCCGCGCGGTCGCCGAAATCCGCACGTGCAGCCCGCGGTCGGTGAGGTACTCGGCGAATCCCGTTGGAGCGCCGGGGGAGATGGCCAGCACGGCGCGGCCCACCGCCACCCCGCGGATCGCCTCCACACTGGCGCTGAGCACGCTGACCTGGGCGTCTGAGATGCCCGGGACCGACTGGATCGAGGTGAGCCAGTCCAACGGCACGTCGCGCGAGGCGTAGGACACCTCCCAGACCTCGCCGTCACCGAGCAGCGGCACGCTGGGCCGTTCGGGCAGCAGTTCCCGCGCCAGCGCCGAACCGGGATCGAGGATGACGTCGGTGACCGAGCCGCTCTCGACGATGCGACCGTTGTCGATGCGGGCCACCGAGTCCGCGATCTCGCGGACCACCTCCATCTCGTGGGTGATCAGGATGATCGAGAGGCCGAACTCCTCGCGGAGGTGGCTGAGCAGCGCGAGGATCGAGCGCGTGGTGGCCGGGTCGAGACCCGAGGTCGCCTCGTCGGAGAGCAGGACCGACGGTCCGAGCGCGAGCGCGCGGGCGATGCCCACCCGCTGACGCTGGCCGCCCGACAGCTGCGCGGGGTGGTAGTGGCTGCGATCGGCGAGGCCGACGCGGTCGAGCAGTTCGGCGACCCGCTTGGTCACGGAATCATCAGTGGCGCGCAGGTATTCGAGCGGCAGCGCGATGTTCTGCGCGACCGTGCGCCTGCGCAGCAGTGGTGCGGTCTGGAAGATGACGCCGATCTTGCGCCGCGCCGCGATCAACTCGGCGCCATCGAGCCGGGTGAAGTCCTTGCCGTCCACGCGGACGGATCCGCTGGTGGGCCGTTCCAGGAAGCTCACGCACCGCGACAGCGTGCTCTTGCCCGCACCGCTGGGTCCGACGACGGCGAGGATCTCACCGGCGGCGACGGACAACGAGATGTCGTCGAGCACGGTGCGGTCGCCGAACCTCTTGGTCAGGTTCTCGATCTCGATCATGGGGGCTCGCTGGTCTTCTGGGGCAGTCGGCGCTGCACGGGTGGGTGAGGCGGAGAAGTGCGCCGGCGACCGGCGCGGGCAGACAGGCGCAAAACGTACGCAGTTTCGCGACCGCCGTACACGCTCCGGATCGCCGTGATCTGAATGACGTTGTGCTCACCCTGATTTGAACCGGTAGCCGCGATGTTGCCGAACGCGGCCGCTGCGGCATGACCATGTGCGATGGTGGGCGGGTGGTTGCTGTCGAGGTCCGTCCCGGGCGCAGACCGGATGTCCGAGTGCTGTCCGAGGTGCTCGGGCGCGCCTTCTACGACGATCCGGTGATGACGTGGGTGCTGCCCGACGATGCGGCGCGCGCCCGCGGTCTCGAGCGCATGTTCGCCACCATGACGCGCCACCACTTTCTGCGCGGCGGCGGCGTCGAAGTGGCTTCCGCCGGTGCGGGCCTGGGCGCGGCTGCCCTGTGGGATCCGCCCGGCCGATGGAAGCAGACGCGTCTCGAGGAGTTCCTGATGATGCCGGCGTTCATCCGCGCCTTCGGCAACCGGGTGGGCCACGGGCAGCAAGTCGCCGAGTTGATGAAGGAGCACCACCCTGAAGAGCCGCACTGGTACCTGGCGATCATCGGCAGCGATCCGACCGTGCGAGGCGGCGGGTACGGGCAGGCGTTGATGCGCTCACGGCTCGACCGCTGCGACGCCGAGTACGCGCCGGCGTACCTGGAGTCCAGCAATCCCGACAACATTCCGTACTACGAGCGGTTCGGCTTCGAGGTCACTGGGGAGTTGAAAGTGCCGAACGGCGGCCCGTCGCTGTGGCCCATGTGGCGGCGGCCACGGTGACGCGATAGCTCCAGAGGGGTGACTCAGCTCCAGGAGTACTCGGCGCGCAGCCGGGTGGCGACCGCCTCGAACCGTTCGCGGTCGAGGATCGCGCCTTCGCGGCGGATGCCCTCCTCGGGGACGTCGAGCACCCGGTCCAGCCGCACCCAGCTGACCCGCCCGTCGTAGTCCCAGCTGCCCGCGCCGATCGTGACCCAGTTCCGGTCGTCGTGGTGGTGGTCCTGGCTGGATAGCATCAGCCCCAGCAGCATCCGGCGGTCGCGGCCGACGACCAGCACCGGGCGGTCCTTGCCGCGGCTCGGGTCGTCCTCGTAGGCCACCCAGGTCCACACGATCTCGCCCGGATCGGCGCGCCCGTCGAGATCGGGCGCGTAGACGATCTTGCGGGCGCGGTGCGCGGTCGGGACGCTGTTCCGCGTGACCGGGCGGCCCGCGGCGATGGCCGGCGCGGACGCGGTGGAGGCGCCGGCCAGCGCCGACAGACCCACCCCGAGGCCGATCTTCAGACCCTGTTGGATGCCCTGCTGCACGGTGCGCGGCCGGTTCTCGGACTGCTGGAGCTGGCGGATCACCTTCGGTGCCTCCTGGAACACAAGCTTCTCCGCCAACCGCTGAAACGTCTTCCATTGCGACGCCATGTTTTCGAGCATAGGTGAGGACGGCCGGGCGCGATTGTGCCGTGAGGCACCTCGGTCGATACCCTTGAGGTGCGCACACGTGCCCCGTTTCGACGTTTACCAGGAGATTCCCATCAGCAGCTTCGCCGACCAGACCTTCACCGCGCCGGCGCAGATTCGGAACTTCTGCATCATCGCCCACATCGACCACGGCAAGTCGACGCTGGCCGACCGGATGCTGCAGCTGACCGGCGTCGTCGCCGACCGTGACATGCGTGCGCAGTACCTGGACCGCATGGACATCGAGCGCGAACGCGGCATCACCATCAAGGCGCAGAACGTGCGCTTGCCGTGGACGGTCAATGGCGAAGAATTCGTCCTGCATCTCATCGACACCCCCGGCCACGTCGACTTCACCTACGAGGTGTCCCGCGCGCTGGAGGCCTGCGAAGGCGCGGTTCTGCTGGTCGACGCCGCCCAGGGCATCGAGGCCCAGACGCTGGCCAACCTGTATCTGGCGCTGGACCGCGATCTGACCATCATCCCGGTGCTCAACAAGATCGACCTGCCCGCCGCCGACCCGGACCGCTACGCCGGTGAGATCGCCCACATCATCGGCTGCGAACCGTCCGACGTGCTTCGCGTATCCGGTAAGACCGGTGCCGGGGTGACCGAACTGCTCGACGAGGTGGTCCGCCAGATCCCGGCCCCCACCGGTGACGCCGACGCCCCCACCCGCGCGATGATCTTCGATTCGGTCTACGACATCTACCGCGGCGTGGTCACCTACGTCCGCGTCGTCGACGGCAAGATCACCCCCCGCGAGCGCATCGCGATGATGTCGACCGGGGCCACCCACGAACTGCTCGAGGTCGGCATCGTCTCCCCGGAGCCCAAGGCGTCGGCGGGGCTCGGCGTCGGTGAGGTGGGTTACCTCATCACCGGCGTGAAAGACGTCCGCCAGTCGAAGGTCGGTGACACCGTCACGACCGCCCGCAAGGGCGCCACCGAAGCGCTCACCGGATACCGCGAGCCCAAGCCGATGGTGTACTCCGGGCTCTACCCGGTCGACGGCTCGGACTACCCGGTGCTGCGCGACGCGCTGGACAAACTGCAGCTCAACGACGCCGCCCTGACCTACGAGCCCGAGACGTCGGTGGCGCTGGGCTTCGGCTTCCGCTGCGGATTCCTCGGCCTGCTGCACATGGAGATCACCCGCGAACGCCTCGAGCGGGAGTTCAACCTCGACCTGATCTCCACCTCGCCGAACGTCGTCTACCGCGTCGTGCAGGACGACGGCACCGAATTGGTCGTCACCAACCCGTCGGACTGGCCCGAAGGCAAGGTCCGCACGGTCTTCGAGCCCGTCGTGAAGACGACGGTGATCGCACCCAGCGAATTCATCGGCACGATCATGGAGTTGTGCCAGTCCCGTCGCGGCGAGCTCGGCGGCATGGACTACCTGTCGCCCGAGCGGGTGGAGCTGCGCTACACCATGCCGCTCGGCGAGATCATCTTCGACTTCTTCGACTCGCTGAAGTCGCGCACCCGCGGCTACGCCAGCCTCGACTACGAGGAGGCGGGCGAGCAGGAGGCGGCGCTGGTCAAGGTCGACATCCTGCTGCAGGGCGAGGCCGTCGACGCGTTCAGCGCGATCGTGCACAAAGACAGCGCGGCCGCCTACGGCAACAAGATGACCACCAAACTCAAGGAACTCATTCCGCGCCAGCAGTTCGAGGTGCCGGTGCAGGCGGCGATCGGCTCGAAGATCATCGCCCGCGAGAACATCCGCGCCATCCGCAAGGACGTGCTCTCCAAGTGCTACGGCGGTGACATCACCCGCAAGCGCAAGCTGCTCGAGAAGCAGAAGGAAGGCAAAAAGCGGATGAAGACCATCGGCCGGGTCGACGTGCCGCAGGAGGCGTTCGTGGCGGCCTTGTCGACCGACGCGGCCGGGGACAAACCCAAGAAGTAGGCCGAACGGTCGCAGGCGCGACGCTCGCGTGCTAGAGAAAAGCATGCGCACACCACGCCTGGCTCCGGTCCTGGCCGCGACGTGCGTGTTCGCCGCCGGTTGCTCGGCGACCGTCGACGGTGTGGCGGTCGAGCAGGCGCCTGCCGCCGCGCCCGGGCCGGCGCGGGCGCTCGAGGTCGTGCTGCCCACCACCGACGAACTGTCCGACGCCCTGGGCATCGCCCCCACCGGGCTGATGGGCCAACTCGTCGCGGGCGGGGCCGACACCCTGCTGCGCGGCGTCGACCGGGCCGAGGCCACCCCGGTGGAATGCGTCAGCACCACCTACCGGCTGCAGGAGGCCGTCTACGGCGCCAGCTCGGTGCGGTCGGTGGCCAGCAGGTCATGGGCGGCCGGAACCGTCGACGGCCCCGCCCTGAGCGGCTTCTTCGGCGTCGTGCAACTGGCCTCGGCCGACGAAGCGCAGGCGTTCTTCGCCGCCGCGGCGCAGGACTGGCGGGACTGCGACGGCCGGACGATGGTGCTGCAGCGGGGCGGGACGGCCGCCGGTGAACAGAGCCGTATCACCGATGTGCGCGTCGACGGACCGGTGGTGTCGGCGGTCGTCGTCCACGAGGCAGCGGGCAGCGGGATGCCGATTCAGCGGGCGCTCGGCGTGGCGGGTGACTCGATCGTCGACGTCGAGGTCACCGACATCGCCGGCGCGAGAGCCGGTGGCGCGGGCGGTGCGGTCGACGTCGCCGCGCTGATGCTCGAGAAACTGACCGGCTGACGGCAGGCGGGGGGATATGCGCACGGGCCGGATCGCGGCGGTCGCACTGGTTGCGGTGGCGCTGCTGGCCGGCTGTGCGAACACGGTGTCGGGCACGGCCGTTCGGCCGGCGGACATCGTGCCTGCGGACGTGCCGCCGCTGTCGGACACCCATCTGGCCGAGGTGCTGCTGACCATCGGCGAGCTCAACGGCATCGTTGGGTCCACCCGGATGACGATCACCAGCGATGTGGAGGAGATGACCGATCACTCCGGTGCCGTGTCGGATCCGGCCTGCCTCGGCGCGATGTTCGGCGCCGAGGAGCCCGTCTACGCCGACAGCGACTGGACGACGATGCGCGACCAGGTGGCGCGCGAGCCCGGTGAGGGCAACGAGCACTGGGTGGAGCAGACTGCGGTGCTCTACCCGTCCGAACGCGAGGCGCGACGGTTCTTCGACAGCGCCCGCGCGATGTGGGATACCTGTTCGGGCATCGAATTGACTGTCGACGACGGCGTGGTGCACTCGGTGTGGGACATGGAGTCGGTGATCGCCGACGGATCCCTCCTGACGCAGATGTCGGTCCAGCGGGACGCCGACGGCTGGGCCTGCCAGCACGCGCTGTCGGCGGTGTCGAATCTGACCGTCGAGGCGTGGGCGTGTGCGTTCACCCTCGCCGACGAAGCGGCCACCATGGCGACCGAGATGGTGGCCAACGCCGCCGAGGCGGTCCGCTAACCCGGCGCACCCGACGGGGTGGTCGGCGCGCGTCCATGGTCGCGATGCAGACCCGGGATGAGCATCGGCACGCGGCTCCGGTAGGTGCGGTATTCGTCGCCCAACTCCTCGACCAGATCGTGCTCCTCGAAGCGCAGCGCGACCATGATGTAGGCCGTGGTGGCGACGGCGAAGAGCAGGTGGCCGGCGGACATGGTCGGCGCCGCCCAGAACGCGACGATGAAGCCGAGCATGATCGGGTGGCGCACCACCCGGTAGAGCAGCAGCGTCTGGAACTTCAGGCCGGTGTACGGCTGACCCCGCCAACCCAGATACACCTGTCGTAGACCGAACAGGTCGAAGTGGTTGATCATGAACGTGGACGCGAGCACCGTCGCCCAGCCGGCCCAGAACGCGACCCACAGCATGAACCGCCCGGGCGCCCACGAGACGTCCCAGACGGTTTGGGGCATGGTCCGCCATTGCCAGAACAGCAGCAACAACAGCAGACTCGCGACGAGCACGAAGGTGCTGCGCTCGATCACCGGCGGCACCCAACGTGTCCACCGCCGCTTGAACGCGGGGCGCGCCATGACGCTGTGCTGCACGGCGAACAACCCGAGCAACACCAGGTTCACGACGACCGCTTGGCCGATCGGCGCCTCGACTCCGTGGTCGACGGTGCGCGGCACCCCGAAGTCGCCGACGAAGCCGATCGCGTACAGGAATGCGGCGAGGAACACCACATAGCTGACGATGCCGTATGCAGCGGCGAGGATCCGACTCATGATGCCCTCCCGGATTGCTGTGTCCGCGACGGCGTGACCGGCGCCCAAGGCGGCCGCATCTTCGGTGGAAAGGCGTGCCGGAGTGGAGAATCGCGCTTCGCTCCGGCCGGTACGGGGATCCGCGGTATCGGCGGCGGGCGAGATCACGTCTCGTGGCGGCCGTGGTGGCCACACGTCAACGGTAGACCGTCCGCCGGAGGTCGGGAAGCCCCGAAAGCTAGGCCGTCGGGACCCGCCGGGCGCCGCGGATCAGATCGCCCCAGACGGTGAACGCCTCGGCGTGGTCGGCCGAGGACGATCCGGCCGCCAGCGCCACCAAACCGGTTGCCACGCGACTCAATCCGAGACCCGTCTCCTTCACCACGGCGACCAGTTCGTCGAACGCCTGGCGTTCGGTGCAGCCGCGCAGGCCCACCAGGATGCCGATCGCGATGTCGATGACCCGGCGCGACGTCGCGTCCGTGATCCGGTTGTCCATGCTCTTCCCCTTACTGACAGCACCATCGTGCTGGGCCGGCGCTGCGTTTGACAAGACATCGATACACCGTGAATCTGACGCCGAGCTGAACGTTTCCTACGTCGGCGCGTTGGCGGGGACGAACACTCCGGAACTGTCGGCCTCCTCCTCGGCACGGATGACGTGGACCACCGCGTTGATCAACGCCAGGTGGGTGAACGCCTGCGGGAAGTTGCCGAGGTGGCGACCGGTGCGGGGCTCGATCTCCTCGGCGTAGAGATGCAGCGAACTGGCGAACGACAGCAACCGTTCACACAGGCGTTTGGCACGGCTGACCTCGCCGATCTCCACCAGCGCCGAGACCAGCCAGAACGAGCAGATCGTGAATGTGCCCTCCTCGCCGGCCAGTCCGTCGTCGGTCTCCTCGACGCGGTAGCGCAGCACCAGCCCGTCCTCGGTGAGTTCGTCGGCGATCGCCAGCACCGTGGCCCGCACCCGCGGATCGTCCGGCGGCAGGAAGCGCACCAGCGGCACCAGCAGCAGCGAGGCGTCCAGCGCGTCGTGGCCGTACCGCTGGGTGAACACGCCCCGGTCGTCGACGCCGTGGGCCAGGATGTCGGCCTTGATCTCATCGGCGATGTCGCGCCACTGCTGGGCGTAACTCTTCTCGCCCTCCAGCTCGGCGAGTTTCGCGCCGCGGTCCAACGCCACCCAGCACATCACCTTCGACGAGGTGAAGTGCTGCGGTTCGCCGCGCACCTCCCAGATGCCGCGGTCGGGTTCCTTCCAGTGCTTGATGGCCTCTTCGACCTGGTTCTTGAGCACCGGCCACAGCGCCTCGGGGATCTGCTCGCGCGACTTGGTGTGCAGGTACACCGAATCGAGCATGGTGCCCCAGATGTCGTGCTGCATCTGGTTGTAGGCGCCGTTGCCGATCCGGACCGGCCGCGCGCCGTCGTATCCCGAGAGGTGGTGCAGTTCCTCCTCGACCAGGCTGCGTTCACCACCGACGCCGTACATCACCTGCAGCGGGTGGCGTTCACCGTTGTTGGCGCCCGACACGTCGGCGATGAAGGCGAAGAAGTCGTCGGCCTCGCGGTCCAGGCCCAGCGTGTAGAGGCCCCACAGGGCGAACGTCGAATCGCGCACCCAGGCGTAGCGGTAATCCCAATTGCGTTCGCCCTGAGGGGTTTCCGGCAACGAGGTGGTGCTCGCCGCCAGCAGTGCGCCGGTCGGGGAGTAGGTCAGGCCCTTGAGGGTGAGCGCGCTGCGCTGCAGGTACGCCCGCCACGGGTGGTCGGGGAAGTCGCCGACGTTGATCCACTGCCGCCACGCCTCGCTGGTCTGCCACATCTTGTCGGCGGCCTCGTCGTAGTTCTGCGGCGCCGGGTGCTTCGACCAGGACAGCGCGACGAACACGTTGTCGCCCTCTTTGAGCCGGGTGCGCGCCCTGGCCTCGCGGCCTTCCAGCCCGATCCGCAGGTTGGTGGTGAGCCGCAGTGTCGGGTGTGAATCGGCGTCGCGGTTGGCCCGCGCGATCGCCTCGCCGTAGGCCGGACCCGAGTACTCCCACTCGGCGCTGACCCGGTGGTAGTCGAAGGACGGCTCGCAGTTCATCACCAGCTCGACCGTGCCGCTGACGCAACGCACGGTGCGCAGCAGGATGTGCTCGGCATCCCAGTCCATCGGCGTGCGGCGGTGCGTGCGGGAGCGCGCTTCCAGATCGTGCCAGGGGCCCATCACGAGCGCATCGCGCACGATCAGCCACCCGGTGTGGGTCTGCCAGGTGGTCTCGAGGATCAGGCTGCCCGGCAGGTAGCGCCGCGCCGCGGGCACCGTCACGCCGTACGGGCCGAGCCGGAAGTGACCGGCGCCGCGGTCGAGGATCGCGCCGAACACGCTCGGCGAGTCCGGGCGCGGCACGCACAACCACTCCACGGACCCGGCCGAGGAGATCAGGCACGTGTTCTCGCAGTCGGACAGGAAGCCGTAGTCGGCGATCGGGGGGAAGGGGTTCCGCAGACCGCCCGTCGGCGAGTACGGCACCGGCGCCGTCACCGTCAACGGGGTGTCGGGCAGATAGGCGGGCTGACCGATCGGCGCCGCCTCGTCGGTGGGCTCGGTGTGTTGCAGAACCATGCCCGTCATCATCGGCTGCCGACCTGGTCGGCGTCTACTCAAACCGCCCGCCGGACATTGCTGAACCCGAGGCAGGCAAGGGTGGGGCCGGCCGATCGCATAGTCTGGCGCGGTGGACGCATTCCTGAGTTGGTGGGACGGCGTCGAGCTCTGGCTGACCGGTCTTGGCTTCGTCGCGCAGACGGCCGTGGTGATGCCGGTGGCCTTGCTGCTGGCCTACGGTGTGGCGGTGATCCTCGACGGTGCGCTGGCCGCGGGTGTCCGTGTGCTGCGGCGCGCCCGCCACGACGGGCCGGAATCGTCATGACCGGCATGCCCCGCTCGCGGGTGACCTTGATCCTCGTCGTCCTGGTCCTGCTGGTCATCGTCGCGTGGCTGATGACTCGCTGACCGCTCGGTATCGATGACGTCCTGGGCACTTGCGCTGAGCCGTCGATCCGCCTCTGTTATTCTTCGCGCCATGCATCCGGCGTCCGGCAACAACGAGTGCCACATCTTGGCGCTCATTGCCGTGGGTCCCTGCGCGGTTGCTGACGTTCACTGTTGTCGCTGAATCCACCCGTTACGCGGTTGGGGTTCGGCGACGGCTTTCTCGATGTGCGCCTTTTCGTTGCCGCCAGCGTGTGACGGGACATGTCCTGTACTCGACGGAAAACAACCGAAAGGCCATCGATGCTCAGCTCAGTCAAGACCCCCACACGCTGGCGGGCCGCCGCGGCGCTCGCCGCGACGGCGTCCCTGCTCGCGGCCTGTGGGGGTGGTGCCAGCGACGTCGCGGGTGAGGACGGCGGTTCAGCCGCGGAGACCACGCTGACCCTCGTCGCCTACGCCGTTCCGGAGCCGGGCTGGGCGAAGGTCATCCCGGCCTTCGCGGCGACCGAGGAGGGCAAGGGTGTCGGCGTCACCGCGTCCTACGGCGCATCCGGCGACCAGTCCCGCGGCGTCGACTCGGGTAAACCCGCCGACGTGGTCAACTTCTCGGTCGAACCCGACATCACCCGCCTGGTGAAGTCCGGCAAGGTCAGCGAGGACTGGAACAGCAACGCCACCAAGGGAATCCCGTTCGGCTCGGTGGTCAGCCTGATGGTCCGCGAGGGCAACCCCAAGGGCATCCGCGGATGGGACGACCTGCTCAAGCCGGGCGTCGAGGTCATCACCCCCAGCCCGCTGAGCTCCGGTTCGGCGAAGTGGAACCTGCTCGCCCCGTACGCGGTGAAGAGTGACGGCGGCAAGAACCCGCAGGCCGGCCTCGACTACGTCAACAAGCTGGTGAGCGAGCACATCAAGCTGCGGCCCGGCTCCGGGCGCGAGGCCACCGACGTCTTCCTGCAGGGCAGCGGCGACGTGCTGCTGGCCTACGAGAACGAGGCGATCAACTCGCGCCGCCTGGGCCACAAATTCGACTACTTCAACCCCCCGCAGACGTTCAAGATCGAGAACCCGGTCGCGGTGGTCAGCTCCAGCCGGCATCTGGAGCAGGCGAAGGCGTTCGTGAACTTCCAGTACACCCCCGAGGCGCAGAAGCTGTGGGCCGAGGCCGGGTTCCGTCCCGTCGACCCCGCGGTCGCCGAGGAGTTCGCCGATGAGTTCCCCGCCCCGGAGAAGCTGTGGACGATCGCCGACCTGGGCGGCTGGCAGAAGGTCGACAGCGAGCTGTTCAACAAGGACACCGGGTCGATCACCAAGATCTACACCCAGGCCACTGGATGATCACTGCCGTCGACGGCGACACCGCCCGGGCGCCGGGCGGTCTCGCCCGGCGCCGCGGTACGGCGTCCCTTCGGGTCGGGGTCGCGACCATCTGGCTGAGCGTCATCGTGCTCCTGCCGCTGGCCGCGATCCTGTGGCAGTCCGTGGGCGGTGGTTGGGAGGCGTTCTACCGCGCCGTCACCGGCAACGCCGCACTCGAGTCGTTCCGTGTGACGCTGACCATCTCGGTCGGGGTGACGGTGATCAACGCCGTGTTCGGGCTGTTGGTGGCGTGGGTGCTGACCCGCGACGACTTCCCGGGCAAGCGGCTGGTCGATGCGGTCATCGATCTGCCGTTCGCGCTGCCGACGATCGTCGCGAGCCTGGTCATGCTGGCGCTCTACGGGCCGGCGAGCCCGGTCGACCTGCATCTGCAGCACACCAAATGGGGCGTCGGGATCGCGCTGCTGTTCGTGACGCTGCCGTTCGTGGTGCGCTCCGTGCAGCCGGTGTTGCTGGAGCTGGACAGGGAGGTCGAGGAGGCGGCCGCGTCGCTGGGGGCCAACAACTGGACCATCCTGACCAAGATCATCCTGCCCGCGCTGCTGCCGTCGCTGCTGTCGGGTGCGGGGCTGGCGTTCTCCCGCGCCATCGGCGAGTTCGGCTCCGTGGTGCTGATCGGCGGCGCGGTCCCTGGCGAGACCGAGGTGTCCTCACAGTGGATCCGCACGCTGATCGAGAACGACGACCGCACCGGGGCAGCCGCGATCTCCATTGTGCTGCTGCTGATCTCGTTCGTCGTGTTGTTGATCCTGCGCGCGCTCGGGGCGCGGGCAGCCAAGCGAGAAGAGATCGTGGGGTGAGCGCGAGATGACACTGTCGCCGGCGACGCGCTATGCGCTGCGCTTCGTCGCCCTGGCCTACATCCTGGTGCTGGTGGTGGTGCCGGTCGGTCTGATCCTGTGGCGGACCTTCTCACCCGGGCTGGGTGCGTTCATCGAATCGATCGGCACGCCCGCCGCGATCAGCGCACTGCAGCTGTCGCTGCTCGTGGTGGCGATCGTGGTGCCGCTCAATGTGTTGTTCGGCGTGCCGACCGCACTGGTGCTGGCGCGCAACAAGTTCCGCGGCAAGAGCGCGTTGCAGGCCGTCATCGACCTGCCGTTCGCGGTCTCGCCGGTGGTGGTGGGCGTCGCGCTGATCCTGCTGTGGGGTTCGGCGGGGGTCTTCGGCTTCGTGGAGAACAACCTCGGCTTCCAGATCATCTTCGGGCTGCCGGGCATCGTGCTGGCCAGCATCTTCGTCACCGTGCCGTTCGTCATCCGCGAGGTCGAACCGGTGCTGCACGAGATCGGCACCGACCAGGAAGAGGCCGCCTCGACCCTGGGCTCGCAGTGGTGGCAGACGTTCTGGCGGATCACGCTGCCGTCGATCCGCTGGGGTCTGACGTATGGCGTGGTGCTGACCATCGCCCGCACACTAGGTGAGTACGGCGCCGTCATCATGGTGTCGTCGAACCTGCCCGGTACCTCACAGACGCTGACGCTGCTGGTGTCCGACCGCTACAACCGGGGCGCCGAATACGGCGCCTACGCCGTATCGACGCTGCTCATGGGAGTCGCGGTGATCGTCCTGGTCTTCCAGGTGGTCCTCGACGCCCGTCGGGCCAGACAACACAACTGAGTCCCGGACAGCCCCGAGGCCGACAAGGAAGCGAACATGACAGACGCGATCATCGTGCGCCGCGCCAACAAGCACTACGGCGACTTCGCGGCGCTGGACAACATCGATTTCGAGGTTCCCGCCGGTTCGCTCACCGCCCTGCTCGGGCCCAGTGGTTCGGGCAAGTCGACGCTGCTGCGGGCGATCGCCGGTCTGGACCACCCCGACACCGGCACCATCACGATCAACGGCCGCGACGTCACCAACGTCCCGCCGCAGCACCGCGGGATCGGCTTCGTGTTCCAGCACTACGCCGCGTTCAAGCACCTGTCGGTGCGTGACAACGTCGCGTTCGGGTTGAAGATCCGCAAACGCCCGAAAGCCGAGATCAAGGAGAAGGTCGACAACCTGCTCGAGGTGGTCGGGCTCGCCGGGTTCCAGAATCGCTACCCCAACCAGCTCTCCGGTGGTCAGCGTCAGCGCATGGCGCTGGCCCGCGCGCTGGCGGTGGACCCCCAGGTGCTGTTGCTCGACGAGCCGTTCGGCGCGCTCGACGCGAAGGTGCGCGAGGATCTGCGGGCGTGGCTGCGCCGGCTGCACGACGAAGTGCACGTCACGACCGTGCTGGTCACCCACGACCAGGCCGAGGCGCTCGACGTGGCCGACCGTATCGCCGTGCTGAACAAGGGCCGCATCGAGCAGGTCGGCTCGCCGACCGAGGTGTACGACACCCCGGCCAACGCGTTCGTGATGTCGTTCCTGGGTGCGGTGTCCTCCCTCAACGGCACGCTGGTGCGTCCGCACGACATCCGCGTCGGCCGCAACCCGGAGCTGCCGATCTACGAGAGCGACTCGGTTCAGGCGACCGGCGTGGTCAAGGCCACGATCGACCGCGTGGTGGTGCTGGGCTTCGAGGTGCGCCTGGAGCTGACCAACGCCGCGACGCATGCGCCGTTCACCGCGCAGATCACCCGCGGCGACGCCGAGGCGCTGGGGCTGCGTGAGGGCGAGACGGTCTACGTGCGGGCCACCCGGGTGCCGGCAATCCCCGGCGGCGCCGCGTTGCCGAAGGCCGACGAGGACGAGTCGCTGACCAACGCGTGAGCCGTCAGGCCGCTGGATGTACCCAGGGCTAGGGCTGATCCCCATCGCTGTAACATCCGGCAGCGCCGCCCACCTCGTCGAGCACGAGCGTCTCGGTGGTCTCCGCGTAGCCGGGTTCCGCGTCTGCTCCGGTCTCGGTCATGTATGTGGTGTCGAGGCCAGGGTCGGTCGCGACCTGGTATTCGGCGGGCGTGCCGTCGACCACGATGTCATCAGCCCCGTCATCGATGAAGATGTTGCTTGACGCATCGGTCGATGACGACGACAGATCGACGCCCAGCGTTTCGCTCTCCACCGCGACCGTCTCCGATGCGGTCCACCGCTCCACTTCGTTGCCGTCCGCGTCCGTGCCGTATTCATAGGCGATACGCGCTGTGCCACTCACGTGGTCGGCTTCGTCGCCCAGGGTGCCGGACACCTCGTCATGCAGGATGATGCGTTCGCCGTCGGGTCCCCAGGTGTACGCGACTCCCTGTTCGGATGCCACGTCGACGACCTCGTCTCCGTCGACCTCGATGCTCGCTTCGGTGCTGTGCCGAATACCGATCGTGGATTGTCCGTCAACCAAGGAGAAGTCAACGTCGTTGCCGCTCATCACCGAACCTTCGACCGCGTCGTCGATATCCGCCGACAACCCGCTGCTTGTTCCGGCCGTCGCCTTGAAGCCGTGGTCGCCCAGGTCCTCATATCCGGCGCGATATTCGACACCCACCGGAACTCCGTCGATGACCGCCTGCGCTCCGTACTGCCCCTGCACCCGGAAACCGTCATCCGTTTCGCTGTACCGACCCTCCCAGGAAATGCCTGCTTCATCCAGGCCCACCTTGACGTCTGCGGTCAAACCGAAGTGTCCCTCGTCGTCGTTGCCGGCGTGAGCTTTCACGCTTCCGAAGGGGCCCGCTGAGAACGTGGTGTCGAATGCGCCGTTCTCGTCGACATCGACGTCGACGTGCGGCACCATCGAATAAGCGCTTTCGGCGAGATCGGCGGCAAGTCCGATCGGATCCGCTTCGGCGCGGTGAGCAAGGTCATCGACGTACTGCTCCGCGGCGTCATAGGTGGCGTCGACCGCTTCCGCGGCCGTGGCGTAGGCGGCTTGCGCCCCCTCCGCCACGGCATCGAAGACATCCACGAGGACATCGGAATCGCCTTGGATTCCTCCTGATCCCGGGTCGATGGGCTCCTCGTTGTCGGCGAAGATTCTCATGGCACTACTCCCAACTCGGACACTCAGTCCGATTCGCTGCTGCGATTGACGACCGGACACAGCCCGGTTGCACCAGCGTGAGCGGGGGGCGACGCCGTCGGTTGAGTAGCCGACTACTCGAACGCGAATTGCTCGGTGTGGCAAGGGGAGAGGCTAGGGCTTTCCCCTAGCGCCCGAGTGGCATGCACGGACCTAGCATGGGCCTGCGCCGCAATCAGCACTTCGCCTGCAAGGAAGAGCAATGGCTGTATCCGCAAGTCTGGGAACCGCACCGACCACCGAGGTCGAACACGCCGATGGCTCGACGACAACCGTCAGCGTCACACCGACCGGAGAGGTGTATCGAGCGGTTCGCTTCATCGCCGACGACGGTGCAAAGGTGTCGATCGGCTCCGACGGTGCCGGCGAGGTGACCGAAATCCACACGTACTCTGACGGTCGGGTCTACACGGAGATTACGCACGACGACGGCACCTCGTTCGCGACCGACCATCGACCAGGCAAGGACCAGTCCGACGAGACGATCAGCAGGCATCGCGACGGTTCCGTGCACACATCACGTACCGACGTGGAGCACAACGATCTTGCCCAGATCACCACGACGACGACTACGCATCCCGGTGGTGTCGACACGTTGGTCGTCACGGCGGTGCACGGCCCTGCCGGCGACCATGTCATTCGCGAATTCGAGGCTGCCGACGGTACTCGTGAGGTTCGAACGGAGTTTCCCGACGGCCAGTGGCAGGAGATCAGGACCCTCCCCGATGGATCCTCATCGAGCACCACGTTCGTCCTCGATGCCCACGGCGGTTCGAGCACAATCGAAGTGGATGCCTCGGGTGCGCAAACAGTGGTCACCCAGGAATTCGACCCGGCGACAAACACGACCACCACGACCACCCGATCACCCGACGGACACGCCGAAACTGTGCTCGACCGGGCATATGTCAAACCGGACGGCAGCAGGTTCAGCGAGCACGTCGCGGCCGACGGCACCAGAACCACTCGGCTGGAACGGCTCGACGGATCGAGCGACGAGACGACGCTGCACACCGACGGGACCACCGAGACCGCGCAGCGGGTCCTCTACCCCGACGGGAGTTCGATGCATGAAGTGGTGCACGCAGACGGTACGCGGGAGTCGACGTTGATGGTGCCGCGGCCTGACGGGTCCACCGAGACGGTCTTCAACGCATCCGACGGCACCACCGTACGGATGCGCCTGGCCGAAGACGGTAGCGTCGACAGGCACATTCACCGGGAGGACGGCTCGTCGGAGCGCACCATCCTGGGCCCGGAAGGAATGGGCACAAAGACCATCACGGCTGCCGACGGGTCGACGATGGTGCTGGACCAGTGGATCGATCCGGTGCTGACTGTGGACAGATCCCTGGTGCCCGACGATCTCACCACGACCGGCGCTGTCGACGACGCTCCTTTCGCTGACGACCCGCTGGTCCTCTGTGACCCCGGCGACTTGCCGATCCCGGATGATCTGACCCCCGTCGTGCTGGACCGTCCGCTCACCTCCGACGGCATCAATGCGGGCCCGGTCGTGAGCGATGCCTGGGAAGGACCGTTCGATGAGGCCCCTGCGCCGCATCCAGAAGCGACCAATGTGGAGCCGGACTTCAGCGTGGACGTACTCAAGATGTGCGAAGAGCCCATCGAGACGAATGAGATGAGCGACCTCGGCTACGAGCAGCCCGTGTACGAAACCACTTGCCAGGATGGGCCAGACGGGGCGGCGGTCGACTGCCTCGATCAACCTGTGGTGGGCTGACACGTCACCATCGATGAAGCACGGAGGTGTGCGAGATGACAGATCCTGCGGGTGTCGGAATCGATCTGAGCGATGCGTCGGCGGCGCGATCGACCTACGACGCGTCGAGCGGACTCACCCGAACGCTTGATTCTCATTCTGGCGTCACGCGGCACTACGACCCGCTGACCGGACTGATGAAAACCTTTGACCCCGTTGATGGGAGCCTTACCACGCTGGATACCGTGACCGGCACGTTGACGATCACCACTCACGACGAGGTGACCGGCGTGACCACGACCATCATTCCTGCCACCGGTGAGACGCGCGTGTACGACCCGGCCAGTGGCCAGGTCACGCTGACAGACATGGTCCTGGGACGCACCACAATCCACGATCCGGTACTCGGAGAGACGTCCGTCTACGATCACGCCAGCGGTGAATTGGCGGTCCACAACCAGTACACCGGTGCGACGACGACGTATGACTCTGCCGGCGACGTCACCGCCATGCGGTCGGTATCGCAAGACTATCTCGACACCGATCCGGCTCCCGCCGATGTGGACGGCGACTTCCACATGGGCGGCCAGTCGCTGCAGAACGAGCATTCGACTCCTGCGACTTCGGCCTGGCCCGCTATGGACGGATCTGCCGGCGGATCCGAATCGGAAGACGTTGATGCGCAACCCATGTGGAGGGATGATTTCAACGGGCCGTCAGACGGCGAGCTAACCGTCGATTGGTCGGACGACGGCTTCCAGTGGCCCGAATCCCACCATGATGCCACCGTGCCCGACGGTACCGAGGTCGCCTTCGACACTGCGATCCCGTTTGCGCCCGACCCACCACAGGACGGAGCAGCGGAGGCGCACTTCGATCCGCTCTCCGAATCAGCAGCAGCCGACGACATGTTCGACGAGTACGCGTACGCGGCGCCACCCGACGACTTCTCGGTGGACGACCTCCTGGACCCTGGGCGGTAGACACGAGTGCTGAAGTGCACCCGGCCCGGTGGATCCGGCTACCGGTCGTTCCGCTCGAGCGCGTGCAGACGCGAGATCAACTCGCTGCGTGAATCCGTACCCATCACGCGCTTGATCTTCGCGACGTGGTATTCGACGGTTTTCGGGGAGATGAACAGGCGCTCACCCACTCCCTTGTACGTCAGCCCCGCGACAAGCAGAGCTGCGACCTCCCGCTGACGATCGCTCAACGTGTGCATATCCGCGGTGACATGTGCGGGGACGACGGTCGAGTCGCTGCCGGGTGCCGGTTGTCCGGCGACCCGCGCAAGATGGAGGAGCTCCGCCGACATTCGATTGTCGGCGCACCGGAGGGCGGCTCGCGAAGCGAGGTTGGCCGCATCCCAGCCGTGCCCGAAGGACTGAAGCCCGGTGACGGCCATAGTAAGTTCAGCCATGTCCAGCTCAGCGTTGAGTGCCCGCACCCACGCCCGACCCGCTGCCGCCAGCGCAGCAGCGTACTCACTCTGTTCGGCGGCCGCGCGCAGTGCCCGGGCGTGCCGGGTCACGTCGCTCGGTGAATCCGATCGGATGGCGACCGTCAGTCCGTACCAATGCATCGCACACGTCCAGAACGGTGGACCGCCCAAGCTGTCAGTGAGTGCAAAGGCGTCGTCGACGAGGTGCCGTACCAAGCCGGCCTCTCCCACTCGTGAAGCGCCCGCCCACAACTCGCCGACCGGAAGCAGACTCAGCAGGTCCACCGAGTAGTCGTCGATACTTTCCCGTGCCTGGGCCAGCGCGATGTGTAGCTGCCCTACATCAGCGCGTCTGCGTGCCAGGCCGACATGGAGAGCATCAACGAAGAAGCGTTCGCGCGAAGGCAGGTCCCGTCCGCCGACCGCGGCCAGCTCGCAACCGGCCACCTCCAGGTGGCCCTCGAGCATCATCGTCCACGCCATCAAGAGGCGAAGCCGTACACTGACCGGCGCAGAGTCCGACCCGCTGTCGAGAGCCCGTCGAAGCACCGTACGCGCCTTGCGGAGGTCACCGACGTGCAACGCCGCGATCGCCGTCACTGCTGCGACGTCATCGGGTGTGACCACTCGAGTGCTTGACCCATCGAGCACCGTCAAAGAGCGGCTGAACAAGTTCAGTGTCGCCGGCCCGGGCTGTCGCAAAGACGTCAGTAGTGCCTGTGCGAGCAATCGGTGGCCGCTGACGTCGGCGGTCGGAGGCCTTGTGCCAGGGGACTCTGCCATCGCCGTCGCCGCCTTCGCGTCACCGGCACAGACGAGAAGCATTGCGGCGATTGCACCGTCCTCGCCGACCCGTTGCGGACCGAGCCAGGTGTACAGATCCGCCCCTCGCTTGAGCAGTCCCCGGGCGCACCAGGTACTGGCCGCAACCCGCGCGGCTGTGGTCACATCGGTGGACGTTGAGTCCTCGAGGGCTACCTCGGCCAATCGGAGTGCATCGTCGAAGCGGCCGATCCGGAAGGCGGCATCGGCCCGTTCGACGAGCAGGTCGCCGTCTGACGGGGCGGCGTCGATCGCCGCGCGGTAGTAGCGCTCCGCCAAACGAGGTCGACCTCCGACCTGCCGTACCGCCTCCGCCAGTAGTGCTCGGCACAGGTGGGTGTCGCGCACACCGCACTCCGCGAGATTCGCGGCTAACTCGGGGTCCAGGTGCTTCTCCTCGCCGCGTGCGCGGTAGTAGCGCTCAGCCAGCGCCGCCACCTGCGGGTGACCCAGCGCTCCGGTGACCTCGGCCGCAACTATGCGCGCCAAGTCGGTACCTGGGTGCAGCAGACCACAGTTGGTGGCCTCGTCGTAGATGGCGCACACCTGTCCGTCACCGAGTTGCAGGACTTCGCCGAGCTTCACCTCGTCCGGATCGGCGCCGAAGTTGCTGAGCGCGATGACGCGCACGACGTCGCGACCCAATCGAAGCAGCTTGTCGGCGACCGCATCTCGGACGGCTGCGGTGGCGCGTTGGGCGACGTCGCCGTGCAACCGAGGATTGGCCCGGCGGAGGCACGGCTCGACGAGATAGGACAGCCCGTCGGTGAGTGCTGAGACGGTGGACGCGAACTCGGCGGATACGGGTGCGCCGAAAAGTGCTCGCGCCGAGGCCGCCACGCCGAGTTCATCCAGGGCCGAGAGGTCCACTGTGCGGCCGACTGCCTCGAAGGTCTTCATCAACGCTGCAAGCTCGGGATATTGATACCTCGGTTGAACGGTGATCACGAGGGTGAGTTCCTCGTGATAAGCGAGGTCGGTCAGCCGGTGCAGATCGGACGGCGGGAGCAGGTGAGCGTCGTCGATCAGCAGTGCGGAGTGGCCCGCAGGATCGAACCGCCGCAGTGAATCGGCGGTCGCCACCTGTGCGGAGCGGAGTACGTGCCGGATGGCCGCGACCAAAGCGCTCTTCCCGGTGCCGCCGCCGCCGCGAACCAATACGCGCTCGGCCGCATGCGGACGTCCGGCAACGGTGCGGTACAGCGCGTAGGCGGGCGCGGCGCCCGCGACGACCGCGGGCACGGCCGCGATGGGCGACGACGTCATGGCACACTGTCCGGTGAGGGATCGGATGTTGTTGGTTGAGAAATTTCCTGTGGCACAACGGAACTCGTCTGATTGTTTGTCTCCTGCGGAGACGGCGGCGTGGTGGTCGGTGGGCTGCTCGTGGTACTGGAGCTCGGCGGCGTCGTCGTCAGGCACACGCCGTCCACCACCTCACCCGGCGGCGGGCACTCGATCACCGGCGGTTGGCATACCCCATCGATGAGCTCGTTCGGCGGTTCGCACACCGGTGGCGTCACGCAGACGCCATCGACGATCTGACTGGGCGGTTCACACGGCGCTGCGATCGGGACGCACGTTCCGTTCTCGGCTTTGGTGCCCGACGGGCACTGCTTCGGTGTAGCGGTCACGCCATCGCCGCCTGAGGTCACCTCCGAGTTCTGAGTGGTGGTCGTGATGGTCGTCGTGGGCGGTGTCGTCGTTGTCGACGTAATGGTGTTCGACGTGTTCTCCGCAGGGCCCACGAACATCGTGGCGAGCAAGCCCACGAGGAAGAACGCTGCGACCGCGGTGGTGATGAGCAGGGGGATCGACTTGCGGCTACTGCGGTTGCGCGGACGTGTGGTGTGCGTCGACGCGGGTTGACGTTCTGAGGTCCTGAAGGGTGGTGGCGGCGGCGGGAATGAGCCACTTGCTGCGCCTGTGGGACCCGGGTTCGGTCGAGGCCGAACCTGAGGCGCGGGCGTACCGGCGGTTCCTGAGGGATCGAGCCGCTCGATCACAGGACCTTGCGGACGCGTGAGCGGCGGATGCGCGTGCTGCCGGTTGGCCACAGGTGGCATCTCGGGTGGTGGTGTCGGCGGTGGCGATGCCGCCCGCAGCAGTGGCGGCTGCGCCGACATCGCGCCGAGCACCGATGTGAGTGCTGGATCCTGGTCTCTCAGTATCGGTACCCGGAATCGTGACGACAGGAATTCCGCGACCAGAGGGATCGCCCCGCCACCGCCCGACAGTACGATCGCCGACAGCGAACGTCGATCGATACCGTTGACCCTCAGCAGCTCCTCGACCAATTCGGCGCTGTGTTCGATCGGCTGACGGATGAGTTCCTGCAGCTCTGAACGGACCAGTCGAATCCCGTCAGCGAAACCGGCAAGGTCCACGTCGATGACCGTGGCCGTCTCCGTCGACAACGTCTCCTTGGCGATGCGGCACTGGTCTCGCAGATCGCCGAGTTGGCGCACCACCCCGCTGTCATCCAGATCGAGGTCGGCGGCCGATTCCTCGACCAGCGCCAGTACGTGCCGCAGGATCGCGTAATCCGCTTGCGCGACCCCGAAGTCGGTGTTGCGCACGGTGGGGCCGATCGGTGCCAGCGTGCGCGCATCGGCCAGGGACAAGCTCAGCCCGTTGCCGCCAAGGTCGTAGACGGCCAAGGGCCCGCCACTGGGAACGCCGCGCATCTGCCGCGTGCGCGCCAGGACGGCCAATATCTCAGGCACCAGTTTGGCGTGGCCAAGGCCAGCCCTCCGCAGTGCCGACCCAAACGCGTTGACAGCATTGGAGTCCCAGTGACTGGGGTGGCAGATCGCGATGTCCGGCCTACCCTCGACTGCCCCAGAGGAGTACCGCACGAGGTACTCGATTGCGAGGGCCACCAAGTCTGCCCCGCGACGCGGCGTCCCATCGGAGGCGACGACTTCGACCGGGTCATCGACCCGGTCCACGAAACCTGCGACCTCAACGTCGGCGGGCACACCGAACACCCCCGGCGCGCGCAGTTCGGGCCCTTGTCCGGACCGCCAGACGAGCACCGCCTGCCGGCGTACCGCGTTCACTGGCTGAGACTGCGCCGCTGACGTATCGGTGACTGCTGCGAAGATCTCCGACCCGACCTTCATGCTCAACGACGCCATGCCCCTACCCCCTGCCGGGTGTCCCAAGTGCTGATGCGCCCATTGAAGGCCAGGGTGGCTGGGACTCATCGAGTAGTGGACTACTCGAAATTCCCCAACAACGCACGGCAGGACCTAGGCGACCTCCAAGGGCCTATAGGGCGGGACTGCGGTCAAGACCGGAGCGGGCGCGCCGCCGCGGCGGCTGTGCGCCCGTCAGACGAGGGGGCCGCTAGGGCTTTTTCCTCGTCCCCTTGCGTGGATGCGCGACCCACCATGACCTCACAAGGAGGAGAGGACCCGTCATGCCGAGCAGCGAATCACCCACGGCGACCCCGAGCGCCGAGCCGACCACGACGCCCGCGAATGATGCGACGGCGCCACCGGAGGTCACACCTGACCCGGTGGCCACTGATGCCCAGCCCGTCGAGCCCGCCGCAGGCGAGGCAACCGATACCGCCCAGGGAACCACTACCGATGCCGCCGATCACGAGGGAACGGCAGTACTACCCGACGATCCGATGCCGACCTGGCAGTCGGAAACGGAACCCGACACCGGGGTCACCACCCACACCAACCGGGAAACCGGTGAGACCGAGACTTTCGATCCGGCGACGGGTGAGACAACCGCGTACGACCCGGCGACCGGCACCACGACCGTCACGTCCACTGATTCGGTGTCGGGCGTCGTCACCACTGTCGATGACTCGGGACTGCGTACGTCCATCGACAATTCGACGGGGATCACGACCACCTACGATCCAGCGACGAACGCCACGACGGTGTCGTACACCGACGCCGTCACAGGGGTCACCACCACCACCGATCCCGCCACGGGTTTCCGTACCACGAGTGATCCGGCGACCGGTGAGACAACCACTCATGACCCGCGGACGGGAATCGACACCACGATCGATGACGACACAGGCATCCGCACCACTTACGACCCGAACACCGGCGTGACGACGACTTACGACGCGGCCACGGGCGCTGTGACTCTGTCGACCACCGATGCCGCAACAGGACTCGTGACCACTGTCGATGCGGTGACCGGTATCCGCACCACGGTCGACCCCGCGACAAATGAGACCTCGACGTACGATCCGTCGACTGGGCACACGCTCACGACCACCACGGACTCGGAGACGGGCACGGTGACCACGGTCAACGACGTGACGGGCGAACAGACCATCGCCGCTACGGATCCCGAGACCGGAATTCAGACAGTGGTGAACCTCGACACCGGCGTCACGGTGACGACCGACCCCGCCAACGACCTCGTCACGACCTTCGACCCGGCAACGGGTGAAACGACAGCCGTCGCCGTCGAGGGCCTCACGGCGGCCGGCGACGCCAGCGTTACCGTCGGCCACGTGACCACGGATTCCTACTACGATCCGGAAACCGGGGCGGCCGGTGTCTCCATGGAGGGACACCTCCTGCATGGAAGGGTCGAAGGCGAAGTCGGTCTGGGTGGGGTCGGGACGGCTTACGGTGCCGCGGAAGCCGTTGTGGGCGAGGTAAAGGCACACGCCGCATGGGATCCGGAGACGGGCGCTTCCGCGTCAGCCTCAGCCGTCAGCGCGCGAGTCAACGCCGAGGCCGGCATCGATACGGTGCTGGGAGGTGCAGGGGTAGCTGCGGAGGCAGAGGGGCCGGGGGCCTCAGCGTCGGCGTCGATCGGCGACACGACCGGCTTCTCCGTCGGAGCCTCGGTGGGAGAGGTGGGTGTCGGAGTGGCGACCGACATCGCCGGCCTGGATCTCGAGGTGGGTGCGGAAGTAGGGCTCA
The DNA here is from genome assembly GCF_010731695.1 of Mycolicibacterium litorale. Taxonomy (NCBI): domain Bacteria; kingdom Bacillati; phylum Actinomycetota; class Actinomycetes; order Mycobacteriales; family Mycobacteriaceae; genus Mycobacterium; species Mycolicibacterium litorale. The sequence continues at coordinate 837,629 of NZ_AP022586.1, forward strand.
AGGCCGAGCTGGGCGTCGAGTTCGGGGACAGTACCCACATCGACTTACCTTTGCTTTCGGTCGATGTGCCGACGCCCGTCGTCGGGGTCGCGCTCGGAGCTGCGATGGACCTCGTCACCGACCCGGTGGGGACCGTCACCGATGCCGCACAGGACGTCTATGCCTTCGGGAGCGACGTCGTCGACGTAGTCGGCGATGCGGGCGGCGCCGTGATCGACGTGGGCGGCGCAGTCGGGGGAGTGGCCGAGGATGCGATCGGCGCCGTAGCGACCGTCGTCGAGGATGCGGGCGGTGCAGCTATCAGTGTGGTCGAGGACGTCGGCGGCGCGATCGGCGGCGTCCTCGACGACATCTTCTGACGCGGATGACGACCATCGGTCGCGAGCTGAGCAATTTCCTCAGCCGGCTGCTCGGCGATGAGGACGCCGCGCAGCGCTACCTCCTCGACCCGGAGGCCGCGCTGGCTGATGCCGGGCTGTCAGCCGTGACGGCGTCCGAAATCATCGCGGCAACAGAAGCTTTCGAGGAGAGTATCCGCCGGACTCATGGCGACGAGAATGGCGAGCGATCACCGAATCGACACCCGCGGGTGGCAACCACATCACCAGGCAGCGGCGACACGATCCGAAACCTGTTGCTCCACAAGTACACCAGCGGCAACGCCTACCACAACATCCTGTCCGAAGGCGGCCTCAGCGATGAGTTCGGGCCTTCAGACCATGAGCGAAGGGCCAGTTCATGAACGAGCACAGCGAGCCGGCGGAGCCGGTAACTGCTACCCCCCTTGATCCGAACGAGGTCGCGTCGCGTGCCGCCGCAGCGCAGGCTATCGCTCGTCGGGCCGCGGCCGCCCACCATGCTGCTGTCCAAGCGCGGGCGACCAAGGCCCCACGTCCAGCCGACGCCACGTCCACGCCTGCGCCGGCGGCCGTGTCGAGCGCGCCGGCGTCGTCACCAGTCGGAGCCGGCCGACCAAAACCGCCTCCGACTGTGCCCGCCGCACCCAAACCGGTCAGCGAAGCGGTCAGTCGCCATATGACCGAGGCGCGTGCGGCACTCCCGGCGATGATGAAGCATCTGTGCGAGCTCGCCGAATCGGCCCGTCGGGAGGACCTCATTAGGAGCCTGGAAGCCACAAAACGCCGTTCGGCAGAGACGGCCATTCGCGTCTCATTCGTCGGCTTGCGTCGAAAAGGTAAGAGCCATCTGATCAATTCGTTGATCACTTCCGACGTGTGTGCGGTCGGTGAAGCCGGCGGCACCAAGGTGGTCACGGTCATACGGCATGCCGAGGTACCAAGCGCCCGACTGCTTGTCGAGCAGCCGGGTGAAGCAGAGCCGAGGACATTGCCCCTGCCCCTCACCGAATTGAGTTCCGACCTCGCCGCATCCAGCTATGCCGACGGCCGGACTGTCATCGCGGCTGACATCGGAGTGAAGAGTTCCATCCTCGCCGCGAACCTGGCGCTCACAGATACGCCGGGTTTCGGGGGACGCGGACAGCCGCACTCCGTCCATGTTCTCAACGAGGTCGCCGCATCCGATGCCGCAGTATTCGTCACCGACGCCAGTCAGGAGTTCACGCAGCCCGAGCTCCGCTTCCTGCGCAATGTGCGCGAACTCTGTCCGACCACCGTGATCGCGATGACGAAAACAGACCTCTACCCCGACTGGCGACGCATCGTCGATGCGGACGAGAGTCACCTGGCGCGAAGTGGACTGGAATGCAGGATCATTCCGCTGTCGTCCACCTTGAGGGGACACGCCGTTCGGCTCGGAGACAAGAGCTTGAACTCAGAGTCCGGCTTCCCGGAGCTGATGCAGTTCCTCCGAACCGGGGTGCTGGCGGACGCATCCACACGGCGGATCGCCCGGGTCATCTCGGATTTCGACACCATCGCCCAGCATCTGACACTGCCCTTGGAGGCCGAGCTCAACGCCATGCGCGATCCCGAGTTCCGTGAGCGCATGACGAGCGAACTCAAGTCGCGTAAGGAACTCTCCGATTCGAGAGCGAAGACCGCATCCTTGTGGCAGCAGACACTCGCCGACGGTATCGCCGACCTCACCGCCGAGGTGGACCACGACCTGAAGCACCGAATGCGCCTGATAGGCAAAGAAGCTGAAGTATTGATCAACGAATCGGATCCGGACAAGAAATGGCCGCAGCTCACCGATTGGGTGCACGAACAGGTGGGCAACGCCGTCGCGGACAACTTCGTATGGGCATTCGAGTCGGCCCAGGCCCTCGCGGAAAAAGTCGCCACCTCATTCGCCGAGGACGGTGAGCGCCTGGACCTCCCTGCGCTGGACGCGATCTGCGGCGGCGTAGTGATCGATCCCGAACTGACCGTGGGTCGGCTGAGCGCATCGAAGGCCTCCACCCTGCAGAAAGTCCTGGTGGCGGTTCGTGGTGGATACAGCGGCTCGATGATGGTGGGAATGGGCACCCAGATGGCTTTCGGCATGGCCAGCATGAACCCAATCGCGCTCGGCGCCGGAGTACTGCTCGGCGGCCAATCCTATCGAGAGGACCGCAACAACCGACTCACGCGCCGGCGCGCAGAGGCCCAGGCCAACGTCCGCAAGTACATCGATGAGATCTCCTTCCACGTCGGCAAGTTGTCGCGAGACCGGCTCCGTAACGTACAGCGCATCCTGCGTGATCATTTCCGATCGATCGCCGAGCAGGAGATTGCCTCGTTGCAAGAGTCGGTCAAGGCGGCGCACGATGCGGCGAATCTTGAACTCGGTGAACGGGAGAAGAAGGCCGCCGCCGCCGAGAAGAAACTTGCGGTACTCAAGAAGTGCCGCGAACAGGCCAGCCGGCTTCGAGTCGCCGGTGTCGTGCCGGCAAGCCGATGACAACGGCCGCGCCGATCGCCCGGCTGGAGCGGGTCATCGCCGACGCTCGGCAGATCTACGCCGGTCACCGCGAACTCGTCGAACGGCTGGATGCGTGCGCGGTTCGTCTCGAACAGCCGTTGCGCATCGCGGTCGCCGGGGCCATCAAGGCAGGCAAGTCGACGCTGCTCAATGCTCTCGTGGGCGAAGACATCGCCCCTACCGACGCGACAGAGTGCACTCGCGTGGTCACCTGGTTCCGCCACGGAGCCAAGCCGGCGGTCACCGCGACGGACGGACGCGGACACGCGACAGATATACCGGTTCGTAGGCGCGGCGGCGGGCTCACGTTCGACCTGGGACAACTGACCGCCCGCGACGTCGACCGTATCGACGTGGAGTGGCCGACCGCCCGGCTGGTGCAGACCACGCTGATCGACACTCCGGGCACCACGTCCCTCTCGACAGAGGTATCCGCCCGCACGCTGGATCTGCTGATCCCCGACGAAGGGAACTCCGCCGCCGACGCAGTGATCTACCTGTTCCGGTCTCTCGACGAGTCCGATCTCGACTTTCTGAGGCAGATCAGCGGGAATGTCGCCGGAGGAGCCGGACCCCTCGGCGTGATCGGAGTGGTTTCACGAGCAGACGAGCTCGGCGTCGGCCGCGTCGACGCCATGCACTCCGCACGTCAGATCGCCAAACAATTCACGCGCGAACTCGAGTTGACCGGCTTGTGTCAGACTGCGGTGCCGGTGGCCGGGTTGGTGGCCTTCACGGCGAAGACGTTGCGTCAGCACGAGTACAACGATCTCCGCGAGCTGTCGGCTGTCGCGCCCGACCAACTAGAACTGGCTCTGCTGTCCGCCGACCGCTTCGTCCGGACCGAGACGCTGCCCACCGACTGCGAGGCTCGCGCGCAGCTCATTCGTCGGCTCGGCCCGTTCGGTATCCGGATCGCGCTGACGTGCCTACGGGCCGGCGCCCCTGATTGCCAGACGCTCGTCGACGACCTCCTGTACCGCAGCGGGGTTACCGAACTGGAGCACGTCATCGATGTGCACTTCGGGCAGCGGGCCGACGATCTGAAGGCGCACAACGCGGCTCGGACTCTCAAAGACATGTTCGCCGCCCATCCAGCGACTGCGGCCGCCCCCTTGGTCAAGGCGGTTGATGAGCTCGTTGCGAATGTGCACGGCTTCCAGGAGTTGCGGCTGCTCGCCAAACTCCGGTCCACGCCTACGACACTTCGGGACGTGGAACTCACCGATATTCGGCGGATCCTGGGCAGCTATGGAACCGAGCCTGCCCAACGCCTCGACATCGATGCCTTCGCGGTGACGGGCGTCGGGATGGACCATGCCCTCGGCGAGGTCAACCGTTGGCGCGCCAAGGCGCGCCACCCCATGACCGATCAGTTCACGGCAGGCGCCTGCATGGTCGCCGCGCGCAGTGCCGAGCATGTCTTGGCCCGACTCCGGGACAGCGCAGCGGTCGGCCGCGCGTCAGGCATGTGAGGCCGCCTCGCCGGGCAGCAACCGGTGCAGCAGATCGGTCAGCGTGAGCAACCCTCGCCCTCCCGCGCCGTCGACCACCACGAGGTGGCTGCGCGTCTCCCGCATGGTGCGCAGCGCTTCGTAGACCGGCGTCTCCTCGGCCATCGTGAGCACCGGACGCATGAGCGTGCGCGCGGTGCCGGACCCCGGAAGGCTGTCGCGGACGTGCACGACGCCCACGGTGGTCGCGCCGTCGCGCACCAGCAGGCGCAGATGGCCGGTGGCGTGGGCGGTCCGCTGGATCTCCGCCGGTGTGGCGTCGGCCCGCACGTAGCTGTGATCCGCACTGCGACGGGCCACCTGCCCGACGGTCAGCGCCTCGAGTTCCAGTGCGCTGGTGAGGTTGGCGTGGTAGCGCTCGTCGAGGGTGCCGACCGTGGCCGAGTGCTCGACCAGTTGCCGCAGCGCGTCGGGATCCTGCGTGTCGGCCAACTCGTCCACCGGGATGACCCCGACTCGGCGCAGACACCAGTTGGCCACCTGGTTGAGGCCGCGCAACAGCGGGCGGGTGACGAACATGAACGCGCGCATCGGCATCGCCAGCAGCGTCGCCGAGCGTTCGGGGTGCGCGATGGCCCACGACTTCGGCGCCATCTCGCCGACGACGAGGTGCAGGAACGTGACGATCACCAACGCCAGGACGAAGCCGCCCGCGTCGGCGGCCCACGTCGGCGCGCCGAGGTCGCCCAACAGCGGTGTGATCGCATGGTGCACAGCGGGTTTGGTCACGGCACCGAGCATCAGCGTGCAGACCGTGATGCCGAGCTGGGCACCGGCCAGCAGCACCGAGAGCTCGCCGGCGCTGCGCAGTGCGGCCCTGGCCGCGGCGCTGGTGGCGGCCGCGTCCTCGAGCCGGTTGCGCCGCGCGGCGATCAGCGCGAACTCGACGGCGACGAAGAACGCGCTCATGCCGATCAGCGCGACGGTGATCGCCGCGACGACCCACGGGCTACTCATCGTCGCTTTCCTCGGACGCCGTGTCGACGGTGACGAACACGCTCGACGGCACTCGCCGCTCGACCGCCCGCACCTCGGCGACGATCCGCCGCATCGGCGGGGGACCGTCGTGCACCAGATCCGCGGTGTCGGTGGGCAATTCGATCTCGACGGTGTCGCCCGGCGCGGGCAACCCGCCGGCCTGCGCAATGACCATGCCTGCGACCGTCTCGTAGTCGCCGGCGGGCAGCGTGAGCTCGAGGGTGCGTTCGGCCTCGTCGAGAGGTAGGTCGCCGGCCAGCAGCCAGCCGCCGTCGCGGGCGATGACGTCCGCCGTCGATTCGGTGTCGTGTTCGTCGTCGATCTCGCCGACCAGTTCCTCGGCGAGGTCCTCGACCGTGACGATGCCGGCGAAGCCGCCGTATTCGTCGATGACGATCGCCATCTCGTCGCCGGCCTGCGCGAGTTCCCGCACCACGTCGGGCAGTGGGAGTGTCTCCGGCACGACCACGGCTGGGCGGCAACGGTTTCCGGCGGTACCGGTGGATCCCAAGTCCGGGCCGAGCAGGTCGTGCAGATCGATGACGCCGACGACGTCGTCCGGGCCGGAACCGGTGACGGGATAACGGGTGTGGCCGTGGGCCATCCGCTCCAGCACCTCGGACACCGCCTCGTCGGCGGCCACGACGTCGACGCGGGAGCGCGGGATCATCGCGTGTTCGGCGTTGCTGGTCGGGAAGTCGAGGATCCGGTCGAGCAGCGCCGAGAGATCCTTCGGGATCTCACCCGCCTCCCGCGACGCGGCGACGATGTGCTCGAGGTCGCGGGGTGTCGCGGAATGCTCGACGTCGTGCACCGGCTCGATGCGCAGCAGTCGCAGCAGCATGTTCGACGACTGGTCGAACAACCAGATCAGCCAGCCGAACAGCTTGAGGTACAGCGTCGTCGACAACGCCAGCCAGCGGGCCAGGGGTTCGGGCCGGGCGATGGCGAGGTTCTTCGGGAACAGCTCCCCGAACACCATCTGCACCACGGTCGACACCGCGATCGCGGCCACGCCGCCGATCCCGACCGCCACCACGGTGGGCAGGCCCGCGCCGCCGAGCACCACCTCGAGGCCCTGCCCGATCAGCGGTTCGGCGACGTAGCCGACGAGCAGGCCGGTGACGGTGATCCCCAGCTGGGCGCCCGACAGCATGAACGACGTGCGGCGGGTGACGGCCAGTGCACGGGCCGAGGCGTTGTCACCCGCTTCGGCGCGGGCCTTGAGCCTGGACCGGTCGACGGCCATGTAGGCGAATTCCTGGGCGACGAAGTATCCGGTCAACGCGGTGATCGCCAGGACGACGAAAAAACCGACAAGAATTCCGAGCACGGCGGTCAACATGTGACCGCCATGGGTCTATGGGGTTGCATCGGTCCTAACTCGGTGGGAGGGCGGAAAACGTTCCGTCGCCGTCCACAGTACCGAAGCCGGCAGAGTGCGGAATGTGTCGTGCGGGCGCGGGTGCGGTCAGGCCGCTGCGCGCGTCCCGGTGACCTCGTCGAAACGGTCGAGGACCGTGGCCGCCACCAGGTTGTGCGAGCCCAGCGGTCCCGTCATCGAAATGCCCTCGTGCGCAGAGTAATCCGCGACGCGGTCGGTGATGCGGCCGTGCGCGAGGAACCACGGCACGATGACCAGCCGCCGGGCGCCGGACCGTCGTAACGCGGCGGCGGTGTCGGCCAGGTTCGCATGCGGGCCGGTGGCGAACGCCACGCGCGACCCGGCCCACCGGGTGCCGTCCGCCAGTGCCGACGCGACCGTCGACGTCCTGGCATTGGCGGCCGCTCGCGACGAGCCGACCGCGACGGCGATCACGCCGAGACGGTCGTCGTAGGGCGACACCCCGGCCTCGGCCAGTCGCAACCGGGCCACGGTCAGCAGCGCGGGATCCTCGCCCAGCACACCGGCGGTGCGTACGGGCCGTCCCACCGCGTCGATCACCGCGGGGATGTCGACCCGCGCGTGGTAGGCGTCGGCGAGCAGGAACGGCACCACAGTGGCGTGACGGGTCTGCGCCAGCACGTCGGGCAGCGCCGGTTCGGTCTTCTCGAGGAACGCGGCGCGCACGTCGAGCCACGGACGCAGCCGTCGAATGCGGCCGGCCACCGCGTGGGTGACCGCCGCCGACCGGGGATCGACGCTGCCGTGCGCCGTCAGGACGAGGCTCGGCGGGCAGGAGCGAAGCGACCCGGGGATGTGTGCGGTCAAGACTGGTGCAGCCCGCATTCGATCTTGCCGGTGCCTGCCCAGCGCCCGCTACGCGGATCGGCGCCCTCGATCGGCTTGGCCGTGCACGGTGCGCACCCGATCGACGGGTAGCCCTCGTCGACCAGCGGGTTGACCAGCACGCCGTTGGCGTCGATGTAGGCCTGCATCTCCTCGTCCGACCACGCCGCGATCGGGTTGATCTTCACCAGCCCGAACGCCTTGTCCCAGCTGATCAGGGGAGCGTTGGCGCGGGTCGGCGCCTCGACGCGGCGGATACCGGTGACCCACGCCGAATAGCCGCGCAGCGCCTTGGTCAGCGGCTCGACCTTGCGCAGCCGGCAGCATTCGTTGGGCTCGCGGGCGAACAGGTCCTTGCCGAGCAGCGCGTCCTGCTCGGCGACCGTCCGCTCCGGGGTGACGTTGACGACGTTGACGTCGTACACCGACTCCACCGCGTCGCGGGTGCCGATGGTCTCGGCGAAGTGGTAACCGGTGTCGAGGAACAGGACGTCCACACCGGGCCGCACCTTCGAGGCCATGTCGACCAGCACCGCGTCCTGCATGTTGGACGCCACCACGTAGTTGCCCCGGAAGTTCTCGTCGGCCCAGCGCAGCAGGTCCCACGCGCTCGCGTCGGGTCCGAGTTCGGCCGCACCGCGTTCGGCCAGCTGCTGCAGGTCGATGTCAGAGAGCAGGTCAGTCATTCGTCTACCTCAAATCCGCTTCGTCGGCACGTAGTGCCCAGGTAGCGAAACGCTCTCCGTGCTCGCGTTGTTTCACGAAGTTGCGAACCACCCGCTCGATGTAGTCCCCGAGTTCGGTGGCGAGCACCTTGTGCTGGCGCAGCTTGCGCCCGAAGCCGCTGTCCAGACCGAGGCTGCCGCCCAGGTGGACCTGGAATCCCTCCTCGGGACCGTTGCCCTCGTCGACCATCTGGCCCTTGAACCCGATGTCGGCGACCTGGATACGGGCGCACGAGTTCGGGCAGCCGTTGATGTTGATCGTCACCGGCACGTCGAGCTGGGCGTTGATGTCCTCGAGACGCTTCTCGAGTTCGGGCACCAGCACCTGGGAACGGCTCCGCGTCTCGGCGAAGCTCAACTTGCAGAACTCGATGCCCGTGCAGGCCATCAGGTTGCGCCGCCAGTGCGACGGCGTCGAGGGCAGGCCCAACGCGTCCAGGCCCGCGCGCAGCTCGTCGAGCTTGTCGTCGGGCACGTCGAGCACGATCAGCTTCTGGTACGGCGTGAAGCGGATGCGGTCGGAGCCGGCGGCCTCGGCGAGGTCGGCCACCTTCTGCAGGATGGTGCCCGAGACGCGGCCGGCGATCGGTGCGACGCCGACGGCGTTGAGGCCGTTCTTGAGCCGTTGCACGCCGACGTGGTCGATCGGCCGGGTCACCGGTTCGGGCGCCGGGCCGTCGATCATCGGACGCTTGAGGTACTCGTTCTCGAGGACCTCGCGGAACCTCTCGACGCCCCAGTCCTTGATCAGGAACTTCAGCCGTGCCTTCGACCGCAGGCGCCGGTAGCCGTAGTCGCGGAAGACGCTGACGACGCCCTCCCAGACGTCGGGCACCTCGTCGAGCGGGACCCAGGCCCCGACGCGCTGGCCCAGCATCGGGTTGGTGGACAGGCCGCCGCCGACCCACAGGTCGAAGCCGGGCCCGTGCTCCGGATGCTCGACGCCGATGAACGCGACGTCGTTGACCTCGTGGACCACGTCCTGCAGACCCGAGATCGCGGTCTTGAACTTGCGCGGCAGATTCGAGTACTCGGGCTTGCCGATGTAGCGCTTGACGATCTCGTTGACCGCCGGCGTGCCGTCGATCACCTCGTCGAGCGACTCTCCGGCCAGCGGGGATCCGAGCACCACGCGGGGGCAGTCGCCGCACGCCTCGGTGGTCTGCAGGCCGACCTCGTCGAGCCGACGCCAGATCTCCGGCATGTTCTTGACGTCGATCCAGTGGTACTGGACGTTCTGCCGGTCGGAGATGTCGGCGGTGTCGCGGGCGAACTCGGTCGAGATCTGGCCCAGCGTGCGCACCGCCGCCGAGGTCAGCGCGCCGCCGTCGCTGCGGACCCGCAGCATGAAGTACTCGTCTTCGAGCATGTCGGTGTTCTCGTCACCGGTCCACGTGCCGTCGAAGCCGGGCTTGCGTTGCGTGTAGAGGCCCCACCAGCGGAACCGGCCGCGCAGATCACCCTTGTCGATGGACTCGAAGCCACCCTGGGCGTAGATGTTCTCGATGCGCTCCCGCACGTTGAGCGGGTTGTCGTCCTTCTTGGACTGTTCGTTGGCGTTGAGCGGCTCGCGGTACCCGAGCGCCCACTGACCTTCGCCGCGGGGACGCTTGACGGGCTTGGCGGGACGAGGCTTGGCCTGGGCCGGAGTCTCGGTCATGGAGGTTGGCTCCTTCTCGGAGCCGGCGTTGGGACCGCGCGCTGTCACCGGTGGGCTGACCGGCGGCGCAGATCCGGCGGCCAGCTGAAGATAGTGGTTGGGCTGGGTCCTAGATCAGGCGCGTCAAGGCAAACAGCGACAGGTACACACACGCTTGAAGTCGACATGCCGGCGTGCCACCAACGCGATGCGAGTGCGAAGGGTCGGGACGACGGTCACGCGGCCATTCTGCCACGGACGGCCGCACATGCCCTAACCGGCCTATATTTGCGCTCGCGGTGAGCAAAACTCCGCGCAGGCCGTCGGAGGCGCGTCTGGGACGATGGCGAGTATGAGCATCCGAACCGCCCCCGTGCGCGCGCCCGGACTGGCCGCCACTCCCGGGCGGCCGTTCGGCCTCTACATCCACGTGCCGTTCTGTGCGACGCGGTGCGGGTACTGCGACTTCAACACCTACACGCCCGCCGAGTCCGGCGGTGCGAACCCCGACGGCTGGCTGGTCGCGATGCGGCGGGAACTCGCGCTGGCCGCCCGCACGCTGGGGTCGGCGCCGCCGGTGCAGACCGTGTTCGTCGGGGGCGGCACGCCGTCGCTGCTGGGCGGTGCGGGTCTGCGCGCGGTGCTCGACGCGGTACGCGACCACTTCGAATTGGCGCCCGGCGCCGAGGTCACCACCGAGGCCAACCCCGAATCGTCGGGACCCGAGCTGTTCGACGCGCTGCGCGACGCCGGCTACACCCGGGTGTCGCTGGGCATGCAGTCGATCGCCCGGCACGTGCTGACGGTGCTCGACCGGCTGCACTCACCGGGGCGCGCGCTGGCCGCCGCCGGGGAGGCGCGGGCTGCCGGATTCGACCACGTCAACCTCGACCTCATCTACGGCACGCCGGGGGAGACCGACGACGATCTGCGCCGGTCGGTCGACGCCGCCGTCGAGGCCGGGGTCGACCACGTCTCGGCTTACGCGCTGGTGGTCGAGGACGGGACGGCGCTGGCCCGCCGGGTGCGGCGCGGTGAGGTCGCCGCACCGGACGACGACGTGCTGGCGGCGCGCTATGAACTGCTCGACGCTCGGCTCGCCGAGGCCGGGCTCGGCTGGTACGAGGTGTCGAACTGGGCGAGGCCCGGCGGCGAGTGCCGGCACAACCTCGGCTACTGGGCGGGCGGTGAATGGTGGGGCGCCGGTCCTGGCGCGCACGGCTTCCTCGGTGAGACCCGGTGGTGGAACGTGAAGCATCCGAACGCCTACGCGGCCGTACTCGCCGAGGGCGAGCTTCCGGTCGCCGACTTCGAGGTTCTCGACGCCGCCGCGCGCCACACCGAGGACGTGATGCTGCGCGTGCGGCTCCGCAGCGGGTTACCGCTGGACATGCTCGCCGCCGACGAACGGGGCCGCGTTCAGGCAGTGGTCGCCGACGGGCTCGCCGTGGTCGTCGGCTCCCGGCTGATCCTCACCGATCGCGGCCGGTTGCTGGCCGACGGTGTGGTGCGCACGCTGCTCGCCGACTAGACCCGGAGGTGGTCGCCCCTGATCGGCCCGGCTGTGTCACTATTGTCCGCATGGCCAGGTACTTAGGCAAGGCTAACCAGACTGTCTGGGCGTCCACAAGGGTTCGTTGAGGTGGCAAACACCGACTCCGCGAACCAGCCTGCGCCCGAACCCGTCGCCATCGTCGGCATCGGCTGCCGGCTGGCCGGCGACATCACCACCCCGGCGGACTTCTGGACCTTCCTCCTCGACGGCGGCAGCCATGTGCGCGAGGTACCCGCCGAGCGCTGGGAGCCCTACCTGCGGCGCGATCCGCGCAACGCCGCGGTGTTGCGCGAGACGACGCCGTGGGGCACCTTCCTCGACGATCTCGCCGGCTTCGACGCCGAGTTCTTCGGCGTCTCACCGCGCGAAGCGGAACTGATGGACCCCCAGCAGCGGCTCGCACTCGAAGTCTCCTGGGAGGCACTGGAACACGCCGGCGTGCCGCCACGCTCACTCGCAGGTGGCGACACCGCCGTGCTGATGGGCGTGAACTCCGACGACTACGGCAAGCTCATCATGGAGGACCTGCCGGGCATCGAGGCGTGGACCGGGATCGGCACCTCGCTGTGCGGCATCGCCAACCGCGTCTCGCATCTCCTCGACCTGCGTGGCCCGAGCGTGGCGCTCGACGCGGCGTGCGCGGCCTCCCTGGTCGCCGTGCACCAGGCGTGTCAACTGCTGCGGGCGGGGGAGACGTCGCTGGCGTTGGCCGGCGGTGTCAGCGCGCTGATCGGACCCGGCCTGACCCGGGTGCTCGACCAGGCCGGCGCCACCGCTCCCGACGGACGCTGCAAGAGTTTCGACGCCGCCGCCGACGGCTACGGGCGCGGCGAGGGCGCCGCGGTCGTGGTGCTCAAACGGCTCGCCGACGCGCTGCGCGACGGCGACCGGGTGATCGCTGTCGTGCGCGGTGGCGCCGTGGCGCAGGACGGCCGCACCGTCGGCATCATGTCGCCCAACGGCGAGGCCCAGGCCGACCTGTTCCGTCACACCTGCGAGATCTCCGGGATCCCGCCCGCCACAGTCGAATTCGTAGAGGCGCACGGGACCGGCACGCCTACCGGTGATCCCGTCGAGCTCAACGCGCTCGCCGCCGTCTACGGCGCCGGCCGCGCCGGTGGCGAGGCCTGCCGCGTGGGATCGGTCAAACCCAACACCGGTCATCTCGAGGGCGGGGCCGGTGTGGTCGGCCTGATCAAGGCGGCGATGGCGCTGCAGCACGAGGTCATCCCGCCGACCGCGGGCGTTCGTGCGCTCACCCCGGCCGTGGACTGGTCGACCAGTGGACTGCGGGTCCCCACCGAGGTCGAGGCCTGGCCGCGCCGTGACGGCAGCCCGCGCCGCGCTGCGGTGTGCAGCTACGGATACGGCGGCACCATCGCCCACGTCCTGCTCGAGGAGGCGCCGCGCCACGTCGCGTCCTCGGCGCCCGACGGATCTGCGCCCACGGTGGTTCCGCTGTCCGCGCGGTCATCGGCGCGGCTGGCCCGCGAGGCCACCGCGCTCGCCGAGTATGTTCGGCGACAGCCTGTTTCGCTGAGCGAGGTCGCCGCGACGCTGTGGACCCGACGGTCACACGAACCGGTCCGGGCCGCTGCGGTGGCGCGCGACAGCGACGAGTTCGTGGCCGCCCTCGATGCGCTCGCCGACGACCGCCGGACACCGTCGGTGGTCACCGGCAGCGTCCTGCCCGGCGCGGCCGACGGTGCGGTGTGGGTGTTCTCCGGTCACGGCTCGCACTGGTCCGGTATGGGGCGCGAATTGCTCGACGGCGAACCGGCCTTCGCCGCCGTCATCGACGCGGTGGAACCGGTGTTCGCCGCCGAACTCGGATTCTCCCCGCGGGCCGCACTGCGCACCGGTGAGCTCGGCGGCACCGACCGCGTGCAGGCACTGACGTTCGCGATGCAGGTCGGATTGGCCGCGGTGTTGCGCGAGCGCGGGGTACGCCCGGCCGCCGTGATCGGCCACTCCGTCGGCGAGGTCGCCGCCAACGTGGTGGCCGGCGTCTTCGACCTGACCCACGGCGCCGCCGTGGCCTGCTACCGCGCGCGTGGCTTCCGCGCGGTCGCGGGCGCTGGCGCGATGGCCCTGGTCCGGCTGCCGTTCACCGAGGCCGAACGGCGCCTCGGTGACCGTGCCGATGTGGTGGCGGCGATCAGCGCGTCACCGGAGTCGACGGTCATCTCGGGAACCGTCGCCGCGGTCGAGGAGATGTCGGCGCGGTGGGCCGACGAGGGGCTGATGGTGCGCCGGGTGAACACCGACGTGGCGTTCCACAGCCCCGCCATGGACACGCTGACCGCTGAACTCGCCCGTCTCACCGCGGAATTGGCACCGTCACGGCCCGCCGCGGTGCCGCTCTACAGCACCGCACTGCCCGATCCGCGATCGACCGCCCCGCGTGATCCGGACTACTGGGTGGCCAACCTGCGCGGCCGGGTGCGCTTCGCCGAGGCCGTCACCGCCGCCGCCGAGGACGGCCACCGGTTGTTCCTCGAGGTGTCCGCACACCCCGTGGTGGCGCACTCCGTTGCGGAGACGTTGAGTCATCTCGGGATTCGCGACCACGCGGTGGTGCCCGTGCTGCGCCGTGAGCAGCCGGAGCGACCCGCCGTCGCCGCCGCCGTCGGCTCGCTGTACTGCCACGGCGCACCGGTCGAGCCGGGGGTTACCGCTGAAACGCCCTGGGCGACAGATCTTCCCGGCACCCAGTGGATGCACCGGCGGCATTGGCGCACACCCACCGCGCCGCCGGGCGGCCGCGGGGTGCACGAACCCGACACCCACACGCTGCTCGGCGGTCTGATGGAGGTGACCGGCGCCGTGCCCGCCCGGGTGTGGCAGACACGCCTGGACTTCTCGACGCGCCCCTATCCCGGCGACCACCCGGTGCAGGGCACCGAGATCGTGCCCGCGGCGGTGCTGCTCAACACGTTCCTCACCGCCGCCGGAACCGATCTGGCCGACGTGCGGCTGCGCACGCCGGTGCCGCCCGGCCGGGCCAGGGACATCCAGGTGGTCTCCCAGGATCGTTCGCTCGCCCTGGCGTCCCGGCTCGTCGACGACGACGAGGCCGGCGCGGCCGACCAGGGCGCCGGCTGGCTGACGCACTGCACGGCGCTGGCCGCGCCCGGCGACGACGTGGTGCTGACCGTCCTCGACGAGGACGAGATCCGTTCACGCTGCACCGAGGCACTGCCGCCGACTTTCGTCGTCGACACACTCGCGACGCTCGGGGTGGCGGCCATGGGGTTCGGCTGGCAGGTGCTCGAACTGCACCGTGGTGACGGCGAACTCTTCGCACGGGTCGCGGCCGACGCCGACGGTTCGACACCGGCGACGTGGGCGGGACTGCTCGACGCGGCGACATCGGCGGCGTCCACGATCTTCGACGGCCCGCCGCGGCTGCGGATGCCCGCCCGGATCGAACACGTACACGTCCACGACAAACCGCCCGCGGTCGCGCTGTTGCACGTGCGACGCCGCTCCGCCGGCACCGTCACCGACGTCGTGCTCGCCGAGGAGTCCGGCGCGATCTCCGTGTCGCTGACGGGTATGGCGTTCGAGGAACTCGAGAACCCCAGCGGCCGCGACACCGTCCGCCTGCTTCACCATGTGGCGTGGCACCCGGTCGACTGGCCGGACACCGCGCCGCCGAGCGACGTGACCGTGGTCGGCGGCGACGAGGCGACCGTCGCGTTCGTCACCCGGGACCTGGCCGAAGCGGGCGTTGCGCACCGAACCGTGCCCAACGCAACGGAACTGGGCGACCTGACGGCCGGATCGGTAGTGCTCCTGCTGCCCCGCACCGACGAGGCGCCGCAAGCCTGCGCCGAATTCGTGCTGCGCACACTTCAGCACCTCGACGCGTCCGCACGCCGGGCCCGCCTGTGGGTGCTCACCTCTGAAGTGCACGAGGGGATCAACCCCGCCCACGCGCCGCTGTGGGGGATGGCCCGGGTGGCCGCCGCGGAACACCCGCAGCTGTGGGGCGGTGTGCTCGACGTGGCCGGTGACCGGTTACCGGTGCGGGCGCTGAGCGCACTGGCCGGACACGGTGTGGTGGTGGTGCGCGACGGGGTCGCGTATGCCGCGCGGCTCGCGCACGCCGGCGCCGGTGAGGCCGCACCGATGCAGTGCTCGCCGGGCGGTACCTACCTGATCACCGGCGGCACCGGCGTCCTGGGACTGCGGTTGGCGCAGCGCCTGGCCGATCTCGGCGCACGGCGGCTGGTGCTGGTGTCGCGGTCGGGGATTCCCGACCGCAGCGACTGGCCGGCGCACGCCGACCGCGAGGCCGTCGCCGTGGTGTCCGCACTCGAACAGCGCGGCGTCTCGGTGCGGGTGGCCGCCGTCGACGTCGGGGCACCCGGGGCCGTGACGGCGCTGCGGTCCGCCCTCGCGGATCTACCGCCTGTGCGTGGCGTCATCCACGCGGCCGGTGTGGAAGCCGGTGCGCTGCTTGCCAATACGACACCGGAGGATATCGGCGCGGCGATGCGGCCCAAGGTGGACGGCATGGCGGCGCTGCACGAGCTCTTCGCGCCGGGCGAGTTGGACTGGATGGTGCTGTTCTCGTCGTGCGGTTACCTCGCCGGCTTCCCGGGCCAAGGCGCGTACGCGTGCGGCAACGCCTACCTCGACGCGTTCGCCCGCCACCGCCGCCGCCTCGGCGACCGGACCACCAGCGTGGCGTGGACGGCGTGGCGCGGTATGGGCATGGGGTCGGCCTCCGGCTTCGTCGCCGCTCAACTCGACGCGCTCGGCATGGGCACCGTCGGGGTCGACGACGCGATGCGGGCGCTGGACTCGGCGCTGCGCGACGACGACGCCAACGTGGTGGTGCTACCGGTGCTGCCCGCCGCGGCGGCGGTGCCGATCCTCGCCGACGTCGCGCCCACCAGTGAGGAGGATGCCGCCGTGGGCCCCGTCGTCGAGGACCGTGGCGACATGGACGTCGCGGAGTGGTCGGCGCAGCAGGTGCTCACCGCGGTCGCGGCCGAACTCGGCTGCGCCACCGAGGATGTCGACCCCCGCCTGCCACTGGTGGAGATCGGCGTCGACTCGATCATGACCGTCGCGCTGCGGCGGCAGCTGGAGAAGCAGACCGGGCTGACCCTGCCGCCGACGCTGCTGTGGGAGTACCCCACGGCGGCGGCGGTATCGGAGCGGATCGCCGAACTGCTTATAGCCGAGGACGATTCGGCCGCTTAGTTGCTGGTGCGGTGGCGACGATCTGCGGTGCTCAAGCCGCCCGATTTTGCGGGGGTGCGGGGCCCCCGGGTTCACCGGCGTTGTCGGCAAATCGGGTCGGCGAGCCCGGCTCCACGGGCCGCGTCTCGTCGACGTCGGCCAGTGACGTGGTGGCGTCCGCCGTGCGTAGGGTCTCGCCGGTCTCGTCTGCCACCGGTGCAGCGGTCCCCTCCCTTTCGCCGATGTCGGCTTCGTCAGCCGGTTCCGCCGATGCACCGTGCACGTCGGGATCGTCGGGTGGGGCGAGGAGGCGTTCGGGTTGGTGGTAGTAGTTCAGCCGGGCTTGGCCGGTCTCCAGCCGTGGTGGGGGGATCCATTCCACCTCGTGCTGGTCGTTCATGCGGGTGGTCCACCCGTTGTCCTGGTCGACGTTGCGGTTGTCGGGCCCGCAGGCCAGGCCGAGTTCGTCGACGTTGGTGTTGCCGCCGTCAGCCCAGTCGGTGTCCACGTGATGGGCTTGGCATCCGTAGGCGCCGATGGTGCAGCCAGGTTTGGTGCATCCGCCGTCGCGCGCGATCAGCATGATGCGCTGCGCCGGGGAGGCGATTCGTTTGGCGCGGAACAGGTCGAGGGCTGATCCGGTCGCGCGGTCGAACACCGCGAGGTAGTGGTTGGCGTGGCCGGCCATCCGGATCACGTCGGCGATCGGCACGACGGTGCCGCCACCGGTGGTGCCGACCCCGGCGCGCGACTCGAGGTCTTGCAGGGTGGTGCGGATGATGACCGAGACCGGCAACCCGTTGAGGTGTCCGAGTTCGCCGCTCATCAGGGCGATGCGCCCGATCGCGAGCATCGCGTCGTGTTGACGCTGGGCCAGGGTGCGGTGGTCGTTGTCGATCTGAGCCTGTGACGGTGTGCCCGAGGTGCAGGGTTGGGGATCGTCGGGATTGCACATCCCTGGTGCGGCGTATTTGGCGAAGATCGCCTCCCATACCGCCCATGCTTCCGGAGTCAGACTTGCGCTCAGATCGACCATGCCGTCATCGCGCTGTTTGTGCTTGGTGACCCCGCGCTTGCGGGCGCGTTCGGTGTCATCGGGCTCGGGGCCGTCCTGGTCGAGCAGGAACAGCGTGAGGTCGGCCGCGTCCTTGA
The DNA here is from genome assembly GCF_010731695.1 of Mycolicibacterium litorale. NCBI lineage: Bacteria > Bacillati > Actinomycetota > Actinomycetes > Mycobacteriales > Mycobacteriaceae > Mycobacterium > Mycolicibacterium litorale. The sequence continues at coordinate 855,504 of NZ_AP022586.1, forward strand.
GTTCCTTCGGACCGACACCGACCGCGGTGCGGACCAGGGTGACCTCGAACTGCTCGCGGGTGGCGGTGTCCACCCATCCCCGGAGCTTGTCGACGGCCTTGCGGATGACCTCGACGTGCTCACCGTTGATCAGTCCCAGCGACTGTGCTGTCGCCGTCGCGGGCAGCAACGGTGGCAGCGAGGGACCGGTCAACGCTTGACGCGGCGCCAACAACGCCGCTTCGGTGAGTCGTCGGTTGGCCTCAGTGCCCGAGATCCGCCAGCGGACCATCAGCACCTCTTTCCAGGATTTGGCGCCCATCTGCTGCGGCGTCGCCTCGGATTGCAGGCGGGCCAGCAGGCGGTGGCTCATCGTGGGCAGCCGGCACCACAGGGTTTCGAGATCATCCAGCGCGGCAACGAGGTCGGGGCGGGTCAGCAAGTCGACATCACAGGCGGCCACCGCCTCGAAGGCGGCACGCAGCGCGGTCACCGCGGCCTGGAGGTCGTTGCCCGACATACTTCGAACATACATTCGACCACCGACAAACTGACCGCTGCGGGTTAGCGGCAGCTGAGGACCCGATCCGACAGGCGGAACGGACATGCGCATCACGCTGGTGGACCCGAAGATTCCTTGACCACGTCGATGCGCTCGGTTGCGTCGCGGACCCAGCACGAACCCTATGTGTGCCCTGGCTTTCGGAGCCGATCCTCACCGCGACCGACGCCGCCCAGGACACCATTGCGGGCATCGCGGGATACATCACCGCAGCGAATCGGTCTCGGTGGCCACGCTGGTCGTGTCGGCAGCGCTCAGTCCGCTCGAATGCGCGGTGTTCGTGTCGACGTAGGTGTTCGCTTCTGGCCGAGCGGCATCGGGAATGCGCCGACATCGCATTACGCCTCGGTGTCAGACCCATCCCCCAGACTTCGGCACATGGGCAAGAGCAACCGCGAGAAGCGGATGGCCAAACAGAGGCGCCGGCGCCGGTCGGCCGCTCAGCATGAGCATCGCCGGTCGAACTCCGAACCGAACCCGTCCGATTCGGAGCGGGGCCGGGCACAGATTCTCGAGAACCTGATCATCGCCTTGAGCGCGGCCGCGGTCGGTTCCGCTCCGTGGCGCGTTGCTGAGCTCCTGGAGCAGCATCGCGGCTTCGAGCGTGAACTCGACATCGCTGCCGACCTTGTCGTGCAGGAAGCGATCGATGCGGCGTGGCAGAACGGGTGGTCGCCGACGGACCTGCACGAGGTGGCGCGCCGCAGGGTCAACGCAGCCGCCGTGAGGTACCTCGACGAGGCGATCGTGTTGGAGTCGCAGCGGTACTCTGCACCGACGCTGCACCCGCGCTGGCGTGCTGAACTCGCCGCGATCACGACACGAACCGCGCCGACCGCACCGCAGATGTGGCGTTGGGCCGCTAGGAATTCCGTCGACGAGCGTGCGGTGGTGACGGTGGTCCTCGAGGTGTTACACCTGTTGGTCACGATCCCGCCCCTCCAGCGGGTGCTTCCATTGCCCGGAGAGCACCGCCACGTGTCCGGCGCGGGGACGGAGGTCGACGAGAAGATGCTCGCCCGCGTCCGCGCCCTGCTGGCCAAGGCCGAGGCCACTGAGTATCCGGACGAAGCAGAGGCGCTCTCATCCAAGGCGCAGGCGCTCATGGTGCGTCATTCGTTGAAGGAGGCGGTCGCCGATCACGGCAAGGGGCGCGCGTCAGTCGCCGCGGCGCGCAGGATCTGGGTAGACAATCCCTATGTGGCGGCCAAGGTCGCCCTGGTACAGGCTGTCGCACAGGCCAATCGGTGCCGCGCCGTCTGGATCAAGAACCTGGGGTGCGTCGTCGCCGTCGGTTCGGAGACTGACCTGGACATGTTCGATTTGCTCACCACTTCGCTGCTGGTGCAGGCCAACCGGGCGATACTCGTTGCCGGACGCCTCCACGGCGTCCGGGGGCAGACGCGCACCAAGTCGTTCCGGCTGGCCTTCCTCGTCGCCTACGCAGCTCGCATCGGTGAGCGGCTCGCCGCCGCCAGTTCGTCGGCCACCGCCGAAATGCAGCGGGACGAACGGCTGCTGCCCGTGCTGGCGGCCCGCACCCGCGCGGCGGACGAGGCCTTCGCCCGCCTGTTTCCGACGGCTGTGGGAACCCCGCTGGTGGCCTACGACCCCGTCGGCACGGACGCCGGGCGCGCGGCGGCGGACACGGCCGTGCTGTACGTCCGCGATGCGATCGCGAGTTAGGTGCCAGCGAAACAAAGGGTGAGGTGATGACGTCCCACGAACCGAATGCCGTCCCAGTCCTCACACGCGTCCATGTCAGGCATCGTGTCGACACGACATCAGCCGTCGATGTGCACAGGTGGTTCGGCGAAGTTCGGATCCGCGGGCGGCCGGCCGAGGCTCATCGGTTGGCAATGCTTGACAGGCGCAAGATAAGAGGAGGCGCCGCGGGGCACCCACTGCGCGACCACCAGGCAGCGTTCCCACGTGCCGTCCGGCTGGACGGGCCCATCGCATCTGCCGAGGGTAGGGCCGCCATACAGACAGCCGGCCGCGGCCTGGGGGGCCGCGGTGAGCAACCCCACGGCCATCACCGTCGCCGCCAACACTCCGACGATGCAGCGCTTCATGGTGGTCTCCCGCCAGCCGATGGAACGACGCTACCTCCTGTATCGGGCGATCGGCGGGTCTTTGCCCGATGAGTACCGCCGTCCGGCGCAGTCCGTCTGGTGTGGGCAGACTCACCCATGGCTTCAACGTTTCGGTAGACGGATACATCGCCGACGCCCAAGGCAACATCGACTGGTCCGTTCCGAGCGAGGAACTGCACCAGCACTGTAACGACTTCGAGCCGCCGACCGAGACCCTGACGCCACCCCGTTCATCGTCGACTTCGCTCGTGGCCGGCGCGACGCCGGCCGGGCCGATCGTGCAGGCTGGGGCTGATCGCTCCTTCCCGGGTGGCACGGTCCTACTGCGCTAAGAACCGATCACTCACTCAACTGAGTGACGATCTTCTTCTTGTCGACCTTGCCCACCGCGGTCAACGGCAGCGACGGCATCGGCACCAGCACGTCGGGCCGGGCGTGGGTGGACGCCCCGCGCTCGTCGAGGAACGCGTTCAATTCGGCCAGGGTGAGCGGCTTGCCGCGGAAAACCACTGCGGCACAGATCTTCTCGCCCAGATAGTCGTCGGGCAGCGCGACCGCCGCGGCGGAGTAGATCCCCGGGTGGGTGAGCAGGTGGTCCTCCAGGTCGGTCGCCGAGACGGTCTCGCCGCCTCGGTGGATCACGTCCTTGATCCGCCCGGTGACCTCGACGTTGCCGGCCAGCGGACCCTCGGCGAAGATCCGGACCCGGTCGCCGGTCCGGTAGAAGCCGTCGGGGCTGAACGAGCGCGCGTTGGCCTCGTCGGCGCGGTAGTAGCCGTTGAGCGTGTACGGCCCGCGCACCAGCAGTTCGCCCTCCTCGCCGGGCGCGACCTCGGCACCGGACTCGTCGACCACCCGCATCTCGTCGTGCGGCGACACCGGCCGGCCCTGGGTGTGCACCACGACGTCGACCGGATCGCCCGGGCGGGTGAAGTTCAGCATGCCCTCGGCCATCCCGAAGATCTGGGACAGGCCGGGGCTCAACCGGTCGAGGATGAACCGGGCCTCCTCGGGGCTCATCCGCGATCCGCCCACCTGGACCAGGCGCAGCGACGTCGGCAGCACCGGCTCCCAGTCACAGGCCTGCGCCCACAACTTGCCCAGCGCGTTCACCAGCCCGGTGACCGTCACCTTGTGCTTGTCGATGAGCGCGAACGCCGCCTCCGGGCTCGGATCGGCGGTGAACACCGTGGTCGCCGCGACGGTCATGGCGCCCAGCATGCCGGGGCACGCGAGCGGGAAGTTGTGACCGGCGGGCAGCGCCACCAGATAGACGTCGTCGGACGTGAAGTGGCATGCCTCGGCACTCGACACCGCGGTGTATACGTAGTCGTCGTGGGTGCGGGGGATCAGCTTGGGCAGACCGGTCGTCCCACCCGAGACCAGCAGCAGTGCGGGGGCGGAGGTGTCGACCGGTCCGCGCTGGGGCGGCTGTCCTCCGCCGTCGATCAGTGTCGACCAGGACTGGAACGGGCCCGGATCGCCGTCGACGACGACGTGCCGCAGGGCGGGGCGGTCCGCCACGAGTTGGGCAGCCATTTCGCGATAGTCGAATCCGCCCACGGCGTCGGGGATCACCATGGCGACCGCGCCGCTGACGTCGGCGAAATGGCCCAGTTCGGCGGTGCGATGGCCCGGCAGGCACATCACCGGGACCGCGCCCGCCCGGATCAGCCCGAAGAACGCGACCGCGAACCGCACAGAGTTGGGTAGCTGGAGCAGCACTCGGTCCCCGGGCCGGATGCCGAGCCCGGCGATCGCCGCCGCGGCCCTGTCGGCGCGAGCCGCCAATTCGGCGTAGGTGAGGGACCCGTCGACGTCGACGACCGCCGGGTGATGGGGCCGCCGCTCGGCCGCGTCGATCAGTAGGGACTCCAGCGGACGCCCGGTCCAATAGCCCGCTCGCCGGTACTCCTCGGCGCGGTCTTCGGGGAACGGCACGAAGCCTTCGACGAGGTCGCTCTGTACGTGCTGGAATCCGGTGCTCATGGCGCGGAATGGGCCCCTCTGGGTAGGAGTGTTCGACTCCTTGAATATAGGATAGCCTTCCTGAAGTTAGGGCAGCCTACGTTGACTTGGAGGAAACGCGGTGGAGGCCGTTGTGACGAGCTCACAGTCCGTACGCGCCGAGGTTGCAGAACTTCTCGGTATCGACGAATCCGAACTTGATCCGAACGCCGATCTCATCGCTTCCGGCCTCGACTCCATCCGCATGATGTCACTGTCCGGCCGCTGGCGGAAACAGGGCATCGACGTGCGGTTCGCGGCGATGGCGGCAAACCCCACGGTGGCGGCGTGGGCCGAACTCGTCGGGGCACACACCGCCGCGCCCGAACCCCGAACGCCGCAGGCCCAGACCGCCGCGCAGGACCCCGACGCGCCGTTCCCGCTCGCACCGATCCAGCACGCCCTGTGGGTGGGCCGCAACGAACTCACCGAACTCGGCGGGGTCGCCGCCCACCTCTACGTCGAATTCGACGGACACGGTGTCGATCCCGAGCGGCTGAGCGCGGCGGCCGCCGCGCTGGCGAGGCGCCACCCCATGCTGCGGGTCGAGATCCTCGGCGACGGTATGCAGCGCATCAGCGACCGCACCCTGCCGGTCAAACTGGCCGACCTGCGGGACCTCGACGTCGCTGCCGCCGAGGCGCAGCTCGAGGTCATCCGCGACGCCAAATCCCACCAGCTCCTCGAGGGTGAGGTGCTCGAACTGGCGCTGACGCTGCTGCCCGGCGGACGCACCCGGCTGCACGTCGACCTCGACATGCAGGCCGCGGACGCCGTGAGCTACCGCAACTTCATGGCCGATCTCGCCGCGCTCTACCGCGGTGTGCAGTTGCCCGACCTGCAGTACACCTACCGCGAATACCGCAGTGCGCTCACGGCGACGCCGCCGCCCACCGCCGACGAGGACCGCGCGTGGTGGACCGAGCGCCTGCCCGACCTGCCCGAACCGCCTGCGCTGCCGCTGGTTCCGCGCGCCGAACAGCGCAACCCGCGCCGCGGCACCCGGCGCTGGCAGTTCCTCGACGCCCGTACCCGCGACGGCCTCTACGCGGCCGCGCGCAAACGCGGTATCACCCCGGCGATGGCGTTCGCCGCGTCCTACGCCGGGACGCTGGCCCGCTGGTCGACCAGCCGGCACTTCCTTCTCAACCTGCCGATGTTCGGCCGCGAACCGTTCCACCCCGACGTCGACAGACTGGTCGGCGACTTCTCGTCCTCGCTGATGCTCGACGTCGACTTCACCGACGCGCACACCCCGGCGCAGCGTGCGCGGGTGATGCAGGACGCGCTGCACACCTCGGCGAGCCACTCCACCTACTCGGGGCTCTCGGTGCTGCGAGACCTCAGCCGCCACAACGGCACCCCCACGCTGGCGCCGTTCGTGTTCACCAGCGCGCTCGGGCTCGGCGACCTGTTCGCCGGCGATGTCACCGACCAGTTCGGTACACCCGTCTGGCACATCTCCCAGGGGCCGCAGGTGCTGCTGGACTCGCAGGTCACTCCGTTCGACGGAGGGCTGCTCGTCAACTGGGACGTGCGCGAGGAGGCGTTCCGCCCCGGTGTCATCGACGCGATGTTCGCCCATCAGCTCGCCGAACTCGAGCGGCTCGCCACCGACGACGCGGCATGGGACGCCGTCGATCCGCCCGCGGTGCCGCCCGCCCAGCTCGCGGTGCGCGACGCGCTCACCACGACCGCCGAGCGCAGCGCCGAAGCCCTGCACGACGGCTTCTTCCGCACTGCGGCAGCCACTCCCGACGCGACGGCGGTGATCAGCTCCGCGGGCACCCTCACCTACGCCGAACTGCGCGAGCAGGTGCTGGCTGTCACCGGGGCCCTGCAGGTCGCCGGCATCAAAGCGGGGGACACCGTCGCGGTGATGGGCCCCAAGTGCGCCGACCAGGTCACCGCGCTGGTGGCCATCCACGCCGCGGGCGCGGTGTACGTGCCGATCGGCGCCGACCAGCCCGCCGACCGCGCGGAGAGCATCGTGCGGACCGCCGGGGTGCGGATGGCCCTGGCATGTGGGGAGCCGCCGACCTTCCTGCCCGCGCTGACCATCGCCGAAGCGGTGCGCGTCGGATCGCGGGCGAACGGCGTCAGCCCCGCGACGATCGCGCCCGACGAGGTCGCCTACGTCCTGTTCACCTCCGGTTCGACGGGTGAGCCCAAGGGGGTCGAGGTCACCCACGCCGCCGCGATGAACACCCTCGAATTCATCAACGACCACTTCGGAATCGGCCCCGCCGACCGCTGCCTGGCGCTGTCCACGCTCGAAGGCGACCTCTCGGTGCTCGACATCTTCGGGATGCTGCGCGCCGGCGGCTCACTCGTCGTGGTCGACGAGGCGCAGCGCCGCGACCCCGACAGCTGGGTGCGGATGATCAACGAACACCGGGTCAGCGTGCTGCACTTCATGCCGGGGTGGTTGGAGATGCTGCTCGGGGTCGGCGCCTCGCTGCCCTCGGTGCGTGTCGTGCCCACCGGCGGCGACTGGGTACGCACTGAGATGGTCCGCGAATTCCGCAGGGCCGCACCGAACGTGCGATTCGCTGGTCTGGGCGGTGCCACCGAGACCGCGACGCACAACACGATCTGCGAGCCCGGCGAACTGCCTGCGCAGTGGTCGGCCGTTCCGTTCGGCCGCCCGCTGCCCAACAACGTCTGCCGCGTCGTCGCGGCCGACGGCGCGGACTGCCCGGACTGGGTGCCCGGCGAACTGTGGGTGGGCGGCCGTGGCATCGCCCGCGGCTACCGGGGCCGCCCCGACCTGACCGCCGAACGCTTCGTCGTCCACGACGGCCGAACGTGGTACCGCACCGGCGATCTCGTCCGCTACCTGCCGGACGGGCAGATCGACTTCGTCGGCCGCGCCGACCACCGCGTCAAGATCAGCGGATACCGGATCGAACTCGGCGAGGTCGAAGCCGCACTGCGGCGCGTCACCGGAGTCGACGGGGCGGTGGCCGCCGTACTGGCGGCCCCTGGCGACGGCCGTAGCCAGCAGCTCGCGGCCGTCGTGCGCCCCTCGGACCCCCGGTTGACGGTCGAGGATGTGACCCGCCGGTTGGTCGAATTCGTACCGCCGCACATGGTTCCGAGCCACCTCACGCTCGCCGAGGCGATCCCGTTCACGGTGGGCGGCAAGATCGACCGCAAGGCCGTCGCCACGGTGCTCACCCAGAGCATGGCCGAGCGCGCCCACGACGGGTCGTCGACCTACCGCGCGCCTGCCACCGCGCTGGAGCGGGCGCTGGCCGACATCGTCGCGACCGTGCTGGACCGCGACAGCGTCGGGGCCGACGACGACTTCTTCGAACTCGGTGGCGATTCAGTGCTGGCCACCCAGACCGTGGCGCGGATCCGGGAGTGGCTCGACGCGCCGGACGTCATGGTCACCGACATCTTCGCCGCCCGCAACGTCGGCGCCCTGGCACGCCGGCTCGTCGAGAACGAGTCGGGCGGCGACCGCCTCGAAGGTGTCGCCGAGCTCTACCTCGAAGTCGCCGACATGAACTCCGCCGACGTGGCCTCGGCGCTCGATTCGACGTCGGCGCAGGCTCGATGACGGCGCAGCAGCTCGAATTCGCGCCGTGGGTGAAACGCTTCCCCGCGGCGGGTGGTTCCGCGGCGGTCGTGTTCCCCCACGCGGGCGGTGCGGCCGCAGCGTACCGCGGGCTGGCGAAAGCGTTCTCGGACACCGGAATCGACAGCTACATCGTGCAGTACCCGCAGCGCGCGGACCGGTTGCGCCATCCCGCGGCGGCGGGCATCGGTGAGTTGGCGGCCGAGCTGTTCGAGGCCGGTCCGTGGGACCGGGTCGGCCCGCTCGATCTGTTCGGGCACTGCATGGGCGCGGTCGTGGCGTTCGAGTTCGCGCGGGTCGCCGAACGCCACGGTGTCGCCGTGCGCACGCTGTGGGCGTCGGCCGGTCAGGCCCCGTCGACGGTCGCCGAGGCGGCGCCGTTGCCGAGCACCGACCGCGACGTGCTCGCCGACATGGTCGACCTCGGCGGCACCGACCCGCGACTGCTCGAAGACGAGGACTTCGTCGAACTGCTCGTGATGGCCGTGCGCGCCGACTACCGGGCATTGAGCGGATACCGCTGCGGGGTCGACGAGCAGATCGCCGCCGACATCCACGCGCTGCGCGGTGACCGCGACCACCGGATCAGCCGGGAATGGTCGCAGCGCTGGGCGTTGCACACCACCGGACGGTTCACGCTGTCGACGTTCGAGGGCGGCCACTTCTACCTCAACGAACACCTGGACGCGGTCGCGGCACTGGTGAGCGGCGGATGACGGCGAGGGACCGCGCCGCCGCCGAGGACCCCGTCGTCATCGTCGGTATGGCGGTGGAGGCACCCGGCGGGATCGACACACCCGAGGACTACTGGACGCTGCTCTCCGAGCAGCGCGAAGCACTTGGCCCCTTTCCCACCGACCGCGGCTGGTCGCTGCGTGAGCTGTTCGCGGGATCGCGGCGCGAGGGGTTCAAGCCCATCCAGGATCTCGGCGGGTTCCTCACCACCGCAGCGCAATTCGATCCCGAGTTCTTCGGCATCTCGCCGCGCGAGGCCGTGGCGATGGACCCGCAGCAGCGGGTGGCGCTGCGCCTGGCGTGGCGTGCGCTCGAGAACAGCGGCATCAACCCCGACGATCTCGCCGGCCACGACGTCGGCTGCTATCTCGGGGCCTCGGCCCTCGAGTACGGGCCTGCACTGACCGAGTTCTCCCACCACAGCGGTCACCTGATCACCGGTACCTCGCTGGGTGTCATCTCCGGGCGCATCGCGTACACCCTGGACCTGGCCGGACCCGCCGTCACCGTCGACACGTCGTGCTCCTCGGCGCTGTCCGCGTTCCACCTCGCGGTCCAGGCGCTGCGCGCCGGCGACTGCGACGTCGCGCTCACCGGCGGCGTGTGCGTGATGGGCACACCCGGGTACTTCGTCGAGTTCTCCAAGCAGCATGCCCTGTCCGACGACGGCCACTGCCGGCCCTACAGCGCACACGCCAGCGGCACCGTATGGGCGGAGGGCGCCGGAGTGTTCGTCCTGCAACGCAGATCGGGTGCGGTGCGGGACGGCCGGGAGATCCTCGCCGAGGTGCGCGCCAGCTGCGTGAACTCCGACGGCCGCACTGTGGGCCTGACCGCGCCGAGCGAGCGGGCCCAGACCCGCCTGTTCGGCCGGGCGATCGAACAGGCCGGGGTGTCACCCGACGACGTCGGCGTGGTCGAAGGCCACGGCACCGGAACGCGGCTCGGCGACCGCACCGAACTGCACTCGCTGGCGGCCACCTACGGTGTCGGAACCACGGGTCGGGGGCCGCTGCTCGGATCGGTGAAGTCCAACATCGGGCACACCCAGGCGGCCGCCGGCGCCCTCGGACTGGCCAAGGTGCTCGTCGCCGCCGACCGCGCGACCATCCCGCCCACCCTGCACGCCGACGAACCGAGCGGCGAGATCGACTGGGACGCCACCACGCTGCGGTTGGCGGACAAATTGACACCGTGGCCGGCCCGCGACGGGGAACGCGTGGGCGCGGTCTCCGCGTTCGGCATGAGCGGCACCAACACCCACCTCGTCGTGGCGGTACCGGACCGGCCCCGGGAAGCGAAGTGAGCAGGCCGAACCGGTGGCCCGACGGTCGGACCCCGGTGGTGTTGAGCGCGCATGCCGCTGATCTGCTCACCGCCGACGCCCGCGCCGTCCTGGGGCACCTCGAGCGCCACCCGGACGTCTCGGTCGACGCCGTGGCCGGTCAGTTGGTGACCACCCGCCGCATGCGGCGGCACCGCGCGGTGGTGCGAGCGGCGGACCGCAACGAACTGGCCGCGGGCCTGCGTGCAGTCGTCGACGGCGCCGAACACCCGCTTGTGGCCCGCAGCGCCGAGGGTTCCGCCTCGCGCCTGGCGTTCGTGTTCCCCGGCCAGGGCACCCAGTGGCCGTCGATGGGCGCCCAGGCCTACCGCGAACTCGACGAGTACCGCGCGGCGGTCGATGCCTGCGCCGAGGCGTTCCTCGCGGCGGGGGCCGCGTCCCCGCTGCGCTACCTCACGACATCCGATGACCCGGCCACGTTCTCCGAGACCGAGATCGAAGGCGCCCAATTCGTCCACGCCGTCGCGCTGGCGCGGGTCTGGCGGTCGTTCGGGGTGCTGCCCGACCTCACCGTCGGGCACAGCCTCGGTGAGATCGGCGCCGCCCACGTCGCCGGCGCGATGACCCTGCAGGACGCGGTGTCGGTGGTGGTCGCCCGCGCCGGCGTCGTGGACCGGCTACCCGGCGACTACGCCGTGGCGGTACTCGGCGTCGATCCCGACACCGCCCGGCGGGTCATCGCCGCGACCCCGGGCTGGCTCGAGCTGTCGGTCGTGAACGCGTCCACGTCGGTGGCCGTCTCCGGTGACCGGCAGGCGGTCTCGGCGGCCGTCGTCCGCGTGCGCGAGCAGGGCCGGTTCGCGCGCGAGATCACCGTCGGCTTCCCCGTGCACACCAGCATCCTCGAACCGCTGCGCGACGATCTGCTGCGCCACCTGCCGCAGTCCGCGTTCGCCGACACGCCGGTGCAGTTCATCGGCGGCGCCACCGGTGACGTCGTCCCGGCGGGCACCTCGTTCGGCGACTACTGGTACGGGAACCTGCGCAACATGGTCCGCTTCGACCGCGCGTTCGCCGCCGCATTGCGTTGCGGTGCACGAATTTTCGTCGAGATGTCACCGCATCCCCAGCTGCTGTTCGCGATGGGCGACATCCTCGGCGACGCCACCGCCACACTCGTCGGCTCCGGCAGGCGCGACGCACCGATCACCGAATCCCTCGCGGCGAACCTGGCCACCGCCGCGGTCGCCGACCCGGGCCACCCCTGGCGGGACGTCATCGGCCGCAGTTCGCACCGGCTGTCCGGCTTCCCGAACGCGCCGATGCGGGCCACCCCGATGTGGGCGGTGTCCGAACCGCTTCCCGCCGTCACCGATCTGACCGTCGCCCGTGAGGTGTGGCAGCCGGTGGGCGCAGACCCCGCGCCCGCCCGGACGGCGCCCCTCGGGGTCGCCATCGTCGACCTCGATGCCGCCGGTGCGCTCGGTGAACGCCTGCGGGCCGCCGCCGACCGCCACCCCGGCGTGGTGCTGACGACGCCGGACGCCGCGGAGGTGATGGTGGTCGCCGCACCGCACCATGGCACCGCCGATGCCGGTGCCGCCGTCGCAGCGCTCACCGGCCTGGTCGGCGAAGGAGCGCTGCGGTACCCGGCCTCGGCCGGGCCGCGGTGCCGCGACATATGGCTGGTCACCGTGGCCGGTGAAGAGGTTCAGGCGGGTGAGCCGGTGGACATGCCCGCGGCCGCCCTGGCCGCGATGCATCGCAGTCTCGGCCTGGAACATCCCGAGTTGGGCTTCCACCACCTCGACGTGTCGGCCGACACCCCCTTCGACACCACGCTGATCGACACCCTGCTCGCCGGTGCGGGGGAGTTGGCGCTGCGGAACACCGGCGCGGCGACGACTCTGCACCGGCGCACCATGAGCGACGTGACCGTCGCGCCGGCGTGGCCGCTGGAGTCCGGCGTGCTCGACAACGTGGTGATCACCGGCGGGGCAGGCGCGATCGGCCTGCACTACGCCCACCACCTCGCCAAGCGGGGGGCGCGGCGCATCGTGCTGCTCAGCCGCCGAGCCGTCGATCCGGCGGTGTTGACGCGGTTGGCCGCACCGCACGGCGCCGAGGTGCTGTCGGTGCCGTGCGACCTCACCGACCGCGCGAGCGTCGCCGCGGCCGCCGCCGGGGCGGGCGACGCGTCGCTGCTGATCCACGCCGCGGGTGCGGCGAGCTTCGCCCCCGGTGCCCGCCTCGACGCGGCGGACGCCGCGAACACGTTCGGCGCCAAGGTCATCGGCCTGGCGCACCTGACCGAGCTGTGGCCGCTGCGCCACGACGCCGGCATTCTGCTGTGCTCCTCGGTGTCGGGTCTGTGGGGTGGCCGCGGCCACGCCGTGTACTCGGCCGCCAACCGGATGCTCGACGCGATGGCGGGGCGGCTGCGCGCGAACGGCCTGCGCGCGGTGGCCATCCGGTGGGGACTGTGGCAGTCCGACGGCGCCTCGGGCATCGTCGACGCGACCGAGACGGCCCGCATCGAACGGTCTGGGCTGCGGCCGATGGCTCCGGAGCAGGCGATCGAAGCCAGCCTGTGTGACCACGCGGTGGACCCGTTGGTCCTCTCCGCCGACATGCACCGGATGCGGATGTTCTTCGGCAGCGCCGAACCAGTTCGCGTGCAATCGGTCTCGGTGACGGCCACCGCGGAGGCGGTCGACACCACCGACGCCGTGCGCGGTGAACTCGCCGCCGTCCTCAGCATCACCGATCCGGGCGCGATCGACCTCGACGCCTCGCTTTTCGACCTCGGCGTCGACTCGCTCCTCGCGCTCGACCTCCGTAAGCGATTCAGACGTGCCATCGGCCGCACCGTTCCGCTCGCCACCCTGTTGGGCGGCATCACCGGCAGCGAACTGGTCGCCGAGCTCGACGAGAAAGTAGAGACTCAGCGTGACTGACACCACCGGACCACGGCTGGACGCCGACGCGCGCCTGGAACTGCTGCGCCGCAGGCTCGCCGAGCGCGGGCTCTCGTCGCAGACCGCCGCGGAATCGCCGACCCGGGAACTGTCCGAGGGTCAGCTGCGGATGTGGTTCGTCCAGGCCGCCGACCCGTCGGGAGCCCTGCTCAACATCTGCCTGTCCTACCGCATCCGCGGCGACGTCGACCTCGCCGCGCTGCGCGGCGCACTCGACGCCGTGGCGCGCCGCCACCCGATCCTGCGCACCACCTATACCGCCGACGACACCGGCGAACCCCGCCCCACCGTGCACGCCGACCTGCGGCCGGGGTGGGCCGAACACGACCTGACCGCACTGGCGAGTCAATCGGAACAGGCGCAGCGGCTCCGCCTCGAGGTGCTCGCACAGCGGGAGTTCGCCGCGCCGTTCGACCTGTCCACCGATGCGCCGCTGCGGATCACCATGGTGCGCACCGGCGCCCGGGAACACGTCATGCTGCTGGTCGCCCACCACATCGCGTGGGACGACGGGTCATGGGAGGTGTTCTTCGCCGACCTCACCCGCGCCTACGCCGGCGAGGACCTGGGGGAGGAGCTCACCGCGCACGTCCCGGCCGGGCCCCGCGACGCCGCCGCCGACCTCGACTACTGGCGCACGGTCATGGCCGACCCGCCCGAACCCCTCGAACTGCCCGGGCCGACCGGTTCGGCGGTGCCGACGAACTGGCGTTCGGCGCGCACCAGCGTGGCGCTCGGCGTCGACACCGTCCGGCGCGTCACCGACCTGGCGCGCGAGACGGGCTGCACCCCGTACGCGGTGCTGCTCGCGGCGTTCGGCGCCCTGATCCACCGGTACACCCACACCGACGACTTCCTGGTTGCGACCCCGGTGCTCAACCGCGGCGCAGGCACGCAGAACCGCATCGGCTACTACGGCAACACCGTGGCGATGCGGCTGCGGCCGCAGTCGTCGATGTCGTTCCGCGACATGCTCGGGCATGCGCGCGACACCGCCCTGGGCGCATTCGCCCACCAGGGCGTCAACCTCGACCGGGTGGTCCGCGAGCTCAACCCCGACCGCCGGCACGGCACCGAGCGGATGACCCGGGTCAGCTTCGGTTTCCGCGGGCCCGACCGGTTCGGGTTCACCCCGCCCGGCGTGCAGTGTGAGCGGGCCGACCTACGCAGCCACCTCACCCAGCTCCCGCTGGGCGTCATGGTCGAATTCGACGCCGACCCGACCGGGGGCGGCGCGGTCGTCGAGGTCGAGCATCTGGTCGAGATCATCGAACCGGCGCTGGCCCGGCAGCTGCTGGACCACTTCGTCGTCCTGCTCGACAGCGCGCTGGAAGCGCCGCACACCGCGCTGTCCCGCCTGCAGTTGATGGGCGCCGCCGACACCGCCTGGCTACACGAGGTGGCCCGCGGCGAGCGGTTCGACACCCCGCCCCGCACGCTGCCCGACGTGATCGCCGCCCAGGTGGATCGGACGCCGGACGCCGTCGCCGTCGCCTACGAGGGCAGGCACTACTCGTACCGCGAGATCAACGCCGCCGCCAACCGGGTCGCCCACTGGCTCATCGGCCAGGGCATCGGCGCGGAGGACCGCGTCGCGGTGCTGCTCGACAAGTCGCCCGAACTCATCGTCACCGCACTCGGAGTGGTGAAGGCCGGTGCGGTGTACGTGCCGGTCGACCCCACCTACCCCGAGGACCGGCTGACGTTCATCCTCGGCGACTGCGATGCGAAGGTCGTGCTGCGCGAACCGCTCGGCGCTCTCGACGACCAGCGGGACGACGACCCGACCGACGCCGACCGGGTGCGGCCGCTGCGGCCGGAGAACACCGCGTACCTGATCTACACCTCGGGCACCACCGGACTGCCCAAGGGCGTCCCGGTACCGCACCGCCCGGTCGCGGAGTACTTCGTCTGGTTCAAGGACGACTACCAGGTCGACGGCAACGACCGCCTGCTTCAGGTCGCCTCACCGAGTTTCGATGTCTCGATCGCCGAGATCTTCGGCATGCTGGCGTGCGGCGCCCGCATCGTCGTCCACCGGCCGGGCGGGCTCAACGACATCGGCTACCTCACCGAGCTGCTGCGCGAAGAAGGCATCACCGCAATGCATTTCGTGCCCTCGCTGCTGGGACTGTTCCTGTCGCTACCCGGGGTCAACCAGTGGCGCACCCTGCAGCGGGTGCCGATCGGCGGTGAACCGCTGCCCGGCGAGGTGGCCGACAAGTTCCACGCCACCTTCGACGCGCTGCTGCACAACTTCTACGGACCGACCGAGACGGTGATCAACGCCAGCCGGTACAAGGTCGAAGGCAAACAGGGCACCCGGATCGTGCCGATCGGCCGTCCGAAGATCAACACGCAGATGCATCTGCTCGACGACGCACTGCAGCCGGTACCCGTCGGCGCCATCGGCGAGATCTACATCGGCGGAAGCCATGTCGCGCACGGCTACCACCGAAGGCCCGGCTTGACCGCCGAACGTTTCGTGGCCGACCCGTTCACACCGGGCGGCCGGCTCTACCGGTCGGGCGACCTGGCCCGCCGCAACGCCGACGGTGACATCGAATTCGTCGGGCGCGCCGACGAACAGGTCAAGATCCGCGGTTTCCGCATCGAGCTCGGCGACGTGGCGGCCGCGATCTCGGTGGATCCCAGCGTCGGCCGGGCCGTCGTCGTGGTGAGCGACCTGCCGGGGCTGGGCAAGAGCCTGGTGGGCTACCTGACCCCGGTCAGTGGTGAGGACCGCGATTCGGTGGCGGTCGACCGCATCCGCGCACGGGTGGCCGCCGCGCTGCCCGAGTACATGGTGCCCGCCGCCTATGTCGTGATCGACGACATCCCGATCACCACACACGGCAAGATCGACCGGACCGCGCTGCCGCAACCGGAGCTCACCTCGACCACCGAATTCCGCGAACCGGCGACCGACACCGAACGTGAACTCGCCCGGCTGTTCGGCGAGCTGCTCGACCGCGGCGGCGACATCGGCGCCGACGACTCGTTCTTCGACCTCGGCGGCCACTCGCTGCTGGCGACGAAACTCGTTGCCGCCGTGCGCACCACGTTCGGTGTGGACATCGGAGTGCAGGAGGTGTTCGAACTCGCCACGGTGGCGCAGATCGCCGGACACATCGACACCCTGCGCGCGGGCGACGGCGGCCCGGCGCGGCCGCGTCTGGTGCCGCTGCACCTGGACGGGCCCGCACCGCTGTCGTCGGCGCAGCTGCGGTCCTGGTTCGCCTACCGCGTCGACGGGCCCAGCGTGGTCAACAACATCCCGTTCGCCGCGCGGCTGAGCGGGCCGTGCGATGTCGACGCACTGATGGCCGCGGTCGGTGACGTCATCAACCGCCACGAGATCCTGCGCACTGTCTACCGCGAGATCGACGGCGTGCCCTACCAGGTCGTCCTGGCGCCGGAGCCGGTGACCGTGCGCCGCGCCCGCGGTGACGGGGAGGAGTGGCTGCGCGCCGAACTCGACCGCGAACGCGGCCACGTGTTCGACCTCGAACGCGACCGGCCGATCCGCCCCGCGCTCCTGAGCGTGCCTGGCGGTCACGTGCTGTCGGTGGTCATGCACCACATCGCCGGCGACCACTGGTCGGCCACCGTGCTGTTCTCCGATCTGCTCACCGCCTATCGCGCCCGGACGTCCGGTGCGGCCCCGGCCTGGGCGCCGCTGCCCCTGCAGTACGCCGACTTCGGCGCCTGGCAGTCGGCGCTGCTCGCCGACGACGCGGGTATCGCCGGACCCCAGCGCGACTACTGGACCGAACAGCTCGCCGGGCTGCCCGAGGAGACCGGGCTGCGGCCGGACTTCCCGCGGCCGCCGGTGCCCAGCGGCCTCGCCGAGGCGGTCGAATTCCACATCGACGGCGCCACGAGGGACAAGCTGGCGGTGCTGTGCCGGGAACTCGGGGTCACCGAGTTCATGCTGCTGCAGGCCGCGGTGGCCGTGGTGCTGCACAAGGCCGGCGGCGGTCCCGACGTCCCGCTCGGCACACCGGTGGCCGGCCGCAACGAACCCGAACTCGACCAGCTCGTCGGGTTCTTCATCAACATCCTGGTGCTGCGCAACGACCTTCGCGGCAACCCCACGCTACGGGAGGTGTGCCGGCGGGCCCGCGAGATGGCGCTCGCGGCGTACGCCAACCAGGACCTGCCGTTCGATCAGGTCGTCGACGCGGTCAGCCCGGTGCGCACACTGGCCCGCAACCCCCTGTTCAGCGTTGTGGTCCACGTCCGCGAACAACTTCCTGAGAACCGGGTGATCGACCACGGGCCCGACGGCGACACGACGGTCACCGTGCTCGAGCCCACGTTCGACGCCGCGCACGCGGACCTGTCGCTGAACTTCTTCGCCTACGAGAACGGCGGGGGCTACCGGGGCCACGTCATCTATCGCCCCGAGCTGTACACCCGCGAGACCGCGCAGCGGTTCGTCGGCTGGCTCGGCCGGGTGGTGACGGCCTTCGCCGAGCAGCCCGACCTCACCGTCGGCGAAATCGAGATCGGTGCGCCCGGCGAGCAGCGGCGCATCCTCGAAGAATGGGGTGGCGGAGGCGTTTTCGTGCTCGATCAGGCACTGCGGCCGGTGCCGGTCGGCGTGGTCGGCGACGTCTACACCGCGGGCGGTCCGCTGGCCGCCGCGCACTGGAACTCCGCCGCGCTGACCGCGACCCGGCTCGTCGCCCACCCGTACGGCACGCAACCCGGGGCGCGGCTGCACCGCACCGGGGACCAGGCACGGTGGAGCGCCGACGGGGTGCTCGAACTGGTCGGCTCGGATACGGCGAGAGCCGAGCGGGGGAGCGAACCGGCGGTCCATACCGCGGGCCAGTCCGGTGAACCGCCCACCACCGACACCGAACGCGCACTCGCGACACTGCTGGGCGAGGTGCTCGATGTCGAGGTCACCGGACGCTACGACGACTTCTTCAGCCTGGGTGGGGACAGCATCCTCGCCGTGCAGCTGGCCGCACGTGCCCGCGACGCGGGACTGAAACTGACCGCGCGGATGGTGTTCGAACAGCCCACGCTGCACGACCTCGCCGCCGCGGTCGACACGGCGGGGGCGGCCACCGGCACCGCGGGCGACGCGGACACCGCCCACGCACCGATGAGCGCCTCCGGCCTGTCCCCGGACGAGCTCGCGGCGCTGACGGCGTCGTGGAGCGCATCGCGGGAGGACGCACCGTGACGCAGACCGAGACGGCCGCCAATGCCATCGAGGACGTGCTGGCGCTGAGCCCGCTGCAGCAGGGGCTCTACTCGATGACAGTGCTCGCCGGCACCGAGGCTACCGACGGCGATCCGTATGTGATCGCGATGGCCGCCGACGTCACCGGAACGCTCGACACCGCGTTGCTGCGCGACTGTGCGGCGACGATGCTGACCCGGCACCCGAACCTGCGGGCCAGCTTCTTCCGCGGCGACCTGCCCAGGCCCGTCCAGGTGATCCCCGCCCGCGTCGACCTCCCGTGGCAGCAGGTGTCGGTGCAGACCACCGAGGAGGCGGCCGGCCTCGAGGAGCGTGAACGCCGGCGGCCCTTCGACCTGGAACACGGGCCGGTGATCCGCTTCCTGCTGATCGAGATGCCGGGGCCGCGTTGGCGATTCGTGATCGTCGCCCACCACATCGTGATCGACGGCTGGTCGCTTCCGCTGTTCGTCGGCGAACTCATGGCCCTCTACCGCGCGGGTGGCGACCCGGCCGCGCTCGGCGCACCACCGCGGCCGTACCGCGACTACATCGGCTGGCTCGCCGGCCGCGACCAGGCCGCCAGCCGCACGCTGTGGCGCGAGCACCTCGCCGGCCTGGACGGTCCGACGCTGCTGACCCCGGCGTTGTCGGCCGTGGAACCTCCCCCGGGGCTGCCGGGACGCACCGAGGTGCGGCTGGACGCGGCCGCCACCCACCGGCTGGTCGAGGCGGCCCGGTCGCGCGGCGTCACCGTCAACACGCTGGTGCAGCTGGCCTGGGCGGCGATGCTCTCGGTCTTCACGGACCGCCGCGACGTGACGTTCGGGATGACGGTGTCCGGGCGGCCGGGCGAACTCGCCGGAGTCGAGACCATGGTGGGGCTGTTCATCAACACCGTGCCGTTGCGCGTCCGACTGGATCCCACCGAACCCGTTGGCGCGCAGTGCCTGTCACTTCAGCGCACCGCTGCCGCCCTGCGCGACCACAGCTACCTCGCGCACGCCGAGTTGCGCGCACTGGCGGGGGTCGGCGAGATGTTCGACTCCCTGCTGGTCTACGAGAACTTCCCGCCCGGCGGCCTGGTCGGCGGCGACCATCGATTCGAGGCCGACGGCGCCACTTTCGTCCCCGCCGCGCTGGAGAGCCTGTCGCACTTCCCGGTCACCATCGCCGCGCACATGGCCGACGAGCAGCTGACCGTGCTGGTGGAGACGCTCGAGGGCGCCCTCGGCGCGCTCACCCCGCACGGCGTCGGGCAGTGCCTGCTCGACACCGTGCAGCGGTTGATCACGTTCTGGGACCGGCCTCTTCGCGAGGTGAGCATCGCCTCCGGCCAGACCCCCACCCCGGTGGAGCCGGCGGCACCGACCTTCGCCCCGGGCGTGCACACCGCGTTCACCGAGGCGGCGCGCCGTACGCCCGACGCCGTCGCGCTCAGCTGGGAGGGCGGCGCGCTTCGCTACCGCGAGGTCGACGCCGCCGCCGACCGGCTGGCCGCCGCCCTGGCCGCGCGCGGCGTCGGCGCGGAAACACCGGTGGCCGTGACACTTTCACGCGGGCCGGACTACGCCATCGCGATGCTCGCGATCCTCAAGGCGGGCGGCATGATCGTCCCGCTCGATCCGGCGATGGCCGGTGAGCGCATCGGCGAGATCCTCCGGCAGACCGGCGCACCCGTCGTGGTCGACGATGCGCTGCTGGGCAGTGTCGGTGCGCCCGACGCGTCGTGGTCACCGGCGGCGGTCATCCCCGGCCAGGCCGCCTACACCGTGTTCACCTCCGGCACCACCGGACTCCCCAAGGGTGTGATCGGCACCCACGACGCGGTGCTGGCCTACGGCGACGACCACGCCCGTCATGTGCTGCGCCCGGCCGCCCGACGCCTGGGCCGCCCGTTGCGCATCGCCCACGCCTGGTCGTTCACGTTCGACGCCGCGTGGCAGCCGCTGGTCGCGCTGTTCGAAGGCCATGCGGTGCACATCATCGGAGACGACGTGCAGCGTGACGCCGAGGCGCTGGTCGCCAGCATCGAGCGGCACGGCATCGACATGATCGACACCACGCCGTCGATGTTCGCCCAGCTCAAGGCATTCGGGCTGCTGTCGCGCGTCCCGCTGGCGGTGCTGGCCCTCGGCGGCGAAGCGGTGGGCAGCGGGACGTGGCGGTTCATCCGCGAGGAGTGCGCACGCACCGGGATGTCCGCGTACAACTGCTACGGCCCGACGGAGACCACCGTGGAGGCCGTCGTCGCCGCGTTCACCGAGCACCCGGAGTCGGTGATCGGACTGCCCACCCGCCACACCCGCGCCTACGTGCTCGACGCGTGGCTCCGCCCCGTGCCCGACGGGGTCGCGGGGGAGCTGTACCTGTCCGGCGCCCAGCTGACCCGGGGCTATCTGAACCGCGCCGGCGAGACGTCGGGGCGGTTCGTCGCCGACCCGTTCCAGGCGGGCAGCCGGATGTACCGCACCGGCGACGTGGTGCGGCGCGACCGCACCGGCGCGCTGCAGTACCTCGGCCGCAGCGACGATCAGGTCAAGATCCGCGGATTCCGCGTCGAACCCGGTGAGGTGTGCGCGGTGCTGCAGACCCACCCCGCGGTGCGGGCCGCCCATGTCGCCGTAAGGAGCCATCCCAGCGGCCCACGGTTGATGGCGTACGCCGCCACCGGGGGCGCCGCCGTGCAGGTCGCCGAGCTGCGCCGCGTGCTCAGCACCCGGCTGCCCCGCTACCTCGTCCCGCACCACATCGCGGTCGTCGACGAGCTCCCGTTGACCCCGCACGGCAAGATCGACGACGCGGTGCTGGCCGCCCACGACGCGGTCGCAACGGGACCGGCGGCCGCCCCGGAGACCCCGACGGAGGCGGCGCTGGCCGAAGCGGTCGCCGAACTGCTCGGCACCGCGGCCGTGGACGTGAGCGCGGATCTGCTCACGCTCGGAATGGACAGCATCGTGGCGCTGTCAGTGGTGCAGGCGGCCCGAAGGCGCGGCGTCGCGTTGCGGGCCCGGCTGATGCTCGAGTGCGGCTCGATCCGCGAACTCGCCGCGGCGATCGACGCCGAGGCGGACACCGAAGTCGACCGCCAGGAGCCGGAAGACGCGTCGGCCGAACCGATCCCGGTGCTGGCCAACGTGCACTGGCTCTACGAATACGGCGATCCGCGCCGGCTCGCGCAGACCGAGGCCATCCCGCTGCCCGACGGCATCACCGCCGACGCGCTGCGCACACTGCTGCAGGCGGTCGTTGACGGTCACGAGGTGCTTCGCACCCGCTTCGACCGCGCGACGATGACGCTCGTGCCGTCCACGGACGGCACGCGCGACGACCTGCTGACCGAGGTGGCCGTCAGCGGTGACCTCACGCTCGCGGTGGCCCAGCACACCGAGACCGCTGTGCAGGATCTCGATCCAGAGCGCGGCCGGCTGTGGTCGGCGGTCTGGCTGCGGCCGGCACAGGGCCCCGGTGTACTGGTGGTGACCGCGCACGTACTGGCGATCGATCCGGCGTCGTGGCGGGTCGTGGTCGGGGAACTCGACGCGGGCTGGCACGCCGTGAGCGCCGGGCGCGCGCCGGTGCCGACACGTGAACACACCACCTACCGGCAGTGGTCGGCGCGCCTGCACGAGCGCGCGCACGCCCTCGACACCGAGGACTTCTGGCGGGCCCAACTCGACGGCGACGACCCGGAACTCGGCTCGCGCCGGGTGCGGCCGGACACCGACCGCGCCCGCGACCTGTCGGTCAGCGTCGCGGTCACCGACCCGGACGTCACCGCGCGATTGATCGCCGCATCGGAGGCCACGCCTTCGCTGCTGGCCGCGGCCGCCGCACGCACCGTGACGGCCTGGCGCCGGCATCGCGGACAACCCACACCGCCGCCGCTGCTGGCGTTGGAGACCCACGGCCGCGCCGACGGGGCCGTCAGCGACAGCGCCGACACCGGCGACACCGTCGGGCTGCTGAGCGCGATCTATCCCGTCCGTGTCGACCCGGAGGCCGGGCCGGTCGAGATCCCCGGGCACGGAATCGATTTCGGGTTGCTGCGGTACCTGCGGCCCGACACCTCGACACGCCTGTCGGCCTACCGGGAACCGCAGATCCTGCTGAACTACCTGGGCCGCGCCGACGTCGGTGGCAGCGGTGCGTTCAGCATGGACCGCGAGCTGCTGACGGCGGTCTCGGTGCTGCCCGAACCCGAACTGGCCGTACGCCACGAGCTGACCGTGATGGCCGCCGTCCTCGGCGAGGGCGGCGCGCCCGTCCTGGCCACGCAGTGGCGGACACTGCCCGACGTGCTGTCCGCCGACGAGGTCGCCATCCTGCAGTCCCTGTGGCAGGACGCGCTCCGAGAGGTTGCCCCATGACCGCCACACTGGCCGTGATCGGCGCCGGGCCGAAGGCCGTCGCCGTCGCCGCGAAGGCCGCAGAACTACGCAACATGGGCGTCGACGCGCCCGAGGTGGTGGTCGTCGAACGCAGCGGCGTCGGCGCGAACTGGACGGCCAGCGGTGGCTGGACCGACGGTCAGCACCGGCTGGGCACCAGCCCGGAGAAGGACATCGGTTTCCCGTACCGCTCGGCACTGGTACCCCGGCGCAACGCCGAACTCGACGAGCGGATGACCCGCCACAGCTGGCAGGCCTACCTGATCGCCACCTCGCAGTTCGCCGAGTGGATCGACCGCGGCAGGCCCGCGCCGAACCACCACAGGTGGGCGGCCTACCTACGGTGGGTCGCCGACGCGATCGGGATGAACCTCGTGCACGGTGAGGTGGAGCGCATCTCGGTCGGCGGCCGCGGTTGGGAGCTGCACACCCGGGATTCCACCGTCGCCGCCGACGGCGTCCTGATCACCGGACCGGGGCAGGCCGAGCGGACGTTGCTGCCGGGTCATCCGCGGGTGATGTCGATCGCCGACTTCTGGCGGCGGGCCGCCGCGCACGAGCTCATCGTCGCCGAACGCGTCGCGATGATCGGCGGCGGCGAGACCGCGGCCTCGATGCTCAATGAGCTCTTCCGCCACCGCATTTCGACGATCACCGTGATCTCCCCGCAGGTCACCCTGTTCACCCGGGGGGAGGGGTTCTTCGAGAACACCCTGTTCTCCGACCCCACCGGGTGGACGAGCCTGACGCTTGCCGAGCGCCGCGACGCCATGTTCCGCACCGACCGCGGCGTGTTCTCCGCCCGCGTGCAGGAGGCGCTGCTCGCCGACGACCGCATCCGCCACCTCCGCGGCCGCGTCGCGCACGCCGTTCCGCGCGACGGCCGGATCCGGCTGACCCTGCACACCGACCGCGCGGGCGAGCGGGTGGAGACCGTGCACGGCTTCGACCTGGTGATCGACGGCCAGGGCGCCGATCCACTGTGGTTCATGCCGCTGCTCGGCCAGGACGCGCGCGATCTGCTCGAGCTCGGACTGGGCGGTCCGCTGACCGGTGAGCTGCTGCAGGAGTCGATCGGCCACGACCTCGCCGTCGCGGGGGTCACCCCGAAACTGTTCCTGCCGGGCCTGGCCGGACTCAATCAGGGCCCCGGGTTCCCCAACCTCAGCTGCCTCGGCCTGCTGTCCGACCGCGTCCTCGGCGCGGATCTCGGCGTGGCCGCAGACAACACGAACAGGAGAAGCATTGAGCACCAACCCATTCGATGACGACAACGGCAACTTCTACGTCTTGGTGAACGAGGAGGAGCAGCACAGTCTGTGGCCCACGTTCGCCGACGTGCCCGCGGGCTGGCGCATCGTGTTCGGCGAGGCCACCCGCGCGGACTGCCTGGCCTACGTCGAGGAGAACTGGACCGATCTGCGCCCGCGCAGCCTGCGCGAAGCCATGGCCTCCGAGTGAGTCGGCCCACGCGTTAATTTTGCGCTGGCGAGCGTCAGCAAACTGATCATGCGGGCGCTCGACGCGAAGCGCTCAGGGGTCCGGCCCCGCGGCGGGTTTGGCGTGCGCAGATGATCTTGACTTCACCGTAACTTCTCTGATGTATCGTCTTCACGGTCGCTTGCGATCCGGCAGTTTCGCGAATCCGCAGCAAAAGTGAGGTACTAAGCCTGGCTGAATAAGGTTAGGCGACCCTATTGCGTCTTAGTGAAATCTCAGTTAGCGTCCGTGCGCGCCCTCAGTGGCGGCTACCCACTTTTAAGGAGATTTCGTGCAACTAGCCCTTCGTCCCGCCGCGTCATGCCCCGAGCCGCAGATGGCTCTGGCACACACCGCGCCGCGCCCCAACAAGTTGCTGCTCGCAAGCGTCGCGATGGTGGGCGCCGGCGCGATGGCCGTCACCCCCGTGGCGCCGAGTGTCTCGGACATCCAGCAGCGCGCCTACGAGATGACGGCGGACGCCAACCCGATTCTCGCGAATCCGGTTGCGGTGTGGGAGGACAACTTCGCGAACGCGTTCACCAACTTCGAGGCACTCGCGGCGTCGCTCACCGATCAGCCGTTCCCGATCCTGAGCCAGATCATCGAGAACCTCTCCACCTACGCGGACACCATCATCGGCGCGCCGGCACCGGCAGACGCACCGCCGCGGCAGCGTGGCACCGGCATCCTCGGCGCCATCCAGGGCATCGAGCGCACGGGCACCCTCTTCGAGACCCGGCTCGCCGCTGCCCAGGAATACCTCGCGTCGGGTGACATCACCGCCGCCTGGGCCGAGATCGAGAGTGCGCTGCTGATCGGCTACGAGAACATCGGCATCCCGCTGCTCGCGCCCCTGAGCATCCCCGGAGACATGCTGCAGAACGCCGCCGACGTGTGGGATTCGCTCTTCACCCGCGGCAACGCGGTGGCCATCACCCGGGGTCTGCTCGCTCCGCCGATCACCTTGAGCTTCGCGCTGGCCAACATCGCCGAGACGGTGTCCAAGGCCGTCGAGAACGGTGACTACGAAGCGGCGCTCACCGCACTGGTGAACGCTCCCGGCATCGCGACCGGCGCGTTCCTCAACGGGTACCGGCCGGTGCTGACGTACGACGAGGACGGCAACCCGCTCACCTACGCCACCGAAGCGTTCCAGGGTGTGTTCTCGCCGCTCGGCACCATCGACCAGTTCCTGGTCCGGCTGCCCCGCGCGATCGCGGCCGCTCTCGCCCCGCCCGTGACCGCCTCGACCGCCTCGACCGCCAAGGTCGTCACCCTCGACCTCCCGGCGGGTGAGGAAGCGACGGAGCCCGCTCTGGCCGCCATCGAGGCCGCCGATTCCGCGACGGCAGGCAAGGCCGGACTCGTCAACGTCGAGGTCGTTGCCGACGAGAAGGTGCCCGCCGCCGAGGCACCGGTCACCGCCGGCGACGTCGTGCTGGAGGAGGGTGCCGAGGTTGCTCCCGCAAAGGACGTCAAGGACGTCCGCGACCCGTTCAAGGCCGTCAGCGACCAGGTGGCCGCGGCAGTCAAGAACGCGCAGGACGGCTTCAAGAACGCCGTGACCGGCGGTCGCCACGCCAGCAACAAGGAAGCGACGAAGAGCGAGTCGGATTCGACGCCGAAGCACGCCAAGGACTCCGAGTCCGACTCGGAGAAGGCCGATTCGAAGACTGATGCGAAGGCCGATTCGAAGGCCGATCCGAAGTCGGACGCCACGTCCGATTCCGGATCCAGCGCCAAGTCCGGCGCCGCCGAGTAACACCCCGCAACGAGCCGGGCCCCCTCCCTTCGGAGGGGGCCCGATCTCGTCACGGGGCGGCTAGATCTGCTGGGAGTACGGCACGTCCATGTCGTAGAGCCGGGCATGGAGCACGGTGCGGTTCCGCAGCGCCGAGCGGACCGCGCGGTGTAGGCCGTCCTCCAGGTAGATCACGCCCTGCCAGCGCACCGCGTGCGGGAAGAGGTCGCCGTAGAAGGTGGAGTCCTCCGAGAGCAGCCGGTCGAGTGCCAGCACCGTCGTGGTGGTCACGATCTCGTCCAGCCGGATCTGCCGAGGCGGGATCCGCGACCACTCGCGATAACTCAGACCGTGCTCGGGGTAAGGCTTCCCGTCGCGAACACCCTTGAAGATCATCGACGCGCCTTCGGTAGCTCTGCCCCCTCCACGAGGAAGGTTAGCCGAGCGAGCGCCGCAGGGTAGGCATGCCTACCACCCACGATGGGTAACACAGCCGCTGAGCACCGTAAACTGGATACGAACTGCGCTGTGGTCCCGCGGGAGAGGTAGGTGAACAGAATGAGTAGTGCCGACGACCGTCGCTTCGAGGTACTGCGTGCCATCGTCGCCGACTTCGTCGCCACCAAGGAGCCGATCGGATCCAAGTCTCTCGTGGAGCGCCACAATCTCGGGGTGTCCAGTGCGACCGTCCGCAACGACATGGCCGTGCTGGAGGCCGAGGGTTACATCACCCAGCCGCACACCAGCTCCGGCCGGGTGCCCACCGAGAAGGGGTACCGCGAATTCGTCGATCGCCTCGACGACGTCAAACCGTTGTCGTCGGCGGAGCGGCGCGCGATCCTCAAATTCCTCGACAGCGGCGTCGATCTCGACGATGTGCTGCGCCGGGCGGTGCGGCTGCTGGCGCAGCTGACCCGCCAGGTCGCGATCGTCCAGTACCCGACGCTGTCGACCTCCACCGTGCGCCATCTCGAGGTGGTGGCACTCACGCCGGCGCGGCTGCTGCTGGTGGTCATCACCGACACCGGGCGCGTCGACCAGCGCATCGTCGAACTCGGCGACGCCATCGACGAACACGAGCTGGCGACCCTGCGCGATCTGCTCGGCCAGGCGCTGGACGGTAAGCGGCTGTCCGCGGCGTCGGTGGCGGTCTCCGACCTGGCCTCGCACCTCACCGGCAGCCCCGGGATGTCGCACCGGCTGGCCGATGCCGTCGGCCGGTCGGCCACGATCCTGGTCGAGACGCTGGTCGAACACACCGAGGAGCGGCTGCTCCTCGGCGGGACCGCGAACCTGACCCGCGCCACCGCCGACTTCGGCGGCTCGCTGCGCTCGGTCCTCGAAGCCCTCGAGGAACAGGTGGTGGTGCTGCGATTGCTCGCCGCCCAGCAGGAGGCGGGCAAGGTCACCGTGCGGATCGGGCACGAGACCGAGGCCGAACAGATGGCCGGGACGTCGGTGGTCACCACCGCGTACGGCAGTTCGGGCAAGGTCTACGGCGGAATGGGTGTGGTCGGGCCCACTCGTATGGACTATCCGGGAACTATCGCCAATGTCGCGGCGGTTGCTCTCTACATCGGCGAAGTCTTAGGCAGCCGGTAACACCGGCACGGAAACCGCCGGGAAGTCACCGGCAACTGAAAGGTCAAGCGTGGCACGCGATTATTACGGCCTGCTCGGGGTGAGCAAGGGTGCGAGCGATCAGGAGATCAAACGCGCCTACCGCAAGCTCGCCCGCGAGTTGCACCCCGACGTCAATCCCGACGAGGAGGCCCAGGCCCGGTTCAAGGAGATCAGCGCCGCCTACGAGGTGCTCTCCGATCCGGAGAAGCGGCGCATCGTCGACCTCGGCGGTGACCCGCTGGAGAGCGCGGGCGCCTCGGCGAACGGATTCGGCGGCGGATTCGGTGGTCTCGGTGACGTGTTCGAGGCGTTCTTCGGCGGCGGCGCGACCTCGCGCGGCCCGATCGGCCGGGTCCGGCCCGGCTCCGACTCGCTGCTGCGGATGCGACTCGACCTGGCGGAGTGCGCCACCGGTGTGACCAAGCAGGTCACCGTCGACACCGCGGTGCTGTGCGACCTGTGCCACGGCAAGGGCACCCACGGCAACTCGACGCCGGTGGCCTGCGACACGTGCGGCGGGCGCGGCGAGATCCAGACGGTGCAGCGCTCGCTGCTCGGTCAGGTGATGACGACCCGTCCGTGCCCGGTGTGCGGCGGTGTCGGCGAGGTGATCCCGGATCCGTGTCACCGCTGCGGCGGGGACGGCCGCGTCCGCGCCCGGCGTGAGATCAGCGTCAAGATCCCGGCCGGTGTCGGCGACGGGATGCGCGTGCGGCTCGCCGCGCAGGGCGAGGTCGGCCCCGGCGGCGGTCCGGCCGGCGACCTGTACGTCGAGGTGCACGAGAAACCGCACGACGTGTTCGTGCGCGACGGCGACGACCTGCACTGCACGGTGTCGGTGCCGATGGTCGACGCCGCGCTGGGCACCACTGTCAGCGTCGACGACATCCTCGGCGGGCCCATCGAGCTAACCATCGCGGCCGGCACCCAGCCCGGCGCAGTGACGACGCTTCGCGGCCACGGGATGCCGCATCTGCGCTCGGGGGTCCGTGGCGACCTGCACGCCCACATCGACGTCGTGGTGCCGTCCCGGCTCGACCACACCGACATCGAACTGTTGCGCCAGCTCAAGGAGCACCGCAGCCGCGACGTCGCCGAGGTCCGCACCAGCAGCTCACCGGCCTCGTCGAACGCCGGCGGGCTGTTCAGTCGGCTTCGCGAGACGTTCACCGGTCGCTGACCTTGAGCCGGCCGCTCTTCTACGTCGACGCGGTCCCGGAGCCCGGCCATCTCGTCGTCGTCGACGGCGACGAGGGTTTCCACGCGTCCAACGTCCGGCGCACCCGGCCCGGTGAACACCTGGACCTCGGCGACGGCGCGGGCGCGGTGGCGCACTGCGTGGTCGAGGAGGCCGCCAAGGGCAGATTGACCGCCCGGGTGCTGGACCGTCGGACCGTCGCGGCGCCCACCCCGGCGGTGACCGTCGTGCAGGCCATTCCCAAATCGGAGCGCTCGGAGCTCGCGGTGGAGTTGGCCACCGAGGCCGGCGCGGACGCGGTGGTCGCCTGGCACGCCGCGCGGTGTGTGGCCCGCTGGGACGGACCGAAGGTCGACAAGGGGTTGCGGCGCTGGCGGTCGGTGGCCCGGTCGGCGGCGCGCCAGTCGCGGCGCGCGCACATCCCGCCGGTCGACGGTGTGGTGACGACGGGCGAGCTGGTCGGCCGGGTGACCTCGGCGGTGGCCGACGGCGCGGCGGTGCTGGTGCTGCACGAATCGGCGACCGCGCCGCTCACCGAGCTTTCACTGGCTGCGGCGGCATCGGTGATGCTGATCGTCGGGCCCGAGGGCGGTATCGCAGACGACGAGATCGAGGCGCTGGCCGCGGCGGGGGCCAACGCGGTCCGGCTGGGTCCGACGGTGCTGCGCACCTCCACTGCGGCGGCGGTCGGCCTGGGCGCCCTAGGCGTGCTGACGCCGCGCTGGCAGTGACATCGTGAACGCCGCGCACACCTGCCACGCCAGGATCGGGTAGACGCTCGCGCGTTCCCACACCGGTGCGGGTAGCACCTCGACGCCGGCCCACGCCTGCGCGACCAGCACGGTGAGGCTGACGAGCCCGGCGCCGCCGAGCAGCCGGGAGATGCGCCGATAGCGAACCCCGCGGTGCAGCGACGCGCCGGCCACCGCGGCCGCATTGCCGCCCACGATGGCCAGCGCCGCGCCGACCAGGTGCAATGCGCCGTCACCGGCGTGCACGGTTGCGACGAGGACGTTGCCCACCGCGTTGGCCGCCGCGAAGGCCAGCAGCAGGGGGCGCCGCAGGCCCGCCGCCAGGACCGCACCCAGCAGGAACAGACCGCCCTGGACAGCGAACGCGACGTTCATCGGCGCCGCGAGAGGCTGACCGGGCACGCCGAGATCGCTGATGTAGTCGGAGGCGTAGCTGTAGGACGGCCGGTAGGCCGCGGCGGCGAGCGCCTCGGCCGTCAGGTAGACCGCCGCGCCCAGGATCCAGGCGGTCGCGGCGGCGCGGGGTCGAGGGGTCATCGGCGCCCACCAGGTTAACCATTGGGGCGGTGTCGTACCCGGCGGTAGACTGGGACCAGCAACGACACCGCCGTCGGGTCGAACAGCGCGCCAGAACAGACACAGAAAGCAGGCAGAAAGCAGCACGTGACGCCCCGCGAAACGAACGCTGACTCGTCCGGGTCTTCGCCGGCCTCCACCCCGGCTCCGACCTCCAGAACGGGCCCATCCAGCACCGGCGCCCCGGTACGCAGCAGCATCGATGTTCCGCCCGACCTCGTGATGGGCCTGCTCGGCTCGGCTGACGAGAATCTGCGCGCACTGGAGAAGCTGCTGTCCGCGGACCTCCACGCGCGCGGCAACGCGCTCACCCTGACCGGTGAACCCGCCGATGTCGCACTCGCCGAACGCGTGGTCTCCGAGCTGATCGCGATCGCCGCGGGCGGCCAGACGCTGACCCCGGAGACGATCCGGCACAGCGTCGCCATGCTCACCGGCACCGGCAACGAATCGCCCGCCGAGGTGCTGACCCTCGACATCCTGTCGCGGCGCGGGAAGACGATCCGCCCGAAGACGCTGAACCAGAAGCACTACGTCGACGCCATCGACCAGCACACCATCGTGTTCGGGATCGGTCCGGCCGGCACCGGCAAGACCTACCTGGCCATGGCCAAGGCGGTCAGCGCACTGCAGACCAAACAGGTCAGCCGCATCATCCTCACCCGCCCCGCCGTGGAAGCCGGTGAGCGCCTCGGCTTCCTGCCCGGCACGCTGAGCGAGAAGATCGACCCCTACCTGCGGCCGCTCTACGACGCGCTGCACGACATGATGGACCCCGAGCTCATCCCGAAACTGATGAGCGCCGGGGTCATCGAGGTCGCACCGCTGGCGTACATGCGGGGTAGGACGATCTCGGACGCCTTCATCATCCTCGACGAGGCGCAGAACACCACCGCCGAGCAGATGAAGATGTTCCTGACCCGCCTGGGCTTCAACTCGAAGATCGTCGTCACCGGTGACATCACGCAGATGGACCTGCCCGGCGGCGCCGAGTCGGGGCTGCGGGCGGCGATGCGCATCCTCGACAACATCGACGACATCCATTTCGCCGAGCTCACCAGCGCCGACGTGGTCCGGCACCGCCTGGTCGGCGAGAT
The DNA here is from genome assembly GCF_010731695.1 of Mycolicibacterium litorale. NCBI lineage: Bacteria > Bacillati > Actinomycetota > Actinomycetes > Mycobacteriales > Mycobacteriaceae > Mycobacterium > Mycolicibacterium litorale. The sequence continues at coordinate 886,792 of NZ_AP022586.1, forward strand.
CGTCGACGCCTACGCCCGGTTCGAGGAGCCCGCACAGCTCAACCGGGCCCAGCGGCGGGCGTCCAACGGCCGGCCCCGGCGGTAGCGCGCATGAGCATCGAGGTGTCCAACGAATCGGGCATCGACGTCTCCGAAGAGGAGTTGATCAGCGTCGCCCGATTCGTCATCGACAAGATGAACGTCAACCCGGCCGCCGAGCTGTCCATGGTGCTGCTCGACACGTCGGCGATGGCCGATCTGCACATGCGGTGGATGGACCTGCCCGGGCCCACCGACGTGATGAGCTTCCCGATGGACGAGCTCGAACCCGGCGGCCGCCCCGACGCGCCCGAACCCGGTCCCGCCATGCTCGGCGACATCGTGCTGTGCCCGGAGTTCGCCGCAAAACAGGCCGAGACCGCAGGACATTCGCTCGGCCACGAACTGGCGTTGCTGACCGTGCACGGCGTGCTGCACCTGCTGGGCTACGACCACGCCGAACCCGACGAGGAGAAAGAGATGTTCGGGTTGCAGCGTGAACTCCTCGAGGGATGGGTGGCCGACCAGGTCGAGGCCTACCACGTCGACCGCCAGACCGAGCGGGACCGGCGGCTGCTGGACAAGTCCCGGTACTTCGACGAATGAGCGGACTACCGCAGCTCATCGGAGTCATCGCCCTCGTCGCCTTCGGTGGGTTGTTCGCGGCGATCGACGCCGCCCTGAGCACCGTGTCGATGGCCCGCGTCGAGGAACTCGTGCGCGACGAACGTCCGGGCGCGGTCCGGTTGTCGCGGGTGATGAACGAACGCCCCCGCTACATCAACCTCATCGTGCTCCTGCGGATCAGCTGCGAGGTGACCGCCACGGTGCTGTTGGCCGCCTACCTGGACGGCCACCTCGGTGTCAGCTGGGGACTGACCGCGGCCGCCGGCATCATGGTGGTCGCCAGCTTCGTCGCCGTCGGCGTCGGACCGCGCACCGTGGGGCGGCAGAACGCCTATCCCATCGCGCTGTACACCGCGCTTCCGTTGCAGGCGATCTCGGTGCTGCTCACCCCGATCAGCCGCCTGCTGGTGTTGATCGGCAACGCGCTCACGCCGGGTCGCGGCTTCCGTAACGGTCCGTTCGCCTCCGAGATCGAGCTGCGTGAGGTCGTCGACCTCGCGCAGCAGCGCGGGGTGGTGGCCGACGACGAACGCCGCATGATCCAGTCGGTGTTCGAACTCGGCGATACCGCGGCGCGCGAGGTGATGGTGCCGCGCACCGAGATGGTGTGGATCGAAAGTGACAAGACAGCCGGCCAAGCCACCTCCCTGGCGGTACGCAGCGGGCACTCCCGCATCCCCGTCATCGGGGAGAACGTCGATGACGTGGTCGGCGTGGTGTACCTCAAAGACCTTGTGCAGCAGACGTACTACTCCGTCAACGGCGGCCGCGACACCACCGTCGTGCAGGTGATGCGCCCCGCGGTGTTCGTCCCGGACTCCAAACCGCTCGACGAACTGCTGCGCGAGATGCAGCGCGACCGCTACCACATGGCGCTGCTGGTCGACGAGTACGGCGCCATCGCCGGGCTGGTGACCATCGAAGACGTGCTCGAGGAGATCGTCGGTGAAATCGCCGACGAGTACGACACCGACGAGGTGGCGCCCGTCGAGGAGCTGGGCAACCGGGAGTACCGGGTGTCGGCGCGGCTGCCGATCGAAGATCTCCGCGAGCTGTACGACATCGAGTTCGCCGAAGATCTCGACGTCGACACCGTCGGCGGTCTGGTGGCCTACGAACTGGGCCGCGTTCCGCTGCCGGGCGCCGAGGTCACCTGGGACGGCCTGCGCCTCAAGGCCGAAGGCGGCCCCGACCACCGCGGCCGGGTCCGGATCGGCACCGTGCTGATCAGCCCCACCGAACCCGAACCCGACGACGACGAAACCGAGGAACGCGGTGACTGAACTCGACCCCGAGGACACCAAACTCGTGGTGCTGGCCCGCGGCGCGATGGCGCGCGCGGAGGCCGGCAGCGGCGCGGCCGTGCGCGACCTCGACGGCCGCACCTACGCTGGCGCGCCCGTGGGTCTGTCCGCGTTGTCGCTGACCGCCCTGCAGGCCGCGGTCGCCGCGGCGGTGTCGAGCGGAGCCGCGGGTCTGGAGGCGGCGGTGCTGGTCGGCGGTTCGCCCGACGATGCCGGGGTGGCCGCGGTGCGTGAGTTGTCCGCCGACGCCGCGGTGATCGTCACCGACCGCGCGGGGACGGTCGTGTGAGCGAGTTCCGTTCGGGATTCGTGTGTTTCGTCGGAAGGCCGAACACCGGTAAGTCGACGCTGACCAACGCGCTCGTCGGCGCGAAGGTGGCGATCACGTCGAACCGGCCGCAGACCACGCGGCACACCATCCGCGGCATCGTGCACCGCGACGACTTCCAGATCATCCTCGTCGACACGCCCGGACTGCACCGGCCGCGGACGCTGCTTGGTCAACGGCTCAACGATCTCGTGAAAACCACCTACTCCGAGGTCGACGTGATCGGCCTGTGCATCCCCGCCGACGAGGCGATCGGGCCGGGGGACCGGTGGATCCTCGAGCAGATCCGCGCCGTCGCGCCGAGGACCACGCTCATCGCGATCGTCACCAAGATCGACAAGGTGCCCAGAGACCGGGTCGCCGCCCAGCTCGTCGCGGTCAGCGAACTGGTCGGCCCGGAGGCCGAGATCGTCCCCGTGTCCGCGACCGCCGGTGAACAACTCGACGTGCTGACCCGTGTGCTGGCCGACAAGCTACCGCCCGGCCCGGCGTTCTACCCCGACGGCGAACTGACCGACGAGCCCGAGGAAACGCTGATGGCCGAACTCATCCGAGAGGCCGCGCTCGAGGGGGTGCGCGACGAACTGCCGCACTCACTGGCCGTGGTCATCGACGAGGTCAACCCGCGCGAAGGCCGTGACGACCTGATTGACGTCCACGCCATCCTCTACGTCGAACGCGACAGCCAGAAGGGCATCGTGATCGGCAAGGGCGGGGCGCGGCTGCGTGAAGTCGGCACCGCCGCCCGCACGCAGATCGAGAAGCTGCTCGGGACGAAGGTCTACCTCGACCTGCGGGTCAAGATCGCCAAGAACTGGCAGCGCGACCCCAAACAGCTTGGCCGGCTGGGTTTTTAGGGAGACGGGGCCCACCACGCCGGGGGTTGGCGTGTCACCCAGCCGTTGATCGCCTCGAGTTCGGCGGCCAGCGAGATCAGAAGTGGCTCGCTGGCTTCGGGCCCCATCAGCTGGACACCGATCGGCAGCCCGTCCGAGGTGAAGCCGGCGGGCACGCTGATCGACGGCCAGCCCAGCAGATTCCACGGCCACGTCACCGGGCACGCCTTGATCATCGCGCGGTCGGTGGACAGTCCGCCGCGCCCGTCGAAGTCGTGCACCGGTGGTGCGGGCAGTGCCGTGGTGGGCGCCAGCACCACGTCGGCGATGTTGAACACCCAGCCGATGCGCCGCTGCGCCGCGGCCTCCTTGGCTCGCGCCTTGCGCAGCACGTGTTCGCTCAACAGTCGGCCGGTGCGCAGGTTGGCCTTCGTGCGCTTGTCGAAGACGACGTCGTGTCCCAGCCGGTCCGCCCAGTCGAGCAGCCCGGATGTGGAGCGCGACAGGAAGTTCCACGACATGCCGACGGTGTAGTCGGGGTCGGCGGGCTTCACGGTGTGGCCGAGTTCCTGCAGTTGGCCGGCCACGGTGTGCATGGCGGCGCGGATCTCGGGGTGCAGCTTGGCCCTGAACAGGGTGAACGGGAACTTCGTGGACATCCCGATCCGCAGCGGGCCGGGGGCGCGTCCGACGTAGTCCGACACCCGGACCGGTTCCGGCCGGTGCAGGTCGCCCGGTGCGTTGCCCGACGCGGCGTCGAGGACGAGTGCGGCGTCGGCGACGGTGCGTGCGAGCACGCCGTTGACGGTGATGCCGTTGAACGCCTCGGGCAGCGGCCAGGTGGAGATGCGGCCCCGCTGCGGTTTGATGCCGACGAGGTGACACCAGGCGGCGGGGATCCGCACGCTGCCCGCACCGTCGGAGCCGATCGCCGCGGTGACCAGACCGGCGGCCACGGCCGCGGCGCTGCCGCCCGACGAGCCGCCGGGGGTGTGGTCGCGCGACCACGGATTGCGGGTGTGGCCGAACGCGGGCCCACTGGTGAACGGCCACTGGCCGAGTTCGCAGGTGTTGGTCTTACCGACGATCACCGCACCGGCGGCGCGCAGCCGGCGCACCACCTCGGCGTCCTCGCGGGCCGGGCGGATGTTGCCGTCGGCACCGAAGCGGGTGGGCACCCCGGCGATGTCCACGTCGTCCTTCACCGCGATCGGAATCCCCAGCAGCGGGCGCTCGATGCCAGCGGCTCGTTCGCGGTCGGCGCGGGCCGCGTCGGCCGTCGCCTGTTCGGCCAGCACCACCCGAAAAGCGTTGAGGGAGGGTTGGCTGGCGGTGATGGCGTCCAGCGATCGGCGCACCAGTTCGGCAGCAGTGACCGCACCGCTGGCCAGCTCATACAGCTGGTCGGTCAGGGTGGGGAAGGCGGTGCGGGGCGGGCGGGAGAACGGCGAGTCGAGCATCACTGCCGAGAGTAATCGGCGTGCTTGGCGGCCTCTGTCACAGTGCGGTGAGAGACTCTACGGATGCGGCTGTATCGGGACCGCGCCGTCGTGCTGCGCCAACACAAGCTGGGTGAAGCCGACCGGATCGTCACCCTGCTGACCCGCGACCACGGGCTGGTCCGCGCGGTCGCCAAAGGGGTGCGCCGTACCCGCAGCAAGTTCGGTGCGCGGCTGGAACCGTTCGCCCACATCGACGTCCAGCTCCATCCCGGCCGCAACCTCGACATCGTCACCCAGGTGCAGGCGATCGACGCGTTCGCCTCCGACATCGTCAGCGACTACGGCCGCTACACGTCGGCGTGCGCGGTGCTCGAGACCGCCGAACGCCTCGCCGGTGAGGAGCGGGCCCCGATGCCCGCGCTGCACCGGCTGACCGTCGGCGCTTTGCGCGCGGTCGCCGACGGCAGCCGGCCGCGTGAGCTGGTGCTGGACGCGTACCTGTTGCGCGCCATGGGAATCGCGGGCTGGGCGCCGGCGCTGACCGAATGCGCCCGCTGCGCCACTCCCGGCCCGCACCGGGCGTTCCACGTCGCGGCAGGCGGCAGCGTGTGCGTGCACTGCCGGCCGTCGGGGTCGGTGACCCCGCCACAGGCGGTGCTGGACCTGATGTCGGCGCTGCACGACGGCGACTGGTCGGCCGCCGAGGCGTCGACGTCGTCGCACCGCAGCCAGGCCAGTGGTCTGGTGGCCGCGCATCTGCAGTGGCACCTGGAACGACAGTTACGGACATTGCCGCTGGTGGAGCGCGTCTACCGGGTCGATCATGCGGTCGCTGACCACCGGGTTTCACTGTTGCGGCAGGATATGCACCGTGGTGACGAACCGGGTGACCAGCTCGCGGCGGGGAGCTGAGCGAAAGAAGTCGCAATTCCCGCAGCTCGACCCACCGGCCGACGACTACCCGACCTTCCCCGACAAGTCGACGTGGCCGGTGGTGTTCCCCGAGCTGCCGCGCAATACCAACGGCAGGTTCGCCCGCCCGCCGCAACACACCAGCAAGGCCGCCGCGCCCAAGATTCCCGCCGACCAGGTGCCGCAGCACGTCGCGGTGGTGATGGACGGCAACGGCCGCTGGGCCACCCAGCGCGGTCTGCACCGCACCGAGGGTCACAAGATGGGCGAGGCGGTGCTCATCGACATCACCTGCGGGGCCATCGAAATCGGCATCAAACACCTGACGGTGTACGCGTTCTCCACCGAGAACTGGAAGCGCAGCACCGAAGAGGTGCGCTTCCTGATGGGGTTCAACCGTGAGGTGGTGCGCCGCCGCCGCGAGAACCTCAACGACATGGGCGTGCGGATGCGCTGGGTCGGGTCGCGGCCGCGGATGTGGCGCAGCGTGAGCAAGGAGTTCGACATCGCCGAGGAGATGACCGTCGACAACGACGTCATCACCATCAACTACTGCGTGAACTACGGCGGGCGCACCGAGATCGTCGAGGCCGCGCGTCAGCTCGCGCAGGGAGCCGTCGACGGCACGGTGAACCCCAGCCGGATCACCGAGGCGGCGTTCGCCAAACACCTGCACCGGCCCGACATCCCCGACGTCGACCTGTTCATCCGCACCTCGGGGGAGCAGCGGGCGAGCAACTTCCTGCTCTGGCAGTCCGCGTACGCCGAGTACGTCTTCCAGGACAAGTTGTGGCCGGATTACGACCGCCGCGACCTGTGGGCGGCGTGCGAGGAGTACGTCAGCCGCAACCGAAGGTTCGGGCGCGCCTGATGGACCTGCAGCCGCGGTTGGCCGCCGTGCTCGACGGATTCGTCGACGCGGTGAGTCGCGAACCCGACGGCGCGCTCACGGTGCGCCACGACGGGACGATCGCGTCGCTGCGGGTGGTCGAGATCGCCGAGGGCCTCGACCTGGTGTCGCTCACCCAGATCTTGGCGTGGGATCTGCCGCTGGACGCCAAACTGCGCACCGCGGTCGCCGACCATGCCCACGGCACGCTGCTGGGCACGGTGTCGCTGGCGGCCAAGAGCAGCCCGAAGGAGATCGCGGCGGGTGCGAAGCGGAACTCGAAGAAGGCCGCTGATGTGCTGCTGCGCTACAACTTCCCCGCGGCCGGGCTGTCGGACGAGGCGCTGCGCACGCTGATCCTGCTGGTGCTCAGTGCCGGGGCGGACATCCGCCGCGACCTAACGGGCTGAGCCGACCGCGCAGTCCCCGCACACCCCGAAGATCTCGATGGTGTGGCTGACGTCGGAGAACCCGTGTTCGCGGGCGATGTCGGCGGCCCACGTCTCCACCTGACCGCCCTGGATCTCGACGGTGGCCCCGCAGGTCCGGCACACCAGGTGGTGGTGGTGGTCGGCCGAGCACCGGCGGTAGACCGACTCGCCGGTGTCGGTGCGCAGGGTGTCGACCAGTCCGGCCTCGGCCATCGACTGCAGGGTGCGGTAGACCGTCGTCAGCCCGATGCCCTCACCGCGCTGTTTGAGCGCGTCGTGCAGTTCCTGGGCGGAGCGGAAGTCGTCGAGTTGTTCGAGCAGTTCGGCGATCGCGGCCCGCTGCCGGGTCGCGCGGACCGGTGCCGGGCTCACCGCGTGTCCTCGGCGGCGTGCGCGACGGCGTCGGTGACGATGTGCACCAGATGCGCGTCGACGAGGCGGTACAGCACCTCCCGGCCCGAGCGCTCACTGGCCACGACGCCCGCCTGTTTGAGGATGCGTAGATGCTGGCTGACCAGCGGTTGCGGCACGCCGAGCGCGTCGACGAGTTCGTGCACACAGCGCGCCGAATGCTGCAGGTGCAGCACGATCGCGATGCGCACCGGCGCGGCCAGGGCACGCAGCAACTCACCGGCGGTGTCGAGGACCTCGCGGGTCGGCAGTTCCGGCAGGGGTGCGGTGCCGTGCTCGTGGGAGTCCGGCGGCGCGGTTCTGGAAACCATTTTCATTATGGCTGCCACCATACATGCATCGATCTGCATGTCAACGGCTGCCGACGCGGTGGCGTTCGGCGATCTGAGCGCCCACTACGCTGTTGCACCGTGGCTCCATCTTCTTCGATCATCGACACCGTTGCGAACCTGGCGAAACGCCGCGGCCTCGTCTTCCAGTCCGGCGAGATCTACGGCGGCACGAAGTCGGCGTGGGACTACGGTCCGCTCGGGGTGGAGCTCAAGGAGAACATCAAGCGGCAGTGGTGGCGTTCGGTGGTCACCGGCCGCGACGACGTCGTCGGTCTGGACAGCGCGATCATCCTGCCCCGCGAGGTGTGGGTGGCCTCCGGTCACGTCGAGGTCTTCAACGACCCGCTCGTCGAATGCCTGAACTGCCACAAGCGACACCGGCAGGACCACATGCAGGAGGCGTACGCGGAGCGGAAGGCGTCCAAAGGAGATGACGCAGTCGATCCGGATTCCGTCCCGATGGACGAGATCACCTGCCCGGACTGCGGCACCAAGGGCCAGTGGACCGAACCGCGCGACTTCAACATGATGCTCAAGACCTACCTCGGCCCGATCGAGACCGAGGAGGGGCTGCACTACCTGCGGCCCGAGACCGCACAGGGCATCTTCGTCAACTTCGCCAACGTGGTGACCACCGCCCGCAAGAAGCCGCCGTTCGGGATCGGCCAGATCGGCAAGAGCTTCCGCAACGAGATCACGCCGGGCAACTTCATCTTCCGCACCCGCGAGTTCGAGCAGATGGAGATGGAGTTCTTCGTCGAGCCGTCGACCGCCAAGGAGTGGCACCAGTACTGGATCGACACCCGCCTGCAGTGGTACGTCGACCTCGGTATCGACCGCGACAACCTGCGGCTCTACGAGCACCCGAAGGAGAAGCTGTCGCACTACTCGGACCGCACGGTCGACATCGAGTACAAGTTCGGCTTCGCCGGCAACCCGTGGGGTGAGCTCGAAGGGGTGGCCAACCGCACCGACTTCGACCTGTCCACGCATTCGAAGCACTCGGGCACCGACCTGTCGTTCTACGACCAGGCCAGCGACACCCGCTACACGCCGTACGTGATCGAGCCCGCGGCCGGCCTCACCCGCTCGCTGATGGCGTTCCTGGTCGACGCCTACACCGAGGACGAGGCGCCCAACGCCAAGGGCGGCGTCGACAAGCGCACGGTGCTGCGGCTCGATCCGCGACTCGCGCCGGTCAAGGCGGCCGTGCTGCCGCTGTCGCGCCACGCCGACCTGTCACCGAAGGCCCGCGACCTCGCCGCCGAGCTGCGGCGGTCCTGGAACGTCGAGTTCGACGACGCCGGTGCGATCGGCCGGCGCTACCGCCGCCAGGACGAGATCGGCACGCCGTACTGCATCACCGTGGACTTCGACTCGCTGGAGGATCACGCCGTGACCATCCGTGAGCGCGACACGATGACCCAGGATCGCATCGGGATCGACGCGGTCAGCGACTACCTGGCGGTGCGGCTCAAGGGCTGCTAGGAGCGGCTGTCAGAAGCGGCCGCCGCCGCCGAGCATCCCGCCGCCTCCGCCACCGGACCCGCCGAAGGAACCCGGGCCGAACCCGCCGCCGCCGAACCCGCCGCCCCCGAAGCCGCCGCGCATGCCGCCGCTGAGGATGTTGCCGATCAGGATGCCGCCGATCATCGCGCCCATGTTGCCGCCGCCGCCCCCGCCGTAGCGGCCCATGTAGGCCTGCTGCGCGTACTGGACGTCGGCGTTGGCCAACTGCTGGGCCTGGGCGGCCAGCATGGCCGCACCGTTCGCATGCGCGATCGCCGCGGCGGGGTCGGTCGAGCGCTTGGCGTCCGCCGCGCTGATCTGGCGTACCGCCTCGGCCAGCCGGGTCCGGGCCTCGGGCCCGATGCTGCCGCGGCGGGTGTCGATGAAGTCCGACACCGAACGCACCCGGGAGCGGGCCACGAACAGCGCCTCCTCGAGCGCCCGGTTCAAGCGGTCGGCGGCTTCGCGCTCCTGTTCGACGGCGGCCAGCAGGCGGTCGAGGTCGGCGTCGGCCTCCGTCAGGTGGGTGAAGGCGCCGAGCGGGTCGGTGGCGCCGGATCGCTGCGCGGTGGCGACGGCCCCCGCGGCGGCGTCGCGTGCGGCTTCGAGCTGGGCGCCCTGCGGGACGTTGCCGCCGGCCAGCAGCTCACCGGCCTGCCGGATGCCGGCCTGGGTGTCCTCGATCACCGCGGGCAGCCGGTTCGCCGCGCGCCGGATGTCGGTGGCGGCGCTGTCGACCGCGTCGAGCAGCGAATCGGCCTGGCTCAGCGACGATTCCGCAGCGCGCACCGCATCGACGAGTTCGGACTGCGCACCGGCGACCGGCCGGGCGGCCAGTTCCCGGCCGCGGGTGATGTTCTGGTCGGCGAAGGTCAGCAGTTCTCCGGCCGCGTCGACGTTGCCCGCGACCGAGGTCAGCGCGGCCGCGTCGAACTCGGTGTGCAGCGCGGCCAGCTTCTGGCGAGCCGGTTCGATGCGCGCGGTGATGTCGACGACGCGCTGGGTCAGACCGTCCAGCCGCGACGGCGCGTTGATCACGAGCTCGCGCAGGTTCTCGAAGGCCTCGGTCTGCGCGTCGAGTTCGCGGTCGGCCTTCGCCGCGGAGACGATCACGCGGGTCAGCAGGTCGCGGCGCTGGGCCGGTGTCTCGGGGATCGCGTCGTCGAGCTGGTGGCGCACGGTGAACGCTTGGGCGAGTGTCTGTTTGGCGTTCTCGACGGCGCGGGTGAACGGTTCGGTGCGTTCGTCGCCGAACTCCTCGACGGCCAGTGCCAGCTCGTTGCTGCTGGTGCGCACGGCGTTGTCCACCTCGACGACCATCGACTTGGACAGTTCGTCGAGGGCGTCGAGCGACACCGACGCCAGCGCGTTGGGATCGCTCGGATCGACCTGGCGGGCGCGCTCGATCTCGGCCGCGCGCCGCCGCCGGCGCCGTCGTCGCGCCCACACCCACAGGAGCAGCACGGCCACCGCGATCACGCCCAGCGCGATCAGCATCCCGCCCCAGGCGATCGTTCGGGGTGCGGCCGCGTTGTTCAGCCCGTCGGCCGCGGCCACCGCGCCGCCCGCCCAGTCGCTGTCGCGCAGCGCCGGCTCGACCTGGTTGCGCCGCACCTCGTCGACCTCCGCGGCGGTCAGGTCCGAGACCGTCGAGGGCACCTGCAGCGCGTACGCGCGGTCGACGGTCGCGACGGCCAGCAGCGCGTCGAAGCTGCCCAGGTCGCTGATCTGCATGGTGCTGCGCGCCCAGTTGACCGCACCCTGGCCCGAGAAGTCGTCGACGAACACCACCCACAGCCGGATCTTGCGGTCGGTGTAGAGGCGGTCCACCGCCTCCTGGACCTGCCCGCGCTGCGCCGCGCTCAGCACACCGGCCTGGTCGGTGACGTAGCCGGGCAACCGGAACGGCGGTTCGGCGGCGGTCACCGGTGCGAGCAGGACCCCCGCCGTCAGGACGGTGGCCAACAGGGCGAGCAGTCGCGTGATGCGCATGGTCGTCAATGTAGTGCCGCACACAGCACGACCTGGATCAGACGGGCGGACGGTGCTGGCAGACTGTGCCTCGGTGAACCCACGACCGCAGGCCGGCTACGACGAGTTCGACCGCCAACGACTGGTGGCCGAACCGGCGAAGAGTGCCGTCCTCCCGGGCACGGGGACCGAGCACCGCACCGATTTCGCGCGCGACCGCGCCCGCGTGCTGCACTGTGCCGCGCTGCGCCGGCTCGCCGACAAGACCCAGGTGGTCGGCCCGCGCGAGGGGGACAACCCACGCACCCGGCTGACCCATTCGCTCGAGGTGGCCCAGATCGGCCGCGGCATGGCCGTCGGCCTTGGCTGCGACCCCGACCTGGTCGACCTCGCCGGGCTTGCCCACGACATCGGCCACCCGCCGTACGGGCACAACGGCGAACGCGCGCTCAACGACATCGCCAAATCCTTCGGCGGCTTCGAGGGCAACGCGCAGAACTTCCGCATCCTCACCCGTATCGAGCCCAAAGTGCTTGACCCGCAGGGCCGGAGCGCGGGGCTCAACCTGACCCGGGCGGCGCTGGACGCGGTGACCAAGTATCCGTGGCAGCGCGGCGACCGGACCAAGTTCGGCTTCTACGACGACGACGCCATCGCGGCCGACTGGGTCCGCGACGGCGCCCCGCCCGAACGGCCCTGCCTGGAAGCCCAGGTGATGGACTGGGCCGACGACGTCGCCTACTCGGTGCACGACGTGGAGGACGGCGTCGTCTCGGGGCGCATCGACCTGCGGGTGCTGGCCGACGACGATGCGGCGGCCTCGCTGGCGCGCCTCGGCGCCGACGCCTTCCCCTCGCTCGCGCCCGATGATCTGCTGGCCGCCGCCGAACGGCTCTCGGAGATGCCGGTGGTGGCCGAGGTGGGCAAGTACGACGGCACGCTGACCGCCTCGGTGGCGCTCAAACGGATGACCAGTGAACTGGTCGGCCGGTTCGCCAACGCGGCGATCACCGCGACGCGGGCCGTCGCCGGCGACGGCCCGCTGCGGCGCTTCGACACCGAACTGGCCGTGCCCACGCTGGTGCGTGCCGAGGTGGCGGTGCTGAAGATGCTGGCGCTGCAGTTCATCATGTCCGACCACGGCCACCTACGGGTCCAGGCCGATCAGCGGACCCGCATCCACGAGGTGGCGCTGATCCTGTGGGGGCAGGCGCCGGGCAGCCTCGATCCGTTGTTCGCGCCGCAGTTCGCGGCCGCCGAGGACGACGGCACCCGGTTGCGCGTGGTGATCGATCAGATCGCGTCGTACACCGAGGGACGGTTGGAACGAGTGCACGAGGCGCGCTCGCCCAGACCACTAGACTGACCCGGTGGCCGGGCGGATTGCAGATCGCGACATCGCGGCCATTCGTGAGCGCGTGCGTATCGAGGACGTCGTCGGCGACTACGTGCAGTTGCGCCGGGCCGGGGCCGATTCACTCAAGGGGCTGTGCCCGTTCCACGACGAGAAGTCGCCGTCGTTCCACGTCCGCCCCAACCACGGCCACTTCCACTGCTTCGGCTGCGGTGAGGGCGGCGACGTGTACGCGTTCGTCCAGAAGATCGAGCACGTCAGCTTCGTCGAATCGGTGGAGTTGCTCGCCGACCGCATCGGCTACACCGTCACCTACACCGGGGCGTCGAACACCAACGTGCAGCGTGACCGGGGCAGCCGCAGCCGGCTGATCGCCGCCAACGCCGCCGCGAGTGAGTTCTACGCCGAGGCGCTGTCCTCCGACGAGGCGGCGCCGGCCCGCCAGTACCTGATCGACCGCAATTTCGACGCGCAGGCGGCCGCGCGGTTCGGCTGCGGGTTCGCCCCGTCCGGCTGGGACAAGCTCACCAAACACCTGCTGCGCAAGGGATTCGAGTTCAAGGAGCTCGAGGCTGCCGGGCTGTCCCGCGAGGGCAAGCGGGGGCCGATGGACCGTTTCCACCGCAGGTTGCTGTGGCCGATCCGGGCCGCCGGGGGAGAGGTCATCGGGTTCGGCGCGCGGCGTATCTTCGACGACGATCCGATGGAGGCCAAGTACGTCAACACCCCCGAGACAGTGCTGTACAAGAAGTCCTCGGTGCTGTTCGGGCTCGATCTGGCCAAACGCGATATCGCCAAGGGGCATCAGGCCGTCGTGGTCGAGGGCTACACCGACGTGATGGCGATGCACCTGTCCGGGGTGACGACGGCGGTCGCGTCCTGTGGCACCGCATTCGGCGACGAGCACCTGTCGATGCTGCGGCGACTCATGATGGACGACAACTTCTTCCGCGGCGAGCTGATCTACGTCTTCGACGGCGACGCGGCGGGCCGGGCGGCCGCGATCAAGGCGTTCGAGGGTGAACAGAACCTGGCCGGGCAGTCGTTCGTCGCGGTGGCTGCAGAAGAGAAATTGGCCGGGATGGATCCGTGTGACATCCGGCTTCATTTCGGTGACGGGGCGCTGCGCGACCTGGTGGCGCGGCGAACGCCGTTGTTCGAGTTCGCGATCCGCACGGCGCTGGCCGAACACGACCTGGACAGCGCCGAGGGCCGGGTGAACGCGCTGCGCCGCTGCGTGCCGATGGTGGCGCGGATCAAGGAGCCGATGCTGCGCGACGAGTACGCGCGCCGGCTCGCCGGCTGGGTCGGCTGGGCCGACGACGCCCAGGTGCTGACGCGGGTCCGCGAGGAGGCCCAGAAGCGTGGTCTGCCCGAGCGCGGGGGGCGCCGCCGCACGGCGGGGGAGCAGCCGCAGCCGCGACGGGCGCGCGCGCCGGAGGGCGTGCGGCCGGACCCGGCCGATCCGACGCTGTGGCCGCAGCGTGAGGCGCTCAAGTCGGCGCTGCAGTATCCGGCGTTGTCGGGTCCGGTCTTCGACGCGCTGACCGTCGAGAGCTTCACCCATCCCGGGTACCAGGCCGTGCGCGCGGCGATCGAGGCGGCGGGCGGCGCGTCGGCCGGCGTCTCGGGTTCCCAGTGGATCGAGGTGGTGCGCGAGCACACCGGCAGCCCGCAGGCGGCCAACCTGGTCAACGAGCTCAGCGTCGAGGCGATCCGCGTCGAGGACGACGAGAAGCTGCCCCGGTATGTGGGCGGGGTGCTGGCCCGGCTGCAGGAGGTGTGGGTGGGCCGCCAGATCGCCGAGGTGAAGTCGAAGCTGCAGCGGATGTCGCCGGTGGACCAGGGCGACGAGTACCACGCGCTGTTCGGCGACCTGGTGGCGATGGAGGCATACCGCCGCAGCCTGCTCGAACAGGCCAGCGGCGACGACATGACTGCGTGAGGGCGTGTAACGCGATATGGTGAGCGCGCTATACACCCGTTGGGGGAACGGCGAGGGAAGGCAGCTTCTGTGGCAACCATGATTCGGATCCGGCGCTCCGTCGCGATCGGCGCATTCGCCGCGGCCGCGGTGGCCGCGCCGGTGGCCGCCGCGCTGACCTCCGCCCCTGAGCAGGCAACGCAGGCCGGTCCCGCGTGCCTGGCATGGTTCGGCAACAAGGACGACGGCAAGTGCCTGTCCTACTCGAACGGCAACGGCGTTGCCGTCGGGACACCCGAGGTCGCTTTCGGCGGAAACGGGATCGGGATCAGCACGGGTCCACTGCTGCCCGGCACGACCATCGACCGGGGCATCGGCAACTAGCCGTCCCCGCGCCTCACTTCTCGGTCTGCGCCTCGGGGTGCAGCACCGTGGTCTTCTCGTCGATCGGCGTCAGCGTGGTCAGCTGCGGATCCGGCGACACTCGCTCGGCGATCTTGCGTCGGGACGTATCGATGACCGCTCTGGCGGCCGGGCTGCTGGTCACCGCGCGATACGTGCCCGCGATCTGCTCGTAGCGGCGCCGGCCTGCCTTGGTGCCCAACACATATCCGACGGCCATCACGGCCACATACCCGATCACGAAGGCCCTTCCACTCGACGGTGCGTGCCTCCCATCCTGCCTCATGTCGGGCGGTTCACGCCGGGCCGGGGAGCGCGTTGGCGGCGGCGCCGGTCCATAGGCTAGAGTCATCCCTCGGTCCGCGCGGAAAGCTCACGCGGACAACCGCAGTCCCCTGTAGCTCAATTGGCAGAGCATTCGGCTGTTAACCGAAGGGTTGCTGGTTCGAGTCCAGCCGGGGGAGCCCATCACACGCCGGGAAGCCGGCGTGTGCTCACCGCCCGTTTCAGGCGGTGGTGTCCCGGGCGCCCATCCGCAGATGTTCGATGTGATAGATCGCCTCGTCCAGTAACTGCGCGACGTGGGTGTCGTAGAGCCGGTAGACGATGTTGCGGCCGGACCGATCGCCGGTGACCAGCCCGAGCGCGCGCAGCAGCCGCAGCTGATGCGAGACCGCGGGCTGTTCCATCCCGACCGCGGCGGACAGGTCGGTGACCGTGCACGGTGACTGACGCAGCCGCGTCAGGATCAGCAGTCGATTGGGCGAGGCGAGCGCCTGCAGCGTCTCGGCGACCTTCAGGGCCGACGCCGCGTCGAGCGTCGCGGGTGGCGTTGCCCGGCCCTCGACGCCATGTCCCATAAGCAGTCATTCAAGCACAGCCGCCGACGAGGATATGACACATGTAGAGTTCTACATGTATATATCTGTACATCCCGTTCCCGTCGGCAGAAGAGGCAGCGATGACCCTGACCACGTTCGCACCGCCCGGCGACGTCGCTGTGACACGAGCTCGGCGACCGCTCAGCGGGCTGTGGTCGGTGGCGTCGGTGCGCTGGGCGGCGCTGGCGCTGGCGTTGTTCTCGGGCGGGCTGGCCGCACAGCTGGCCGGCGCGCCGCCGCCGGTGTGGTGGACCCTCTACCTGGCCTGCTACGCCGCGGGCGGCTGGGCGCCGGCGTGGGAGGGGCTGCAGGCGCTGCGCGCCAGGAACCTCGACGTGGACCTGCTCATGGTGGTGGCCGCGATCGGCGCCGCCTCGATCGGGCAGATCTTCGACGGGGCGCTGCTGATCATCATCTTCGCCACCTCGGGCGCGCTCGAGGACGTGGCGACCAGGCGCACGCAGGACTCGGTCAACGGGCTGCTCGACCTGGCGCCGGAGCGGGCGGTGATCGTCGACACCGACGGTGCCGAGCGCACCGTGCTCGCCCGGGACGTGCGCGCGGGGGACGTGGTGGTGGTGCGGCCCGGCGAGCGGGTCTCGGCCGACGGCGTCGTGGTGGGCGGCGCATCCGACGTGGACCAGTCGTCGATCACCGGCGAACCGCTGCCGGTCGCCAAGAACGTCGACGACGAGGTCTTCGCGGGCACCCTCAACGGGTCCGGTGCACTGCGCATCTCGGTGACCCGCGACGCCTCGGAGACGGTGGTGGCCCGCATCGTCGCCCTGGTCGCCGAGGCGTCGGCGACCAAGGCTCAGACGCAGTTGTTCATCGAGAAGGTCGAGCAGCGGTACTCGGTGGTGGTCGTGGCGGCGACCCTGGCGCTGTTCGCGATCCCGCTCCTCGCGGGGGCGGACCTGCAGTCGACGCTGCTGCGCGCGATGACGTTCATGATCGTTGCGTCGCCGTGTGCGGTGGTGCTCGCGACCATGCCGCCCCTGCTGTGCGCCATCGCCAACGCCGGGCGCCACGGCGTCCTCGTGAAGTCGGCGGTGGCGATGGAACGCCTGGCGGACACCACCACCGTCGCGCTGGACAAGACGGGCACCCTGACGACCGGCAGCCCGCAACTCACCGGCATCGTCGCCCTGCGGCCCGACCGGATGGGGGCCGACGCTGTCCTCGCGCTCGCCGCCGGCGCGGAGACCGGCAGCGAGCACCCACTCGGGCGCGCCGTCGTCGCCGCCGCCCGCGAACGCGGGCTGACCATCGGGGCCGCCGAGGACTTCCACGCGCTGCCGGGCAGGGGGGTCCGTGCCCGCGTCGGCGACCGGCGCGTCGAGGTCGCGAGCCCAAAGGGGTTGTCCGGACAGCGGATTGCGGCCGTGACCGCGGCCGAGGCGCGCGGCGGCACCGCGGTCCTCGTCGTGGTCGACGGCGAACCCGCCGGCGTCATGGAACTGCACGACCGCACACGACCGGACGCCGCGGCGGCCGTGCAGGCGATGGCGGCGATGACCAACGCCGGCCCCGTCCTGCTCACCGGTGACAACCGAGCGGCCGCGACCCACCTCGGCGGGACCGTCGGCATCGACGACGTCCGTGCCGAACTGCTGCCCGAGGACAAGGTCGGTGCGGTGGCCGCGCTTCAACGCGACGGGCAGCGCGTCCTGGTCGTCGGCGACGGGGTGAACGACGCACCGGCGATGGCGGCGGCGGACGTCGCCGTCGCGATGGGCCGATCCGGTGCCGACCTCACCCTCGACACCGCCGACGTGGTCACGGTGCGCGACGATCTCGCGGCCATCCCGGCAGTCATCGCCCTGGCCCGGCGGGCCCGCCGGATCGTCAAGGCCAACCTCGTCATCGCCGCCAGCGCCATCTGCGTGCTCGTCGTCTGGGACCTCTTCGGACACCTGCCGTTACCGCTCGGCGTGGCCGGACACGAGGGTTCGACGATCCTTGTCGCGCTGAACGGCTTACGGCTGCTGACGAATCGGGCGTGGCGGCGCGCCGCGATGCCTCAGAGGCCCAGCGGCGGCTGACCCGGGCCCTGGCCCCGCTGCGGCTGGCCGGCCTGCTGCTGTTTGGCAGCCTGCGCCAGTGCGCTCATGATCGGGTTGGCGGCCGCGACCATCTGGCGCCGCTCCTCGTCGGACATCTCGTAGAACGCCCACACCCCCCAGGCGGCGGGGCGGACGTAGAGCGTCACTTCCTGGCGGTTCGCGCCGAAGACGGCGGGCACCGGGACGACCCGGTCCAGCGTCGCGGCGCTGGACATCTCCTCGGCCAGCTTCTGCCTGTCGGCCGACTCGGCCAGCTCATACATCAGCGACTGGCCGAGCTTGCTGGGCGGTCCTTGCATCGCCAGGAACCACGCCATCGGTACTCCTTCGATCGGGGATGTGTCGTGCGTCAGCGTAGGAGATCGGCCGAGGGCACGGATGCGTAGGCTCGACACATGCGGCTGGTCCTGGCAGTGCTCGTGTCCGCAGGTCTCCTCACGGCGGGATGCGGGTGGAGTCCGCCCGGTGCGGCGCCCCCGAAGCCCGATACGTGCACACCGGCGGACGGGCCGACCCCCGACACCGTGCAGCGGGCGATCAGCGGGACGCCACCGGCCGCGCCCGGGGCCACCTGGACCGAGGTGGCCAACGGGCACACCTCCGACTGCCGGTTGTACTGGGTGCAGATCGGTCCGACGGCCCCGCAGCCCGACAGCCCACAGCAGGTGCTCTTCTTCTCCGGCAACACCCCACTGGGCCCGGCCACCCCGGAGCCGCGGCCGTACATCTCGGTGCTGACCGGCGGTGAAGACACGGTGCAGGTGCAGTACCAGTGGCGACAGGGCGACGAAGCTCCCTGCTGCCCAACAGGTATCGGCACGGTGCGGTTCCGCGTCGGGCAGGACGGCAAGCTCGAGGCCGTCGACCCGATCCCGAACAGCTAGGCGGGCTCCGGCGACAGCAGCTCCTTCGGGTCCATCATCGCCGCGTACCGCAGCTGCTCGGGAACCCCGAAGCCGTCGACGAGCAACTCCGCGTACGGCCGCAGCGAGCGGCAGCGCTCGTTGATGCCGCGGGTGACGGCCTTGGCGCGTTCGGTGGACAGGAAGCGGTGCTCGATGAACCACGCCTTGTCGCCTTCGATCACCGTCAGCGCGAACAGGTCGCAGACCATGCCGAGGATGCGCTTGGCCTCCTCGTCCGGGCAGGCGTCGATGCCGGCGACGAACGCCTCGAGGACGATTCGGTCGATGTGGGCCTGCGCGGTGTGCAGCACGTGGTCCTGCACGGAGTTGAACGCGTCGAACGCCGACATCTCCTTGGACTTGCTCTGCAAGCGGCGGGCCACCGAGGACAGCAGGTACTCCTCGCGGTCCTCGAACATCTGGACCTGGGTGCCGCGGTTGAACAGGCTGCCCTCTTCCTCGTTGTCCTGGCGGGTGTCGAGGATGGTCTGCATGATGGTCTCTGCCGCAGTGCGTTTCATCACGCGGGTGCCGACGGTGTTGGCGGCGAAGCGCACCCACTCGACCGGGCTCATACCCTTGACGTCGTCGGCGTAGGCGGTCAGCAGCTCCTTGGCCACCAGCTGCGTCAGCACGTGGTTGTCACCCTCGAACGTGGTGAACACGTCGATGTCGCCACGCAGACCGATCAGCCGATTCTCGGCGAGATAGCCTGCGCCGCCGCAGGCTTCGCGCGCCTCCTGGATCGAGCGGCTGGCGTGCCAGGTGTTGGCCGCCTTGAGGCCCGCCGCACGCGCCTCGAGTTCGCGCTGCTCTTCGGCGTCCGGATCGTCGGCGGTCTGCAGCTCGTGACACTTCGCGACCAGCTCGTTCTGCGCGAACTGCAGCGCATACGAACGGGCGATCAGGGGCAGCAACCGGCGCTGGTGGACCAGGTAGTCCATGATCAGCACCTCATCGCCGTCGGGCGCCGCGAACTGCTTGCGCTGCAACGCATATCGGGTGGCGATGTCCAGGGCGACGCGGGCCGCCGCGGCGCCGCTGCCGCCGACGGTGACGCGGCCGCGGATCAGGGTGCCCAGCATCGTGAAGAAGCGCCGGTTGGGGTTGTCGATCGGCGAGGTGTAGGTGCCGTCCTCGCTGACGTCGCCGTAGCGGTTGAGCAGGTTCTCCCGCGGCACCCGGACGTTGTCGAACACGATGCGGCCGTTGTCGACACCGGGCAGGCCGCCCTTGTAGTCGCAGTCGCTCGTGGTGACCCCGGGCAGGTCGTTGCCGTCCTCGTCGCGGATCGGGACCAGCACGCAGTGCACACCGTGGTGCACGGGCTCGCCGTCCACGTGGGTGATCAGCTGCGCGAAGACCGCGGCCATCCGCGCGGTCTGCGCCGCACCGCCGATGTAGTCCTTGCGGGCGGTCGGGGTGGGGGAGTTGACGACGAACTCCTGGGTGGCCGGATCGTAGGTGGCCGTGGTCTCCAGGGACTGCACGTCGCTGCCGTGACCGGTCTCGGTCATGGCGAAACAGCCGAGCAGATCGCAGTCGATGATCCGCCGGACGTACTGTTCGTGGTGGCGCTCGGTGCCCAGGTTCTCGACCGCGCCGCCGAACAGGCCCCACTGCACGCCGGCCTTGACCATCAGCGAGAGATCGCTCATCGCCAGCATCTCGATCTGGGTGATCGCGGCGCCCACGTCACCGTTGCCGCCGTGCTCCTTGGCGAAGCCGTCCTCTGCGGCGCCCATCGCCGCCATGATCCGCAACTGTTCGTTGACCTTCGTGCGGGCGATGACGGTGTTGGGGGTGTAATGCGGTTTGAAGACCTCGTCGGACAGCCTGTCCCGCATGGCGTTCTTCACGTCGCGCCAACGGCCGTCGAGGGCGTTGCGCAGATGCTCCGCAGTGGTGGTCATACCTGACGGTAACCCGCTATCCATTCCACGAAACTGTGATGTGACAAACCCAGGTCAACCTATGTTGTCCGGGCCGCGCGCCGGGGCGTTGAATCGAGTCATGACCCAGGAGGACCGGCCCGCAGGCGTCCGGACGTGGCGGCCGCACGAATTCGACCATCGGCACGGTGACGTCAGCGGCGGCTGGCTGCGTGCCGCCACCTTCGGTGCGATGGACGGCCTGGTGTCCAACACCGCGCTGATCGCCGGCATCGGGGCGGCCGCCGATGCGCACGCGGTGATCGTCGGCGGATTCGCCGGGCTGGTCGCAGGCGCGTTCTCCATGGCGCTGGGCGAGTACACCTCGGTGCGCACCGCCAACGAGCAGATCGAGTCGGAGGTCTCGGTGGAGCGGCGCGCCTTCCGGATGCATCCGCAGGCCGAGCGCGCCGAGCTGGTCGACATGCTGATGAACATGGGTTTGGCGCGCCCCACCGCCGAACAGGCCACCGAGGAGATCCACCGCGACGAGAAGCGCGCCGTGAACTTCCACCTCGTCCAGGAGATCGGTGTCGACCCCGACGAGAAGCCATCGCCCTACATCGCGGCGATCTCGTCGTTCCTGATGTTCGCGATCGGCGCGCTCATCCCGCTCCTGCCGTACGTCCTGGGCTTCGAATCCCTGTGGGCGGGGCTGCTGTGCGGTGGCCTCGGGCTGATGGTCGCCGGTGGGGTCGCCTCACGGTTCACCCGTAAACCGCTGTGGTCGGCGTCGGCCCGCCAGTTGGTGCTCGGCGCGCTGGCGATCGCCGCGACCTACGGAGTGGGTTTGCTGATCGGCACCACTGTCACCTGAACCTAGGTCTCGCTGCCGACCGTCACCGCGCGCGCCTCGTCGGTGCGCTCGGACAGTTCGTCTTCCTCGACGTCGATGCCGCGCAGGTGTTTCCGGCTGAGCGCGAGGACACCGGCGGCGGCAAGCACCGCGGCGGCGCCGACCCAGTACGGCAGGTGCACGTTGATCTGTTCGCCCAGCACGCCGGCCAGCCACGGCGCGACCGCCGCGCCGCCGAACCGCAGGAAGCTGTACGCCGCCGAGGCCACCGCCCGCTCGACCGGGGCAGCCTTCATCACCGTCTCGGTGATCAGCGTGTTGTTGACCCCGATGAACAGGCCGGCGACCACCACGCACGTCGCGAGGACGGCCTTGCTGTCGGTGCCGATGGCCATGACGACCAGCGTCGCGGTCATCGCCAGCAGGTTGACGATCAGCGTGGGCACGGTGCCGAACCGGTGCTGCAGCCGCGGTGCGGCGACCACGGAGGTGAACGCCAGTGCCACACCCCAGCCGAAGAAGATGAACCCGATCTGCTGTGCTGACATGTCGAGCGGGAAGGGCGTGAACGCCAACAGCGTGAAGAAACCGAAGTTGTACAGCAGCGCGGTCACCGAGACGCCGAGTAGACCGCGGTGGCGCAGCGCGCGGAACGGGTCGGCCAGCGTGGTGGGGCGCGCCGCCCGCGGTGTGGCGGGCAGCAGGATCGCGGTGACAACCACCCCGACGATCATCAGGGCGGAGACGCCGAAAAACGGTCCGCGCCAGGAGATCTCACCGAGCAGGCCGCCGACGAGAGGGCCGACCGCGATACCGAGGCCGAGCGCTGCCTCGTAGAGGATGATCGCCTGGGCCACCGATCCGCGCGCGGAGCTGACGATCGTCGCCAGCGCGGTCGCGATGAACAGCGCGTTGCCCAGCCCCCACAGCGCGCGCCAGCCGACGATCTCCATGACCGTGCCGCTCATCCCGGCCAGGCCGGCGCCGGCGATGATCACCACCAGGCCGAGCAGCAGTGTGCGTTTGGGGCCGATGCGGCTGGACACCACGCCGGTGATCAGCATGGCCACGCCCATCACGGCCATGTAGCTGGTGAACAGCAGTGACACCTGGGACGGTGAGGCGTGCAGGTTGTCGGCGATCGGCTTGAGGATCGGATCGACCAGGCCGATGCCCATGAACGCCACGACGGAGGCGAAGGCAACGGCCCAGACGGCTTTGGGTTGACGCCACATCGGTGGGCGACTCCTGTCTGTCAGCTGTCGGATTGGGCGAGCAACCGCTTGATGACGTCGACGGCGGCGGCGAGCGTCTGGCGGTCTTCGGCAGAGAGTTGCTCCAGGCGCGGGTTGATCGCGGCGGCGCGGTCGATGCGCGCCTGGGTCAGCACTTTTCTGCCTTCCTCGGTGATGCGGATCAGCACCGCCCGAGCGTCGATCGGGTCGGTGGTCCGCGTGACCAGACCCGCGTCTTCGAGCCGGCGCACCTGCGTGGTCATGGTCGGTTGCGAACAGTGGTCGAGGGCGGCAAGGTCGGAGATGCGCGCCTCACCGCGGTCCTCGACGGTCGACAGCAACCGCGCCTGGGCCCAGGGCAGCGGCAACCGCGTGCGCTGGGTGGCCAACCGGTTGAGCCGGGCGACGACGGCGAGCAGATCGGCCCCGAGATCGGCCTCGCGGTGGTCGCCGCTCGCCGCTGCGGTTTCCTGGGTGGCAGGTGGGGTCATGGCGTCCATAATACATAGTTATCCTATGTAGTCGAGCGGTCGGCGCCGCGGGGGACGTAGGTCCGGCGCGGCCGACTGGCAGAATCGGGTGATGACCGCAACCCGGACGCCGAGCACCCCTCGACGCGCCGGATCGTTGCAGCCCGGAGAACTCGCGCAGGCCTCGGTGATGGCGGCACTGTGTGCGGCCACGGCCATCATCGCCGTCGTCGTCCCGTTCGCGGCGGCGTTGTCCCTGCTCGGGACGGTGCCGATGGGGCTGCTGGCCTACCGCTACCGGCTGCGGGTGCTGGTGGCCGCCACGGTCGCGGGGGCCACCATCGCGTTCCTCATCGCCGGCATGGGCGGCATGATGTCGGTGATCGATTGCGCCTACATCGGCGGGCTGACCGGCATCGTCAAGCGGCGCGGCCGCGGGACACCCACCGTGTTCGTCGCGGCCCTGGTCGCCGGAACCGCGTTCGGTGCGGCGGCCGTCGCCGCACTGGCCGTGCTGTCGCGGCTGCGCAACCTGATCTTCGATTCGCTGACCGCGAACATCAACGGCGTCGCGGCGATCCTGTCGCGCATCCCCAGCATGGAGGGCACGGCCGACCAGCTCAAACGCGACTTCGCGACCGCACTGGACTACTGGCCGCTGGTCATCGGCGGGTCCGGGATCCTCAGCATCACGATGGTCACGCTGATCGGGTGGTGGGCGCTGTCGCGGGTGCTCGGCCGGCTGGTCAGCATCCCGGACGTGCACAAGCTCGAGGCGTCCGCGGAGAAGGGGCCCGTCGCGCCCGTCCCGACCGAACTGCGCGACGTGCGCTTCCGCTATCCCAACACCGATCAGGACGCGTTGGGTCCGGTGTCGCTGGCCGTCGAACCCGGCGAACACGTCGCGATCACCGGCGCCAACGGTTCGGGGAAGACGACGTTGATGCTGGTGCTGGCCGGCCGCGAACCGACCGCGGGCGTCGTCGAGCGGCCGGGCGCGGTAGGGCTGGGGCGCCTCGGCGGTACCGCGGTGGTCATGCAGCACCCGGAGAGCCAGGTGCTGGGCACCCGCGTCGCCGACGACGTCGTCTGGGGTCTGCCGCCGGGCACCGCCACCGACGTCCCGACCCTGCTGTCCGAAGTCGGACTCGACGGGATGGAGGAGCGCGACACCGGCGGACTGTCGGGCGGCGAACTCCAGCGGCTCGCCGTCGCGGCCGCCCTGGCGCGCCGACCGGCGCTGCTGATCGCCGACGAGGTGACCAGCATGGTCGACCAGCAGAGCCGCGAGGGACTGATCCAGGTCCTGTCCGGGCTGACCCAACACCACGACATGTCGCTGGTGCACATCACGCACTACAACGACGAGGCGAACGTCGCCGACCGCACCATCAACCTGACCGGCAACGGCGGCGCGGCGGACAACGCCGACATGGTCGAGACCACCGACGCCCCGATCGGCACCACACCCGTCGCCGACACCAACGCCGCCCCGGTCCTCGAACTGGTCGGCGTCGGACACGAGTACGGCAGCGGCACCCCGTGGGCCAAGACCGCGCTGTCGGACATCTCCTTCTCGGTGCCCGAAGGTGACGGCCTGCTCATCCACGGGCTCAACGGATCCGGGAAGTCGACGCTGGCCTGGATCATGGCCGGGCTGACCGTGCCCACCACCGGCAGCTGCCTGCTCGACGGCCAGCCCGTCTCCGATCAGGTCGGCGCCGTCGCGATCTCGTTCCAGGCGGCCCGTCTGCAGCTGATGCGAAGCCACGTCGACCGGGAGATCGCCTCGGTGGCCGGGTTCTCCCATCACGACCACGACCGCGTGCTGCAGGCACTGGCGACGGTGGGGCTGGATCCGACGATGGCCTCGCGGCGGATCGACCAGCTCAGCGGCGGCCAGATGCGCCGTGTCGTGCTCGCCGGTCTGCTGGCCCGCTCACCGCGCGCGCTGATCCTCGACGAACCGCTGGCCGGCCTCGACGCCGCCAGTCAGCGCGGTTTGCTGCGGCTGATCACCGATCTGCGGCGCAACGCCGGGTTGACCGTGGTGGTCATCTCCCACGACTTCACCGGGCTCGAAGAGCTCTGCCCACGCACGCTGCACCTCAGTGACGGGGTCCTGGCACCCGCATCGGCCACCGCGGGAGGGCTGTCGTGACCGCCCCCGCCCGCAAGACCCGCCGCCCGGTGGTGCTGCTGCGTCCGGTCCCCGGACGCTCGGTCATCCATGACCTGTGGGCGGGCACCAAGCTGATCGCGGTCGCCGCGATCGGGGTGTTGCTCACCTTCTATCCGGGCTGGGTGCCCATCGCGGCAGTCGGGCTACTGGTGGTGGTGGCCGCGCGGTTGGCGCACATCCCGCGCGGGGCGTTGCCGTCGATCCCGGGGTGGCTGTGGGGTCTGCTGTTCCTGGGCGGCCTGACGGCGACCTTCGGCGGCGGGGATCCCGTCGTGGCCCTGGGTTCGGTCGAGGTCGGCCTCGGCGGACTGTTCAACTTCCTGCGCATCACCACGCTGTCGATCGTGCTGCTCGGTCTCGGCGCGATGGTCTCGTGGACCACCAACGTGGCCGAGATCGCGCCCGCCGTCGCCAAACTGGGCCGCCCGCTGCGGGCGGTGCGGATCCCGATCGACGACTGGGCGGTGGCGATCGCGTTGGCGCTGCGCGCGTTCCCGATGCTCATCGACGAGTTCGCGACGCTCTACGCCGCGCGGCGACTACGGCCCAAACAGCATCTGTCCAGCCGCAAGGCGCGGCGGCGCCGGTGGCTGATCGAGATCGTCGACCTGCTGGCCGCGGCCGTGACGGTCGCGCTGCGCCGGGCCGACGAGATGGGCGATGCGATCACCGCGCGCGGCGGCACCGGCCAGATCTCGGCGGCGCCGTCGGGTCCGAAGGCGCGCGACTGGATCACGCTGGCCGTCATCGTCGTGGTGTGCGGCGCGGCGCTGGCGGTGGAACTGACGGTGCTGCCGACGAGTTCGGCGCCCACCTGATCGACGCGGCCACGCCGGGACGCCACTACGGTGGAGGCCGTGACAGCGCCCCGACGAGTTGACGCCGACTTTCTCGCCCTGCCACGACAGCACCTGGCCGACGCCGCGTTGTCGGCTGCGCTAACGGCCGGGGCCACCTACGCGGATCTGCGGGTCCACGCGATCACCAGTGAACTCGTGCAGTTGCGCGACGGCGAACTGGAAACCGCCGTCATCGACCGGGAGATCGGGCTGGCGGTGCGGGTGATCGTCGACGGCACATGGGGGTTCGCCTCGCACGCCGAACTCGACCCGACGGTCGCCGCCGAGACCGCGCGCCGAGCGGTGCGGGTCGCGACCACGCTGGCCCCGCTCAACGCCGAACGCATCGAACTGGCGCCCGAACCGGTCTACCGCGACGTCACCTGGGTGTCGGACTACCGCGTCGACCCGTTCACGGTGCCCGCCGCGGAGAAGATCGCCGCGCTCGGCGAATACTCGGGCAGGCTGCTGGCCGCCGACGGCGTCGACCACGTGTCGGCCGGTCTGCACACCGCCAAGGAGCAGACGTTCTACGCCGACAGCTTCGGCTCGTCGATCACCCAGCAGCGGGTCCGGGTGCTGCCGACGCTGGAGGCCGTCGCCGTCGACACCGCCGCGGGCACGTTCGAGACCATGCGCACCCTTGCGCCGCCGACCGCGCGCGGGTGGGAGGTCGTCGCCGGCGACGAGGTGTGGGACTGGACCGCCGAACTCGCCCAGCTGCCGTCGCTGCTGGCCGAGAAGACCAAGGCGCCCAGCGTGGTCGCGGGGCCGACCGATCTGGTGATCGACCCCTCCAACCTGTGGCTGACGATCCACGAATCCGTCGGCCACGCCACCGAATACGATCGCGCGATCGGCTACGAGGCCGCCTATGCGGGCACGTCGTTCGCGACCCCCGACAAGCTCGGCACCATGCGATACGGGTCGCCGGTGATGAACGTCACCGCCGACCGCACCGTCGAACACGGCCTGGCGTCAATCGGTTTCGACGACGAGGGAGTGCGCGCGCAGAGCTGGGACCTGGTGCGCGACGGCGTGTTCGTCGGCTATCAACTCGACCGGGTGTTCGCCCCGCGCCTCGGGGTGGCCCGCTCCAACGGGTGTTCGTACGCCGATTCGCCGCACCACGTACCGATCCAGCGGATGGCCAACGTGTCCCTGCAGCCGGCGGCCGAGGACGTCAGCACCGAGGACCTCATCGCCCGCGTCGAGGACGGCCTCTACATCGTCGGTGACAAGAGTTGGTCGATCGACATGCAGCGCTACAACTTCCAGTTCACCGGTCAGCGGTTCTTCCGGATCCGCGACGGCCGCCTCGACGGTCAGGTGCGCGACGTGGCGTATCAGGCGACGACGACGGAGTTCTGGGGTGCGCTCGAAGCCGTCGGTGGCCCGTCGACGTGGCGGCTCGGCGGCGCGTTCAACTGCGGGAAGGCTCAACCCGGGCAGGTCGCCGCGGTCAGCCACGGTTGCCCCTCGGCACTGTTCCGGGGCATCAACGTGCTCAACACCCGTGAGGAGGCAGGCCGGTGATCGGGCCGCAGGAGGTCGTGGACACGGTGCTCACCGAGGCGGCACGCCGGGGCCGGGCCGACGAGACGATCGTGCTCGTCACCGACCGCGCCGACGCGTCGCTGCGGTGGGCGGGCAATTCGATGACCACCAACGCAGAGTCGGTCAGCCGCAGCACCACGGTGATCTCGATCGTGCGCAGGGGCGACAGCGCGCACGTCGGGTCGGTGCGCTCCAGTGAGGTGGAACCGGCCGCGATCGCCGCGTTGGTCGCCGCGTCGCAGGACGCCGCGGTGGCCGCGCCCGAGGCCCGCGACAGCGCGCCGCCGCTGCCGGCGACCCAGACGCCGCAGGATTGGGAACTGCCGGTGCCGGTCACCGGTGCGGAGGTGTTCGCCTCCGTCGCAGGAAGTCTCGCGCGCGGGTTCCGCGGTGAGGACGCGCTCTACGGGTTCGCCCGGCACGTGCTGGAGACGACGTTCGTCGCGACGTCGACGGGTCTGCGCCGGCGCTACACCGAGCCGACCGGATCGGTGGAGATCAACGCCAAGCGCAACGGGGCGAGTGCGTGGGCGGGGATCAGCACCCCCGACTTCGCCGACGTGCCAACCGATTCCATGCTCGACGACCTGTCGATGCGGCTGGGGTGGGCGCAACGGACGGTCGAATTGCCCGCGGGGCGTTACGAGACCATCATGCCGCCGTCGACCGTAGCCGACATGATGATCTACCTGACGTGGACGATGGACGGCCGCGGCGCACAGGAGGGCCGCACCGCGTTGTCAGCGCCGGGCGGCACCCGGGTGGGGGAGATGCTGACCGATCTGCCGCTGACCCTGTACAGCGATCCGGCGGCCCCCGGGCTGGCGTGTACGCCCTTCGTGGCGGCGGCGACGTCATCGGAGCGGGTGTCGGTGTTCGACAACGGGATGGACATCGACCGCGTGGACTGGTTGCGCGACGGTGTGGTCAACGCGCTGGCCTACCCGCGGGCTGCGGCCGCGGAGTTCGGGCAACCGGTCGCGGTACCGGCCGGGAACCTGTTGATGACCGGCGGCACCGCGGAGCTGGCCGACATGATCGCCGCCACCGAGCGCGGGCTGCTGTTGACCACGCTGTGGTACATCCGGGAGGTCGACCCCACGGTGCTGCTGCTGACCGGCCTGACCCGCGACGGGGTGTACCTCATCGAAGACGGCGAGGTGACCGCGGCGGTGAACAACTTCAGGTTCAACGAGAGCCCGCTGGACCTGCTGCGGCGCGCCACCGAAGCCGGGGCGAGCGAGGTGACGCTGCCGCGGGAGTGGGGCGACTGGGCCACCCGGGCGGTGATGCCGACGTTGCGGATTCCCGACTTCCACATGTCTTCGGTGAGTCAGGCGCAATAATCCGAGGGTGTCGGTAGATGCGGTGTTCGGCCAGCTGTCCGCGCTGGTGGCGATGTCGTCGGGGGATCAGCGCCTCGACGCGGTGATCCGGTTGACGTGCGGGCGGGCGGTGCAGCTGCCGCCGCTGCCCGTCGAGGCCGACTTGTTCGACGGGAAGTCGGACGTCGAGTCGGTGGTGGCGGCGTTCGCCGAGCAGTTCGCCACCGACGTCACGGGCATCGGGGAGAATCAGCGCAAGCGGTTCATGACCGCGTTGGGAGACAAGGCTTTTCGGGTGGCCGCCGCGGTCTTCGTCGCGGACTTCGTGCCCCGGGTGGGGGCCGGTCTCGACGCGCTCGGGCTGGGTCACCCCGGCCGTGACGTGCCGACCGCGTGGGACCACGAGACCGACCCTGCGCAGGTGCTGCTGGGTGAGTTCGTCCCCGCCGTCGCCCGGCTGCACGCACTGGACCCGCTGACGACGGAGGTGGTGCGGTTGCGGGGCGCGATCGCCCACAACTGCCGGCTGTGCAAGTCCCTGCGGGAGGAGCACGCCCTCGACGCGGGCGGATCGGAACCGCTGTACGCCGAGATCCAGGACTTCGAGCACTCGGAGCAGCTGAGCGCCGGACACAAGGCCGCGCTGCGCTACGTCGACGCGCTGATCTGGACCCCGTCGGCGATCTCGACGGAGGTGGCGCGCGGGGTGCGCAAGTGCTTCTCCGAGGATCAGTCCATCGAGTTGACGCTGGACGTCATGCGCAACGCCACCAACAAGATCGCCGTCGCGTTCGGTGCCGATACCCCCAGGGTGGCTTCGGGCACGGAGCGGTACCTGGTGAACGACGACGGGCAGACGGTGTTCGCCGAAACGGTGTGACGAGCGTGGCGCACCGGCAGTTCGAGGCGTACGGACCGTCGTATTGGGGCGCCATCGCACTGTTCGTGGTGGGTGCGGTGTTCTCGGTGTGGTTGGGGCGCAGGCAGAACGAGGCCCAGTCGCGTCGATTCGGGCGGATCGTCGGTGCGTTGACGGCGGTGATCTACGCGTCGGTGCTGATCTACTCGCTGGTGCCGCCGACAGTCGAGCGCTCGGTGCCGTTGCGGTTGACCGACATGGCGACGGTGGCGGCGGCGTGCGCGCTGTGGTCGCAGCGGCATTGGGCGTTCGCGCTGACCTACTACTGGGGTCTGGTACTCAGTGCGCAGGCGTTGATCTCGCCGGTGCTGGTCGGACCCGATTTCCCGCACTACTCGTTTCTCGCCTTCTGGGCGATTCATCTGCTGGTGGTGTGGGCGGCGATCTATCTGACGTGGGGGCGGGGGATGCGGCCGGGCTGGCACAGCCTGCGCCTCGTGGTGGTCGTGACCGCGGTGTGGGCGGTGGTGACCTTCGTGTTCAATCGGATCGCGGACACCAATTACGGGTTCCTCAACGGCAAGCCGGCGACCGCAAGCCTGCTGGACGTACTGGGTCCGTGGCCGGTCTACATCTTCACGGCGACGGCGTTGATCGTCGCCGTGTGGGTGCTGATGACGCTGCCGTGGGTGTCGTGGGACGATGGTCCCCGCGTTCGACGCGCCAGGGGCGGTAGCTCAGTCGGTTAGAGCCGTGGACTCATAATCCATTGGTCGCGGGTTCGAGCCCCGCCCGCCCCACTTCAGAGGTGTATTGCGTCGGGTGATGCTGGACTTTTCTATGTCGGGTGATGCCTGACAGTGTTTCGGCTGATGCTTGACAGTTGCTTCGGTTGATCCTTGACACTCCCTGAATGAGGGAGTTGAGCGTGGCCCAGCGCAGAAAGTTTGGGGTTCTAAGAGCGACTTCTGTGCTCTAGCTAACGTTCTCGCTACTTGGCGCCTAGTTGAAATTGATCGGCGTAAAGCCGCTCGCGTCGGTGTACGTGGGCGGCAGCCAGCCGGGTTCGCCCGGCACCACCGTCGCCGGTGTAACTGGGTACTTCACCTTCTCGAAAACCTTCTCGTTCTGCCAGTAGCCGCCGCTAGTGGTGCACGTGTAGGTGCCGCAGCTCGTACTGACCGGCACCTGATGCGCTGGTATCCAGACCATGCGGAATCGCACCCAGCTTCCATCTGGCTGAATTGGTCCGTCGCAGATACTGCGCGTTTGGGTTCCGAGAAACCCCCAAGGGATGCTTTCGCAGCCGAGTTGCACATCGGCATTTGCCTGTGGAGCCCAGGAGATCCCCACATAAGCTGAGATGGTGATACCCAGAGCTAATTTCCGCTTCATCGTTCTGCCCCCTTAACTGGGAATGTAGCGGAATTCGTACGCAATTGGCAACGGTGATAATTACGGATGGAGTGCGGATGGTGCCAGTGTTCCCTATGTTGCTGATGTTGTTAGCCCGAGTTCGGAGGGGTGACTTTCGGCACCGGCCGAAGCAGAGCCTGTGACCGGAGCGGCCGACCTTGCCGGAGGCGTACCAATAACGTGGGCGTTCGTCCTCATGATCGTCGACGGCCCGGTTGAGGCAACCTGGGTTGCCTCGAACTTCGTTCACGCTCGGCTTGGACGGATCGCGTGGCCCGGATTTGTCGGTGCCTCCTGCAAGGATGGTGTCATGTCCTCGAGCGCACCATCTTTCGTCCCCAGCGCGCCCCGCGCTGCGCGGCTCGAGGTGTTGTTCGAGAAGTTGGAGGAGTTGGCCGGCCAACGCAACGCCATTGACGGACAGATCGTGGAGATCGCTGCCGAGATCGACCGCGACGGCTTGTGTGGGATGACCGGCGCCCGCTCGGTGGCGGCGTTGATCGCCTGGAAGACCGGGTCCTCGTCGAAGAACGGCCACACGATCGCCGCGGTGGCCCAACGGCTCGCGGAATTCCCGCGCTGCGCCGCGGCTCTTCGCGAGGGCCGGCTGTCACTCGATCAGGTCGGGGTCATCGCCGAACACGCCGGCGCGGGCTCCGATGCGCACTACGCGGAGCTGGCCGCCAACGCTTCAGTCAGCCAGCTGCGCACCGCGATCAAACTCGAACCCAAACCCAAACCCAAACCAACACCCAACCCCGACGCGGACGACGAACCCGCACCCGACCCCGACGACGAACCCGAGCCCGAGCCGGAGCAGCGCGGGTCGATCACCGCGACCACCGACGACGAATTCACCTGCTGGACCATCAAACTGCCGCATATTGAAGCCGCGGCATTCGAGGCCGCGCTGCAGTCCCACCACGACGGGCTGATCGCGCAGTGGAAACGCGACCACGGTGACAGCCCGGCCGCGGACCGGCCCCCGATGCCCACCCGCATCGATGCCTTCAACGCCCTGGTCGAGGCCGGCTGGGATGCCGAAGCCACCCGCCGCCCCCACAGCCACCGCACCACCGTCGTCGTGCATGTCGATGTCAAAGACCGCATCGCCGCCCTGCATGTGGGGCCGCTGCTCTCGGACGCCGACCGCCGCTACCTGGGCTGTGACGCCACCGCCGAAGTGTGGTTCGAACGCGACGGAGCCGTCATCGGCGCCGGACGCACCACCCGGCTGATCAACTGCCGGCTGCGGCGCGCGCTCGAACACCGCCACCGCACCTGCGCGATGCCCGGCTGTGAGGCCACCCGCGGGCTGCACGCCCACCACATCGTGCACTGGGAAGACGGCGGACCCACCGATCTGGACAACCTCGTGCTGCTGTGCCCCTACCATCACCGGCTGCACCACCGCGGCATCATCACCATCACCGGACCCGCAACCAGCCTCACCGTCACCGACAGCACCGGCCGACAACTCCGATCCGGATCGCTGGCCCGCCCACCCAACCAACCCCCGCCCACAAGCGCGCCCTACCGCGGACCCAGCGGAGAACGCGCCGACTGGTGGTGGTACACACCCTTCCAACCCCCACCACAAGCGACCAACTGAACGGGCTGTCGCAGAAGACCTTTCGGGCGCTACCCGCCGGAACTGCATCGTGCGAACGTCACGTCCGGCAACGTGTCTGGCCGAATTGCGCGTGCTGATAGCCGGCGTCGTCAGCTCTCGCAGCCGGTTCCGTTGCCGTCGCGATCGAGGTCGTAGATGTCGTCGCCCACGACGGTCACGGGACCCGAGACGTAGGACGGACCGTTACCGCTGCCGCCTGCGCAGTCGACGTCGCTGTCCACTGGAACGCACGGGCCCGAGTAGTTGGGGTCGCACTGACTCTGCTGCAGCGGGAAGGGGTCGGCACTAGCTGCCGGAGCGAAGGTGAGCGCCGCGGCGAAGCCAATTGTCAGCGCTGTCAATTTTGCCACGGTCGCAGATGCTAGCGCATCGCGTGCGACGCGCCGCCCCCGCGCCGCCCCCCGCGGCAGTCAGCCCATCGCGATCAGTTCGAGCTGGATGTTG
The DNA here is from genome assembly GCF_010731695.1 of Mycolicibacterium litorale. Classification (NCBI taxonomy): domain Bacteria; kingdom Bacillati; phylum Actinomycetota; class Actinomycetes; order Mycobacteriales; family Mycobacteriaceae; genus Mycobacterium; species Mycolicibacterium litorale. The sequence goes on from NZ_AP022586.1 coordinate 920,021, forward strand.
TCGGGGTCCCGGAACACCACGGTCGAATAGGGGAGCGGCTGCGTCTCGTCGACGACGCCCGTATGAGCCACGCCGAGCTCGTCGAGCCATTCCGTCCACGCCACCAGCGCCTCGCGTCCCGCCACCCCGAACGACACGTGATCCAACCCCGTGCGTGCCTCGTCGAACGGCTCGCCGCGGTTACCGGTGTTGGTGTGCAGCCCGAAGATCAGACCCGACTGCGGCTCGGGCAGCAACACGGCGTAGCCGGTCTCCTCCCGCCCGTAGTGGGGGATGGTGATGTCCAGTCGCTCCGTCCGGAACACCCGCTGATACCACGCGATGCTCGCGTCGAGGTCGGTCACCGTCAGCGAAACATGGTGGACGCCGCTGAAACTCGGGGAATCGCTCACCGAAGGTCTCCTCACCCGGTGGCGCGCAATCGGGCATGACACCGGACCGGCTGGCCACCGGTGATGCGCCCACGTCCAGCCTCTTCACAGTAGGCCCCTCCGTCGTGACCGGCTTCGCGATTGCCGTCTTTGCTTCGGCTGCTTTCACACCGGCACCCGCTGCCACAGATCGTTGAAGGCGATGGCGTCGAAGAACGCCGAGGCTCTGACGATCTGATCGCCTTCCAGGGTGAGGAACCAGGCATAGGTGTTGCGGTAGGGAATGCCGTCGCGTGCCACGCCCGCGGCGTCGAAGAGGACGATCACCGTGTCGCGGTCGGCGAAGATGTCGCGGATGGTCGGGACCAGTCGTTGTGACATCCGGGCGTTGAACGGCCGGATGACGTTGGTCAGGAAGTCTTCCTTGTCGACGTAGACGCGGGATGCGACGGAGTTGCCGACGATCTCCCATCTCGCATGATCGGCGAGTGAGTCATAGGGACTTCCCGTGCCGGCGCTCCAGGCGTCGAAGCCGGCCCTGACGGTGGCGAGATTGCGGAATGCGACGTCGTCGAGTGGTTGCGCCATTGCTTTTCCTACCGCATGTGTCATGAGAACGATCCAGGTGAGTGAGATGGCCGTGAGTAGATGAAGAAATCGTGTGCGGGAAAACATTTTCCGGAGTCGCTGTCAGTCGTAGACGATGACGGCTCGGCCCAGGACCTCGCCTTGCGCGATCGACTCGAGCGTCTCGTTCACATCCTCGAATCTCACGCGTGTCACGGAGTGCTTGATCTGGCCAGCCGTGGCCAGCGCCAGCACCTCGGTCAGGTCGTTGTAGTTGCCCCAGAACGATCCGAAGTAGGTGTACTCGCGCGCCACCAGAGGAAACAGCGGGACGTCGATGCGGTTGCCGATCAACCCGACCGAGGCCACCGCGCCCTCGGTCGCCAGAAGCGAAAAGGCCAGTCGGATCGCTTCTTCGGAGCCCGCACACTCGATCACCGCGTCGAGTTCGGGCCGTCCGGTCAGGGCCTCGAGTTCCCCGCGGACCGCGTCGGCGTCCTTGTCGCGCACGTTGATCGCATGGTCGGCACCGTTCTCCAGCGCGATCTTGAGCTTCTCGTCGCTGCGAGCGAAGGCGACCACGTCAGCGCCGCCGCCCAACAGTTTCGCGTACTGGGCGCCGTAACTGCCCAGCCCCCCGATCCCGCTGACGGCGAGCGTTCGCCCGGCGCCCAGCAGACCGGCCGCCCGCAGTTTCTTCAGACCACGGTATGGCGTCAGTCCCGCGTCGGTCAGCGGTGCCAGATTGTCGGGTGTCAGATCGCCGCGTCCCGGCACCTTGATCAGGTACCGGTAGTTGACCGGCATGTACTCCTGGTACCCGCCGTGCCGGCCGAACCCGGCCCAGACACCGTGGGCGCACAATTGCTCGTTGCCTTCGTGGCACTGGCGGCAGGCGCCGTCACCCCAGCTGCCGAAGACGACGACCTGGTCACCCTCGGAGAGCCCGGCCGATTTCGGCACCGCCGAACCCACACCGTCGACCCAACCCGCGACCTCGTGTCCGGGTGTGATCGGGAAATCCATGTCGAGCCCGTTGTCGAAGTAGCCGTCGATCAGCTGGAAGTCGGTGCGGCACATCCCCGCTCCGCCGACCCTGACCAGGACTTCCTCGGGGCCCGGGTTGGGCACGTCGATCTCCTCGAGGCGGAGGGGCTGCTTGTATCCGTACATGCGGGCGGCACGCATCTTCATGGAGTTCTCCTGTCCAGGCCGGTGGTCACCAGGAATCGTCGACGGACCAAGGCGGTGTTCGCATCCGCCACTGGACAGTCCGATGAGCGGGCTACCTGGCGTGGATGTCGCGCAGCGCGCCGTCGAGCTGGCTGCGCGAGCGGATACCCAGCTTCGCGAACACCTTGCCGAGGTGGTACTTCACGGTGTGAGCGCTGATGAACAGTCGCGCGCCGATCTCCGGGTTGGACAACCCGTCCCGGGCGAGGCGGGCGATCTGGACCTCCTGCGCGGTCAGCTCCGCGACGGACGGCCGCGCGCTTCGGCGCCTCGCCTTCTCTCCGGTCGCCAGCAGTTCACGCCGGGCGCGCTCGGCGAACGCCTCCATACCGATCGACTCGAAGAGGTCGAGGGCGGCGCGCAGCTGCGCACGGGCGTCGACCCGGCGGCGTTGTCGCCGTAGCCATTCTCCGTACAACAGATGGGCGCGGCCGAGGTCAGGTCGCAGACCCGCTCTGGCGAGACGATCCACAGCCTCGACGTACGCGCTTTCGGCGGCGTCGTCGCCGCTCGTCACGGCCCGTGACCGCGCCTCGACGCCGAGGCTCCAATCGGTACCGCTCGGTGTGGTCGACTCGGCCAAGCGGTCCAGGGCGGCCGATGCGACGGCGGTTTCTCCGAGACGTGTCGCGGCCTCGACGAGTTCGGTCAGCGCCCACCACGACGCCCCGCCGTCACCTCGGTAGGACGCGGCGTACGCAGCGGCCTCCCGTGCCGCCCGGTAATCACAGCGGGAGTTCGCCGCAACGGCTTTCGCCCATGCGATCACGGTCAGGCCGTGACCTTCACCTCGCCGATGCGCGTCGAGGCGCGCTTCGGCGCTGAGCGCCTCCAGTTCGGCGTGCCGACCGCGCCACGCCGTCAGGGCGATCTCACTGTAGGGAGTCAGGTTCTTGCCCATGGCGTCGATGGCGGCGCGCATTTCCTCCGTGGTTCGGGCCGCCTCGTCGAACTTTCCGGTGAACAGCAGCGGCAGGAAACGGCAACTCAGCGCCAGGGGGAGATGGCTCACGGCGCCGGCGTCGCGCACGAGCTGCACAAACCGTGCCGACAGCGAGATGTGCCGGTCCATGTCCCAGATGCGCGCGGATGCGAAGCAGGCCAGCACCATCCAGCGGAGTTCCTCCTCGGGGCTCATCCCTCGGCCATAGACCCGCAACGCCTCGGCAACAGTGGGCAACCCTTCGCCGAAGCCGTCGTCGTACAGGGTGGCTATGCCGTCGAGCAGCAGATCGCACGCCCGCGGTGAGCGCAGTCCGCGGGTCACCGCGCGGGCGGCTTCCGACACCTCCACCACGCCGCCGTCTACGGCGAGACGGCCCGCGAACAGCGCCGCGGCGAGCGCATCGAGGTAGGTCTCGCGCGCCAGCGCCGCGTCGACGGTCTCCAGGCGGCGCGCGGCGCACAGCAGCAGGGGCGCGGCATCGTTGCCGTGGTTGCCGATTGACGCGAGTTGAGCGCGAACCAGGTCGACCCGGGCCCGCTGCAAGCCGCTCAGCGGTGCGTTGTCGGCCGCTGTCAGCAGGTCCCGCGCTCGGTCCAGCTGGCCGGCCTGAACCATGGCCGACGCGGCTGCGATCGCCAGGTCGCAGCGGCGGGCCGAATCGAGTGTCAGGGTGGAGGCGCGCTCGAGGAACGCCGCCGCCGCCGAGAAACCGCCTCGCGCCTGTGCCCGGCCGGCCGAGCGCTCCAATTCACCCGCCACCTCCTCGTCCGGGCCGACCACCGCCTGGCCGAGGTGCCATGCCCGAGAATCCGGATCGGCCGCGGCGTCGGTCACCCGGGCGAGGGCGCCGTGGATGCGGCGCCGGTCGGAGAGAGGAACGCAGCGGTAGGCAGTCGAGCGGATGAGAGGGTGGCGGAAGCGCACCCTCGTGCCGATCTCGACGAGTCCCGCGTCCATCGCGGGCTCCGCGACATCCGGGTCGAGTCCGAGCACGTCGGCTGCCGACCACAACAGCGCGGGATCGCCGGCCGGCTCGGCAGCGGCCAACGCCAGCAGTCGACGCGTCGCCGGAGGCAGACTCTCGATCTGACGCCTGAAGTTGCCTTCCAGGCTGTGCGTGAATGTTGCTGGCGGCAGGCCGAATCCGCCCGCAAGGTCCGCTGAGGAAAGGGTCCGGGGTACTTCCAGCAGTGCCAAGGGGTTCCCGCGCGCCTCGGCGATGATCCGGTCGCGCACCCGAGCGTCCAACGGGCCGTCGAGAACGGCGGACAACAACGTTCGGGAGTCGTCGTCGCGCAGGCGTCCGAGGGGCAGCGTCGGCAGATCCCGAAGATCCTCACCGAAGTTTCGGGTCGCCAAGACGATGCCGAGCGATTCGGCGCCGAGCCTGCGGGCGACGAACCCCATGATCCGCGACGACGCTTGGTCGAGCCATTGCTGGTCGTCGACGAGCAGCACGAGTCCGCGATGCTGCGCGGCCTCCGACAGCAGGTTGAGGACTGCGAGCCCGACGAGGAATGGATCCGGCGTGGGTCCGTCACGTTCCCCCAGGGCTGTGCACAGCGCATCCCGTTGCGGCGCAACGATCCTGCTCATCTGATCCGAGATGGTGGCGCACAGCCGGTGCAGCGCCGAGAATGCGAACTCCATCTCCGATTCGATGCCCGCGATCCGGACCACGCGACAGCCCGTGGCCCGGTCCGCCGCCTCGTCGAGCAGGGCCGTCTTACCGATGCCGGCCTCCCCGCACACGACCAGCACCCGACTCTCGCCGGAACGCACCGCCGCGAGCAGGTCATCGATCTCGCGGCACTCGTCGCGTCGGCCGACTAGTTCCACCATGCCTCCTGGCTTGGGCGTGGGGTATCACCGGTGGTGAGCCATTGCGGACGCTACCCGCCGCGCGCCGGAGGTGTGCGCCTTCGCGCTCACTGTGTGGGGCGGAGCACCACGATTCCCGGGATCGTGCGGACGTAGTCGGACAGCGGTTCGTCGACCACCTTGTTGTTGGCCCGCAACGACGACGCATTGCGGATGACGGGTCCGTCCGGCGCGTCGACGAAGATCCCGACATGGGTGACGTCGAGGCCACCGTCCTCGGCGTAGGCCCCGATGTAGTCACCGGTCTGCAGTCCGCCGACCACGGTGTCGTCGATCGTTTCGCTCGGGATGTAGGTGACCTCCCGCGGCACCTCGGGCAGTCCGGGCAGAAACACCCCGCCGTCGTCTTTCCGGTTGAGCCGCTTGGCTACCGAGACCGATTCCGCGCCGAGGTCGGCGGTGACGTCGGTGGCGATCGGCGGCGTCGCGGCCGCCCAGTCGGTGAAGAAGTGCTTGCGGTGACGGAATCCGACGAGGCCGTCCTTGTACCGAACCTCGATCAGACGGTCGATGAACTGCTCACGGTCGTCGGCGCGTTTGAGGGCTTCGACGTAGTCGACGTAGGTGAAGCAGTCGACCGCCTCGAGGTCGACGACGAGCTCCTCGGGCTGCACCGCCGACCCGACGAGGGTGTTCGCCCGGTACGGCACGCCGAGGAACTGCCGCGAGACGATGTCCGACTTCTCCGGAACCTGTTCGTCGGCAGCGGAATTGCGTGCGGCGAGCAGCCTGTGCAGTACCTGCTCGCTGCGGCCGGCCACTCGGACGACCGGTGGCACGCGCGGATGGGCGGCCAGGTATTCGGCGACCGGGATGGGGCGGTCGGCGGAGTAGCCGACGGGCAGGACCACCTCACCCGCCGTCGAGTTGTAGTAGACGTCCCAGCGGTAGTAACCGGCGAACGCGGCAGGATCGCGGGCGAGCACCGCGGCGTAGTCGCTGACCGCGCGCACGTATTCGTTGGAGTTGTTGTAGCGCCACAGTGCGGCATCGGGGTTGCGGGCGAAATTGTTGGCGGCGAGGTAGCGGCCCGCGGCCATGATGCTGTCGTGCGGTGAGCGGATGTCGCCGCCGGCGCCGTAGGCGGCGAACGTCCCGGGCATGAATTGCATCGGGCCCTGAGCGCCCGCGGTACTCACGCCCGCGATGCGGCCGAACGCCGTCTCGACCATGTTGATCGCCGCCAGATAGTTCCAGCCGACACCGAAGGCCTTCTCCGCCTTGCGGTAGTAGCCCAGCAGCTCGTCGGCGGGCGGCGGCGCGGTGATCCGCCACGCCGGCAGGGTGGCTTTCGCGTCGCCTCGGCTCAACGAGGTCAGCTGCCGGCGCGCGCTGACATTGCGGTCGTAGATCTCCAGCAGTGGCTGCGGGATCCGTGGCCGGGCGATCGGGTCCCATTCCGGGTGGTGGCCGAGAGCGCGGTAGGCCAGCTGCTGGCGTCGCGCCGCCGCCAGCACCGTCGCCTCCGGTGCCGAGGGATCACGCAGGGCGCGTTCGTCGGCGACCAGGTCGTCGGCGATCTGTGCTGGGTTCGACGCGACCCGCAGCGTCGGCGGGACCGGGCGTGGCGGGGCGGGAGAGGGTGCGGCCGCGGCCGGCGGTGCTGTCGGCGCCGCCGGTTCGGCGGATGCCGAGCAGCCGACGGTCAACGCGATGACGGCGAGCAGCGTCGGCGCGGCTCGGCGCATACCTCGGACGTGGTGGTGCAGTCTCACTCGTGTTCACTTCCCGCGGTCACCTGTATCCGCCGCGACGAGCCCCCGCCGGCGGATGCCCCACACCCCGGTGGCCAGCAGCAGGATGACGCTGGCGACGGTGATGGCGGGCAGGCCGAATTCGGTGATGAGCGGCACGGACAGCGCCGTGATGAGCCCGCCGCCGAAGATCGGCTCGTAGGCCAGTTGCTTGTATCCGTAATCGTTGGCCGTGCTCGTGCGGCGGGCGGGGTCGACCATGTCCGCGAGCACGAAGCCGGTCGCGACATTACCCTGCGACTGGCCGAAGTCGGAACGCACGAGCCAGCCGACGGCGAACATGACGCCGAGGATCACCACCGCCAGGCCGACCGTCTGTGCGTCGGTGAGGCGGTCGATCATCGGAGCGTGTCCTCGGTGTGAGCCGGCACCACCAGCACGTCGCATCGCGCCTCCCGCATGACGTGCTGCGCGACGCTGCCCAGGAACGCATACGACACCGGCGATCGCGCGCCCGTGCCGACGACGATGAGGTCGACCGAACGGGACCGGCTGAGCTCGGCCAGTCGAGTCGGCGGGTCCCCGGGCGTGACGACGACTTCTCGCGGGCGCGGCGTCAGCGTCTCGCTCAACCGCGAAACCAGTTCGCGCTCTTGCTCGACGGTGACATCGCGCAGCTCGTCGAGCTGATCGTCGCCCACACCGGACATGCGCATCAGGCTCTCGCCGACGACGGTGCAGGCGTGCACCGCGATGTGCTCGGCGGTGGGGGTGAGCGCGCAGCCGAACCGCGCCGCGTCGGCCGAGTCCGGCGTGGTGTCGACCGCCAGGATGACCCGGCGATACGGCCCCTCGACGGGCCGTTTCGCGATCAGCACCGCTGCCGGGGACATCCGCACCACGTTCTCGGTGGTGGTGCCGAGGAAGATCTCGGTGAGGCGGCGCTGGCCGCCGGCGCCGATCACCACCAGATCGGCCCGGCGCTGGGCCGCTTCGTCGGTGATCTCGACCGCCGCCCTTCCGCGGCGGACCGTGACAGCGGCGGTGTCGGCGCCGACCATTGCGCCGAGCTGAGTGTGGACCGCGGCGCGCGCAATTTCGGTGAGGTCGGCCCTCGTCCCGGCCTCGAGTACGTGCAGGGCGGTCAGTTCGGCGCCGTGCTCACCGGCCAGTCGGGCTGCCCGGGTGACCGCCACCGCGGCGGGTGCGGACAGATCCGTCGCCGCGAGGACATGACTCGGCGCTGCGGTCGCCACGGCCATCGGGTCCCCACCTCCGATCATCGGCGACGATACGCAGAGATCGACATTGACGACCGCGCATTGCGGTGTTCGCGGCCACCTTTTGTCCCACCTGTCACATAAGTCCCAGATTTCACGTTTATCACAGGAGTATCACGGCAAGTCTCTTTGTCGAGGGCAACCTCGCAACGCAAATGGACCGGCCGAAAAGGACTCCCCATGAACACCGTCCTCTATATCAACCCCAAGGGCGTGGTTTACGAAACCCGCGCCTTCAGCAAAGCGGATATCGCTGACCTGGTGAGCGATTACGGATTGGAAAGTCTCTCCAGCGCCGACCGGCAGTTCGACTTCTGGTTCACCCCCTCCACCCGGCGCTGCCAGCGCCGAATCAACCGCAGCGCCACCGGGCTGCTGTTGTCCGCGACGGCGTTCACTGCGAGGAATGTGCCGCTTCTGCGCGGTGGCGTGGTCGTCGCAACCCACGATTCGGACGGCGACCTCGACGGCCTGAGCTGGGAGCAGCTGGATCAGCTGGCACGACTGAGCCGCTCGTTGACCAGCCGCGACCATCGCGTACTCACCCGGCGGTCCAATCGCGCCGACGGGCGTATGCAGCGCCGTCCGGCAACCCCGGTCGGGACGCCCGTGGCGATCGCGGAGCACCGCGAATCCGTCCGGCATTGAGTTGCGCGAAGACACGCGATTCGCCATCCCGGCGAATGGCGTCACCCGGATTGTGAGTGCCGGACAACTCAGCCCCGTGACCTTGTCGGGTTTCGGCTAACCCCGCGGCGGACATCTCCTGCACCATGGAATCGGCCGTTGATCGAGATGGGGATCGATTCCAGGGAGGTGGGTGATGCGCGTCGAACCTCCCGCGGTCGATCGGCACGACGACGGGTGGGAGACCTTCCGGATTGGGTTGCCCCGGTGGCCGTGGGTGCTGCGGCTGTTCAACCGTGCCCCGCTGGTGCGGACTGTCGACCGGCTCGAGGCGACCGTGGTGGCGCTGACCGTCGCGGTCGCCCTGCTCGCCGTGCCGGTGGCTGCCGCCATCGGGACCGCCGTGCACGACTCGCGCAGCGCCCACTACGCCCAAGAAGCTGATACCCGCCATCACGTGACGGCGGCGATCACCGACGTGCCCGACACCCCGCCGTTCTCGCGGACCGGGACGATCATGGTTCCGATCGAGTGGTGGGACGACGGCATCCAGCGGACCGGGACCGCCCAGGTGCACGCGACCGTGGAAGAGGGCGACACCGTCGACCTCTGGGTCGATGCCGACGGCGTCGAGGCGTCCGCACCCGCACCGGCGTCGCGGGCCGCCGTCGAGGCAGTGACGGCCGCCGTCGCGATCTGGGTCAGCGTCGCCGCAGGTGTGGCGATCCTGGCCACGATCGTCCAGCTGGCGTGCGACCGGATCCGGTTCGCGGAGTGGCAGCACGACCTCGACAGCATGGCGGGTAACGGGGGCGGCCACACCAACAGCCACCCCTGAGCGGGCGCGCCGCGCCGGGTGAACCACTACCGGGACTTGTCACCGCCCTTCGGTAGGGTTCCCGCGTGACTTCGAGCCTGACCGTCAGATCCGTAAACGCCCGTCTCGCTGAGGAACTCGCCGTCGGTGAGGGGCAGGTCGCTGCCGCCGTCCGGTTGCTCGACGAAGGCGCGACCGTGCCGTTCATCGCGCGGTACCGCAAAGAGGTCACCGGCAGCCTCGACGACGCCCAGCTGCGCACGCTCGAAGAGCGCCTGACCTACCTGCGCGAGCTCGACGACCGGCGGGCCGCGGTGCTCGCGTCCATCGACGAGCAGGGCAAGCTGACCGATGACCTGCGGGCCGCGCTGCTCGCCGCCGACACCAAGTCGCGGGTCGAGGACATCTATCTGCCGTACAAGCCCAAGCGGCGCACCAAGGCGCAGATCGCCCGTGAGGCGGGTCTCGAACCCCTCGCCGATCGCCTGCTGGCCGATCCCACCGTGGTCCCCGAGGAGCTGGCGGCGCAGTACCTCACCGACGGTGTGCCCGATGCCGCGGCAGCGCTCGACGGGGCCCGCCACATCTTGATCGAACGCGCCGCCGAGGACGCCGACCTCGTCGGCGCCGTGCGCGAGAAGTTCTGGTCCGACGGGGCCCTGCGCACCTCACCCCGGTCGGAAGATGTCGCGAAGACCCCGGCGGGGCAGAAGTTCCGCGACTACTTCGAGTACTCCGAACCGCTCCAGAACATGCCCTCGCACCGGGTGCTGGCCGTCATGCGGGGCGAGAAGGAAGAGGTGCTCTCGCTGAACTTCGACGGCGGTGAGGACGAGGTCTACCTCGCGATGGTCGCGCGGACGCTGGGCATCGACATGACGTCGACGGCCCCTGCCACCCCGTGGCTGGGGACCACCGTGCGACTGGCGTGGCGCGTCAAGCTGATGGTCTCCGCCGCCGTCGCCGCCCGGGTGCGGCTGCGGCAGCGCGCCGAGGAGGACGCGGTCGCGGTGTTCGCCCGAAACCTCAAGGACCTGCTGCTCGCCGCGCCCGCCGGGACCCGCACCACCCTGGGGCTCGATCCAGGGTTCCGCACCGGCGTCAAGGTCGCGGTCGTCGACGGCACCGGCAAGGTCGTCGACACGTGCGCGATCTTCCCGCATCAGCCGCAGAAGCAATGGGATCAGGCCAAGGCCACGCTCGCCGCGCTGGTCGCACGCCACGGCGTCGAACTGATCGCCGTCGGCAACGGAACCGCCTCGCGCGAAACCGACGCGCTGGCAGCCGAATTGATCGCCGATATCGCCGCCGCGGGCGCCAAGGCGCCGGTGAAGGCGATGGTCAGCGAGGCCGGGGCGTCGGTGTATTCCGCATCGGCCTACGCCGCGCACGAACTGCCGCATCTCGACGTGACGTTGCGGGGGGCGGTCTCCATCGCCCGCCGGCTGCAGGATCCGCTCGCCGAACTCGTGAAGATCGAGCCGAAGTCGATCGGGGTCGGCCAGTACCAGCACGACGTGACGCCGGGAACGCTCGCGCGCAGCCTCGACGCCGTCGTCGAGGACGCCGTCAACGCGGTCGGGGTCGACTTGAACACCGCGTCGGTGCCGCTGCTGTCGCGGGTCTCCGGGGTCACCGACACCCTCGCCGAGGCGATCGTCGCCCACCGCGAGAAGACAGGCCCGTTCCGCAACCGCACATCGCTTCTCGACGTTCCGCGCCTCGGCCCCAAGGCTTTCGAACAGTGCGCCGGCTTCCTGCGGATCACCGGCGGCGACGATCCGCTGGACGCCTCGGGCGTGCACCCCGAGGCCTATCCGGTGGTGCGGCGCATCCTGGACCGCTCCGGGGTCACCCTGGCCGAGATCATCGGCAACGAACGGCAACTGCGCTCACTCGAACCGGCCGAGTTCGCCGACGACCGGTTTGGTATCCCGACCGTCAGCGACATCCTCGCCGAACTCGAGAAGCCGGGACGCGATCCGCGCCCGGCGTTCTCGACGGCGACGTTCGCCGCCGGGGTGGAGAAGGTGGCCGACCTCAAGGTGGGCATGGTCCTCGAAGGGGTGGTCACCAACGTGGCGGCATTCGGTGCGTTCGTCGACGTGGGCGTCCACCAGGACGGGCTCGTCCACGTCTCGGCGATGGCCGACCGCTTCGTATCCGACCCGCATGAGGTGGTGAAATCCGGGCAGGTCGTGCGGGTGAAGGTCGTCGACGTCGATGTCGACCGCCAGCGGATCGGGCTGAGCCTGCGCCTCAAGGACACCCCGCAGCGCGACAAGGCCACACCGCGCCGTGACGCCGGCCCCCAGCGCCCGCAGCAGAAGCGAACCCCGCAGCGCGAGGGCGGCCGGCGCGACAACGGCCGTCGCGACAACGGCCGTCGCGAGAAGGCGCCGTCGGGGTCGATGGCCCAGGCGCTGCGCGACGCCGGTTTCGGCCGGTAGCGCCGCCGCGGGCTAGCGCCGAGCGAGCGCCCTCGTCGACGCCGGTCTGCGGCGCACCCGCTGCGGCCACCAGAACCACGGGCCCAGCAGCGCCGCGATCGAGGGCGTCATGAACGCGCGGATCACCAGGGTGTCGAACAGCAGGCCAAGGCCGATCGTCGTACCGATCTGGGCGGCGACGGTCAGTTCGCTGACGACCATCGACATCATCGTGAACGCGAACACCAGACCGGCGGCGGTCACCACCGAACCGGTGCCGCCCATCGCGCGGATGATCCCGGTGTTGATGCCCGCGGGGAGTTCCTCTTTGAGGCGCGCCACCAGGAGCAGGTTGTAATCGGCGCCGACGGCCAGCAGGATGATGACGGCCATCGCCATCACCATGAAGTGCAGCTCGATACCGAACAGGTGCTGCCACACCAACACCGACAACCCGAACGACGCACCGAGCGACAGGACCACGGTGCCCACGATCACCGCCGCGGCCACCAGAGCCCGGGTCAGGATCAGCATGATGATGAAAATCAGTGACAGCGCGGCAATCCCGGCGATCAGCAGATCCCAGTCGTTGCCTTCCTGCATGTCCTTGAACGCCGCCGCGGTACCGCCGATGTAGATTCGCGAACCCTCCAGCGGCGTGCCCTTGATGGCCTCCTTGGTGGCGGTCTTGATGGCGTCGATGCGGTCGATGCCCTCCACCGTCAGGGGGTCACCCTCGTGGGAGATGATGAACCGGACCGCTTTGCCGTTCGGCGAGATGAAGCTCTCCATCCCGCGTTTGAAGTCCGCGTTCTCGAAGATCTCCGGCGGCAGGTAGAACGTGTCGTCGTTCATCGCGTCGTTGAAGGCGTCGGCCATCGCCGTCGAGTCCACATCCATCGCAGCCTGCTGCTCCAACAGGCCCGACTGAGTGGAGTGCATCGACAGGATCGTCGAGCGCGCGTTCTCCAGGGTCTGAATCGTCTGCGGCATCAGCTCGAGCAGCTGCGGCATCAACGCGTCGAGCCGCTCCATGTCCGGGATGATGGCCTGGAAGTCCGCGGTCATGGTGTCGACACCGTCGAGGGCGTCGAATATCGACCGCATCGACCAACACACCGGGATGTTGAAGCAGTGCGGCTCCCAGTAGAAGTAGTTGCGGATAGGCCGGAAGAAGTCGTCGAAGTTGGAGATGCTGTCCCGCAACTCGGCGATCTTGACGGACAGTTCTTTGGACTTGTCGACCAGGTTGTGCGTGGTCGCGCTCATCTCCTGCATCAACCCGATCATCTCGGTCATCGTGTCGATGGACTTCTGTGTCTCGCCGGCTTGCGCCAGCATGGTCTCCGTCATCTCCTGCAGATACGGCCGGGTCATCGTCTGCATCACCCCGCCGAGGCTCATCTGCGCCGGGATCGTGGTGTTCTCCAGCGGCTTGCCCTGGGGCCGGGTGATCGCCTGGACGCTGCCGACGCCCTCCACGCGAAAGACCGCCTTCGCGATCTTGTCGATGACCAGGAAGTCGGCCGGGTTGCGCAGATCGCGGTCGGTCTCCACGAGCAGCAGTTCCGGGTTCATCCGGGCGACGGAGAAGTGCCGCTCGGCGGCCGCGAAACCCTCCATCGCGGGCAGGTCGTCGGGCAGATAGTTGCGGTCGTTGTAGTTGGTCTTGTAGCCGGGCAGGGTGAGCAGTCCGATCAGCGACGCCGCGATCGTCAGCAGCAGGATGGGCCCTGGCCAGCGGACCACCGCGGTGCCGAGGCGGCGCCAGCCGCGAATCCGCATCGCGCGCTTGGGTTCCAGTAGGCCGAACCGGGTCGCCACGGTGATCATCGCCGGCCCCAGCGTGAGTGCGACCAGCACGGCGACCGTCATGCCTACGGCCAACGGGATGCCCAGCGACTGGAAGTAGGGCAGCCGGGTGAAGCTCAGGCAGAACGTCGCGCCGGCGATCGTCATACCGGAGCCGAGGACCACGTGCGCGGTGCCACCGAACATCGTGTAGTACGCCGACTCCCGGTCTTCGCCGGCGCTGCGCGCTTCCTGATAGCGGCCGATCAGGAAGATCGCGTAGTCGGTGGCCGCCGCAATCGCCAGCGCGACCAGCAGTGTGGTCGCGAACGTCGACAAGCCGATCAGGTCGTGGTAGCCGAGGAATGCGACCACGCCGCGCGCCGAGGTCAACCCGAGCAGCACCATGCCCAGGACCAGCAGCACCGTGGCGATCGACCGGTAGACGATCAGCAGCACCACGATGATGACGGCGAACGTCACCATCTCGATGACCCGCACACTGCGGTCGCCGGCGATCTGCTGGTCGGCGGCCAGCGCGGAGCCGCCGGTGACGTACACCTTGACCCCGGGCGGGGGAGACAGGCCGGTCACGACGTCCTGTACGGCCTTCACCGATTCGTTGGCCAGCGCCTCTCCCTGGTTGCCGGCGAGGTAGAGCTGGACGTAGGCGGACTTGCCGTCGGTGCTCAGGGCACCCGCTTCGGTCAGCGGGTCGCCCCAGAAGTCCTGGATGTGTTCGACGTGCCTGGTGTCGGCCTCGAGCCGGTCGACCATGTCGTTGTAGAAGCGGTGGGCCTCGTCGCCCAGCCGTTCCTCGCCCTCCAGCACGATCATGACCGAGCTGTCGGATTCGAACTCCTCGAAGACCTCGCCGGCGCGGGTCATCGCGATCACCGACGGAGCTTCTTCGGGCGCCATCGACACCGACCGCATCTGGCTGACGACCTCGAGCTGCGGAACGGTGAGCGACAGCACCGCCACCAGCAGAATCCAGCCGAGGATGATCGGGACCGCGAACCGCCGGATCCATTTCGCCGGGCCCGTGCGCGGCGCGGCCTTCGGCGTGGGGTCTGACGGGGGACCGAGGCGGCGCCCAGCCTCAACGTGCGAGTTGGGCAACTTCTGGCAATCCTCCGTGCGACGTGGTGTCGCCCATGTTGATAGCAGATCGCGAACGATTTCAGTGGCCTCCCTCCGCGGCGGGCGGGGCGGCCACTGTGGGATGTCCCACGAATCCACCGCGGGGTATCCGGGAACACTGGTGTCACCGGTCCGCCCCTCGCCCCGGCGCCCGGTACGGTCGGGACGGACTGAAAGGATCTCTTCTGATGGCCACCCCGCACGGCGGCTCGCGTCTCGGTACCCGGTTCGGCCCGTACGAACTCCGGTCCCTGATCGGAGTCGGCGGGATGGGCGAGGTGTACCGCGCCTACGACACGGTCAAGGGCCGCATGGTCGCGCTGAAACTGCTGCGCGCGGAGATGGCCGCCGATCCGGGCTTCCAGGAACGCTTCCGCCGCGAGTCACGCGTCGCGGCGCGTCTGCAGGAACCGCACGTCATCCCCGTGCACGACTTCGGCGACATCGGCGGTGTCCTCTACATCGACATGCGCCTGGTCGAAGGCGCCAGCCTCAAGGACGAACTGCGCGCCAACGGGCCGCTCGACGCCAAACGCGCGGCCTCGATCGTCGCCCAGGTCGCGGCCGCGCTGGACGCCGCGCACGCCGACGGGCTGGTGCACCGCGACATCAAACCGGAGAACGTCCTACTCAACCCGGACGACTTCGCCTACCTCGTCGACTTCGGCATCGCCCACACCGGAGGTGACCCCGGGGTCACGTCCACCGGGATGATCGTCGGGTCGTCGGCGTACATGGCGCCCGAACGCTTCAGCGGCGGACCCGTCGGCCCGCCGGCCGACGTCTACTCGCTGACCTGTCTGCTCTACGAATGCCTCACGGCCAGAGCGCCCTTCGAAACCGGCGACCTGGGGCAGCTGATGAGCGCCCACATGTTCGCCCCGCCGCCGCGGCCGAGCATCATGCGCCGCGGGGTCAGCCGTGCGTTCGACGACGTCATCGCCCGTGGGATGGCCAAACAACCGGGGGACAGGTTCGCCTCGGCCGGTGAGCTGGCGAAGGCGGCGACCGCGGCGGCGATGCTGCCCGCCGCGGCCGCAGGCGCCGTCATCGCCCCGGCATCGCCACCGCCGAGCACACGCCAGTTCTCGTCGGTGTTCGCCAACCCCGCCGCCACCGGCTACACCCCGTATCCGCCTCCGGCGCCGCCGCGACCGGCGGCCGAGGCGCCGGCCAAGAAGAACACCGCGCAGGTGGCGTTGATCGCGGCGATCATCGTGATGTTCGGGGTGGCCGCCGTGCTGGCCGCGATCCTCGCCTTCACTGGGCAGGACAGCGCGCCGACCGCCCGCACCACGCTCACCCCGACGACCGCGCCCTACGACGAGAGCGTGCCGACCACCACGCGGACCACCACGCCGACGACCACCACGACCACGCCGTCCACCACGACCACGACGAGCACCACCCCGTCGACGTCCACCACCGGGCGCGCCCCCGAGGGCGTGACCGGTGCGGACGCGCAGGGATTCGTCGGCCACTACGCCCGCTGCGATTCCGGCGGCTCGCCGGCGGCGATGGTGCGCACCGCGCAGTCATTGGCGATCGTGTGCCGTGACGATGACGACAACTACTACTACCGTGGTGAGCGTCTCAGCGACGGCGCGACGATCCAGTTGGACGGTGCGAGCCCAGCGGGCGGCGGATACGACGCCGTCGATCCGTCCAGTGGTGCCCGGTACGAAGTTCGGCCCGACCGGCTCACCATCGTGAGCAACGGCCGGGCCGATACGTCAGAACGCGTTCTGGAGTACTACGCGGACTGAGAGCCGACTAGTGCGGACTAGTTCTTCGCCGCGCGCTCCTGCTGACGCTTCTCCTTCTCGGTCTCCGCGAGATCCTCGACACGGTCGGCCTGCGCCCGCTTGGCGGCCGCGGCGCCGGCCTTGTCGGCGGCATCGTCAAGCTTCTCCTGAGCCATCTTCTCGACGCTCTTCTCGGTCGCCTTGATGACGGCCTCTTCCTGGCGGCGGGCGTTCTCGGCGGACTTCACGCGCTGCGCGGCCACCTGATCGGCCTGCTCCTTGGCGTCAGCGGCCCGCTTCTGCGCGTTCTGCACGGCGTTCTGCTTGCGCTCGGACGCCGTTTGGCGCGCCTCCTTGATCTCGCGCTGCCGGTCCTGCTCGGCCTGCTCCTGCTCACGCTTGGCCTGCTCGCGGGTCTGCTTCAGTTCCGCGTCGGCCTGCTCGGCCACCTGGGTGGCGGTCTCGTCGAGCTGAGCCGCCCGGCGCAGGGCCTCACTGCGTTCGATCAGCGCCGCACCGCGCTGCTCCACGTCGGGAGCGCTGAGCGCGTTGCCGACCGCGAGGTCGAGCATGCCGAGCGAGCGCTCGTACAGCAGCCGGGCCGGCGCCTCGGAATCGAGGCGCGCGACCACGCGCTCCTCGATCACCTGCAGCGGGAAGCGGGCGATCTGGTACTGGAATCGCAGTACCGCGAACGGGAAAGTGGTGATCTTCATCGATTACTCCTGGGTCGTCTATCGCTGTTCGGGGACGTCGGCGTCGGCGGCGAGCTGGTCGGCCTCGGCCCGGATGCGCTCGGCCTCGGCCTTCGCGCTCGCGGCCGCCTCGGCGGCTTCCGCACGCTCATCGGCGGCCTCGGCGACCTCGGCGGCTGCCGAGACCTTCTCGGCGCGAGCTTCGGCCTCGGCCTGCTCGACCTTGCGCTGGGCCTCGGTCTCGGCCTGCGACGCGTCACGCGCCGCACGCTGTGCCGCGGCCTGTTCGGCGTGCCGCTTCTGTGCGGCCTGGTCGGCGCGGGCCTCGCGCTCGGCGGCAGCGGTCTCGGCGTTCACGGCGATGCGCTCCTGCGCACCTTCCCGCCGGGCCTCGGCCACCTCCTGGCGAGCCTGTTCGGCCTCGGCCTCGGCGACCGCCTCGACCGCGTTGGCGTCCTTGCGCTCCTTGGCCTGCGTCTGTTCCAGCTGTCCCTCGGCGGTCAGCGAGTCGTTACCGGTCACGGCGCCGACGACCTCTTTCGCCTTGCCCTTGACCGAGTCGATGAGGCCCTTGCGAGCCTGGTCGGACTTGTTGTTCTCAGTCATCAATTCCCCTCAGTAGGTATCGCGAGGAGCATTCCCGGCCTGCTGGCGATCAACACGTCGATGTGTCCTGGGCCACTCTCTGGGTTTTCGCCGAGCCACGCCCGCCCTGGTTAACGGGCCGCAACGCCCCGTAAAACAGCGGGGTTAGGAAATTGCAAAGCGGGGTAAGATCAGCGTCGAAGCTGTGAACAGCCTAAACAGCTTGGCGTGCGGAGGACAGCGAACATGTATACCAATGAATTTCCTGAGGAAACCCTTCGAAACAACTTTGAACATTGGTTGTGTGAAGCGATCCGCACCGGTGTCCGCAACGGGCACCTGCAACCCCTCACGCCGCTGACCACCCAGACCTGGCAGTTGATCGACGAGGTCGCCGACGCCGCCGCTGCGGTCGGTGGACAGTCCGCGCACGTCGCCCGCCTCCAGGACGTGGTCCTCGCGGCCCGTGACCAGTTCGCCCGTCAACTCGACGGAAGCCACCGCGCACCCGAGATGCTGCTCGGCCAGGTCGCCAGCTAGCCCGGAACTTCGCAAACGACAGTGCAGACGGTGATCCGCCGTCTGCACTGTCGATGTCTGTCCGCGCCGTATCCGGCAAACAATCTCGGGACGGTCACGAAGCCGTTGCGGTTCCCTCGCTGACCGCCTGACATACCTCAGGGGCCACTACTGTCACAGTGGTATCTCGCCGCGCGCGACGGGCCCGAAAGGTGTGACATGCCGGCCATTCGACGACTGGCAGCGCTGACCATCGCGTCGACGACCGCGGCCTCGCTGGTCCTGCCGCTGGCGACCAGTGCGCCCGCCGCCGCCGATCCCTGTTCGGTCCCCGTGGCCGCCGCACCGTCGGCGCGCAGTGCCACTCCCGGCGCCAACCCGGGCGTCGCGCTGCCGCGGTTCCCGGTCCTACACCTGCCGATCGGCCGCAAGCCGGCGCCGAAGACCACCCCCGCCGAGGCCGCGCAGGCCGACGCGGCCGTCGCCCCCGAGACCCAGGCGCGGGCGGCGGCCGCCCCCGCCGCGTCCGGAGCGACCGTCGTCGACACGATCGTCGGCCCGGCGTCGGACTCCTACCAGCGGTTCGGCATCTCCGGCGCCGACCTCGGGATCATGTGGGACAACGGCCAGTCCGGTACCCAACGCCAGGTGCTGATCGCCTTCGGTGACACCTTCGGCAACTGCACCCTGCCCGACCAGGAATGGCGCAAGAACACGCTGTTCCGCAGTTCGACCAAGAACCCTGCCGACGGGCTGAACGTCCCGAGCCCCGTCCCCGGCGACCGGTACGGCGGCTCGCCGGCCAACGCCGACCGACCGAACTTCTCCCGGCAGGTCATCCAGAGCCTCAACCTCGCCGCCACCGAGGTCACCGTCATCCCCACGGCCGGCATCTCCGTCGGCACCCGCCAGTACGTCAACTTCATGTCGGTCAGCCAGTGGGGTGCGCCCGGCCAGTGGTCGACGAACTTCTCGGCGGTCGCGGTCTCCGACGACAACGGGGAGACCTGGACGGTGCCGCGCACCAGCATCCGCCCCAGCTGGTTCAACACGGTGCCGGGCGTGCAGTTCGTCTGGGGCGACCAGAACTTCCAGATGGGCGCCTACGTGCGCCACAGCGGCTACGTCTACGCCTACGGCACCGGTGCCGGACGCGGCGGCATGCCGTTCCTGTCCCGCGTCGCCGAGAACGCCGTCGCGGACAAATCCGCCTATGAGTACTACACCCCGTTCGGCTGGCTGAAGGGATTCCCGTTCCTGGCCATCCAGGTGGTCTGGGCGCCCGGCAGCGAGATGTCGGTCGCCTGGAACGAGCACCTCGAGAAATTCGTGATGCTCTACACCAACACCGCGAGCAACGTGGTGATGCGCACGGCCGACAAACCCGAGGGCCCGTGGAGTTCGGCCAAGACGATCGTGACCTCCGCGGCGGTACCCGGCGGCATCTACGCCCCGTACATCCACCCGTGGTCGACGGGCAACGACCTGTACTTCACGCTGTCACGCTGGTCGGACTACAGCACGCTGCTCATGCACACGACGCTCGGTTAGACGTGCACATCGCGCAGCCCGACCGCGTTGCGCAGGCCCGAGCAGTTGTAACAGCCCACGCAGCCAACGCAATTCGCGCAGCGAGCGCATCCGAGGCAGCCGACGCACCGGACGCAGGCGAAGCAGCCGGCACACGCCAGGCAGGCGCTCATCGCGAACGACAGTGCCACCAGCGCACTTCCGGCGACCGCGGCGCTGTTGACCGTCGCGAGTGAGCCGCTGATCCCGGCGCTGTTGACGGTGCCCATCGACCCCGACACGCCGGCGCTTCTCAGGGTCGCCACCGATCCGGCCACGCCCGCGCTGTCGCGGGTCGCCTTCGACCGCACCACACCGCGGCGCCGATTCATCCGGCCGTCTTCCCGTTGTCGACCAGGTACACCGCGCCGTGCACCGCCGCGGCGTCGTCACTGGCGAGGAACGCGATGGTCTTGGCGACGTCGGCGACGTCCATCATCCCGCGGGGCGCGGCGATGCGCATGATCAGGTTCCAGTCCGCCTGTTCGGGTGCGGCGAACTCCGTCGTCTGCGGCGTGACCATGCCACCCGGGCAGATGGCGTTGACGCGCAACCGATCTGCGGTGAACTCGATGGCCAGCGCCCGCGTCAGCCCGACCAGCCCGTGTTTGGCCGCACAGTAGCCCGCCGAGTACACCTCGCCCTCGATACCGGCGATGGAGGCGACGTTGACGATGTTGCCGCCGGTCTCGAGCAGGTGCGGCAGCGCCGCGCGGCAGAGGTAGAACGGCCCGTTGAGGTTGACGGCGAGGTCGCGGTCCCAGTCGTCGTCCGACATCGACGGCGTGTGACGCATCTGGTGGTAACCGGCGATGTTGGCCAGCACGTCGAGCCTGCCGAACTCGGCGACGCAGTCGTCGACGGCGCGGCGGCAGGCCTCGGGTGAGGTGATGTCGACCGACGCGAAGGACCCGCCGGGCACGTCGGCGAACACCTCGGTCATCCGGTCGGCGTCCCGGGAGATCCCGAACACCGTCGCACCGCGCTCGGCGAACAGCTTCGCCGTCGCCGCACCCAAACCGGACGACGCGCCGGTCACCAGCGCCACCTTGCCGCTCAGCTGTGTCACGGCAACGACTGTCTCACGCCGAGGCGCGCGGCCGGGCGGGAGGCACCGCCGCCAGCAGATCCCGCGTGTAGGGCTGCTCGGGCGCGGCGAACAGCTCCGCGGCCGGGCGGTGCTCGACCGCGGCCCCGTCGCGCATCACCAGGACGTCATGGCTCATCCGCTGGATGACCGCGAGGTCGTGGCCGATGAACAGATAGGTCAGCTCGAGATCGCGCTGCAGGCGGGTGAGCAGGTCGAGCACCTTCGACTGCACCGAGACGTCAAGGGAGGCCGTGGATTCGTCGAGGATGAGCAGGTCCGGTTCGGTTGCCAGTGCCCGTGCGATGCTGACCCGTTGGCGCTGACCGCCGGACAGTTCGTGCGGGTACCGTGACGCGAACTCCGCGGGCAGTCCGACGAGGTCGAGCAGTTCGGCGACCCGCGCCCGGCGGCCGTCCCGCCCGTCCACCAGCTTGTGCACGGCCAGCGGTTCCCCGATCGCAGCACCCACCCGCATCCGGGAGTTGAGCGACGAGAACGGATCCTGGAACACCAGGCTGATCCGCCGCCGCAGCCGCTTCTCGTCGGCGCCGCGAACCCCGAACACGTCGACGCCGTCGAGCGTCGCGGTCCCGGCGTGGGGTGCCACCAGACCGGTCAGCGCAGCGGCCACCGTCGACTTGCCGGACCCGGACTCGCCGACCAGGCCGAGGGTGGTGCCACGACGGATCCCGAACGAAAGGTCCTGCACCGCATGCACCGTCGAACGGCCGGTCGGTCCGGACACGTCGAAGCGCACGTCGAGGCCGTCGACCTGCAGCAGGACAGGGGAGTCCGGATCGGCGGGTGGGGGACCGTCACCGCCGACGAGGGGGCGGGCCGCCAGCAGCTCGCGGGTGTATTCGTGGCGCGGCCGGTCGAAGACGTCGAGTACCGGAGCCTGCTCCACGGCGCTTCCGTGCTGCAGCACGGTGACGTCGTCGGCGACCTGTCCGATCACGCCGAGGTCGTGGCTGATCCACACGACCGCGGTGCCGAAGTCGCGCTGCAGGTCTCGCACCAACTCGACGATCTGCGCCTGGGTGGTGACGTCGAGCGCGGTGGTCGGTTCGTCGGCGATGAGCAGTTCGGGGTCACACGCCAGCGCGATCGCGATCATCACGCGCTGACGCTGACCGCCCGACAGCTGGTGCGGGTAAGAGTCCAACCGGCGCTGGGCCTCGGGCAGACCGACGGCGGTGAGCAGTTCCAGGGCACGGCCCCGCGCCTGCCGCCGCGTCATGTTCCGGTGCGCTTCCAGCGATTCGGTGATCTGACGTTCCAGCGTCAGCAGCGGATTGAGCGACGTGCCCGGATCCTGGAACACGAACCCGATCCGCCCGCCGTGCACGGTGCGCAGCGTGCGCGCCGACGCGTCGACGAGCTCGATCGGCGGCGCTCCGCCGAGCAGGCTGGACCCGCTGATCCGCGCCCCCGGTGCGTCGAGCAGACCCGTTGCGGCCAGCACGGTGATCGACTTCCCGGACCCGGACTCACCGACGATGCCGAGGGTCTTCTCGCGCTCGACGGAGAACGAGATGTCGCGCACGATGTCGCGGCGCCCGATCCGCACGGCCAGATCGGCGACCTCGAGGACGGGTCCGGTCATTGCTTTCTCCGCGCCTCGATCATGGTGCGCTGCTTGGGGTCCAGCACATCTCGCATCCCGTCGCCGAGCAGGTTGAACGCCAGCACGATCACGAAGATCGCCGCGCCGGGGAACACCGCCATCCACCACGCCAGCGTCACGAAACCCTGCGAGTCGAAGATCATCCGGCCCAGCGACGGCTGCGGCGGCTGGATGCCGAGCCCGAGGAACGACAGCGCGGCCTCGGAGAGGATCGCGAACGCCAGCGAGATCGAGGTCTGCACGATCAGCGGTCCCGAGATGTTCGGCAGCACATGGCGGGTCAGGATGTAGAGGTGGCCGGTGCCCATCGTCCGCGACACCGCCACATAGGGTTCGACCCGGACCGACAGTGTGCTCGCTCGGGAGACGCGGGCGAAGATCGGGGTGTAGACGATGCCGATGGCAAGGATCGTCGTGGTCACCCCCGGCCCGAGGATCGCCACCACCGCCAGCGCGAGCAGCAGCACCGGGAACGCGAACATCACGTCGACGATGCGCATGAACACCGTGTCGAGCCAGCCGCCGCGGTAGCCCGCGACCACCCCGATCGTCACCCCGACGACCACCGCGAACGCCACACTGATGACCGCGACCCGCATGGAGGCCTGGATGGCGACCAGCACGCGGGAGAACACGTCGCGCCCCAGTTCGTCGGTGCCGAGCCAGTGCGCGCCGCTGGGGGACTGCAGCGCATTCGGCACGTCGATGTCGTTGACGCCGTAGGGGATCAGCCAGGTGGCGAACGCGGATATGACGATCACCACGGCGAGGACGAGCGCGCTGACCACGGTGACGGGATTGCCGAGCAGCAGTCGCCACCCCGGAACTCGCGTCGCGGTGTTGGTCTCGTCGGCCGGGGCGGTCATGACAGCCGGATCCTCGGGTCGACGACGGCGTACAGCACGTCCACGATCAGGTTGATGAGAAGGAACAGCGCGGCCATCAACAGCACGGCGCCCTGGATGACGGGATAGTCGCGGGCGGCCACGGCGTTGTAGACCAGCCTGCCCAGGCCGGGCCAGGCGAACACCACCTCGACGACGATGACCCCGCCCAGGATCGTGGCGAGCTGGATGCCGGTGATGGTGAGAACCGGGATCAGCGCGTTGCGCACGGTGTGGCGCGCGGTGACCACGCGCGGCGGAAGACCCTTGGACCGGGCGGTGCGCACATATCCGGTCGAGGCCACTTCGAGCACCGCCGAGCGGATGTAGCGGGTCATGATCGCCGCCGCGACCACCCCGACGGTCAGTCCGGGCAGGATGATGTGGCGCAGCCACCCGGCCGGATCGTCGAACAGCGGCCGGTAGCCCGACGTCGGCAGCCATCCGAGCGTCGACGAGAACAGCGCGATCAGCAGGATACCGAGCCAGAAGTCGGGGATCGACACGCCGAACTGACTGGTGATCCGCACGATCGCGTCGCTGGCCCGGCCCTCGTGCAGCGCCGAGTAGATCCCCGCGGGCACCGCGATGAGCATCGCGAACACGATGCCGACCAGACCCAGCGACACCGTCGCGGGCAACCGGTCGAGCAGGGTGGCGGTGACCGGGTCGCCGTTGCGGAAGCTCACCCCGAGGTCACCGGTGAGCGCATTGCCCAGATAGCTGAAGAACTGCACGATCAGCGGCCGGTCCAGCCCGCTGGCCGACCGCAGCGCCTCATACGCCTCGGGCGTGTAGCGGGTCCCCAGCGCGATCCGCACCGGATCGCCGGGTACCAGCTGCACCAGCGCGAACACCACGATCAGCACACCGATCAGCACCACCAGCGAGTAGGCGACCCGCCGGGCGAGGAAGCGCACGACGGGGTGGGCGGCCAGGGTTCTCACGAGGATTCGTCCTCACCGAGGACCGCGCTGCGGAACCGGACCGCGCCGTCGCGGCGGGCCTCGTACCCGGACAGCGCGGGGGTCCAGGCCTGGATGACCGACGGGTTGTAGAGGTAGATGTAGCTGACCTCGTCGGCGATGCGGGTGGCCGCCTTCGCGTAGCCGTCCCGGCGGGCCTCGCGGTTGGTCTCGACCCGGCCGGCGTCGAGCAGCCGGTCCACCTCGGGGTCGGAGAACTTCTGGGCGTTGCTGGTGCCGTTGGTGTGGTGCTGGGCGTAGTAAAAGTCGTCGGGGTCGATGTTGCCCAGCCAGCCCATCATCAGCATGTCGAAGTTGCCGTTGTTCTGTTCGTCGAGCCAGGTGGCGAAGTCGACGGTGCGGATGTCGACGGTGATGCCCAGCGGGGCGAGGTTGTCGGCGATGATCTGTGCGGCGGTGACGGTTTCCGGGTACTCGCTGGTGACCAGCATGTCGAGTTTCCCCGGTTTCGCATTCGCCTCGGCCAACAGGCTTTTCGCCTTGTCGACGTCGTAGGAGTAGGTGTCGTACGGCGTGTACCAGGGGTTGCCCTCGGGGATCGCGAGCTGGTTGCGCGCTGCGGTGCCGTAGCTCGTCGCCGCCACGATGGCTTCGCGGTCGATACCGTAGGCGATCGCCCGGCGCACCCGCACGTCGTTCCACGGCGGCCGGGCCTCGTTGAGCGCCAGATACCAGTAGTCGTTGCTGGGCGTGACGGCCAGCCGCAGCGATTCGTCGTCGCGCAACTGCGAGACACGCTGCGGCGGGACCGAATCCGTCCAGTCCACCTCACCGGCCTGCAGTGCCGAGAGCGCCGTCGACGGTTCGGAGATGAAGCGGAACGTCACCCCGGAGATCCGCGGCGCCCCGTCCCAGTAGGACGGGTTGGCGCGCAACGTGATCAAGTCGCCGCTGGTGGCACCGGCGAACGAGAACGGCCCGGTGCCGACGGGATGGGTGGCGATGCGTCCGCTCTCGACGTTGGCCCGCGACACGATCGCCATCCCCTTGAAGCCGCCGAGGTTGGTCAGCAGGTTGGGGGTGGGCTTGTCGACGGTGATGCGCACGGTGGCCGGATCGACCGCCGTGATGTCGGTGACCGCGGCGAACTTGTCGACGTTGGTCAGCTCCTCGTCGATGATGCGGCGGTACGAGTAGACGACGTCGTCGGCGGTGAACGGCGACCCGTCGTGGAAGGTGACGCCGCGGCGCAGGTGGAACGTCCACACCCGCTGGTCGGGGCTGACCTCCCACGACTCGGCCAGCGCCGGGCGCATCTCCAGGTTCGCGTCGGGTTCCACGAGGGTGTCGAAGACGTTCTCGAGCACCTCGAACGAGAAGTACGCGCTGGTCTTGTGCGGGTCGAGCTGATCGGGTTCGCCCGCGATCGCGGCGACCAGGTTGCCCGATGCGGCGTCACCCAGGTCGACCCGCTCGCCGGTGGAGCACCCCGTCATCGCCAGCAGCAGCGCCGCGGTCAGCGCGAGGCAGGCAGCCAGCACCGCGTCACGCCGCATCACGACCACCTCAAGATCAACCGGGCATCTGGACGCTTCGTACCCCCTACAGTCGTGTCCGCAAACGTTTCGAACCGCTGACGAGCCGGGCGGCGGACTGCCATACTGACCGCGATGACGACCCTCACTCGAGTGATAGCCGCCGCGGTGCTGGCGCTCGGCGCTGCGGTCGGTGCGGCCGGCCCCGCCCAGGCCGAGCAGCAGATTCTCGAAGGCGTCTACACCTACACCCAGGCCGACGGTTTGCGCGGTGAGGTGACGATCTTCCCGTCCTGCGTGCCCACCGTCGGCGATCTACGGGAACCGCTGTACCTGCCGGTGGCCTGCCGGCTGTGGGTGCAGGCGTTCACCGGCGTCCAGGGCGGCCAGGCCAGGGTGACCAACGGCGTGTGGACGTACACCACCGCGGTCAAGGACGGCCTCAAATGCCCGGACGGCAGCCTCGGGCCGATCGTCGAGACCTACGAGATCAACACGGACACGATGTCCGGGACCCGCACCACCACCAACGTCCCGGCCTGCAACGGGGCCATGCCGGCCAACATGATCAAGACGCCGTTCACACTCGCCTATGTGCGGCCGCTGGACACTCCGGTCGATCGGTACCCGTTGATCTGCGAGCCGGGCGGGCTGCGGCGCTGCTTCTAGCGCTCAGGCGGTGAAGCCGCCGTCGACATTCCAGTTGGCCCCGGTGATGTAGCTGGCGTCCGGTCCGGCCAGGTAGCTCACCACGCCGGCCACGTCGGATGTGTGGCCGTAATGCCCGACGGCGATGAGTTGGGTTGCCGCCTCGGCGAATTCCCCGTGCTCGGGGTTCATGTCCGTCGCGATCGGACCGGGCTGGACGTTGTTGATCGTGATACCGCGCGGCCCCAGCTCGCGGGCGAGCCCGCGCGTCAGCCCGGCCACCGCGGCCTTGGTCATCGAGTACACCGACAGGCCGGGCGACGGGACCCGCTCGGCGTTGATGCTGCCGATGTTGATGATGCGCCCGCCGTCACCCAAATGCGGGACCGCGCACTGGATCGCCACGAACACCCCACGGACGTTGACCGCCACCAGCCGGTCGAACTCGTCGAGCGGGACCGATTCGACCGCGCCGAAGCTCGCCACTCCGGCGTTGTTGACCAGGATGTCGAGGCCGCCGAGGCGGGTGACCGTCTCGTCGACCGCCGAGGCGATCTGCCCGGCATCCGCACTGTCCGCCCGGATCGGCAACGCCAGGCCGCCGCCACGGGACACGTCGACGACGACCTTGTCCGCATCGGCCACCGACGACCCGTAGGTGAACGCCACCGCAGCCCCGTCGAAGGCCAGTCGCCGCACGATCTCCGCACCGATGCCGCGCGACCCGCCGGTCACCAGTGCCCGCCGCCCGGCCAGCGGGCCGCCGTTCGCTGTCGTCATGCCACCCGAATGTAGCCGCCGCGGCGCCCGCGCGCCCTAAGGTGAACCCAAGTCGACGGAAGGCGGCGCATGACCAAACGGATCGTGGTGTGGGGCACCGGCTTCGTCGGCAAGATGGTGATCGCCGAGATCGACCGGCACCCGCTGTTCGAACTCGTCGGCGTCGGGGTGAGCGACCCGCACAAGGTGGGCCGCGACGCGGGGGAGATCTGCGGGCTCGGCCGCCCGCTCGGCGTCACCGCCACCGACGACATCGACGCGCTCATCGCGCTGCGCCCCGACGCACTGGTGCACTTCGGGCCCACCGCCGCGCACGCCGACGCCAACATCGCGCTGATCACCCGGTTCCTGCGCGCCGGGATCGACGTGTGCTCGACGGCGATGACGCCGTGGGTGTGGCCGACCATGCACCTCAACCCGCCCGAATGGATCGTGCCGGTGACCGAGGCATGCGAGCTCGGGGAGTCGTCGTGCTTCACCACCGGTATCGACCCCGGCTTCGCCAACGACCTGTTCCCGATGACGCTCATGGGCGTGTGCGCCGAGGTCAAGCGCGTGCGCGCCGCCGAACTGCTCGACTACACCAACTACACCGGTGACTACGAGAACGAGATGGGCATCGGCAGGCCACCCGGGCACCGGGCGCTGCTCGAGACCCCCGACATCCTTGTGTTCGCTTGGGGTGCAACGGTTCCCATGATCGCGCACGCGGCGGGGATCATGCTCGACGAGATCACCACCACCTACGACAAGTGGGTGACGCCCACGGACCGCAAGAGCGCGAAGGGGGTCATCGAGGCGGGCAACGTCGCGGCCGTCCGGTTCACCATCAACGGCGTCTACCGGGGCGAGACGCGCATCCAACTCGAACACGTCAACCGCATCGGCAACGACGCGGCCCCCGACTGGCCGTCGGGCACCGAGAACGACGTCTACCGCGTCGAGATCGACGGCACCCCCAGCATCGTGCAGGAGACCGCGTTCCGGTTCACCGATGGCTCGGGACGCGACGCCGCCGCGGCGGGATGTCTGGCCACCGGGATGCGCGCGCTCAACGCCGTACCCGCCGTCAACGACCTGCGCCCGGGCTGGGTGACCGCCCTGGACTTACCGCTGATCGCCGGGGCAGGCACAATTCGCTGATGCCAGACGGGATAGGACTGTCGCTCGGAGCGACCGCGATGGCGGCCGTGGTGGTGGGCCGCGCCGCGGTGCGGCGCACACCGGTGCTCACGCTGTTCGGCCACCGTCCGCCCGAGGTCGGCCTGCCCGGCGAGAATCCCCGACTCGACGAGCCCGGCCTGGTCGTCACCGACTTCGTCGACCGGGTGGGGGATCCGGTCGCGATCCTGGCCGCCGACGGGACCAGTCATCGCGGGGAGGCGCTGACGGCCGACGCGCTGCGGGCCCTGCTCTATGCGCTGACCCGTGGCCGCGAGCCCGTCGACCCGATCGCGGTGAGCCACCCCGCCCATTGGCATGACGGCGCGGTCGAGGCGCTGCGCACCGCGCTCGCCGAGGTGCCGGAGTTCGGGCGCTCGGTCCCGGTGCTGCCCGATGCGGTGGCGACGCTGACCGCGTTGCGGGACGAGCCCGGGCTGCCGACCCGCGGCGTGATCGCGCTGTGCGACTTCGGCGGATCCGGCACCAGCATCACGCTGGCCGACGCCGCCGACGGCCTGCGGCCGATCGCCCCCACCGTGCGGCACCTCGACCTGTCCGGGGACGTGATCGACCAGGCGCTGCTCACCCACGTCGTCGCCGGCCTGTCGGCCGCGGGGACGGTGGATGTGTCGGGCACCTCGGCGATCGGCTCGCTGACCCGGCTGCGCGGTGCGTGCCGCGGCGCCAAGGAGCGGCTGTCCACCGAGACCGTGACGGCGCTGACCGCCGAGCTGCCCGGGCACAGTGGCGAGGTCCGGCTCACCCGCGCCGAACTCGACGACATCGTGCGCACACCGCTCGCGGACTTCGTGGCGGTCCTGCGCGGCAGCCTGGAGCGGGCCGGTGTCCGGCCGGGCGACCTGGCCGCGGTCGCCACCGCAGGCGGCGGTGCGCGCATCCCGATCATCACCACCACGCTGTCGGAGAACTTCCGCGTCCCGGTGGTCACCAGCCGGCGACCGGAACTCGCCGCGGCGATCGGCGCGGGACTGACCGCAGTCCGCGGACCCGACGACGACGCGCACACCGCGCTCGCCGCGGCCGCACCGCTGACGGCCGCCGCGCCCGTCGTCGACGACACCGCGCAGTCCAGCACGTTCCGCGCGCTGGCGTGGTCGGACGCCGACGACGTCCCCGACATCGCCCCCGCCGCCTACGACACCGAGCCGGCCGGCGATGCGGACGTGCGGCCGAAGTTCCTGTTCGGCCCGCCCGACGGGGCCGACGACAGGCGGCCCGCGACGGTGCCGTGGTACCGGCGCCCGCCGGTGGCGCTCGGGCTCGGGGCGGCCGCGGTGCTCGCGGCGCTGGTGGCGGCGGTGGTGCTCGTCAACCGCGACGACGACGCCCCGTCCTCCACGGAGCCGACCACCACCACGGTGACGACGACGGAAGCGCCCGCGCCGGCGGCGCCACCGCCCGTCGACACGCCCGCCCCGCAGGCGCCGGCACCCGAAACGGTCCGGCAGACCGCGCCGCCGCCCGCGACGCAAGCGCCACCGCCGCCGGCCCCCGAGGCGCCGCCGCCCCCGCCCGCGGAGCCACCGGCGACCACCCCGCCGCCGGCCACCACCCCGCCGCCGGCCACGACTCAGCCGCCGGTCACGACCACACAGCCACCGCCGCTGATCCCGACGCTGCCGTACACGACGATCCCCGGCCTGCCGTTCGTGCCCGCCCCGCCCGGCTTCGGCGGGTAGTCAGCCGCGGCGCACGCCCGTCACCGCCGAGCGGGGCAGGCGGCCGGCCCGCGAATGGCCGCTCATCCGGTCGCCGTCGACGACGACGTCGAAGTCGAGGTGCAGCCGCATCGGTCGCGTCACCGACTGACGCCACGTCACCCGCTGTCCGCCGACGGTGATGTCCTCCAGGGGTACGGTCTCGCTCGTCGAGGTGGCGCTGCCGCGCAGCGCTCCGCCGTCGTCGACGAAATCGTATGTGGCGGTGATGGATCCGATCGGCGTCTTGATCCGCACGTCCCATTGGCCGACGATCCCCATCACACCGCCTCCGGGACGCGGCCGCGGTTGCTCCACACCGTTCCGCGCCGCTCGTAGGCGAACAGAGATTCGACCGCGGCGGCGATCTGCGGCCCGTAGGTTCGCTCGAGCAGGTGCAGTGCCAGATCGAGTCCCGAGGTCACCCCCGCCCCGCTGACCACGTCTCCGTCGTCGACCACCCGGGCGGGGACCGCATGCACACCGGTCGCCTCGAGCACGGCCATACCGAGGTGGTGGGTGACCGCGTACCTGCCCTCCAGGAGACCGGCCATCGCCAGCGCGAGCGAACCGCCGCACACCGTGGCCACCGTGACCTGCGGATGGGCGAGGGCTCGCCGGATGAGCGGGATCGCCGCGGTTTCGCCGAAGCGGGCCAGCAGTACAGGAATCGTCACGTCGCCGTCGTCGGGATCGCCTTCGACCGGGCCCGCCGCGCCCGGCACGATCACGAACCCCGGTGTCTGCGGGTCCAATCGGGAGGTCGCCTGCAACACCAGTCCGCGACTGCCGCTGATCACCGGCCGCGGGCCCTCCGCGGCGACGAGCTCGACGGCCAGCTCACCCCCGACGGCGTCGCTGCCGGCGACGAGCACTTCGAACGGGGCGATGACGTCGAGCGGGTCGAACCCGTCGAACAGCACGATCTGGGCCTTCATGCCGATCAGCGTGCCGGGTGCGCGACGGCGACGGCAGTGGCCAGATCGCCATTGTGCGCCGACATCTTGCCAGCAGGACTGCTACTGTGCGGCCATGCACACCGTCGCGGTCCTGGCCGTGCCCGACACCATCGCGTTCGACCTCGCCACCGCCGTCGAGGTGTTCGGCCGCACCCGAAAGCCCGACGGCACACCGGGTTACGACGTGCGGGTGTGCGCCACCGCCCCGCAGGTCGACGCCGGACCGCTGCGTATCGCCACCGACCACGGCATCGACGCACTGGCCGGGGCGGACACGATCGTGGTGCCCGGTGTCAACGACATCGACACGCCCGCACCGGCGGCCGTGGTCGAGGCGTTGCGCACCGCCTACGCGGCGGGCGCCCGGATCGCCTCGATCTGCACCGGCGCCTTCACCGTGGCCGCCGCCGGACTGCTCGACGGCAGGCGGGCCACCACGCACTGGCTGGCCGCCGACGCATTCCGCGCCGCGTACCCTGCCGTGCGCCTCGATCCCGACGTCCTCTACGTCGACGAGGGTCAGGTGCTCACCTCCGCCGGTGCGTCGGCCGGCCTGGATCTGTGCCTGCACATGGTGGCCCGCGACCACGGCGCCGCCGTCGCCGCCGACTCCGCCCGCATGGCGGTCGCGCCGTTGCACCGCAGTGGCGGTCAGGCGCAGTTCATCCTGCGCAACCGGGCGGCCGCCGGACCGCTGGCCGAACGCACGGAACTCGACGCCGTGCTGGCCTGGCTCGAACAGCACGCCCACCGAGACCTCACGCTCGCCGACATCGCGCAGTACGCGTCGATGAGCGTGCGCACGCTGAACCGGCGCTTCCAGGCGGAGACCGGCCAGACCCCGATGCAGTGGGTGACCGGGGTGCGCGTCCGGCACGCCCAGCAGCTGTTGGAGACCACCAACTACGGTGTCGAACGCGTCGGCCGCGAGGTGGGGTTCACCTCGCCCGCGAACTTCCGCGAACAGTTCCGACGGCTGACCGGCGTAGCACCGTTGAGCTACCGCAACACTTTTCGCGAACGCCTCGCCGGCTGATCACCGGATCTTCGGCCGCTTGTGCAGCACCAGATGGGCCAGCGGGATCTGCGTGCCCTCTGGAGCGGCGGCCATCCGCGCGGCGATGCCCGCCTCGAGCCCGTCGGCGAACTGCCGGGCGCGCGGATCACCGGGCGCGACCTCGAGCGCCCCGACCATCGTGGCGAACACCGACGCCCGCGCGAACTGCGCCCAGTTGCGGCCGAAAGCCCTGGCGTCCTTGTCCGCCCGATACTGGCCGAAGAACCGGTCCTCACCGTCGAACACGTCGAGGTGCTCGATCTCCAGGCGTTCGAACCGACCCGAGGGGGCGAACGGCGCCATGAACTCCGCGGCGCGCCGGCCCACGGTGGGGATCGTCATGCGCCGCAGTTCGTCCTCGCGCACCAGCCCCGCCCCGGCGAGTTCGGCCAGCGCATCGGTCATCGCGGCCAGCAGCGGCCGGTACCCGTACTCACCGTCCTCGCCGATGCCCATGGTCATCACCACCAGCCGCCCGCCCGGGCACAGTTCGCGACCCCGGAACGCGATGAACTCGTGCCAGTCGTGGGCCGCCTGGCGGGCGTAGGCGGCGCGCACGGACGCGTCGGTGGTGTGGGCCACCAGGAGATGGTCGGGCACCGGGGTCGGGACCCGGCTCAGCCACTGCACCGCATAGGAACTCCAACCGAGCGTGATGCTGTTGGACGGCAGGATCTGCGAGTAGAACGACCGCCCGACCGCGGACGCGAACGCCGCGGCGTCCTTGCGCAGATACGAATCGGGGTCCTCGGTCAGCGTGCGGAACATCGCGGTGAAGTCGTTCTCGGGCACGTCGGTGTGGGCCACCAGCACCGAATGCTCACGCGTCGTGCGGGTGCGCAGCACTTTGAGCGCCGCGCAGATCGGCAGCAGCGAGTTGTGCCCGGTCGCCGCACCGTAGTCGGCGATCGCGATCGGCTGCGGGGCGTGCGGCAGCGGCACCACCCTGGCGGCCTGCTCGAACAGCGCGATCGCCGGCCGCAGCCCCGCGGCCTGCAGCCGTGACGCCTCCGTGTAGTAGCCGCTGTCCTTCGGCTGCGGGCGAACCACCACACTGGACTCGGGCACGGGCGGATTTCCTTCGAACGCAGACGACGCTATTCACCGAGTGTGCGCCCCTCGCGAGATTTCCGCTCGGAAGTCGCAGGAGGCGCACGTTCGGCGGAGTCGGTCAGTGCCCCCGGGCGACCCAGTCGTCGTAGTGGACGATCTCGTCGCCGATGGTGGTGGTGTCACCGTGTCCGGTGTAGACGGCGGTTTCACCGGGCAGCACCCCGAGGCGCCCGGAGATGGATTCCAGGATGGTGGGGAAGTCGGAGTAGGAGCGGCCGGTGGCGCCGGGTCCGCCCTGGAACAGGGTGTCCCCGGAGAACACCGCGTTCAGCTCGGGGGCGTACCAGCAGACCGAGCCGGGGGAGTGCCCCGGGGTGTGCAGGGCGCGCAGTTCGATGCCGCCGGCGCGCAGGGTGGCCCCGTCCTCGACGGTGCGGAACGGCTTGCCCGGGTGCGTCATCTGCCACAGCATGTCGTCGGCGGGGTGCAGCAGCACCGGCGCGTCGAGGGCCTGGCCGAGTTCGGGCGCCACGGTGATGTGGTCGTTGTGGCCGTGGGTGCAGACCACCGCGACGACATTGCGGCCGCCGACGGCCATCACGATCGGGGCGGCGTCGTGCGCGGCGTCGAACACCACCACATCGGTGTCGTCGCCGACGATCCAGATGTTGTTGTCGACCTCCCAGGACCCCCCGTCGAGTTCGAAGACCCCGGAGGTGACGACCCGCTCGATATTGCTCATCAGTGCTCTCCGTTCTTCGCGCGAGCGCTCATCAGTGCTCTCCGTTCTTCGCGCGAGCGCTCATCACAACACCACCACGGAGCGCAGCACCTCACCGGCATGCATCTTGTGGAAGGCGTCCTCGATGCCGTCGAGCCCGATGCGTTCGGAGACGAACTTCTCCAGCGGCAACCGGCCCTGGCGGTACAGGGAGATCAGGGTGGGGAAGTCGCGTTCGGGCAGGCAATCGCCGTACCAACTGGATTTCAGGGCGCCGCCGCGGGAGAAGAAGTCCACCAGCGGCATCTCCAGCGTCATGTCCGGGGTGGGAACCCCGACGAGCACGACGGTGCCGGCCAGGTCGCGGGCGTAGAAGGCCTGCTTCCAGGTTTCGGGGCGTCCGACCGCGTCGATGACCACGTCGGTGCCGAACCCGTCGGTGAGGTCCTGGATGGTGGCGACGACGTCGAGATCGCGGGCGTTGATGGTGTGGGTGGCGCCGAAGTCGCGGGCCCACTCCAGTTTCCGGTTGTCGGTGTCGACGGCGATGATCTTCTTCGCCCCGACCAGGGCGGCGCCGGCGATCGCGGCGTCGCCGACCCCGCCGCAGCCGATGACCGCGACGGTGTCGTCGCGAGTGATCGCCCCGGTGTTGATCGCGGCGCCGATGCCGGCCATCACCCCGCAGCCCAGCAGGCCGGCCACCGCCGGGTCGGCCTCGGGGTCGACCTTCGTGCACTGGCCCTCGTGGACGAGGGTCTTGTCCGCGAACGCCCCGATCCCCAGCGCGGGGGTGAGTTCGGTGCCGTCGGTCAGCGTCATCTTCTGGGCGGCGTTGTGGGTGTCGAAACACAGATGCGGGCGGCCGCGTTTGCAGGCCCGGCACTGCCCGCACACCGCCCGCCAGTTCAGGACGACGAAATCGCCGGGGGCCACGTTGGTGACCCCCTCGCCGACGGATTCGACGGTGCCGGCGGCCTCATGGCCGAGCAGAAACGGGTACTCGTCGTTGATGCCGCCCTCGCGGTAGGTCAGATCGGTATGACACACCCCGCACGCGATCACGTCGACGACCACCTCGCCGGGACCCGGATCGGGGATCACGATGTCGACCACTTCCACCGGCTGCTTCTTCGAGCGGGAGATCACGCCGCGCACTGTCTGACTCATGCCTACAACCTAATGCCTCGAGTCCGTCGACGAATCCCGCCGGCCTGGCGAAACCCCTGATCGAACCGGCCGGCTCGCTCTACCGTTGAACGGAGCGAGATGAACACGATCACGGATGCCCAGACCGGGCTGCTGGCCTCGGCGCGCGCGGCCCACGCGCGTCGCGACTGGCACGGCGCCTACGCGGATTTCGTACGGGCCAACACGATCGCGGCGCTGCACACCGACGATCTCGACGCCCTCTCGGTGGCCGCGTGGCGCATCGGCGAGGCGAAGGAAGCGGTGCGCATCGCCGAGCGGGTCTTCGCCCAGCTGGTGCGCAGCGATCCGAACGCCGCGGCGCGCAAGGCCGTCGAGCTGGCGCTGGCGTGGCTCACCCGCGGTGACCTCAACATCGCGGCCGGCTGGATGAACCGCGCGAGGCGACTGCTCGACGGTGTTCCGGAGAACTCGACCCACGGTTATCTCACCTACCTGGACGCGGTGGTCGCCGTACTGAGCGACGACTTCGACACGCTGGGCCGGCTCGTCGGGGAGCTGCGGGCGATGAGCGGCCGCCTCGACGTGCCCGCGCTGACCGCGCTGGCGATGGTCGCCGAGGCGATCGAGGCGGTGTACGCCGGCCGGATGGCGTACGCGGGCGGACTGCTCGACGAGGTGATGCTGCCGCTGCTGGCCGACGACGTGCCGATCGACTGGGCCGGTGACATCTACTGCATCGTGCTGCACGTCTGCCACAAGGTGGCCGACCTGCCGCGCATGCGGGCGTGGGTGCACTCCATGGAACGGTGGTGCGCCACGGCCGGTTCGGACACCTACGGCGGGGTGTGCGATGTGCACCGGCTGCAGGTGCGTGCCGCGACCGACGATTACGCGACGCTCGAGAACGAGTTGGCCGTCGCCAGCCAGATGCTCGAGAGTGTCAACTCCTGGGCCGCCGGCGAAGGCTTCTATCAACTCGGGGAGGTGCGCCGGCTGCGCGGCGACGCCGACGGCGCACTGACCGCCTACGCGAGGGCCCGCGCCTCGGGTGTCGACCCGCAGCCCGGGGAGGCGCTGCTGCGCTGCAGCCGGGGGGAGAGCCAGGCGGCGTGGACCGCGCTGCACGTCGCGCTGACCGGCGCCGGTCGGCTCGACCGGATGCGGCTGCTGCGGGCTGCGGTCGAGATCGCTTTGGCCCGTGGTCAATTCGACGACGCCGAGCGCTACTGCCGGGAACTCGAGGAGGGCGCGGCACGGTTCGGCACCGCCGGCTTCCGCGGGTGGGCGGCCCATGCCCGCGGCGCGGTCGATGTCCGGCAGGGCCGGTACGCCGAGGCGCTCGAGCGCCTCGCCGCCGCGCTGCGCGAGTACCGCACCCAGCAGTCCCGCTATGAGGCCGCCGAAGTGTACGAGTGGATGGCACTGGCCCACCGCGCGTCGGGGGACGAGGCCGCCGCGGCCGCAGATTCCGCGACGGCCGAGAGCATCTACGCGCAGCTGGGTGTCGAGTCCACGGCGATGTGCGGCAACCCCTCACCGGGCGGGCTCACCAAGCGCGAGCTCGACATCCTGCGCCGCATCGCCGCCGACGGTGCGAGCAACCGCCAACTGGCACAACAGATGTTCATCAGCGAGAAGACCGTCGGCCGCCATCTGGCCAACATCTACCTCAAGCTTCAGGTGTCCTCGCGCGCCGCGGCGGTGGCCTGGGCGCATCAGCACAACATCGTGTAGACGCCTCCGGGGCGAAATACATCGTTTTCCCGATCCGGCGCTCCCGCCCGGCGCCTAGCGTTCCAGCCATGACCACCGTTGACGACACCACCTCGGCCGAGCAGTTCGCAGAACGCATCGTCGGCGCGCTCGACAGCGCGAGCCTGACGATCCTGCTGTCCATCGGACACCAGACCGGTCTGTTCGACACCATGGCTGAACTTCCGCCCGCCACCAGCGTCCAGATCGCCGACGCCGCAGGGCTCGACGAACGCTACGTGCGTGAGTGGCTCGGCGGGATCGCCGCCGCCCGCGTCGTGGATTACGACGCCACGGCGCAGACTTTCGCGCTGCCGCGCAGCCACGCCGCCGTCCTCACCCGCGCGGCGGGTCCGGAAAACCTCGCGCGGGTCGCCCAGTTCATCCCCCTGCTCGGTGAGGTCGAACAGAAGATCCTCGACTGCTTCCGGCACGGCGGGGGACTGCCCTACAGCGCGTATCCGCGATTCCACACCCTGATGGCCGAGGAGAGCGGCGAGGTCTTCGACGCCGCGCTCGTCGATGCGATCCTGCCGATGGCGGACGGTCTCCCGGAGCGGCTTCGCGCCGGCGTCGACGTCGCCGACATCGGTTGCGGCAGCGGGCACGCGATCAACGTGATGGCGCAGGCGTTCCCGGCCAGCCGGTTCACCGGCATCGACTTCTCCGACCAGGGACTGGGCACCGGCCGCGCCGAGGCGCAGCGCCTCGGCCTGCAGAACGCGCGGTTCGTCGCCGAGGACGTCGCCACGCTGGAGGTGACCGACGCCTACGACGTCATCACCGTGTTCGACGCGATCCACGACCAGGCGCAGCCGGCCCGGGTGCTGGCCAACATCCATCGCGCGCTGCGGCCCGGCGGGGTGTTCCTGATGGTCGACATCAAGGCCTCCAGCCGGCTCGAGGAGAACATCGGGGTGCCGATGGCGCCGTACCTCTACACCGTGTCGACCATGCACTGCATGAGCGTGTCGCTCGGCCTGGACGGCGCCGGGCTTGGCACCTGCTGGGGCCGCGAACTCGCCACCTCGATGCTGGCCGACGCCGGCTTCACCGATGTCGACGTGCGGGAGATCGAGTCGGATCCGCTGAACTTCTACTACGTCTGCCGCAAGTAACATCTGCCCGATGGGCGTGCTGGACGTGATCGCGGACTGGCCGGTCGACACCGCCGCCGCGGCGGTGGTCGGGTCCGACGGGGTGCTGGCCGAACACGGTGACCTCCGGCACCGCTTCCGGCTCGCGTCGGTGACCAAACCGCTGGCCGCGCGCGCCGCGCAGATCGCCGTCGAGGAAGGTGTGGTCGAACTCGCCACCGAGGCCGGGCCGCCCGGGTCCACCGTGCGGCACCTGCTCGCGCACACGTCGGGGCTGTCGATGAACTCCGACGAGACGATGTGCGAGCCCGGCGAACGCCGCGTCTACTCCAATTACGGGTTCGGGGTGCTCGCCGAGACGATCGAGCGGGCGGCGGGCATCGAGTTCGGCCGATATCTCGCCGAGGCGGTGTTCGAGCCACTCGGCATGGGCGACAGCACGCTGGACGGGGGTGCGCAGGCCGCCGGGTACGGCGCGTACTCGACCGTCGCCGATCTGGCGGCTTTCGCCGCCGACCTGTTGCGGCCGCAGTTGGTCTCGCAGGAGATGCACGACGAGGCGATCACCGTCCAGTTCCCGGGCGTCGACGGGGTGCTGCCGGGCTTCGGCGTGCAGCGCCCGAACGACTGGGGGCTGGGCTTCGAGATCCGCGACGACAAATCTCCGCACTGGACCGGGTCGAGCAACTCGAAGCGCACTTTCGGGCATTTCGGCCAGTCAGGGACGTTTTTGTGGGTGGATCCGGACGCCGGCCTGGCGCTCGTCGGACTCGCCGACCGCGATTTCGGCGACTGGGCGTACGAGCGCTGGCCGACGATCTCTGATGGAGTCCTGAGAGAATTCGGGGCACACTAGCGCAACACAGGCCTCACAAGGCACAATAAACACGCACGACACAGTTGTAATTCGGTTTCGCCAGGCCGCTTGGGGAAGACGTCCCTCGTGGAACCGAAGGAGCAGCTATGCGTGCGTCGAACCAGTTCGCCGACGCGACGACAGGCGTGGTGTACGTGCACGCCTCGCCCGCGGCGGTGTGCCCACATGTCGAGTGGGCGTTGTCGTCGACCCTGTCGGCGCGCGCCAACTTGAAGTGGACCCCGCAGCCCGCCATGCCCGGGCAGCTTCGTGCTGTCACGAACTGGGTGGGCCCGGTGGGGACCGGGGCGCAGCTGGCGAACGCGCTGCGGTCCTGGTCGGTGCTGCGGTTCGAGGTCACCGAGGATCCGAGCCCGGGAGTCGACGGGCACCGCTGGTGCCACACCCCGCAGCTGGGTCTGTGGAGCGGTCCGATGAGCGCCAACGGCGACATCATGGTGACCGAGATGCGGTTGCGCGCACTGATGGCCTCGGGTGCCGACGTGCTGGCCGCCGAACTCGACACCGTGCTCGGCACGGCGTGGGACGAGGCCCTGGAGCCCTACCGGGACGGTGGCGCGGGCGCCGAGGTCAGCTGGCTGTCGCGCGGAGTCGGGTAGCCGACGGGCGCGAGCGTGCGCAAACTGCCACTTGCCGGCGGCGTGTCGCGGAGCAGACACGCACGCTCGCGTTATGAGGCGGGGACCAGGATCTTCAGCGCGCGCGGCACCGCTGAGACGGTGACGGGCAGCGGGCACGCGAAGTCGCCGTCGGCGTAGGCGTTGATGCCGGGACAGTCCACCTCGATGACGCGGGCGCGGGCGGTGGTCACCTCGTCGAGGTCGACGTGCGTGCCCTTGAACACCGTGGGGAACAACCGGACCAGCCGGGTGCGCGAGGCGGAATGCACCATCGTGACGTCGAGCAGCCCGTCGCCGTGGTCGGCGTTCGGGCAGATCCGCATCCCGCCGCCGTAGGTCCGGGTGTTGCCGAAGGCGGCGAGCGTGAGCTCGGTGCGCACCTCGTCGCCGTCGTCGAAGCGCAGCCGGAAGGGCAGCAGCCGCAGCTTCGACAGCTCGGCCACCATCGCGACGTTGTAGCGCATCCGGCCGTGCGGCCAGCGCATCCGGTTGGTGCGGTCGCTGACCAGGGAATCGAACCCGGCCGCCATCACCGTGCCGAACCACTTGTGCCCGCCTGCCGCGTCGTCGATGCGGCCGAGGTCGACGGTCTCGGTGTGCCCGTCGACGACCACATCGGCCGCCGCCTCGGGATCGCCTGTGGGCAGGCGGTATTCGCGGGCGTGGTCGTTGCCGGTGCCCGCGGGCACGATGCCCAGCGGGACGTCGCCGCGGGCCAGGGACTGCAGCGCCAGCGAGATCACCCCGTCACCCCCGACGACGACCAGCGCATCGGTCCCGCCGGCCAGCGCGTCGTCGACCAGGCGACGCGCGTGCGCGGCGTCGGTGCCGACGATCGCGCAGACATCGACCCCGCGCTGCTGGAAGCGGGCGACCGCGCGCTCGGCGGCGTGCGGTGCGTTGCCGTGGCCCGACAACGGATTCGTCAGCACCGTGACGTGGCCGATCGTCACTTGCCGGGTCATGGAATCAGCTTGCCCGGGTTCAGGATTCCGGCCGGGTCGACCGCCGCCTTGACCGCGCGCAGGATCTCGGCGCCGAGGTCGCCGATCTCGTCGCGCATCCAGGGCCGGTGATCGGCGCCCACCGCATGGTGGTGGGTGATGGTGCCGCCCGCACGCACGATCGCCTGTGACGCCGCGGCTTTGGCGGTGCGCCACTGCTCGATCGGGTTGCCGCGCTGGGCGGCGACGACGGTGAAGTACAGCGACGCGCCGGTCGGATACACGTGCGAGATATGACACAGCACCAGCGCCGAGGTCCCCGACGCGGTGAGCGCATCGGTGAGCGCCTGGGTGACCGCGGCTTTGAGGGCCGGGATGTTCGACCACGTGGTCGCCGTCTCGAGTGTCTCGCACAGCGCGCCGGCGGACAGCAGCGAATCACGCAGATACGGCGCCCCGAACCGCCCGTGCTCCCACGCCTTGGCGGGTTCCTCGCCCAGCGAGGCGCCGCCGTGTGCCAGCAGCAGCGCACGGGTCTCGGCGTGCCTGCTCTCGGCGTGGGCGGCGGTGCCCTCGAACACCGTCACCGCCAGACATCCGCCGGTGATGGTCTGTTCGCCGATGGTTTCGGTGGTGGCGAGGTTGACGGCGGTCTCGGCCTCGTCGGACAGCCGGATCACCGTCGGCCCGCTGCCGGTCTGGGTCACCGCGCGCAAAGCCGTTGCGCCCGTGGCGAAGTCGGGGAACGACCAGGCCTCGTAGCGCGTGACCTCGGGGATCGGGTGCACCCGCAGCCGCACCCGGGTGATGACACCGAACACGCCCTCCGAGCCGACGAGCAGCTGACGCAGGTCCGGACCGGCCGCCGACGCCGGGGCGCGGCCGACGTCCAGGACGCCGGCGGGGGTGACGGCACGCACCCCGCGCACCATGTCGTCGAAGCGGCCGTAGCCGGCCGAATCCTGCCCCGACGACCGCGTCGCGGCGAATCCGCCGATCGTGGC
Source organism: Mycolicibacterium litorale (assembly GCF_010731695.1). Lineage (NCBI taxonomy): Bacteria > Bacillati > Actinomycetota > Actinomycetes > Mycobacteriales > Mycobacteriaceae > Mycobacterium > Mycolicibacterium litorale. The sequence goes on from NZ_AP022586.1 coordinate 961,521, forward strand.
GTAACAGAAGCTCTGCGGGAAATGGCCGAGGGAGAAGCCCTGTTCGCCCAGGAGGCGTTCGGCGTCCGGCCCGGTGACGCCCGCGCCGAGTTCGGCCTCGCCGGAGACCTCGTCGAGCCAGTGCAGCGCGTCGAGCCGGCGCAGATCGAGCGAAACCACGGCCGCGAAGTCGCCGCGGATCGGATCGAGCCCACCCACCACGCTGGTGCCCCCGCCGAACGGCACCACGGCGATCCCGTGCACGCCGCAATATCGCAGGATCTCGGCGATCTGGCCCTCGTCGGCCGGGATCAGCACCGCGTCCGGTGCGTCCTGCCGGGCGGGGTCCCGCCGGCGCAGCAGGTCGAGCGTGGACTTGCCGCCGGCGTGCAGGAGCCGGCCGACGTCGTCGACCAGGCAGTACCGCTCGCCGACGATGCCGGCCAACGCCGCGTGGTCGTCGCGGGAGAGCGCCGACGGGCGGACGGTCACGTCCTCGACGCCGAGCGGCGCCGTCTCCCCTCGGACTCCCCGGGTGACGCCGAGTGCCTGTTCGAGAAGTGACCGGATGCCGTCGGACAGCGGTTTGGCGGCGGCCGCGTCCCCCCAGGCATCCCACTTCATGGGGGGAAGGAGGTCGGCGGGATGGTCGGATCGGCCTGACATGCGTTACAGTATTACACATGGTGTCAATCCGTAAGGATGCTCCGCGGTCGGTGGAGGAGCGCATCCTCGACGCCGCCGCGGCGTGCGTCGTGGCGTACGGGGTCAATCGGGTGACGCTCGCCGAGATCGCCCGCCGCGCGCGAGTGAGCCGACCCACCATCTACCGCCGCTGGCGCGACACCGACGCGGTTCTCGCCGCCCTGCTGACCGCCCGCATCGCCGGCGTGCTCGATGCCGCCCCCGGGGACGGGGTCGGCCGCCGATCGCTGGTCGACCGGATCGTGCGGGTGGGGGAGAAGCTGCGCAACGACGAGATCGTGATGTCGGTGATCCACAGCGCCCCGGAACTGGCGATGGTCTACATCACCGAACGGCTCGGCACCAGCCAGCAGATCCTCATCGACGCGCTGGCAGGCGAGATCAGGAGCGCCCAGGACGACGGCAGCGTCCGCCCCGGGGAGCCCCGCCAACTCGCGGCGATGTGCCTGCTGATCACCCAGTCCACGATCCAGTCCGCGCAGATGGTGGCCCCGCTGCTCGACGCCGAGAGCCTCTCGGCCGAACTCGCGCACTCGCTGAACGGATACCTGCGCCCGTGACCGCCACCTCCGAGGCGGCCCGCCGCGCGGCGCTGAACGCGGCCCGCCGCAGGGCGGAACTGGAAGCCCTCGCCGCCGGCGCCGCCATCGACGTCGTGGTGATCGGCGGCGGCATCACCGGCACCGGTATCGCACTGGACGCCGCGAGCCGCGGCCTGTCGGTGGTGCTGGTCGAGAAACACGATCTCGCGTTCGGCACCAGCCGCTGGAGCTCCAAACTCGTCCACGGCGGGTTGCGCTACCTTGCCAGCGGCAACGTCGGGATCGCCAGGCGCAGCGCGATCGAACGCGGAATCCTGATGACCCGCAACGCTCCTCACCTCGTATCCGCGATGCCACAGCTGGTGCCCCTGCTGCCCGAGATGGGCTCCTCGGCGCGGGCGCTGGTCCGCGCCGGCTTCCTCGCCGGCGACGGGCTGCGCCGGTTGGCGGGTACGCCCGCCTCGACGCTGCCCCGCTCACGCCGGGTCACCGCGCAGCGCGCCGCCCACCTCGTCCCCGCCGTCCGCCGCGACGGGCTCGACGGCGCGTTCCTCGCCTACGACGGTCAGCTGATCGACGACGCCCGGCTGGTGACCGCGGTCGCCCGCACCGCCGCCCAGCACGGCGCACGCATCCTCACCCGGGTCGGCGCCTCACACGCCACGGCCACCTCGGTCCGGCTCACCGACCGGTGCAGTGGCGACTCCTTCGACGTCACGGCCCGCGCGGTGGTCAACGCCGCGGGCGTGTGGGCCGCCGACGTCGACGACACGCTGCGCCTGCGGCCCTCGCGCGGCACACACCTGGTGTTCGACGCCGCCGCCTTCGGCCACCCAGCCGCCGCGCTGACCATCCCGATTCCCGGTGCGCTCAACCGCTTCGTCTTCGCGATGCCCGAACAACTCGGCCGGGTCTACCTGGGACTGACCGACGAGGCGGCGCCCGGGCCGATACCCGATGTGCCCCAACCGAGTCCGCAGGAGGTCGCCTTCCTGCTCGACACCGTCAACACCGCGCTCGAGACGGCGCTGACCGAGGCCGACGTGCTGGGCGCCTACGCCGGGCTGCGCCCGTTGATCGACACCGGCGGGGGCAGCACAGCCGACCTCTCGCGCGACCACGCCGTCACCGAATCGCCGTCGGGCGTGATCAGTGTGATCGGCGGCAAACTCACCGAGTACCGGTTCATGGCGCAGGACGTCCTCGACCGGGCGATCGCGCTGCGCGGCCTGTCCGCCGGACCCTGCCGCACCCGCAACCTGCCGTTGGTGGGGGCGCCGGCCAACCCGGTGTCGACGCTGCGCGCGCAGGCCGAACTGCCCGGCTCACTGGTCGCCCGCTACGGCGCCGAGGCGCCCCACGTGCTCGCCCAGGCTCGCTGCGAGCGGCCGACCGCGCCGGTGGCCGAGGGGATCGACGTCACCCGCGCCGAATTCGAGTACGCGGTCTCCCACGAGGGCGCGATGACCGTGGGGGACATCCTCGACCGCCGCACCCGCATCGGGCTCGTCGCCGCCGATCGCGAGCGGGCGCTGCCCGCGGCCGAGGAGTTCGTCGCCCCACTCGACTGAGTGACTCAGCTCACATCTGGGTACTCGTCGCTGATGACAGCAGCACCCACCCTCAAGAAGGCGCTGAATCAGCGCCAACTGCGGATGATCGCGATCGGCGGGGTCATCGGCGCCGGACTCTTCGTGGGGTCCGGAGTGGTGATCGCCGATACCGGTCCCGGCTCCTTCATCACCTACGCGATGAGCGGTGTGCTCATCATCATGGTGATGCGGATGCTCGCCGAGATGGCGGTGGCCAATCCGTCCACCGGTTCGTTCGCCGACTACTCGCGCAACGCGCTGGGCAACTGGGCGGGGTTCTCCGTCGGCTGGCTCTACTGGTACTTCTGGGTCATCGTGGTCGGATTCGAGGCGATCGCCGGCGCCAAGATCATCCAGTACTGGGTCGACGTCCCGCTGTGGGCGTCCGCGCTGGTCTTCATGATCCTGATGACGGCGACCAACCTGTTCTCCGTGAAGTCCTATGGCGAATTCGAGTTCTGGTTCGCCGGCATCAAGGTCGCCGCCATCCTGGCGTTCATCGCGCTCGGCGCGCTCTTCGTGCTGGGGTTGTGGCCGGGCAAGGACGCCGACTTCTCGAACCTCACCGACCACGGCGGCTTCATGCCGATGGGCTTCAGCGTGATCACCGTGGGGATCGTGACGGTGATCTTCTCGATGGTGGGCGCCGAGATCGCGACGATCGCCGCCGCGGAGTCCGCCGATCCCGAACGGGCGGTCGCCAAGGCCGCGAACTCGGTGATCGTGCGCATCCTGCTGTTCTACGTGGGGTCGGCGCTGCTGCTGGTCACGATCCTTCCGTGGAACGACGAGGGCATCGCCGCATCGCCGTTCGTCGCGGCGTTCACCGAGATGGGCATCCCCTACGCCGACCACGTGATGAACGCCGTGGTGCTCACGGCCGTGCTGAGCTGTCTGAATTCCGGCATGTACACCGCGTCGCGGATGCTCTTCGTCCTCGCAGCGCGGCGGGAGGCGCCACCGCAACTGGTGCGGGTGACCCGCAGGGGAGTGCCGGCCATCGCCATCCTCGCGTCGTCGGTGGTCGGTTTCCTGTGCGTGATCGCCGCGGCGGTCTCGCCGGACACGATCTTCGCGTTCCTGCTCAACTCCAGCGGCGCGATCATCCTGTTCGTCTACCTGCTGATCGCGGTCTCGGAGATCGTATTGCGCCGCCGCACACCGGATTCCCGGCTGAAGGTGAAGATGTGGCTGTTCCCGGTGCTGTCGGTGCTGACCGCCCTGGGCATCGTGGCGATCCTGGTGCAGATGTTCATCGACGACGCGCTGCGCTCGCAGCTGGTGCTGAGCCTGTTGTCGTGGGCGGTGGTGCTGCTGCTCTACTTCGCGAACAAGATGTTCCTCAAGCGGCGGCCGACCGCCCCGGACGTCTCCGGCACGGGGAAGCCGCACCGCGTGGTGGTGCTGGCCAACCAGACCGTGGACTCCGCCGAGCTGCTCGAGGAACTGCACCGCATCGGCGTGGACCGCGAGACCACCTTCTACGTCGTGGTGCCGGTCAGCCCGATCGAGACCGGGACGGCGGCCACCCACGGTCCCCTCGACGTCGAGGAGGCCACCCAGCGAGCCGCGTCGGAACGCCTCGAACACACGCTGGAAACGTTGCGCGGCCACGATTTCAGCGCTGAGGGAAGACTCGGGGACTACCGGCCGCTGCGGGCGCTGTCCGAGGCCGTCGAGGAGTTCGAGCCCGACCAGATCGTGGTCTCGACACTGCCGCCCGAACAGTCGGTGTGGCAACGCTTCGACGTCGTCGACCGCGCCCGCGCACAACACAAGGTGCCCGTGACCCACGTGGTCGCCACCACGGTCGAAGCCGCCCCCACACCATGACGATCGTCGCCGGGTTCAGCGCCAGCCGCCAGGGCAGTGCACCGCTGCACCTGGCCGCCGAACTCGCCCGGTGCACGTTCGACCGGATCATCGCCGCGGCGATCGTGGAGCGGCCGTGGCCGCCTCGCGACGACCCGGTCGAGAAGGAGTACCTGCACTACCTCACCCTGCAGGTGCGCACGTCGCTCGAGCGGGTGGTCGGGGAGATGTCCGGCGACGTGGAGACCTCGGTGGTCGTCCACAAGTCGGCATCGGTCCCGGAGGGCCTGACCGAACTGGCGACCCACCACCGCGCCGAAGCGGTCGTCGTGGGTTCCTCCTCCTCGGGTCTGCTCGGCCGTGTCGCCCTGGGCAGCGTCACCGACCGCCTCGTGCACACCGCGGCGGTCCCGGTGGCGATCGCCCCGCGCGGTTATCCGACGAGCCGCGAGCCGATCCGCCGCCTGACCGTCGCCTACGGCGGACACGCCGACGCCGTCCGATTGATCGAGACCGCGGTCGAGCTCGCCGTGCGGTGGTCGGTGCGGCTGCGCATCGCGTCGTTCTCGGTGCGCCCGGTCGCGGTGTTCGGCGGGTCCTTCGAACCGTCCGCCGAGTCCCTGGTCGTCGAACAGTGGTCGAAGCGCACCGAAGAAGAGGTGACCAGACAGCTCGACGACATCCGCGCCCGCATCGCCACCCCGGACGTCGACGTCGTCGTCGGCGTATCCCACGACTGGCGCGAAGCGGTCGAGAACGTGGCCTGGGAGCCCGGCGATCTGCTGCTGCTGGGATCGGGTGCGGCGGGGCCGAGCGCTCAGGTGTTCCTCGGCTCGGCTGCGGCAAAGATCCTGCGGCACAGCCCCGTTCCGGTGATGATCGTCCCGAAGCGCTGACTCTGGGCTAGGACGCCATCGCGTCGTACAACCGCGCGATGTCGGCCGGTGCCACGTCGACCTGGCACTGCTGCCGCAAGGCCCGCAGCGGTTGTGCGATCCGCTGCAGGTCGGCCCATTCCTGCGGGTGGGCGACGAAGTAATTCCGGATGGCGGCCTCGCCTCCGGCTCCCTGCCCGCCGGCATTGGTCACGGCGTCGTTCGCGCCGGGATGGCTGCTCAGGTATTGGCCGGTCTGCGCGGAGACGGTGCCCAGCGCGCTGCTCAGTGCCGCTGCGGTGCACTGGGGCTGGGCGGCGGCCGTCGGCAGGGCGATGGTGGCGGCGGCGAGTCCCAGGAGAGCCCCGCCCACGACTGCGCCCCCGAATCCGCGGCGCACGGCGATGCCAGGTGTGTACATAATCGAACCCCTCGATCTTGGTGGTGACCTCTCCCCGACACCACTGGCCACGCTACGCCCAACGCGGCCCGCTTCTGGGCAGACGAGAAAATCCCCGGCACGCCAAACGGCGGCCGGGGATCTCTGCGGGGGTGTTCTGCGCGGTCTGCCTACAGCGGGATGTTCTTGTGACGGCCGCGACGGGCGGGTGCCTCAGCGAGCGCCTGGGTCAGCTTGCTGCGAGTGTGGGCCGGGTCGATCTTCTCGTCCACCACGCCGATCTCGATCGCGGAATCCACCCCGCCGGCGATGCGCTCGTGCTCGGCGGCCAGTTCCTCGTGCAGCGCCTCGCGGTCTTCGGGGGCGGCGGCGGCCAGCTTCTTCTTGTGCAGGATGCCGACGGCGGCCTTGGCACCCATGACCGCGACCTCGGCGTCCGGCCAGGCGAACACCTTCGTCGCACCCAACGACCGCGAGTTCATCGCGATGTAGGCGCCGCCGTAGATCTTGCGGGTGACCAGCGTGACGCGCGGGACGGTGGCCTCACCGAACGCGTGCAGCAGCTTGGCGCCGCGGCGCACCACGCCGCCCCATTCCTGGTCGACGCCGGGCAGGTACCCGGGCACGTCGACCACGACGACCAGCGGGATGCCGAACGCGTCGCACAGTCGCACGAAACGTGCTGCTTTCTCGGCGCTTTCGGAGTTCAGGCAGCCGCCGAGGCGCAGCGGGTTGTTGGCCAGCACGCCGACGGTGCGCCCGGACAGCCGGCCGAGACCGACCACCATCGACGGCGCCCACTTGCCCTGGAACTCCTCGAACGGCACACCGTCGTCGAGCAGCGCGGTGATCAGCGGGTGCACGTCGTAGGCGCGCCGTGCCGACGCCGGCAGCAGCGCCGCGAGGTCGCTGTCCTGGGCCTCGGCCTTGGTGCGGTCGAAATGACCCTGCTGGCAGAACAACCCGACGAGGCGGCGGCCGCGCTCGTAGGCGTCGAGCTCGTCGTTGGCGACGATGTGGCAGACACCGGACTTCTTGTGGTGCGCTTCGGGGCCGCCGAGCGAGACCATGTCGACGTCCTCGCCGGTCACGCTGCGCACCACGTCGGGCCCGGTGACGAAGACCTTGCTGTCGGGGGCCATCACGATGACGTCGGTCAGCGCGGGACCGTATGCGGCGCCGCCTGCGGCGAAGCCGACCACCACAGAGATCTGGGGGATGTAGCCGGAGGCCCGGATCATGGCCTCGAACACCAGGCCGACCGCGTGCAGTGCCTTTACGCCCTCGGCGAGGCGGGCACCGCCGGAGTGCCAGATCCCGATGATCGGGCTCTGCTCCTCGATCGCGGTGTCGTAGGCGTTGACGATGTGGCGGCAGCCCTCGACGCCCATGGCGCCACCCATCACGGTCCCGTCGGTGCAGAACGCGACGCTGCGCACGCCGTTGACCGTGCCTGCCGCGGCGAGAACGCCGGAGCGGTCGCGCTCGTGCAGCAGCTCGACGGTGCCGTCGTCGAAGAACGTCTTCAGCCGCAGCAGGGGGTCGCGCGGGTCGAGCGATTCGTCGACAGCCTCGGGGGCCATGATCGTCATCTAAATCCTCCTAGTGCCCGTTCCGATGTCAGCTGACTGTCGAGAAGCTGTGTGTGTCAGTACTTCCCGAAAGCGAGCGCGACGTTGTGCCCACCGAATCCGAACGAATTGTTGATGGCGTACTGGTAGTTACCGGGCCGGGGAGAGCCTGCGACCACGTCGAGGTCGATCTCCGGATCCAGGTTCTTCAGGTTGAGGGTGGGCGGGATGACGCCGTTCTTGAGCGCCAGCACCGTCAGGATCGATTCGACCGCGCCGACGGCGCCGACCGAGTGGCCGAGCGCACCCTTGGGCGCGTAGACCGCGGGCTTGTGGCCGCCCATCGCCCTGTTGATCGCCTTGCCCTCGGCGACGTCGCCGACACTGGTGCCGGTGGCGTGCGCGTTGACGTGGTCGATGTCGGACGGTTGCAGACCGGCCTGCTGGATGGCGCGGGTCATCGCCCATCCCGCCTGCTCACCGTTGGGGTCCGGCGCCACGATGTGGTAGCCGTCCGAGGTGACGCTCGCGCCCATGATGCGGGCGAGGATGTTCGCGCCCCGCGCCTTGGCGTGCTCCTCGGTTTCGATGACCATGAGCGCGCCGGCCTCGCCGAACACGAAGCCGTTGCGGTCCTTGTCGAATGGGCGGCAGGCGCCCGCCGGATCGTCGTTGGTGGTCGACAGCACGATCCGCATCTGCGCGAATCCGGCGATCGGCACGGCCTCGATCCGGGTCTCGACACCACCGCAGATCGCGATGTCGGCTTCGCCCAGCACGATGTTGCGCCATGCCTGGGCGATGCCTTCCGAACCGGAGGCGCAGGCCGAGACCGGGGTGATGACCCCGGCCCGGGCCTTGCGCTCCAGACCCACCGCGGCAGCGGCCGCGTTGGGCATGTACATCTGCACGGCCAGCGGAGAGACCGCCTTGAGCCCCTTGGCCCGCATGCCGTCGTAGCTGAACACGAGTTCCTCGGTGGAACCCATGCCGGTGCCGATCGACACCATCAGCCGGCGCGGATCGACCTCGGGATTTCCGGCGTTGTCCCAGACCCGCCGGCCCAGCACCGTCGACATCTTCTGCAGGTACGACAGCCGACGCAGCTCGACGCGCGTCAGCTCACTGTCGAAGTCCTCCAGCAGATGGCCACCGATCTTGACCGGCAGGTCGTACTCCTCGACGAACGGATCGTCGAGTCGGCGGATTCCGCTCTGGCCGTCGAGGAGACGCTGCCAGGTGGTCTCCGCGTCGGTAGCCAACGCGGTGGTCATGGCAACACCAGTGACCACCACGTTGGGGAAGCCGTTCCCCGTAGCCAACCGTGCCATTACTGCTCCGTTGATCCTTCCGTGGGCCGTGCGTTACTCAGTAACGACCGAACGCCAAGGCCACATTGTGGCCGCCGAACCCGAACGAGTTGTTGATGGCGTACTTGTAGTCGCCATACCGTGGCTCGCCCGCAACGACATCGAGATCGATCTCGGGATCCGGCGTCTCGTAGTTCAGTGTCGGCGGAATGACGCCGTCACGGAGGGCGAGCACCGTCAGGATCGACTCGAGCGCACCCACCGCGCCGATGGAGTGGCCGAGCGCCGACTTCGGCGCGTAGACCGCAGCGTGCTCCACACCGGCGGCACGGATGGCGTTGGCCTCGGCCGTGTCACCGATCGGGGTGGCGGTGGCGTGGGCGTTGACATGGTTGATGTCCTTGGGTTCGAGCCCCGCGGTCTCCATGGCACGCTTCATCGCCTGACCGGCACGCAGACCGTCGGCCGCCGGAGCGACCATGTGGAACGCATCGCTGGTGATACCCGCGCCCATCAGACGCGCCAGCGGCTTGGCCCCACGGGCCAAGGCATGCTCCTCGGTCTCGATGATCATCATCGCGCCGGCCTCACCGAACACGAAGCCGTCCCGGTTCTTGTCGAACGGGCGGGACGCGCCGGCGGGATCGTCATTGCGGGTCGACATGGCGCGCATCATCGAGAACGCCGCGATCGGCAGCGCCTCGATGCCGCCTTCCACGCCGCCGACGACGGCGAAGTCCGCGTCACCCATAACGATCTGGCGCCAACCGTGGGCGATCGCCTCGGACCCCGACGAGCACGCCGACACCGGGGTGATGACCCCGGCGCGGGCGCCCAGTTCGAGACCGGCGACGGCCGCCGCACCGTTGGGCATGATCATCTGCACTGCGAGCGGGGACACCTTGCGGGGTCCGCCCTCGTTCATCGCGTCGTAGGTCTCGACGATCTTCTCGCCGCCGCCCAGACCCGTGCCGATGATCACGGCGAACCGGTCCGGATCGACCTCGGGCTTACCCGCGGTCTCCCAGAGCCGGCCGGAGAGCAGCTTCGACATGCGCTGCACGTAGGACATACGACGCATGTCGATGCGGGTCATGTGGTCGTCGACGTTGTCGACCAGATGACCGCCGATCCGCACGGGCAGGTCCCACTTGGTGACGAACTCGTCCTCGAGAACGCGGATGCCGCTCTCGCCAGCCAGCAGGCCCTTCCACGTGCTCTCGATGTCCGCGGCGAGCGACGTGGTGGCCTCGACGGCGGTCACCACGACGCTCGGGAAACCGCCGTTAGCAGTGGAAGGCCTGGTCACTGCGAGAACTTATCGCGCAGCGCGGCGGCAGCCTCGGGGTTCTCTTCCTCGAGCTTCTGGATGTAGGCGACCACGTCGCCCACGGTGCGCAGACCGGCGAGGTCCTCGTCGGGGATCTTCACGCCGTACTTGTCCTCGGTCTGCACCGCGATCTCCACCATCGACAGCGAGTCGATGTCCAGGTCGTCGACGAACGACTTCTCCGGGGTGACCTCGGACGGCTCGATACCGGTGACCTCTTCGATGATCTCGGCGAGGCCGGCGATGATTTCTTCCTGAGTGGCGGGCACGGTGGCTCCTTCTATATGGGTGGTGAACACGCCTCCGCGAAAGCGGAGAACTTCTCGGATTCAACGATCGATATGCGGTTGTCCCGGCGGGTTACAGCGAGGTGAGCCCGTCCAGGTCAGCGGGGGACTTGACGGCGTGCGTCGGCACCCCCCGGAGTTCGCGTTTGGCGATGCCGACGAGTGTGCCCGCGGGCGGGAATTCCACGATCGCGGCATTCTCGGCGTTCTCGAAGCGCTGCCGCATCGTTGCGGTGCAGAGATCCCAGCGCACGGGTCGGGTCAGCTGGGCGACGAGCTTGTCGATCGCGTCCGCCGCCGAGGCTACCGGCTGTCCGTCGGCGTTCGACAGCAGCGTCGCGGTCGGCTCGGCGGTGGCCACGGCGCGCGCGGCGGCCTCGTAGCCCTCGAGCGCGGAGGCCATGTAGGCGGTGTGGAAGGCTCCCGCGGTGGCCAGCTTGCGGACGCGGGCCTTGGCCGGCGGATCCTCGGCGAGCTTGTCCAACGCGGACACCGCACCGGCCGCGACGATCTGGCCGGCGGCGTTGCGGTTGGCCGGCACCAGGTCGAGCGCCTCGAGACGGGCGAGCACCTCGGCCTCGTCACCGCCGAGGACGGCGGCCATGCCGGTCGGCTCCAGCGCGCAGGCCTTGGCCATCTCGGCGCCGCGGGTGGCGGCCAGCTTGATCGCGTCGTCGGCGGAGATGACGCCGGCGATGGCGTAGGCGGCGATCTCACCGACGGAGTGGCCGGCGACGACGACGTCGGTGCCGCCGAAGAGGGCGCGTCGGGCGGATTCCTCGTGGGCCAGCAGCGTCGCGGCCACGACGAGCGGCTGGGTCACCGCGGTGTCGGTGATCTCCTCGGCGTCGGCGGTGGTGCCCAGCCGGGCGAGGTCCAGGCCGCTGATCTGTGACCATGTCGCCAGGCGCTCGGCGGCGCCGGGAAGCTGCAGCCACGGCTCGAGCATCCCGGGCGTCTGAGAACCCTGGCCGGGCGCGAGCAGCGCGATCTGGGTATGCGATTGAGGCACGTCTCTAAGAGAACACTGTGAAGTCGACTTCGCGCCGTGTAAGAGATTATGAACCTCGTCTTATGTTTTTGTAGCTACTCCACAAAACGGCATGTGATGCGACTCCACCGAGACCGCCCCGCGACATGTCATACCGTCCGGTAGAAGATCGGACTGGGCGGCCGCACCGCCGGGACCTGCGCCGATGACCCCCCGGACCGGCTGGACTGGGCGATTTGGCGGTGGAGCCGGCCGACGGTCGAGGCCACCCGCAGGACGTACGCGTCGCGGGGCAGCGTGGGGTCGCGACCGGTGAAGTCGGCGATGCGTTTCAGCCGGTACCGCACGGTATTTGGATGAACGAACAATTGACGTGCACACGCCTCGATGGCGCCGCCGGCGTCCAGGTAGGCGTCGAGCGTCTCGCTCAGCGCCGGACCGGCGTCGCCCAGGGGGCGCATCACCTCCGCCTCCAGCGCCGCGATGGCGGTCGCGTCGCCGAGCAGGGCGCGTTCGGGCAGCAGTTCGCGGGCCGAGACCGGCCGCGGGGCACCGCTCCAGCCGGCCACCGCGTTCATCCCCGCGATGGCCTCGGTCGCGGACAAGTGGGCCGCCGACAGCGTCGGCGCGGTGGGCCCGACGACCACCGGCCCGTCGGCGAACACCGCCAGCAGCTCCTTGAGGAAGCGGTCGGTGGCCGACAGCGGACCGGAGACGATCGCCACCAGCCAGGTGCCGTGGACGTCGGACAGCGCCGCCCGGTCGTTGCGGGTCACCACATCGCGGACGTCGTCGGACGCCAGGTCGATGCGGTCGGGGTGGGGCAGCCCGACGATCACGGTGGCCGGCGCGGTGGCGTCCCAGTTGAGCGTGGCCGCCTGGGACTGCAGTTCCGGGCCGACGTCCCCGCGGACCACCGCGTCGACGACGTTGGCCTCCATCCGGGTATCCCACGCGCCGCGTGCCTCGGCCGCATCGGCGTAGGCCGAGGCCGCGGCGAACGCCAGGTCGCGGCTGTACCGCAGGATGCCCGCGGTCAGCGCCGTGACCTGTTCGTCGGAACGGGCCAGCAGCGGGACCGCCTCCTCGAAGAACTCCATCGTGGTGCGCACCATCTCCACCGTCTGGCGCAGCGCGATGCGGCGCGTCAGATCCTGCGGGACGACCTCGAAGGCCTGCGCGGTGTAGCTGACGTTGCTCTGCGGATTGCGCATCCACTCGACGAAGTTGACCACCGCCGTCTGCACCACCAAGTGCACGCTGGCGCGCTGGGAGGCCTCCAGCCCGGCGAAGAACGGCAACCGGTCCTGCATCGAGGCCACCGCTTCGGTGGCCAACCGCCCGGAGTACTGCTTCAACCGGCGCAGGACGGAGTCCGGCACCGTCTGCAGCACCTCGACCGTCGACGCCGGCGGGACGTACCGATTGTCAGGCATCCCTAAAAGCTACGCCAAGAATCTGGCGGAACTCTCCAAGCCCGCCCCCGGGGGATGCTCAGGCCACCCCCGGATCCGAGGTCTGCTCCGGCGCCGCCAGCACATCGTCGATCTCGTAGCGGCGGGCCGCCTCGACGGCCACCGAGATGTCGATGTTGCCGTCGCGGGCCAGCCCCTCGAGCACCGCCACCACGATCGATTCGGCGTCGGTGTTGAAGTAGCGGCGCGCGGCGGGCCGCGTGTCGGAGAACCCGAAGCCGTCGGTGCCCAGCGTGATGTAGGTGCCCGGCACCCACGGCCGGATCTGCTCGGGCACCGCCCTCATCCAGTCCGAGACCGCCACGACCGGTCCGGCCGCATCGGCCAGCGCCTGGGTGACGTACGGCGTGCCCGCCGGCTGGTCCGGGTGGCGCAGCAGTTGCTTCTCGACCGCGACACCGTCGCGGTTGAGCTCGTTCCAGCTGGTCACCGACCACACGTCGGCCGCGACGTCCCACTCCTCGGCCAGCAGTTCGGCCGCCTTGAGCGCTGAGGGCATCGCCACGCCGGACACCAGGATCTGCGCGGTGTTCGACTTCTTCTCCGCGGCGGCCCGGTACCGGTAGATCCCACGCAGCAGACCCTCGACGTCGAGGTCCTCCGGCTGTGCGGGCTGGACGTAGGGCTCGTTGTAGATGGTGATGTAGAAGTAGACGTTCTCCGGGTTCTCGCCGTACATCCGGTGCAGACCGCTCTCGATGATGTGCGCGATCTCGTAGGCGAACGCCGGGTCGTAGGCCACCACCGCCGGGTTGGTCGACGCCAGCAGCAGCGAGTGGCCGTCGGCGTGCTGCAGACCCTCACCGACCAGCGTGGTGCGCCCGGCCGTCGCACCCAGCACGAAGCCGCGCGCCATCTGATCGGCGGCCGCCCAGAAGCTGTCACCCGTGCGCTGGAACCCGAACATCGAATAGAAGATGTAGATCGGGATCATCGGCTCGTTGTGCGTGGCGTACGACGTGCCCGCGGCGATGAACGTGCCGACCGAACCGGCCTCGTTGATCCCCTCGTGCAGGATCTGGCCGACGTCGCTCTCCCGGTAGGCCAGCATCAGTTCGGCGTCGACGGAGGTGTACAGCTGCCCGTTGCGGTTGTAGATCTTGAGGTTCGGGAACCACGAGTCCATCCCGAACGTGCGGGCCTCGTCGGGGATGATCGGCACGATGCGGTGACCGATGTTCTTGTCGCGCAGGATCTCCTTGAACGTGCGGACCGTCGCCATCGTGGTGGCGACCTCCTGCTTGCCCGAACCCTTCTTGAGCGCCTTGTAGGCGTCGCTCGCCGGCAGGGTGAGCGCCCTGGACTTGGTGCGGCGTTCCGGCACGAAACCGCCCAGCGCCCGCCTGCGGTCGAGCATGTAGCGGATCTCGGGCGCCTCCGGCCCCGGGTGATAGTACGGGGGCAGGTAGGGGTTCTCCTCGAGGGCGCTGTCGCTGACCGGGATTCGCTGCGCGTCGCGGAAGTCCTTGAGATCCTGCAGCGCAAGCTTTTTCATCTGATGGGTGGCGTTGCGGCCCTCGAAGTGCTTGCCCAGCGTGTAGCCCTTGATGGTCTTGGCGAGGATGACCGTCGGCTGGCCCTTGTGCTCCATCGCGGCGCGGTAGGCCGCGTAGACCTTGCGGTAGTCGTGCCCGCCGCGCTTGAGGTTCCAGATCTCGGCGTCGGACATGTTCTGCACCAGCGCCTTGGTGCGCGGGTCGCGGCCGAAGAAGTGGTCGCGCACGTAGCCGCCGTCGTTGGCCTTGTAGGTCTGGTAGTCACCGTCGGGCGTGGTGTTCATCAGGTTGACCAACGCGCCGTCGCGGTCGGCGTGCAGCAGCGCATCCCACTCGCGGCCCCACACCACCTTGATGACGTTCCAGCCGGCGCCGCGGAAGAACGACTCCAGCTCCTGGATGATCTTGCCGTTGCCGCGCACCGGGCCGTCGAGGCGCTGCAGGTTGCAGTTGATGACGAACGTCAGGTTGTCCAGCGCCTCGTTGGCCGCCACCTGAATCAGGCCGCGGCTCTCCGGCTCGTCCATCTCACCGTCGCCGAGGAACGCCCACACGTGCTGATCGGAGGTGTCCTTGATGCCGCGGTCGTGCAGATAGTGGTTGAACCGGGCCTGGTAGATCGCGTTCATCGGGCCCAGGCCCATCGACACCGTGGGGAACTCCCAGAAGTCCGGCATCAGGCGCGGGTGCGGGTAGGACGGGATCCCGCCGCCCGGATGGCTGTGCTCCTGGCGGAAGCCGTCGAGCTGGTCGGCGGTCAGCCGGCCCTCGAGGTAGGCGCGGGCGTAGATGCCGGGGGAGGCGTGTCCCTGGATGAACACCTGGTCGCCGCCGCCGGAGTGGCTCTTGCCCCGGAAGAAGTGGTTGAAGCCGACCTCGTACAGCGCGGCCGAGGAGGCGTAGGTCGAAATGTGGCCGCCCACACCGACTCCCGGGCGCTGCGCGCGGTGCACCATGATCGCGGCGTTCCACCGGATCCATGCCCGGTAGCGGCGCTCGACGTCCTCGTCGCCGGGGAACCACGGCTCGAGTTCGGTCGGGATCGTGTTCACATAGTCGGTCGACGTGAGCGCGGGTATCGCCACCCGTTGCTCGCCGGAGCGCTCGAGCAACCGCAACAGCAGATAGCGGGCGCGAGCCGGGCCGGAACGTTCGAGCAGCTGGTCGAAGGACTCCAGCCACTCGCCGGTCTCATCCGGGTCGATATCGGGCAGATACGATGCAACACCCTCTCGAATCACCCGGACACGGTCGTGTTCGGCTGCAGTAGAGGAGTTTTGGGCCAGATCCTGGCGCACGAACTCGGTGGTCAACTTCCGCTCCTTGTCAGGCGGTATCGGTACGTCACACCCGTGGGGAGTTTGTGACCCCTCACGCGCGCGACACCTCCATCCTTCCCTCATCGCGTCGCGGCCGCACTGCTGGGGGTGGGTGTCCCAATGAACCCGCGATCCGGCCCGTGTACCGGTAACGTCTGCAGATCGTGCTGATCGGTGGACGGCGCCGGGGGAGGCGACTGCAGGCGGTTGCCCGGATCCTCGGCGCGCTGGCCGCGGCCGCCATGATCATCGTCGGCTGCACCTCCGTGACCTCGGGCAACGGCCAGGTCGACCGCGAGGCCGCGCCGGTCTACCGCGCCTCGGTGTCGGCCTCGATCGAGGAGTCGATCGCGCAGTCGAGCGCCCGGGAGTCCAAACGCCAGGAGTCGCTGACCACCGCGGCCATCCACACCTCGTGCGAGGACCTGAGCAGTTCCAGCGTGGACGCGATCAACGCGGTCAACGCCTACGTCGACGCGGTCAACGAGAACACCGCTGAGGTGGCGGCGCGTGCCGGACCGGCCGTCGACTCGCTCAACATCAGCGCCGACCTGGTCAGCACCGGGATCTCCGATGTGCTCTCACCCGAACTGCGCGATGCGCTGAACGCCTGGGTGGGGGCGGCCCGCGATGTCGCAGGCACGATCACCCGCGATGCCGGGCCCGACGAATTCAACGCCGCGGTGACCCGGCTGAACGATTCCAGGGAGGTCGCGCTCGAACTGTGCGACGCGTCATATTGACGAACCGGGGCAGCGGCCGCACGTAACCAGTGGGGCACGTGCAACGATAGGGCTCTACAGAATCTCGACTCGGGCACCTGGCCGGATGACGGACAGCGGGCAGAAGGAGGACCGACGGTGGTCGCGGCGGCAGACGCCCCGAACTACGCCCAACGACTGGGCATCGAAAACGATCAGGTTGTGCAGGAACTGGGCTGGGACGAGGACGTCGACGACGACATCCGGGCCGATATCGAGGACGCGTGCGGCGGTGAGCTGCTCGACGAGGACGCCGATGAGGTCATCGACGTCGTGCTGATGTGGTGGCGCGACGACGACGGTGACCTGGTGGACGCGCTGATGGACGCCATCACCCCGTTGGCCGACGACGGCGTGATCTGGGTGGTGACCCCGAAGACCGGCAAACCCGGGCACGTGCAGCCGGCGGACATCGCCGAGTCGGCGCCCACTGCGGGTCTGATGCAGACGTCGTCGGCGAATCTCGGTGACTGGATCGCCAGCCGGCTGGTGCAGCCCAAGTCGAAGGCCGCGGGGCGCAGGTGATCGAGGCAGGCGCCGAGGCGCCCGACTTCACGCTCAAGGACCAGAACGGTCAACCCGTCACGCTGAGCGGCTTTCGCGGCGAGAAGAACGTGTTGCTGGTGTTCTTCCCGCTCGCGTTCACCGGCATCTGCCAGGGTGAGCTCGACGAGATCCGGGACAACCTGCCCAGCTACGAGAACGACGACACGGTGACGCTGGCGATCTCCGTCGGCCCGCCGCCCACCCACAAGGTGTGGGCCACCCAGAGCGGGTTCACGTTCCCGGTGCTGTCGGACTTCTGGCCGCACGGCGCGGTCGCCCAGGCCTACGGGGTGTTCAACGCCGACGCGGGCATCGCCAACCGGGGCACCTTCGTGGTGGACCGGTCGGGCATCGTGCGGTTCTCGGAGATGAAGGGGCCCGGCGAGGCGCGCGATCAGGCGCTGTGGACCGACGCCCTGGCGGCGCTGCGCTCGCCCTGAGGCGATTTCCGCCTGCGGCGCGCCGCCAGGTAGCCTGCCCGGCAACGGGGCGTGTAGCTCAGTGGTAGAGCTCTGGTTTTACACACCAGCGGTCGGCGGTTCGATACCGTCCACGCCCACCATCGCTCGCGACCGGACCTACTGCGCCGCCGCGGACTGCTTCGTGCCGTACACCCGTTCCATCAGTGCGGTGTCGCCGTAGATCTCCACGCGTACGGTTTTGCCGTCGCGCACGGTGAACACATCGGCGTCCTTGCTCCGTTCACCGGCGACCGAGATGTCGGTCAACGCGATGACTGTGTCCCCGTCGGCGATCAGCCGTGTCGCCCGGACATCCAAGTCCTTCTCGGCCATCTTGGCCAGGTAGGCGCCGACCTCACCCTTGCCGTGATAGGTGCCGCTGATCGTGCTGTTGCCCGGATGCACCCATTCGACGTTGTCGTCGAAGAGGCTCATGACGGTCTCGATGTCGCCGGACGCGAAGGCGTCGTAACCCTTCTTGATGACCTCGATGTTCTGTTCCTGTTCCGACATGGCCGTACCCTTTCGTGCCTTCCCATGGAATGGCTGTGCTGGCCGGGCCGGATACAGGAGGCGGTCAGACCAACGCCGCCACGTCGATTGTCGACCTGTCGCGGCGACGACGGAAGGGTGCGGACCGCAGGTAATCGGTGTTATGAGCGCTTTCAATGAAGTTGTGCCGCAACGGCTGACGGGACGGCTAACGGGACGGCGGTGCGAAGAACTCGAGCGCCACCCCGTCCGGGTCACGGAAACTCAGCCCCGACCCGTAGGCGGCATCGACGATACCGCCGTGCGAGACGCCGAGCTCGTCGAGGCGGCCCACCCACTGCTCGAGTTCGGCCCGGTCGGCGCAGCCGAACCCGACATGGTCGAGGCCCGGCTCCAATTCGCTGAAATCCGTTTCGCCGGCGCGCCGGTCGTGCTGATGGATGCCGAACAGCGTGCCGTCGCCGAACGCCCACACCAGGTGGTGGAAACCGGCGTCGGTGTGCTCGTCGAGCACGGGTTCGGTGCCGAACAGTGCGCGGTACCACGGTCCGCTCACCTGAAGGTCACGCACCGTGACGGCGACGTGGTTGATTCCGTTGACGTTCATGGCTCCACCTTCGTCCCGTCATGGGGGTCGACTTCGAGAAAACACCGTGTGAGACGCTCCCGGGGTGATTTCGCCGAATCCGCGCGCCCGCGCCGCCGGAATCGCCGTCGGCATGCTGGCCGATGCCCTGCTGGGTGATCCCCGCCGCGGCCATCCGGTGGCCGGGTTCGGCCGCGCCGCAGCGACGTTGGAGCGCATCGGATACGCCGACTCCCGGTGGGCCGGGACGGCGCACACCGGTGTCCTGCTCACCGCGCTGGCGGTCGGGGGAATCGCCGCCGAACAGGCCGCGGCCCGCCGCGGTCCGGCGGCCACCGCCGCGCTCACCGCCGCCGCCACGTTCGTCGCCGCTGGGGGCACGTCGCTGTGCCGGGTCGGCGCGCACCTGTCGGATCTGCTCGAGGACGCCGACATCGAGGCCGGCCGCGCACTGCTGCCGTCACTGTGCGGGCGCGATCCGTCCGTACTCGACGCCGAAGGGCTGACCCGCGCGGCCGCGGAATCCATCGCCGAGAACACTTCCGACGCTCAGGTGGCGCCCATGGTGTGGGCGGCCATCGCCGGCGTTCCCGGCCTGCTGGTGTACCGCGGGGCGAACACCCTGGACGCGATGATCGGCAACCGATCCCCGCGCTACCTCCGCTTCGGCTGGGCCGCAGCGAGATTCGACGACGTACTGAACTACCTGCCGGCCCGGGTGACCGGTGCGCTCACGGCGCTCTGCGCACCGCTGGTGGGCGGGTCACCGGCCGCCGTGCTGCGGGCGTGGCGCCGCGACGCCCGCAGGCATCCCAGCCCGAACGCGGGGGTGGCCGAGGCCGCGTTCGCCGGTGCGCTCGGGGTGCGGCTGGGCGGACCGACGCAGTACGCCCACGAATTGGAGATCCGGCCGACGCTGGGCGACGGACGGGGCCCCGTCGTGGGTGATCTGCGGCGCGCGGTGCGGCTCTCGCGTGCGGTGCAGATCGCGGCCGCGGTGCTGGCGGTCGCGGTCAGCGCCGCCGGCCGTAGCGGTCGGCGAGCTTGTCCTCGGGCGTCGCGGGTGCCTTGGAATCGGCGGCGGCGTCCGCGGCGGCCTTGTCGCGTCGGCGCTGGCGGATCTCGGCGTAGATGAAGTAGCCCAGGCCGATCGGGGCGATGATGCCGAACGCGATCCACTGGATCCCGTACGACAGGAACGGGCCCGCGTCCAGATGGGGTAGCCCGATGACGCCGAGCCCGCCCGGCTGATCCTCGACGAGCTGCAGATAGGAACCGGCCAGCGGGACGCCGGTCACGGCCGAGATCTGTCCGGGGTTGATCGCGTACACCTGCGGAATGCCGTTCTCCCGCAACGGCTCCTTGCCCGGCGGGACGGGTTCGGCGTCGCGCAGCCGCGCGGTGATGGTCACGGTCTCGGTGGGGGCCGGCTCGATCGGCGGCACGTCGGTGCCCCGTTCGGGTTTGACGTAGCCACGGTCCACCAGCACGGTCGGGCCGCCGTCGACGGCGAACGGCACCAGCACCTCGTACGCCGGGTCGCCGTCGATCACCCGCAGCCGCGCCAGCACCTGCGCCTGCGGCAGGTACCGCCCGGTCGCGGTGACCCGCTGCCACTGTTCGTCCGGTGCGGCCGAATCCTGCCGGGGGAGCACGTCGGTCACCGGCACGGGTTCGGCGGTCACCGAGCGCGCGATCTGGTCGTTCTCCCGGGAGGTCTTGGTGTTCTTCCCCAGCTGCCACGGCGCCAGCACGGTGAAGCACAGGTAGGCGAAGGCGAGCACCACCACGAACAGCGCGAGCCACGCCGGCCGCAACAGGAACGCCCAGCGCTTCATCAGCTCGCGAGCCCCCGTGTCGCGAGTTGTTCGTCCACCCAGTCGTGCAGGCCCGGCAGTGCCGCTTCGATCACGGCGAAGACGTCCTCGAAGTCGTCCTGGGTGCCGTAATACGGATCCTCGACGTCCAGTGGGTGCGCCGCGGAGCGCGGATCGAACGAGCGCAGCATGCGCAGCCGCCCCGCCGGCACGCCCAGTTCGGTCAGCATCCGCACGTGGTTGCGGCCCAGCGCGACGACGAGATCGGCGGACAGGTGGTCGTCGTCGACCTGGGCGGCCTCGTGGGTGGTGGGGTAGCCGTGGGCGCGCAGCACGTGGACGGCGCGCGCGTCGGCGGGGTCACCGGCATGCCAGCCGCCCGTCCCCGCGCTGCTCACCCGTACCGCCCCGGACAGTCCGCGTTCGGCGATCTGGTGGGCGAACATCTTCTCGGCCATCGGGGAGCGGCAGATGTTGCCGGAGCAGACGAACGTGATGTGCAGCGGGCCCGACTCAGACACCGAGCACCTCCCGCAGGTCGGCCACCGTCTCGACGTGCGCGAGCACCGGCATCGGGCCGGGTTCGGCGAAGTCGGCGCGGCCGTAACCCCAGCCGACCACCACGGTGTCGATGCCGTGGGCGGCGGCGCCCTCGACGTCGTGGCGCCGGTCGCCGACCATCACCACCCGGTCGGGCAGCGGTTCGAGGCGGGCCAGCGCGGACGCGACGACGTCGGCCTTGGCCGCGCGGGTGCCGTCCGGGCTGGCGCCGGCGATGACCTCGAAGAAGCCGTCGAGGCCGAAGTGGGCCAGGATGCGCTGCGCCGTCGGTTCGGCCTTCGACGTGGCCACCGCGAGGCGGACGCCCGCGGACTGTAGGTCGGTCAGCAGGGCGGGGATGCCGTCGAACGTGCGGTTCATCGACCAGCCGCGGGAGGTGTAGTCGGCCCGGTAGGCCGCGATCGCCTCGTCGGCCCGCTCGCCCAGACCGAGCGAGCGCAGCGTGTGGTGCATGGGCGGACCGACGATGCGGCTGACGAGGTCGCCGTCGGGCACCGGCGCCCCGACCTCGCCCAGCGCATGCCGGAAGCTGGCCACGATGCCCTGCGCCGAATCGGTCAGCGTGCCGTCGAGGTCGAACAACACCAGCTGCGGGCGGGTGGCGGTGGAACGGTCCAGCGTGTCGGTCACAGGTCCATTCTCCCCGACGTCCCGGGGTCGTTCGGCTTCGCGTCCCGTACGGCGCACTACTGTCGTGCTGTGCCACGTCTCGCGCCGCAGGCGACCAGGTACCACGGCGACCAGGCCGTGCGGCCCGGCATGCTCGACTTCGCCGTCAACGTGCGCGCGGGTGGGCCGCCGTCGTGGCTGGTCGAGCGCCTGGCCGACCGGCTGACCGACCTGGGCAGTTACCCGTCGGCCGCCGACGAGCGCCGCGCGGTGCAGGCGGTGGCCGCCCGGCACGGACGCGCCGAGGACGAGGTCGCGCTGCTGGCCGGCGGGGCCGAAGGATTCGCGCTGCTGGCCTGTCTGCAGCCCCGGCTGGCCGCGCTGATCGCGCCGTCGTTCACCGAACCGGACGCCGTGTTCGCCGCGGCCGGGGTGCCCGTCGCGCACGTGGTGCTCGACCCGCCGTTCGGCCTTGCCGGCGCACAGGTCCCCGCCGACGCCGACCTCGTGGTCGTCGGCAACCCCACCAACCCCACCGCGGTGCTGCACACCCGGGCGGAGATCCTCGCGTTGCGCAGGCCCGGTCGCCTCGTGGTGGTCGACGAGGCATTCGCCGACGCGGTTCCGGGCGAGCCGCAATCGCTGGCCGCCGACGCCCCGCCGGACGTGCTCGTGCTGCGCAGCCTGACCAAGACGTGGGCGCTGGCCGGGCTGCGGGTCGGCTACGCGCTCGGCGCACCCGAGGCCGTGGCGCGGCTGACGTCGCAACGGGCCCACTGGGCGCTGGGCACCCTGCAACTCGAGGCGCTGGCCGCATGCAACGCCCCATCGGCGGTGCGCGACGCCGAGGCGGGGGCCCACCGGCTGGCCGCACTGCGGGTCGAGATGGTGGCCGGCCTGACCGCTATCGGTGTCGAGTGCGTGCCCGGTGCCGCGCCGTTCGTGCTGTTCGCCGTGCCGGATGCGGAGTTGGTCCGAAAGCGATTGGCAGGTAGGGGGATCGCGGTGCGACGGTGTGACACGTTCGTCGGCCTGGACGGTGAGTACCTGCGGGCGGCGGTGCGCGCGGAGTGGCCGGTGCTCGTCGAGGCGCTGGCGGAGGCGATGCGATGAGCGTGCTGCTGCGAGACGTGATCGACGTCCTCGACGACGCCTACCCACCGCGGCTGGCCGAGGACTGGGATTCGGTCGGGCTGGTCTGCGGCGATCCGGACGAACCCGTCGAATCGGTGACCGTCGCGGTGGACCCGACCGAGGCCGTCATCGCGCAGGTACCGGAGCGGGGTCTGCTGGTGGCCCACCACCCGCTGCTGTTGCGCGGTGTGGACACCGTCGCGGCGAGCACCCCGAAGGGGGCGCTCGTGCACTCGTTGATCCGCACCGGCCGAGCGCTGTTCACCGCCCACACCAACGCCGACTCCGCCTCGCCCGGGGTGTCGGACGCGCTGGCCGCGGCGCTCGGCATCACCGTCGAGGAGGTGCTCTCGCCGGTGGCCGCCGACACCGAACTGGACAAGTGGGTGGTGTACGTCCCCGCCGAGAACGCCGACGCCGTGCGGGAGGCCATGTTCGGTGCGGGCGGCGGCCAGATCGGCGACTACTCGCACTGCAGCTGGAGCGCGTCGGGCACCGGGCAGTTCCTGCCGCACGAGGGCGCCTCGCCCGCCATCGGCAGCGTCGGGTCGGTGGAACACGTCGCCGAGGAGCGGGTCGAGGTGATCGCCCCTGCGGCGCGCCGCCGGGACCTGCTCGCCGCCGTGCGCGGCGCGCATCCCTACGAGGAGCCCGCGTTCGACATCTTCAGCATCGCGCCGATCCCCGGCGACGTGGGCATCGGCCGTATCGGCTCGTTGTCGACGCCGGAACCGTTGTCGCAGTTCGTCTCCCGCGTCAACGCCGCGCTGCCCGCCACGTCGTGGGGGGTACGGGCGGCCGGTGACCCGGCGACGAGGGTGTCGCGGGTCGCCGTGTGCGGCGGCGCGGGGGACTCGCTGCTTGCTACGGTGTCCCGCGCCGACGTGCAGGCGTACGTGACGGCCGATCTGCGCCACCATCCCGCCGACGAACACCGGCGGGCATCGCCGGTGGCGCTGGTCGACGTCGCCCACTGGGCCAGCGAGTTCCCGTGGTGCGAACAGGCCGCCGGCGTGCTGCGGGCGCACTTCTCCGAGGCGTTACCGGTGCGGGTCTGCGACCTGCGCACCGATCCATGGAACCTAGGAACTGGTAGGGAAACACGTGAAAGCTGATGTCTGGCAGCAACATTCGTTGCTGCAGCTGGCCGAGGTGGATGCCGGGCTGGCGCGAGTCGAGCACCGGGTGAAGAAGTTGCCCGAACAGGAGGAACTCGACCGGATCCGCGCCGAACACGGTGCGGCCGGTGACCGGGTGGCCACGCTCGGCATCGCGATCGAAGACCTCGACGACCAGGTGACGAAGTTCGAATCCGAGATCGAGGGCGTCCGTCAGCGCGAAGACCGCGACCGCGCGCTGCTGCAGGGCGGCAGCGTCGCGGCCAAACAGGTCGCAGAACTGCAGCACGAACTCGAAACGCTCGAACGCCGTCAGGCGAGCCTGGAGGATTCGCTGCTCGAGGTCATGGAGCGCCGCGAGGAACTCACCGCCCAGCGCGCCGACGCAGTGGCGCGCGTCGACGAGTTGCAGGTCACGCTGACGGCCGCCCAGCACGCACTGGCCGAGGCGGTGGCCGAGCTCGACCGGGCGCGGCAGGAACACCTGACCCGGCGCGACGAGCTGCTCGCGACGTTGCAGCCCGACCTGGTCGCGCTCTACGAACGCCAACGCGCCCGCGGCGGTCCCGGCGCCGGGCAGCTGCAGGGCCGCCGGTGCGGCGCCTGCCGGCTCGAGATCGACCGGGGCGAGATGGCCCGGATCACCGCCGCCCCCGACGACGAGGTGCTGCGCTGCCCCGAGTGCAACGCGATCCTGGTGCGCGCGGAGGGATTCAAGAAATGAAGGTGATCGTCGAGGCCGACGGGGGTTCGCGCGGCAACCCCGGCCCGGCGGGCTACGGGTCGGTGGTCTGGTCGGCCGACCGGTCCTCGGTGCTCGCCGAGAGCAAGCAGTCGATCGGCCGGGCCACCAACAACGTCGCCGAATACCGCGGGTTGATCGCCGGTCTCGAGGAGGCCGCCAACGTCGGCGCCACCGAGGTCGCGGTATCCATGGACTCCAAGCTGGTCGTCGAGCAGATGGCGGGCCGCTGGAAGGTCAAGCACCCCGATCTGGTTCCGCTGCACGAGCAGGCGCGGTCCCTGGCGCGGCGGTTCGACCGGGTGACCTACGCCTGGATTCCCCGGGCCCGCAACGCCCACGCCGACCGGTTGGCCAACGAGGCGATGGACGCCGCGGCGGGTATCGAATCCGCGCCCCGCAGCGCCCCAACGGTCGCGCCGACCGAGACACCGGCCTCGCCGGCCGGCTGGACCGGTGCGCGAGGGGCGCCGACGCGCTTCCTGCTGCTGCGCCACGGCCAGACCGAACTGTCGGTCGAGCGCCGGTATTCGGGGCGGGGTAACCCGGCGCTGACCGAACTGGGCCGCAGGCAGGCCGAGGCCGCGGCCGCCCACCTCGCGCAGCGGGGCGGGATCGACGCCGTCGTCAGCTCACCCCTGCAGCGCGCGTACGACACCGCGGCCGCGGCCGCCAAGGCGCTCGGACTCGACGTCGCGGTCGACGAGGACCTGATCGAAACGGACTTCGGCACGTGGGAAGGATTGACGTTCGGGGAGGCGGCCCAACGTGATCCGGACATCCATGCGCGCTGGTTGAGTGACACCAGCGTGGAACCGCCCGGCGGGGAGAGCTTCGACGCCGTCGCCCACCGGGTCCGGCGGGCGCGTAACCGCATCATCGCCGAGCACGGTGCCTCGACGGTGCTGGTGGTGTCCCATGTGACACCGATCAAGACGATGCTGCGGCTGGCGCTCAACGCCGGTGAAGGGATCCTCTACCGGCTGCACCTCGACCTCGCCTCACTGAGCATCGCGGAGTTCTACCCCGACGGCGGCTCGTCGGTGCGGCTGGTGAACCAGACGGCGTACCTCTAGGTGTGCAGGTGAACGCGCTCACCGTGGGGGCCGAAGATCACGATCGCCTCCACCGGGCCGTCGACCACCCCGAACCAGTGCGGGGTCCACGTCGAGAACTCAACGGCCTCACCGGGTTCGACGGTGAAGTCGCGCTCCCCGAGGATCAGGCGCAGCCGGCCCGAGAGCACGTACATCCAGTCCTGACCCTCGTGCACCGGTAGCTCGGCGGGTGGTTTGCGCCGCCGCGCGCTGACTCTGATCTTGAACGCGTGCAGCCCGCCCGGCGAACCCTGACGGCTCAACGGCCAGTACGTCACGCCGTGACGGGTGTGCGAATCGGCATGTACGCGAGGGTCTTCGGCCTCCGGCGGCCGCAGCAGTTCGTCGGTGCTGACCGCCAGCGCGGCGGCCAGGCGGGGGAGGTGGTCGAGCGCCAACCGCCGCTTGCCCGATTCCAGCCGGCTCAGCGTCGACACGTCGATGGCCGATCTGGCCGCCACCTCCTCGAGGGTGAACCCGCGCTGCCTGCGCAGTTCGCGCAACCGCTTGCGGACCCGCTCGTCGACGCGGTCCTCCGAGGAGCCATTTGCCTGCATGGCAAAACAGCTTGGCACTTGGGCGGTGTCCGGGGCAACCTCGGGGGCATGGACAACGTATGGGACTGTGTGATCGTCGGGGGCGGGGCCGCGGGCCTGAGCGCCGCGCTGGTGCTGGGCCGGGCGCGCCGCCGCACCCTGGTGGTGGATGCCGGCGAGCAGAGCAACGCCGTGGCACACGGCATCGGGGGACTGCTCGGCCACGACGGGCGGCCGCCTGCGGAGCTGTACGCCGCCGGTCGGCGCGAACTGCAGAACTACCCCGTCGTCGTGCGCTCGGGCGACGTGACGTCGGTGCGGCGCGGGGACGTGTTCACCGTCGAACTCGCCGACGGCACCGTCGAGCAGGCGCGGCGCATCGTGCTCGCCACCGGGATGCAGTACCGGCTGCCGGAGCTGCCCGGCCTCGCACCGCTGTGGGGGACATCGGTGTTCCACTGCCCGTTCTGTCACGGGTGGGAGGTGCGCGACGCCCCCGTCGCGGTGCTCGCCGAGGGTGCCCGCGCGGTGCACGCCGCGCTGCTGTTGCGCGGATGGACCGACGACATCGTGCTGCTCACCGGGGATCTCGGTGAGCAGCGGGCGCTGATCGAAGCCGCGGGCGTGCGCATCGACCCCCGACCGGTCGCGGAGGTGCGCGGCACCGGCGACGGTCTCGAAATCGTCTTCTCCGACGGTGCCGTGCTGCCGCGCCGCGGACTGATGGTCGCGCCGTCGGTGTGTCAGCGCTCGGCACTCGCCGAGCAGTTGGGTGTGCAGTTCGGGGAGCCGAATCCGCTGTCGGCCGAGGCGGTCTGGGTCGACGAGTTCGGCCGCACGTCGGTGCGGGGAGTGTTCGCGGCCGGGGACGTCACCGTCCAGCTGCCTCAGGTGGCCGCGGCGGTCGCGGCCGGGTCGAAGGTGGCCGCTGCGGTGGTACAGAGTCTGCTCGCCGACGAGTTCGGATTGCCGGTTCCGGCATGGAAGGAGGACGTGAATGTCTGAGACGGTGGACTTCTGGGAGCAGCACTACGGTGCGAAGGACCGGGTGTGGAGCGGCCGGGTCAATGCGCGGCTCGCCGAGATCGTCGAACCACTCGCACCGGGGCGCGCGCTCGACCTCGGCTGCGGTGAGGGCGCCGACGCGATCTGGCTGGCCCGCCGCGGTTGGCAGGTGGTGGGCGTCGATGTCTCACCGACCGCGTTGCGCCGGGCCACCGAGGACGCCGCGGCGGCCGGTGTGGGCCAGCGCATCCGGTTCGAACAGCACGACCTCGCCGAGACGTTCCCGCAGGGCGAATTCGATCTGGTGTCGGCGCAGTTCTTCCACTCGCCGCTGGACGTCGACCGCACCGCGGCGCTACGCCGCGCGGCGGACGCGGTGGCCCAAGGCGGGCTCCTGCTGATCGTCGATCACGGGTCCGCCCCGCCGTGGGGGTGGAAGGACGGTCACGAACACCACCTGCCGTCGGCGCAGGACGTGGTGGACGGGCTGGCGCCGGAGCCCGGGCGCTGGGAGCGGTTGCGGGTGGAGGCGGTCGAGCGCGAGGCGACCGGGCCCGAGGGTCAGGTGGCGACGATCTCGGACAACGTCATCCTGCTGCGGCGGCTCGGCTGACGGTCCGCCGCGGCTCACCGCCAGCGGTCACGCCCCGTCGGAACCGGAACCCGTTGCGCGCGTACGGGTTGGGTGTAGGCGTGCGGGGACACGCGCGGCGGCGCCGTCGCGGCCCGGCGGCGCCGGCTCTCTTCGTCGATGCCGTCCGACAGCCGGCCGAGATAGCCGATCAGGACCGCGACGTCGCCGTCGTCCCAGCGGCTCAGCACCGATTCCAGCCCGGCGATGTTCGTCGACCGCTGATGCTCGAAGATCGCGCGGCCGCGCGGGGTCAGCACGAAGCGCGGCGGGGCGGCGTGATCGGCGGTCGGCACCCGGCCGACGAGGCCGTCGCGGATCAGCGCCGTCAGCCGCTCCTCGACCGGCCGCGTGGGACTGTCGAGGGCGCGGGCGAGTTCGGCCATTGTCATCGGATTCGACCCGCCCAGGTAGGCGGCGATCACGTAATCGCCACGATCCAGTCGCTTGGGCATCGACGGGATCTCCAGACCCACCGCGGCCTGGCGGCCGAGCGCGGTCATCACGTTCTCCAGGCGCTGGGCACGCCGATGCAGCGGCGCCGGGGCCAGCACCGGTTCGATGACCGACGGCGCCGGCGCGGGAGCCGCGGTGGGGATGGCGGCGGCGATGAGGGCGGCGGCAGCCGCGGCGCCCGCCGCGATCAGCAGCGCCGTCCGGAATCCCGAGAGGGACGGGATGGCGTGGCCGGCGAACTCCACGGTCATCTGCACCAGTACCGCGCTCATCACCGCACTCGACACCGACGTGCCAAGGGAACGGGCCAGTGAATTGATGCCGTTGGCGGCAGCGGTTTCCGAGACCGGGACCGCGCCGTTGATCAACGTGGGGAGTGCGGCGAACGCGAATCCGACACCGACGCTGACGACGACGCTGAACGTCAGCACCCCGGCCGGGCTGCCGAGCAGCTGGGTCCCGCCGAGATAGCCGGCCGCGATCACGACGGCGCCGACGGTGAGCGCGAACCGCGGTCCGCGGGCGGCGATGATCCGCGCCGCGATCGGGGCCGAGGCCATCATCGCCAGACCGCCGGGCGCCATCCACAACCCGGCCGCCACCATGCTCTGCCCCAGCCCGTAACCGGTCGCGCTGGGCATCTGGAGCAGCTGCGGACCGATCAGCGACATCCCGAACATGCCGAAGCCGACCGCGATCGAGGCCACATTGGTCAGCAGCACCGGTGCCTTGAGCGTGGTGCGGATGTCGACCAGAGGCGTGGACGCCCGGGTCTGCCACCACCCGAACGCGCCGAGGACGGCGACCGACCCGGCCAGCAGACCGAGCGTGCCGGGACTCGTCCAACCCCAGCTGGAGCCCTTCGAGATGGGCAGGAGCAGCATCAGCAGGCCCGCGGCGAGGCCGACCGCACCCAATACGTCGAAGCGGCCCATGTGCGCGGACGGGACGATGTCGGGGACGAGGGTCGCGAAGATCAGGCAGCAGCCCAGGCCGAGGGCGGCAGCAGACCAGAACAGCGCATGCCAGCTGAGGTGCTCGGCGATCACCGCCGACAGCGGCAGGCCGAGTGCGCCGCCCACCCCGAGCGAGGCGCTCACCATACCCATTGCGGCGCCGACACGTTCGGCCGGAAGCGAGGCGCGCAGCACGCTGATGCCGAGCGGGATCACCGGGGCGCCGAAGCCCTGCAGGGCGCGGCCGATGATCAGCGGCACCAGGGTACTGGTGAGCGCGGCGACGACCGAGCCGACGGTCAGCAGCGCCGCACAGGCGACCAGAACCCGTTTGGCGCCGAACATATCGCCGAGACGGCCGAACACGGGTGTGGCAACCGCACCCGTGAGCAGGGTGGCCGTGACCGCCCACGAGGCGTTGGCCGACGAGGTGTTCAGCAGAGCGGGCAATTGGGGGACCAGAGGGATGACCAGGGTCTGCATGAGGGAGACGCTGGTGCCCGCGGCGGCCAGCGCCGCGATCAGCAGTCCGCCGCCGCGGGGCGACGCCGGGCGCTCCACCAATTGGTTAGCCATTCAAAGAATGATAATTGCTTAGTGGAACTATGCAAAATCGTCGGGCTCGCTGTCGGGCCCGTCACGCGTTGCGCGCGAGCCGCTTTCCGCCGGTGTGCCCGGTGAGGATGACCGCAAGGACGAAGGGGGTCAGCGCTGCGCACAGCAGAACCGTCGTGCCGGTGATACCGACGGCGTCGCCGAACACCAGCATCATCCCGAGCGACGCCACCATGTTGCTGCCGGCGTGCAGCATCGCGCCCGGCCACACCGACGCCGTCTCCGACCACAGCCACCCGATGAGGAACTCGAGCAGGATGCTCAGCGGGAGCCACAGCAGCATTCCCCACAGGGCGTCCGACACCGGCGCGTCGCCACCGAAGTAGCCGACCCAGGGCAGCGGCCAGTGCCACACCCCCCACACCAGACCTGTGAGGAACGTCGTCAGGATCGGGCGGCCGGGAACCAGGCGGTCGCGCAGATAGGCCGTCCAGCCGTACTCCTCACCCCAGAAGATCGGGGACAGCGCGACGCAGACGACCGGGCCCGCGGCCAGGTACAGCCACGACGACGCGCCCACCTCCATCGATCGCGGCGTCCACAGGCCCGTCGCGGCGGCGATGAGCACGGCGAGAAGCAGCACCCCCCAGGGGATGGTGACCGCCGCCGCGTAGTGCCACCACGAGCCGCTCAGGTTCAGACGCAGCCCCGATTCACCGAAGCCCTGCCGGGTGATCCACCGGCGCACCACGCAGGCGGCCAGTGCGGGAACGAACGCCGCGGTGAGTAGCTGGGTGACGGGATCGTCCAGCGACCCGCCCGCCAGATACACGGCGAACCAGGGCAGCCAGGCGCAGCCGAACGCCAGGATCAGGAACCAGCGGACCCCGCGGCGCCGCTGATCGGCAGGCTCGGCCCAGGCACTGAGCGCGGGGTGCTGTTCTCGGACGTCGGGAGGAGGGGGCACCCGTACATCATCGCCGCCAGAACAGGTGGTGGGTCACCCCGCTCGGACTCGGCACCACTTCGTGGTGGAAGCGGTCGTCCAATTCGTCGGGCGATTCCCACAGCCGCACGCCGCGGCCGATCCGCACGTCGGAGACCGCCACGTGCAGGGTGTCGACGAGGCCGGCGGCGAGGAACTCCCGGATCACCGTGGCGCCGCCGCCCAGCCGGACGTCCTTGCCGTCGGCGGCTTCGCGGGCCTGCGCCAGCACGGTGACCGGGTCGCCGTCGACGAAGTGGAACGTGGTGTCGGACAGGGTGAACGACGGCCGCGGATGGTGAGTCATGACGAACACGGGGGTGTGGAACGGCGGTTCGTCACCCCACCAGCCCTGCCAGTCGTGGTCCTGCCACGGGCCGCGCTGGGGGCCGAACTTGTTGCGGCCCATGATCTCGGCGCCGATGCGATGGGTGAAGTCGCGGGTGAAGTAGTCGTCGAGACCGCGGCTGCCGCCCGGGTCGGTGCGGTTGGGCCAGCTGGCGGTGGCGCCGGCCCAGGCGAACATGTCGCCCGGGTCGGCGTCGCCGAAGGGTCGTTCGAGGCTCTGATTCTCGCCGGCGCCGAAGCCGTCCCGCGAGACGGTGAAGTTCTGGACTCTCAGCAGTTGCATCACGTCAGTCTGACTCCGCGGACCGACGAATCTCATCGGCCGGGGCACGGGCAACGCCGCCAGGGCTATGTGACCGGCGCGTCGGCCAGCTGCGTCACGCGCACGCTGTTGCCCGAGGGGTCGCGGAACCCGGAGTCGATACCGTACGGCATCTGGTGCGGCGCCTCGGTGAACTCGACTCCGCGGGCGGACAACTCCTCGTACGTGCGCTGGCAGTCGTCGGTGGTGAGGAAGATCGTGCCGGCGAAACCCTTAGCGGTCAGGTCCAGCACCTGCCGGCGGGTGGCCTCGTCCATCACGGGTGGGCCGGGGACGGCCATCAGGACGATCGAGACGTCGTCCTGGCCGGGCGGGCCGACGGTCAGCCAACGGAACAGGCCGTCGACGTCGGGAAGCGAAACATCCTGTCGCACTTCCATTCCGACCTTCGTGGTCCAGAACTCGAGTGCGACCTGCTGGTCGTGAACCCACAGATGGGTGGTGGCGATCTTCATGACAGTGACGCTACGACTGGACCGGGCGTGCC
The DNA here is from genome assembly GCF_010731695.1 of Mycolicibacterium litorale. NCBI lineage: Bacteria > Bacillati > Actinomycetota > Actinomycetes > Mycobacteriales > Mycobacteriaceae > Mycobacterium > Mycolicibacterium litorale. The sequence continues at coordinate 993,410 of NZ_AP022586.1, forward strand.
GTCTTCTCCCCGCGTGCTGTCTTCACCCGGCTGTCGGCCGGCGGCCGGGTGTCGCGCATGAGGATGCACGACGGCACCCGGGCGTACACGGCCGCGGGCGGCAGGCTGGCCCGGTACGCGGCCGGCGGCAACCCGTAGACCCGGGCGAAGCTGGTGGTGAACGAGCCGACGCTCTGCAACCCGACCATCGCGCAGATGTCGGCGACCGAGCGGTCGGTGAAGCGCAGCAGCGCGGCGGCGCGTTCGAGGCGGCGGGTCTGCAGATAGGCCCGCGGGGACTCCCCGAAGGTGCGGGTGAACATGCGGCTGAAGTGCGCCCGCGACAGGCCGGCGGCAGCCGCCAGGTCGTCGACGGTGATCGGATCCGCGTACCGGGCGTCGACGAGGTCACGGGCCCGCTGCAGATAGCGGGCCGGCGGCACCTGCGGCATGCACATAAGGGTACGGTGATCTGCGCGGACGAGTTGGCCGGGCGGCCGCGGACCGGAAACGGTTCGAGGAAAGTCCGGACTTCACAGAGCAGGGTGATTGCTAACGGCAATCCGAGGTGACTCGCGGGAAAGTGCCACAGAAAACAGACCGCCACCGCTGGGCTTCCGGGCACGGCGGCGGTAAGGGTGAAACGGTGCGGTAAGAGCGCACCAGCACCCCGGGTGACCGGGGTGGCTCGGCAAACCCCACCCGAAGCAAGGCCAAGTAGGCCGCACCCGGTGCGGCTGCGCAGGCGTTCGAGGGCTGCTCGCCCGAGCCTGCGGGTAGGCCGCTCGAGGCACCCGGCAACGGAGTGTCCAGATGGATGGTCGCCGCCGCGTCGTCAGCAATGACGGCGCGGAACAGAATCCGGCTTACAGGCCAGCTCGTCCGCCCGTCACTTGCCCTTGGCCCCGGCCTTGCGCACCGCCTTGTCGAGTTTGCGCAGCGCCTCATCCAGCTGCTCGCGTGCCCGGTCGGCGACCTCCACCTCCAGCTGGTAGAGCAACCCGTAGGTGAAGGTGTCCTCACCGGCGGCGTGGGCGGCCTCGGCCTGCTGGGTCAGATGCGTGCGGCTGACCACGCTGTCCTGGTGGTCGCCCAGCAGCGACTGGATCGTCTTGGCCCGTTCCGAGACCTTGCCCGCGCCGGTGGCCGACGCGGTGTAGCGAAGTCGCTTGGCGCCCTTGCGGATCCGGTGCAGTGCCTCGTCGTGCTCGGCGTCCTCCGCCGCCGCGGCCGCCCGCTTGGCCGCTTTGCGGACCCGCTTGTAGGCGGAGTCGATCGAGGTCGGCGCCGGTTCGTCACCCGGCCGGGCGGGAGGCGGTTCGGCGGCCACCAGCCCCTCGAGCGCGTCGAGCAGACGGAAGTACCGCTGCGAACGCATCGCGATCAGCGACCGGCGCAGTCCCGACTGGTACCGCTTCTTCGCGCCGTCCACCAGCCGTTTGCGCACGGGCCCGCGCACCAGTTCGGGCGGCAACCCGTCGAGCGCCTTCTCGTATTTCTCGGCGAGCACCTCGGCGTCCCGGGCCACCCCGAGCACGGCGGCCAGCTGCCGCAGCTCGTCGAGTACCCACGCGTCGTCGGAGATGCCGAACACGCCGCCTGCGGACTGCAGCAGGCTGCGGATCTTGCGCGTCGTCACCCGCATCTGGTGCACCGAGTCGTACACGTCCGCCCGCACCGCACGGTCCCACGTCACCAACTGCTCGACCTGTTCGGCGACCGCCTGGTGCACCGGGTCGTCGGCACGGGTGCGCACCTCGTCGTCGGTCTGGCCGGTGTCGAGCACCCTGCCGAGCTTCGATCCGTGCCCGGCGGGTGACGCCCCCGCGTCGAGCACCCGGTTCGCCAACCGGTCGAGCAGCGCGGCGTCACCGTCGCCGACAAGTTCCAGCTCCCACTCGCGCCAGCGCTGTTCGTCACCGCCCTCGGCGGACGCCGTCACCTCGTCGTCGCAGAATTCGGCCACCGCGTCACCGTCGGGGCCGTGGAGCAGGTCGACCGTGCGCTGGGTGCTGATCCGCGCGACGGGCGCCAGAGGACGGTCACGCACGATCGCCAGCACGACGTCGCGCAACTCCTCGGGTACCTCCCACTCGTCGGAGTCCCCGAGCGGGGCGCGGACCTCGGTGCGCGCGTCGGGGCCCGCGGGGAGTTTGAGGTGCCAGCCGGCGTCGGTTCCGCCGGTGCGGCGGCGCAACGTGATCCGGTGGGCGGCGAGGTCGCGTCCCGGCGTGTCGAAGTACACCGCGTCCAGGTGCTGGACGGGCAACCGCTCGACGCGCGCGATCGCGCTGAGCCCGTCGAAGGACGGGGAGACGGTCGACGGCACGCCGTCCGATCCCGGGACGTCGAACTTGCGCTCCACCTCGGTGTGCCGGGAGGTCTTGGACTTACCTGCCATGTTCACCTTCGCTGATCAGTGGGGGACACACAGCCTGCCACATCGAGGTGAACGGCCCCGGATCCCGCGGATCGCTACAGTCCACGGGTGAGCGAATACCAGGCAGTGACGTTCGAACAGTCCGGTGCGGTGGCCCGCATCGTGTTGAACCGCCCGGAGGCGGCGAACGGGATGAACGACACCATGACCGCCGAACTGGCCGACGTCGCGGCACGCTGCGACACCCCGGCGACCAAGGCGGTGGTGCTCACCGGCGCCGGCCGCTTCTTCTGTGCCGGAGGCGATCTCAAGGCGTTCGCGGCCGCGTCGTCGCGTGGGCGCTTCATCAAGGGCGTGGCCGACGATCTGCACCGGGCGATCTCGACGTTCGCCCGCATGGACGCCGTCCTGGTCACCGCCGTCAACGGCGCGGCGGCAGGCGCCGGGTTCAGCCTCGCCGTGGCAGGCGATCTGGTGCTCGCCGCCGAGTCGGCGTCGTTCACGATGGCCTACACCAAGGTCGGGCTGAGCCCGGACGGCAGCGCGTCCTATCACCTGCCGCGACTGGTCGGGTTGCGCCGCGCCCAGGACCTCATGCTCACCAACCGCACCCTGCCTGCCGCGCAGGCCCTCGAGTGGGGACTGGTCACCGACGTGGTGGCCGACGCCGAACTCGGCGACCGCGCAACCGCGCTGGCCGAGCAGGTGGCCGCCGGTTCGGCGCCCTCGCACGGTGCGGTGAAGACCCTGCTGGCGGCCTCGTCGAAGAACGGCCTCGAAGAGCAGATGGAACTCGAGGGCCGGTTGATCGCGCAGCGCGCCGACTCCGCCGACGGCCGGGAAGGCGTCGACGCGTTCCTCGGCAAGCGGCGCGCGAACTTCGGCTAGAAGCTGTGCTCTTCGGCCGGGAACACCCCGGCCGCCACCTCGTCGGCGTACTGCGTTGCCGCACGGCGTAATTCGCCGCCGACATCGCCGAAGCGCTTGACGAACTTCGCCGTCCTGCCGGAGGTGAGGCCGGCCATGTCCTGCCACACCAGCACCTGGCCGTCGCAATTGGGGCCGGCCCCGATGCCGATGGTCGGGATGGTCAGCTTGCCGGTGATCTGGGTGGCCAGTTCGGCGGGCACCATCTCCATCACGACCGAGAACGCACCGGCCTCCTGGACGGCGATCGCGTCGGCGATGGTCTGATCGGCCGCGTCGCCGCGGCCCTGGACCTTGAAGCCGCCGAGACCGTTGACGCTCTGCGGGGTGAATCCGATGTGCGCCATGACCGGAATGCCCGCCGCGGTCAGCGTCGCGATCTGCTCGGCGACGCGTTCACCACCCTCGAGTTTCACCCCATGCGCACCGGTCTCCTTGAGGAAGCGGGTGGCCGTGGCGAGCGCCTGGGCCGGACCCGCCTCGTAGCTGCCGAACGGCAGGTCGGCCACGACCAGCGCGTGCGGGGCGCCGCGGACCACGCCGCGGACCAGTGGAATGAGTTCGTCGACCGTGACCGGCACGGTGGTGTCGTAGCCGTAGACGACGTTGGCGGCCGAATCGCCCACCAGCAGCACCGGGATCCCGGCGTCGTCGAATGCGCGGGCGGTCGAGAAGTCGTAGGCGGTGAGCATCGCCCACTTGTGGCCTTCGGCCTTCCACTTCTGCAGGTGGGTGGTGCGAACCTTGACGCGCGGCTTGTCGGCGGACTGATCGGACGCAGCGCCGTAGACACTCTGTTCAGACATCGTTGTCCCTCGTGGTGGTCGGGTAGATCCTCGAGGCCCGTCCGGGTCCCCGGGTTCGTCTGACGCCACAAGTGTGCCACCGCGGCCCACGCGGGTGAACACGGTGTTGAGTGGATTTCCTCACACCGGCGTGACGGCCACCTACGCTGAGCCCATGCAACGGCTCAGCGGGCTCGACGCCAGCTTCCTGTACCTCGAAACCGCTCAACAGCCACTGCACGTGTGCTCGATCCTCGAGCTCGACACCTCGACCATGCCCGGCGGGTACACGTTCCCCAAACTCCGTGAGGCGCTGTGCCGCCGGATCGATTCGCTGCCGCAGTTCCGCGAGAAGCTCGCCGACAACCGGTTCAACCTCGACCATCCGGTGTGGGTGGACGACAAGGACTTCGACGTCGACCGCCACCTGCACCGCATCGGGCTGCCCGCGCCCGGCGGCCGGGAGGAGCTCGCGGAGATCATCGGCCACATCGCGTCGCTGCCGCTCGACCGCGCCCGGCCGCTGTGGGAGAAGTGGGTCATCGAGGGCATCGACGGCACCGACGCCCGCGACGGGGGACCGCTGGTGGTGGTGACCAAGGTGCACCACGCCGCCGTCGACGGGGTGACGGGCGCGAGCCTGATGTCGCAGCTGTGCAGCACCGAACCCGACGCACCCGACCCCGAACCGGTCGCCGGGGTCGGCGGCGGGAACCAAGTGGAGATCGCGGTCAACGGCGCGATCAAATTCGCCACCCGGCCGCTCAAACTCGTCAACGCGCTGCCGGTCACGGTCAACACGGTGCTCGACACCGTCAAGCGGGCGCGGGCCGGGCTGTCGATGGCTCCGCCGTTCGTCGCGCCGCAGACACCGTTCAACGCCAACGTCACCAGCCACCGCAACATCGCGTTCACCCAGCTCGACCTCGACGACGTCAAGGCGGTCAAGAACCACTTCGGCGTCAAGCTCAACGACGTGGTGATGGCGCTGGTGTCCGGTGTGCTCCGGAAATTCCTCGCCGACCGGGGCCAGTTGCCCGACAGCACGCTGATCGCCGCGGTGCCGGTGTCGGTGCACGACAAATCCGACCGGCCCGGCCGCAACCAGGTGTCGGCGATGTTCTCCCGGCTCGAAACCCACATCGAGGACCCGGTCGAACGGATCAAGGCCATATCCGAAGCCAACTCCGTTGCCAAACAACACAATTCGGCGATCGGCGCCACGCTGCTGCAGGACTGGACGCAATTCGCCGCGCCCGCGGTGTTCGGCACCGCGATGCGCGTCTACGCCGCCAGCCGCCTGTCCGGGGCCCGCCCGGTGCTCAACCTCGTCGTCTCGAACGTGCCGGGGCCGCAGGTCCCGCTGTACTACCTCGGCAGCGAGGTCAAGGCGATGTATCCGATCGGCCCGATCTTCCACGGCTCCGGGCTCAACATCACCGTGATGTCGCTCAACGGCAAACTCGACGTGGGAATCGTGTCCTGCCCCGAGCTGATCCCCGACCTGTGGGACCTCGCCGACGACTTCGCCGCCGCACTCGAGGAGCTGCTCGACGCGACCCGGTGAACCGGCGCTCGCCGGGGCCGACGGCAGTTCATGGCAGCATGTGGTGCCATGAGGCTTCGGATCGGGGTCGCGGCGACCGTCATCGCACTGCCGCTCGTCGCGGGGTGCAGCAACCTGGTCGACGGTCGCGCGGTCATCGCGGTCCCTCGCCCGGGCACCCCGATCCAGTGGGCGCCGTGTCAGGCCGGTGCGCCGTCGGACGAATCGCGCATCCCGGCGGGCGCGGAATGCGGGCTGCTGTCGGTGCCCGTCGACTACGCCAAACCCGACGGTGACGTGGCGCGGCTCGCGATGATCCGGTTCAAGGCCACCGGAGACAAGATCGGCTCGCTGGTCATCAACCCCGGCGGCCCCGGCGAATCCGGTGTCGAGGCGGCCGCGTCGATGCTGTCGACCATGCCGCCGTCGGTGCGCGAACGCTTCGACGTCGTCGGGTTCGACCCGCGCGGGGTCGCGTCGTCGACGCCCGCGGTGTGGTGCAACTCCGACGCCGACAACGACCGGCAGCGCGCCGAACCCCAGGTCGACTACTCGCCCGAAGGCGTCGAGTACATCGAGAACGAGACCAAGGAATTCATCCAGCGCTGCGTCGACAAGTCCGGCAAAGAGTTCCTCGCCAACGTCGGCACGGTGAATGTCGCCAAGGATCTCGACGCCATGCGGGAAGCGCTCGGCGACGAGAAGCTGACCTACCTCGGCTACTCGTACGGCACCCGCATCGGCGCCACCTACGCCGAGAACTTCCCCGACAAGGTGCGCGCGATGATCCTCGACGGCGCGGTCGACCCCAACGCCGACCCGCTCGAGGCCGACATCCGCCAGGCCGCCGCATTCCAGACCGCGTTCAACGACTACGCCGCCGACTGCGCCAAACAGCCGGACTGCCCGCTGGGCACCGATCCGGCGAAGGCCGTCGAGGTCTACCAGAGCATGGTCGACCCGCTGGTCGACGAGCCCGCCAAGACCGACGACCCCCGCGGCCTGAGCTACAGCGACGCGATCGTCGGCACCATCCAGACGCTGTACTCACCGAACCTGTGGCGGTATCTCACCCAGGGCCTCACCGAGCTCAAGGCCGGACGCGGCGACACCATGCTGGCGCTGGCCGATCTGTACATGCGCCGAGATGCCCAGGGCCACTACAACAATTCGACCGACGCCCGGGTGGCGGTCAACTGTGTCGACCGGCCCGCGGTGACCGACCGCGAGAAGATCGTCGAGCAGGACCGCCGACTGCGCGAAGTCGCGCCGTTCATGAGCTACGGCGAATTCACCGGCCACGCCCCGCTCAGCACGTGTGCGTTCTGGCCGGTGCCGCCGACCAGCGAACCGCACGAGATCAACGTCAGCGGGCTGCCGCCGATCCTGGTGGTGTCGACCACCAACGACCCCGCCACGCCGTACCAGGCGGGCGTCGACCTCGCCCGCCAGCTCGGCGGCACCATGCTGACCTTCGAGGGCACCCAGCACACCGTGGTCTTCCAGGGCAACGCCTGCGTCGACGACATCGCCGCCAAGTACCTGATCGACGTCGTCGTCCCGCCGGCGGACACCCGTTGCCGCTGAACCTGATCACAGCCCGGTCACCTTTGCCCGCGGGCGGCGCCTGGCCGCCGCCGGCCGTGCGACCATGATCGCCATGTGGCGGGTAGGGCGGCGGTCGATGGCGGCTGCGTGGGCGACTGCGGTGGTGCTGGCGGTCGTCTCCGGCGGAGCCGCCGCCCCGGCCTCGGCCACGCCGGAGGGTGACGCCACCCAGCGCTACGGGCAGCCGCCGGTGTGGGGGAGCTGCCAGCAGATCGTCGCCGATCCGGGGCGGATCCCCACCGCCCAGTGCGGCACCGTGTCGGTGCCGGTGAACTACGACCAGCCCGACGGCGCCCAGGCGCAGCTCGCGGTCATCCGGGTCCCGGCCACCGGCGACCGTCTCGGCGTGCTCATGGTCAACCCGGGCGGGCCGGGCGCCTCGGCGGTCGACACCGTCGCCGGGATGGGTGTCGCGCTGGCCGATACCGAGATCGGCCGCCGCTTCGACCTGGTGGGCTTCGATCCGCGCGGGGTCGGGCACTCCACCCCGCAGCTGCGCTGCCGCACCGACGCCGAGTTCGACGCCTACCGCCGCGAACCGATGGTCGACTACAGCCCCGCCGGTGTCGCGCACATCGAGGGCCTCTACCGCGGGCTCGCCCAGCAGTGCCTCAACCGGATGGGCGCGGACTTCCTGGCCAATGTGGGCACCGCGGCCGCCGCAAGGGACATGGACGTGGTGCGCGCGGCCCTCGGGGAGAACCAGCTCAACTACCTCGGCTTCTCCTACGGCACCGAGCTGGGTGCCGCCTACGCCGAACGCTATCCGGACCGGGTGCGCACGATGGTGCTCGACGGCGCCGTCGACCCCAGCCTGGATCCCGTCGACGAATCCGTCGCGCAGCAGGCCGGGTTCCAGCGGGCGTTCGACACCTACGCCGCGGACTGCGCCAAGTCGGCGGGCTGCCCGCTGGGAACCGACCCCGCCCAGTTCGTCGCCCGCTACCACCAGCTCGTCGACCCGCTGGTGGCCCGACCCGCGTTCACCTCCGATCCCCGCGGGCTGAGCTACCAGGACGCGCTCACCGGCACCGGCAACGCGCTGTACAGCCCGCGGTTCTGGCCGTACCTGACCAGCGGCCTGCTCGGCCTGGCCCGCGGGACCGACGCCGGTGACCTGCTCACGCTCGCCGACGAGTACCAGCGCCGCGACGCCGCCGGTCACTACCAGAACCGCCAGGACGCCTTCACCGCGATCCGCTGTGTGGACGCGCCGTATCCGACCGACCCGGCGGTGTGGGTGCAGGCCGATCAACGCTTCCGGCAGGCGGCGCCGTTCCTGTCCTACGGCCAGTTCACCGGATTCGCGCCGCGCGACGTGTGTGCGCTGTGGCCGGTGCCCGCGACGTCGGCGCCGCGCCCCGCGACGAACCCGGGACCAGGCAAGGTCGTGGTGGTGTCCACCACCGGCGATCCGGCCACCCCGTACGAGGCCGGTGTCGCGCTGGCCCGCCAGATGGGCGCCTCGCTGGTCACCTTCCAGGGCAAGCAGCACACCGTGGTGTTCAACGGCGACGCCTGCGTGGACACGGCCGTGGTGCGGTTCCTGGTCGACGGCGCCGTGCCGCCGAACGGTCTGCAGTGCTAGTTCTAGCAGCCGTGTAACACAGAATTAACAGCCGGAACCTACGCTCGCGGTCATGGATCGCCAGAAGGAATTCGTGCTCCGCACGCTGGAAGAACGCGACATCCGCTTCGTCCGCCTGTGGTTCACGGACGTCCTCGGTTACCTCAAGTCCGTGGCGATCGCGCCCGCCGAACTCGAGGGCGCCTTCGAGGAGGGCATCGGCTTCGACGGTTCGTCGATCGAGGGCTTCGCGCGCGTCTCGGAAGCCGATATGGTGGCCCGCCCCGATCCGTCGACCTTCCAGGTGCTGCCGTGGGCGGACGGCTCCGGTAAGCACCACTCGGCCCGGATGTTCTGCGACATCACGATGCCCGACGGTTCGCCGTCGTGGGCGGATTCGCGCCACGTGCTGCGCCGCCAACTCGCCAAGGCCAGCGATCTGGGGTTCTCCTGCTACGTGCACCCGGAGATCGAGTTCTTCCTCCTCAAGCCCGGCCCGGACGACGGCACCCCGCCGGTCCCGGCCGACAACGGCGGCTACTTCGACCAGGCCGTGCACGATTCGGCCCCCAACTTCCGCCGCCACGCCATCGACGCGCTCGAGCAGATGGGCATCTCGGTCGAGTTCAGCCATCACGAGGGCGCCCCCGGCCAGCAGGAGATCGACCTGCGCTACGCCGACGCGCTGTCGATGGCCGACAACGTGATGACGTTCCGTTACGTCGTCAAGGAGGTCGCGCTCGGTGACGGCGTGCGGGCCTCGTTCATGCCCAAACCGTTCGCCGAGCACCCCGGTTCGGCGATGCACACCCACATGAGCCTGTTCGAGGGCGACACCAACGCCTTTCACAGCCCGGACGACCCGCTGCAGCTCTCCGATGTCGCCAAATCGTTCATCGCCGGCATCCTCGAACACGCCCAGGAGATCAGCGCCGTCACCAACCAGTGGGTGAACTCCTACAAGCGGCTGGTGCACGGCGGCGAGGCGCCGACCGCGGCGTCCTGGGGGGCGGCCAACCGCTCGGCGCTGGTGCGGGTGCCGATGTACACCCCGCGCAAGGCGTCGTCGCGCCGCATCGAGGTGCGCAGCCCAGACTCGGCCTGCAACCCGTACCTGACGTTCGCGGTGCTGCTGGCCGCCGGACTGCGCGGGGTGGAGAAGGGTTACGTGCTGGCCCCGCAGGCCGAGGACAACGTGTGGAGCCTGACGCCGGAGGAGCGCCGTGCGATGGGCTACAAGGAGCTGCCGAGCAGCCTGGGCGTGGCCCTGTCGGAGATGGAGAACTCCGAGTTGGTCGCCGAAGCGTTGGGGGAACACGTCTTCGACTACTTCCTGCGCAACAAGCGCGCGGAGTGGGAGACCTACCGCAGCCACGTCACCCCGTACGAGCTGCAGGCCTACCTGTCGCTGTGAGCCGGGCGCGGTAACGTCAGCAGCGTGGCGAAACCGTCGACCGAACGCTCCAGGCTGCCCAGTGCCGGGCGCCTGGGACTGGTCGAGAAGCAGGCCCCCGCGCATCTGGACCGGCTGGGCTGGACCACCGACCGCCACGTCGAACTGCTGTGGTCGCTGTCGCGCGCCCCGGACGCCGACAGCGCACTGCACACGATGGTGCGCCTCGCCGACGCGCTCGGTGACGGCTGGGACGAACTCAACCAATCGCTGCTGACCGACAAACCCTTGCGCGGACGGCTGTTCGCGGTGCTGGGCTCGTCGCTGGCGCTCGGTGACCACGTCGTGGCCCACCCGGAGACCTGGCGGCTGCTCGCAGGCAAGGTGGGACTGCCGACGGCCGCGGCGCTGCGCGAGGACTTCGTGGCGCTCGCCCGTTCCGCCGCCGACCCCGCGACCGCGATGCTGCCGCTGCGCAAGCTGTACCGCGACCGGCTGCTGGTGCTGGCCGCCCTCGACACCGCGCCCACGGTGGAGAACGAACCGGTGCTGCCGTTCGCGACGGTCGGCCAGCACCTGTCGGACCTGGCCGACGCCGCGCTGGCCAGTGCGCTCGAGGTGGCGATGAGCTCGGTGTGCGGGGACGGGGAACGGCCCCGGCTGGCCGTCGTCGCGATGGGCAAATGCGGTGCGCGCGAACTGAATTACGTCAGTGACGTCGACGTCATCTTTGTAGTGGGGGAGGCCGCCGAGTCCGACATCCGCACCACCACCCGGGTGGCCGGTGAGCTGATGCGCTTCGCCGGCGACGCGTTCTTCGAGGTCGACGCGGCGCTGCGCCCGGAGGGCAAGCACGGCCAGTTGGTCCGCACGCTGGAATCGCATGTGGCGTACTACCAGCGCTGGGCCAAGACGTGGGAATTCCAGGCGCTGATGAAGGCGCGGCCGGCCGCCGGTGACGCGGAACTGGGCCGCCAGTACATCGAGGCGCTCTCGCCGATGGTCTGGACCGCCTGCGAGCGTGAGGATTTCGTGCCCGAGGTGCAGGCGATGCGGCGCCGGGTCGAGGAGCTCGTGCCGGCAGGCGTGCGGGCGCGGGAACTCAAACTCGGCACCGGCGGCCTGCGCGACGTGGAGTTCGCCGTGCAGCTACTGCAGCTCGTGCACGGCCGCAACGACGAGTCGCTGCACGTGGCGTCGACCGTCGACGCGCTGGCCGCGCTCGGAGCGGGCGGGTACGTCGGCCGCGACGACGCCGCCAACCTGACCGCCTCCTACGAGTTCCTGCGGCTGCTCGAACACCGGCTGCAGCTGCAGCGGCTCAAACGCACCCACATGCTGCCCGAAACCGACGACGACGAGGCGCTGCGGTGGCTGGCCCGTGCCGCGCACGTGCGTCCCGACGGCCAGCGCGACGCCCTCGGCGTCCTGCGCGAGGAGCTCAAACGGCAGAGCCTGCGGGTGTCGCGGCTGCACGCCAAGCTCTTCTACCAGCCGCTGCTGGAATCGGTGGGGCAGCCGGCGCTGGGTATCGAGCCGGGGATGAGTACTGCCGCGGCCGAACGTCAGCTCGCCGCACTGGGTTACGAGGGCCCGCAGAGCGCGCTGACCCATCTGGCCGCGCTGACCGGGGAGGGCGGGCGGCGAGGGCGCGTCCAGCGGGTGCTGCTGCCGACACTGCTGGACTGGCTCTCCGACACCCCCGACCCCGACGCGGGTCTGCTGTCCTACCGCCGGATCAGCGAGGCGCTGGCCGAACAGCGTTGGTATCTGGGCACATTGCGCGACGAGGGTGCGGTCGCCAAACGGTTGATGCGGGTGCTCGGCACGTCGGCCTACGTGCCCGACCTGTTGATGCGCGCCCCCGAGGTCATCCAGCTCTACGCCGACGGGCCCAACGGACCGAAACTGCTCGACACCGAACCCGAGGCGATGGCCCGCGGACTGGTGGCCTCGGCCGGCAGGCACGCCGACCCGGTCCGGGCCATCGCGGCGGCGCGCACGCTGCGGCGCCGCGAACTCGCGCGCATCGCCTCGGCCGACCTGCTGGGCATGCTCGAGGTGACCGAGGTGTGCCGGGCGCTGACGGCGCTGTGGGTCGCGGTGCTGCAGGCCGCGCTGGACGCAGTGATGCGCGCCAACGCCCCCGCCGACGGCGCACCGGCCCGCATCGCGGTGATCGGCATGGGCCGGCTCGGCGGCGGCGAACTCGGCTACGGCTCGGACGCCGACGTGATGTTCGTCTGCGAACCGTGCCGCGGCGCAGAGGAATCCGTCGCGGTGAAGTGGGCGGTCGGCATCGCCGAGCGGGTGCGCTCGCTGCTGGGCACGCCGAGCGCCGACCCGCCGCTGGAGGTGGACACCGGGCTGCGGCCCGAGGGGCGCAACGGCCCGCTCGTCCGCACCCTGGCCTCTTACGAGGCGTACTACACGCAGTGGGCGCAGCCGTGGGAGGTTCAGGCGCTGCTGCGCGCGCACCGCGTGGCCGGTGACCTCGAGCTCGGCGAACGCTTCCTGCTGATGGCCGACAGAACGCGGTATCCGGCGGGCGGCGTCTCCGCCGAGGCCGTGCAGGAGATCCGGCGCATCAAAGCGCGTGTCGACGCCGAGCGGCTGCCCCGCGGCGCGGATCCGAACACCCACACCAAGCTGGGCCGCGGCGGCCTGGCCGACATCGAATGGACCGTGCAGCTGATGCAGCTGCGGTTCGCGCACAAGGTGCCTGCCCTGCACTGCACGTCGACGCTGGAGGCGCTCAACGCGATCGGGGCCGCCGAGCTCATCGCCGAGGGGGACATCGACCTGCTGCGGCAGGCGTGGCTGACCGCGACGCGGGCCCGCAACGCGCTGGTGCTGGTGCGGGGCAAACCCACCGACCAGCTGCCCGGGCCGGGGCGGATGCTCAACGCGGTCGCGGTGGCCGCGGGCTGGGACAACGACGACGGCGGCGAATTCCTCGACAACTACCTGCGGGTGACGCGCCGGGCGAAGACGGTGGTGCGCAAGGTGTTCGGTGGCTGAGGCGGGCGCAGGGCCGGAATGGCCGTTCGACGTGGTCAGTGGCGACGAGTACGCCCGGCTGAGCGCGCTCTACGAACCGCTGACCCAGGCGATCCGCGATCTCGTCGACGCCGGGGTGCGCACCGGCGTGGACGGCGAGACCATCGCCGCGGCGCAAGCGGCGATCGAGGAGGTCACCCGGACGCTGAACGGGCGTCGGCACGACCGCACTCACACGCTGCGCCACGCCGACACCGGGCGGCCGCTGGCTTGGGCGAATCCGGCTGTGGGACTGCGCAATGCGATCGCGCCGCCGATGCGCATCGACCGCACCGACGACGACCGGTGGGTCAGCGACTTCACGCTCGGCGCCGCTTACGAGGGGCCGCCGAACCTGGTGCACGGCGGGATCTGCGCGCTGGTGCTCGACCACCTGCTCGGCGAGGCCGCCAGCGACGGGCTGACCAAACCGTTGTTCACCGGCACGATCACGCTGCGCTATCTGCGCGGCACCCCGCTGGGGCCGCTTCACGCCGAGGCGTGGATCGACCGCACCGACGGCATCAAGACCTTCGCGCGCGGTGTGCTCCGCGACGCCGAGGGCGTGACCGTCGAAGCGGACGGCATCTTCATCATGCCGGCCTGGGCGCGTGACGCCGGATGAAGTACTACGTCAGCCCGGCGTTCGTGGAGACCAGCGAGATCGTCGACATCGCCCGTGCTGCAGACGAACTCGGATACGACGGTCTCGGTGTGCCGGACCACGTGGTGAACCTCGAGACGCTGCAGACGCCGTATCCGTACACCCGTGACGGGCAGCGGCGCTGGGAGCCCTTCACCCACTGGCCCGACCCGTGGGTGCTCGTGGGCGCGCTCGCGCAGGTCACCTCGCGGCTGCGGTTCGTCACCACGGTGTACGTGCCCGCGATGCGCGACCCGTACTCGGCAGCCAAGGCGATCGGCACCGCGGCCTACCTCGCCGGCGGCCGGGTGGAACTCGGCATCGGCGTCGGGTGGTGCGAGGACGAGTTCCGGTTGATGGGGCAGCGGTTCGACCGGCGCGGCAGACGCACCGACGAGATGCTCGACCTGTTCCGGGCGCTGTGGCAGCCGGGCTGGACCGAGTTCGACGGCGAGTTCTACCCGACGCCGCGCCTGGAGATGGAACCCACTCCGCCGCACATCCCGGTCTACGTCGGCGGCCTGTCCGACGTCGCGCTGCGCCGCGCCGCACGCAACGACGGCTGGATCGGCGATCTCATCACCACCGACCGGGCGATCGCGGTAGCCGGCCGGCTGCGTGAACTCCGCGCGGAGGCCGGGCTTTCCGTCGACGACTTCACGATCCTCACGCCGCTGACCGATGCCCTCGTGCGCGCCGACTACGACCGGGCCGAAGCCGCCGGTGTCACCCACATCCTGACCATGCCGTGGATGTTCTACACCGGCGCGAACGCGTCGCTGGCCGAGAAGATCGACGGGATGAAGCGGTTCCGCGAGGATCTCGGACTGGACCGTGCGTAGCGGAACGCGTGCGGCTCAGCCGATGTCGGTTTCGTCGCGCGTCTCTTTCGCCTCGTCGGACGGCGCGTCCGCGGCTGTGGCGCTTCGCCTCGTGAGGTACTCGAGGATGCCGGTGATGTCGAGGATCCGCTCGAAGTAGGTCGGCCGGTTGTCGAGGTGCAGGTCGATGCCCGCACCGGATGTCCGGCGCTCGATGAGCAGCAGTCCCGACAGGCCCACGGAATCGCAGAACGCCAGGTCGGCGCAGTCCAACCGCAGTTCGCGAAGATCCCGATGGGTGTCGAGCAATCGCGTTGCGGTGTCGACGAACGCGTCGGTGGTCTCGGAGTCGAGCTCACCGTCGATGGTGACGGTGGCCGACCGGCGTGCGGTGTCGACGGAGAAGGTGAGGTTCATGCGCTTGTTTCCATGTCGGCGGCCATGCGGTCCAGGGCGATCAGTGCTGCGGTCAAGAGACGTTGGGTGCGGGGGAATTCAGCCAGCTGACCCTGCAGCGACTCCAGCGCGGGGTGCAGCGAGGTGGCCGGTACCCCGCGGGCGGCGAGGATCTCGGCGGTCCACGTGATGAACCCCGTGAAGAGTTCGTCGTCGTCGATGTAGAGGGCGGTGGCGAGGAAGTCGACGATGTGGGCGATGTCCTCGGCGGTGTGCTGGCGCTGCTGTTGGGTGTAGGTCTGCATCGCCGGGAAGCGGGTCTCCACTTCGGTCACGGTGGCCTTGACCAGTTGCGGGGCGGTTCTGCTGACCATCGTGTACTCCTGGTCGCCCAGGTGCGGCAGATCGTCGACGGGACGGTGTGCCGGGGGTCGGTCCCCGCGGGTCACCCCGCGGCTGAGGCAGTCGGCGGCGGCGCGGGCGTCGGCTCCCCAGGCGTCGGCGCCCAACAGGCCGGCGTAGCGCCCGTCCGGTCCGAAGGCGGCGCCGCCGGCCAGGACGGGGACGCCTGCGGCCTGGCAGGCGGTGATCGCGGCATGCGCGGTGGGCAGTCCGGTCGGGATCGAACACGACAGCGCCACGGCGACGGGACCGTTCTGGTGCAGATGCGCGACCAGGTGCGGCGTGGGGACCTGGGCGCCGAGGAAGTCGACGTGCCAGCCGCGCAGCCGCAGCACTTCGGTGAGCAGTCGGGCGGGCAGCGCATGCCATTCGCCGTCGACGCACGCCACCGTGACCCGGCCGAGGTTGGGCCGCGGCGCGCTCGCGGGGTGGTAGGCCAGGGCCGCGATGACCCGGTCGTTGATCGCGGTGGCGGCGTGTTCCTCGGCGACGGTGATCCGGTTGGCGGCCCATTCGGTCCCGACGCGGCGCTGAACCGGCGCTATGACGTCGAGCAGCACGTCTTCGGCTGTCACGTCGGCGTCGATCGCGTCGAAAACCGCTGCGGTCGCGGAGTATTCGTCGCCGGCGAGGACGGCGGTCCACAGCCGCTCCCGCGCGGCGGGGATGGCGACGGTCATGCGGTGTACCTCCCCGCGGTGTGGCCGTCGACCGCGCTCAGGTGCGTGCGGCGTGGTGCGGCGATGGCGACGACGGCGATGTCGTCGTGCTCGCGGCGGTTCACCCACTGCGTCGCGACCATCATGATCCGTTCGACGACGGCCTCCGCGGGCATCCCGACGCACTGTTCCAGGACGGTCGAGAGCCGCTGCTCCCCGAACATGTCGGTGCCCAGCGGTCCGCCCCACGCCTCGGTCACACCGTCGGTGTAGAGGACGCAGGTCTCGCCCGGCGCGAGGACCGTCTCGAAGGTGCGGGCTTGGATCTGTTCCAGCACACCGAGCAGCTGACCGCGGGTGTCGGCCTCTTCGACCCGTCCGTCGCTGCGCACGATCAACGGCGGGCAGTGCCCGGCGCTGGTCAGCCGCAACACCACCTGCCCGTCCCGGCGGGCGACGGACGCCAGCACCACGGTGGCGAAGCGCGTGCGTTCGGCCGAGAGCAGGGCGCTGTTGAGCAGCCGCAGCACTCCGCGGTGGTCCTGCGCCAGCGGCGCGAGCGCCTGCAGCGTGTTGCGGATCTTGCCGGTCAGCACCGCGGCCTCCAGACCCTTGCCGCACACGTCGCCCAGGACGACCAACGTGTCCTGCTCGGGGGTGGCGCCGGGGTGCACGTCGTAGAAGTCGCCGCCGACGACCTGATGGTCCTCCGAGGCGCGATAGCCGCCAGCCAGTTCGAACCCGTGCAGGCGGCGCAGTTGCGGCGGGATGAGATCGCGCATCAGCGTGCGGGTGATCGCGGACTGTTCGGCGTACAGCCCCGCCGCGGACAGCGCCGCACCGGCGCGTGCGGCGAACAGTCGCGCGGACAGCTCGTCGTCCTCACCGAAGACCGGCTCGGTCGCCCGTCGCATCAGCACCAGTGCGCCGGCGGGCACGCCGAGGCCGGGAAGCGGCGTGATCAGCACGGACCCGACCGAGCCCTCGAAGGTGTCCGGGAGGAGCCATTCGGGCAGCGCGGCCGGGTCGAGCCAGCGGGACGGCACCGGCGGGAAGCCGCGCAGCGCCTCGCTGAGACCCGCCACCGTCGCGGGGTCGGCGTCGACCCGGCGCTGTTGGGTCGCACCGCGATCACCACACATGACTGGCAGCCGGTTGGCGTTGACCGGGGCGATCACGGCGGCCGCGTCGGCCAGGTGCCGGGTGGCCAGCTGGACGGTCGCGGTCATACAGCGGTCGACGTTGAGCGTCGCCATGAGCACCGCGGACGCCTCGTCGAGGAACGAGGTGCGGGCCTGCTCGCGGGTCAGGGAGCGCCGCGTGTCCCGCAGTTCGCGGCCGGTGTCCTCGAGCAGCCACCACGCCACGTCCCCGTCGAGCACGGTGGGCCGAGCGTCGAAGGTTCTTCCGTCCACCGTGCCCGATGCGATCGTGGCCTCGACATCAGACGTACCGAGACGGTGCGTGAGGTCCCGGTGCGCACGCGACAACCACGTGGGCACGGTCCCGGCCAACTCCGAACCGGGCACCGCCGACGGCAGCAACGCCTGCGCGGACACGCTCACCGCGCGGACGACCCCGTCGCTGGTCACCACGATGACCGGGTGCGGAACCGAGGACCACGCGGCGTCGGAACCCACGGCCACGCCGCTGGGTCCGTCCCCGCCCATGCAGCCTCCTCAACGGGGCCATCGGACGCGACGTCACCATGTCATGGACATGAGGTCCCGTCGACGAAGCTACCGTGCGCAGCGTCTACGGGCCAGCTAGTAGCGCGGCCTGCGGAAGCGGCTGAGCAATCCACCGCGGCGGACCGGCTGACCGGTCGCATAGCCGGCCGGTGCTGCGGTGCCGGTCACGACACGGTTCGGCGCGACCCCGCCGGCCCCGCCGGCCCCGCCGACCCGGCTGCGGCGACGGGCGTCGATCGACCAGGCGCCTGCGCCCAGCGCGGCGATCGCGAGGAAGCCGAAGCAGTACAGCAGCGCGGGTTCGCCGCCGTTGCCGCCGACGCCCTGGTCGTACGGCCAGAAACCGTTCGGCAGGTGCTGCCACAGGTAGGCCACCGCCATCTCACCGGATGCGATGAAGGCAGCGATGCGGGTGAACAGCCCGATCGTGATCAGGATGCCGGCGACGAACTCGATGAGCCCGGCCCACCAGAACGGCCAGGTGCCGACCGGGACGGCCTGGCCGAGCGGCCATCCGAACAGTTTCATCGCGCCGTGCAGGGTGAATGCCAGCCCGAAGACGATGCGGAACAGACTCAGGATGGGGGAGGAGTAGCTTGCCAGCCGAGCGTCGAAGTTGGTAGCCATGGGGACACGCTACGCGGATCGGTCCAGGATTTTCACAGCTCCAGCAGCACTGTTACCGGACCGTCGTTGACCAGTTCCACAGTCATGTGCGCGCCGAAAACTCCCGTTTCCACGACGGCGCCCAGCCCGCGCAGCGCCTCGCAGAACGCCACGACCAACGGTTCGGCGACCGGCCGCGGCGCCGCGGCGTTCCACGACGGCCGGCGGCCCTTCACGGTGTTGGCGTAGAGCGTGAACTGACTGACCACCAGGATCGGCGCGGCTTCCTCGGCGGCCGATCGTTCACCGTCCAAAATCCTGAGCTGCCAGAGCTTTTCGGCCATCTTGCGGGCGATGGCGGGGTCGTCGCTGTGCGTGACGCCGACCAGTGCGAGCAGACCCTGGTGTGTGGGTGCGATGGCGCCCACCACCTCACCGTCGACGGTCACGCTCGCCGAGGACACCCGCTGCACGAGTACACGCATGCGCCCCATCCAACGCGAAAGGGCCGGGCGGTCCCCGGTGAGGGGAGCCACCCGGCCCTTTCAGCCGACTAGACGTCGCGTCGGCGAGCCGACTACACGTCGCGTCGGCGAGCCGACTACACGTCGCGTCGGCGAGCCGACTACACGTCGCGTCGGCGAGCCGACTACACGTCGAAGTAGAGCGCGACCTCGTACGGGTGAGGACGGATCTGGATCGGCATGATCTCGTTCTCCCGCTTGTAGGAGATCCAGGTCTCGATCAGATCCTCGGTGAACACGCCGCCCTCGGTGAGGTACTCGTGGTCCTCTTCGAGGCGGTCGATCACCGCCGACAGCGAGGTCGGGGCCTGCGGGATGCTGGCGGCCTCGTCCGGCGGCAGCTCGTAGAGGTCCTTGTCGACCGGGGCCTGCGGCTCGATCTTGCGCTTGATGCCGTCGATCCCGGCCATCAGCATCGCCGCGAACGCCAGGTACGGGTTGCCCGAGCTGTCCGGGCAACGGAACTCGAGGCGCTTGGCCTTCGGGTTGTTGCCGGTGATCGGGATACGCACACAGGCGGAGCGGTTGCGCTGGCTGTAGACCAGGTTGATCGGGGCCTCGTAGCCCGGCACCAGACGCTTGTAGGAGTTCACCGTCGGGTTGGTGAACGCCAGCAGCGACGGGGCGTGGTGCAGGATGCCGCCGATGTAGTGGCGCGCCGTGTCGGACAGGCCCGCGTAGCCGGACTCGTCGTGGAACAGCGGCTGGCCGTCCTTCCACAGCGACTGGTGGGCGTGCATACCGGAGCCGTTGTCACCGAACAGCGGCTTGGGCATGAACGTGACGGTCTTGCCCTCCTGCCACGCGGTGTTCTTGATGATGTACTTGAACAGCAGCACGTCATCGGCCGCATGCAGCAGCGTGTTGAACTTGTAGTTGATCTCGGCCTGACCGGCGGTGCCCACCTCGTGGTGACCACGCTCGAGCACGAAGCCCGCGTTGATCAGGTTGGTGGCCATCTTGTCGCGCAGGTCGACGTAGTGGTCGTAGGGGGCGACGGGGAAGTAGCCACCCTTGGGGCGCACCTTGTAGCCGCGGTTGGGGCTGCCGTCGGCCTCGAAGGGCTCACCGCTGTTCCACCAGCCGGACTCGGAGTCGACCTCGTAGAAGGTGCCGTTCATCTTCGAGTCGAAGGTCACCGAGTCGAAGATGTAGAACTCGGCCTCGGCACCGAAGTAGCAGGTGTCGGCGATGCCGGTGCTGATCAGGTAGTTCTCCGCCTTGCGCGCCACGTTGCGGGGGTCGCGGGAGTAGGCCTCGCGCGTGAACGGGTCGTGCACGAAGAAGTTCATGTTGAGCGTCTTGGCGTGCCGGAACGGGTCGATGCGCGCCGTCGCGGGGTCGGGCAGCAGCATCATGTCGGACTCGTGGATCGATTGGAAGCCGCGGACAGACGAGCCGTCGAACGCCAGGCCGTCTTCGAAAACGCTCTCGTCGAACGCCGAAGCCGGGATCGAGAAGTGCTGGACGACGCCGGGGAGATCGCAGAATCGAATGTCGACGTATTCGACGGATTCGTCCTTGATCTGCTTGATGATGTCGTCGGCCGTCTTATCTGCCACTTAGTTATCTCCTTTACTGGTAACCCGCGCGTTGACGCTATGGACACGATGTTGCACGGTCGTCAACCGCATGTTGCGCCGAAGTTACGGCGGAGCATCACACCCGGGTTCGCGGTGGGCACGGCGGGCCCGCCTATCCTGACAGTATGGCCCGCGCGCTCGGGTCCTGGTTGTCCGGTCCGGAGTCGAATCGCGGACCCGGCGGCCCGGGCCAACCACCGAATGAATATCCGGGTCACCGGCTCGGTCTACCCGACACGGGCCCCGGATCGATCGCCTGGTTCGGCCGGCGGGTGGCCGCGATGCTGGTCGACTGGTTCATCGCCTACGGCCTGGCCGCGCTGGCGATGACCGTCGGGCTGATCTCCATGGGTGTGATGTCGACGGCCATCCTAGTGACCTGGTTCGTGCTCGGCGCGGTGTCGGTGCGGCTGTTCGGCTTCACCCCGGGTCAATACGCGCTCGGCCTGATGGTGGTGTCGGTGGACGACCGCCAACACGTCGGGTTCGGCCGTGCGGTGGTGCGTGGACTGCTGATCGCGCTGGTGATCCCGGCGCTGTTCACCGACGCCGATCTGCGCGGTCTGCACGACCTCGCGACCAAGACCGCCGTCGTGCGGCGCTGAACGTGAGGTTGTGCTCGAGGATCCGCGCAGAACTCGCGCACGAGCTCACGTTCGGCGGGCATCGGCCAGCGCGGCCTCCGTGCGACCGACGATGACCGCCCGCCGGTAGCGAAGCATCTCGGCGTTGACGTGGACGATGCGCCAGCCCAGTGCCGCCAGCCTGGCCCGCCGCTCGAGGTCGCGGTCCCGGACGCGGGGGTCGGTCCAGTGTTGCGGCCCGTCGTATTCGACGCCGACCTTCCATCGCGGATAACCCATGTCGATGCGGGCCACGAAGTCGTGGTGGTCGTAGACCTCGATCTGCGTATGGGTCGGTCGCATGCCGGCGGCGGTCAGGACCAACCGCGTGCGGGTCTCCTGCGGGGACTCCGCCCCGGCATCCGATAGCACCAGGGCCTGGCGGAGCTGCACGATGCCGCGGGCACCCCGATGACGATCGGCGATCGCCTCGACGTCGTCGGCCCGCAGCCGAGTCGCCTGCCTGAGCGCATCGAGTCGCACCACCGCGGTCGTCACCCCCTTGCGGCGGCCGAGGTCGAACGCCGTCCGCGCAGGTGTCGTCGTGGGAATGCCCCGCGCGAGGCAGATCTCGTCGTCGGTCAGCGTGTCGTTGTGCAGCAGGATGTTCCCGGTCTTGTGCCGACTCGGCTGGTTGAGCTCGGCGGGCAGCGTCGCGTCGATCCACTTCGTCCCGTGCAGCGCCGCGGCCGACAGACCGGCGACGGTGGCACGCCTTCCCGACCAGAGCCACGCGCCGACCGCCTTGTCGACCGGCGTCACCGCCTGCCCCTTCGGTACGTACACGTTGCGGAACAGCGCATCGTGGCGCGTCGCCAGCTGATATCGCGTGACGACTCCGGCCGCCAAGGCCTCGGTGCCGAGAAAGGGCCACTGCACTCCGATAGGACGGCGTCACCGCCCGCGGCGGTTCCGCTCGATCGAATGTGAGGTTGTGCTCGAGGATCCGCGCAGAACTCGCGCACGAGCTCACGTTCGGCGTCAGACTTCGTGCCGGATCTGACCGTTCATCATCGTCATCGCCACCGTGGTGCGGTGGATGTCGTGCGGGTCGATCTCGAAGATGTTCTGGTCGAGGACGATCAGATCGGCGCGCTTGCCGACCTCCACCGAGCCGACCAAGGCGTCCAGCCGGATCTGGTAGGCGGCGCCCAACGTGTTCGCGTGCACCGCCTCGGCCACCGACAGCTTCTGGTCGGCGGGTTCGAGCACCGGCGCGCCGGCTTCGCCGACGAGTTGACGGGTCACGCCCACCTGGATCGAGTCGAGCGGCTTGTAGGTGGAAAAGTATCCGGCCGCCGGCCAATCCGTGCCCAGGGAGATGCGCCCACCGGACTTCAGCACCGCCTGCGGCCGGTACATCAGTTCCTTGCGCGGCGACCCGTAGCGCGCCCCCATGTTCTCGATCGTGTCCGGGTCGGCCGACATCCAGTTCGCCGAGAACTGCGCAACGACGCCGAGTTCGCCGAAGCGGGGGTTGTCGCTGTCCTCGACGAACACCAGGTGGGCGACGGCGTGGCGGCGGTCGCGCGGGGGATTCGCGGCGATCGCGCGTTCGATGCCGTCGAGTGCGACGCGCGCGGTGCGTTCCCCGCAGGCGTGCACGTGCACGTCGTAGCCAGCGGCGTCCACCGCGCCGATGAGCTGGTGCCACTGCTCCTCGGTCAACGGCGACCCGCCGGTCGAGTCGGGTCTGTCGGCGTAGGGCTCGACCAGCCACGCGGTGTATCCGCCCTGCGTGCCGTCCCCGACGATCTTGACGACGTCGACCGATACGAGATCGCCGGACACCTCGCGCCGGATCGCGGTGAGCGCGTCGACCGCGCCGTCGACCGGTGCGGACCGCACCGAATACGACGCGACGACGCGGAACGGCAGCTCACCGCGCTGCTCGACGTCGGTGTAGAGGCGCAGCAGCGCGGCCTGATCGTCTCCGATGGGTGGCACGCCGGCGTCGAACACCGAGGTGATTCCCGCGGCGGACGCCTTCGGCAGCCAGCCCTCCATCAGCGTGCCCATGGTGTCGGGGGAGATCGGCTCGACGGCGTTGACGAGGCTGAGCACCGCGTTCACCTCGAGGATGTAGCCGGTCGGATCGCCGTTCGCGTCGCGGGCGTAGTAGCTGAAACCCGGTATCGGATCGGGGGTGTCGCGTGTGACGCCCGCCATCTCCAGCGCCTTGCTGTTGGCCCACAGGCTGTGCCCGTCGATGGCGAAGAAGAACGCGGGCCGGTCGGGCAGGATGCGGTCGAGGTCGGCGCGGGTCGGTCCGTCGGGTCCGAACATGTCGACGCGCCAACCGAATCCACGGACCGCGCCGGCCGGGTTGTCCTTCGCGTAGGCCTCGATCGCGCCCAGCGCATCGCCGAGCGTCGGCAGCTGCAGATCGACGCCCGAGGTGAGGAACGCGCCGAGGAACGGATGGGTGTGGCCCTCGACGAAACCCGGCATCAACAGCCGCCCGTTCAGGTCGACCACCCGGGTCGCAGGTCCGGCGAGCGCCATCGCACCCGCCTCGTCGCCGACGTGTGTGATGGTGTCGCCCTTGACCGCGACGGCCTGCGCCCACGGCTGGGGGCCCGCCACGGTGTAGACCCGGCCGTTGCGGAACACGACGTCCGCGCGGTCGTCCCCGGCGCCCGTTGCGGTGTCGGGGGTGGGGGACTGCGACGGACCGGTGGTGCACGCGCTCGCCGCGGTCACCGCGACCACCGTCGCGGCGGCCCGCAACACCGTCCGCCGGGTCGCCCGGCCACCGAACGACGCGAAGTGCGGCGCCCACTCACACGCAGTGCACATCCGCGGAAGTATGGCGGGTGGCTGCGCGGATGAGGCTGCGGCGCGCCGCTACCGCCTGCGCACCGTGCGCTGGACGCCGCGCATCTTGGCCTGAGCCGGCATCGGGCCCTTCGGCATCGCGGCCGGACCGATCTTGGTGCCCAGCGCGACCAGTCGCGACTCGAGGGCGTCCATCTGCTTGACGGTGATGTTCGCGGGAAGCTTGTTGAGGTGGCGTTCCAGCTTGGACAGCGGCACCTCACCCTCGCCGTTGCCGACGACGACGTCGTAGATCGGCGTGTCGCCGATGAGCCGCGCGGTGCGCTTCTTCTCCTGGGCGAGCAGCGGCTTGACCCGGCCGGGGTTGCCCTCGCCGACGAAGATCACGCCGGGACGGCCGATCACCCGGTGGACGGCGTCGAAGTTGCCGGTCGCGGCCACCCCGGGCGTCACCCGCCACCGCCCGCGCAGGTTGTCCAGCGCCCATGCGGCCGCACCGGTCTGCCCCTCGGCCTTGCGGTACACCGACTTCTGCGCCCGCCGGCCGAAGATGATGAACGCCACCAGCACGCCGAGCACCACGCCCAGCGGGATCAGCGTGTACATCGCGAACCCGCCCGCGAGGACGCCGATCGTCACCGACACCGCCACGATGACGACGAACGCGCCGATCATGTACGGCAGCAGCCGCTTGTCCTCTTTGCGCTGGATCTGGAACGCCTGCCACAGCTGGCTGCGACGCTGCTTGGACGCGGCCTTGCGGGCGGCCTTCGCCTCGGCCTTGGCGGCCTTGTTGGCGGCGGGTTTGCGGGTCTTCGCCATGAGTCTCAGGATACGGGTGGGGCGGCGGCCGGTTTCAACCGCGCGGCCTGCGCGTACAGCCGTCCGGCGCGGTAAGACGACCGCACCAGCGGACCGGCCAGCACGCCGGCGAATCCGAGCCCTTCGGCGTACTGCGCGAACTCGACGAATTCCTCGGGTCGCACCCAGCGTTCGACCGGGTGGTGACGCGGCGACGGCCGCAGGTACTGGGTGATCGTGACGATGTCGCAGCCCGCCTCGTGCAGGTCGGCCAGCGCGATGCGCACCTCGTCGGGGGTCTCGCCCATGCCGAGGATCAGGTTGCTCTTGGTGACCAGGCCGAAGTCGCGTGCCGCGGTCAGCACGCCGAGGCTGCGCTCGTACCGGAACGCCGGGCGAATCCGCTTGAAGATGCGCGGCACCGTTTCGACGTTGTGCGCCAACACTTCCGGACGCGATTCGAAGACCTCGGCGAGCTGGGCGGGGTCGCCGTTGAAGTCGGGGATCAACAGTTCCACGCCGGTGTTGGGGTTGAGCCGCTTGATCTCGCGCACCGTCTCCGCGTAGAGCCAGGCGCCGCCGTCGGGCAGATCGTCGCGTGCCACGCCGGTGACGGTCGAGTACCGCAGGCCCATCGCCTGGACGCTCTCGGCGACCCGGCGCGGTTCGTCCCGGTCGAGTTCTTCTGGCTTACCGGTGTCGATCTGGCAGAAGTCGCAGCGGCGGGTGCACTGCTCTCCGCCGATCAGGAACGTCGCCTCGCGGTCCTCCCAGCATTCGAAGATGTTGGGGCACCCGGCTTCTTCGCACACCGTGTGCAGGCCCTCGCGCTTGACCAGCGATTTGAGTTCTCTGTACTCCGGGCCCATTTTGGCGCGGGTCTTGATCCACGGGGGTTTGCGCTCGATGGGCGTCTGGGCGTTGCGGACCTCCAGGCGCAGCAGCTTGCGACCCTCAGGCGGCGTGACTGTCACTGTGTCGATGCTACGCCCGCGACGGCGCCGGCAGCGACCGGCAGGCGGCCGTCGAGTGCGTCACACACCTGCTCGGCGACGGCGTCGGTGACGTCGGCGACCGTGACGCGCCGGCCCAGTTCGGCGGTCAGCGACGTCACCCCGGCGTCGGCGATCCCGCACGGCACGATGGTTGAGAACGCCGACAGTTCGCAGTCGCAGTTCAGCGCGAAGCCGTGCAGGGTGGTACCCCGCGACACCCGGATGCCGATCGCCCCGACCTTGCGCGCCGGGCGCAGGGCGTCGGCGGGCAGCCACACCCCGGAGCGGCCGTCGACCCGGCCGGCCTCCAGTCCGAGGTCGGTGCACACCCGGATCAGCGCTTCCTCGATGCGGCGCACGAAGTTCACCACGTCGAGCGGTTCGGCGAGCCCGACGATCGGATAGCCGACCAGCTGTCCGGGGCCGTGCCAGGTGATCTTGCCGCCGCGGTCGGTGTCCACCACCGGCGTGCCGTCCACCGGACGCTCATGCGGCTCGGTGCGTCGGCCCGCCGTGTAGACCGACGGGTGCTGGAGCAGCAGCAGCGTGTCCCGGCCGCCCGCGACGCGCGCGTCGACGAGTGCGCGCTGCCGGTCCCACGCCTCGAGGTAGTCGACGGTGCCCAGCCGTTGGACGTCGACGGGTTCGGCCGACGACCTGATCGAAATCGCCATGAACTCGACGCTACCCGTCAGGCGTCTCGCGGGCCGGTGGCGTACGCGAGCGCCTCGCCGACGGTGTTGTGGTGGAACACGAAGCCGGCCCGCTCCAGTGCTGCGGGGATCGCGCGCTGCCCGCCGAGCAGCCCTTCGTCGGCGAACTCGCCGAGCAGCGTGCGCAACGCGAAGCCCGGCACCATCAGCGCGGTGGGCCGGTTCACCGCACGCCCGAGCGCGGTGGTGAACTCCGCGTTCGTCACCGGCGCCGGACCGGTCACGTTCAGCGGTCCCGACAGGTCGTCGTGGGCGACCGCGAACAGCGTCGCGCGCACCTGATCCTCGAGGCTGATCCACGGCATGTACTGCCTGCCGTTGCCCAGCCGCGCGCCCAAGCCCAGGCTGAACAGCGGCTTGATGCGTCCCAGGACGCCCCCGGAGGGCGAGAGCACCAGACCGGTGCGCAGCAGCACGACCCGGGCCCCGCCCGCGGCGGCCGGGGCCGTCGCGTCCTCCCAGTCGACGCAGAGCTGCGCGAGGAACCCGTCGCCCGCGGGCGCGGACTCGTCGGTGACCCGGCCGCGGGTGTCGCCGTAGTAGCCGACGGCGCTGGCGTTCACCAGCACCGGGACGCCGGCGTCGGCCACCGCGTTGGCCAGCACCTCGGTGGGGGTGATGCGGCTGTCGCGCAGGCTCTGCTTGAACGCACCCGACCAGCGCCGCTGACCGACGTTGACGCCGCACAGGTTGATCACGGCGTCCACCCCGCGCAACGCCCCGGCGTCGAACTCACCGGTGTCGGGATTCCAGTACAGCTCGTCGGCGTTCGACGGTGCCCTCCGCACGATCCGCACCACCCGGCGGTCGGCGGAGCGCAACGCGGAGACCAGCGCCGAACCGATGAGCCCCGAGGACCCCGCTATCGCGATGACGGCATCAGTCACTGCGGCTAGAGCCCCAGATCCGCCTCGAACGCACCCTCTTCGAGCCGCCGCTTGATCGTGGTGAGGAAGCGACCGGCGTCCGCGCCGTCGATGAGCCGGTGGTCATACGTCAGCGGCAGGTAGCAGACCGACCGCACACCGATGGACTCGTTGCCGAACTCGTCGACGATCACCCGCGGCCGCTTGACGATCGCGCCCGTGCCGAGCATCGCCGCCTGCGGCGGGACCAGGATCGGCGTGTCGAACAGCGCGCCCTGGCTGCCGATGTTCGTGATCGTGAACGTGCCACCGGACAGTTCGTCGGGTTTGAGGTCACCGGACCGGGCGCGCGCCGCGATGTCGGAGATCGCCCGGGCCAGCCCGCCCAGCGACAGGTCGCCGGCGTTCTTGATGACGGGGGAGAGCAGACCCTGTTCGGTGTCGACCGCGAAGCCGAGGTGCTCGGCGTCGTAGTAGGTGATCTCCTTGGAGTCCTCGTTGTAGCTCGCGTTGACGTTCGGGTGCATCTTCAGCGCGTCGATGACGGCGCGGGCGATGAACGGCAGGTAGGTGAGGTTCACCCCCTCGCGCTCGGCGAAGCCGGCCTTGGCCTTGGCGCGCAGTGCCACGATCTTGGTCATGTCGACTTCGTGGGTCTGCGTCAACTGCGCTGTGGCCTGCAAGGATTCGCGCGTCTTCTTCGCCGTCAGCTGACGGATGCGGGTGGCCTTCTGCGTGGTGCCGCGCAGGTGTGCCAGCGGCGCGTCGGCGGCGTTGGCGTTCGCCGGGGCCATCGCCGCGGCCGGCGCCTTGCCGGGTGCCTCGGCGGCGTCCTCGGTGTCGGACTTCGGCGCCTTCTTGGCCTCCGCGGCGGCGAGGACGTCCTGCTTGCGGACGCGTCCGCCCACCCCGGTGCCCTTCACGGTGCTCAGGTCGACGTCGTGTTCGGCGGCCAGCTTGCGCACCAGCGGGGTGACATAGGGGCCGCTGCCGTCGGACGGCTCGGCCTCCTGCTTCGGTTCGGGCTTGGATTCCTGCTTGGGCTCGGGCTTGGGCTCGGGTTTCGATTCCTGCTTGGGCTTCGGCTCGGGTTTCGACTCCTGCTTGGGCTCCGGTTCTGGCTCGGGTTCCGGCTCCGGTTCGGGTTCCGGCTCGGGCTCGGGCTCGGGTTCGGGCTCGGGCTCGCTGTCGGCCTGATCGGCGTCGCCGATCTTCGCGAGCTCGCCGCCGACCTCGACCGTGTCGTCCTCCTCGGCGATGATCTCGAGCAGCGTGCCCGCCACCGGCGACGGGATCTCCGTGTCCACCTTGTCGGTCGACACCTCCAGCAGCGGCTCGTCGACCTCGACACTGTCGCCGACCTTCTTCAGCCAGCGGGTGACGGTGCCCTCGGTGACGGACTCACCGAGCTCGGGCATCTTCACCGGCGTCGCCGAACCCGACGACTTCGGCTTCGACTCCTTCTTCGGCTCCGGTTCGGGCTCCGGTTCGCTCTCGGACTCGTCGGCGGCCGGCTCTTCCGCGGGCTCTTCCGCGGGCTCCTCCGCGGGCTGGTCGTCGGAGGACTCGTCGGAGGAGTCGTCGGAATCGCCCGAATCCTCGCCGCCCTCACCGATCACCGCCAGCTCGCCGCCGACCTCGACCGTGTCGTCCTCCTGGGCCACGATCTTCTGCAGCACACCGGAGGCCGGCGACGGGATCTCGGTGTCGACCTTGTCGGTCGAGACCTCGAGTAGGGGCTCGTCCTGCTCGACGGTGTCACCCTCTTGTTTGAGCCAGCGGGTGACGGTGCCCTCGGTGACGCTTTCACCGAGTGCGGGCATCTGGACAGAGACGGCCATGTGTGTTGGCTCCTTCGAACGATCAGTCGCAGGGGTGGGCGAACGTCACAAGTCATCCTTCCACGTTCGCCCCCGGCTTTCGCCGAGAGACTCGGCAACAGATCGCTCTGGCACTATCGAAAGGGGTCTGACGAGAGCCGAGGGAGACGGTGGGACTGTTCGACAAGCTGCGCGCCCGGCGCTCCGCGCGCGCCGACGGCCGCGATCCCGCGGCGGACCTGCGCTACCTGCAGCAATGGGTGGCCGAACATCGCGGCGTCGAGGCCTATGTCGAACCGAAGACCACGGTCACCGACGTGACGGTGGTGCTGGTCGCCGCCGACGGCGAGTGGACGCGGCGGCGCGCCGGGGGTGACGCCGGGGCCCGGCGGCTGTCCGACCGGCTCAAGATCCCGGTCTACGACGTGCAGAAAGTGGGCTATCCGCAGCGCATGCGCGATTATGACGCCCGACGGCGCATCGAACGCAAACGCGCCGCCCGCCGCGAACTCGAAGGGTGACACCGCCATGCCCCCTGCAATATCCCAAGCCACGCCCCGACCCGCCCCCCGCTTCGTCGACAGCACCGACGGCGTCCGCGTCGCGGTCTACGAGGAGGGCAACACCGACGGACCGACGCTGATCCTCGTGCACGGCTGGCCGGACTCACATGTGGTCTGGGACAGCGTCGTCGCCGAACTCGCCGACCGGTTCCACCTCGTGCGCTACGACAACCGCGGCGTCAGCCCGACCTCGGCGCCGAAACGCGCGTCGGCCTACACGACCGCGCGCTACGCCGACGACTTCGCCGCGGTCGCCGACGCCGTCGCCCCGGGCCGGCAGGTGCATGTGGTGGCTCACGACTGGGGCTCGACGGGGATGTGGGAGTACCTGTCCCGGCCCGAGGCGGCCGCGCGTGTCGCGTCGTTCACCTCGCTGTCGGGCCCGAGCGTGGACCACGTCTTCCGATACGTGCTGGACGGGCTCAAGCGGCCCTACCGGCTGCGCCGTCTCGGCCGCGCGCTGAACCAGTTCGCCCGGCTGAGCTACATGATCTTCCTGTCCATCCCGCTCATCGCCCCGATCTCGGTGCGCGCGTTCATCGCCGAGGGGCTCCGGCAGTTCCAGCGCTTCGGCGAGGGCATCCCGGCCGAGCGGCTGCTGCACTCCCGCACCTACCCGGCCGACGCCGCCCGCAGCGTGAAGGTCTACCGCGCCAACTACTTTCCGTCGCTGCTGTCCGCACGCTCCGCCCGCACCGTCGACGTCCCGGTCCAGCTGATCGTCAACACCCGCGACGCGTTCATCCGGCCCTATGTGTACGACGAGATCGACCAGTGGGTGCCGACGCTGTGGCGCCGCGAACTGCGCGCCGGCCACTGGTCGCCGATGTCGCATGCACCCGTGATCGCCCGCGCCGTCGCCGAACTCGTCGAGCACATCGACGGACGGCCCGCGACCCGGGAGCTGCGCCGGGCCCGCGTCGGGGTGCCGCGCGACCACTTCACGGACATGCTGGTGTCGGTCACCGGGGCGGGCAGCGGCATCGGACGTGAGACGGCGCTGGCGTTCGCGCGCGAAGGCGCCGAACTGGTGGTCAGCGACATCGACGAGGCCAGTGCGAAGGAGACCGCGAACGCGATCCAAGCGCGCGGCGGCATCGCCCACGCGTACGCGCTCGACGTGTCCGACGCCGACGCGGTCGAGCGGTTCGCCGACGAGGTGTGCGCCACCCACGGCCTGCCCGACATCGTGGTCAACAACGCGGGTGTCGGTCAGGCCGGGCGGTTCCTGGACACACCGCGCGACCAGTGGGACCGGGTGCTCGACGTGAACCTCGGCGGGGTGGTCAACGGCTGCCGCGCCTTCGCACGCCGGCTCGTCGAGCGCGGCACCGGTGGGCACATCGTCAACGTCGCCTCGATGGCGTCCTACGCGCCGCTGCAGTCGCTGAACGCCTACTGCACGTCGAAGGCCGCGGTGTACATGTTCTCCGACTGTCTGCGTGCCGAACTCGACGACGCGGGCATCGGCCTCACGACGATCTGCCCGAGCACCGTCAACACCAACATCGTGCGCGACACCCGCATCCACGCCCCGGCCGACCGCAGCGGCGACGTCGCCGGGCGGCGCGGTCAGCTGCAGAAGATGTTCGCGATGCGCCGCTACGGCCCGGACAAGGCGGCCAAGGCGATCGTCGCCGCGGTCAAGGCCAACAAGGCGATCCGCCCGGTGATGCCGGAGGCGTACTTCGTCTACGGCGTATCCCGGGTGCTGCCGCAGGCGCTGCGCAGCACCGCTCGCGGCCGCGTGCTCTAGCCGCTCGCGGCCGCGTGCTCTAGCCGCTCGCGGCTATGTCCTCGAGGACCGCGAACATCGTCCGCGTCGGCACCCCGGTGCCGCCCTTGGGGGTGTAACCCCACGGGCCGCCGGAGTTGTACGCCGGGGCCGCGACGTCGATGTGCGCCCACTCGACCCCGTCGGCGACGAACTCGCGCAGGTAGGTGCCCGCGACCAGCATGCCGGCGTAGCGCGAGCCGCTCACGTTGGCGAGGTCGGCGACCGTCGACTTGAGGTCGTCGCGCAGTTCCTCGGGCAGGGGCATCGCCCACGCGTTCTCGCCCACCTGCTGCGACAGCGTCGCCACCCGGTCGCGGAACGCGTCGCTGCCCATCACACCCGGGGTGCGCGCACCGAGCGCGACGGTCTGGGCGCCGGTCAGCGTCGAGGTCTCGATCAGGTAGTCGGGGCCGTCCTCGCAGGCCCGCACGATCGCGTCGGCCAGGATCAACCGGCCCTCGGCGTCGGTGTTGAGCACCTCCACGGTGGTGCCGCCGTACTGGGTGAGCACGTCACCGGGGCGCTGTGCGGTGGCCGACGGCATGTTCTCGGCCATCGGCACCGTGGCGATCACGTCGAGCGGCAGGTTCTGCTTCGCGGCCAGCACGACGGTGGCGATCACCGCGGCGGCGCCGCCCATGTCGGAGGTCATGTGGTGCATGTTGGCGGCCGGCTTGATCGAGATCCCGCCGGTGTCGAAGGTGATGCCCTTGCCGACGAGTGCGACTGTCTTTTTGGGGGCCTTGCCTCGCTGCTTGGCGCCCTTGTGGGTGAGCCGCACCAGCCGCGGCGGGCGTGAGGAACCCTTGCCGACCCCGACGATGCCGCCGTAGCCGTTCTTCGCCAGCGCCTTGTCGTCGAGGATCTCGACGCTCAGCCCGGCCGCCTCGCCCAAAGCCTTTGCGCGCTTGGCGAACTCGTCGGGGTACAGGTGGCTGGGCGGGGTGTTGACGAAATCCCGCGCAGTCGCGACCGCCGTCGCGATATCGGTGGCGCGCTGCGCGGCGTCACGGGCGCGGGCCTTCGGCTCCTGCGACAGCGCGGTGATCGCGCGCAGCCCGCCGTCCTTGGGCGCGGTCTTGTCGCTGCGGAACTCGGTGAAGCGGTAGGCGCCGAGGATCAGCCCCTCGATCGCCGCCTCGAGATCCAGTGCCGACAGCGTGGTCAGCACCGCCGCCACCTTGTCGAGGGAGCGGGCCGCGTTGCCGGCCACCCGGCGCACGGTGTCGGCGGGCCACTCCTCGCGGTCCTTGCCCAGGCCGATCGTCAGCACGCTCGCCACCGGCAGTGAGGCCACCACCAGGCGGTGGGTCTGACCTTCACCGCCGGTCGCGCCGAGCGCTTTGAGCGCCGACTCGATCTCGTCGACCGCGTCGCCGTCGAGGAACGGTGCCGCGGCGAGCACCGCCGCCGCGTCGTCGCGCGTGACGACCGGCACGATGAGCACGGCCTCGCCCACACCGCGGCGCGGGATGGAGGAACTGACGGTGACGATGGGGGCCTGGTAGCCGGGATCGGAGCTCACGAGAATCCACCCTAAGGTGTCAAGCGTGAGCGAACCTCTCCACGGCCCCCTGGAAGACCGGCACCGCGAGCACGGAGCGTCCTTCGCCGAGTTCGGCGGTTGGTTGATGCCGGTGTCCTACGCCGGCACGGTCAGCGAGCACACCTCGACCCGCACCGCGGTGGGGTTGTTCGACGTCAGCCACCTGGGCAAGGCGCTGGTGCGGGGACCGGGAGCGGCGGCCTACGTCAACTCCGCGCTCACCAACGACCTCAACCGGATCGGACCCGGCAAGGCGCAATACACGTTGTGCTGCAACGATTCCGGCGGAGTGATCGACGACCTGATCGCCTACTACGTCTCCGACGACGAGATCTTCCTGGTGCCCAATGCCGCGAACACCGCCGCGGTGGTGGCCGCGCTGGCCGACCGCGCGCCCGACGGGGTGACCGTCACCGACGAGCACCGCTCGTACGCCGTGCTGGCGGTGCAGGGGCCGAAGTCCGCCGAGGTGCTCGGTGCGCTGGGGCTGCCCACCGACATGGACTACATGGGTTACGCCGACGCCGACTTCAACGGCGTGGTCGTGCGGGTGTGCCGCACCGGCTACACCGGGGAGCAGGGATACGAACTGCTGCCCGCATGGGACGACGCCCCGGTGGTGTTCGACGCGCTGGTGGCCGCGGTGCGCGACGCCGGCGGTGAACTCGCCGGCCTCGGTGCCCGCGACACGCTGCGCACCGAGATGGGCTACCCGCTGCACGGTCATGAGCTGTCGCCGGAGATCTCGCCGCTGCAGGCGCGGTGCGGGTGGGCGGTCGGATGGCGCAAGGACGCGTTCTGGGGCCGCGACGCGCTGCTGGCCGAGAAGGAGGCCGGCCCCACGCGGCTGCTGCGCGGGCTGCGCGCGGTCGGGCGGGGGGTGCTGCGGCCGGACCTGACCGTCTTCGACGGCGATGACGCGGTCGGCGTGACGACGTCGGGGACGTTCTCGCCGAGCCTCAAGGTCGGCATCGCGCTGGCGCTGATCGACACCGCTGCCGACGTCGCCGACGGCACCCGCGTGGAGGTCGATGTGCGTGGCCGGCGCGTCGAGTGCGAGGTGGTGCGTCCGCCGTTTGTTGCGGCGAAAACCCGCTAGTCACCGGAGATACAATTCCTTCCATGACTGACGGCCCCCTTTCGTTCACCGTTCACCGCAACGCGGAACCGGCGACCGGCGAGGTACGGGCCGGCATCCTGGCCAACCCGGGCTTCGGTCGATTCCACACCGACCACATGGTGTCGATCGACTACACCGCCGACGCCGGCTGGCACAACGCTGCGGTGCTGCCCTACGGCCCGATCCAACTCGACCCGTCGGCGGTCGTGCTGCACTACGCGCAGGAGATCTTCGAAGGGCTCAAGGCGTACCGGTGGGCCGACGGGTCGATCGTGTCGTTCCGTCCGGAGTCGAACGCCGCCCGGCTGCGGTCCTCGGCCCGGCGGCTGGCCATCCCGGAACTGCCCGACGAGGTGTTCCTCGAATCGCTACGCCAGTTGATCGCCGTCGACGAGCAGTGGGTGCCGCCGGCCGGCGGCGAGGAGTCGCTGTACCTACGGCCGTTCGTGATCGCCACCGAACCGGGGCTGGGCGTCCGCCCGGCCAACGAGTACCGCTATCTATTGATCGGGTCGCCGGCGGGCGCGTACTTCCCGCGGGGGATCAAGCCGGTCAGTGTGTGGCTGTCGCACGAGTACGTGCGGGCCAGCCCGGGCGGCACCGGTGCGGCGAAGTTCGGCGGGAACTACGCGGCGTCGCTGCTCGCGCAGGCGCAGGCCACCGAACACGGCTGCGACCAGGTGGTGTGGCTGGACGCGATCGAACGCCGCTACGTCGAGGAGATGGGCGGTATGAATCTCTTCTTCGTGTTCGGCAGCGGCGGTTCGGCGCGGCTGGTGACACCTGAGCTGAGCGGTTCGCTGCTGCCCGGCATCACGCGGGATTCGTTGCTGCAGTTGGCCACCGACGCGGGTTTCGCTGTCGAGGAACGCAAGATCGACGTCGACGAGTGGCAGAAGAAGGCCGCTGCGGGGGAAATCAGCGAGGTCTTCGCGTGCGGCACCGCCGCGGTCATCACGCCGGTCAGCCACGTCAAGCACAACGACGGCGAGTTCACGATCGCCGACGGTGAGCCCGGCGAGGTCACGATGGCGCTGCGCGACACGCTCACCGGAATCCAGCGCGGCACCTTCGCCGACACCCACGGCTGGATGTCGCGGCTGAATTAGCGGCGCTGCGACAACCTCGACGGCTACCGGATCACCACACCCACGGCGACCAGCGTCGTCGTCAGCTCGATCGCGGCACCCAGCACGTCGCCGGTGATCCCGCCGAACCGGCGCACGCAGTGCCGCACCAGCAGCGCCGCCACCGCCACGGCGAGCACCACCACCAGCGGACCCTGCCACGCGCGGTCGGTGGCCGGAACCGACAGTGCCGCCACCGCGGTCACCCACACCGCCGGCACCCACACCGGTTGCGTGCCCGCCACGCTGCCGCCGAGCGCACTGCCCGCGGCGGCGGGAACGCCGCGCCGGCACGCCACCAGCGCCGCCACCCGGCCCGCCGTCACCGTCGCGACCACCGCGGCCGCACCCGCCCATCCGCCGGGCAGCAGCGAGAACGCGAGCGCCTGCGCGCCGACGGCCACCACCACCGCGGCCACACCGAACGGGCCCGCCGTCCCGTCGCGCATCACCTGCAGGGCGCGCTCCGGCGGGCCGTAACAGCCCAGGCCGTCGACGGTGTCGGACAGCCCGTCGATGTGCATACCGCGGGTCGCGAGCAGCAACACCGCGACCGCCAGCAGACCCGCGAGCGCACTGTGCGGGCCGAACGCCCACGACCCCGCCCACAGCACTGCGGCGGCGAGCGCGCCGAGCACCACCCCGACGCCCGGCAACGCGGTCAGGACGCCGCGGCCCAGCGTGCCGGTGCGCGCGGCAGGTACCGGCAGTACGGTTCCGAAGGCGAAAGCCCCTGCCAGCGAACGGATCACGACGAGACGCCGGCCTCGTCGAACGTGGCCATACCGGCCAGTGCGGCCACCGCGGCACGCACCACGGGCAGCGCGACCGCCGCGCCCGTCCCCTCGCCGAGGCGCATGTCCAGGTCGAGGATCGGCGTCAGGCCGAGGCTGTCGAGGGCGAGTGTGTGTCCGGGTTCGGGGGAGCGGTGCCCGGCCTGCCACCACTGCCGCGCACCCGGTGCGAGCCGGTCGGCCACCAGCGCGGCCGCGGTCACCACGAGCCCGTCGAGCAGTAGTGGGGTGCGACGCACCGCGGCCTGCGCGCAGAAGCCGGCCATCGCCGCCAGATCGGCGCCGCCGCAGACCCGCAGCAGCGCAACGGGATCCGCCGCCACGGCCCGCGCCCGGTACATGGCGTCGCGGACCGCTGCGGTCTTGCGCCCCCAGCCCGCGTCGTCGATGCCGGTGCCTCGCCCCACCACGACGACGGGTTCGGAGTTGGTCAGGATCGCGATCAAAGCCGTTGCCGCCGTGGTGTTTCCGATGCCCATATCGCCGGCGATCAGCAGGTCTGCGCCGGAGTCCACCTCGTCGTCGGCGAGCCGGCGGCCCGCCGCGAGCGCCGCGTCGGTCTCCGCGTCGCTCAGCGCGTCCTCGACCGCGATGTTGCCGCTGCCGCGCCGCACCTTGACCGCGCCGATCGCCGGCGAGAGCGGTTCGGCGCAGTCCACCGCCACGTCGGCGACCCGGACCCCGGCGCCGGCCACCTCGGCCAGCGCGTTGATCGCCGCTCCACCGGCGGAGATGTTCGCGACCATCTGCGCGGTCACCTCGGGCGGGTACGCCGACACCCCGGACGCGGCGACACCGTGGTCACCGGCGAACACCACCACCCGCGGCCGGAGGAACTGGCGGGGCGGGCAGACGCCCTGGCAGGCCGACACCCACACCGAGAGTTCCTCCAGCCGGCCGAGCGCACCCGCCGGCTTGGTGAGCCGGTCCTGACGGGCCCGCGCCTCGGCCGCAGCACCCGCGTCCGGTGGCACCACATCGGCGAATCCGGTGACGGCGAAGTTCACGACGGCTCCTTCACGCTGATCGGCTGGCCCGCGACGATCAGCACCACCCGCTCGCAGGTGGCGGCCAACCGCTGGTTGAGCACACCGAGTTCGTCGGCGAACCGGCGCCCCGCCGCGGTCCCCGGCACCACGGTCAACCCGACCTCGGGGCTGACCAGCGCAAGGGGAGCGGTGAACGCGTCCACCGCTGCCACGAGGTCATCGACGGAGCCGCTCACCGAACCGCCGGTCCACGCACCGCAGCGGTCCATCTCCGCGGTCAGCCAGCCACCGATGTCGTCGACCAGCGTCGGCAGCGCCGGACCGGAACGCAGCGCCCCCGGCACATCCGTCGTCTCCGCGGTCACCCAGTCACCCGGCCTGCGCGCACGATGGGCGGCGACCCGCCGCGACCACTCGTCGTCGCCGCCGGGGGGTGCCCCGGTGGCCACGTAGCGGACGGCGCCCGCCGCGGCGATCTCCGCCTCGGCCCACTGCGATTTACCCGAGCGGATCCCGCCGAGGACCAGTGTGCGCACCGTCGCTGGTCGCTCAGGCGACTTTGGCGCCGCGCTCGACCTGCGGCCGCGGTGCGCGCATCCGGCGCAGCTGCGAGGCCCGGCTGGCCGCGTAGAAGCCCAGCTTCCAACCCGTCTCGGTGTTGTCCGGGAACTTCTCGTCGACCATGCGGTTGACCTTGCGGCCCACGATGAAGCCGTCGATGATCATGATCAGCACCAGTACGAGCATCGCCGGCGACAGCAGCCGCTGCACCTCGATCGACGGCACGGCGAGCATCACGAAGATCAGCGCCAGCGCGGCGGGCATGAACAGCCCGAGCACATTGCGCCGCGAATCGACCACATCGCGTACGTACCGTCGCACCGGGCCCTTGTCGCGGGGGAGCAGGTAGGCGTCGTCGCCGGCCATCATCTTCTCGCGGCGCTCCGCCATCGAGGCGCGGCGTTCGATCTTCTCGGCCTTGCGCTCTTCCTTGCTCAGTTTGGGCCCGCGCAGTTCCTTGCGGCGTTTGCGCGCTTCGGCGGCCGTCAGCGGTGCGGGCGCCACCGGCCCGCGGCGCTTGGCGGCGTCGCGTTTGGGGGTCGGCCTGCCCTTCGGCGCGGTCCTGCGCTCCCTGCTGTCCGGCCCGGGGACGGAACTCGCCGGCGAATCGGCCACGGCGGCGTCCTCGGGTTGCTCGTCATCGCTTCTCCGGCCCAGCAGTTTCACACCGTCAGATTACTTGCCGGTCGACGGGCCGCGGGCCGGCGGGAGTCACCTCGGGAATAGCGCCGAAGCAAGGTACCGTTGAGGTAGTGGACCGCCAGCGGGTTTCGCCGTGCGGTCCCCCGAAACCACAGCAGGGATGCAAAGGGAGAGCAA
Source organism: Mycolicibacterium litorale (assembly GCF_010731695.1). Lineage (NCBI taxonomy): Bacteria > Bacillati > Actinomycetota > Actinomycetes > Mycobacteriales > Mycobacteriaceae > Mycobacterium > Mycolicibacterium litorale. Next base: position 1,031,851 of record NZ_AP022586.1, read on the forward strand.
TGACTGTTCAGGACGAGTCGGCGACCGCCACCGCAACCCACGGTGTGCTGCTCACCGACGCCGCGGCCGCCAAGGCGAAGGCCCTGCTCGACCAGGAGGGCCGTGACGACCTGGCGCTGCGCATCGCCGTGCAGCCGGGCGGATGCGCCGGCCTGCGTTACAACCTGTTCTTCGACGACCGGACGCTCGACGGCGACCTGACCGGTGACTTCGGCGGCGTCACGCTGACCGTCGACCGGATGAGCGCCCCCTACGTGCAGGGCGCCACGATCGACTTCGTCGACACCATCGAGAAGCAGGGCTTCACGATCGACAACCCGAACGCCACCGGCTCCTGCGCCTGCGGCGACTCGTTCAACTGATCGTTCAACTGACGGTCTAGTACTGGCTGCCGGTGCGCAGCAGGTACGAGCAGACCAGCACGTCGTTGTTGCGGATGAGCAGCTGGGCGACCGCCTGCTCCTCCTCGTTGGGGGGCTGCTGCCCGCGGGCTGAGCCGCGGGCAGGCGCCACGCGCATCGTGAACAGCACCTGTGCCTGATTGGCCGACCACGGCACGATCGTGTCGATCGACGTCACCTCGGCGCGGCTGAACTGCTTGCGGAACGCGTCGCCGGCCAGACCGGCCAGCGCCAGATCGGACCGCTTCTCCTTCACCGCGTCGAACAGCCCGCACAGCGCATGCCGCGCGATCTGCTCGTCATCGCCGTTGGCCAACGCATCGAGATATCCCTGGATGGCCGTGCGGGCCGCCGCGTCGCTGAGCGGTCCGGAGGTCCGCGGTTCACCGCTGTCGCGGCTCGCGACGACGACCACGGCCACCAGCGCCGCCACCACCAGCGCCGCGAGCAGCGCCCACAGCAGCCGTTTGCGGCCCCGCTTCGGATACTGCACCGGCGGCGGCAGCATGCCCGGATATGCCGCAGGCACCTGGCCCGGATAAGGTTGCGGTGCACCTTGCTGCGGCGGAAGCGGTTGCTGGGGATAGGGCTCCGGATACGGGTACGGACCAGCCATCAAGAATGTCGCTCCAAGGAATTGTGAGATCAGATCGCCTGGCTACAGTGACCGCGCGGGCACTTGTACGCAGGTTAGCGCACCATCGGTGTGCCGCCCGGGGGACGACGGGTCCCAGGCCCGGCCGCTAGGGTGTGTAGTCGAGTTAACGAAACGAAGGGTGACATTTCGTGACCATTGCGGTGACCGGGTCCATTGCGACCGACCATCTGATGCGATTCCCGGGCCGCTTCGCCGACCAGTTGCTGGCCGAACACCTGCAGAAGGTGTCGCTGAGCTTCCTCGTCGACGACCTGGTCATCCACCGCGGCGGCGTCGCCGGGAACATGGCCTACGCCATGGGCGTCCTCGGCGGAGCGCCCATCCTCGTCGGTGCGGTCGGCAAGGACTTCGACGAGTACCGCGGCTGGCTGACGGCGCACGGCGTGGACTGCGACAGCGTGCTGGTCTCCGAGACCGCCTACACCGCACGTTTCGTCTGCACCACCGACGACGACATGGCGCAGCTCGCGTCGTTCTACCCGGGCGCGATGTCCGAATCGCGCAACCTCAAGCTGGCCGACGTGGTCGCCCGCACCGGCAAGCCGGACCTGGTGATCATCGGCGCCAACGACCCTGACGCGATGTTCCTGCTCACCGAGGAGTGCCGGACCCTGGGCCTGGCGTTCGCCGCCGACCCCAGCCAGCAGCTGGCCCGGTTGTCGGGCGAGGAGATCCGCAAACTGATCGACGGCGCCACCTACCTGTTCACCAACGACTACGAGTGGGACCTGCTGCTGCAGAAGTCCGGCTGGTCGGAGGCAGAGGTCATGCAGCAGATCCAGCTGCGCGTCACCACACTCGGCGAGAAGGGTGTCGATCTGGTCGGCCGCGACGGCACCTTTGTCCACGTCGATGTGGTTCCGGAGACCCACAAGGAAGACCCGACGGGCATCGGCGACGCGTTCCGCGCCGGATTCCTCACCGGCCGCAGCGCGGGGCTGAGCCTCGAGCGCGCCGCGCAGCTGGCCTCGCTCGTCGCGACGCTCGTCCTCGAAGCGCCCGGCCCGCAGGAGTGGACCTGGGACAAGGACGCCGGTCTGGCCCGCCTGTCCGACGCCTACGGCGCCGACGCCGCCAAGGACATCGCCGAGGCGCTCGCCTAGAGCCGAAGCGCTTCTCTAGAGCTGGACGGGATAGTGCGGCTCGCTGATCTGCGGGGTGACCCGACCCTCGATGAAGATCGCATGCCACAGCATGAAGATCAGCACGGTCCACAACCGGCGGCTGTGATCGCTGACCCCGGTGCGGTGCTCGTCGAGCATCGTGCGCACCGCGTCGGCGTCGATCAGGTCGCCGGTCTGTGCGGCCGCCACCGTCTCGTAGGCCCATTCCAGCAGTTCGCCGGCGCGCAACCAGTGCCGGATCGGCACCGGGAAGCCCAGCTTGGGCCGGTTGAGCACATGCGCGGGCACCACCGGTTCCAGCGCACGGCGCAGCGCGAACTTGGTGGTGGCCCTGGTGATCTTCTGTTCCAGCGGCAACCGCGACGCCACCGCGAACACCTCGGGATCGAGGAACGGCACCCGCAGCTCCAGTGAGTTGGCCATGGTCATCTTGTCGGCCTTGACCAGGATGTCGCCGCGCAGCCAGGTGAACAGGTCGATGTGCTGCATGCGCGCCACCGGATCCCAGCCGTCGGACTCCCGATAGAGCGCCGCGGTGACGTCGGTGTGCGTCCAGTCGGGGGAGAAGCGCCGCAGCACGGCCCGCAGTTGTTCGTCGGAGAAGCTGCGCGCGTTGCCGTAGTAGCGCTCCTCGAGGGTCTGCGACCCGCGGTGCAGCAGGCTCTTGCCGCGCATCCCCTCCGGCAGCGGAGCCGACGCCCGGCGTAGTGAGCGGCGCACCGGGCGGGGCAGATAGTCGAATGCGCGCAGCGACAGCGGCTCGCGGTAGATGGTGTAGCCGCCGAACAGCTCGTCGGCGCCCTCGCCCGAGAGCACCACCTTGACGTGCTTACGCGCTTCGCGGGCGATGAAGTACAGCGGCACCAGCGCCGGATCGGCCACCGGCTCGTCCAGGTACCAGACGATGGCGGGCAGCGCCTCGACGAACTCGGCCTGGCTGACGACCTTGGTGACGTGGCGGGCGCCGATCGCCTCCGCGGACGCGACCGCGACGTCGACCTCGGAGAAACCCTCGCGCTCGAAGCCGGTGGTGAACGTGATGAGCCGCGGGTTGTGCCGCATCGCGAGCGCGGCGATCGCCGTCGAGTCGATACCGCCCGAGAGGAAGGCGCCGACCGTGACGTCGGCGCGCATGTGCTTGGCGACGGAGTCCTCGAGGACCGCGGTGATCTCGTCGTAGCGGGCCTGCTCGGCGCCTGGAGCCGAACCGGCGCGAAAAGGCACCGCGTCGAAGCGCGGGGTGAAGTAGCGGGTCACCACCGGCGCCTGGCCCGGGCGCATCCGCAGGTAACTGCCGGACTCCAGCCGGCGCACACCGCGCTGCAGCGTCTCGGGTTCGGGGACGTACTGCAGGACGGTGTAGTGCTGTACGGCGCGGTCGTCGATGCCGGTGTCGAATCCGAGCTCGCCGGCCACCGCGAGCAGGCACTTCTTCTCGCTGCCGACCGCGGTGCCGCCGGGGCCGGTCGCGAGGTAGAGCGGTTTGATGCCGAACGGGTCGCGGGCGCAGAGCAGTTCTCCCTCGACGGTGTCCCACAGCGCGAACGCGAACATGCCGCGCAGGCGGGACAGCGCGGCCGGACCCCAGTGGTGGTAGGCGGCGATGATCGCCTCGCCGTCGCCGTCGGTGGCGAATTCGGCGCCGTGGCTCTCGGCCAGCTCGCGGCGCAGCTCGAGGTAGTTGTAGATCTCGCCGTTGAACACCAGGACGTAGCGATGCGGCGTCTCGGGCGGCCCCCAGCGCAGCGGCTGGTGGCTGTGCGCGATGTCGATGATCGACAACCGGTTGAAGCCCAACACGATGCCCGGGTCCGCGGTGTCGTCAGACCAGGTTCCCGGTTCGTCGGGCCCTCGGTGACGCATCAGCTCAGCAGCCCCCGAAACCGCGCCGACCAGCGCGGGGGAGGGCTGCGCGGACGGGTCTTTCAGGAACGCCAGCAGTCCGCACACGGCGCCAAGTATGCCCAATGCGTCGGCGATCGAGCACGACGGCACACAAAGGTCGGGTGTGTCGAGACCGCCACCCGGGCGTGGTCTACGCTGCGTAGTATTCAACGGTGGCATGGACCGCGCAGCGGTCGGCTTAGCGGACTCTAGGAGGCGCCAACGTGACCCCTCGCGGGCTGAAGGCGGTGGCACGAAAAGCCGCACTGGTGGTGGTTCTGGGTGCCACTGCACTGGTGCTGAGCGGCTGCAGCTGGTCAGACGTGCTCGGTCTGGGCTGGCCGAAGGGCATCACGCCCGAGGCGCATCTCAACCGGGAACTGTGGATCGGCTCGATGATCGCCGCGCTCGTCGTGGGCGGCATCGTCTACGTGCTGATCTTCTGGACCAGCGCGTTCCACCGTAAGAAGGCGTCCGACACGGAGCTGCCACGTCAGTTCGGCTACAACATGCCGCTGGAGTTGGCGCTGACGGTCATCCCGTTCCTCATCATCTCGGTGCTGTTCTACTTCACCGTCGTGGTCCAGGAGCAGATGCTGGCCAAGGAGGACAACCCCGAGGTCGTCGTCGACGTGACGGCGTTCCAGTGGAACTGGAAGTTCGGCTACAACAAGGTCAATTTCAGCGACGGCACCGTCGCCTACGACGGCGCCGACGACGAGCGCAGCGCCGCGGTCGCCTCCCGCCCGGGTGGCGAGGGAGCCGGGGCGACCGGCGAGGAGGAGACCGCCCACACCGAACACGGTGCGATCGCGGGCCAGAACCCCGAGGACCGCAGCTACCTGGCGTACGACAAGGTCGAGACGCTGGGGACCAGCACCGAGATCCCGGTTCTGGTGCTGCCGGCCGGCAAGCGCATCGAGTTCCGCATCGCCTCCGCCGACGTCGTGCACGGCTTCTGGGTGCCGGAGTTCCTGTTCAAGCGGGACGTGCTGCCGAACCCGCAGCAGAACAACTCCGACAACATCTTCCAGATCAGCGAGATCATGGAGACCGGGGCGTTCGTCGGGCGGTGCACCGAGATGTGCGGCACGTACCACGCGATGATGAACTTCGAGGTCCGCGTGGTCGAGCCCAACGACTTCAAGGCGTACATGGACCAGCGCATCGCGGGGAAGACCAACGCCGAGGCGCTGATCGCCATCAACCAGTCACCCACCGCCGTCACCACCCGGCCGTTCGACACGCGGCGCGGCGAGATGGCCCCGCAAGCGAGCAGGTAGGACTTCGCGATGCATATCGAAGCCAGGTTGTTCGAATTCCTGACCGCGTTCTTCGCGCTGTCGGCCATCGTGTACGCCACGCTGACCGCGATGTTCGGCGGCGGCGGCGTCGAGTGGGCTGGTACCACCGCGCTGGTGCTGACCACCGGACTGACGCTGATCACCGGCACGTTCTTCCGCTTCGTGGCCCGGCGTCTCGATACTCGGCCCGAGGACTACGAGGACGCCGAGATCAGCGACGGCGCCGGGGAACTCGGGTTCTTCGCGCCGCACAGCTGGTGGCCGATCCTGATCGCGATGGCCTTCTCCACCGCAGCGGTGGGCGCCGCGCTGTGGCTGCCCTGGTTGATCGTCGCGGGCATCGTGTTCGTGCTCGCCGCGGCCGGCGGCCTGGTCTTCGAGTACCACTGGGGTCCCGAGAAGCACTGACCCACGGGTCACGGCGGGAAGATCACAAATCGGGTAACACTGACCGGCGAACCGCCTGTGACGGTCGCCGGTCACCCGTCGTTGGGTAGTGTTGCCGAGGCGCGGTGAGCCGTTGAGGCCGCATGCCCGCGCCGGTGACGCAGTCGAGAAGGATAGGCGTAGATGAGCGGGCCGAACCCCCCAGGGCCGGACTCGCCGGGACCGGAGCAGCCCGAACGGGAGGGCGGCAGGCACTCGGCACCCGACGACGCGACCGAAGAGGTCGGCGCCGTCGACGAACCGGCACCCGTCACAGGTCAGACGGAGTCCTACGCGCAGGCGTACTCCGCGCCGGAATCCGAACAGTTCAGCAGCGGTCCCTACGTGCCCGCCGACGCCGGGCTGTACGACTACGACAGCTACGAACCGGTGTCGGACCTCGTCGAGGAGCAGGCCCCACCGCGCTGGCCGTGGGTGGTCGGTGTCACCGCGATCATCGCCGCGATCTCGCTGGTCGTGTCGGTGGCGCTGCTGGTCACCCAGACCGACACCGACCAGCTGGCCGACCCGTCGACGACCACCACCACAACGCCGCCGGTGCAGGACGAGATCACCACGACCACACCGCCGCCACCCCCGCCTCCGCCGACGACGACCGAACCACCGCCGCCTCCGCCGCCGCCGGAGACGGTGACGGTCACCGAGCCGCCGCCTCCGCCCCCGCCCCCGCCGACCGAGGCGCCGCCGCCGGCGCCGGAGACGACGACACCGCCGCCCCCACCGCCGCCGACCACCACCACACCGGCCGGCCCGCGGCAGGTGACGTACTCGGTGACCGGGACGAAGGCGCCCGGGGACATCATCACCGTCACCTACGTCGACGCGTCCGGACGCCGCCGCACCCAGCGCAACGTGTACATCCCGTGGTCGCTGACCGTCACCCCGATCTCGCAGTCCGAGGTGGGGTCGGTCCAGGCCTCGAGCCTGTTCCTGGTCAGCAGGCTGAACTGTTCGATCACGACGAGCGACGGAACGGTGTTGTCCTCCAACACCGGCAACGCCGCACAGACGAGCTGCTGATGACCTACAGCGACACGGCCCCCGCCCGTACCGGTGCGGCGGCCGAGAAACTCAACCGGATCCTGCTCGGGGTCTGCGCGGCCGTCTGGCTCGCCGTGCTGGGCACCGCGGTGGCGGCGATCGTGGCGCTCGCCGAACTCGGCCGCAGCCGGCCCGCCGTCTCGTCCGACGGCGACACGCCCTGGCTGCTGTACACCGTGATCGGAGTGTCGGCGGTCGTCATCATCGGAGCGGTGCCGCTGCTGCTGCGGGCCCGGCGGACGGCGCAGAGCGAGCCCGCCTCGGTGGTGCTCACCCGCGAGAGGGCAACGCCCGCAAGCGAACCGGCGACCGAGAAGATGCGCGCGGTCAGCACCGTCGCGCAGCCGGTGCCCAGCAGGCTGTCGCCAGGCGAACCGGGAGGCGCGATCGACCGGCTCTGGCTGCAGTGCGCACTGGTGCTCGGCATCGCGATGGGTGTCGCGAACATCGCGATCGGCGCCGCCACCTATCTGATGGCGGTGGGCAACGACACGATCTCCTGGGTGCTCTACGGGGTGGCCGCCGTGGTCACGCTGGCGATGCCAGTTGCGCCCTGGTGGTATCTGCGCGAGCTGCGCGCACTGCTCGAACCGTCGGTCTGACGAGGCGCTGGGCGCGGGTTGCGCCGAGCGAGCGTGCGTCGCGCGTGAGGCTGAAGCTATGCAGCGGAAGTGTGAGTGGTCGCCAGCGTGAGTTCAGTCTCGCGGCAGACCCAGGACGCCGGTGGGGGAGGGGAGCGGTCCGGACCACCGCGCAGCCGTCTCACACAAACACACACACACACAACGAAACGGCCGCCGCGACCTCCGGGTGGGAGGAACGCGGCGGCCGTCTCGTGTCGAACTAGTGGTGGCCGTTCGAGCCGTTGCCGTCGCTGTGCCCGTTCGAGGACCCGTTCGCGTCCTGCCGCTCGCGAAGAGCGGTGAGCGCGCGGCGGTGTGAGGCGTGCGAAGCCTCGGTCAGCGCCTCGTGTTCGACGAGCGGATCGGCGAACAGGAAGCTGCCGCTGCCCGGAGCGCCACCGGAGCCGAGCTTGTTCATCCGCTTCGGCAGCGGAGCACCCTGGTACTCCAGCGGAATCGGATGGCCGTGCTCGTCGACCGGTCCGAGCGGCTGGTGCAGCTCGATGTACGCACCGTGCGGCAGCCGCTTGATGATGCCGGTCTCGATACCGTGCTCGAGCACCTCGCGGTCGCTGCGCTGCAACGACACCGCCCACCGGTAGGTGACGTAGTAGACGATCACCGGCAGAACCACCATGCCGATGCGCCCGATCCACGTCGTCGCATTCAGCGAGATGTGGAACTTGAGCGCGATGATGTCGTTCATGCAGGCGAACGTCAGCAGGATGTAGAACGCGATCGCCATCGCGCCGATCGCGGTGCGGACCGGAGCGTCACGCGGGCGCTGCAACAAGTTGTGGTGGGCGTCGTCCCCGGTCAACTTCTTCTCCAGGAACGGATACACCGTCAGCAACCCGAGGATCAGACCCATCAGCACCGCGATCCACACCGGCTGCGGGATCGTGTAGTTGCCGATGTAGAACTCCCACGCCGGCCACAAGCGGATCAGGCCGTCCGTCCACATCATGTAGAAGTCCGGCTGGCTGCCCGCGGAGACCTGAGACGGCTTGTACGGGCCCAGCACCCAGATCGGGTTGATCTGCAGCAGACCGCCCATCAGGCCGAGGATGCCGACCGTGACGGCGAAGAACGCACCGGACTTCACGGCGAACACCGGCATGACGCGCACGCCGACGACGTTCTTTTCGGTACGACCGGGGCCGGGGAACTGCGTGTGCTTCTGGAACCACACGAGCGCCAGGTGGGCAGCGATGAGCGCGAGCATGATGCCCGGGATCAGCAGGATGTGCAGTGCGTAGAGCCGCGGGATGATGATCGTGCCGGGGAAGTCGCCGCCGAACAGCGCCCAGTGCATCCAGGTGCCGACCACCGGGATGCCCATCGTGATGCCGGACAGGGCGGCCCGCAGGCCGGTGCCCGAGAGCAGGTCGTCGGGCAGCGAGTAGCCGAAGAAGCCCTCGAACATGGCCAGGATCAGCAGCAGCGAGCCGATGACCCAGTTGGCCTCGCGCGGCCGGCGGAATGCGCCGGTGAAGAAGATGCGGGCGAGGTGGACCATGATCGACGCCGCGAAAAGCAGTGCGGCCCAGTGGTGGATCTGACGGACGAACAGCCCGCCACGGATCTCGAAGCTGATGTCGAGCGCTGAGGCGTAGGCCCGCGACATCTCGACACCGCGCAACGGCTGGTACACGCCGTCGTAGACGACCTCTGCCATCGACGGGTCGAAGAACAGGGTCAGCCAGACGCCGGTGATCAGCAGGATGATGAAGCTGTACAAGGCGATCTCACCCAGCAGGAACGACCAGTGGGTGGGGAAGACCTTGTTCAGCTGCCGACGGACCGCCGCCGAGGGGTGGTAGCGCGAATCGATCGCGTCACCCTGTGCGGCGAGCCTGGCGGCCACCTTGGAACCACTCTGTGCACTCATGATGTCTTCCGTTCCCAGAATGCCGGCCCGACGGGTTCGATGAAGTCGCCGTTGGCGACCAGGTACCCGTCCTGGTCAATGGTGATGGGCAACTGCGCGAGGGCGCGCGCAGCCGGACCGAATATGGGTTTCGCGAAATGCAGCGCATCGAACTGCGACTGGTGGCACGGGCACAGGATGCGGTGGGTCTGCTGTTCATACAGCGACGACGGGCAACCCAGGTGCGAGCAGATCTTCGTGTAGGCGAAGAACTCACCGAAGTTGAAGCTCTCCTGACCCTTGCGCTTGACCACCTTCGCCATGTCCTCGGCGCGGAAACGGATGAGCATCACGGGATTCCGCACGCCCATCAGGATCTCGGTGTTCTTGTGGCTCGACTCGACGGTGGTGCCGTCACCGTCGGATTCCCGCCACGGGTACACCGTCTCCATACCGCCGGCGTCGAGATCCTCCGGGCGCATCTTCGCGAAAGTGCTGCCGTGCCCGGTGTTTCCGGTCGCCCGAGCCAGGTAGATGGTCTCGCCCTGGAACCGCGGGGTCCACCCGGAGGTCCACAGCACGGCCTTGGGGCCTTCAGCGGTCGGCACGACCGGCTTCCACGGGTTCTTGATCAGGCCGCCGATGAACGCCACCGCCGTGCCGAGGCCGAACGCGCCGAGCCCGACGCCGAGCGACAGACCGATCATCTTGCGGCGCCGGATCGTCGAACCCTCGAGCGAATCACCCAGCAGCGCGGTGACGGTCTTGCGCTGGATCTCGGGGGACCGGCCGTCGTGGCGGTCCTGGATCGAGATCTCCTCGGGGATGAACCGCTTCTGGTAGAGCACCGCGCCGATACCGATCGCGAGGATCGACAACCCGAAGAGCAAGCCGTACAGCGGGGTCGCCAGCGAGTACAGGAACTCACCCTCGGAGCCGTAGGGCTGGTACTCCCACGGCCAGAACAGGAACACGACCAGAAGTGCCAGCCCGGCCACGCCGCCGATCAGCAGCCACGCCGCGACCGAACGCTCCGCACGTTTCTCGGCGCGGGTGCCGGGAACCGGCCAGCGCGGCTCCTTGAAGACGGTTTCGACGCCGTCGAGCTTGCCGCCGAGTTCGACGAGTTCCTCACGCGACATCGTCGCCAATTCGGCATCGGTGGGCTGGCCCGGCACGCCGGCGTGGCCGGGTGCGTCGGTGCCCTTCGGTGCGTCACCGGGCGTGTTGGCGGCCGCCCGACGCTCGTCGTCGCTCAGTTCGTCATTCATCCGTTCGTCACTCACGCCCGTGCCCCGATCCAGAGAGCCGCACCGATGACGGCCACCATGCCGATGATCCACGCCGCCATACCCTCGGACGTCGGGCCGAAGCCACCGAGGCCGTACCCGCCGGGGGGCGGGGTCTCGCGGGATTCCTCGACGTAGGCGACGATGTCCCGCTTCTCCTCCGGGCTGAGCTGACGATCCGAGAACTTGGGCATGTTCTGCGGGCCGGTCTGCATCGCGGTGTAGATCTGCGCCGGCGACGCCTCGAGCTCGGGGGCGTACTTACCCGACGACAGGGCGCCGCCCCGGCCGGTGAAGTTGTGGCACGACGCGCAGTTCAAGCGGAACAGGTCGCCACCGCGGGCGACGTTGTCGCCGATCAGCGACTGGCTGGCGATCTCGCCGTTCTCGTCGCGGGGGACGACCGGGCCGCCGCCGTTGGCCTGCACGTAGGCGCCGAGGGCGTCGATCTGCGCCTCGTCGAAGTCGGCCGGCTTGTCCGGCGCCTGGGCTTCGTTGCGCCGTGCGGGCATGCGGCCGGTCGAGACCTGGAAGTACACCGCCGCCTCGCCGACACCGACCAGGCTGGGCCCGCGGTCCGCCACACCCTGCAGGTTGCTGCCGTGGCAGCTCACGCAGGACAGGTCGTAGAGCTCCTTGCCGGTGCGCAGCAGCGCCGACTGGGACTCGTCTGCGACCGCGACCTGCGGTGCGGGCGTCAGCGTGGCGGCGACGCCACCTGCGACGCCAAGTCCGGCCAGCAGCAGCACCGCTGCCGACAGGCGCCGGCGGAACCGTCGGCGGGACTTGCTGGTCATCGAACCCCTTCTCATCGGCTTGCGGATCATCGAACGAAGTAGATGACGGCGAACAGCGCGATCCACACGATGTCGACGAAGTGCCAGTAGTACGACACGACGATCGCCGCGGTGGCCTGTGCCGGCGTGAACTTGCTCATCTTGGTGCGGGCGAGCAGGAACAGGAAGGCGACCAGACCGCCGATCACGTGCAGCCCGTGGAAGCCGGTGGCCAGGTAGAACACCGAGCCGTAGGCGCTGCCGGGGATCGTGGTGCCGTGCTCCACCAGGTGCAGGTACTCGTAGCCCTGGCCGAGCACGAAGAACAGGCCCATCAGGAAGGTGAGGACGTACCAGCGGCGCAGGCCGAAGACGTCACCGCGCTCGGCGGCGAACACACCCATCTGGCAGGTGAACGACGAAGCGATCAGCACCAGCGTGACGGGGACCGCCAGCGCGAGGTTCAGTTCCGTCGGCGGGGGCGGCCACTCGCCGCCTGCCTGGGCACGTGCGGTGAAGTACATCGCGAACAGACCAGCAAAGAACATCAGCTCGCTGGAAAGCCACACGATGGTGCCGACACTGACCATATTCGGCCTGTTCAGCGAATGCACGCGCGAGGTGATCGCGGTTCCCGAGGTCCCTACAGCACTCGTCACACATGAAGTATGACGCTTTGTAGTTGTCGAACTCCACCCGGGTCGCCTATTCGTCACATGTGTCGTTGGGAACGACCGGGCGGTGCTTTGGGAAGTTCCCAGCGCCGTGGGAACATCTGCGCGTGACTGATACTCCCACGTGGCCGCAGATCTTGGGGCGGTTGACCACCGGACAGAACCTGGCGACCGGTCAGGCCGGTTGGGCGATGGACCAGATCATGACCGGCGTGGCCACTCCGGCGCAGATCGCCGGCTTCGCGGTGGCGATGAAGCTCAAGCGGCCGACGCCCGCGGAGGTCACCGAATTGGCCGACACGATGCTGCGGCACGCCCGCCGGGTGCCCACCGACCGGATCGGCACCGAGACCGTCGACATCGTCGGCACCGGCGGCGACGGCTGCAACACCGTGAACCTGTCGACGATGGCGGCGATCGTGGTGGCCGCCAGCGGTGTTCCGGTGGTGAAGCACGGCAACCGCGCCGCGTCGTCGCTGTCCGGCGGCGCCGACACACTCGAGGCGCTCGGCGCCCGCATCGACCTCGGCCCGGACGACGTCGTGCGCTGCGTGGCCGAGACCGGGATCGGCTTCGCGTTCGCACCGCACTTCCACCCGTCCTACCGGCACGCCTCGGCGGTGCGCCGCGAGCTCGGGGTGCCCACGGTGTTCAACCTGCTCGGGCCGTTGACGAACCCGGCGGGTCCGCGGGCGGGGCTGATCGGCTGCGCCTGGGGTGAGCTGGCCGAGGTGATGGCCGGTGTGTTCGCCTCCCGCAATTCGAGCGTGCTGGTGGTGCACGGCGACGACGGACTCGACGAGTTGACGACCACGACGACGAGCACGATCTGGCGGGTGCAGGCCGGCACGGTCGAGCGGTTGACGTTCGACCCGGCCGCCTTCGGCTTCCAGCGGGCCGACCTGGCCGAACTGGTCGGCGGCGACGCCGAACACAACGCGGCGGAGGTCCGCGCCGTCCTCGGCGGCGCCAAGGGCGCGGTGCGCGATGCGGTGATCCTCAACGCCGCGGGCGCCATGGTCGCCCACGCCGGGCTATCCAGCGACGCCAAATGGGTGCCCGCCTGGGAGACCGGTCTGGCCCGCGCCACCGAGGCGATCGACTCCGGCGCGGCCGAACAGCTGCTCGCGCGTTGGGTGCGGTTCACTCAGAAGCTCTGACGGGTCGAGCTGTTCGGCGGCCAGCCGTGCCGAGCGGGCGGTGTCCGCCCACTCCAGCCAGCGGCCCGCCGCGCCGATCGGTGAGGCGTAGCCGGGATCGCACCGCACGATGCGCACCCCGGGTTGGGCCAGCCAGCGGGCGATGAGCCCGGTCTCCTCGACCAGTGCGCCGCCCAGCGGCGCCGGCTCGGGCAGCACGGTCTGCGCGGCGGCGGTCAGCGCGTCGACGACCGGCATCGGCGGCACGCCGCGCCGGGCACAGCCCGCAGCGGCGAGGCGCCCGTGACGGACGATGGCGAGGTCCCACCCGCCGCTGCCGTCCGGCCGGGCCGCGACCAACTCGGTCTGTTCGGCCAGCGAGCGCAGCCGCTGTCCGCGCCACAGCACCTCGATGCCCATGGCGGCGTGGTCGCGCAGCCGCGCGGCGGTCTCGTAGCGGTTGACCGCGGCCAGTGCCGCTATCCCGTCGATCACCGCGGACAGCGCCGAGTCGTCGCGGCCCTCGATGAGGTCGGCGGCGCGGCGTGGGGCGGGTGCGTACGCCGCCGCGTCGATGTCGCGCGGCGCCGGACACGGCGACAGTTCGCGTTCCGGGCAGGCCGGACCGTGCCTGGCCGCGCGGGCCAGGCGGGTGGCGCAGGTGCGCACCCCGGTGAACCGGGCGAGCAGTTCGGCGGTCTGCACGGCGTCGGCGCGGGCCCGGAACGGTCCGACCGCCGACCCGTGGCGCGGGGCGCGCACCACCGAGAAGCGCGGGAACGGCTCGTCGGTCAGCACGATCCACCACCAGCGCTGCGGGAACTTCGACCGCCGGTTGTACGGCGGCGCGTGGGCGGCCAGCAGGCGCAGCTCCCGCACCCCCGCCTCGAGGTCGTGGGCGCATTCGACGTGGTCGACGCGCGTGGCCAGCGACGCCATCTCCTTCATCCGCGTCCGTGGATCGGCTCCGCTGAAGTACTGCCCGACGCGGCGGCGCAGGTCGACGGCGGTGCCGACGTAGAGCACCTCGTCGCCGGGGCCGCGGAACAGGTACACCCCGGGCCGGTGGGGCAGACCTTCGGCGAGCCTGCGGTTGCGGCGCTGTGCCGGTGTCACGTCGGGCAGGTAGGCGCGCAGGTCGGTATAGCTGTGCACGCCCTGGTTGCCGATCCGCTCGATGAGCCCGTGCAGGACGTCCACCGTGGCCCGGGCGTCGTCGAGTGCGCGGTGCGTGGGCGTCGTCTTTGCGCGGAACAGCTGGGCCAGGGCGGACAACCGCACGCTGGGGGCCTCGTCGCGGGTGAGCACCCGGCGCGCGAGCTTGACCGTGCACAGCACCGGCGGCCGCGGCCAGGTCAGTTGGCACTGTTCGGCGGCCGCCCGCAGGAAGCCGATGTCGAAGCCGGCGTTGTGCGCCACCAGCACTGAGCCGCGGGCGAATTCGAGAAAGGCGGGCAGTACCGATTCGATACGCGGAGCGGCGCACACCATCGCGGTGGTGATCCCGGTCAGCGCGACGATCTGCGGCGGGATCGCCCGGCCGGGGTCGACCAGCGTCGCGAGCTCGCCGAGCACCTCACCGCCGCGGACCTTCACCGCACCGATCTCGGTGATCGCGTCGGGCCGGTCACCGGTGGCCCGGCCGCCGGTGGTCTCCAGGTCCACCACGACGAACGTGGTGTCCTTCAGCGACAACGCCTCCATGTCGAATGTCAGCTGTTCGGCCGGTTGTCCGGCACCGGCGCTGCGCTGACCCATGCGAGAAACGTAGGGAACCGCACCGACAGCGCGACGGTGCCACGCGGAGGCGGCGGTCTGTCGGTGGCCGTCGCTAGCGTGCGGGCAACACCGATTGAGAGGACGGCCAGATGGCACACGGCAACCACCCGCGCGGAGCGGATCCGGGCGCGGACGCGGACACGGTCATCATCGATTGCGACGACTGCGCGGTCCGCGGACCGGGATGTCAGGACTGTGTCGTCAGTGTGCTGCTCGGGGTTCCCGAGACGTTGCTCGTCGACGAGCGTCGCGCCCTGGAAGTGCTGGCCGAGGCCGGATTGGCCCCGAGGTTGCGCCTTGTTCCGATTCACCGGCAAAACAATTCGGGCGTTGCCTGAACCCCCTCCCGCGAAACGGCGGGAAGAAAAACACCCTCGACACCTGTTAAATTTGGCTCTCCTGTTGGACAAGCCCGATGCCGTTTCGTAACCTGTCTGAGACCTTCGAGCAGTTCGAGGCGGCTCGTTACGCCAGTTAAAGGACGCAAATCTTGAGGCTCGTTCGCGCGCAGTGGGGCATCCGTGTTCTTAAGCGACCCGCCGTCGGTGCGATAGCAGCGCTGGCCGTGTTCTCCTCCGTGCTGGCCGGCAATGCGCTGGCCGATCCGGCCGACGACGCACTGGCAAAGCTCAACGAGCTGTCGCGGCAGGCCGAGCAGACGACCGAGGCCATGCATTCCGCGCAGCTCGACCTCAACGACAAGCTGGCCGCGCAGCAGGCCGCCGAAGCCAGGCACGCGGCCGACCTCGCCGCTGCCGAGGAGGCCAAGGCCCAATTGGCGACGTTCCAGTCTGCGGTGAACAAGGTGGCCGCGACCCAGTACATGGGTGGCCGCACCGACGGCATGAGCGCCATCCTGACAGCAAACTCCCCGCAGCAGTTCATCGACCAGCTCTCGGTGCAGCGGGTGATGGCCGGCGAGATGGCCGCCCGCATGGCGGGCTTCCGTGATGTCAGTGCCCGCGCCGCCGCCGCGGAGGTGGCGTCCGCGAAGTCCGCGTCCGACGCCAAGACCGCCGCCGAGCAGGCCGCCCAGGTCCGCGCCGACCTGCAGAACAAGCAGAGCCGGCTGCAGACCCAGATCGCCGTCGTGAAGTCCCAGTACGAGGCGCTCACCCCGAATCAGCGCGAGGCGCTGGCCGCGCTGCCGCCCGCGCCTCCCGTGCCCGCGCCGGTTCCGGTCGCGGTGCCGCCCGCCAACGATCCCGGTGTGCTCGCGGCCCCGCCGGGGGCGATTCCGCCCGGTGACATCGCCCCGCCTGCTCCGAGCGGGCCCGGCCGCGCCGTCGCCGTCCAGGCCGCGCTGAGCCGGATCGGTTCCCCGTACTCGTGGGGCGCCTCCGGCCCCAGCTCGTTCGACTGCTCCGGGCTCGTGATGTGGGCCTTCCAGCAGGAGGGCATCTCGTTGCCGCATTCCAGCCAGGCGCTGGCCCGCGGCGGACAGCCGGTGTCGATGGACCAGATGCAGCCCGGTGACCTCGTCACCTATTACTCGGACGCTTCGCACGTCGGCATCTACATCGGTGACGGCATGATGGTGCACGCGTCGACCTACGGCACCCCGGTGCGTGTCGCCCCGGTGAACAACGCGCCGATCCACAACGTCCGTCGTTACTGAGTCCGCCGTCATCACCTCCGCCGTCAGGCCACGGCGGGTGCTGCTGGCCCTGCTGTTGGCCGAGTTCCTCGCCGGCGTCATGCTGCTCAACCGGTCCGAACCGCCGGCGCAAGTCCCGCTCGCCACGATCGTCGACCAGCCCGCCGCTACCGGGCCGGCCAGCACCACGATGCAGCTGCCCGGCGGCAGGCACGCGCAGCTGATCGCACTCGGTGGCGCGCACAGCGCTCCGCTGCTGAACCGGATCGCCGCCGAGTTGCCCGCCGCGGCCGACGCGGTGAGTCGCTTCTGGGGTCCGGACTGGCGCCGGGAGATCGTGATCGTCGCGACGGCGTCCGACCGGCAGTTCGCGGCGCTCGCGGGCGGCGGAGCCGACATCGCCGCCGCGACCACCGCCGAGCGCATCGTCTTCGCTCCCGGTTCGGCAGGCATGAGCGACGAGGCCCTGCGAATCGTGGTGCGCCACGAACTGTTCCACCACGCGGTGCGGGACGACACCGCAGCCGACGCGCCCCGCTGGCTGACCGAAGGCGTCGCCGACTACATCGCCCGACCGGCCGACGCGGCCGCCGCTGCGGACGCCGCGACCGGCCTGCCGTCCGACCGCGACCTCGACACCCCCGGCCCCACCCGGGCGCAGGCATACGACCGGGCCTGGCGGTTCGCCTCCTACGTCGCCGACCGGTACGGCCCGCCCCGGTTGCGGGCGCTGTATGTCCAGGCCTGCGGCCCCGGACATTCCGATGTGGCGACCGCGGTACGCGACACCCTGGGTGCCGACCTGGACGAGGTGCTGGCCGACTGGCGGCACTGGCCGCAGGGTTAACCTGAGCGCGATGTCCCGGGTCCTGCTGGTCACCAACGACTTTCCGCCGCGCGCCGGCGGCATCCAGAATTACCTCGAGGCGTTCGTCGACCACGTCGTGGCGGCCGGGGCACACCAGGTGACCGTCTACGCGCCTGCGTGGAAGAACGCCGCGGACTATGACCGGGCGGCCGGATACGAGGTGATCCGGCATCCCGGCACGCTGATGCTGCCCGAACCGTCGGTGGCCGGCCGGATGCGCGGGCTCATCGCCGGCCACGACATCGACACGGTGTGGTTCGGTGCGGCCGCCCCGCTCGCGCTGCTCAGCCCGATCGCCCGGCGCGCGGGTGCGGACCGGGTCATCGCCAGCACGCACGGCCACGAGGTCGGCTGGTCGATGCTGCCGGTGGCGCGAACGGCGTTGCGTCGCATCGGCGATGACACCGACGTGGTCACGTTCGTCAGCCGATACACGCGCGGCCGGTTCGCCGCGGCGTTCGGGCCGCACGCGGCGCTGGAGCACCTACCGCCCGGCGTGGACACCGACCGGTTCGCGCCCGATCCGAACGCGCGAGGGGAACTGCGGGCCCGCTACGGCCTGGGAGAGCGTCCGGTCGTGGTGTGCCTGTCCCGGCTGGTGCCCCGCAAGGGACAGGACATGCTGATCCGGGCACTGCCTGCGATCCGGCGGCGGGTGCCGGACGCGGTGCTGATGATCGTCGGCGGCGGGCCCTACCGCACGACCCTGCAGCGGCTGGCCCAGCAGCAGGGCGTCAGTGAGCACGTGCGGTTCACCGGCGGCGTCCCCGGGGACGAACTGCCCGCCCACCATGCATTGGCAGACGTGTTCGCAATGCCGTGCCGCACCCGGGGCGCAGGCCTGGACGTCGAAGGGCTCGGCATCGTGTACCTCGAGGCGTCGGCGACCGGGGTGCCCGTCGTGGCGGGCCGCTCCGGCGGCGCACCGGAGACCGTGCGCGACGGGGAGACCGGGTTCGTCGTCGACGGCACCGACGTCGGCGCCGTCGCGACCGCGGTGGGCGACTTGCTGGCCGAGCCCGCCCGCGCCGCCGCGATGGGCGAGGCGGGCCGGAGGTGGGCGCTGGAGAACTGGCAGTGGCCCACCCGCGCCGCGCGGCTGTCCGAACTGCTCTGACGATCTCTCACAAGTACGGGGTCGCCGGCTCCTCCGCATCGAGGAGGGCGGCGGCCCGCAGCGCCAGCCACAGCGTGGCCACCGCATCGGTCTCGGCGAGGTCGAGCCCGGTCAGGTCCGCGATGCGCTTGATCCGGTACAGCACGGTCTGGCGGTGCACGCACAGCGCCGTGGCGGTCAGCTGCAAGGACCGCTGGTTACGCAGGTAGGCGTCGAGCGTCGCGACCAGATTCGACTGATGCTGGTCGTCGTATGCGCGCAGCGGCGCGAGGACGCGGTCGACGAGGGCCTGCGCATCGCCGACGTTCGACAGGCCCAGCCACGGCTCCTCGCTGCCGTACCCCGAGACCGCGATGTCGCGGCGACTGGCGAGTGAGAGCGCCCACGACGCCTCGCGGACCGCCTCCGGGAACCGGCTGATCGAGCCGAGCAGCGCGCTGATCCCGATGCGCGCCGAGGGCCCCAGCGCCCGCGACAGCACGGCCTCGAAGCCCGACCGGTCGGGCACCAACGCGTAGAGCAGTCCTTCCCGCAACGTGCAGAGGTAGGGAAGGTCATTGCGCCACAACGCATTGTGGATGGTGAGCGCGCGCGCTTCGTCGCTGCGGCGTGCCGCGACCAGGACGGCGTCCGCGGGGTCGAGGCGCAGTTCGCCGAGCCGGGATTCGACCGCGTGCCGGTCGATGCGGTTCTCGAGCAGCCGTTCCAGGAGCGCGGCGCGTTCGCGTCGTTCGTGTTCGAGCGCCAGCTGCACTTCCGACAATGCGAGGCTTATCGCGGTTGCTGTGTGCTGCAATCGGATCGGATCCACCCGGTCGCCGTCGCGCGGGATCACCACCAGCGCCGCCTCGGGGTGGCGCTGGATGTCGGTGAGCATCGCCGGCTGCGCACCCGCGCCGGACAGTCCGTACACGCCGGCCGCCACGTTGGTGGAGTGCTCCGACAACTCGACGACCGCATCGCGCAGATCCGGGTCGAGCGACGGTGTCTGCGGGAACCACGGATCACCGGTACGCCGGTCGCAGACGTGCAGTTCGCAACCCAGCTCGCGGGCCAGCGTGGCGACCAGATCAGCTGGGGGAGAAGCGCTTCCGATGTGACGGCGCAGCACGTCGTAGATCCGCACGGTGCGCGACAGCCGGCTGGACTGGTCGACCAGCGTCGCCTCGGCGACCGCCCGCGAGATCGCCACGAACGGCAACGGGTAGCGGATCCGCAGGACGGGGAACCCCAACCGGTCGCTGCGGCGGGTGAACCGCTGCGTCAGTCGCGGGCAGTACATCTTCTCGCCGATCGCCAGTCCCGCGACCCCGGACTCGTCGAGCTTGGTCAGCAGTGTCTCCTGCTCGGCGGCCGTCTTCGGGAACGACAGCCCGTTGGTCATCAGCAGCTCCCCACCGGTGATCCATCGCCACGGTTCGGGCAGGTCGGAGGTGTGCGTCCAGGACACCGGCCGGCCGAGCCCGGTCCCGCCCGACAGCACCTCGAGGCCGAGGTGCGGCATCTCGAGGAGGTCACCGACGGTGAGCGCCACATGCGGCCCCTTTGTGCAGGTGCTCAAACCCCATGCGCGGATTGTGTCAAGTGTCGACTCGACACGCAGGGGCGACGGCCGCACGCTGGGGCGATGCCACCCTCAGCGAACGTGAGCTCGTGACCGATACGTCGGGCCCCGTGGGCGCCGTGCCGGCCACCGAGGTGCCCCGCTACGCCGGGAAGGGCACCTTTGCCCGCATCGCGAACATCGGAGAGGTCAGCGACTACGACATCGCCATCCTGGGTGTGCCGTTCGACGGCGGCACCTCGTACCGGCCCGGTGCCCGGTTCGGCCCGATGGGGGTGCGTCAGGCCGCCCGCACGCTGCGCCCCGGCTACCACGTGGAACTCGGTGTCGCCCCGCTGGAACGGGTGCAGGTCGTTGACGCCGGCGACGTCACCGTCACGCCCTACGACATCGCCGAGGCGTGCCGGCAGATCCAGAACCACGCCTCGGACATCCTCGGCGGCGGGGGCCGCCGGATCGTGTCGATCGGCGGCGACCACACCATCGCCCTGCCCAATCTGCGGGCGCTGCACGCCGTGCACGGCCCGGTGGCGCTGGTGCACTTCGACGCCCACCTCGACACCTGGGACACCTATTTCAACGCCCCGGTCACGCACGGCACGATCTTCCGGCGCGCGTTCGAAGAGGGTCTGCTGGTCGAGGACCACTCGATCCACGTCGGCATCCGGGGTCCGATCTACGACCGGTTCGATCTGCGCGACGACGCCGAGATGGGCTTCAAGATCATCCGTGCGGGCGACCTCGACGTCATCGGCATCGACGCCGCGGTGGACACCGTGCGCCGCCGCGTCGGTGACGTTCCCGTCTACCTGTCGATCGACATCGACGTGCTCGACCCGGCGTTCGCCCCCGGCACCGGCACCCCGGAATCCGGCGGGCTCACCGCCCGGGAACTGCTGCGGATGCTGCGCCGGTTGCACGGGCTCGACATCGTCGGCGGTGACGTGGTCGAGGTGGCCCCCGCCTACGACCATGCCGAGATCACCTGCGTGGCAGCGGCCACCGTGGTGTTCGACCTGGTGTCGCTGATGGTGAGCAGCGGCTAACGGGCGTAGAGCGCCTCGATGTCGGCGGCGAACTTCTCCACGACCACCTTGCGCTTGACCTTCAGCGTCGGGGTCAGCTCGCCGGTGTCCTCGGTGAAGTCCACCGGCAGGATGCGGAACTTGCGAATCGCCTCGGCCTTCGACACCGCCTGATTGGCCTGCTTGACCGCGGTGTCGATCTCGGCCATCAGGTCGGGGTCGGTGGCGAGGTCGCCGACCGACGCACCGCTGTCCTTGCCGTTGCGCTGCTTCCAGCCCTCGAACGCCTCGGGATCGATGGTGATCAGCGCGCCGACGAACGGCCGGGCATCGCCGACCGCCATCGCCTGGCTGATCAGCGGATGGGCCCGCAGCTGATCCTCCAGGATCGCCGGAGCGACGTTCTTGCCGCCGGCGGTCACGATGATCTCCTTCTTGCGCCCGATGATCGTGAGGAAACCGTCGCCGTCGATGGCGCCCAGGTCCCCGGTGTGGAACCAGCCGTCGGTGAAGACCTTCGCGGTCTCCTCCTCGTTGTGCCAGTAGCCGCCGAACACCACGCCACCCTTGACCAGCAGCTCGTCGTCGTCATCGAGCCGCATGCTGTTGCCCGGCAGCAACTTCCCGACCGAACCGATCTTGATGTCATCGACGCGGTTGACGGTGATCGCGGCGCTGGTCTCGGTCAGCCCGTAGCCCTCGTAGATGGTCAGGCCGACGCCACGGTAGAAGTGGCCGAGGCGGGCGCCGAGCGGAGCCCCGCCCGAAATCGCGGCACGGCAGTCGCCGCCCAGTGCCGCACGCAGCTTGCCGTAGACGAGCCGGTCGAACACCGCGTGCTTGGCACGGAGCAGCAGTCCGGGGCCGCCGGAGTCCAGGGCGCGGCTGTAGTCGATCGCGGTCGCGGCGGCGATGTCGAAGATGCGGCCCTTACCGTCGTTGCGGGCGTTCTGCTCGGCGGTGTTGTAGACCTTCTCGAACACCCGCGGCACCGAGACCACCAGGGTGGGCTTGAACACCCCGAACATCGGGACGAGGTTCTTGATGTCGCTGGTGAACCCGAGGGTCACCTTGTTGGCGAACGCCGCGATGGTGATCGCGCGGGCCAGCACATGCGCCAGCGGGAGGAACACCAGCATCCGCTCACCCTTGTCCAGCTGGGTGGGGAAGCAGCTCTTGGCGCCGCGGATCTCGTAGACCAGGTTGGCGTGGGTCAGCTGGCAGCCCTTGGGCCTGCCGGTGGTGCCCGAGGTGTAGATCATCGTGGCCGGTTCGGCGGAGCGGATGCCCGCGAGCCGGTTGTCGAGCTCTTCGGGGGCCAGCGCGCGCCCGGCCTCGGCCAGGGCCTCGAGTGCACCGGGTCCGGGGCCCTCGATGCGCAGGACAGTCCGCAGATCCGGCAGGTCACGGCGCAGCTGCTCGATCTTGTCGGCGTGGGCGTCGTTCTCGGCGATCGCCAGTACCGCGCCCGAATCGGACAGCACCCAGCGGATCTGTTCGGCCGACGAGGTCTCGTAGATCGGGACGGTCAGCGCGCCGACGGCCAGGATCGCGAAGTCGATGATCGGCCACTCGTAGCGGGTCGCCGACAACAGTGCGACGCGGTCACCCGGCTGCACGCCGGATGCGATCAGACCCAGTGCGACCGAACGGATCTGGGCGGCCGCCTCGGCGCAGGTGACGTCTGTCCACACGCCGTCGACCGAACGCCGGAAGATGACGTGGTCGGGGTCGTTGCGCTCGTGGTCGAACACGGCGCTCACGACGCTGTCTCGTTCTCCTACGGTGAACGACGCGGGCACGCTGAACTCAGGCACGCTGTTCAGCGTAGTCGGCCGCCGGGCGGGGTCCGACGGTCGTGTGTGAAGCTTGGAGGACGATGAACAGCATCCAGATCGCCGACGAGACGTTCGTTGCCGCCGACCCCGCTGACGTGGGCCGGGCGGTCGCCGAACCGGCGAACTGGCGGCGCTGGTGGCCGGATCTGCGGCTGACGGTCGTGGAGGACCGCGGCCCCGCCGGGCACCGCTGGACGGTGACCGGGGCGCTGATCGGGACCATGGAGGTTTGGCTGGAGCCGTCGCTGGACGGGGTGATCCTGCACTACTTCCTGCACGCCGAACCGGCGGGCGTCTCGGCCCGGGAGCTGGCCAGGATGAAGCTCGCCAAACTCAATCACGACCGGCGGGTGGCGGGTAAGAAGATGGCGTTCGAGCTCAAGCGGACCCTGGAGGCATCGCGGCCGGTGGGGGTGTCGCGGCTGGCCTGAGGGTGGGTTGAGCCGCGGGCGTGAGGGTACATTTCGGCTTGAGGAGGACGGGCACGTGGCGGACAAGACGGCGCAGACGATCTACATCGAGGCCGATCCTGCGACGGTGATGGACGTCATCGCCGACATCGGGTCGTATCCCGACTGGGTCAAGGAGTACCGGGAGACCGAGGTGCTCGACACCGACGCCGACGGTTACCCGAAGACGGCGCGCCTGGTGCTCGACGCCGCCGTCCTCAAGGACACCATGGTGCTGTCCTACCAGTGGCCCGCCGATCGGAACTCGGTCACGTGGACGCTCGAGTCGAGCTCTTTGCTGAAATCGCTGGAAGGCGCATACCGGTTGGCGCCGAAGGGGTCTGGCACCGAGGTCACCTACGAACTCGCTGTGGACCTGATGATCCCGATGATCGGCCTGCTCAAACGCAAGGCCGAACGCAGGCTGACCGAGACCGCGCTCAAGGATCTGAAGAAACGGGTCGAGGCTGAGTGAACCCCAGTGGCGCCGCGGCCCGCATCAGCCTCTTCGTCGGCAAGGGCGGGGTAGGTAAGTCCACGCTCGCGACGGCGACCGCCGTCCGCGAGGCGCGGTCGGGCGGGCGGGTGCTGATCGTGTCGACCGATCAGGCGCATTCGACCGGCGACGTGCTGGGCGTGACCGTCATCCCGACCGGCAAGCGGGAGCCGACCCGGATCCTCGCCGACCTCGACGCGGGCACGCCGGACGCCGGTGGCTCGCTCGACGCGCTCGCACTCGACACGCTGGCACTGTTGACCGAACGCTGGCGCGAGATCGCCGGCCCCATCTCGGCGCGCTTCCCCGACTCCGATCTCGGTGACGTTGCGCCAGAGGAGCTTTCGGCACTCCCCGGCGTTCAGGAGGTGCTCGGGCTGCATGAGGTCGCCGAGCTCGCGGGCAGCGGCCGGTGGGATCACGTGGTGGTCGACTGCGCGTCGACCGCCGACGCGCTGCGCATGCTCACCCTGCCCGGCACGCTCGGGCTCTACCTGGAGCGGGCCTGGCCCCGGCATCGCCGGCTGTCCCGGGCGGCCGACGATGCGGCCTCGGCGGCGATGGTGGATCTGGTCGAGCGGATGGACACGGCCACCCAGCGGCTGGGTGTGCTGCTCACCGACGCCTCGCGGGTGAGCGCCCACCTGGTGCTCACCGCCGAGCGGGTGGTGGCCGCCGAAGCGGCCCGCACCCTCGGCTCGCTGGCGCTGATGGGCGTACGGGTCGCCGAGCTGCTCGTCAATCAGGTTCTGCTGCAAGATGATTCGTTCGAGTACCGCAACCTGCCCGAACACCCGGCGTTCGACTGGTACGCCGAACGCATCACCGAGCAGAAGACGGTTCTCGACCACCTCGACACCGCGATCGGGGACGTCGCGCTCGTGCTGGTGCCGCACCTCCCGGGGGAGCCCATCGGCCCCAAAGCGCTCGGCGAGCTGCTCGACGCGGCGCGCAGGCGCGACGGGGCGGCGCCGCCCGCGCCCGTGCGGCCGGTCGTCGACCGCGAGTCGGGAACCGGCCTCGATGCGGTGTACCGGCTGCGGCTAGAGTTGCCGCAGGTCGATTCCGCCGAACTCACGTTGGGTCGGGTCGACGACGACCTGATCATCGGTGCGGGCGCTATGCGGCGCCGGGTCCGACTCGCGTCCGTGCTGCGCAGGTGCATCGTCACCGACGCGGCACTGCGGGGAAGCGAGCTGACGGTGCGATTCCGACCGAATCCGGAGGTGTGGCCGGCATGACCGATCATCCCGACCTCGGTCCGGAGCTCAGGGCGCTCGCGCAGGCGATCCTCGCCCGTGTCGACCCCGTGATCCGGTTCGCCGCCGCCCGCGCGAGCAGTGCGGACCAACCCGGCAGCTGTCAGCAGGTGTGGTGCCCGGTGTGTGCGCTGGCCGCACTCATCCAGGACGAGAAGCACCCGCTGCTCGACATCGTCGCCGAGCACAGCGTGGCGCTCCTCAACGTGCTGCGCGCACTGGTCGACGACATCGACGCCGCCGGGCCGCCACCCCAGCCGCCCCCGCCGCCGCCGTCGTCCCCGCCGCCGCCCGACGAGCCGCCGCCGGGCCCCGGCCGTTATCAGCACATTCCGGTGACCGTCCAGGAGTGAGGTCCGTGCTGTGGTCGTCTCCACAGCGCCTGGGTAAAGTTGTCGCAGGGCACCGTCCGGTAGGTGCGCCCGATGCGGAGGGTCCATGTGGTATTGGCTGTTCAAGTACATCTTCATGGGCCCGTTGCTGTACCTGCTCGGGCGCCCGAAAGTACAAGGGCTGGAATACCTTCCCCGCTCCGGAGCGGCGATCCTCGCCAGTAACCACCTCGCGGTGGCGGACAGCTTCTACCTGCCGCTGGTGGTGAGCCGGCGCATCACGTTCCTGGCCAAGGCCGAGTACTTCACCGGCACCGGTCTCAAGGGCTGGTTCCAGCGGTGGTTCTACACCGTCGCCGGACAGGTGCCGATCGACCGCACGGATGCGGACTCCGCGCAGAGCGCGTTGAACACCGCCCAGCGCATCCTCGACGCGGGCAAGCTGCTCGGCATGTACCCCGAGGGCACCCGCTCACCCGACGGACGGCTCTACAAGGGCAAGACCGGCCTGGCCCGGCTGGCGCTGGAGACCGGCATGCCCGTCATCCCCGTCGCGATGATCGGCACCGACGTCGTCAACCCGCCCGGCAGCAAGATGTGGCGGTTCGGCAAGGTCGAGGTGAAGTTCGGCAAGCCGATGGATTTCACCCGCTTCGAAGGGCTCGCCGGCAACCGCTTCATCGAGCGCGCCGTCATCGACGAGGTCATGTACGAGCTGATGCGGCTCTCGGGCCAGGAGTACGTCGACCTCTACGCCGCCGACGTCAAAGAGGGCACCGCGGTGGCTCAGCCGGCCGCGCGGCTGCCGGAGGCCGCCGCGGGCTGAGCCGCCGTCGCCGGTTCGGGGCGGTGGGTGGACCGTGCGGACAGCGTGCCCGCGGCCACGATGACCAGCAGCGCCCACCACACGTAGGAGCCGCCGGCCAACTGCCGCCACAGCGACGCCGTGGTCTCGCGGTGTTCGGGCAGCAGCGTGATCGGCGACCACACCATCAGCGCGAAGCCCGCCGCGGCGACCACGGCCAGCGCCCGGTGCCGGGTGCGGTAGGCCACGACCGCGGTCACCAGTACCGCCGGCAGTGACCACACCCAGTGGTGCGACCACGACACCGGTGAGACCACCAGGCCGAACATCGCCACGCAGATCAGCGCCAGCACCGGTTCGTCGGCCCGCAGCGCCCGGCGCGCCGCCCACACCGTCAGCCCCAGCACCGCGAAGCACGCCAGCACCCACACCACGAACCGGAGGTCTTCGCCCAGGCCCAGCCGGGCCAGCGCACCGGCGATGTTCTGATTGGTGTTCAGGGTGGCGGTGCCGATCCGGTCGGTGTTGCGCACCGTCTCCGTCCAGTACTCCCACGAATCGCGCCAGGCCAGCGCGAAGCCCAGCAGCGTCAGCCCGATCACCGAGGCGGCGCTCACCAGCAGCGCGCGGAAGTCGCGGCGCAGCAGGAAGTAGAGCAGGAACACCGCGGGGGTGAGCTTCAGCGCGATCGCCAGCCCCACCAGCAGACCCCGCGGCCACGGGGTGCGTCGCGGCACGCAGTCGGCGATGACCAGCGTCATCAGCACCACGTTAATCTGGCCGAAATCGAAGTTCGCCTCGATCGGCTCGAAGTGCACCACCGCGACCGCCACGACGGCCGCGGCCAGCCAGGTGCGCCGCAACCACGCCGGCTGCGTCGTCACCCTGCTGACCGCCCAGACGTCGAGCCGGGTCAGCACGATCAGCACCGCGACGATCAGCAACAGCATCGTGATCGCGGTGATCACCACGCTGGCCGCGGGCAGCGACATCACCGCGAACGGCGAGAACACGATCGCCGCCAGCGGGGGATAGGTGAACGGCAGGTCGAGCCCGCCCTGGGTGGCGAACATCGCGCCGTCGGCGTAGAGCGGGTCGCCGTCCAGCCAGGCCCGCCCGCCCATGCGGTAGACGTCGATGTCGATCCGGTACGGCGCATGCCCGAGCATCCGCCAACCGGCCCACCCGAGCCCGCCGAGGGTGATGAGGCAGAACGTCCGCCACGCGAGGGTTGGCGCCCAAGCAGGCGTCCGCCGAGTACTCATGTCGCCGACCAGAGTATCGGTGGCCTCCGGCGAGTCGGCCGGTATCCCGGTCGCGCCACGCGCAGGTCGGCGTAAGTTTTCAGCGTGCGTCTGACCCTGCAGCTGGACTTCCTCACCCTCGATCGCCTACCGCTGCTGTGCTGCCTGGTCGCCTTCATCCTCACCTTCTTCGTGACCCGCACGATCGTGCGCTACATCCGAAGTCACGCCGACAGCGATGCCCCCCGCAGATGGTGGCAGCCGCGCAACATAGCCGGCGCGGGCGGTATGCACATCCACCACGTCGTGATCGGGGTGATCCTGGTGATGGTGTCGGGGCTCACCATGGTCACCCTCGCCGTCAACGGGGGAGTACCCGAGTTCACGGCGGCGGCAATCCTTTTCGGGATCGGCGCCGCGCTGGTGCTCGACGAGTTCGCCTTGATCCTGCATCTGTCGGACGTGTACTGGTCCGAGGACGGCCGCACCTCGGTGGACGCGGTGTTCGCGGCGGTGGCGGTGGCCGGCTTGCTGATCCTCGGGTTCAACCCGCTGTCGTTCTTCGACATCGGGATCTGGCGTGACGACCACAGTGTGGCGGCGCGGGCGAGTGTGATCGCGCTGGCCGTCGCGACGCTGATGCTGGCGGTGGTGGTGCTGTTCAAGGGCAAGGTGTGGACCGGCCTGGTCGGCATGTTCATCACGCCGCTGCTGGTCGTCGGCGCCGTGCGGCTGTCGCGCCCGCACGCGCCGTGGGCGCGTTGGCGTTATACGAACCGGCCGCGCAAGATGCACAGGGCGCTCGAACGGGAGCGCTGGCTGCGCAGACCGGTGGTGCAGGCGAAACTGTGGTTGCAGGACGCCATCGCCGGGATGCCCAAGTTCCCCGACGATGCAAAGGTCGACGAACAGTTGGACCGTGAGATCCACGCCGCCCCGGCGCCGCCGCAGAAGGTTCCCGCCGTCGAGAAGGCCGCCGTCTAGTGCGGTTCTTCTACGACACCGAGTTCATCGACAACGGCCGCACGATCGAGTTGATCTCGATCGGGGTGGCCGCCGAGGACGGCCGCGAGTACTACGCGGTGTCCACCGAGTTCGACCCGGAGCGGGCCGGCACCTGGGTGCGCAAACACGTGCTGCCGAAGCTGCCGTCGCCGGCGTCGAAGTCGTGGCGCTCGCGTCGGGAGATCCGCTCCGAACTCGAGGACTTCTTCGGCATCGACGGCGACGAGCCGATCGAATTGTGGGCCTGGGTCGGCGCCTACGACCACGTGGTGCTCTGCCAGCTGTGGGGGCCGATGACCGCGCTGCCGCCTGCGATACCCCGGTTCACCCGCGAACTGCGCCAGTTCTGGGAAGACCGTGGCT
Source organism: Mycolicibacterium litorale (assembly GCF_010731695.1). Classification (NCBI taxonomy): domain Bacteria; kingdom Bacillati; phylum Actinomycetota; class Actinomycetes; order Mycobacteriales; family Mycobacteriaceae; genus Mycobacterium; species Mycolicibacterium litorale. The sequence goes on from NZ_AP022586.1 coordinate 1,060,822, forward strand.
CGCCCCGGATGCCGCCGCGGCCCCGCGATGCCCACGACGCGCTCGTCGACGCCCGGCACAACCTGCTGCGGTTCCGCACGATGACCGGCCTGGGTGAGCAGAACCGCTGGTGAAAGCGGGTGCGCGGACACGGTTACCATGAGTGGGTGAACTGGACCGTCGACATCCCCATCGACCAGCTCCCCGACCTGCCGCCCCTGCCGGATGAGCTGCGCCAGCGCCTGGACTCCGCGCTGGCCAAACCGGCGGTGCAGCAGCCCAGCTGGGACGCCGACGCCGCCAAGGCGATGCGCACGGTGCTCGAGAGCGTTCCGCCGGTCACGGTGCCTTCGGAGATCGAGAAGCTCAAGGCCCAGCTCGCCGACGTCGCCCGCGGCAAAGCGTTTCTGCTGCAGGGCGGCGACTGCGCCGAGACGTTCGTCGACAACACCGAACCGCACATCCGCGCCAATATCCGCACGCTGCTGCAGATGGCCGTCGTGCTCACCTACGGCGCCAGCATGCCGGTGGTCAAGGTGGCCCGCATCGCCGGGCAGTACGCCAAACCCCGGTCGTCCGACATCGACGCGCTCGGGCTGAAGTCCTACCGCGGCGACATGATCAACGGATTCGCCCCGGATGCGGCGGCCCGCCAGCACGACCCGTCGCGGCTGGTACGCGCCTACGCCAACGCCAGCGCCGCGATGAACCTGGTCCGCGCGCTGACCTCGTCGGGGATGGCTGCGCTGCAGGGCGTGCACGACTGGAACCGTGAATTCGTCCGCACCTCGCCTGCCGGCGCCCGCTACGAGGCGCTCGCCGGGGAGATCGACCGGGCGCTGACCTTCATGAGCGCCTGCGGGGTGGACGACCGCAACCTGCAGACCGCCGAGATCTTCGCCAGCCACGAAGCGCTGGTGCTCGACTACGAGCGGGCGATGCTGCGGCTGTCCACCGAGTACCCCGTCCATGCGCCGGAGCCGCGGCTCTACGACCTGTCGGCGCACTACGTCTGGATCGGTGAGCGCACCCGCCAGCTCGACGGCGCGCACATCGCGTTCGTCGAGACGATCGCGAACCCGATCGGGGTCAAGCTCGGCCCGACCACCAGCCCGGAGCTGGCCGTCGAGTACGTCGAGCGGCTCGATCCGCACAACCAGCCGGGCCGGCTGACCCTGGTCACCCGGATGGGCAACAGCAAGGTGCGTGACCTGCTGCCGCCGATCATCGAGAAGGTGCAGGCCAGCGGCCACCAAGTGATCTGGCAGTGCGATCCGATGCACGGCAACACCCACGAGTCCTCGACCGGTTACAAGACCCGCCACTTCGACCGCATCGTCGACGAGGTGCAGGGCTTCTTCGAGGTGCACCGCGCGCTGGGAACCCATCCGGGCGGCATCCACGTCGAGATCACCGGCGAGAACGTCACCGAATGCCTCGGCGGCGCGCAGGACATCTCGGACACCGACCTCGCCGGCCGTTACGAGACCGCCTGCGATCCGCGGATGAACACCCAGCAGAGTCTCGAGCTGGCGTTCCTGGTCGCGGAGATGCTGCGCGACTGACTCACAGCAGGTAGGTCACAGCAGGTTCTGCAGGTTGCTCCCGAGCGTCCACGCTGCGGCGGCCAGCAGTCCGGCCAGCGTGACGACGGCGATCACCCAGAACAGCAGCGCCCGTTTGGCGCGCTGGCGGGCCCAGTAGAACTCGTCGATGTCCACCCCGGCGAATTGCGATGCGGGATAAGCGATCTCACCCGAATCCCGGGTGAACACCCGCGTGTGCTGGCGGGGCGGGGCAGGTGCCGGCGGGCGGACGGTGGTGTCGGTGGTGGCCTGCTGGTCGGGCAGTCGGCTGTGATACAGCACGGCCGAGGCGTGCTGCGCGGAGTTGCGCGGTGCGGGCACCCGGAACGTCGGCAACCGCAGTTCCTCGGCGATCTCTTCGAGGTCGGCGCCCATCTCCAGCGCGTCGGCGTAGCGGCCGGCCGGGTCGCGCGCGGTGGCGCGCAGCACGAGCTCGTCGAATTGCGCTGGCACACCGGAGATCACCGACCCCGGCGGCGGGACGTCATTGTCCATGCGCTGGTAGGCCACGGTCAGCGGCGTGTCCCCGGCGAACGGGGTGACGCCGGTGAGGAGTTCGAAGGCCATGACGCCGACGGAGTACACGTCGCTGCGCGGGCCGGCGTCACCGGTGCCGACCTGTTCGGGGGACAGGTACGCCGCGGTGCCGAGAATCACGCTCGTCGAGGTGATCTTGGCCTCGGCGACGGCCCGGACCAACCCGAAATCGGCGATCTTGACCTCGCCGTCGTCGGAGATCAGCACGTTCTCCGGTTTGACGTCGCGGTGCACCAGTCCGGCCCGGTGGGCCACCGCGAGTCCCGACAGCACCGGCGCCAGCACGGCGGCCGCGGCGTGCGGCGGCATCGGGCCGCGTTCGCGCAACAGTTCGCGCAGTGTGCCGCCTTCGACGAGTTCCATGACCAGGAACGGGTATTGGCCGTCGATGCCCTGGTCGTAGACGGCGACCAGCCCGGAGTCCTTCAAGCGTGCCACCGCCCGCGCCTCGCGCTGGAATCGGGTGAGGAACTGTTCGTCGCCCGAGTAACGCGGATCCATGACCTTCAGCGCGACCGGACGGTCCAACCGCACGTCGAGGCCCCGGTACACCGTGGACATCCCGCCGGTGGCGATCGGCGCGTCGACGCGGTAGCGGCCGTCGAGTACGGCGCCGACGAGCGGGTCCGACTGCGGGTAGGCCTCCACCGAACACATGTTACGAGGCGCGCCGGTGGCCTTAGACTCGGTGCGGTGAGCAGTATTCCGGCCGCCGACGACGTCCTCGATCCCGACGAACCCGTCTACGACCTGCCGACGGTCGCCGACATGCTCGGTATGGCCGTCACGCGGGTGCACCACCTGTTGCGTCAGGGCCAGCTGATGGCCGTCCGGCGCGACGGCAAGTTCGTGGTGCCCAAGGCCTTCTTCGACGACCGCGGTCACGTGGTCAAACCGCTGCCGGGTCTGCTGGTGGTGTTGCGCGACGGGGGCTACCGCGACAACGAGATCGTGCGGTGGCTGTTCACCCCGGATCCGTCGCTGACCATCAGCCGCGACGGGTCCACCGAACGGCAGACCAACGCCCGGCCGGTCGACGCGCTGCGCTCGCACCAGGCCCGTGAGGTGCTCCGCCGCGCGCAGGCTATGGCCTACTGACCGCCCCGCGGTCGTGGCTTACTGACCGCTCCGCGGTCGTGGCTTACTGACCGCTCCGCGGTCGACTTTCGCCAGTGAATACCACGCCAGCACAGCGCATCCCGCGGCGATCAGCACGTGCGCCCATGAGTACATGCCGTGCGCGCCGTCGGGTTTGAAGATCACCATGATAAAGGTGGAGAACCCGGCGATCAGCGCGATCGACCGCCGTGAGGTGGCCAGCGCGGACACCACCGCCAGCGGCCACGTGTAGTACCACGGCAGTGCGGCGGGCACGAACAGGACGACCACCAGCATCACCGAGGCGATGCCGATCAGCGCCTCCCGGTCGTCGTGCCGGAACCGCCACCACAGCAGAGGCAGCGAGACCGCGATGATCGTGAGCCCGACGATGCGGGTGACGTCGATGACGGCGTAGAAGTTCACCGGCAGGAACAGCCCGCCGATCGCGTTGGTCAGGTTCGCCGCCGCCGTCGGCAGGGTCAGCCAGTTGATGATCTTGACGTTGCCGGCCGCCAGCGCGGTCAGCCAGCCCAGCCCGACGCCGGCGGCCAAGGACAGCACCGCGAACACCGCCACGAAGATCAGGACCGCGGCGGCGGTGGCCGCGGCGAAGGCGGGGACGGGACGGTAGCCGCGCCGGTCGCGCAGCTGGCGCATCCAGATCCACACCGTGAACGGCAGCGCCAGCCCGGCGGTCGCCTTCACCGCGACCGCGACCACGATCACCGCCACGCCGGCCACGGGATGCCGGTTCAACAGAAGCGCCAGGCCGGCCATCATCAGCCCGACCATCAGCATCTCGTTGTGCACCCCGCCCATGAGGTGGATGATCACCAGCGGGTTGAGCACGCAGATCCACAGCGCGGCCGCGCCGCTGGCGCCGACGTGGCGCGCCACCCGCGGCGCCGCCCAGATGAGCAGGATCAGTCCGGGCAGCATGCACAGCCGCAGCAGCATCGTGCCGGCCACGACGTCCTCGCCGACCATCATCGTGACGAACTTCGCGACCATGATGAACGCCGGGCCGTACGGCGCGGTGGTGGTCGTCCAGATCGGGCTGACGTCGTCCAGCAGGGGGTTGGGGTTGGCGATCGGGCCGACGACGTACGGGTCGAAGCCGTCGCGCAGCAGTGCGCCCTGCGCCAGATAGGAGTAGGTGTCGCGGCTGAACACCGGGACGCTCAGCAGCAGCGGCGCCAGCCAGAACCCGGTGGTGGCGACCATGGTGTATTCGTCGGCGGTGCGGTCGACCACCCGGCGGCCCAGCCACAGCCAGGCCAGCAGCATGGTCGCCACCCCGGCCCACAGCAGCACCGAGGACAGCACGAGGCCGTGGCCGAACCGCAGCCACGACAGGTGAAGCGATTCGAGAAGGGGATCGTGGACCCGGGTACTGCCTGCGCCTAGTCCGCCCGCGGTGATCAGCACCGCACCCAGGCAGCCCAGCAGCGCCGGTTTCGCCGACGCCGACGAGGCGAACGCGATCAGGCGTGAAACGTGCTGAGCTGCACTGGATTTCGGGGCCTCAGTCGGGGTGGGTGTGACCATCGTCTGTGGTGGCGTCGGACTACGCGGACCGGTTGGCGGCCAATCTGGCGAGTTCGGTCAACCCGGTCTTGGCCTGCGGGTCGATCGGCGCGGCGGCGAGCAACTCCAGGGAGCGACGGGTCAGCAGTGCGATGCGCTCCTCGACCGCAGCCAGTGCGCCGACCGACTCGATGACCGAGCACATCTCCCGCACCTGCGATTCGCTCAGATCGGTGCCGATCGAGGACCGCAGCAGCTCGGCCGCCGAAGGGTCCTTCTCGTCGGCGAGTTCGACGGCCTCGGCCAGCAGCACGGTGCGCTTGCCCGACCGCAGGTCGTCCCCGGACGGTTTACCGGTGACGGCCGGGTCGCCGAAGACGCCGAGAACGTCGTCGCGCAGCTGGAACGCCACCCCGATGTCGGTGCCCAGCTGGTGGAAGATCTCCTGCACGTCGGGCCGGTCGGCGGCCGCGGCCGCGCCCAGCTGCAGCGGCCTCGACACCGTGTACGAGGCGGTCTTGTAGGTGTTGACCTTCATCGCCGACGCGACCGACACCGCACCGCTGGCCTCCGCGAAGATGTCGAGGAACTGGCCGCCGAGCACCTCGGTGCGGATGTCGGCCCACACCCGCTGCACCCGGCGCTGCGCGTCGCGCGGCACGTCGACCGACGCCACGATGTCGTCGGCCCACACCAGTGACAGGTCACCGAGCAGGATCGCCGCCGACAGCCCGAACTGCTCGGAGGAACCGTGCCAGTGCTGCTGGGCGTGCCGGTCGGCGAACAGTCGGTGCACGGTGGGCAGGCCGCGGCGGGTGGCCGAGGCGTCGATGACGTCGTCGTGGACCAGGGCGCAGGCGTGCAACAGTTCCAGGGCGGCGAACAGGAGCAGGACGCCGCTGTCGGCGGGCCGGTCGGCGACCGCGCGCCAACCCCAGTAGGCGAAGGCCGGACGCAGGCGTTTGCCGCCCCGCAGCACGAACTCCTCGAGCGCGGCGGTCAGCTCCGCATAGTCGTTGCCGATGTAGGCGGCATCGCGGCGGCGGGCGGACAGGTAGTCCCGCAGCTGCTCGGTGACGGCTTCGGCCAACTCGGCGGCTGTCGGAGCCGCGGCATCCACGCTCAGCGGGCGCCCCTTTCTCTCGGTCGTGCGTGCGCTCAGGTGTCGGTCGTGTACGGGTCGGCGAGGGTGGGCGAACGATCCCGGCTGCGCCACGCCAGCCCGCCGATGATGCCGGCCACCACCAGCGTGGCCACCGTCAGCCAGATGGCCGCGGTGGTGAACGAACGCGCGCTGGGGTCGGTGTAGCGCGCCTGCGCGCTCAGCGTCGACACCACGCCGGGGTTCAGCTTCCACTCGACGACTTCGGCGCTGACCTGGTCCCCGTTGGTGGTGGTCACCTCGCCGGGGAACGCCACCGACATCGAGACGTCGGCCTCGGGGTCGCTCACCGAGGTCAGGTCGACGCGTCCTTCGAGGATCACCAGATCGCCGGCACGGCGCAGTGAGATGTCGACGCCCGCGGCATCGCGGTTCATGTTGGCCAGCTGCGGCAGTTCGGCGAAGGTCAGGTCGGAGAACACCGCCTGCGAGCCGACGTAGTCGTCGCGGTTGTAGTCCGAGACCGCCACCTTGGTGGCGAAGGGCAGGTTGTTGAGCAGCTGCGGACCCTTGTCGTCCGGTCCGCGCGGTTTGGACGCGGCGACGATCTGTCCGGACACCCGGTCGTCGGGGGACACCGTGATCGACGCACGTACCCGCACACACCCGACCACCATGGGCAGCATCATCAGCAGCAACACCCAGGCCACGAGGCGGGTGCGTTGTCGGCGGGCATGCACGGGGTCATCGTGCCAGATGCCGGTCTACAGCGGCAGTGCGCGGCCCAGGATGGCGAACGCCCGCGGATCACCGGCGAAGTGGTAGCCGCGGATGACGTCGGAGAACCCGAGGCGGCGGTAGAGCCGCCAGGCCCGGTTGGCCTCCCCGTTGATCTCCGGTGTGGAGAGCAGGACATGTCTCTCCTCGCGGCCGGTCAGCAGCCGGCGGGCGAGCGCCTCACCGAGGCCGTGGCCCTGGGCGTGGGGTGAGATGTGCAGTTCGGTCAATTCGAAGTAGCTGGTCATGAGCTCGTCGATGCGGTCCTGTGCGGCGCCGATCCGCTTGAGGCCCGCCACCACCTGCTGCTGCCACCACTGGTCGGGCGCCCCGCAGTACCCGTAGGCGACCCCGAGCAGCGGCGCGCCGATCAGATCGTCCGGCGTGTCGGCCGCGTCGGCCGGCGTGTCGACCGCCGCGACAGCCTTCCAGCCGTGGCGCCGGGTGTGTTCGATCCACATCGACGCGCGCTGTTCCTCGGTGCCGCGGGGGTAGCGCATGGCGTCGACATAGATGCCGAGCGCTTCGCCGAGTCGGCGCTCCATGTCGGTCGGCGACAGATCGATGAGATGAGGCGCCAATGTCGTTGCCCTTCGGTCCGTCGCGCGGTGTGTTCGCAGGAGTCGTCGGTCCCATTATCTCCGCGGACGGCCAGTGTCCTTCCGGGGGCGGCGGAGGTCATACAATCGTGGGGCGAAGTAGGTGGTACGGCTCAGATCGACCTCGTATCATGACTGTTAGAGGTCCGTGAACGCGGGCACGCACGAGTTTGAACGAATGGCCGCAGGCGGCGAGGAGGGACGAATGCCACTCTCCGATCATGAGCAGCGCATGCTCGATCAGATCGAGAGCGCGCTCTATGCCGAGGATCCCAAATTCGCGTCGAGTGTGCGCGGTGGGACTCTGCGAGCGCCGTCGGCCCGCCGCCGGCTGCAGGGCGCGGCCCTGTTCGTGGTCGGGCTGGCGATGCTGGTCTCCGGTGTCGCGTTCAAGGCCACCATGATCGGAAGCTTCCCGATCCTCTCGGTGATCGGTTTCATCGTGATGTTCGGCGGCGTCGTCTACGCGATCACCGGCCCCCGGGTGGCGGGCGGCCGCGACCGCTCGGCGCCGCAGCCCGGTGGGCCGCGGCAGAAGCGGGGGAAGGGATCGGGCGGTTCCTTCACCAGTCGGATGGAGGACCGGTTCCGCCGGCGCTTCGACGAATAGCCTGCTGACACGCTGAAGGGGTAGCCCCGTCCGGGGCTGCCCCTTTTTTCGTGCCCACCCTCAGGGCGGGTTCCCCCACAACGCCCCACCGGCATCGGTGATGCCGTGAGCTGCGGTTATCCCGGCTCGACCGCGCGTGGGCAGTCGCCGACATGGCGCAATGTCCGAGCGTTTCGGGCCCGTAGTGGGGCGTCGTGGCAATCCGGCGCCGAGCAATGGCGCAAAGTGGGGGATTGTGGGGTAAAGTGGCGTGCAGCGGAGCAACCGGAGCTCCGGGTGGCGCGGGAGGTGGCCAGGATGTTTCTGGGCACCTACACGCCGAAGCTCGACGACAAAGGGCGGCTCACACTGCCCGCCAAGTTCCGCGACGCACTGGCAGGAGGGTTGATGGTCACCAAGAGCCAGGACCACAGCCTCGCCGTCTATCCGCGTGCGGAATTCGAGAAACTGGCCCGCCGGGCCTCGCAGGCGTCGCGCAGCAATCCCGAAGCGCGCGCCTTCCTGCGGAACCTGGCGGCCGCGACCGACGAACAACACCCCGACGCCCAGGGCCGGATCACGCTGTCGGCCGATCACCGCCGCTACGCGAACCTGTCGAAGGAATGCGTGGTGATCGGCTCGGTCGACTACCTCGAGATCTGGGACGCGGCGGCGTGGCAGGAGTACCAGCAGGCCCACGAAGAAAACTTCTCCGCGGCGACTGATGAAACTCTGCGCGACATCATCTGAATCGGCCCGTGCAGCGTGGCCTCTGTCCGAACCGGCCCTGGCGTACTTCCCCGACGCCAGGTCCGCCAACTCGGACAGGGACCTCGCTGCAGGGGCACACAGCCCGGGGGTGGCGATGGAGCACATTCCGGTCCTGCTGGATCGTTGCGTCGAGCTGCTGACCCCCGCGCTGACGCGCCGCGCTTCCGACGGCAGCGGCGCGGTTCTCGTGGACGCCACCCTGGGCGCGGGCGGACATGCCCACGCGTTCCTGACCGCCCTGCCCGGACTGCGTCTCATCGGCCTGGACCGCGATCCGCAGGCCCTGCAGATCGCGGGCGACCGCCTGGCCCCGTTCGGGGATCGCGTACTGCTGGTCCGCACGCGCTATGACGGCATCGACGACGCGCTGGCCCGCTCCGGCGCGTGGGCCGAGGACGTCAGCGGATTCCTGTTCGACCTCGGTGTGTCCTCGATGCAACTCGACCGCACCGAACGCGGCTTCTCCTACAGCACCGACGCCCCGCTGGACATGCGGATGGACACCGATGCGCCGCTGACCGCGGCCGAGGTGGTCAACACCTTCCCGGAGAAAGAGATCGCCCGGATCCTGCGCGAGTACGGCGAGGAACGCTTCGCGGGGCGCATCGCCAAGCAGATCGTGCGGCGCCGGCCCCTGAACACCACCGGCGAACTCGTCGAGCTGCTCTACGACGCGATCCCCGCTCCGGCCCGGCGCACCGGCGGGCATCCGGGCAAGCGCACCTTCCAGGCCCTGCGGATCGCGGTCAACAGCGAGCTGGACTCCCTGCGCGCCGCGGTGCCGGCCGCGCTGGCCGCACTCGACACCGGCGGCCGGATCGTCGTGATGGCCTACCAGTCGCTCGAAGACCGCATCGTCAAGACGGAGTTCGCCGCGGCCACCGCATCGCGCACCCCGCCTGGCCTGCCCGTCGAATTACCGGGCCATGAGCCCGAATTCGTCGCACTCACCCGTGGCGCCGAACGGGCCACCCCGGAGGAGATCGAACGCAATCCGCGTAGCGCACCCGTTCGGTTGCGCGCACTGGAGAAGGTTGCCGGCAGGCTGGACACGGCCAGAAGGGACGCGCCATGAAGGCCAAGCGATCTGCACCGGTGCGCGGTGACGAGCGACGGCGGGCACCGCGCCAGCCGGTCCGCAAGGCGGCGCGCAGGGGAGTCGAGGCGTCCCCGCGCTCGGCGAGAACCCGGACCGGCAGACCGACCCGCGACTCGCGATCGGCACCGCAGACCGCGCCGATCGCGCGGCCCGCGGAGCTGCCGGCACGGCCGAAGAACGCCAGCCAGGCCAAGGCCCGCGCCAAGGCCCGGAAGGCCAAGGCGCCCAAGGTCGTCCGCCCGCCGCTGCGGGAGCGGTTACTGCTCAGACTGTCGTCGGTCGAACTGAACCCGAAGGCCCTGATCGCCCGGGTGCCGTTCGTGGTGCTGGTCATCGGCTCACTCGGCCTCGGTCTCGGCATCACGCTGTGGCTGTCGACCGGCGCGGCCGAACGGTCCTACCAGCTCGGCGAGGCCCGCGAGACCAATCAGGCACTGGCACAACAGAAAGAGGCCCTCGAGCGCGACGTCCTCGAGGCACAGGCGGCGCCCGCCCTGGCCGAAGCCGCCCGCAACCTCGGCATGATCCCGTCCCGCGACACCGCCCACCTGGTACAGGATCCGGCGGGCAACTGGGTGGTGGTCGGCACCCCCAAACCGGCCGAAGGTGTCCCGCCGCCGCCGCTGAACACCCCGATCCCCGACGCGACACCCGCGCCGCCGCGACCGCCCGCCCAGGCCGCGCCCCGTGCGATCGACCCGCGAGCCGTCGACCCGCGCGAGGTGCCCGTGCGGGTGACCACCAGGCCGCAGGCCCCGACCGCCGCCGCCGGTGACGTGCCGCACCTCGCACCCGGCGCCCAGCCGCCGGTCCCGGGGCCCGCCGCCGCACCTCTCGACGCGGCACCGGCACCGGTCGCCCCGGTACCGGCACCCGCGGCCGCACCTCTCGACGCGGCGCCCGCACCGATCGCCCCGGCCGACCCGGCCGTGGTGCCGTCCGCCCCGGCGCCCGCACCGGTCGACCCGGCGCTGATCGCCCCGGCGCCGGCGCCGGTACCGCTGGGCCTCGACCACCTCGCCGCACCGCAGGCGCCCGTGCAACCCGGACCGCCGGCATGAGCCCCCGCCGCGACCGGCAGCCCGGCGCGCCCCGGCGCACCCGCGCGCCCAAGGCGTCCCCGCAGGGCCGCTCGGCCAAGGCGCGCCGGACCCGCAAGGCGGTGACGAGCGACTCCGGGCTCAGCAGTTCGTCATTCGTCTTCCGGCACCGCGCAGGCAACGCGGTCATCTTCGTCCTGCTGCTCGTCGCGGGCACCCAGCTGTTCAACCTGCAGGTGCCTCGCGCGGAGGGGTTACGTGCCGAGGCGGCGAGCCAGCTCAAGGTCACCGACGTGCAGAAGGCGGTGCGGGGCAGCATCGTCGACCGCAACCAGGACAAGCTGGCGTTCACCATCGAGGCGCGGGCGTTGACCTTCCAGCCGGTCAGGGTGCGCAAGCAACTCGAGGAGGCGCGCGCGAAGTCGGAGGAGGCCCCTGAGCCGAAACGCCGGCTCGCCGAGATCGCCGACGAGGTCGCGGCACGGCTGAACAACAAGCCCGACGCGAAAACCGTGCTGCGCAAGCTCAACAGCAACGAGACCTTCGTCTACCTCGCGCGTGCGGTCGATCCGGTGATCTCGGATGCCATCACCGAGAAGTTCCCCGAGGTGGGCTCCGAGCGCCAGGACATCCGGCAGTATCCGGGCGGCTCGCTGGCGGCCAACATCGTCGGCGGCATCGACTGGGACGGCCACGGCCTGCTGGGTCTGGAGGATTCACTCGACGCGGTGCTGGCCGGCACCGACGGCTCGGTCACCTACGACCGTGGCTCCGACGGCGTGGTCATCCCCGGCAGCTACCGCAACCGCCACGACGCGGTCGACGGTTCGACGGTCCAGCTGACCATCGACGACGACATCCAGTTCTATGTCCAGCAGCAGGTGCAGATGGCCAAGGACGCCTCGGGCGCCAAGAACGTCTCGGCCGTCGTGCTCGACGCGAAAACCGCTGAGGTGCTGGCGATGTCGAACGACAGCACCTTCGACCCCAGCCAGGACATCGGTCGTCAGGAGAACCGCCAGATCGGCAACCTGCCGGTGTCCTCGCCGTTCGAGCCGGGGTCGGTCAACAAGATCATCACCGCCGCCGCGGCCATCGAGTACGGGCTGACCAACCCCGACGAGGTGCTGCAGGTGCCGGGCTCCATCCACATGGGCGGCGTCACCGTCAGCGACGCGTGGAACCACGGCACCATGCCGTACACCACCACCGGCGTGTTCGGGAAGTCGTCGAACGTCGGCACCCTGATGCTCGCCGAGCGCGTGGGGCAGGAACGGTTCGCCGAGATGCTCAAGAAGTTCGGTCTCGGCCAGCGCACCGGTGTGGGGCTACCCGGTGAGAGCGCGGGTCTGGTGCCGCCGATCCACCAGTGGTCGGGCAGCTCGTTCTCCAACCTGCCCATCGGACAAGGTCTTTCGATGACGCTGCTCCAGATGGCCGGGATGTACCAGGCGATCGCCAACGACGGCGTGCGCGTCCCGCCGCGTGTCCTCAAGGCCACCATCGCACCCGACGGCACCCGCACCGAGGAGGAGCGGCCCGAGGGTGTCCGCGTGGTGTCGCCGCAGACCGCGCAGACCGTGCGCAACATGTTCCGCTCCGTCGTGCAGCGCGATCCGATGGGGGAGCAGCAGGGCACCGGGCCCGCCGCCGCGGTCGAGGGCTACCAGATCGCGGGCAAGACCGGCACCGCCCAGCAGATCAACCCGGCCTGCGGCTGCTACTACAGCGACGTCTACTGGATCACCTTCGCGGGGATGGCCACCGTCGACGACCCCCGGTACGTGATCGGGATCATGATGGACGCGCCGCACCGTGCCGCCGACGGCTCTCCGGGTTCCTCGGCCGCCCCGCTGTTCCACAACATCGCCTCGTGGCTGCTGCAGCGGGAGAACGTGCCGCTCTCGCCGCCCGGCACGCCGCTGACCCTGCAGGCGACCTGACCGACGAGGCAGGCCGGTCGGGGCTGGGTACTGTGTCAGGGCCATGAAGCTGCGCCCCAGCCATCCCGCCGGACACGCGCTCGGTGCCCTCGCCGAGCAGGTGCAGGCGGTTCCCGCCGCCGGAGTTCCGGTACCCGACATCCGGGTCACCGGGGTGACGCTGCGCGGCCAGGACGCCGTGGCCGGCGACCTGTTCGCCGCGCTGCCCGGTTCGTCCGCGCACGGCGCCCGATTCGTCGGCGAGGCGGTCGCGGGAGGTGCGGTCGCCGTGCTCACCGATGCCGCCGGGGCGGGCATGCTGGGAGCGGACGCGACGGTCCCGGTGCTCGTCCACCCCGAACCCCGCGCGGTGCTCGGTGAAGTGGCGTCGACCGTCTACGGCCATCCGTCGCGGCAGCTGCGCGTCGTCGGCGTGACCGGCACCTCGGGGAAGACCACCACCACCTACCTCATCGAGGCCGGCCTGCGGGCGGCCGGCCGGGTGGCCGGGCTGATCGGCACCGTCGGCATCCGCATCGACGGCCGCGACCAGCCCAGCGCGCTGACCACCCCGGAGGCCCCGGACCTGCAGGCGCTGCTCGCCGTGATGGTCGAACAGGGCGCCGACACCGTGGTGATGGAGGTGTCCAGCCACGCGCTGACCCTCGGCCGGGTCGACGGCGTCCACTTCGCGGCGGGTGGATTCACCAACCTGTCCCGCGACCACCTCGACTTCCATCCGACGATGGAGGACTACTTCGAGGCCAAGGCGCGGCTGTTCGACCCGCGGTCCAGCGTGCACGCCGAGGTGTCGGTGGTGTGCGTCGACGACGACGCGGGCCGGGCGATGGCCACCCGCGCCCACCGCGCGCTGACGGTCAGCGCCGCCGGCCGGCCGGCGGATTGGCGCGCCGAGGACATCCGCGCCGTCGAGGCGGGCGCGCAGGAGTTCACCGCCGTCGACCCGGCGGGCGTGCACCACGGACTGCGGATCGGCCTGCCCGGCCACTACAACGTCGCGAACTGCCTGCTGGCCGCGGCGCTGCTCGACGCCGTCGACGTCTCGCCCGAACAGGCCGCGCCCGGTCTGCGCACCGCGACGGTCCCCGGCCGGCTCGAAGCAGTGGACCGCGGACAGGACTTCCTCGCGCTCGTCGATTACGCGCACAAACCCGGCGCGCTGCGTGCGGTGCTGGAGACGCTGCGCGGCCAGGGTTCCGGCGGGCAGGAGCGAAGCGACCAGCGGATCGGCACCGGACGGGTGGCCGTGGTGTTCGGGGCGGGCGGCAACCGCGACGCCGGCAAGCGCGAACCGATGGGGCGGGTCGCCGCCGAACTGGCCGATCTGGTGGTCGTCACCGACGACAACCCCCGCGACGAGGATCCGGCCACCATCCGGTCGGCGATCGTGGCCGGCGCTCGCGCAGTCGGCGGCAGCGCGGACATCGTCGAGATCGGAGACCGGCGCGAGGCGATCGGCCACGCCGTGAGCTGGGCGCGGCCCGGCGACATCGTGCTGATCGCCGGCAAGGGCCACGAGACCGGCCAGACCGCAGGTGGCACCACCCGCCCGTTCGACGACCGCGTCGAACTGGCCGAACTGTTGGAGAAGCGCGGGTGATCGAACTGACCCTGGCCCGGGTGGCCGAGATCGTCGGCGGTCGGCTGGCCGACATCACGCCCGAGGAGGCGGCCGCCACGCGGATCACCGGCACCGTCGAATTCGACTCGCGCGCCGTCACCGCCGGGGGGTTGTTCCTCGCGCTGCCGGGCGCCCGCTCCGACGGCCACGACTTCGCCGCCGCCGCGGTCGCCGCGGGGGCGGCGGCGGTGCTGGCCGCCCGCCCGGTGGGGGTGCCCGCCGTGATCGCCCCGCCCGCCGAGGGGCCCGAGGGCGCCGGGGTGCTCGAATTCGATACCGACGGTGCGGGTGCCGCGGTGCTGGCGGCGCTGGCACGACTGGCCGCCGCGGTCGCCGCCGAGCTGGTCGACGGCGGGTTGCGCATCGTCGGGATCACCGGATCGTCGGGCAAGACCTCGACGAAGGATCTGGTGGCCGCGGTGCTGGCCCCGCTCGGTGAGGTGGTGGCCCCGCCCGGCTCGTTCAACAACGAACTGGGCCACCCGTGGACGGTGCTGCGCGCCGACCGGTCGACGGACTTCCTCGTGCTCGAGATGTCGGCCAGGCACCCGGGCAACATCGCCGCGCTGGCGCGGATCGCGACGCCGTCGATCGCCGTCGTGCTCAACGTGGGCACCGCGCACCTCGGCGAGTTCGGCTCCCGCGAAGCCATCGCCGCCACCAAATCCGAACTGCCACAATCTGTTCCGGCCAACGGCGTGGTGATCCTCAACGCCGACGACAGCGCCGTGGCCGCGATGGCCGACGTGACCGCCGCCAGGGTGGTGCGGGTCTCGCGCGACAGCCGCGCGGACGTCTGGGCCGACGCGGTGACCCTCGACGAACTGGCCCGGCCGCGCTTCACCCTGCACACCGCCGGCGGCGAGGTGCCGGTGGAGCTCGCCGTCCACGGCGACCACCAGGTGTCCAACGCGCTGTGCGCGGCGGCCGTCGCGCTGGAGTGCGGGGCCACCCTCGAGCAGGTGGCGACCGCGCTCGGCGGTGCGGGCCCGGTGTCACGGCACCGCATGCAGGTGACCACGCGCCCCGACGGCGTCACCATCGTCAACGACGCCTACAACGCCAACCCGGACTCCATGCGGGCCGGCCTCAAGGCGCTGGCCTGGATGGCCCGCTCGGGCGATGCGCGGCGCCGGAGCTGGGCGGTGCTCGGCGAGATGGCCGAACTCGGCGACGACTCGATATCCGAGCACGACAACATCGGCCGGCTGGCGGTGCGCTTAGATGTGTCACGACTCATCGTCGTCGGAACCGGGAGGTCAGCGAGCGCCATGCATCAGGGGGCGGTCATGGAGGGATCGTGGGGGGCGGAGGCCACCCGGGTCGCTGACGCCGACGCTGCGCTGGCCCTGTTGAGCGAGGAACTGCAGCCCGGGGACGTCGTGCTGGTGAAGGCGTCGAACTCGGCGGGTCTCGGATCGCTGGCCGATGCGCTGGCCGGAGACGCCGAGCGCGACGGGACCACCGCCCGATGAGACAGATCCTCATCGCCGTCGGCCTCGCGCTGGCGGTGTCGATCCTGTTGACGCCGGTGCTGATCCGGCTGTTCACGCGGCAGGGCTTCGGTCACGAGATCCGCGAGGACGGCCCGCCGAGCCACCACAAGAAGCGCGGTACGCCGTCGATGGGCGGCGTGGCGATCCTCGCCGGCATCTGGGCCAGCTACCTCGGCACCCACCTCGTCGGAATGGCGTTCGACGGGGAGGGGCCTTCGGCGTCGGGCCTGCTGGTCCTCGGGCTGGCGACCGCGCTGGGCATCGTCGGGTTCACCGACGATCTGATCAAGATCCGGCGCGCCCGCAACCTGGGGCTGAACAAGACCGCCAAGACCGTCGGCATCCTCGCGGCCGCGCTGCTGTTCGGGGTGCTCGCCCTGCAGTTCGGCAACGCCGACGGGCTGACCCCGGGCAGCCCCGAACTGTCCTACGTCCGCGAGATCGCGACGGTCACGCTGGCGCCGCTGGTCTTCGTGCTGTTCTGCGTCGTCCTGGTCAGCGCCTGGTCCAACGCGGTGAACTTCACCGACGGACTCGACGGCCTGGCCGCGGGCGCGATGGCGATGGTGTGCGCGGCCTACGTGCTGATCACGTTCTGGCAGTACCGCAACGCGTGCGCGACCAGCCCCGGCCTGGGCTGCTACAACGTGCGCGACCCGCTGGACCTGGCGCTGGTGGCCGCCGCGGCCGCGGGCGCCTGCATCGGGTTCCTGTGGTGGAACGCCGCGCCGGCCAAGATCTTCATGGGCGACACCGGCTCGCTGGCGCTCGGCGGCATCATCGCGGGTCTGTCGGTGACCAGCCGCACCGAGATCCTCGCCGTGGTGCTCGGCGCGCTGTTCGTCGCCGAGGTCACCTCGGTGGTCGTGCAGATCCTGGCGTTCCGCACCACCGGGCGCCGGGTGTTCCGGATGGCGCCGTTCCACCACCACTTCGAACTCGTGGGCTGGGCCGAGACCACCGTGATCATCCGGTTCTGGCTGCTCACCGCGATCGCCTGCGGGCTCGGGGTGGCGCTGTTCTACAGCGAGTGGCTCACCGCCGTCGGAGCTTGAGATGGCCCGCACCGCCGTCGAACCGCTGACCCCCGGCGCCCGGATCCTGATCACCGGCGCCGGACTGACCGGCCGCTCGGTGAGCGCCGCGCTCGAGCCCACCGGCGCGCGGCTGACGATCTGCGACGACGATCCGCTGGCGCTGCAGCGGCTGGTGACGCCGGCGTCGGTGGTGACCACCGCGGAGGCGGTCGCCGGCATCGCGGACTACGCGCTGGTGGTGACGAGCCCGGGGTTCGCCCCGACCACGCCGGTGCTGGCGGCGGCCGCAGCGGCCGGGGTGCCGATCTGGGGCGACGTGGAGCTGGCATGGCGGCTCGACCGGGCGGGCTGGTTCGGGACGCCGCGGCGGTGGCTGGTGGTCACCGGCACCAACGGCAAGACCACGACGACGTCGATGCTGTACGCCATCCTGCGCGCCGCCGGGCGCCGCGCGGTGCTGTGCGGCAACATCGGCAACCCGGTCCTCGACGTACTGGCCGAACCGGCCGAGATCCTGGCCGTCGAGCTGTCGAGCTTCCAGCTGCACTGGGCGCCGTCGCTGCGACCCGACGCCGGGGTGGTGCTCAACGTCGCCGAGGACCACCTCGACTGGCACGGCTCGATGACGGCCTACGCCCGCGACAAGGCCAGGGTGCTCGACGGCCGGGTGGCCGTGGTGGGCCTGGACGATCCGATGGCCGCGGGGCTGCTGACGACGGCCGCCGCGCCGGTGCGGGCGGGGTTCCGGCTGGGCCCTCCGGTCGCCGGTGAGCTCGGGGTGCGCGACGGGTGGCTCGTCGACAACGCGTTCGCCGCCGACCTCCCGCTGGCCCGGGTCGACGACATCCACATCGCCGGGCCCGTCGGGGTGCTCAACGCGCTCGCGGCGGCCGCACTGGCCCGCGCGGTCGACGTGCCCGCCGAGGCGGTCGCCGCGGCTCTGTCGTCGTTCGAGGTGGGGCGGCACCGGGCGGAGGTCGTCGCGGTCGTCGACGGGGTGACCTATGTCGACGACTCCAAGGCCACCAACCCGCACGCCGCCCGGGCGTCGATCGCGGCGTACCCGCGGGTGGTGTGGATCGCCGGCGGTCTGCTCAAGGGCGTGTCGGTGGACGCGCTGGTCGCCGAGGTCGCCGACCGGCTCGCCGGTGCCGTGCTGATCGGCCGTGACCGCGCCGTGGTCGCCGAGGCGTTATCGCGACACGCGCCGGATGTCCCCGTCGTCGAGCTTGTGACGGGGGAGGATTCTGGGGTGCATGGGACAACTGAGTCAGGTGGGAATCGTGTGACTCGTGTGGTCGACACGGCGGGACGATCGCTACCCGATGCCGTGATGGGTGCGGCGGTCGACGCGGCACGTCGACTCGCCCGTCCCGGCGATGCTGTCCTGCTGGCGCCCGCGGGGGCCTCATTCGACCAGTTCAGCGGCTACTCCGAGCGTGGCGACGCCTTCGCCGCCGCGGTGCGCGCCGAACTCCGGTAACCGCCGTGGCGACGATCCTGACCCGGTTGCGCGGCAGGGCGGCCGGCGCCGAGGGCGCGCAAGACGCCGGGGACGCCGACGGCACCGACGCGCCGACCGCGCCCACCCCCGCGCAACCTCCGGTGGTGTCGCGCACGCGTTTCGCGGCGTGGCTGGGCCGGCCCATGACGTCGTTCCACCTGATCATCGCCGTCGCCGGGTTGCTCGTCACGCTCGGGCTGACCATGGTGCTCTCCGCGTCGGGCGTGTACTCCTACGACTCCGACGGCTCGCCGTGGGCGGTGTTCGCCAAACAGGTGTTGTGGACGGCGGTCGGCCTGGTCGCGTTCTACCTGGCGCTGCGGATGCCGGTGAAAGTGTTGCGCCGGTTGGCGTTCCCCGGGTTCGCCTTCACCATCGTGCTGCTGGTGCTCGTGCTCATCCCCGGCATCGGCAAGATCGCCAACGGATCGCGCGGCTGGTTCGTGGTCGCGGGTTTCTCCATGCAGCCCTCCGAGCTGGCCAAGATCGCGTTCGCGATCTGGGGTGCCCACCTGCTGGCCGCGCGGCGTATGGAGCGCGCCACCCTGCGCGAGATGCTGGTGCCGCTGGTGCCCGCCGCGGTCATCGCGCTCGCGCTGATCGTCGCCCAGCCCGACCTCGGTCAGACCGTCTCGCTGGGCATCATCCTGCTGGCCCTGCTCTGGTACGCGGGCCTGCCGCTGCGGGTCTTCCTCAGCTCACTGCTGGCGGTGATGGTGTCGGCGGCCGTCCTGGCGATGGCCGAGGGTTACCGGTCGGCGCGCGTGCAGTCGTGGCTCGACCCCAGTGCCGACGCCCAGGGATCCGGGTACCAGGCGCGTCAGGCCAAGTTCGCGCTGGCCAACGGCGGGGTGTTCGGCGACGGACTCGGGCAGGGCACCGCGAAGTGGAACTACCTGCCCAACGCCCACAACGACTTCATCTTCGCGATCATCGGCGAGGAGCTGGGCTTCATCGGCGCGGCCGGGCTGCTGGGCCTGTTCGGGCTGTTCGCCTACACCGGGATGCGGATCGCCCGCCGCTCGGCCGACCCGTTCCTGCGCCTGCTCACCGCGACCACGACGACCTGGGTGCTGGGCCAGGTGTTCATCAACGTCGGCTACGTCGTCGGCCTGCTGCCCGTCACCGGGCTGCAGTTGCCGCTCATCTCCGCGGGCGGCACCTCGACGGCCACCACACTGTTGATGATGGGTCTGATCACCAATGCCGCGCGACACGAGCCCGAGGCGGTCGCCGCGCTGCGCGCAGGCCGCGACGACCGGGTCAACCGGCTGCTGCGGCTGCCGCTGCCCGAGCCGTACGTGCCCACCCCGCTCGAGGCCGTCCGGGACCGGCTGCGATCGCGGCCGGGAAAGGCGGGCAAGCCGGCCAAACCCGGTAAGCCGGCCAAAGCGGCCCGCGCGCCGCGGCGCAAACCCCCGGCGGATGATCGCCGGGTGCGGGGCTCAGGGCATCATGTAGGCGGTCAGCGGACGGCATCGGGCCGGACCGGTCAGCGCCAACAGGGTCGACGAGCTCGGCCCAGGGAAGGTCAGCGTTACGGGTGAACGGCACCATCTCGGTCGTCCTCGCCGGCGGCGGAACCGCGGGGCACGTCGAACCCGCGATGGCCGTCGCCGATGCGCTGGCCACGCTGGAGCCCGGGGTCCGGATCACCGCGCTCGGCACGGAGCGGGGACTGGAGACGCGACTGGTTCCCGAACGCGGCTACGACCTCGAACTGATCACCCCCGTCCCGCTGCCGCGCAAGCTCTCCGGTGACCTGCTGCGCCTGCCGCTACGCGTCCGCCGGGCGGTACGCGAGACCCGCGCGATCCTCGACGCCGTGCACGCCGACGTCGTGATCGGGTTCGGCGGCTACGTCGCACTGCCCGCGTACCTGGCGGCCCGGCGCGTTCGCGTGCCCATCGTCGTCCACGAGGCCAACGCCAGTGCCGGCCTCGCCAACAAGGTCGGCGCGCGGTTCGCGCGCCGGGTGCTCTCGGCGGTGGCCGATCCGGGGCTCGGCCCCGTCGAGGTCGTCGGCACCCCGGTGCGGTCGAGCATCACCGAACTGGACCGCGGCGCGCTGCGGGCGCAGGCCCGCGCCCACTTCGGATTCGCCGACGACGCCCGCGTCCTGCTGGTGTTCGGTGGTTCGCAGGGGGCCCGCTCGCTGAACAACGCCGTGTCGGGTGCCGCGAAACAGCTTGCCACCGCGGGTATCTCGGTGTTGCACGCCTACGGGGCGAAGAACACCCTCGAGTTGCCGGAGCCGGCGCCTGGCGATCCGCCCTACGTCGCCGTGCCGTATCTGAGCAGGATGGACCTGGCGTACTCCGCCGCCGACCTGGCGATCTGCCGTGCCGGGGCGATGACCGTGGCCGAGGTGACCGCCGTCGGCCTGCCCGCGGTGTACGTCCCGCTGCCCATCGGCAACGGGGAGCAGCGGCTCAACGCCCAACCCGTGGTCGACACCGGCGGCGGTCTGGTGGTCGACGATGCCGACCTCTCACCGCGATTCATCGCCGAGACGCTGATCCCGCTGCTCACCGACACCGGCCGGCTGCAGACCATGACCGCGGGAGCGGCGCTCTCGGGACACCGCGACGCCGCCCGCCACGTCGCGCACGTCGCGCTGGACGTGGCACGCGAGACGGCGGGCGCGCGGAAGACGGTGCGGTGAGCACCCCGCCCCTGCCCGACGAGCTGCGCCGGGTCCACATGGTGGGCATCGGCGGCGCCGGCATGTCGGGGATCGCCCGCATCCTGCTCGACCGCGGGGCGATGGTGTCGGGCTCCGACGCCAAGGAGTCCCGCGCCGTGGTGGCGCTGCGGGCACGCGGGGCGGCCATCCGGATCGGCCACGACGCGTCGTCGCTGGATCTGCTGCCGGGCGGGCCCACCGCGGTGGTGACGACCCATGCGGCGATCCCCAAGACCAACCCGGAACTGGTCGAGGCGCGCCGGCGCGCGATCCCGGTCATCCTGCGGCCGGTGGTGCTGGCCAAGCTGATGGCCGGTCACACCACGCTGATGGTGACCGGTACCCACGGCAAGACCACCACCACGTCGATGCTCATCGTCGCGTTGCAGCACGGCGGTTTCGACCCGTCCTTCGCCGTCGGCGGCGACCTCGGTGAGGCGGGCACCAACGCCCACCACGGCAGCGGGGAGTGCTTCGTGGCCGAGGCCGACGAGAGCGACGGCTCACTGCTCGAATACACCCCCGACGTCGCCGTGGTGACCAACATCGAGGCCGACCACCTCGACTTCTTCGGCAGCGCCGACGCGTACACCGCGGTGTTCGACGCGTTCGTCGAGCGGCTGAGCCCGGGTGGTGCGCTGATCGTGTGCGTGGACGACCCGGGGTCGGCGGCGCTCGCGGAACGCACTGCGGCCCTTGGTGTTCGGGTGTTGCGCTACGGCTCGCCGGGTCGCGACGACCTCGCAGGCGCGCTGGTCAGCTGGGAGCAGCAGGGGACCGGTGCGGTGGCGCACGTCCAGCTGGCGGGGGAGAGCGACCCGCGGGCGATGCGGCTGTCGGTGCCGGGCCGGCACATGGCGCTCAACGCGCTGGGCGCGCTGCTGGCCGCCCTGCAGGTCGGGGCGAACGCCGAGACGGTGCTCGACGGGCTGGCCGGCTTCGAGGGTGTGCGCCGCCGCTTCGAACTGGTCGGGACCGCGGGCGGGGTCCGGGTCTTCGACGACTACGCCCACCACCCGACCGAGGTCGCGGCGACACTGGCGGCGTTGCGCGCGGTCACCGAGCAGGCCGGCACCGGGCGGGCGGTGGTGGTGTTCCAGCCGCATCTGTACTCCCGCACCGAGACGTTCGCGGGGGAGTTCGGCGCGGCGCTGAGCGCGGCCGACGCGGTCTTCGTCCTCGACGTCTACGCCGCCCGTGAGCAGCCCATCGCGGGGGTGAGCGGCGCGAGCATCGTCGAACACGTCGCGGCGCCGGTCACCTACGTGCCGGATTTCTCCGCGGTGGCCGAGCGGGTGGCGAGCTCCGTGCAGCCCGGCGACGTGGTCGTCACGATGGGCGCGGGCGACGTCACCATGCTGGGCCCGGAGATCCTGACGGCGTTGCAGGTCAGGGCGAATCGCACCGTGCCGGGGGCCGGATCGCGATGACGTTGCCGCCGTCCGGGTCGGATCCGGATCAGCCCGAGGCGGCGCCGGACGAAGCCACGCCGCCCGTGGTCGACGAGGCCCCGTCCCCCGATCAGCCCGCGGCACCGCCGGAGGACGAGGACTACGAGGGACCCCGCAGGCGCGCGCGGCGCGAACGCGAACAGCGCCGCGCGGTCAAGGACCGGGCGATGGCCATCGAGGAGGCCCGTCGCGAGGCCAAGCGCCGGGTGGTCAGCGGGCCCGTCCAGGAGGTGACACCGGTCCCGCGCGGCGCGGTGCGCGGGCTGAAGGTCCTGGTGTGGTCGGCGCTGCTGTCGGTGCTCGCGGTCGGGCTCGGACTGCTGCTGTACTTCACGCCGATCATGTCCGCGCGCAACGTCGTGGTCGTCGGGCTGGAGGCGATACCTCAGGACGAGGTGCTCACCGCCGCGGCGGTGGTGCCCGGGACGCCGCTGCTGCAGGTCGACACCGACGCCGTCGCCGAACGTGTGGCGACCATCCGCCGCGTCGCCAGTGCGCGAGTGCAGCGCGAGTACCCGTCGTCGCTGCGCATCACCGTCGTCGAGCGGATCCCCGTGGTGGTCAAGGACTATCCGGACGGCCCGCACCTGTTCGACCGCGACGGGGTGGACTTCGCGACCGCGCCGCCGCCGCCGAACCTGCCGTATCTGGAGACCGCGACGCCCGGGCCGAACGATCCGGCGACCAAGGCCGCGCTGCAGGTCATGCTGGCGCTGCCGCCGGAGGTGGCCGGTCAGGTCGGGCGCATCGCCGCGCCGTCGGTCGCCTCGATCACCCTGACGCTGA
This sequence comes from Mycolicibacterium litorale, assembly GCF_010731695.1. Classification (NCBI taxonomy): domain Bacteria; kingdom Bacillati; phylum Actinomycetota; class Actinomycetes; order Mycobacteriales; family Mycobacteriaceae; genus Mycobacterium; species Mycolicibacterium litorale. Next base: position 1,084,053 of record NZ_AP022586.1, read on the forward strand.
TCGACGGCCGGGTGGTGGTGTGGGGGACCACCGACCGCACCGACGAGAAGGCGCTGAAGCTGGCCGCGCTGCTCACGCAACCGGGCCGCACGTACGACGTGTCCAGTCCCGATTTGCCCACGGTCAAGTAGAAATTCGTGCCGACACCGTCGGCGCGCCTGCATGGTTCGCGTGGACGGTCCCCCTACCGTTCTGGTTGCGCGGAACTACTTGACATAACTCTAAGCCTGTGGTTGAGGTTGAGGGTTTTTGGGGAAGGCTTCGCATGAGTACTGGCAACCAGGCAGCAGAAAGGCAACGCTCATGAGCGCTTGCGCGAAGAAGGTCGAGCGATGACCCCGCCGCACAACTACCTCGCCGTGATCAAGGTGGTCGGCATCGGCGGCGGTGGCGTCAACGCCGTCAACCGGATGATCGAACAGGGCCTCAAGGGCGTGGAGTTCATCGCGATCAACACCGACGCGCAGGCGTTGTTGATGAGCGATGCCGATGTGAAGCTCGACGTCGGCCGCGACTCGACCCGTGGCCTCGGCGCGGGGGCGGACCCCGAGGTCGGCCGCAAGGCCGCCGAGGACGCCAAGGACGACATCGAGGAACTCCTGCGCGGCGCGGACATGGTCTTCGTCACCGCGGGCGAGGGCGGTGGCACCGGCACCGGTGGTGCGCCGGTCGTCGCCTCGATCGCCCGCAAGCTCGGCGCGCTGACCGTAGGCGTGGTAACGCGCCCGTTCTCGTTCGAGGGCAAGCGGCGAAGCAACCAGGCCGAGAACGGCATCCAGGCGCTGCGCGAGAGCTGCGACACGCTGATCGTCATCCCCAACGACCGGCTGCTGCAGATGGGCGACGCCGCCGTCTCGCTGATGGACGCGTTCCGCAGCGCCGACGAGGTGCTGCTCAACGGTGTGCAGGGCATCACCGATCTGATCACCACACCCGGCCTGATCAACGTCGACTTCGCCGACGTCAAGGGCGTGATGAGCGGGGCCGGTACGGCGTTGATGGGTATCGGGTCGGCGCGCGGTGACGGCCGGGCGCTCAAGGCCGCCGAGATCGCGATCAACTCCCCGCTGCTGGAGGCCTCGATGGAGGGCGCCCAGGGCGTGCTGCTGTCGGTCGCCGGCGGCAGCGACCTCGGCCTGTTCGAGATCAACGAGGCCGCATCGCTGGTGCAGGACGCCGCGCACCCCGAGGCCAACATCATCTTCGGCACCGTCATCGACGACTCGCTCGGCGACGAGGTCCGCGTCACCGTGATCGCCGCCGGCTTCGACTCGGCGGGCCCGAGCCGCAACCCGGTGGTGAGCCCGAGTGCGGCCCCGACGCAGCCGATCGCCCCCGGGCGGGCCGGGAAGGTGGCGTCGTCGCTGTTCGAACCGCACGACGCGGCGAGCGTGCCGGTGCACACCAACGGTGCGACCGTGAGCATCGGCGGCGACGGGCGGGATGACGGGGGCATCGCGGACGACGACGTCGACGTGCCGCCGTTCATGCGGCACTGACCCGGGTCCGATACTGGCAACGTGACCGTTCGTGTGCGGCGGGTGACCACGACCCGCGCCGGTGGCGTCTCGAAGCCGCCATACGACACCTTCAACCTCGGCGACCACGTCGGTGACGATCCGGCCGCCGTCGCCGCCAACCGCAGTCGGCTCGCGAGGGCGACCGGACTCGACGGCCGCCTGGTCTGGATGAACCAGGTTCACAGCGACCGGGTGGTGCGAGTCGACGGGCCGGACGACGGTCCGGTGGACGACGCCGACGGACTGGTGACCACGACCCGGCGCCTGGGCCTGGTCGTCGTCACCGCCGACTGTGTTCCCGTCCTGCTCGCCGATTCGCGCGCCGGGGTGATCGGCGCTGTGCATGCCGGACGCGTCGGCGCCCGTGACGGTGTCGTGGTACGCGCGGTCGAGGCGATGCGCGAGGCCGGTGCGCACGCCGAGGACATCTCGGTGCTGCTGGGGCCCGCGGTCAGCGGCGGAAACTACGAGGTGCCCGAGGAAATGGCCGCCGAGGTCGAGGCGGCGCTGCCGGGCAGCCGGACGAAGACCACCCGCGGGACCGCGGCGCTGGACCTTCGGGCCGGAATCGCCCGCCAGCTCACGGATCTCGGGGTGAGGGCCATCGACGTCGATCCGCGCTGCACGGTCGCCGACCGCAACCTGTTCAGCCACCGGCGCCATGCTCCGACCGGCAGGCTGGCCTCGCTGGTGTGGATGGAGTGAGCGCCGTGGTCACCGATCGGGAAGCCGAGTTGGCCGCCTCGCTCACCGCCGTCCGGGAACGCCTCGCGCGCGCGGCGCAGGCCGCAGGCCGCGATGTGGCCGACATCCGGCTCCTGCCGGTGACCAAGTTCTTCCCGGCCACCGATGTGCGGATCCTCTACGGGCTCGGGTGCCGCGACTTCGCCGAATCCCGCGAGCAGGAAGCGTCGAAGAAGGCCGTGGAGATCGCCACCGTGCTGGCCGACGAGGTCGCCGACGACCCGGTGCGCTGGCACATGGTCGGCCGGATCCAGCGCAACAAGGCCAAGGCGATCGCCCGCTGGGCCTACGCCGCGCATTCGGTGGACAGCGCCAAACTGATCGCCGCGCTGGACCGGGGTGCGGCCGACGCGCTGGCCGACGGGGCCAGGACCGCACCGCTGCGGGTATACCTCCAGCTCAGCCTCGACGGTGACGTCGAGCGCGGCGGTATCGACGTGAACCGGCCCGAGCTCGTCGACGAGCTTTGTGCCGCAGTCGATTCCGCCGAGGCGCTGCAGTTCGTCGGGCTGATGGCCATTCCGCCGCTGGGCGCCGACGCCGCCTCGGCGTTCGCGCGTTTGCAGGCGGAATCGCAACGGGTACAGAAGGGATACCAGCAGCGACTCGAGTTGTCCGCCGGCATGTCCGGCGATCTCGAGACGGCGGTCGAACACGGCTCGACGTGTGTGCGTGTCGGTACCGCGCTTATGGGGCCCCGTCCTCTAACGTCACCCTGAGTAGTCACTCCAGTCACATCATCATCACAGACACCAAGCTTGACGGTCTTCAGAAGGGTCGCGCGATGAGCACATTGCACAAGGTCAAGGCCTACTTCGGTATGGCGCCCATGGATGACTACGACGACGAGTACTACGAGGACGACGACCGCGCCGAGCGCGGCCCGGCCCGTGGTGGTTACGCCCGTCGGCCCCGCGAGGACCGATTCGAGGAGGACGGTTACGGCCGTGACTACGACGACCGCCCTGCCCCGCGCGAATACGACGAGCCGATCTACCGCGGCGGGTACGACGAGCCGCGCTTCGAACCCCGCATGCGCGGCCCGCGCGAGTTCGACCGCGCCACCCCGCCACCGCGGCTCGGCGCGCTGCGCGGTTCGACCCGCGGCGCGCTCGCAATGGACCCCCGCCGGATGGCGATGCTCTTCGAGGAAGGCAGTCCGCTGGCCAAGATCACGACCCTGCGCCCGAAGGACTACAGCGAGGCCCGCACGATCGGCGAGAAGTTCCGCGACGGCACCCCGGTGATCATGGACCTGGTGTCGATGGACAACGCCGACGCCAAGCGCCTCGTCGATTTCGCCGCCGGGCTGGCGTTCGCCCTGCGCGGTTCGTTCGACAAGGTCGCCACCAAGGTCTTCCTGCTGTCGCCGGCCGACGTGGACGTGACCGCCGACGAGCGCAGGCGCATCGCGGAAGCGGGCTTCTACGCCTATCAGTGACATCTCGGTGACATCCAGCGTCACCCGGCGCGCGACGGCGACGGGTCGGCCCGACAGGTAGGCTGACGAGGTTGTTTTCCCACCTGTATCGAATGTCACACATCTGCCCGTAGTGAGGTCGAGCTTCCGTTGGCGCTGTTCTTCGAAATCCTTGGTTTTGCGCTGTTCGTCTTCTGGCTGTTGCTCATCGCACGGGTGGTCGTCGAGTTCATCCGCTCCTTCAGCCGGGACTGGCGCCCGCGCGGGCTGACGGTCGTGGTGCTCGAGGTGATCATGACGCTGACCGACCCGCCGGTGAAATTGCTGCGACGCATCATTCCCCAGCTCACGATAGGGGCGGTGCGTTTCGATCTGTCGATCATGGTGCTGCTGCTCGTGGCGTTCATCGGCATGCAGTTGGCGTTCGGCGCGGCCGCCTGAGCCTGGTCGCCGACGCCCCCGTGGCGTCGCCGCGGACCGTGTTCGCCGGTAATCACAATTGACGATGCGAAATTGAAATTCGCTCTTAAAATTTGACCTCCGCTGCGACCGCCGGGTCTGGTGTGACAGGATGGACGCCAGTTGCGTTCCAAGCAGGCTTTACACTTTGAGATCGGTTGACGGTCCAGACTCCAAGGGGGCAGACAATGCCGCTCACACCCGCCGACGTGCACAATGTGGCGTTCAGCAAGCCGCCCATCGGTAAACGCGGCTACAACGAAGACGAAGTCGACGCTTTCCTCGACCTGGTCGAGAACGAGCTGACCCGGCTCATCGAGGAGAACACCGATCTGCGTCAGCGGGTTGCCGAGCTGGATCAGGAGCTCTCCTCGGCGCGTTCCGGTGGCGGCTCGTCCCAGCAGGCGCAGCCCGCCCCCGTCTACGAGCCGGAGCCCGAGCCGACCCCGCCGCCGCAGCCGGTGTACGAGGCGCCCGCGGCGCCCGCGCCCACCGCGCAGCAGAGCGAGGACTCGGCACTGCGCGCCGCCAAGGTGCTCAGCCTGGCCCAGGAGACCGCCGACCGGTTGACCAGCACCGCCAAGGCCGAATCGGACAAGTTGCTCTCCGATGCACGGGCCCAGGCCGACGCGATGGTCAGCGAGGCGCGCCACACCGCGGAGACCACGGTCACCGAGGCCCGCCAGCGCGCCGACGCCATGCTGGCCGACGCGCAGAGCCGGTCCGAGGCGCAGCTGCGGCAGGCCCAGGAGAAGGCCGATGCACTGCAGGCCGATGCCGAGCGCAAGCACTCGGAGATCATGGGCACCATCAACCAGCAGCGGACCGTCCTCGAGGGCCGGCTCGAACAGCTGCGGACCTTCGAGCGCGAGTACCGCACCCGTCTGAAGACCTACCTGGAATCGCAGCTCGAGGAGCTGGGCCAGCGTGGTTCGGCCGCACCGGTGGATTCGAGCGCCAACAACGACGGCGGCGGCTTCAACCAATTCAACCGCGGCAACAACTGAGCTGGCTGCGCTGATCGATGCTGATCATCGCGCTCGTCCTCGCCGTCGTCGGTCTGGCGGCCCTGGTGACCGCCGTGGTCACCGGTAATGCACTGATCGCGTGGGTGTGTATCGCAGCCAGCGTGGTCGGTGTGGTGCTGTTGATCATCGACGCGGTGCGGGAACGGTCCCGTGGTGGCCGCTCGGCGGCGACGGGTTCCGCGGCGGCCGGCGACAGCAGGGCCGACGACGCCGAGACGACCGGCGACTTCGACGCCGACTACCCGGACGAGCCCGAGGGCGCCGAATCGTTCGCGTTGGACTCGGATGCCGACTTCGACGCCGACACCCGCGCGGTGCCCTACGACGAGCGGCATGAAGACCAGGTCGGCGCGGATCACCCTGGCGCCGATCACCCCGGCGCCGATCACCCCGAAGAGCCCACCACCCGTTAGCCGGTGGGTGTCGCCAGCAGGTCACGCACCTCGTCGTCGGTGACCTGGTGGAAATCCGCGTACACCTGGCCGACGGCCTCGAAGCCGGTCGGCGTCGTCGCGCACACCACATCATCGGCCTCGCCGCCGATCTCCCGGCACGCCGACGCCGGACCCACCGGGACGGCCACCACCACCCGCGCGGGCTGCGACGCCCGCACCGCCCGCACCGCGGCCAGCATGCTGGCACCGGTGGCGATCCCGTCGTCGGTGAGCACCACCGTCCTGTCCGCGATCGCCAGCGGCGACCGGCCCTGCCGGTAGGCGGCTTCCCGGCGGTGCAGTTCTGCCGTCTCCCGCTCGATCGCGCGCTGCAGGTCCTCCTCACTCAGGTGCAGGCGCGCCACGAGCTGATCGTTGACCACCACGCCGCCGCCCGAGGCGATGGCACCCATCGCGAGTTCCTCCCATTGCGGCACACCGAGTTTGCGGACAAGGAACACGTCGAGCGGGGCCCCGAGGTCGTGGGCCACCTCCCAGCCGACGGGAACGCCACCGCGCGCCAGGCCCAGCACCACCAGGTCGTCGCGGCCCCGGTAGGCCGACAGTTGCTCGGCCAGGACCCGGCCGGCGTCACGGCGGTCCCGGAAGGTGCGCCCGGCCGCCCTGCCGCCGAGCCTGTCCCATCCGCTCATCGCAGAAACGTCGTACCCGCCGTGCCGCGATGCAATCCACCGGGCGGGTGGCGCCGAATACTGCGAGCAGACCGGTGACAAGGAGGGCCATGGGCATCGAGTACGCGAGCGTCGTCGACCACCCGCTCGACGAGGTGTTCGCCTGGCACACCCGGCCGGGCGCGATGCCCCGGCTGGTCCCGCCGTGGCAGCCGATGACGGTGGTCACCGAGACCCCGTCGCTGGCGGACGGACAGGCGGTACTCGGTCTGCCCGGGGGACTGCGCTGGATCGCCCAGCACGACCCGGCCGGCTACGACCCGCCGCGCCGGTTCGTCGACGCGCTGTCGTCGCACGGGGTGCGAACCTGGCCGCCGCGCGTGATCGGCTGGTGGCGGCACACCCATGACTTCGCCGACGCCGGACAGGGGCGCACCGCGGTGCGGGACCGCGTCGACACCACCGTGCCGGGCGCGCTGCTGCGCCCCACCTTCGTCTATCGCCACCGACAGCTTGCCGACGACCTCGCCGCCCACCGGGACGCCGCCCGAGCCGGATGCGGGCCGATGGTCGTCGCGGTCACCGGATCGTCCGGGCTGGTGGGTGCGGCGCTGACCGCGATGCTGACCAGTGGCGGCCACCGGGTGATCCGGCTGGTGCGGCGGTCGGCGGTGGGCGCCGACGAGCGGCACTGGGATCCGCAGCGGCCCGCCCCGGATCTGTTGACCGGGGTGGACGCGGTGGTGCACCTGGCGGGCGCCTCGATCGCCGGCCGCTTCACCGCATCGCACCGCGCCGCGATCCGCGACAGCCGCATCGAGCCGACCCGCCGCCTCGCACAGCTGGCCGCCGCGGGTGGGCCCCGCACGTTCGTCAGCGCGTCGGCGATCGGCATCTACGGCTACGACCGGGGTGACGCGGTGCTGTGCGAGGACAGCGCGCGCGGCGACGGCTTCCTGGCGGGGGTGGTGGCGGACTGGGAGGCCGCGACCGCGCCGGCGTCCGACGCGGGGCTGCGGGTGGTCACCGTCCGCACCGGGATCGTCCAGGCCGCGGCGGGCGGAACGTTGCGGCTGTTCCGGCCGCTGTTCGCCGCCGGGCTGGGCGGGCGGCTCGGCAGCGGACGGCAGTGGGTGTCGTGGATCGGTCTCGACGATCTGCTCGACGTGTACTACCGGGCGCTGTGGGACGACCGCGTGACCGGGCCGGTCAACGCCGTCGCGCCCGAACCGGTGCGCAATGCGGACTACACCCGGACGCTCGCGCAGGTGCTGCACCGGCCGGCGGTACTGCCGGTCCCGTCAGTCGGCCCGAAGGTGCTGCTGGGCGCCCAGGGCGCCCGCGAACTGGCCGAGGCCGATCAGCGGGTGCTGCCGACCAGGCTCGCCGCGCTGGATCACCGGTTCCGGCATCCGCGTCTCGCCGACGCGCTGGCCCATCAGCTGGGACACGGCGCCGCCGCGACGTAGGTCAGGAACGCGTTCACCAGACCGCGGATCCGTTTCGCCGCATCGTCACCGAGTTGCCTTGTCTGCGTGAGGAGTTCGTCGTGGTCGAGGCCCAGGGCGAGGGCCTCGCCGTCGCGGTCGTCGGCCAGCCAGTCGACGAGGAGGGCGTGGTCGAGTTCGGGGTGAAACTGCAACGCCAGGCAGCGGCCGAGCACGAAGGCCTGGGAGGCGTCGGCGGTCCTCGCGATCTCGACGGCGCCGGGCGGTAGCGTCCACCGGTCGAAGTGCCACTGGAACCACGGGCCCGCGGCGACCAGTTCCGGCCGGTCGGTGGTGATGTCGTACCAGCCGATCTCGGGCACCGGTCCGCGCCCGACCGTCCCGCCGAAGGTCTGCGCGATGAGTTGCCCGCCGAAGCACACGCCGAGCAGGGCGACCCCGGCCGCGGCGGCCTCGCGCAGCATCGCCATCTCGGCGCCGACCCAGGTGTTGCGCAGCGCCTCGTCGTACACCGGCCAGCGGGCACCCAGGGGAACGATGACGTCGTAGCCGGTCGGGTCGGGGAACACCACGTCGACGGCGGGTTGGTGAGCCCGCTCCGCGGGCACCACCGTGAAGGTGTCGATGTCGAAACCGGCGTCGGAGAACGCCTCTCCCAGCAGCGCCTCGGTCGCGACGGGGTCGTTGTGGAGGAACAGGACGCGTGGTGTCACCCGGCCATTATCACCGCGGTATCGGCGGCGCGTCCTCCGGTGCGAGTCGGGCGGCGATACGTGCGAACAGCGTCTGCGCGGAATTGGGGTAGTCGCCTTTGGCGTCGAACGCCTCGGGGGCGAATGTGACCGCCACGGCGATCGCCAGCTTCCGGGCGGGCAGATACGCCTCGACGGCCCCGAGGCCGGCGAACATCGGGTCCTGCAGCAGCCAGTCGCCCGAGATCACGATGCCCAGCCCGTAGGTGTAGCGGTCGTCCATCACCAGGCAGGTGGGGCACCCGGGTTGGGTCCTGGTGCGCCCCCGCAGGTCGGTGGAGATCATGCGGCGGTAGGACTCCGGTGACAGGAGCTCGCCGGATCCGATGCCGACGGCGGTCGCCTCGAGGTCGGTGATGGTGGAGGTCTGGATCGCGCCGTGGGTGATGGTCCACGACGGGTTCCAGAACGTCGACTCTTCGTAAAACCCTGTGTTGCGAGGGATCCCGAGCGCGGTGCGGCGTTCGGAGGTGAACGCGTGCAGTGCCGGTTCGGGGATCTCGGCGGTCAGTGAGGCGCGGGTGCCGGTCAGTCCGAGTGGGCCGAGGACTCTCTCCTCGAGCAGATCGGCCATGCGCCTGCCGGTCGCCTTCTCCAGCGCCAACCCGAGCAGCACGTAATTGGTGTGGGCGTAGTTCCAGTTGGTGCCGGGCTCGTAGAGGAGGGGTTCGGGTACCGCGAAGTCGAGGAGTTCGTCGGGCGTGAAAGCCCGAAAGGGATTGGCGTACAACACTTTTTCGAACGCATCGTTACCGATCACGTAATCGTGGTAGCCCGAGGTCATCTGCGCGAGCTGGCCGAGCGTCACCCGGTCGGAATGCGCTACGTCGGGTAACCAACGTGACAGCCGGTCGTCGAGCCCGACGGTGCCGTCTTCGACGAGGAGCAGCAGCAGTGTGGCGACGTAGGAGATCGCCACCGCGCCGTTGCGGAAGTGCATATCGGGTGTGGCGGGAATCCCGGTCATCGAGTCGCCGACGGCACCGGTGACGATCTCTCGGCCGTTCTCGGTGACACGGACGATGGCCGATCTGAGGTGGGCCTCGGCCATCGTGTCGCGCACGATCTGCAGGATGCTGTCGGCGCGCTCGTCGGGACCGGAGCCGGAGGGGCCGGTGCACGAGGTGAGCAGGAGCGCCACCGCGAGCGCGCCGGCTGCGCGGCGGGGGACAGGCATGATCGATCATGGCAGAGCGGACCGGCAGCGGCACCGGTATTGACTACGATCGAGTCTCGGCGGAGGGGGTGGCATGGCGGATCTGTCCGACTGGTTCCTCACGGCCGACGAACGGGGCAACCCGTCGACCGATCTGCCTGCGTTCTGCGACGGGAACCTCGTCGAACCGCTGATCCACGGGGCGACCTACTTCGACGCGCTGGCCAGCGAGGTCGAGGCACTCGGGCCGGGGGACCACCTGTTCTTCACCGATTGGCGCGGGGATCCCGACCAGAAGATGCGCGACGACGGACCGACGGTCCGGGAACTGTTCTCCGCCGCTGCCGAACGCGGAGTCGTGGTGAAGGGGCTGGTGTGGCGCTCACACCTCGATCAGCTGTCCTACAGCGAGGCGGAGAACCAGCACCTCGGCGAGGCGATCGAACGCGCCGGCGGAGAGGTGCTGCTCGATCAGCGGGTGCGGATCGGCGGTTCGCACCACCAGAAACTGGTCGTGATCCGCCATCCCGGCGCGCCCGAACGCGACGTGGCGTTCGCGGGCGGTATCGATCTGTGTCATTCGCGCCGTGACGACGAGTCGCACCGCGGCGATCCGCAGGCCATCGAGATGTCCAAGCGCTACGGCGACAACCCGCCCTGGCACGACGCGCAGCTGCGGCTGCGGGGTCCGGTGGTCGGCGCGCTGGACAGCACCTTCCGTGAGCGGTGGAACGACCCGGCGCCGTTGGACACGCTCAACCCCGTCGCGTGGGTGGTGGACCGCCTGCGCGGCGCCGACCTGAAGGCCGACCCGCTGCCCGAGCAGCCGCCCGATCCGCCACCCTGCGGACCGCATGCGGTGCAGGTGCTGCGCACATATCCCGACGCGCACTTCACCTACGACTTCGCCCCGCACGGTGAGCGCAGTGTGGCCCGTGGATACACCAAGGCGGTGCGGCGCGCCCGCCGGCTGATCTACCTCGAGGATCAGTACCTGTGGTCCAAGCAGGTCGCCGAACTGTTCGCCAAGGCGCTCGCCGACAATCCCGATCTGCACCTGATCGCGGTGATACCGCGCTATCCCGATGTCGACGGCCGGTTGGCGCTGCCGCCGAACCAGGTCGGCCGCAGCCAGGCCATCGACGCGTGCCGGGCGGCCGGCCCCGACCGGGTGCACATCTTCGACGTCGAAAACCACCAGGGCACACCGGTTTACGTACACGCCAAGGTGTGCGTGGTCGACGACGTGTGGGCGTGTGTGGGCAGCGACAACTTCAATCGCCGGTCGTGGACGCATGACAGCGAGTTGTCGTGCGCGGTGCTCGATGACACCCGCGACGAGCGGGCCCCGCGAGATCCGGCCGGCCTCGGCGACGGTGCGCGCGTGTTCGCCCGGGATCTGCGGTTGCGCCTGATGCGTGAGCACCTCGATCGCTCCGACGACGCCGACCTGGTCGACCCGGCCGATGCGGTGCGCGAAATCACCGCCACGGCAAAGGCATTGGACGACTGGTACGAGGGCGGGCAGGTCGGGCCTCGGCCGCCCGGTCGACTGCGCGCCCACCGCACCGAGGAGCTGGGCCGGTTCACCCGGATGTGGGCGGTCCCGGTGTACCGGATGATGTACGACCCGGACGGTCGCTCGTACCGGGCACGGTTGCGTGGCGAGTGGTGATCAGTTCCCCGCGTCGAACGCGAGCGGGAGCGTCGCGGGACCGCTGATGCCGGTCAACGGTTTCCAGCGTTCGGGGGCGGTGCGGCGCGGATGGGGCATCCGCTGGGTGATCACCGTGAGCGCCTCGACGAGTTCCGTCCGGGCCAGGTGCGAGCCGAGGCAGTAGTGCATGCCGCCGCCGAAGGTGAGCATGGCGGCAGCGCCCTCACGGGTGACGTCGAGCCGGTCGGGTCGGTCGAACGCGGCGGGGTCGCGGTTGGCGGCTGCGATGTTGACGATGACCATCTCGCCTGCGGCAACCCGCAATCCCGGAAGCTCGACGTCATCCCGCGCGGTACGGATGGTGGTGAAGATGACGGGGCAGAACCGCATCAACTCGTCGACGGCGCGGGGGATCAGTTCCGGGTTCGCGGCCAGCAGCTCCCACTGGTCGGGCCGGTCACACAGCACGCCGACGGCCGCGGCGAGTTGGTTGCGCGTGGTATCGGTTCCGGCCATGAGCAATCCGCCGGCCAGCATCAGCAGTTCGTCGTGGGCGAGCCGGTCGCCGTCGACCTCGGCCCGGATCAGGTCGGAGAACAGGTCGTCGGTGAGGGCGTCGCGCCGGGCCCGGACGAGCGCGTCGTTGTAGCCATCGAGTTCGGTCCACGCGCGTTCGATGTCGTCGGCATCCTCGGCGACGTTCCAGGCGAACACCTTGAAGATGTCGTCGGCCCACGCCGAGAACCGAGACCAGTCCTCGGCGGGCGCGCCGAGCAGTGCACAGATGACCGGGATGGGGTAGGGCCGCGCGATGTCGGCGACGACGTCGACGGCGCCGGTCGCGGCATGCGGGTCGACGAGGTCGTTGATCACCTCGACGCACGTGTCACGCAGTCGCGCAGACGCTTTCGGGGTGAACGCCTTGCACACCAGCCGGCGCAGGCGGTGGTGGTCTTCGCCGTCGCGGCTGAGCAGGCTGTCGACGGCCCGGTCCCAGACGGGTCCCGACGTGATGCCCTGCGAGGCGAGGGCCAGCCCCTTCGGGATCGCGAAACGGTCGTCGCGCAGCACCGTGCGCGCGAGGTCGTAGGTCAGGATCTCGGGACCGTGTGCGCCGAGTGCGACGGGCCCACGCTCGCGCGCCGCGGCGAGGATGCGGTGCGCATCTTCGGGATCACGCTCGTTCTCGTAGTCGACGGTCGGCAACCCGACGTCCAGTGTTGTCATGCACTGTTTGTCCCTCAAGATCAGTCACCGGCGCATCAGCCAAACGGTTGAGATCATTGTCGGTGGGTGCGATTACACTCGCACATATGTTCGATAGTCTGGCGGCGGGGGAGTTGGTGAGTGCGCTTGCCGAGTCGTCGCGTGAGGAGTCGGTGTTGATCGGGCGTCGGATGGCGATGGTGGCTCAACTGTTGGCGCGGCGCACCTGGGAGGCCGAGGCGGAGGACCCGGATTGCGGGTACATGATCGTGACCGGGTTGCAGCGCACCAGCGCCGAGGTGGCGTCGGCGATGAACCTGCCGCCGGGCGCGGCGAGCACGCTGGTCGCCCATGCGCATGCGTTGGACAGCCGGTTCCCGAAGGTCATGGCCGTGCTGTGCGCGGGGGACACTGATTGGCGCACGGTGCAGATCGTCCTCACCCGCACCGGGTTGGTCGGTGATCTGTCGATTTTGGCCGCCCTGGACACCCGGTTGTCGGCGCAGGTGGCGCGGTGGTCGTCGTGGTCCCGTAAGCGGGTCATCAACGCCGTGGACGCCGCGGTACGCAATCTGGATCCCGATGCGATCCGGGAACGCGAAACCGCCGAGGACAAGCGGCGTTTCGATGTCATCCCGGCCGGAGACGGCACCGCGAAGGTCGACGGGGTCCTCGACGCCGAAGCCGCGGTCATCGTGGACGAGAAGATCGCCGCGCTGGCCGACGGGGTGTGCCCGCAGGATCCGCGCACCCTCGATCAGCGCCGCGCCGATGCGGTGGCGGCCATGGCCCAAGGGCTGAGGCTGGCCTGCCGGTGCCCGGCCTGCACCAGCGCCGGCGCACCCACGCCGGCGGTGGACGAGGGACGTGGCGTCCAGGTGGTGGTCAACGTGATCGCCGAGCGGTCCACCGTGCTCGGTGTCGGCGACAAACCCGGTTATCTGGCCGGGTTCGGGGTCGTCGATGCCGAGGTGGTGCGGCGGATGGCCGAGCGGGCCACGCTGCGGGTGCTGAGCCCGCCGAGCGTCACGCCCGAACAGATGAAGCGCTATCAGCCGACGGCGGCGGTGGAACGGTTTGTGCGGATGCGGGATCTGACCTGCCGCTTCCCTGGATGTGACCGGCCCGCGCAGCGCTGCGATCTGGACCATACGATCCCGTTCAACCACCTCGACCCGTCGGCGGGTGGGTACACCACAGCGAGTAATCTGAAATGTCTGTGCCGGCACCATCATCGGCTCAAAACTTTCCACGACGGCTGGCGGGATCTGCAACTTCCTGACGGCACCATCGTGTGGACCTCACCGACCGGGCGGGTGTATTGCACCGCGCCCGGTGGGGTGGAGTTGTTCCCGCGCCTGGGGTCACCGGCGTGTGTGGAGCCCACACCGCGGCGGCGCAACCCGTCGCGCGAGCGTGCCGACCGCATCGCGCGCCGACGGGAGAACAACCGCACGCTGCGTCCGGTCAACGCCGCGCGCCGCCGGCTCCACGCCGCCCGCACACATGAGATCGCCACCCGCCAAGACCGCAACCGCCGACGCCGCACCGCACTGCTAATGACCCGACACCGCAGAACCACCAACCCCTACACGCGCTGGCTCAACGAACCCCACCAACCCGAAACCCTCCCACCCCACTGGCGACCACCCCACCAACCCGACACCCCACCCTTCTGAAGTGCTCAGTCCGCGCGGCGGGTCAGGACGACCGGTCCATCCTCAGTGATCGCAATGGTGTGCTCGCTGTGCGCGGTGCGCGAACCGTCGGCCGATCGGATGGTCCACCCGTCGGGGTCGTACACGATCTTGTCGGTGCCGCAGGCGAGCCACGGTTCCAGCGCGAGCGTCAGTCCGGGCTGCAGCTTCAGGCCGCGCCCGGCGCGCCCCTGGTTCGAGACGTGCGGGTCCTCGTGCATCGTGCGGCCGAGTCCGTGCCCCCCGAACTGGGTGTTGACCGGATAGCCGTAGTCCGCGGCGACACTGCCGATCGCCGCGGAGATGTCACCGAGGCGACCGCCGGGACGCGCGGCCTCGATGCCGGCGGCCAGCGCGCGCTCGGTCGCCTCGATCAACCGCTGGTCCTCGGCCCGTGGTGTGCCGACGATCAGGCTGCGCGCCGAATCGGCCACCCATCCGTCGATCGACACCGCGATGTCCATACTCAGCAGATCCCCGTCCCGCAACACGTAGTCGTGGGGGAGGCCGTGCAGCACCGCGTCGTTGACCGACAGGCAGATCACGTTGCGGAACGGGCCACGGCCGAACGACGGCGCATAGTCCCAGTAGCAGGACACCGCGCCGCGGTCCTCGATCAACTGCCGGGCGCGGTGTTCGAGATCGAGCAGGTTCACCCCCACCCGGGCACGCGACTGCAGATCGTCGAGCAATTCGGCGATGAAGGCGCCAGTGGTGCGCATCGCCTCGATCTCCCGTGGCGTCTTCAGTTCCAACACGTGCTCACCCTCCGCAACTCGCCGACAATCCGGTATAGAAATACCAGACTAGAGCAGAGATCGGTATTTTCATACCGATCATGACGTATCCTCGTCGTATGGTGCGATCCCCTCTGACGCCGCAGCAGATCGCGGCCGGTAAGCGACTCGGCGCTTTCCTGCGCGAGGCGCGCGGCGACCGTAAACCCGCCGAGGTGGCTCAGGCCGCGTCGATCTCACCGGAGACCCTGCGCAAGATCGAGACCGGACGCCTGGCCACCCCGGCCTTCACGACGGTTGCGGCCCTGGCGGCCGTGCTGGAGATCCCGCTCGACGAGCTTGCCCGAATCTGCGTGCCCGAACTGAACCTCCAGCGAACCGGCTAGCCGGCAGCAGTGCGGTAACGCCGCTCAGGACGGCCCACCCCGTACTGCAGTCGCAGTTCCAACGCGCCGGTGCTGAGGTAGTGCTCGAGGTATCGGCGCGCGCTGACCCGCGAAATGCCCACCAGCGCAGCGCATTCCGCAGCCGACACCTCGCCGGCCTTGTGCACCGCGTCGAGGACCAGGCGGCCCGTCTCGATCCCGAGCCCCTTGGGCAGCACCTCGCCGCCGCTCGCGCGGCCGAACAGTGAGTCGATCAGCGACTGATCGGCGCCACGGGCCGACTCCAGGGCATCGGCACGGGCCGAGAATGCCTCGAGCTTCGCGCGCAACTGCGCGAACTCGAACGGTTTGATCAGGTAGTCCGCTGCGCCGCCGTCGAGCGCGGCACGTACGGTGTCCAGCTCGCGCGCCGCGGTGATCATGATGACGCCGACGCTGTTACCCGCCGCTCGCAACCGGTGCAACACCTCCAGCCCCGTCATATCCGGCAGGTACACATCGAGCAGGATGAGGTCCGGCGCCAGTTTCGTTGCCACACTCAGGGCTTCGTTACCCGTCCGCGCGACTCCGACAGCCCGGAAGCCGTCCACCCGCTCGACGAACCGGCGGTGGATGTCGGCGACCATGAAGTCGTCGTCGACCACCAGCACTTCACGCATGGGCGGCCACCCGGCTGCGCGGCAGGCGCACCGCGAACACCGCCCCGCCGTCGGGCCGGTCGGTGACCTCCACGACGCCGCCGTGTTGCGCGGTGACCAGCCGGACCAGCGCCAGCCCGATGCCGCGACCACCCGGCGCATCCGGCTTCGACGTCACCCCGCGGGCGAAGATCGCCTCGCGAAGATGTTCGGGCACACCGGGTCCCGAATCGGCCACCGTGATCGACAACTCGTCGGCATCGTCGATCAGCACGGTCACCCCGGCCGCGCCGGAGCCCACCGACACGTCCACCGCGTTGTCGATCAGGTTGCCCAACACGGTGATCACGTCGGTCGCCAGCGCCGGCTCCAGCGCACCGAGGTGCGAATCCGGATCCAGCTCCAATCTCACGCCGCTCTCCGCGGCCAGCGTGGTTTTCGCGATCAACAGCGCCGCCACCGCCGGATCGGCAATCCGCCGGGTCACCGCATCGCTGATCTCCGCGCGCCGCCGGGTCAGCTCACCGATGAGGTCCCGCACGGCGTCGTACTCGCCGAGCTGCACCAGCCCCGAGATCGTGTGCAACTGGTTGGCGAACTCGTGGGTCTGGGCCCGCAGGGTGTCGGTCACGCTCTTGTGCGAGGACAACTGTGCCTGCAGGGCGGCCAATTCGGTGCTGTCACGCATCGTGGTCACCGTACCGATCCACTGCCCGCCGCTCGATGCGGTGCGCCGGTTGAGCGCCAGCACCCGGGCGCGCGTGGTGATCACGACGTCGCGGCCGTCCTCCCCGGACAGCAGGAAGTCGACCACCGCCGGATCCAGCCCGACCGCATCCGCCCGCCGGCCCACCGCCGCGCCCGAGAGGTCGAGCAACTCCTGGGCGCTGTCGTTGAGCAGCGTGATCACGCCGTCGGTGTTCACGGCCACCACACCCTCACGGATGCTGTGCAGCAACGCTTCCCGGTGATCGGCCAGCCCGGCGATCTCGGCCACCTCCAGGCCGCGGGTGTGCCGCTTGATCCGCCGCGACAGCAGCCACGAGGCCAACAGGCCCAGTGCCGCGGCCAGTCCGAGGTACAGCAGCAGACGTTCGCCCGCCCCGCTGAGCAACTGCCACACCGACGGATACGGCTCGCTGACCGACGCGATCGCCAGCACCTCACCCCGGGTCGACAGCACCGGCACCTGCCCGATCAGGCTGTGCACGCCGTCGATGTCGTCGTCGCCGAACCAGGCACGGCCCTCGTCGGCGCGGGTGACGTCCAGGTCGAGACGGTTGCCCACCCGCGACGGATCAGAGGACGCCAGCACCCGCCCCGTCGGGTCGACCAGTTCCGCCAAACCCGCCCCGGACAGTGCGACGGCCCGGTCGACTTCCGGGGCCAGCACCCGCGACGCGAACGGATCGGCGAAGCGGTCCCGCACGATCGGCGTCGAGGCGACGTTCTCCGCCGCGGCGATCATCCGCTGCCCGCGCACGTCCCGGAACTCCCGGGTGGACTGCGCCACCGACACCGCCGCCACCGCCAGCAGCACCACCGCCACCACGAGCATCTGGAACACCAGGAACTGCCCGGCCAGGCTGCGGCGGCCGAAGGCGCGCACCGTACCGAACCATCGTGAACTCAACGACCAAAACGTCCTTTGCTTCCGAATCAGTGACTCACGTCACTTTGTGGGTCCAGTATGACGACCGTGATACGAAACCTGCGGGCGCTGGCCGTCGTGGTGCTCGCCGCAATAATGCTGACCGCCTGCGGGGTGACCCGCGGCGACGAGTCCGAAGGCCTGCACCGGCTGCGGATGATGGTGCCCAACAGTCCCGGTGGCGGTTACGACCTCACCGCCCGCACCGCGGTGAAGATCATGGAGGACAACGACATCACCGGGCGCGTCGAGGTCTTCAACGTGATCGGCGCCGGTGGCACGGTCGCGATGGCCCGGCTGATGAACGAGCGCGGCAACGACGACCTCATGATGACGATGGGGCTCGGCGTGGTCGGAGCCACCTACACCAACGGCTCCAACATCAAGGCCTCCGACGCCACCGCGCTGGCCAAGCTCATCGAGGATCCCGGGGCCATCTTCGTCCCCGCTGACTCGCCGTTCCAGACCGTGCAGGACTTCGTCACGGCGTGGAAGGCCGATCCCGCGAAGGTGACGATCGGCGGCGGATCCTCCCCGGGCGGGCCCGACCACCTGTTCCCCATGGAACTGGCCGAGAGCGTCGGCGTGGACCCCAAGGCCGTCAACTTCGTCACCTACGACGGCGGCGGCGACCTGCTGACCGCGCTGCTCGGCAAGAAGATCACCGCGGGCACCTCGAGCCCCGGCGAGCTGATCGACCAGATCGCCGCCGGCCAACTGCGGGTGCTGGCGGTCTCCAGCGAGGAGCGCGTCGAAGGCGTCGACGCACCCACCCTCAAGGAGTCCGGCATCGACCTCACGTTCGCGAACTGGCGCGGGGTCCTCGCCCCACCGGGCATCTCCGATGACGCCAAACAGGCGATGATCCGCGCGCTCGAGGAACTGCACGGCACCGAGGAGTGGAAGGAGGCGCTGGTCAAAAACGGCTGGACCGACGCCTTCGTCACCGGAGCGGCGTTCGAACAGTTCCTCGTCGACCAGGACAACCGGGTCTCCTCGACCCTGACCGAGCTGGGGTTGGTATGACCACGAACGACCACGTCGACAAGGCCAAGCGCGTCGACCGGGCGCAGTACCTGATCTGCGCCGTACTGGCCGTGGTCGGCGTCTTCCTCATCGTCGATGCACTACGGCTGACCGCGGGCTTCGCCAAAGTGGATCCGGTGGGGCCCAGGGCCTTTCCGATCGCCATCGGGGCCGTGCTCATCCTGCTGGCCGTCATCCTGGCCGTGGCGATCCCCCGGGGTTCGGTGGGGGAGGCCGACGCGGGCGAGGACGTCGACCCGGAGGCCCCGAGCGATTGGCGCACCGTCGGATTGCTCGTCGGGCTGTTCGTCGCCGTCATCGTGCTCGTCAAACCGCTCGGCTGGGTGATCACCGGCACCCTGCTGTTCGCCGGGGCGGTGAGTGTCCTGGGCAACCGCCACTGGGTGCGCAACATCGCGATCGGGCTGGCGCTGTCGCTGGTGAGCTTCTACGCCTTCTACTCCGGGCTCGGAATCCCGCTGCCCGCAGGCATTTTGGACGGGATCCTGTAGATGAACAACCTGGACTGGCTCCTTCAGGGCTTCGCGGAGGCCGCGACGCCGATGAACCTGCTCTACGCGGTCATCGGTGTGCTGCTCGGCACCGCGGTCGGTGTGCTGCCGGGTATCGGACCGGCGATGACGGTCGCGTTGCTGCTTCCGGTCACCTACAACGTCAGCCCGAGCGCGGCGTTCATCATGTTCGCCGGCATCTTCTACGGCGGGATGTACGGCGGGTCGACCACCTCGATCCTGCTGAACACCCCCGGCGAATCGTCGTCGGTGATCACCGCGATCGAGGGCAACAAGATGGCCAAGGCCGGGCGGGCCGCCCAGGCGCTGGCCACCGCCGCCATCGGGTCGTTCGTCGCGGGCGCGATCGGCACCGCCCTGCTCGCCGCGTTCGCCCCGCCGATCTCCCGGTTCGCCGTCACTCTCGGCGCGCCGTCCTACCTGGCGATCATGGTGTTCGCGCTGGTCGCGGTCACCGCGGTGCTCGGCGCATCCAAGCTGCGCGGGGCGATCTCGCTGTTCCTCGGACTGGCCATCGGCGTCGTCGGCATCGACTTCCTCACCGGGCAGCCGCGTGCCACCTTCGGGCTGCCGCAGCTCTCCGACGGCATCGACATCGTCGTGATCGCGGTCGCGATCTTCGCCCTCGGCGAGGCGCTGTGGGTGGCTGCACACCTGCGGCGGCGCCCCGCGGAGGTGATCCCCGTCGGACGGCCGTGGATGGGCCGCGACGACTTCCGTCGGTCGTGGAAGCCGTGGCTGCGCGGCACCGCGTACGGTTTCCCGTTCGGCGCCCTGCCCGCCGGCGGGGCGGAACTGCCGACCTTCCTGTCCTACATCACCGAGAAACGACTCTCGAAGCACAGCGAGGAGTTCGGTAAGGGCGCCATCGAGGGCGTGGCCGGGCCGGAGGCCGCCAACAACGCGTCGGCGGCAGGCACGCTGGTGCCGATGCTGTCGCTGGGCCTGCCCACCAACGCGACCGCGGCGGTCATGCTGACCGCGTTCGTGTCCTACGGGATCCAGCCCGGCCCAACGCTCTTCGAGAAGGAGCCGTTGCTGATCTGGACGCTGATCGCCAGCCTGTTCATCGGCAACCTGCTGCTCCTGTTGCTCAACCTGCCGTTGGCGCCACTGTGGGCCAAGCTGCTGCGCACCCCCCGGCCGTACCTGTACGCGGGCATCCTGTTCTTCGCCACCCTGGGTGCGCTCGCGGTCAACGTGCAGCCGCTCGACCTGGCGTTGCTGCTGGTGTTCGGGTTGCTCGGGCTGATGATGCGCAGATTCGGGTTGCCGGTGCTGCCGCTGATCATCGGTGTCATCCTCGGACCCCGCATCGAACGGCAACTGCGGCAGAGCCTGCAGCTGGGCGGCGGCGACTGGACCAGCCTGTTCACCGAACCGGTGGCGATCGTCGTGTATGTGCTGATGGTGCTGCTGCTGCTCGCGCCGCTCGTGCTCAAGCTCCTGCACCGCGACGAGGAGACGTTGCTGATCGTGGAAGACGATGTGGACCAGCAGGAGAAGGCGGCACGGACATGACGGCCGACAAGCGCTCGCGCGAGGAGCAGACATGATCGTGGTGGGGTACACGGCGGACCGTTTCGGTGAGGTGGCGGTCGAACACGGGATCGCCGAGGCCAAGCGGCGTGACACCGGTCTGCTGGTGATCAACTCGACCGCGGGGGACTCCTACGTGGACGCGGGGTTCGCGCAGGCCGGCGATGTCCGGGGACTCGAGGCACTGCTCACTGACTGCGGGGTGCCGTTCGAGGTGGAGCAGCCCGTCGGCGTCTACGCCGCGGACGCGCTGATCACCGCGATGGAGCGCGACGACGCCGAACTGCTGGTGATCGGCCTGCGCCACCGCAGCCCGGTGGGGAAACTGTTGCTGGGCAGCGTGTCTCAGCGGGTCCTGCTGGAATGCCCCAAGCCGGTGCTGGCCGTCAAACCCCACGAGGGGTGACGGCTCACCACTGAGCCTGGACGTTCTCTCCGATCTGGGCGGCGATCTTCACCGCCGAGTCCGCCGGGGCGGCGCTGCACGTGTTGACGTCGATGATGATGTTGTTGCGCAACGCGAGAGCGCGACCGCAGCCCCAGCCCGGTGCGCGCGCCTCCTGCATCATCGCGGTAGTGCTCAGAATGTGGTCCTCGTTGACGGTCTGCCCGACGTCGTACACGTATCCGCTCTGCGTGTGGGTGAACTGGCGGCAGGCCGGCCACTGGTTGACCGACATGTCGAAGAAGGCGGCGGCCTTCTCCTGGTAGGGGAACAGCACCACCGCCTGTTTGAGGTAGTGGGTGAAGTCGTCACCGTTGTTCATGCTCACACCGCGCTCGGCCCAGTACTCGCTGCCCGCGTAGACGGGGGCCTCCGCGGCCGCGTCGATGGCGAGGCACTCCGGCGGTGACACCAGGGCGCTGTTGTCGGGCATCGCCGCCTCGGTTCCGACGACGGCCATCCCGGTGGTCCCCATCGTGGCGTTCACCTCCTCGGGTTCGAGGAGCAGTCCGGGCAACTCACGCTCGACGAGCGGGCGGGGGATCATCGTGCGGGTGGTCGTGGTCGACGACGCGCTGACCGTCTGCGTGCATCCGGTGACGAGAAGGCAGGCGGCTGCGACAACGACCCGGGCTCGTGATTGACGCATAAGAGAATGGTGCGCCAGCATTCGCGCCGCCACGGCGAAATCGGCGGCGTTTCCTGATCACGATGAGTCAAGTTCCGGGTAACGATTGAGCCGCGGACCTCACCGGCTGATGCGGATCGCCCCGTTCACCGTGGTCACCGGGTAACTGCGCCGTCGATCTCGCGACCGATGACGGAAGTCGAGCGTGATGTCCTTGCACCGGCAGGGCAAAGCAGCAGCGACGAGCGGAACTGCCCCTCGGTCGCGGGCTCCCGCCCGTCGTGCCAGGGGTCGCGGTAGGCGTCGACGGACTTCTGCATGCGGGCGTCGAGGTCGGCGGCGATGCCCTCGCTGTCCTCCATCACGATCTCGCGGATCTTCTCGATGCCGATGCGCGGTACGAACGCATACGTGCGTTCCAGCCAGTTGGCGTTCTCCCGGTAGTACTGCAGGAAGCGCCCCGTCAGCGTCATCACCTCGTCGGGGGAGTCCACGGTGGCCAGCAGGTCGCCCTTGCGAATGTGCGCCCCCGCGGCGCCGCCCACGTAGATCTCCCAGCGGCCGCCGTCGATCGCGACCACTCCGAGGTCCTTGCACAGCGATTCGGCGCAGTTGCGCGGACATCCGGTGACGGCCAGCTTCATCTTCGCCGGGCTCGCCAGCCCCTTGTACCGCTCCTCGATCGCGATACCCAGCGCGGTCGAGTCGCCGACGCCGAAGCGACAGAAGTCGCTGCCCACACAGGTTTTCACGGTGCGGAAGCTCTTCCCGTAGGCGTATCCCGACGGCATGTCGAGATCCGCCCACACCGCGGGCAGGTCCTCCTTGCGCACCCCGAGCAGGTCGATGCGCTGACCGCCGGTGAGCTTGATCATCGGGATCGCGTACTTGTCCGCGACATCGGCGATGCGGCGCAGCTGCCAGGAGTTCGTGACGCCGCCCTTCATCTGCGGCACCACCGAGAACGTCCCGTCGCGCTGGATGTTGGCGTGCACCCGGTCGTTGATGAACCGCGCGTCGCGTTCGTCGACGAACTCGTCGGCCCACATCATCTCCAGCAGTGAGGCCAGCGCCATCTTCGAGCCCGCATCCTCCTTGCCGTCGGGGGCCAGCGCGGCGAACACCGACGACACCGAGTGCAGCCGCAGCTCGCGGATGTGCCGCATCAGCGTCGGCTTGTCGTAGGGAATGCCGGGCACGTACCAGGACGCCGACGGATCCTCGGTGACCGCGCCGTCGGCGGCCCATTCGACGACCTGTCCGACGAGTTCCTTACACGATCCGCATCCCTTGCCCGCCTTGGTCTTCGCCATCACCCCGGCGACCGAGGTCTCCCCGTCGCGCACGCACCCCACGAGTGTGCGCTTGGAGACCCCGTTGCAGTTGCAGACCTGAGCGTCGTCGGCCAGCTCGGCGACCCCCACCTCGACGTCGGGCGTGCCGATGTCGAACATCAGGGACACCCGCTCCTCGGGCAGCGGCAGGCCGGTGTCGAATGCCTGGGTCAGGAACGACACCTTGCTGACATCGCCGAGAAGCGTTGCGCCGACCAGCTTTCCATCCCGGATGACGATGGTCTTGTAGACACCGTGCCTCGGCTCGGAGTACTGGACGAATTCGTCGTCGGGCAGTTCGGGCGCCTTGAGCCCCATGGATGCCACGTCCACCCCGGCGACCTTGAGTTTCGTCGCGGTGCGCGACCCGTGATAGGCGGCGCCGGGGTCGGTTCCGGTGAGGTGGTCGGCCAGCACGCCGGCCTGCTCCCACAGCGGTGCCACCAGACCGTAGACCTGGCCGCGGTGCTGGGCGCATTCGCCGACGACGTAGATGTGGTCGTCGTCGACCGAGCGCATGTGGTCGTCGACGACGATGGCGCGTTCCACGGTCAGGCCGGCCCGCTGCGCCAGGCCGACGTTCGGGCGGATGCCCGCGGCGATGACCAGCATGTCGCAGTCGATCACGCTGCCGTCGGAGAACACGATGCCGCGCAGCGTGCCGTCGGGGCCGGTGCGCACCTCGGTGGTGCGTTTGGCCATGTGCACGGCGATGCCGAGGCGTTCGACCGACCGGCGCAGGATCGCGCCCGCGGTGTCGTCGAGCTGGGCGTTCATCAACACCGGCCCGGCGTGCACCACCTCGACCGCCAGGCCCCGGTTCTGTAGTCCGCGCGCGGCTTCCAGACCCAGCAGGCCGCCGCCGATCACCACCGCCTTCGTCCGGTGCTCGGCCTCGGCGATCATGCCCAAGCAGTCGTCGAGCGTGCGGAACCCGAACACGCCGTCGGCGAGGGTCTTGTCGTCGGCCCACAGCCCGGTCATCGGCGGGAAGAACGAGCGGCTGCCGGTGGCCACGATCAGGTCGTCGTAGCGCACGACGCTGCCGTCGTCGGCATGCACCAGGCGGGCGTAGCGGTCGATCTTGACCACGCGAATCCCGGCACGCAGGTCGATGCCGTTGTCGGTGTACCAGTCGAGCGGGTTGAGGTAGATCTCGTCGGTGCCGTCACTGCCGGCGAGCACATTCGACAGCAGGATGCGGTTGTAGTTGCCGTATGGTTCGTCACCGAAGACGGTGATGTGGAACTTCTCGCCGCCACCGCGGGCGAGGATCTCCTCGATGGCCCGCACACCGGCCATCCCGTTGCCGATGACGACGAGTCTGCGGCGCGCCATCAGATCTCCACCAGCCCGAGGTCGACGATCAAGGTGCCCGCGCAACCCGTCGGCGCGGCAACGGACAGTTCGAGCACCGTGTCACCGAGCAGGTCCTCGACCACGCGCAACGCCACATGGGTGGCACCCTTGGCGGCGATCGGGAAGTACCGCATTGGTTTTCCGTCGCGGAACAGGACGACCGTGACCATCTCGTCGCTGGAGTTGCCGCCGCGGAAGTACACCGGCTGGGCGATCGCCCCGGCGGGCACCACGTAGCGCAGGGCCGCGTCGATCGGCATCGGCTTGTCCAGCCCGTTGCCTTCGAACTCGAAAACGCCCTGCAGGAATCGGGGAGTGCTGCCGTCGCTCATGCCTTCGAGAAGCTAGGGCGCCGATGTTTCGCCGCCGTTTCGGCGACGAGTCCGCCGTGAGTCCCGTTCCTCACCGTCGGCTCACCGCGCGTCGACGCCCGCGGTGAGGACCAGTTTTCGTGCCGATAACGTCCAGGGAAACCAACCGGAACAGGCCGAGCCCACGATGGCCCCATGGCGGTGACCAGGACTGCGTGCTCGTACTGCGGTGTCGGTTGCGGTATCGAGGTGCACACGGACTCACCCGACGGCGCAGACGGCGCGCGCCCCGTGATCGCCCGGGTGTCCGGGGACAAGCTGCACCCCACCAATTCCGGCCGGCTCTGCACGAAGGGTGCCACCCACGCGGAGATGATGCGCGCCGACGACGGCAGGCTGAAGTCGGCGGTGCTGCGGCCGGGCCGCAACGACGAGGCGGTCCCGGTCCCGGTCGACGACGCGATCGCCGAGGCAGGCAGGCGGTTACGCGGGATCATCGAGGAACACGGCCCGGACGCCGTCGCGCTGTACGTCTCCGGCCAGATGTCACTCGAATCCCAGTATCTGGCAACCAAACTGGCCAAGGGGTTCCTGCGTACCAAGTATCTCGAATCCAATTCGCGGCTGTGCATGGCCAGCGCGGGCACCGGTTACAAGCAGTCGCTGGGTTCCGACGGCCCGCCCGGGTCCTACGCCGACTTCGACCTGACCAACCTGTTCTTCGTCATCGGGTCCAACATGGCCGACTGCCACCCCATCCTGTTCCTGCGGATGGCGGACCGGCTCAAGGCCGGCGCCAAGCTCATCGTCGTCGATCCGCGCCGCACCGCCACCGCCGACAAGGCGGACCTCTACCTGCAGATCAAGCCCGGCACCGACCTGGCGCTGCTCAACGGACTGCTGCACCTGCTCGTCGGGCGCGGCGACATCGACGACGAGTTCATCGCCGAACACACCGAGGGCTGGGACCAGATGCCGGCGTTCCTGGCCGACTACCCGCCGGCGAGGGTCGCCGAGATCACCGGCATCAGTGAATCCGACATCCGCCTGGCCGCCGCCATGATCGCCGAGGCGGGGGACTGGATGACGTGCTGGGCGGTGGGCATGAACCAGAGCACCCACGGCACCGCGAACACCACCGCGATCTGCAACCTGCACCTGGCCACCGGGGCGATCTGCCGGCCGGGCAGCGGACCGATGTCGCTGACCGGCCAGCCCAACGCGATGGGTGGGCGCGAAATGGGATACATGGGGCCGGGTCTGCCCGGGCAGCGGTCGGTCGTCTCCGCCGACGACCGGGCGTTCGCCGAACAGCGGTGGGGTCTGGCGCCCGGCACCATCCGCACCGAGTTCGGCCCGGGTGCGGTCGACATGTTCGAGCGGCTGGCCGCGGGAGAGATCAAGGCGTGCTGGATCATCTGCACCAACCCGGTGGCCACCATGCCCAACCGCAAGACCACGATCGCCGGCCTGGAAGCCGCCGAACTCGTCATCACCCAGGACACCTATCGCGACACCGCCACCAACCGCTACGCCGACATCGTGCTGCCCGCCACGCTGTGGGCCGAATCCGATGCGGTGATGGTCAATTCCGACCGCACCATCACGCTGCTGCAGCAATCCATCCCGCCCGCCGGACAGGCCCGCCCCGACTGGGAGCTGATCTGTGCGATCGCTGCCGAACTCGGCTTCGGCGAGCACTTCAGCTACCGCAGCAGCGCGGAGATCTTCGAGGAGATCCGCGGATTCACCAATCTGCGGACCGGATGGGACCTTCGCGGCGCCAGCTACGAGCGGCTCCGCCGGACACCCCTGCAGTGGCCCGTGCCGCCGGACGACCTTCCCGGTGGGACCGACGACCGTCACCCGATCCGCTACCTCAACGACGGCGTCAGCCAGCACCTGTATGTCGACGACGACGGGCACCAGCCGCGGCTGGCGTTCGCGACGCCGTCGCGGCGGGCGGCGTTCATACCGCGGCCGCACGTCGACGCCGACGAACTGCCCGACGCCGACTACCCGATCGTGCTGAACACCGGTCGGCTGCAACACCAGTGGCACACCATGACCAAGACCGGGCGGGTCGACAAGCTCAACAAACTCAACGGCGGGCCGTTCGTCGAGGTGCACCCCGTCGACGCCGTGGCCCTCGAACTCACCGAAGGGCAACCGGTCGAGCTCACGTCGCGGCGCGGGCGGGCCGTGCTGCCCGCGGTGATCACCGACCGGGTACGGCCGGGGAACTGCTTCGTGCCGTTCCACTGGAACGACGAGCACGGCGAATACCTGACCGTCAACGCGCTGACCAACGACGCCGTCGACCCCGAGTCGCTGCAACCCGAGTTCAAGGTGTGCGCGGTCAGCCTGCGGCCGGTGCACGCCGTCGACAAGCCGGTGTCGTCACACCGCATCTCGACGCCGGAACCGGTAGGAGCCTCCGACGGGCCGCTGGTGCTGTGGGCGTCGCAGACCGGCACGGCCGAGGAGTTCGCCACCGATGTGGCCGCCCGGCTGCCCGGGGCGCAGCTGGTCCCCATGGACGACCTGCCGTTACCGCGGCTGGCCGAGACTCGCGACGTCGTGGTCATCACCAGTACGTTCGGGGACGGCGGCCCGCCCGACAACGGCGCGGAGTTCTTCGACCGGCTGCAGAGCCCGGATGCGCCGAAGCTGGACCGGGTCCGCTTCGCCGTCCTGGGTATCGGTGACCGTTCCTACCGCGACTTCTGCGGGCACGCCAGATCGCTCGACGGGCGGTTGGCCTCGCTGGGCGCCACGCGACTGCACGAGCGGGTCGACTGCGAGGCCTACGACCGGGACCGGATGCAGCACTGGGCGAAACAGGTGGGCCGCCTGCTGAATCCGGACGGGGTCGAATCGCCCGGGAGTGGTGTCGCCACCATGACCCGGACCACCACGGTCACCGAACCGTTCACCCGCGCCCGACCGCTGCCCGCGCCCCTGTCGCGCAACACGCTGCTCACCCCCGCGAACTCGCGAAAAGAAGTGCGCCACTTCGGCTTCGACATCTCCGAGTACGACGTCACCTACGCCGCGGGCGACTCTCTCGGGGTCTACGCCACCAACAGTGAGACGGCCGTCGACGCCTGGCTCTCCGCCACCGGTCTCGACGGCGCGCAGACCGTCGACGTCGACGGCGCCGAACGCACCCTGCGAGAGGCGTTGACGGTGAGCTACGACTTCTGTCGCGTCACCCCCGACCTGATGCGTTTCGTGGCCGAGCAGTGTCCTGACCGGGCGGCGGCCAAGGCGCTGCGCGCGGCGCGCGACGACCTCGACGCCTGGCTGGTCGACCGTAACGGGCTCGACGTGGTGCGGGAGTTCACCGTCCGCGCCGAACCGCAGCAGTGGCAGGAGGTATTGGTGCGGCTCACGCCGCGACAGTTCTCCATCTGCAGCAGCCCGCTGGTGAGCCCGCGCGAGGTGCAGTTGACGGTGTCGGTGGTGCGCTACCGCGGCAGGGACGGCGGTGCGCGCGGGGGAGTGGCGAGCACGTTCCTTGCCGACCGGGCCACCGCACCGGCGCCGGTGTTCCTGCAACGCTCACCACACTTCCGCCCACCCCGGGATGCGCAGGCTCCGATGATCATGGTCGGTCCCGGTACCGGTATCGCACCGTTCCGCGCGTTCCTGCAGGAACGCCGCGCGCTCGGCCACACCGGTGACAACTGGCTGTTCTTCGGCGACCGACACCGTGACGAGAACTTCTACTACCGGGCCGATCTCGAGGACATGGTCGCCGACGGCTTCCTACGGCTGGACCTCGCATTCTCCCGCGATCAGCCGAAGCCGGTGTACGTGCAGCACAGGATGATCGAACACGGCACCGAACTGTGGCGCTGGTTGGAGCGCGGTGCACATCTCTACGTCTGCGGTGACGCCGGCCGGATGGCCAAGGACGTCGATGCCGCGCTCACCGCGATCATCAGAAAGCACGGCGGCATGTCGGAATCCCGGGCGCGGGAGTACAAGAAGGGCCTCATCGCCGGGAAGCGATACCTGCGCGACGTGTACTGAGGCCCGTCGGCCGATCGAGAAGTGACGGGCTCTGTCATCTGATTGCGGGTCCACATCGCTGACACGACGGGGCGATCGCTCGTCGCCGGAGGCAGTCATTTGCCACCCCGAAAGTTTGCCGACCACTTGCATCCGCACGGACTGCGGGTGCGTGCTTTCAGTGCGTAGGACAGTTTGCGGATTTGACGCGTGCAACTATTTGCTATCTCAAACGCCGACGCGTGATTCGGGTCTGAGGTGGGCATTGACGGGATTTCGTGGCGCTTAGCTCGGTCGGATCCGGCCATTCGGGACCCCATTCGAGTTTCCCAAAACGACCGGAACGTAACCTTACCGAGCAGTAATTTCCCCTCTTGACCGAACATCTTCGACGAAGAAGGGGTTTGCAATGCACGCAGCTGCACGTTCGTACCTGACCACCGGTGTGGCGCTCGTCGGGGCCGGCGCCATCGCGATCAGCCCCGTCGCACCACCGATCCCGACCGCGGACACCGCGTCGCCGGTTGTCGCGACGTCGGACCTGCAGCTGTCCGCCCTGGCCAACCCGTTCGTCGTCTACGGCCAGGTCGTGGAGAACACGCTGGAGAACCTCGGGCTCCTCGGCGAACGGGTCATCGCCGACCCCGCGCCGATTCTCGCCCAGATACTGCGGAACCAGTGGGACAGCGCGCAGACGCTGGGCGCGGCGCTGGACCGCGCGGGCCAGAGCCTCGTTACTTCGTTCTCACCCGACAATCCGTTCGGGGTGCCCGCGCTGCTACGGGCGGCCGGCGAAGACCTGGCGGCGGGCGATCTGGCAGGCACGATCAACACCCTGTGGCAGGTCGTCATCACGCCGCTGCTCGGCCCGGCCATCGAACTCATCCCCGCCATCACCTCGGTGATCCGGCAGCCGGTGCAGAACATGCTCGATGTCATCGACCAGACGCAACTGCCGATCACCCTGTTCGCGATCGGCGTGCTGAGCCCGGTCTACGCCGGTTTCGTGAAAGCCGGGGGCGCGTTCGTCCAGGACCTCTTCGACGCGGCGCGCACCGGGGACCTCGAAGGGATCGTCAACGCCTTCATCACCGGACCCGCGGCGGTCATCAACGGGTTCCTCAACGGCGACGACGTCGACGCGGGCTTTCTCAGCCCCGGGTTGGGCACCATCAGCGGGCTGCTCAACATCCGTGATGCCATCGCGCAGGCGCTCGGCCGCCCGGCGCCGACGGCCCGGGTCGCGGCGATCGATTCGACGACGACCGACGCGGCGCGGACGGTGTCGCTGAGCGTGGAGTCGCCGGAAGCGGGTGAGGGAGGCGCACCGGCGTCCGAACCCACACCGGAACCGGCAGTGGCCGAGGACGATCCGACGGAGGCCGAGGACACCGCCGAGGACCAGGCCCCGGAACAGGAGCCGGCCGAGGAGCCGGTCGACGAGGTGACCGGGGACGACGAACCGCTCGACGACACCACCGACGAGGTGACCGACGAGGAGGTGACCGATGACGAGGTGACCGACGACGACGAGGCGGGCGCCACGCCGGAAGACGGGGGTGAGGACGACCCGGACGCCACCGCGCCCGCCGACTCTGACGCTTCCGCGTCACCGTCCGATGGCAAGTCGGCGCCGGAGAGTGACACCACCGCATAGGACTCCGGAGAACGCAGCAGGCCCCCGGCTTCGCTTCGAAGCTGGGGGCCTGTCGTCGTGTCAACCGGTGTCCGAGGGGGGACTTGTCCGTCTACGACACGGGTCGTGGTCTGGCGATTGGGGCGCTGACCGCTTCGGTCAAGCACCGGTCCACGTTTTTCGCTCAATCGCAACCCTGAGGAGCTCGCCCATCGGGCGGCCAGCCGTCGGTACCGGACTCAAGCGGAATATTCAGAGATCGAAGCAGGATCGAAAAGAGCCGCCAATTGGCGATTGCTCCGACAAGTTCGACCAAAACGGCGTGATCGCTATTGAATGCCTTCTGGCACCCAGCCCAGTTTTCCTCGGAGATGACCCCGTCGCGTACCACATCATCGGTCGCTGCGAGGACCGCACGCTCGACTGGCCCGAGGCTTTCGGAATTCTGCCAGTCGCGCACCGCCAGGAGATCATGCTCAGGCACGCCGAGCAGTGTGGCGATTCGCCAATGTTGAGTCCATTCGTATTCGGAGCCAGTAATCCAGCCGATGCGCATGATGACCAGCTCGCGTAGCCGCGCGTCAAGGGAACCGCGGAAGAGTAACGCGTCTAGCAGCCCATACAGCGCAACCGCCACACGCGGCTGATGAAGTGCCACGCGGAATACCGACAGGTCTGCCAACTCTTCGGGCAACCCACATTCGGCAGCTCGCAGCTGGGCCTGCTCACGGTCGAGCATCGGTACGCGTTCCGCCATGGTCACGGGTGGCCCTCTCTGTTGAACCTCTGCCCACGCCGTTAGGGCGTGGGCAAAAAGACGTTGTGCAGCGCCCCACTTGATCGGGCACTTTCATCTGCAAGCGAAGTGAGCAGCTGCGCGAGCCCAGCGAATCCGGTTGATTCTCTGGTGATCCGGTCGAACGGCCAGCGGCCCAGGGCGAGAATCTCGAGGGCTGCCCGGTGGGCGGGATACTCCACGCCGAGTGCGCCTACGACGTGTAATTCTTTATAGACCAACAAGTCTGGTTCAAACCGGGGCGTGCCGCCTCCTCCACGGGTGCCGGCCACCACAATTGTGCCGCCGGGCCTGGCAAGGCCGACGGCATCGGCGAACGCGGAGGGTGCTTTAGCGGTGACGTCGACGACCACGTCGGCAAGCCGTCCGCCTGTCTCACGCTGGAGCGCGGTCACTGCATCGTCCTGCGATACATCGATGGGCAGGTCGACACCGAATGATCTGGCTATGGCCAGTCGTTGTTCGTCGCGTGGGCCTACGCCGGTCATCGCGACGAACGCGGCTCCCGCCTCTTTGGCCGCCACCGCCGCACAGATTCCGCGGATGCCGGGCCCCAGGATCGCTACGACGTCCCCGGCCTTGGTGTCGGGAAGAGTCGCCCCCCACTGGATACCGGCCCCGAGAGGGTTGAACAACGTGGCGAGAACGGGGTCCATGTCTTCGGCAATCGGGAGCAGCATCGCGTCCCACGGAAGCTCCACATGGGTGGCGTATCCGCCCCATAAGCCCGCGCCGACCTCCACGTCGACAAACCCGAACATGGTGGCGATGCCGTTCACCGCGCACCGCCGGTATTCGCCGCGGCGGCACTCGGGGCAGTCTCGGCAGGACCGGAACACCTCAACGGCCACGCGCTGGCCGGCTTGTACACCCCAGCGTTGGCCAGCCGCAGCGCCAACATGTTCGACGATGCCGACGATTTCGTGCCCTGGAACGAATGAGAAGCCGGCAGGCAGGTGTCCGGTGAATTGTTCGTGATCTGTTCCGCACAGACCGCATGCTTCAACTCGCAGGATCGCACCCCGGTCGCCGACGTCGGGGATGGTCATCTGGCGCCGCTGCAGACTCCGCGGTCCGGTCAGCACCATCGCCTCGGCGATCATGGAAGCTCGAACCCGGTGAACGACCCTGTGTTTCGGAGGCACACCGTTTTACCTACGTACATTTCCGCGCCCATCGCCTCGGCGATCTGCGGATCGTCGCTGCGTGCGACGACTCTTTGCCCGTCGGACAGGTGCGCGATGATCGGAGTCCATCGAGGTTGGCCGTCTCGGTCGTAGACGACGGTGTATCCGTCGACTGTCGCGCAACCGGTCGCCTCGTCGGCGCCTGCGACGGCCAGCCGCGATGAATCGATTTGAGCTTGTTCGACCGCCGTGTCGAGCAGTCGCCACCCGGCTGGTGGCGGGGTGGCCGACCACACACCGACCGAATGCTTCGTCGAATACCACCCGAGGCCGGTGACGAGTCCGGCATCGGTTGGGTCGCGTCGGCACCGTCGGACCATCTCCACGATCGAGTGGCTGACGTAATTGTTTCCGGGACCGCCGTGATAAGGCAGGCCTCCGGTTACTGTGAGGCCTCTGTCGTCGAGGGGGTCCAAGTCGAGAGCCTCGGCAGCCATCTCAATTGCCGACGGGAAGCAGGAGTAGAGGTCGAACCACCGGATGTCGTCGGTGGTCAACCGGCCCGCATCGAGAGCCTTCCGTGCCGCTACCTCGATACCCGATGAGCGGCTGAGGTCCGGCCGTTCCACGGGGAAGTACACGTCGTTGCAAGTCGCTGCTGACCAGGGAAAGACCCAACGATCGCGCGCGACGCCTAATTCGTCCGCCACCTCGGCCGCCATGAGAATGAAGGCGGCAGCCATGTCGACGGACATGATGCTGTTGAGCAGCTTGGGATAGGGCAAGCAGACCATGCGGTTTTCCGCGGTGACTTCGCTGAGTTCGGTGGCACTTCGTGCGCGTGGGAACCAGGCCTGTTCCGGATGGCGTGCCGCCTCGGCTGTGAACGGGGCCATCAGCGTGCCCAGCCACTCCCGTTGAGCATCGAAGTCGCGGCCGTGGCGCGCGGCGATCGCGGACTCGAAGATGGGATACACCTCGTGCGGCCAACTCAGACCCACCGACAATTCGGCTTGACTCAGCCCGGGGCGGGCGTCGCCCAGGGATTCGTCGTCGGAGCGGGGTGGGGGCGGCGAGTCGAGAAGTGCCCCGCCCTGAAGCTTGCGTGCGGAATGCCCGCTCTCCGCCCCGACGACCAGGACGACATCTGCACGGCCTTCGCCTATTTCGCCACCCAACACTTCGACGAGATACTGCGGGGTGTTTCCGCCGACGGGACAGCTGATGCGGCGGGCGGGACTGATGTGCATCGCTTCGGCGATCCTGCTGGCGGGATTGTCGCGCGGTATGACCAGGATGCCCGGAGTCGCGACGGTGTCGATGCGCCGCTCGACCGGGCGACTTGCGTCTTTGACCGCGCGGCGTGCGGCTTCTACCGCCAAGTCGATCGGGTCCACGAAGTCGTTCCCGCGATGGGTAACTTCGCCCACGCCGACGACAACCGGGGTACGCGCTTCTACCAACATCGGCATCGGCATCCGCTCAGGGCCACGGGGCTGACTTGAGACATAACTGCGATGGTGTCATGTGCGTGGGCAAGTCACAATGGTGTGCGCTCGCGGCATACTGGCTGTGTGTCGACGAGGTTGTTGAGATGGGGCGCCGCCGCGCCGACAGATCGTGGGTCCGCTCGCGACCGGTTGCTCGATGCTGCCGAGCGGTGCCTCGAGAGTTGCGGTGTGGTGGGCACGACCATGGAGGACATCGGCAGAACAGCGGGTGTGTCCAGGGCAACGGTGTATCGCTACTTCCCCAGTCGGGAGGCGGTGATGTCGGGTGTCATCATTCGCGCCGCCGAGCGCTATCTCGACCGCATCAGCCCGCGGATCGCGGCGCACGCCGACCTGGGCTCCGCGCTCGTCGATTTCGTGGAATACACGGTTGAGGCCGCGCGCCGCGAAGAGATCATCGGATTGTTGTTCGGCAGCGACGAGGAACTCGCCGGCGTGGGTCTCGCGGCGGGGACCTCGACGTCCCTCTTCGAAATCGTCACCGAATTTCTGCGTCCCATCTTCACCAGACACTGGAGTTGCGTGGAACCGGGCGTCTCCGTCGACGACGCCGCCGAGTGGGTTGTCCGCACGATATTGAGCCTGCTGACTGTTCGAGGGCCGCGGGAGCGCAGTCGTGACGGACTCCGGGCGTTTCTGTCGAGGTTTCTCCTTCCGGCGATCCTGGCGGGTGACCACGCTCGACCGATGTGACATCTATGGCGTAATGTCTCGACGGCAGATGAGGTAGGAGGGCCTGTGCAATTCACCACGTTCAACGAACAGGTCGCTGAGCAACTAAAGAGCGCAGCAGAAACCACGGGCGGGTTGGCCGGTTACCTCGGCTTCCGTCACACCGAATTCACTGCGGGACGGCTCGTCGCGGAGATGGACGCACGCGACGACCTGAAGACGCCTTTCGGGAACCTGCATGGGGGCTGCTTATCGGCCATGGTCGACCACTGCCTCGGAGTGGTGTTTTATCCCGTGATTCCACTGGGATCTTGGGTCGCGACAACGGAGTTCAAACTGAATCTGCTTCGTCCGGTCTCTAGCGGCACCTGTGTAGCCACAGCCGAGATCATCTCGCTGGGCAGAACCAGCGGTGTGGCGCGTATCGACATCTGCAACGACGGCAGAGCGGTGTGTGCGGCCCAGGGAACCGTCACCGTCGTCGCACCGAAGACGAGCTCCTGATGTCGGCAAAGAGAACAGGCGATTCGTCGGCTCCTGTGGTCGAGCGCGTGCCCACGGCGGACGGGCTGACGCTGGCGGTCGACCTCTACCGCTGTGATGCGCCGCGGGCGGTCGTGTTGCTCCTTCACGGCGGAGGTCAAAGCCGACACGCCTGGGACGTCACCGCCCAACGCCTGCACCAGCGGGGCTACACGGTGGCCGCGTACGACACCAGGGGACACGGGGACAGCGACTGGGACCCCGACGGACGCTACGACGGGGACCGGCTTGGATCCGACCTATTGGCCGTGCGCTCATACGCCGATTCCGGCCGCCCCGTCGCCGCGATCGGCGCCTCTCTGGGCGGCTTGACCATTCTCGGAACACACTTGCTCGCCCCGCCGGACCTATGGCAGGCCGTCGTCCTGGTTGACGTCACTCCGCGAATGGAGATGGAAGGCGCCCGACGAGTCGTAGCGTTCATGTCGGCACACCCCGAAGGTTTCGACAGCCTAGAGTCGGCCGCTGACGTGATCGCCGCCTACAACCCGCACCGCCCTCGCCCCGAAAACCTCGACGGCCTCCGAAAAGTCCTCGCCCGTCGCGAAGACGGTCGCTGGGCCTGGCGATGGGATCCAGCTTTCGTGACGTCGAATTTCCAGTTCCTGCAGGGTGATCCAGACGAAGGCGCTAAAGACTTCGACATGATGAGCGCGTTCCTTCTTGATGGTGCGAGGCAGGTGTCCGCGCCAACGCTGCTGGTCCGGGGCCTACTATCTGACATGGTCTCCGAAGAGACAGTAAAGCATTTCCTGACCGTCGTTCCGCACGCGCAAACCGTTGACGTATCGGGCGCGGGACACATGATTGCCGGCGACAACAACGACGCATTCTCGACGGCGGTCGTCGAATTCCTCGACAGGACCACATGAACCCTGCTGTCGGTTGACTGCCCATGTAGGGCTGGCGCCTATCCTGCTCCTATGCCAACTGAACCAGCGCGGGTGTCTTTCCGCCGGCATGTGCGCGAAAAGGTTTTGAGGGCGACACGAGAACTCGCCATCGAGAAGGGCTGGGATCAGGTCCGGATGAGCGAGGTTGCCGAATCGGTCGGCGTCTCCCGCCCGACGTTGTACAAAGAGTTCGGCGACAAACAGGGGCTCGGCGACGCGCTTGTGGTGTCGGAGGGCCAGCGCTTTATGGAAGGCATTCTTGCCGTCCTTGCCGAACACGTGGGCGACGTGCGGGGCGGCATCACCGCAGCGGTGCAATTCACCCTCTGTGAAGCAGAAGACAGCCCGCTCCTCAAGGCAGTTCTGACGTCCAACCCTTCGGGGAATGATCGCGGTGGCTCGTCGTCTACTGGAGTCCTACCTCTTCTGCCGACGTCGGCTTCCCTGCTTCAGCTCTGCTCCGCGGCTCTGATCACGTGGTTTAACGACCACTTCGACGATCTCGATCCCGAAGACGTTGAGGAGGTCGCAGATGTTCTGGTGCGACTGACAGTGAGTCATGTTGTACTCCCAGCCGCGGACATCGCCACCACCGGTGAGCGGATCTCCCGCGTAGCACTCAGGTACCTGGGAGTTGTCCACAGTTTGTAACTAGCAAGCTCTCGTGTCAGATCGAGCCGGCGAGGAGCTCTGAGCGGTCAACTCGGAGCTGCTGGCTGATGGCCCGCTTACTGAACATGAAATCGCGAGGACGGTTGACGCAGTCGGCGGCGATGAGTTCACGATCGCGGAAGTAGAAGCAGCTGAAGTCACGGTCACGCGACGGGTCGCCGCTGAAGACCACTTCGTCGTATCCGGTGTTGAGACCGGCGATCTGGAGTTTGAGATCGTACTGGTCGGACCAGAACCACGGAAGCGCAGCGATTGCGCTGTGTTTTCCGCAGATTGTCGCCGCAGCGATCTTGGCCTGCTCGCCGGCGCTCGATACGGATTCCAAACGAATACGCGAGCCGTATCGAGCCATGGTGTGGCTGGTGCAGTCGCCGGCGGCCACGATGTCGGGGTCGCTGGTGCGGGCCTGGTCGTCGATCACGATGCCGTTGTCGACGGATAATCCTGCGGCCGAGGCGAGCTCGGTGTTCGGCACCACACCGACGCCGACGATGACCAAGTCGGCGGGGATCGGTTCGCCGCCTGCCAGCACGACCTCCTGCACTCTGCCGTTGCCGGAGAAGGCTTCGACGAGAGCGTGTGTTCGGATCTCCACTCCCTCGCCGTTGTGGATTCGGGTGTAAAACGCGGAAACCTCCGGCGCGGTGACCCGTTCGAGTACACGCTCGGTTGCCTCGAGGACGGTGACGTTCATGCCGAGCGAACACAGCGAGGCCGCCGTTTCCAACCCGATGTAACCGCCGCCCACGATCACAACCCTCCGACCCGGTGTAGCGGCGGCACGGATCAACTCGACGTCTGCAGCGGTACGCAGGTAGTGAATTCCGGGAAGATCCACCCCTGGTGTGGGGAGTCGTCTGGCCCTTGCGCCGGTGCACAACGCGAGCTTGGTGTACGTCAGCGTGTCGCCGGTGCTCAGAGACACACGCTTGGCACTCCGGTGGATCGCCTCCACGGTCGCATTCAAGAGTCGAATGTGCTGCTTTTCGTAGAAATCAGCGCCGCGAATCAGGAGGTCGTCGAGGCCGTTCTTGCCGGCCAGGTATCCCTTCGACAACGGAGGCCGGTGGTAGGGCAGTCCCCCCTCGTCGCCGATGAGCACGACCTCCCCAGACCACCCCTCCCTTCGAAGATTAGCTGCCAACTGCGCGCCGGCGTGGCTCGCGCCGACGATCACCGCTCGTTCGGGAGTCACGCACTTGGCCTGGGAGTGAGGCGAACCATCAGCTTGCTGATACCCCTGACGAAATTCGATTGCACATACTCGGGTTCGCCGACCACCTCGATGTTCTCAAAGCGAGGGAGCAATTCCTCCCACAGGATTCGAAGCTGCAACTCAGCAAGTCGGTTTCCCATGCACCTGTGCACGCCGAACCCGAACGAGATGTGATTGCGGGCGTTGCTCCTATCGATGATCAACTCATCGGCCCGCTCGAAGACACGCTCATCGCGGTTACCAGAGGCGTACCACATCACGACCTTGTCGCCCTTGCGGATGAATTGCCCGTTCAACATGATGTCTTTTTTCGCGACTCGGCGCATGTACGCCAACGGGGTCTGCCAGCGAATGATCTCGGATACCATGTTGGGAATCAGGTCAGGGTTCGCCTTCAACTTCTCGAACTGATCGGGGAACTGGTTCAAGGCGAGAACCCCTCCGCTCATCGAGTTGCGAGTCGTGTCGTTTCCCCCGACGATCAGCAGTACCAAATTGCCGAGGAATTCCATCGGGC
This sequence comes from Mycolicibacterium litorale, assembly GCF_010731695.1. NCBI lineage: Bacteria > Bacillati > Actinomycetota > Actinomycetes > Mycobacteriales > Mycobacteriaceae > Mycobacterium > Mycolicibacterium litorale. The sequence continues at coordinate 1,122,393 of NZ_AP022586.1, forward strand.
GGTCGATGAGATCCTTAGTGTCCTCGTTGGCCTGCAGCATCGTGATCAGATCGAAGCCCGGTCGCTCCCCGTTGGCGGTACGGGCCGCCTTGTCATGCCAGAGAGCGCTGAGACCCTTCGCCATGTCGACCATGCCACGAAACACTCTGTCGTTGTCGGAAGGACCACCATTGGCTTGCTCCATGGAGGTGGCGAGGTCCGACCATTCCACGAGCTTGTGCCGCTGCTCGTACGGGAAGTCCAGCAGGGTCGCGAGCATGCGCGCTGTCAGTTCGATGGAGACGTGGTGCACCCAATTGAACGGCTGATCCACCGGTAGATCGTCCAGCACTTCCTGGACACGCGAGCGGATCAGCCCCTCCATCTCGCGCAGGTTCTTCGGCGCGACAACCCCTTGGACGGAAGCGCGCTGCAAGTCGTGTTGTGGCGGATCCATCGCGATGAACATGGCGATGTCCATGAAGCGGGGCGGTCTCCCGATGATGATGAACGGCTCTGCGGAGAAAGCCTCGTGGTTCTTGTCGACGGCGATGATGTCCGCGTGGCGGGTCACCGACCAGAACGGGCCGAACGCACTGTGAGCCTGGTAGTGCACCGGCGCCTCGTTGCGCACGCGTTCGAAGTAGGACTTCCAGCGGCCTTGGCGGTAGAGGAACGGGTTGCTGAGATCGATGTCGGCGATATCAACGTCCTCGACCGGAGGAATGGGCGTCTCGGTGAAGATCTTCTTACCATTGGTTCCGGTTACCCACCGGCGTGTCTTGTCGTAGAGGTGTGCGCCGCGGATTTGCAGCTCCAGAGGCACGGCAGACTGGGCTTTGGCGGCCACTGCCGCGGGAATACTCATTATTGTTTCCTCCAAATCCATGACGTTGTTTCAGAGCTGGAACTCAGGTAGCTCGACCGTCAAGCCATCCCATGCCTCGGAGGCGGACATCTGGCAAGACAGCCTCGACGTCCGCTGACGCTCGGGGTTCATCGCGAGCATCTCCTCTTCGTTGGCGCCGCAGAGTCCCACCGTGTCCGACCACTCGGGAGCGACGATCACGTGGCACGTTCCGCATGCGGCTTCCCCTCCACAATCGCCGTCGATGCCGGGCACCGCGTTGTTGACCGCAACCTGCATCAAGGACTGCCCTTCGGCCAAGGGGGCTTCGTACTTCTCGCCGTCGTGAGAGACGAAGGTGACGACTGCCATGATTAACTCTCCTCAATTTGGAACTCCTCTATTTAGCGTTGTCGCGCGTGACCAGCGTCGCTAGGCTCGCAGGAGTCAAAAAGTTGTGTTTTTAGCTCACGCGCAGGGAGGCACGTGAAACTCGACGACTCGGGTATGCCAGCGCTGGCTTTCCTGCAGATGCTGGACAGTGAGGCGCTGGGGCATGACGCCAGCATTGCGCTCCGCAGCATCATGGTTCGCGAGCACGTTACCGAGTCGATGTTGGTGGGTCGCGACGCGCAGGTCCCCTTACGGTGGTTCAGGGAGATATATTCCGATTTCGATTGTGATCAGGGAACCCGTCTGGGTTTCGCGTTCGCTGAACACGCCAAACTGACGTCCTTTGGGGCACTCAGTGTTCCCTTGGTCAGCGCGGGCTCGGTAGCCGAGGTTGTCGAGTTGCTTGCTTATCTGCCGGTGATCACCACAGCCCTCAGCCCGACGTTCCATTCGACGGAACGCGGCCTCACGATCGGGCTCACCGGTCGCACCGGTGACGCGGGCCTGAACTGCCTGGCCGTCACCTACGGTGGGCTGGCGCTGTTGCGTCTGCTCGACATGCTCGCGGGTGCCGTACCGAATATTGAACTGCATTTAAGTCATTCAGCGCCGGAGTCGTGGGTTCTTCATGACGAAGTGTTGGCGGGTCGGATCTTCTTCGACGCCCCCAGCTCGTTCGTCCACGTTCCCGCGGCTTCGCTCGAGGAGGTCTGTCGATTCTCCGATCCTGTGGCGTACCGGATTGCCGTCACCGATTTGCAGCGAACTCTCGATCAACGACGTGACACGTCGGTCTCCGAAAAAGTAAGGGACCTGCTCGAAAAAGATCCCGGAAAAACGAACATCAGCCGGACGGCGGGCGAGCTTTCGATATCCCCGAGCACGTTGAAGCGGCGCCTCCGCGAAGAGGGGACCACCTTTCGCGAATTGCGTCAGTCGTTCTTGCGGGAGCGAGCAATTCTGCGACTTCTCGACAGATCGTTGTCTGTAAGCGAGATCGCGGCAGAACTCGGGTACGCGGAGCTCACGAACTTCACACATGCCTTCAAACGGTGGACCGGTCGTTCACCGCGCCACTTCAGAAAAACGCGCGACTGAGGGCTATAGATCCGCCCCGGCGTGTGCCGGGCGACCATCGGAACCAGCGGGCTTCACGATCGGCCTCATCTGTCACCTGGACATCGTCGAGAAACGACACGATCGGCGCGGGTTTCGGTCATCGCAGCACCCTCTTGGGAAGAGGCGCAAGGACATTCCAGAGAATCCATACCGCGCTAGCGGCGGGTGCGGGCGGGGGTGACGCGGACCTCTAGGCACGCTATGCTAACCGTCGTTCACGTCGGGACCGGCGTTGGACGCGTGGTCGAGAGGAGTCCGGATGCCACACGACCAGCCGGCCATCATCGGTGCCGCCGAACTCGCTCCAGGGAGAAACGTTCCGTACACCTCCACTGAATTGCATGTGCGCGCCGCGGTCGCGGCTCTCGCCGACGCAGGGGTGGTCCCAGACGAGGTCGACGGTCTGGTGTGCGCCGGGCCGATGACGAACGAGGGTTCGATCTTCCTGTCCGAGGACCTCATGGACTATCTCGGGCTGCACAATCTGAAACTTCAGATGACCTGTCAGCTTGGCGGCGGGACCCATCTCGCCATGACGCGCATGGCGAGTAACGTCATCGCCCGGGGCGAGGCCGAGACGGTGCTGGTCGTGTCGGCGGGCAAGTTTCCACCGATCCGCGATGGCGGGCGCGAACTGATGGCGCTGGTGTGTGACCACGCGTTCGAGATGCCCTATGGACCGTCCGTGCCGGCGCTCTACGGTTTGATCGCGCAGGCCTGGATGCACGAGACGGGACAGGGCAAGGCGGACATCGCCGAGGTCACCGTGTCGCAGGACCGTTGGGCCGCACTGAACCCCGCGGCTATCGCGCACGGCGCTCAACGCCTGACTGTGGAGGACGTGCTGGCGTCCCGGCCGATCGCCGGGCCGTTCCACTTCTACCACTGCTCGATTCCCTGCGAGGGCGGTGGCGCGCTGGTGCTGGGCTCGGCCCGCCGGGCTCGCGCGGGCAAGCACCGGCCGGTGCATTTGCTGGGCTTTGGAGAGGGTCACACCCACGGTTTTCTGACCTCGCTGGCCCGGCCGGGTCGTACCGGGGCCGCCCGTTCGGGTCCGATGGCCTTTGAGCGCTCCGGACGGGCGCCGGCCGACGTCGACATCGCTTTGCTCTACGACGCCTTCGCCTCCAACCCGGCGATGATCCTTGAGGAGGCGGGTTTCGTGAAGCCCGGTGGGGCAGGCGATTTCTACCGTGACGGCTGCGCCGATCCGGGGGGCGACCTTCCGGTGAACACCGACGGCGGCCTAATCCGGTTCGGGCACACCGGGACCTCCTCTGGCATTTCGCAGATCCTTGAGGGTTACTGGCAGTTGTCCGGTCGCGCCGAGGGCCGTCAGGTGCCCGGGGCGGATACCGCGTTCGTGCACAGCTACGGCTCGATGCTGTGCAGTCACGTCAGCATGGTGATGGAGGGAGCGTCATGACCGCAGCTTCGAGTTCTCTCGACGGTCTGCACGATCCTGAGGCGCTGCCGCCGCTGACCGATGTCAACCGTCCCTACTTCGCAGCAGCGGCCCGCGGTGTACTCGTCTTCCAGCGGTGCGCGAACGACCACCCTTTCCTCTACCCGCGGCTGGTGTGTCCCGTCTGCCATGACGGTGAGTTGGCCTGGGAGACCGCGGCGGGTACTGGTGAGATCGTCAGTTTCGCGCCGGTGTACCGCCCCCCGTGGGACTCGTTCCCGCGCAGCGAGCCGTACGTCGTCGTGCTCGTTCGTCTGGACGAGGGGCCGCAGTTGTTGGCCAGTCTCGAGGGCGTGGCCCCAGATGAAGTTGCGATCGGGGCGAGAGTGCGCGCAGTGTTCGAGCGGGTGAACGAGGACCTTGGGCTGGTCCGATTCAGGCTGGCGGCGTCGTGACCACGTACGGGGTCTCGGTGCTCGGCGCGGACTTGGCCACCCTTGTCGAGACCGCCGAGGCTACCGACCTCGCCGGCTTCGACGCCGCCTGGGCCTCGGAGTTCTACTCGCGCTCCGGCTCGATCTCGATGGCCGCGATGGCCGCGCGCACAAAGCGCTGCCGCATCGGGTCGTCGATCCTGTATGGCGTCGGGCGCAGCCCGCTCGTGCTCGCCACCGAGGCGCGTGACCTCGACGAGCTTTCAGGCGGGCGCGTCGTACTCGGGCTCGGCAACGGTACACGCCGCATGATGAGCGACTGGCACGGCGTGGAGGACACCTCCGCTCCCGCTCTGCGCATGGAGGAGCTGGTCCCGCTCGTGCGTCGGATCTGGAACCTGCACGAGGGCCCCGTGCGCCATGAGGGGCGCTTCTACCGGATGAATCTCGTCCCAACCGGCGACGTCGCGCCGCCGAAGCGAGCGATCCCGATCATCACCGCGGGCGTGCGTCCGCGGATGTGCGAGGTGGCAGGGCGCGTAGCCGACGGGTTGGCTGGTCATCCGCTGTTCACCACGACTTACGTCGAGGAGGTCGCCCGCCCAGCCGTCGTGCGCGGTGCGGAGCGGGCCGGACGCGATCCCGCCGACATTGAGATCGTCTCGATGGTCATCTGCGCGGTGCACGACGACCCACAGATCGCACGTCGTGAGGCCGCGCAGCAGATCGCGTTCTACTCCTCGGTGAAGACCTACGAGCACGTGCTCGACGTCAGCGGTTTCGCCAGGCAGGCAGCGGCCATCCGCGACGCGTTCGCACGGCGTGACCTGCCGGCCATGTTCGCCGCGGTCACCGACGACATGATCGACGCGATGGCGGTGGCCGGCACCGCCGCCGAGGTCCGAGAAGGGCTGCGCCGCTACGAGGGCGTGCTGGACCACATCGTTCTCTACTCACCCTCGATTGGTCTCGCGCCCGAGCGCATCGCCGAGAACCTCGGCAGCCTCATTCGCGATTGTGCGCCGGCCTTCGCCGGCGGGAAAGGTGACCAGAGTGGCTGACGCATCGCTCATCGGGACGCAACTCGGGAGGACCACGTTTCCCGTCGACCGGTCCAAAGTGCGCGAGTTCGCACTTTCGCTCGGCGACCGCGACCCGATCTACCAGGACGTCGCGGCCGCCCGCGCCGCCGGCTTCGGCGCGATCCCCGCTCCTCCGACCTTCGTCGTCTCCTCGGCTCACTGGCGCGCCGACGACGACATGTTCGGCGCCCTCGGGCTCGACCTGCGACGCGTACTGCACGGTGAGTGCGGCTGGGAGTATTTCGCGCCGGTGTTCGTCGGCGACGAGCTCACCGAGACTCGTCGGGTGTCGAACGTGACCAGCCGCGAGGGGAAGCGCGGCGGCATCATGACAATCGTGACGATCGAGACCGACTTCACCAACCAGCGCGACGAACTCGTCGTGCGCCAGACCGACGTCTTGATCGAAACCGGAGGCTCCACCCAATGACGACATCCCCCGCGCCGGTGGCGTTGGCCATCGGCGACGAGATGCCGACCTCACAGTTCGGCCCGCTGACGCGCTCGCACATCGTTCGCTACGCCGGCTCCGGCGGCGACTTCAACCCGATCCACCACGACGAAGAGTTCGCCCGCGCGGCCGGCATGCCCGGTGTGTTCGGCATGGGACTGCTGCACGGCGGTGTGCTCGCGCAGCGGCTGACCGCCTGGGTGGGGCTGGCCAACATCCGCTCGTTCCGCATCCGGTTCACCGGTCAGGTATGGCCCGGTGACCTGCTCAGCTTCGGCGGCAGGGTCACCGGCGTGCGCGAGGCCGGAGGGCAGCAGGTGGCAGACCTCGAACTCGTGGTCACGCGCCAGACCGGCGAACCCGCGATAAAGGGGAGCGCCGTCGTGCAGGTGACCCGGTGAGCGCGCCAACGAGCGACGTCACCGGCCTCGGGATGACGTTCGGGACCTTCGACGAAGGCCGGGCGTGGGTCGGTCATCGCTCCGAACCGCGGCATGCGTGGTTCCCGATCGACCGCTCGATGGTGTTGTACTACTGCTCGCTCGTCGAGGACGCGAACCCCCGTTACTGGGAGGGTGAGGACTGCCCGCCCGGGCTGCTGATGAGCCTCGGCTTCGCGCCGCAGTGGGTGCCCGGGTACCTAGCGCGTGCCGACATGATGTTCGCGCTCAGCGTCCCGTTGCCGGGCCACCACATCATCAACGCCTCGACGACGACGGAGTTCGAACGCCGGCCCCGGGTAGGCGATCACGTGTCGATCGTGGAGGAGATCGCCTCGATCTCCGAGCCCAAGACGACGCGGGTGGGCACCGGTGTGTTCATCACCACGGTGAGCACCTTCTCCGACCAGCACGGTGAGGTCATCGGCCGCAACACCAACGTGCTCTTCCGATACGACACCGCCGATAGTGAAGGCGCATCATGAACGACTCCACCGAGCGCAGCATGGTCCGCGTCCCCGTGCGGTTCGAGGACATCGCCGTCGGCGACACCCTGACGCCCGTCTCGATCGAGATCAGCTACAAGCGCATCTGCATGAACGCGGCTTCGACATGGGACTGGTTCCCCGGTCACCACGACCCCGACTACGCGCGCAGCCAGGGCCAGCGCACGATCTACCTGTCAACCCTCTTCTTCCATGGCTTCATCGACCGCGGCCTCAACGAATGGGCCGGACCCGACGCGCTCATCCGGCGCCGCAGAATCTCAATGATCCGGTCGATCTATCCGGGCCAGACCGCAACCCTGAGCGGCAAGGTCGTGGCCAAACGCGACGATGGCGGACGGCGCCTCGTCGACCTCGAGTTGCTCGTCTCGAGCGAAGATGGTCCGTGCGTGCCGAGTGAAGCCACCGTTGAGCTGGCCGACCCGTTTGTCGAGGTGCCGGGGTGAGCTGCCACTCACATGCGAGGCGACGGTGAGGGACGGAGGCTCGGTGGCCGAGCAACCGGTTCGCTACGAGGTCGTCGACAGCGTGGCCTGGCTGACGATCAACCGGCCCGAGGCGCGCAACGCGCTGAACAACGCTGTGCGCACGGGGCTTTTCGACGCGGTACGCCGCTTCAATGACGACGACGCGGCGAAGGTGCTCGTCCTCACCGGCGTGGGCGATAAGGCGTTCTGCGCCGGCGGGGACTTGAAGGAGATGGCGCAGAACGCGCTCAAGGTGCCCCCGAAGGACTTCGCTCCGCAGTTCGGCCGCAACATCGATGTCGCGAAGCCGACGATCGCGGCCGTCAACGGTGTCGCGTTCGCCGGGGGCTTCCTGCTCGCGCAGCAGTGCGACCTGGTCGTGGCTGCCGAACACGCGACCTTCGCCGTCAGCGAGGTCAAAGTCGGCCGCGGGTCGCCGTGGGCGGCACCGCTATCGTGGCTGGTGCCCCCACGCGTTGCCATGCAGATCCTGCTGACCGGCGACCCGATCACCGCCGAGCGCGCCCACCAGGTCGGCTTAGTCAATGAGGTGGTGCCGGCCGATCAGTTGCGCGAGCGTACCCGGCAGTTGGCGCTCAGCATCGCCGCGAACGCACCGCTATCGGTGCTTGCGTCCAAGCGCACCGTGTACCTCTCGGCACAGCACCACCTCGCCGCCGCCTACGACCTGGCCGACGAGATATGGGAGCCGGTCTATCTGAGCGACGACGCGCAGGAAGGCCCGACGGCGTTCCGCGAGAAGCGCGCACCACAGTGGAAGGGACGCTGACATGGCGGTGACCATGCAGTCGGTAATCGCCGACATCGAAGCCGAAACGGCCGCGTTGCGCGAACTCATCGCACCGCTGCCCGAAGGTCCGCGCGGCTGGGACGCGCCGACTCCGGCCGTGGGCTGGGCGATCCGCGACCAGATCAGCCATCTGGCGTTCTTCGACGACGTGGCGGTGCGCTCGGCCACCGACCCCGACGGTTTCAGCAGCGACTACCTGCCGATGATGGCCGACGGAAGCATCTCACCCGACGTCATCGCTGAGCGCTACCGTCAAATGCCGGCTGCCGACCTGCTCGCGTGGTTCGACACGTCGCGTGCAGCCCTCGTTGCGGCGTTCGCGGACATTGCCCCGGCGACCCGCCTGCCGTGGTTCGGGCCGACGATGAGCGCGGTCTCGTCGCTGACAGCGCGACTCATGGAGACCTGGGCGCACGGCCAGGACATCGTCGACGCGCTCGGCGCGACCCGCGAGGCCACGGCACGGCTGCGGCACGTGGCCCACATCGGGGTGGGTGCGCGCGCTTTCAGCTACCTGGCCAACGGTCTGGACCTCCCCGCGGACCCGGTACGCGTCGAGCTGACCGCTCCGGACGGCAGCGTCTGGACGTGGGGGCCAGCCGACGCCGCCAACCGCGTGAGCGGGCCGGCGCTGGACTTTTGCCTGTTGGTGACCCAACGCCGCCACCGCGACGACACCGCTTTGGTCGCCGACGGACCGCTGGCCGACCAGTGGCTCGCGATCGCCCAGGCCTTCGCGGGGCCCCCTGGCGGCGGGCGCGTGGCGGGCCAGTTCGCAGGGGGTCAGCGGTGAGCGTCCCGGTCCGCATCGGCAACTGCTCCGGCTTTTACGGCGACCGCATCGCCGCAGCCCGCGAGATGGTCGAGGGCGGACCGATCGACGTCCTGTGCGGTGACTATCTGGCCGAGCTGACCATGCTCATCCTGGCCAAGGCCCAGGCCAAAGACCCGTCCGGCGGGTACGCGCGGACTTTCCTCACCCAAATGGAACAGGTGCTGGGCACCTGTCTCGATCGTGGCATCAAGGTCGTCGCGAACGCGGGCGGGCTGAATCCCGCCGGCTTGGCCGCCGCGTTGCGCGAGCTGTCCGCACGTCTCGGCCTCACCGCGCGCGTCGCGCACGTCGAGGGCGACGACCTACGTGGCGACCTCCACGCAATCACGCCGCCCGTCGGCGACATCAAACCGGTGTCGGCCAACGCCTACCTCGGCGCCTGGGGCATCACCGAGGCGCTGCATTCGGGCGCCGACGTCGTCGTGACCGGCCGGGTCACCGACGCATCCCTCGTGGTCGGTCCCGCGGCCTGGTGGCACGCCTGGGCACGCGCCGACTGGGATCGGCTCGCGGGTGCGGTCGTCGCCGGGCACGTGATCGAGTGCGGCCCTCAGGCGACGGGCGGCAACTACGCGTTCCTCGACGAGATCACCGACCGCCGCTACCCGGGGTTTCCGATCGCCGAGGTCGCCGAGGACGGCTCTTCGGTGATCACGAAGCATCCCGGCACCGGGGGACTGGTCTCAGTCGGCACGGTCACCGCCCAGCTGCTCTACGAGATCGCTGAACCTGCCTACCTCGGCCCCGACGTCGTCGCCCACTTCGACACCATTCGCCTGGCTCAACAGGGTGAGCACCGTGTCGCGATCAGCGGTACGAAAGGCAGTCCGCCGCCGGACACGTTGAAGGTGGCGCTGAACGAGGTGGGCGGCTTCCGCAACACGATGACCATGGTGCTCACCGGCCTCGACATCGAGGCCAAGGCGGCCTTCGCCGAACAGCAGCTCTTCGACGTTCTCGGCGGACGCGACGCCTTCGACGAAGTCGACGTGCGACTGTTGCGTTTCGACGTCTCCGATGCGCCGACGAACGAGCAAGCCTGCGCGCACCTGCGTGTGACGGTGAAGGACGCCGACCCGCGAAAGGTGGGCCGAGCCTTCTCCGGCGGGGTCATGGAGATCGCCCTGGCTGGTTTCGCCGGCTTCCACACCACCACGCCACCGTCCTCGGAGACCGCGTTCGGCGTCTACCGGCCGGCCTACGTTCCGCGCTCGGCCCTCACGCACGTGCTCGTCGACGCCGACGGCAATCGGCACGTGATCCCTGACCCGCCGACCGGTGCGGTCCCGCCGGCTGGGATCGCCCCGCCCGCGAAGCTGCCGGCGCCATCCGGGCCGACGCGGCTCGCGCCGCTCGGGTCGGTACTCGGTGCGCGGTCCGGAGATAAGGGCGGCAACGCCAACCTCGGACTGTGGGCACGCGACGACCCCGGTTACGCGTGGGCGCGCGAGTACCTGAGCGTCGAGCGGCTGCGCACACTGCTCGGGCCGGAGACGGCGCACCTGCGCATCGAGCGCTTCGAACTGCCGAACCTGCGCGCGCTCAACGTGGTGGTGCACGGCTTGCTCGGTGACGGGGTGGCCTCCTCGACCCGGCCGGACGCGCAGGCCAAGGGGCTCGGGGAGTACGTGCGATCCCGAGTGGTGGACGTTCCCGAATCGCTGCTCGACACACACTAAATCCGGTGCGGGGCGCCGTCTACCTGCTGTGTAACCGCGCGGCTGAACAGCGCCGCAACGGCCGCGGCGGCCAGCATCGCCTCAATCGTCGCGTCGTCCAGCGACGCCGGCATGTACGCGGACGCGTTGAGCAATGACAGCACGGCGGCGACCAGGCCCTGTGCGCGCTCACGGTCCAGATCGCCCCGTGCTCGTACGAGCGCGTCGACCCAGAAGGACTCGTACCTGTGCTGTCGGCGTCGCAGGGCACGGGTCGCCAGCGGCGACAGCGAGCGGTGCTCGCGGGCGTAGACGGCCAACAGGCCGCGTCGTCGCGCGCCGAAGGCCGCGTGTAGGTCGACAAGGGCGTGCAGGACCTCCGTCGGTGTGCCGGCGTTGGTGGCGCGCCGGGCGCCGGCCAGCAGCTCAGTCATGGCGGCGTCGCATAACTCGCGCAGGATCGCGTCCTTGTTCTGAAAGTGCCGGTAGACGGCCGGCCCGCTCACCCCTGCTGCGGCACCGATGTCGTCGATGCCCACGGCGTGAAAGCCTTGCCGCGCGAACAGGTCGGCGGCGGCCTCGAGGAGCAGTTTGCGGCGCAAACCGGCCACTTTCAGGCCTCCTGTCGATTTGTGGTTACGTTGTTCGCCGTCCGATCCGCTGGGCCGGGCTGGGATCCTACCGGCGCTGGGGTTGCCTGCGTCGGCACCCGCCGCACCAAATCAAGGGAGGTGAACGAAACCGCTAGCCCCCGCCGATGCTGTCGCATCCTCTTCTCAGTTCATGATTTAGGGGCCCTGCTTCGAACCCGCGATGTGCAGCGGCACGACTCAGCGCAAAACGACTCCGCCCTCGATGCCCGTGAACTGCGCGCGCAGCTCGGTCTTGAGCAGCTTGCCGGTGGCATTGCGCGGCAGTTCGGCGACGAAGTGCACGTCACGCGGACACTTGAAGTGTGCCAGCCGCTCCCGGCACCACGCTACGATCTCCTCGGCGCTCGGCGCCTGTGTCGCCGGGTCGGCGACCACGACCGCGACGACGCGTTCGCCCCACTTCGCGTCCTTACCGCCGATCACGGCGGCGTCGAACACCGCCGGGTGGCGGAAGAGAACCTGCTCGACCTCGATCGGGTAGACGTTCTCGCCGCCGGAGATGATCATGTCCTTCTTGCGGTCGACGAGGGTGATGAAGCCCTCGGCGTCCATGCGCCCGAGGTCGCCCGTGTGGAACCAGCCCCCGCGTAACGCCTCGGCGCTCGCCTCGGCCTTCATCCAGTAGCCGGTGAACACATTCGGGCCGCGCACGATCAGTTCGCCCACGGTGTCGGTCGCGACGTCGCGGTCGTCGTCGTCGACGATGCGGGCGTCGACATGCATTGCGACGCGGCCGATCGACCCGGCCCGCGTGCTGACGTTCTCGGCGTCGAGGACGGTCACCAAGGGAGCGGTCTCGGTCATGCCGAAGCCCTCGGTGAAGGGCACGCCTCGCTCGCGCATGAAGTCGATGACCGTGAGGGGGACGGGCGACCCGCCGCCCATGGCGAAACGCAGCGCAGACAGGTTGAAGGAGTCGAAGTCGGGCACCTGTGTGAGTGCGGTCCACATGGCCGGCACCATGAACTGGACCGTGACGTGGTGGTCGGCCATCGCCTGTAACGTCGCTCGCGGCTCGAAGGACGGCATGATCACGCTGGTGCCGCCGACGTACAACAGCGGCAGGGTGTGTACTCCCAGCCCGCCGATGTGGAACATCGGCGCCACCGCGACGGTGACGTCCTCGCCCCGCAGGCCGATGTCGGTGCCGAGGACGTTGATCGCGTTCCATAGCAGGTTGTCGTGGGTGAGGATCGCGCCCTTGGGTCGGCCCGTCGTCCCCGACGTGTACATGATGAACGCGGGGTCGCGGCCGTCGACGTCACCGTTGAGCGGTTCGGGCGCGGCGCCCGAGACGACGTCTTCGTAGCCGAGCTCGCCCGGCGCCGGCACCCCACCGGCGCGCACGACATGGCGCACGCGGACTCCGGACTCGGTGACGGCGCTCCTGGCCTGCGCGGCGAACGGCTCGTGGAAGACCAGAACATCGGCGCCTGAGTCGGCCAGGATGTAGCCGATCTCGGGTCCGGCAAGGCGCACGTTGAGCGGAACTGCAAGTGCGCCGATTTTGGCGCAGCCCAGCAGCACCTCGATGAACTCGGTCGAATTGACCAGCAGCATCGCGACCCGATCGCCCTTGCGCACGCCGAGGGCGATGAGTGCGGCGGCGACCTGGTTGGTGCGCCGATCGAGGTCGGCGTAGGTGATGTGCGCGCCGTTGCTGATCAACGCGGTGCGCCCGCCGTTGAGGAAGGCGCGCCGGCTCACCCACTGACCGATGCCGAGTTGCATTCGATTCCCTTTCATTCCGCGGCGACTCAGTAGGACGCGGGCAGTTTCAGGCTGTGCTGCGCCACGAAGTTGAGGATCATTTCGCGGCTGATCGGCGCGGTGCGCATGAGCCGGGCCGGACCCCACAACGTGGCGAGGCCGTACTCGGTGGCCATGCCGTTGCCGCCGTGGGTTTGAATCGCCTGGTCGAGCGCCAGGATGCCCGCCTCGGCTGCGGCATATTTCGCCATGTTCGACGCCTCACCCGACCCCGGATCGCCGGCGTCGTGCAGGGAGGCGGCACGCTGAGTCATCAACCGGGCCAGCTCAACCTGGATCTTGGCGTGGGCGAGCGGGTGCGATACGCCTTGGTGCGAGCCGATCGGCGTTCCCCACACGTGGCGGTTGCGGGCGTAATCGGCGGCTTTATCCAGCGCGTAGCGACCGATGCCGTTGCCGAGCGCCGCCCCCATGATTCGCTCCGGGTTCAGGCCCATGAAGACCTGGCGCAGGCCCTCGTTCTCCGCGCCGATAAGGTTGGCGGCCGGCACGCGGACGTCATCGAAGAATAGAGTGAACTGCTTCTCTGGAGTGACCGCCTGCACCGGGATGAGTGACTTGGTGAGCCCGGGGACATCGGTGGGCACGACGAGCAAGCTGAGTAGTCCGCGACCACTGTCGTTGGTAGACGTTCGGGTGACGACCAGGATCGCTTCGGCTTCGTCGACACCAGAAATGTAGTACTTGGTGCCGTTGATGACCCAGTCGTCGCCGTCGCGTTTCGCGGTCGTGGAGATGTTGTGCGAGTTCGAGCCCGCGTCCGGCTCGGTGATCGCGAATGCCATGATCGTCTCGCCGCTGGCGATGCCCGGCAGCCACTGCTGCTTGAGTTCCTCACTGCCGAATGCCTGGATGATCGTGCCGCAGATGGTCGGCGAGACGACGGTCATCAGCAGCGGGCAGCCCGCCGCGGCGAGCTCCTCACCGACGATCTGCATGTCGTAGATGCCGCCGCCGCCGCCGCCGTACTGCTCGGAAAGGTTCACCCCGAGGAAGCCCTGTTTGCCCACGGCCTGCCACAGCTCGGTGCTCTTCCCGCCGGCCAGCGACTTTTCCAGGTAGTACTCGTGTCCGAAGTCCTTGGCGATCTCGGCGACCGCCTTGCGCAGGTCCTGACGTTCCTCTGTCTCGTGCAATTCCATGACACTCCTCACATCGGTATCGACGCGCCACCGATCGGGAGCGCGCCGGCTTCATTAGAGCTCCGTGGCGTCCGACGCCACTTCACCGCCGTCCACCGCCTCGACCACGGCGAGGACGTCACCGCTCGAGACCTGATGGCCGACCTGGACCGGCAGGGCGCTCAGCACCCCGTCGATCGGGCTCGCGACGGTGTGCTCCATCTTCATCGCCTCCAGGACGACGAGCGTTTGACCGGCTGACACCGTCTCGCCCTCGGCGACCGGTAGTCGGATCACCGAGCCCGGCATCGGCGCGGTGAGCGACCCGGGCGGGTTCAGAGTGCTCGGGTCGACGAAGCGTGGCGCCAGCCGCAGGGCGGAGTAGCCGGCGACCGAGTCGAGGTGGGCAACATCGCCGTCGAGGACGACATCATAAGTGCGGCGCACCCCGTCGACGCGCAGCACCACCCGCTCGCTACTGCCCTCGACAACCTCGACGTCGGCCAACGGCTCGTCGTCGACCTGCAGGCAGGTCCCTGTCGAACCTAACGTGTACCCGACGCGCACTTCGCGCCCGCCCTGGGTCTGCCAGGTTGTGGTCTGCGGCTGCGAAGGGTTGTTGCGCCAGCCGGCGGGCAACGTGGCCTGCAGAGTTGCGACGGCACGCCGCGCGGCCACCCCGGCCACGGTCGCCGCGACGGCGTGCAGGCGCTCGGACTGCGTGTCTGGGAGGGCAGCGCCGAGTTGGGCGACGTCGTGTCGGTCAAGGAACCCAGTGTCGGTGCCCCGCCCGGCGAACTCGTCATGGCGCAGGACGCGAACAAGCAGGTTGCGATTGGTGGTCACGCCGTGAATACGGGCGCCGGCCAGCGCCGCCGAGAGGCTGGCAAGTGCCTCGTCGCGCGTTGGTGCCCACGCGATGACCTTGGCCAGCAGCGAATCGTAGTAATGACTGATGACCGAACCGGCACGAAAACCCGAGTCAACCCGCACGCCGGCAAGCGCCGGGACATCCAAGGTGCGCAGGGTGCCGGTACAGGGCCGGTAGTCATCGGCCGGATCCTCGGCGCACAGCCGGGCCTCGACCGCGTGACCGCGAATTCGCGGGTTGTGCATCTCCTCAGGCAGCGGGCGGCCCATGGCTACGAGCAGCTGGGCACGCACCAGGTCGAGGCCGGTGATCAGCTCGGTAACCGGGTGCTCGACCTGCAGCCGGGTGTTCATCTCTAGGAAGGCGAAGGAGTCGGCTTTGCCATCCTGAGCGGCGTCGTAGACGAACTCGACCGTCCCGGCGCCTACGTAGCCGACGGCGCGCGCGGCGGCGATGGCGGCCTCGCTCATCCGAGCGCGCAACGCGTCGTCGACGACCGGTGACGGCGCCTCCTCGATCACCTTCTGGTGTCGACGCTGCACGGAGCACTCGCGCTCGAACAGAGAGACGACGTTTCCGTGCGTGTCGGCCATGATCTGGATCTCGACGTGGCGTGGGCGCTGGACGTAACGCTCGAGGAAGACGGTGCCGTCGGCGAACGCGGCGGCGGCCTCACGCGAAGCGGAGGTGACCGCTTCGTCGAGCTCGTCCGGCGACGCGACAATGCGCATGCCTCGGCCACCGCCGCCGGCGCTGGCCTTGACCAGCACGGGGTAGCCGACGTCGGCGGCCAGCTTCGCCAGCTGCTCGGCCGATAGCCCCGTCGTGTCGCCACCGGGCAGCACAGGCACCCCCGCGTCGGACATCGTCTTCTTGGCCTGCAGCTTCGAGCCCATCGCGTCGATCGCCCCGGGCGGCGGACCGATGAAGACGAGGTCGGCGGCGGCACAGGCGCGCGCGAACCCGGCGTTTTCCGAAAGGAAGCCGTAGCCGGGGTGTACTGCGTCCGCGCCGGTGAGCGAGGCAGCGGCGATGATCCGGTGGATGTCGAGGTAGGTCTCGGCGGCAGACGAGCCGGGAAGGTGCACGGCCTCGTCGGCGTCGGCGACGTGCCACGCGTCGGCGTCGGCGTCGGAATAGACCGCGACGGTGGCGATCCCGAGATCGCGGCAAGTGCGGAACACCCGCCGCGCGATCTCGCCACGGTTGGCGACCAGGACCTTGCGGATCTTGGGCATCGCCATCACATCCGGAACACGCCGTAGCCACGCTGGCCACGGACCTCGCCGTTGTGGATCACCGACAGGCAGAACCCGAGAACGGTCCGCGTATCGCGGGGATCGATGATCCCGTCGTCGTAAAGTCGGCCGCTGTTGGCCAGTGCGACGGATTCGCGCTCGATCTGTTCCTCGACGGCGGCGCGCATCTGGGCGTCGGCCTGCTCGTCGAAGGGCAGCCCGCGGTCGGCGGCGGACTCGCGCGCCACGATGGACAGCACTCCGGCCAGTTGCGCCGGACCCATCACGGCCGACTTCGAGTTAGGCCAAGCGAATAGGAAACGCGGTGAGTACGATCGCCCGCACATGCCGTAGTTCCCGGCACCGTAGGACGCACCCATGGTGATGGTCACGTGGGGGACCGTGCTGTTTGATACGGCGTTGATCATCTTGGCGCCGTCCTTGATGATGCCGCCCTGTTCGTACTCGGCACCGACCATGAAACCGGTGGTGTTCTGCAGGAAGATGAGGGGGGTGTCGATCTGATTTGCCAGTTGGATGAACTGCGAACCTTTCTCGGCCTCCTCACTGAACAGGATGCCCCGTGCGTTTGCGAGGATGCCGACCGGGAAGCCGTGGATCGAGGCCCAGCCGGTGACGAGTGACGTGCCGTAGAGAGGTTTGAACTCGTCGAAGGCCGAGCCGTCGACCACTCGGGCGATGACGTCGCGGGGGTCGAAGGGCACCTTCGGATCGACCGACGCGATGCCGAGCAGCTGATCGGGGTCGTGCACCGGTGGGTGCGGCGGCGTGGTGGGTCCGGGGCCGTTCTTCCGCCAGTTGAGCCGCGCCATGATGCGACGGCCGATGCGGATCGCATCCTGCTCGTCCTCGGCCATGTAATCGGCCAGCCCCGAGGTGCGGGCGTGCATGTCGGCGCCGCCGAGCGACTCGTCATCGGAGACCTCGCCCGTGGCCATCTTGACCAGCGGCGGACCGCCGAGGAACACCTTGGAACGGTTGCGCACCATCACGACGTAGTCGCACATGCCCGGGACGTACGCACCTCCCGCGGTCGAGTTGCCGAAGACCAGGGCCAGTGTCGGCAGCCCCGCTGCGCTGTGCTGGGTCAAGTCGTGGAACAGCTGTCCGCCGGGCACGAAGATCTCTGCCTGTGTGGGCAGGTCGGCGCCGCCAGATTCGACGATGTTGATGATGGGCAGTCGGTTCTCCCGCGCGATGGCCATGCCGCGGAACACCTTGCGGAAGGTATAAGGGTTCGATGCGCCGCCGCGGACGGTGGGGTCGTGGGCGATGATCATCGACTCGATGCCCTCGACCACGCCGATGCCTACCACCACGCTACCGCCGACGGGGAACTTACTGCCCCAGGCGGCGAAGGGGCATAGTTCGAGGAACGCCGTGTCGGGGTCGAGCATCAGCTCGATGCGCTCGCGGACAAGCAGCTTGCCCCGCTTACGGTGGCGCGCAACGTATTTCGCGCCGCCGCCGCCGTTGACCAGCGCCAGTTGCTCCGCGATGGTGTCGAGTTGCGCGCTCAGTCCTTCGCGGTTCTTGAGATAGCCGGGCGCGGTGTCGTCGACCCGATCGGGCAGGACCTGTACCAAAGTTTTCCTTCCGGGCGAGCATCGACGTCGATCTACTAGGCGCTGATGTTAGCCGCAATTAACATCAGGTGACAACGGCGCAGGCGGGCGTCGGATTTGTTCCGCGCCGTGGTTCCGTCGAATGGCGAGGATCGAAGCGGTGCGTTCGCTGCAGATCGAGCGATCGAAGGAATTGACTGGGGAGGGACGGCACACAGGGCCCGTGCGAGGTCGTATCGAGTTCCTCGTCCGGCGCGCGTGGAGTCTACGGTTCGCGATCTCGGGTGAACACCCGCAGCGATTGTCAGTGTCGCGCCATGCCCTTCAGCCAACCGAGTAGTGCATAACGCCGGTCGGCCAGAATCTATCGGGTCTCCTCGGCTTTGGCCAGCGGCGGAGCGGCCTGATCAGGCGCCTGTCCGAGGGTATACAGGCCGAGAATGCCGAGAAAACCCGCACAGTGCTCGATGAGCATTTCAGTCGAGAGGTTCAGTTGTCCATCTATCCAGCGACGGAGTATCTCGAACAGGCCCCCGACACCGTAGGTAGCGGCGAGATCTGCGACTTGGAGCACATCGCTGGGTATATCGAGGTGCAAGCGGGCCTCTCTGAGCACCAGCTCCGCAAAATCGGTCATCAGATCGCTTCGCAGCTGCCGAAGGAGGGGTTCTGCGCCCGACTCGACAAACAGTATGCGGGCCATGCGGGGATCGTTCTCGATCACCTGAACCAGGGCCTTGATCGGAGCGTAAGCCAGTTCTTGAGGAGCAACCGTGTCGTCCGGAATGGCGCTGGTTATCACCGCTTGGAAGGTAGTGGAGATCTTGGCAAATACCGCACGCAAGAGCGCGTCTCGATCGCGAAACTGTTGGTAGAAGTACCGGCTCGTCACTCCTGATTTCGCACACACGGCGGTCACGGTGCACGCGGTAGCTCCGTGGGTGCCCATGATTGAGACCGCGGCATCAATCAACATCACGCGACGCTGTGCATCGCGTTGAGTTGCGGACAGCCCGCCATAGACACGTGCTGGACTCATGTCCTACAGTCTGGCAGTCTTATCTGACAAGGCATAAAGTCAGATCCAAACTTCGAGGAAGGACCTCAAATGTCGGACGATCAAGCCCCGACCCCGACCCGGGTGCTGCCAAAACCCAGGCGCGTTCGGTTTCCGATGCCGACCTCCACGAAGCGGCAACATTTTGTCGATGGCGACCTGGTGATGAGCCATTTCATCTCGGTGCTTTCTGCGACGTTCCCGGAAGGCGAGGATTTCTTCATCCGCTCGGTCAGGAACTTCCAGAGTTCCATCGACGATCCCCAACTAGAGACAGCGGTCAAGGGTTTCATCGGACAAGAGGCCACACATCGACACCAGCATCGTCTCCTAAACGAGCGACTCCAGGTCATGGGTTATCCGACCGCGCGAATCGACCGTCATGTCGGACGCTTGATCAAGCGATTGGAACGGCGCTTTTCGCCGGAAATGCGGCTGTCCATGACCTCCGCGTTGGAGCACTACACCGCTACGCTGGCAGAAATCATTCTTACCAGCGAAGACGCCCAGAAGCTCATCGGCCAGACAGAGGTTCGACCGATTCTGCTGTGGCATGCCTTCGAGGAGTCGGAGCACAAAGCGGTTGCCTTTGATGTCTATCGGCTGGTGGGAGCAACCGAGCGCACCCGTGTACGGGGCATGCGGATCGCTTCAGTAATTCTGTTCGGCGAGCTCATTCTGCAGACTGCCTTGTCTATGGCCGCTGATAGAGCCTCATATAACCCGGTCACCCTGGTGCGCAGTCTGTACCGCTTTAGTCGCACCCCGATGTTCACCGCCGATGCGCTGCGGCGTTTCCGTTCCTACAATCGCCCGGGTTTCCATCCTGATGATTGGGACAGCGCCGCGGTCCTGGAGCATTGGAGCAAAGAACTGTTCGACCAAGACGGTTCACAGCGAGTTATCGCTTCGTCGGGATAGCAAAGATGCGGAAGTGCGGCGACGCAGGAGCACCGTTCCTGCGTCGCTCCTTCCGAACAGGGTGCGACGCGTCGGTGACTCACGGATTCGGTGCTCGGTGGCCGGTGAAGGTGGCGGTCGGACCCGCAAATGCGGTTCGCAGCGATCGCCACGGGGCTGGCTGGCCTGTTGTGAGCCTCGATCAGTCGCTGATGACATAGCGTTGAGCCAGGGTTTCAGCAAGTCTGCTGGTGTGCGCGACCACTTCTTTCTCGGTCACCGCAAGCAAACCGGAGTGCCAGGCGGTGATGACTTCGACGAATCCCCCGACAGCGATCAGGGTGTCCATGCGAAGGGCTATCTCGTCGGCATCTTGTCGGAGGTGTGGCCGGCTTGCCTCAACGACCAACTGCGTTGCTTCCTGTAGCGCCACGGCGCGGCGGTCTTGTAGCGGTGAGCTACCGACATGCTGAGCGAGGAGGATGCGTGCCCGGCCGGGATCGCGTGCGATCCGGTCGACCACGATGGTGATCGCCGCGGTGATGGTTTCGATCGGCGGCCGATTCGCACGCTCGTTGAAGAGCGCGGCGACCTCGCCGAGCATGTCATTGCGGACGCCATCCCACGCAGCAACGAGCAGCTCATCGCGCGTCTTGAAGCCCTCGTAGAAGTATCGATCGTTCAGCCCTGTGCGGGCGCATACGCCGCGCATAGTGACCGCGGCCCAACCGCTCTCACTCCAAATCTCGGTTGCGGCCTCGATCAATTGCTGCCGTCGCTCGGCACGACGCTCGGCCCCGGTCCGACCACCCCAGCGCTTGTTTCTCGACCGCACCTCTCCATCTTGACAAGGTGCTCGTTCCACCACCAAACTGGTGGCATGCGACACCAATGGTGGCTGGTGCCCCCAGATGAGAGTTTCCCCACAGCAGACGTCCATGTCGCGACCCGAAAGGCAGACGGATGAGATTGCTGCCCTTCGGCGGCGCACCAGGCAGAACGCACCGCGCCGATGCAGTCGTCACGGGCGCAGGAAGCGGTATCGGCCGCGCATTCGCCGTGGAGCTTGCGCGCCGAGGTGGACGCGTGGTGTGCGCCGACAAAGATCCCGTCACTGCAAAAGAGTCGGCAGAGTTGGTGAGGCAGGCTGGCGGCGAGGGCTTCGACATCGAATGCGATGTCACCGATCTTGAGCAGGTCCGCAACCTCGCTGATGTGAGCGAAGACTGGTTCGAGAAGGCTGCGAGCCTCGTCATCAACAACGCCGGAATCGGTGCGGGCGGCAACCGCATCGGCGCGACGTCGATCGAGGACTGGAACGCGGCGATTTCTGTCAACCTCTGGGGCGTTATCTACGGCTGCGAGACTTTTGTGCCTCGGCTCCGCAGCAATGGGCATGGCGGAGTCATCAATGTGGCGTCGGCAGCGAGCTTTGGCTCGGCCCCTCGGATGGCGGCTTACAACGTGAGCAAGGCCGGGGTGCTCGCTCTGTCGGAGACATTGGCGGCCGAACTGAGCGGTACTGACATCAACGTCACAGTGCTTTGCCCCACCTTCGTGAAGACGAACATCGTCAACAATCCTCAAATCGACGAGGCGGCTGCAAGACTCGCGGCCAACCTGATGAAATGGACCGGCATTTCGCCACAGCACGTTGCTCGAACGACGTTGAACGCGCACGATCGCGGACAAATTTATGTAGTACCCCAACTCGATGCCAAAGTCTTGTGGCAACTCAAGAGAGCCCTACCCGGCCCCTTTACTCGCACGCTGGGCCTCGTGGAGCGCATGGCCTCATGGAACGATTCAGCCGAGTAGAGGAGCAGGGAAAATGGCTTTCGCATACAGTGACATGCTCGAGACAATCAAAAACAAGCAATGGGCTCTTGCCGATATCGATTGGAACGCCCCTGGCGCGGAACTGATCACCGATGAACAGCGTCCCAAACTCAAGCAATTCATGTCCGACGTGGTGTGGATTGAGCATGTTGGAGCACGTGCCTTCGCCGCGATGGCTCCAAAGGCGCCATTCGAAGCGCTCGGAGACATTTACCGTTACTTTCACGCCGAGGAGCAGCGTCACGCCAATGCCGAACTTGCCTTGATGCGTCGCTGGGGCATGCTCGAGGAAGGCGAGAAACCGGTCCCGAACAAGAATATTCGGCTGGTCATCGAATGGCTGGACCGTTATGCGGAAGCCCTGCCCCTGACCGTCATCGGGGCCGCGATTCCGGCACTGGAGACTGCGCTCGATGGAGCGCTGCTGAAGTTTCTCCTCGATGAGGTTGACGACCCTGTGTGCGGGGAGGTGTTCAACAAGGTCAACAGCGACGAATCAAGGCATCTCGCGGTTGGCTTCCAGGTCTTGAATGACCTGGGCGCCAGCCCGATGCGAATCCACGCCATTCAAACTGCGGGTGCTCTTGTCGACCCGCGCATTCTCACCGGCGCGTTGCTGTATATCCCGCTCCTGACGCGCATGTTGATGAATCTCAACGCTATGGGTCTGTCCGAGGAGAAGTTATACAACGCAGTGACGCGGTATGCCAATGTCGGCGATCGCAGTGAGCATACGCGGAGGGTGCCCGGCTATCACATCTTGAAGGCGCACATGTCGTCGTCCATCAAGCGGTCCCAGCCTCTGCACTTCGTGTCTCAGCGCCTTGGCAATGCGATCGATGTTTTCCCTGTTCAGATTTTCGGTCGGCCGCCATCCTGGACGGACGAACTGACCTACGAACCGGTTGCCAAATGACAGGCACCACGACGACGTTGATCGTCGGCGCCGGGTTCGCAGGTATCGGTGCGGCGATCAGACTGCTTCAAGAGGGCACGGATGACTTCGTCATCCTGGAACGGTCAGATCGCGTCGGAGGCACCTGGCGAGACAATACTTATCCCGGTGCGGCCTGCGATATTCCCTCGCTTCTCTACTCCTACTCGTTCGAGCCGAATCCGGGCTGGACTCGTACCTACTCGGGGAGCGCTGAGATCCTCGAATATATCGACGATATGGTCGACAAGTACGATCTTGCCCGGTTCATCCAGTTTGATACCGACGTGACTGCCTTGGAATTCGATGAGAGTGCCGGCATCTGGATGGCCGACACGGCAGATGGAAAGCGGTATCACACCCGGTCAGTTGTGATGGCCAGTGGACCACTTGCCAACGCCAGCTTTCCCGATATTCGGGGTATTGACTCGTACGGTGGAAAAAAGATCCACAGCGCTCGATGGGACCATGGCTACGATCTCGGCGGTAAGAGGGTTGCAGTCATCGGGACAGGCGCGAGCGCGGTTCAGATCATTCCCGAGCTCGTAAAGTCGGCTGCCTCGGTCAAAGTCTTCCAGAGAACGCCCGGCTGGGTGTTGCCCAGGGTGAACTTCAGGCATCCGGCCTGGGCGCGTTCGACCTTCACACACCTGCCGGTGAGCGAACAAGCGCTCCGCGACGCGTGGTTTTGGGCCCACGAAGTGATGGCAGTGGGTATGGTCTGGAACACCGCCGCGACGTCCGCGATACAGCTGGCGGCCAAGGCTCATCTCCGTCGGCAGGTGAAAGACTCCTGGTTGAGACGTCAGTTGACGCCCCATTTCAGGCCTGGATGCAAGCGCATGCTCATGACCAGTGATTATTACCCTGCGCTACAGGCGGATAACTGCAAGCTGATCAGCTGGCCGATCGCCACATTGTCACCCAACGGTGTTCGGACCGCCGACGGTGTCGAGCACGAAGTGGACTGTATCGTATTTGCCACTGGCTTCGATGTGGCCAAACGTGGCACCCCGTTCCCGATTAGCGGCCTCGGCGGTCGGAAGCTCGGCGATGAATGGTCTCAGGGGACATTTGCCTTCAAGAGCGTGAGCGTGGCCGGGTATCCGAACTTATTCTTCACTTTCGGACCGAATTCCGGGCCAGGCCACAACTCGGCGCTCGTATATATGGAGGCTGCAATTGACTATATAGTCAAGGCGATCAAGCTCCTTCAGCAAAATGACATCGGCACTTTGGATGTGAGGGAGGATCGTCAGGACCGCTATCACTCCGAAATTCAGCGCCGCCTTCGACGAACGACTTGGAATTCGGGGTGCAGCAGTTGGTATTTGACCGAGGACGGCTACAACGGCACGATGTACCCAGGTTTCGCGACCCAGTTTATGAGAGAACTATCCCGCTTGGATCCTCATGATTACGTGATAACCCGGCGCGACGATACACACGTCGAGCTGACGCAATCACTCTGAATACAAGTTTGCAGGGCTGACCGTCAGAACGGTGAAATACAGGAATGGATCGCAAGTCCGACCGTAATTACGAGATAATTATCATAGGAGCTGGATTTTCCGGCATCGGGTCTGGCATTAGCTTGATGAAGGCGGGATTTACCGACTTCTTGATGGTTGATGACGCCGATGGCGTAGGTGGTACGTGGCACTGGAACACCTACCCGGGTATCGCTGTCGATATACCGTCGTTCAGTTATCAATTCTCATACGAAATGCGGCCCTCTTGGTCGCGCACGTACGCCCACGGCAATGAGCTCAAAGCCTATGCCGAGCGATGTGTTGAAAAGTATCGGCTCTGGGACCATATTCGTTTCAACACAACCATTACCGAGGCTTGTTTCGACGAGAACGCAACACGGTGGCATTTGACCAGTGCCAATGGTGAGGAGTTCACGGCACGCTTCGTGATAAATTGCTCCGGCGTTCTCAGTCGGCCAAAGTGGCCTGAAATCAAGGGGGTGCGAGATTTCGCCGGCGTTACGCTCCACACGGCTAGATGGGACAATGCCAAAGATCTCAGCGGGAAGAGGGTTGCAGTAATCGGTACCGGTGCATCGGCGGTGCAACTGATACCCGAAGTCGCAAAGAAAGCAGAGAGTCTGACGGTATTTCAGCGAACTCCAATTTATTGTCTGCCGAAGCCAGACTTCCCCATACCGACGTGGGGTGGAAGGCTTCTACATTTCCTGCCGGGGGCACAATTGGCGACCCGGACCGCCAGCCAGGCGTTCGTGGAAATCACTTTCCCAATCGCCGCTCACTTTCATACGGTGATACCGTTCGCCGATGTCATGGAGAGCGCCGCAAAGCGGTACATGCGGCGTGAGGTCCATGACCCGACGACGAGAGAACAACTCATTCCGCGCTACTCGTTGGGCTGTAAACGACCCAGCTTCCACAATTCCTATCTCGCAACGTACAACCGGTCCAACGTTTCGCTCGAGACGAGCGGCATAACCCATATCGACCATGCATCCGTCCATACTCGAGACGGCAAAGCTCATCCCATTGACGTCTTGATCCTGGCCACCGGCTTCAAAGTGATGGAGTCGGGCAACATGCCAACTTACGTATTGAAGGGACGCGGCGGGCTGGAGCAGGCTACATGGTGGGACGAGCATCGACTGCAGGCCTTCGAAGGGGTGAGCGTCCCGGGATTTCCGAATCATTTCAACATCTTCGGCCCGTACGGCTACAACGGTTCCTCGTACTTCACGCTCATCGAGGCGCAGAGTCGGCACATCGTCCGGTGTCTTCGTCGCGCGCGGGCGCTGGGTGCTAACTGCGTGGAGGTCAAGAAGGAGGCGAACGACCGTTATTTCGCCGAAGTGCTAAGGCGGCGTCACAGACAGGTTTTCTGGCAGCCGAGCTGTTCCAATGCCAACAGCTACTACTTCGACAGGCACGGTGACGTTCCACTCCGTCCATCAACGACTCTGGAGACCTATTGGCGGAGCCGCACCTTTCGCCTCTCGGACTACCGATTCGAGAATCGGCCCGAAGAGGTGTGTCCCCGGTGACCAGAATGGATGCCCCTGACTGGCAGCCCAGTCTTGCCAGTCATCTCGTCGCGATGTCCTCGCGAACCACGCTGCGGCCACTGGCGCAGCTGATGCCATCAAACGCCTACGGACTTGCGGTGATGGATCGCGTGCTTCGAACAGCGCTCGTAGCCTCACGGCCTCGGCGCGGCGTCACAGTGCGCAAGGTTGACACTGTATTCGCCGGAGGCCCGGTTCGTGGGGACTGGATCACCACGCCTGCCATTAATCCGCATGCCAACCCTTTGCTGTACATCCACGGCGGCGCCTATTCTATGTGCTCGCCGGAGACGCACCGCGGTCTTCTTGGTGAACTCGCCTCGGCGAGCGGGCGCCCCATCTTCGCAGTGAAGTATCGTCTTGCCCCGCGGTATCCCTATCCCGCAGCCGCGGACGATGCGCTGAATGCGTATCGCTGGCTTACCAGCGGAGGGTCCCCGGGTTCTTGTCAGCGCACCGTCGCGGTTGCCGGCGATTCAGCGGGCGGTCAGCTCACGATGGCCACGGCCTTGGGCGCACGTGCAGTTGGATTGCCGCTCCCTGATGCGATGCTGCTGATGTCTCCCGTCCTGGATCTCAGGTGCGAACTTGCCAGAGCGCGTGAAATTCGCCGCCGGGATCCTTTTGCCTCCGCTCAATCAGCGGCGCGCGCTCTTGACCTCTACGTAGGTGGCGCAGATCGCGGAGATCCGCGCCTCAGCGTGCTTGACGCGGACCTCACCTCGATGCCGCCGATCCTCATTCAGGTGGGCGGGAGAGAAATGTTGATCGATGACTCGCGCCGTCTCGCCGAGCGACTTCAATCAGCTGGATCCCACGTCGAGATCCAGGTATACCGGGGACAGATCCATGTATTCCAGGCTATGTTCCGGATTCTTCCCGAAGCCCGAGACGCGATTCATCGAGCGGGACGCTTCCTTGAAGCCTCGGAAGTCAGGTGAAAGTGTCCGAACAGGCAATGCTCCTACACCTACACCACCTCGACCGCCGCAGCGTGAAGTCAGTCGTCTCTGCCTCATGAGCAGCAACTTCGCGACGGCCTGTCGCGCATACGATCCGTCGATCGTGATCATCGGGGCCGGCTTCGCCGGGGTTGCGATGGCCCACCGGCTGAAGAAGGACGGGTTCACGAACTTCACGATCCTGGAAAAGGCTGCAGACATCGGGGGTGTTTGGCGTGACAACACCTATCCGGGAGCGGCCTGCGACGTGCCGTCAGCGTTGTACTCACTCTCGTACAAGCCCAATCCTCGTTGGTCACGGCGATATGCCGAGCAACCCGAGATACTCAAGTACCTCCAACAACTCGTGGAGAGTGGCGGACTGGCCGCGCATCTGCGTACCCAGACCGAAGTTGTCGCAATGACCTTCGATGACCAGCTAGGGCGTTGGACCCTGGTTACGAACTCGAACGAGACAATAACCTGCGATGTCGTCGTCTCGGCCGTGGGTCAGCTCTCCTTGCCCCACGTACCCGTTATTGCCGACGCAGACACCTTCCAGGGGCCGCGCTTTCATTCGGCGCGTTGGGACCGATCGGTTTCGCTTCGCGGCAAGCAAGTAGCCGTCATCGGCACAGGAGCTAGTGCCATCCAATTCGTGCCACACATCGCCCAGGAGGCGGAGCATGTCACGCTATATCAGCGCACGGCTCCGTGGATCTTGCCGAAGTGGGACAGCAGGTATGGAGTCCTTCACGACAGGGTGAGCGAGTTATTGCCGATGGCGCTGCGCCTCGAGCGTTTCGCGGTATGGCTAATTTTCGAGTTGCTCGCTGTGACGCTAGTCGACGCGAAGCCCCTCTCACGCGTCCTCGGTGCGATCGCGCGCCGCCACCTACATCGGCAGGTTGCTAGCCCATCTTTGCGCGAGCAATTGATGCCTTCGGACGCGCCAGGGTGCAAGCGAGTGCTGTTCTCGAATGATTACTATCCAGCAATCGCGAGTGATCGCGTGTCGTTGGTGCCGAAGGCTATCGCAGAGCTCTGCGACAACGGTGTCAAGACCGTGGATGGAGAGTTTCGTCCTGCAGATGTCGTGATCTACGGAACCGGGTTTCGCGCCACCGATTTTCTCGCCCCGATGTCCGTGCGCGGCTCTCGCGGAGTCTCCTTGGCCGAGGTGTGGAAGACCCAGGCGTACGCATATCTGGGCATCACTGTCCCCATGTTCCCGAACCTGTTCCTGCTTTATGGTCCCAACACGAATGTGGGCTCGGGGTCGATCCTCTACATGATCGAGTCACAAGTCCGTCACATCGCAACGCTCATCAAAGCCGTGGCTGCTCATCCGGGTCATGCGATCGATGTCAGGACGGAGAGCGCGCAACGCTACAACACGCGCTTGAGAAGGCGACTACGGAGGTCGGTGTGGGCGCTGTGTGCGAGCTGGTATCGAACCTCGAGCGGGGAAATCCCGACGAACTGGCCGGGGCCTACCTTGGTTTATCGACTCCTTACCCGGAAGCCGCACAGCGGCGATTACGTCTTGAGAAACGTCGGGCGTCTAAAGGTCTGAGACCCTGCAGAACCGAGCCTGGCCGACTAAGGGCACGAGACGCGCACTTAACCGCTAGGCCAATAATGTCTAGATATTGACATCAATGGCATCTTTGTAAAGACTGGTGGACGCCGTCAAAGCGGCCCAGCGTCCAGGAGGAACCATGACGAATCACCTTCTCGCACCTGCGCACCACGTGAAGGAGCGGTTGTCCTCTGTGATCATGGTCCCCGCGCCTCACGCCGTCGACGACAGATGGCGTCGATGGAGCCGGGACTGGCCGGTTCGTGAACTGGCACCGGCACCCGCGGGCAGTGGATTGAAAGCCGTCCGGGGGGATGCCGGACTGCCCTTCGTAGGTCACACGCTCGACTACATCCGATTCGGCTCGGATTTCAGTCGAGAGCGCTACGACCGTCTGGGTTCGGTGTCGTGGATGGGCGCGTTCGGCACCAAGATGGTGGTCATCGCCGGCCCTGACGCCACTCGAGAGGCGTTCACGAGCGAAGCGAAAGCATTCTCTCAGGATGGCTGGTCCTTCCTGATCGACGCCTTCTTCCATCGCGGTTTGATGCTCATGAGCTTCGACGAGCACTTGATGCACCGGCGCATCATGCAGGAGGCGTTTACGCGTCCGCGCCTGACCGGATACGTCGAACAGGTAACGCCATGCGTTCGCTCGGCAGTGCCTGCGTGGCCGGTGGGCCCGTCGGTTCGAATCTACCCACTGTTGAAGGAACTCACCCTCGACATCGCTACCGACGTCTTCATGGGCGGCCGCGGCAAGGACGAGAGCGATGCTGTCAACAAGGCGTTCGTCGCTACGGTCCGGGCGGCGAGTTCCCTTGTGCGTGCTCCGCTTCCGGGAACCAGATTCCGCGCTGGTGTGCAAGGGCGGCGCGTTTTGGAGGACTACTTCTTCCGGCATCTGCCGGCCGCGCGAGCCGGTGAAACGGAGGATCTGTTCGCTGCTCTCTGTCAAGCCACGACCGAAGACGGGGAGCGGTTTTCCGACGAGGATGTGGTGAATCACATGATCTTCTTGATGATGGCGGCCCACGACACCTCGACGATCACCACCACAGCGGTCACCTATTTCCTTGCCAAGTATCCGCAGTGGCAGGAGGCTGCGGCTGCGGAAGCCGCGGCCATCGGTGACGGGTTGCCGGACATCGAGGCCCTGGAGAAGATGACGGTCATCGACCTCGTGATCAAGGAAGCGCTCAGACTGCTTGCACCTGTTCCGCTGGTGATGCGCAAGACGGTTCGAGATGTCGCCATCGATGGATATCACATCCCCTCGAACACGTTATGCGCTATAACGCCTGCCGTGAATCACTTCGATCGAACGATCTGGAGTGATCCGGAGCGGTTCGATCCCTCACGTTTCGACGAGCCTCGGCGCGAAGACCAACACCACCGATTCGCCTGGGTTCCGTTCGGAGGTGGAGCGCACAAGTGCATCGGCATGCAATTCGGGACGCTCGAAGTCAAAGCAATCCTGCACAGGATGCTGCGTTCGTTCACTTGGAAGGTTCCGGAGAACTATCACGTCCGATGGGACAACACCTCGCTGCCCATTCCGGTGGACGGACTTCCGTTGGAGATGAAGCGCCGATGACCGTCGACCACAGCCCCTACCTCGAACCCACGGAGTTTCTTGACTGGCAACAAGATTCGGTACGTGACTTCGTGTCATCGGCGATCCGTGGTGCCTGCGGCGACACCGAGAAGGCCATCGCCATCTTCACCGCGGTCCGTGACTCCATTTGGTACGACCCCTACACGGTGACCGACAACCCGCACGCGTATCGCGCCAGCACCGTCGCGACCGCAGAACGGGCCTACTGCGTCCCGAAGGCCGTGCTCTTGACTGCAGCGTGCCGAGCGGCGGGAATCCCGGCGCGGCTGGGGTTCGCCGACGTCCGAAACCACCTCCAGACCAAGGCATTGCGCGAGCGGATGGGTGGTAGCGACGTTTTCGTCTACCACGGCTACAGTCTCATGTTCCTCAACGGTGCGTGGGTAAAGGCCACCCCGGCGTTCAATCGCGAGCTGTGCGCACGCTTCGGTGTCTCGCCGATCGAATTCGACGGCCGTAGCGACGCGCTACTCCATGGTTTCACCGCTGACGGCACCCAGCACATGGAGTATCTGCGCGACCGGGGAGCCTACGACGATCTACCCCTAGCAGACATCCTGCAAGCACTGAGAACGCATTACGGCACATTCATCGATCAGCCGAACAGCCGTCCCGACCTCTTCGCCTGAAAGGGCACTACACGATGCAAAGCACAATGCAAAATGTTCCGCTCACGGTGTCGGCGATCGTCCAGCATGCGGCAGCCATACACGGTGACAGCGAGGTCGTCACTCCGACCGGAAATGGATATCGGAGAACGCCTTACCGCATTGTGCTGGCGCGAGTGGCTCGCCTTGCCAATGCGCTGCGCAGTCTTGGCGTCACGGCAGACCAACGCGTGGCCACCTTCCAGTGGAGCAACCAGGAACATCTGGAGGCCTACTGTGCGATTCCCTCCATGGGCGCGGTCCTGCACACGCTCAACATTCGTTTGGCCCCAGAGCAACTGGCGTACATCGCCAATCACGCGAGCGATCAGATCGTCCTAGTCGACGCTTCGGTTGCCCCGTTGTTGGCGCGCGCGCTCCCAGCGATGGCGTCGGTGCACACCGTCATCGTCACCGGAGAGGGCGACCTTGCCCCGCTCCAGGGATGCGGGAAGACCGTTCTGCGTTACGAGGAAGTGCTTGCCGGCCAAGAAGAATCATTTGACTGGCCTGAGCTCGACGAGCTGTCCGCCGCGGCCATGTGTTATACGAGCGGTACCACCGGAGATCCCAAAGGCGTCGTCTACAGCCACCGTTCGACGTACCTTCACTCCCTGACCGCCTGCACAGCTAACGCTTTGTCAGTCAGCGAGGCCGACCGTGTGCTGGCCATCGTCCCAATGTTTCACGCCAATGCGTGGGGGCTTATTTACGCAGCGTTGATGTCCGGTGCGGATCTGGTACTGCCTGACCGGTATCTCCAAGCCGAACCGTTGGTGTCGATCATCGAAGACACCAGACCGACCTTGGCCGGTGCAGTGCCGACGATCTGGAACGATGTCGACCGATATCTGGATTCGCACCCTGAGCGGGACATTTCTTCGTTACGGCTGGTCGCGTGCGGGGGGTCTGCTGTTCCGCTTTCGTTGATGCGGGCATTCGAAGAGAAGTACGACGTGCCCATTGTGCAGGCCTGGGGTATGACCGAAACCTCTCCGTTGGCGACCGTTGCACGTCCGGCTCACAGAGCCGACGCGACGCGGCGCTGGGAGCTGCGCGCATCCCAGGGCCGACCGATCTGCGGTGTCGAAATCCGGTTGCGGGACGACGACGGGAAAGACGTGCCGTGGGACGGGCAATCAGTTGGGGAGATCCAGGCGCGCGGTCCCTGGATCACCGGGTCCTATTTCGGAAACAACGATACGGAGAAGTTCGACGAAGGATGGCTGCGTACCGGTGATGTGGGCAAGATCGACGCCGAGGGCTATCTGACACTGACCGACCGCTCGAAAGACGTCATCAAGTCAGGTGGCGAATGGATCTCCTCGGTGGAGCTGGAAAACACGCTGATCGGCCACCCTGCCGTGTACGAAGCGGCGGTAGTCGGCGTCGCGGACGATAAATGGCAGGAAAGGCCGTTGGCGCTTGTCGTCGTCCACCCCGGAACCGACGTTGACATTGACCAACTCCGATCGTTCCTTGCGGACAAAGTCGCCAAATGGTGGATTCCCGAGCGATGGAGCTTCGTGTCCGATATTCCGAGGACGAGCGTCGGAAAGTACGACAAAAAGGTCATCCGTGCGCGCCACTCTGCCGGCGAATACCTCATCGAAATCGAAACGTCATAACGTCAAATCCCTGGAATTCCAACAGTCGGAAGGTAATCATGTCCTCACCAATCTCTCCCTGGATGAATGCCGAATTACTCGAGCTTCGTGACCTCGCTGCGAAGTTCTTCTCGGCCGAATTGGCGCCGCATGCGAACCGCTTTGCAGACCAGCACCACGTCGACCGAGAACTGTGGAACCGAGCAGGCGAGCTGGGCCTGCTCTGCATGTCTATACCTGAGGAATACGGCGGAGGCGGTGGCACTTTCGCGCACGAAGCGGTCGTGCTTGAAGAGCAGGCCCGCATAGGTGACAGCTCATGGGGCGCGGGACTGCACAGCGGAATCGTCGCCCACTACATCCTGCAGTACGCGACTGAAGAGCTGCGCGCGCAGTGGCTTCCCAAGATGGCGTCCGGTGAAATGATCGGGGCGATCGCCATGACAGAACCGGGGACCGGGTCCGATCTGCAGAGCGTCAAGACAAAAGCCCTCCTGGACGGTGACGAGTACGTGATCACCGGCTCCAAGACTTTCATCACCAACGGCCAACAGGCCGACCTCATCATCGTTGTTGCCAAGACAGATCCGAGCCAGGGCGCTGCGGGCATCTCTTTGATCGTTGTCGAGGCTGACCGGGCGGGATTCCGGCGCGGCAAGGTTCTCGACAAAATCGGCCAGCGCGGCCAGGACACCTCCGAGTTGTTCTTCGATGAAGTGAGAGTTCCGCGCTCGCATCTACTGGGCCAGTCTGAGGGACAGGGCTTCATTCAGCTGATGACGCAGCTGCCACAAGAGCGACTCATCGTCGCGGTGGGGGCTGTCGCAGCGATGGAACTTGCCCTGGAGCAGACGCTCAAGTACACGCGTGAGCGGGAGGCGTTCGGTCGGCCTGTCTTTGGCTTTCAGAACACCAAGTTCACGCTGGCTGAAGCCGCGACAGAAACGCGCATCGCACGAGTGTTCCTCGACTACTGCATCGACCTGCACCTTGCGGGTCAACTCGACGTGCAGACCGTCGCCATGGCGAAGTGGTGGACCACTGAGCGAGCGATGAAGGTACTCGATGACTGTATGCAGCTTCACGGCGGATATGGCTACATGACCGAGTACCCCATCTCGAGGTTGTGGGTGGATCAGCGCGTGCAAAAAATCTATGCCGGCACGAACGAGGTGATGAAGGAAATCATCTCGCGTTCCCTATGACTCAGAGGAGTTGCCGCCCGCACGTTAGTCATCTAGAGGAGGAGGACTGATGGCATCGATGGTGGTGCCGTATCGCCACGACATGGGCGGCCACTGCGGATCGGGGGCTCTTCGGGATTTGACCGAATGGGCCGGGATCCGTTGGGGTGATGACACCCCGGACGAAGGCATCGTGTTTGCTCTCGGCGGGGCCCTCGACTTCTCGTATGTTCGCTCGGCCCACCTACGTCCACCGATCTACCTCGTTGGACGCAGCGCGGACCTCGAAGACGAATACTTGACCCGGTTGGGCGCGCGCTTCGAGTGTCGTTCGACAGACGACCCCGATCTCGGGTGGAAATGGGTGACCGAACAGATCGATGCCGGTACGCCGGTCATGGTGTGGACTGACATCGCCGAATTGCCCTATCTGAGAACGCGTCTGAGTATGAGCCGGCACGATGTCGTGATCGTAGGGTACGACGACGACGAGGAACTCGCCTTCGTGGTCGATAACGATCGCGATACACCTCAAGCCGTGCCTTACGAGAATCTACGGAAGGCGCGGGCATCGACGGGATTTCCCGTCCCCACGCGGCACACCACCTACGTAGTCGAGTGGCCCGGCGCGGCACCAGATCTCGGCAATGCTGCCCGGTCGGCCTTCCGTAGGTCCGCGGACGCGATGCAGGGTTCGTGTGTGAGCGCGCCGATCACCGAGGACTCCGATTGTGAAATTCAGGTGCGTGGGCTACCAGGGGTATCGACTTTTGTGGAGGATCTCAAGCGGTGGCCGAAGATCTTTGACGACGACACCCTCGACGGAGCCTTGTTTGCGCTGAGCGCCTTCATCGAAAAAGCCGGAACCGGAGGCGGTCTGTTCCGAGATCTGCAAGCACGTGGATGTCGGCGCGTCGCTGAAGAGTTGAGTTTCGAACCTGCGTTTAAAGCAGCGGAGGCTGCAAAGACCGCATCTGAGTTGTGGACCGCGGTTGCGCACGCCGCTTATGACCGCGGTGCAGATCCGCACCGAAGAGCGAGCGGCGCCGCGTCCGTGGCTGCGCAATTGCCGACAGCCGAACGTCGACTCGCGGAGGCGCTGAGGGAGGCAGGAGATCTACTCCTATGAGTTCTGATTGCTTCGGAGCAAGCCGAACTGGTTGCGACCCAGCAGATTTATTTGAGCGCTTTGAATTGTGTCATAGGAAGGGAGAATCACGATGGCTGTCTTCGCTGATGCGGAAGAGGTTTACCGCTACCTCGCCGGCATCTTTCGACGAGGTTTGGAGAACGAAGACCTTGCGAACAGACTTGCCGGGTCCGGGGTGGTGTTACGGATCCACTACACCGATCCGGATGCGGTAGTAACCGTGGATATGCCGGAGAAGGTCGTAGAGACCGGCGCGGACAGTGGCGTTACACCGAATGTCGAATTGTTCATGTCCGCGGATACCGGCAACAGGTTCTGGTTGGGGAAGGTGAACTTGACCATGGCGATGGCGAAAGGAACTGTACGAGCGAAAGGTCCTGTCACCAAACTGATCAAGCTCATACCGCAGGCAAAGAACCTCTTTCCGGAATACCGGGCAATCCTTGAGGCCGACAAGCGTCACGACCTGCTCAATGTGTGATGTCGGTGCGGTACCGCGCCCGG
Organism: Mycolicibacterium litorale; assembly: GCF_010731695.1. Lineage (NCBI taxonomy): Bacteria > Bacillati > Actinomycetota > Actinomycetes > Mycobacteriales > Mycobacteriaceae > Mycobacterium > Mycolicibacterium litorale. Next base: position 1,157,077 of record NZ_AP022586.1, read on the forward strand.
GCCCGGGTGAGCGGCGCGGGCCTCTGGGCGATGTGCCCGGAGATCATCCAGGACAGTTCGCGCGACCACCGTGCGCGGTCGGGATAACTACTCGAGAAGCGTAATTCGATAGAAGGGACTTCAACATGAAGACACGTGCGGCTGTTTTGTGGGGCTTGGAGCAGAAGTGGGAGGTCGAAGAAGTCGATTTGGATCCGCCAGGTCCCGGGGAGGTCCTCGTGCGGCTGGCGGCCACCGGCTTGTGCCATTCCGACGAACATCTGGTGACCGGCGACCTCCCGATCCCATTGCCGGTAGTGGGGGGTCATGAGGGTGCTGGCACAGTCGTGGAGTGCGGCGAAGGGGTTGAGGAACTGTCCGAAGGTGATTCTGTCATCTTGACCTTCCTTCCCTCGTGTGGGCGCTGCTCGTACTGCGCGCGCGGCATGGGCAATCTCTGTGAGTTGGGAGCGGCGCTCATGATGGGACCGCAGATCGACGGCACCTATCGCTTTCACGCACGAGGCGAGGACGTCGGGCAGATGTGTTTGCTCGGGACGTTTTCCGAGTACACAGTGGTGCCGCAGGCGTCCGTGGTCAAGATTGACGGCGGAATCCCCCTGGATCGGGCAGCCTTGATCGGTTGCGGCGTCACGACCGGTTACGGATCTGCGGTGCGGACTGGGGAGGTGCGCGCCGGGGACACCGTCGTGGTAGTGGGAGCGGGCGGAATCGGAATGAATGCGATTCAGGGCGCGCGAATCGCGGGAGCGCTGGCGATTGTGGCGGTCGATCCGGTGAAGTTCAAGCGAGAGCAAGCGAGCGGGTTCGGTGCGACGCACACCGCGGCCTCGATGGATGAAGCTTGGTCGCTGGTCAGCGATATGACGCTGGGCAAGCTGGCTGATGTCTGCATCCTCACCACCGATGTGGCTGAGGCCTCCTACACCGCGGAAGCGCTGGCCTTGGTCGGAAAGCGCGGGCGCGTCGTGGTCACGGCCATCGGGCACCCCGACGACTCATCGATCTCAGGATCACTGCTTGAAATGACGCTTTACGAGAAGCAGATTCGTGGCGCTTTGTATGGCTCATCCAATGCGCCGCACGATATTCCGCGACTGGTCGAGCTGTACTCCGCTGGGTTGTTGAAGCTCGATGAGTTGGTCACCCGCGAATACTCCCTCGACCAAATTAATGAGGGCTACCAGGATATGCGTTCAGGAAAAAATATCCGAGGGCTGGTCCGGTTCTGAAGAGCATCATGCCCACTGCTGGTCTCCATGTCCTTGCGTTGCTGCAGATCATGCGGCCGGGCCCCTTGGGTGGTTGGCGTCGGGTCCTTCTTTCCCGTCGTGAGGACGGCAAGCATCAGACACCTCATCGATCATCTATCACATTCTCTGGGAGGCTGAGATGACGGACGCTGGCACGACCACGGCAAGCAGGGATGGGGCTGCTCGTTTCGCTATCGCCCCGGAGGTGTGGACCACGCCGGAGCGACGAGCGCTGAGCCAAATGGCGCGGTCTTTCTCGGAACGTGAAATCGCGCCGAAGCTAGCGGAATGGGAGCACGTGGGTGAGATTCCGCGCGACCTGCATCTCAATGCTGCCGAGGTGGGGCTTCTCAGAATCGGGTTCCCGGAAGAAGTCGGCGGCAGCGGCGGCAATGCGATTGACTCTGCACTGGTCACTGAGGCCATCCTGGCCGCAGGCGGGTCCACTGGCGTCTGCGCCGCCTTGTTCACCCATGGCATTGCCCTTCCCCACATTGCCGCCAATGGCTCCGACGCCCTGATTCAACGATATGTCCGTCCTACGCTCGCAGGAAAGATGATCGGCTCGCTGGGCGTTACCGAGCCTGGGGCAGGCTCAGATGTCGCGAATCTGCGCACACGCGCGGTGCGCGAGGGGGACACCTACGTGGTCAACGGAGCAAAGACGTTCATCACCAGCGGAGTTCGAGCGGACTTCGTTACTACGGCGGTACGCACCGGCGGACCGGGTTACGGTGGAGTTTCATTGCTTGTGATCGACAAGAATTCGCCTGGATTCGAAGTGTCCCGCCGGTTAGACAAGATGGGGTGGCGATGTAGCGACACCGCCGAGTTGTCTTTCGTCGACGTTCGCGTACCGGCTGACAACCTGGTGGGGGCAGAGAACAGTGGGTTTTTGCAGATCATGCAGCAATTTCAGGCTGAACGGCTCGGCATCGCCGTCCAGGCGTACGCGACGGCGGGTCGGGCTCTCGACCTTGCCAAGAGTTGGGCGCGGGAACGTGAAACGTTCGGTAGACCCTTGACGGGGCGCCAGATCATTCGCCATAAGCTTGCGGAGATGGCTCGACAGGTCGACGTGGCGTGCACCTACACCCGTGCGGTCATGCAGAGGTGGCTAGCGGGGGAGGATGTCGTTGCCGAGGTGTCGATGGCCAAGAACACCGCTGTGTATGCGTGCGACTACGTGGTCAATGAGGCGGTTCAGATCTTCGGTGGGATGGGCTACATGCGTGAGTCTGAGATCGAGAGACACTATCGAGATTGCCGAATTCTCGGAATAGGCGGCGGCACCAACGAAATCATGAACGAGGTCATCGCCAAACGTATCGGACTCTAGCTACTTGATTGAATCGCCCTGACTTTCCCGGAGGCTCGGGTTATTGGATTCCGGCCAGGGGTTGGTCGGTCCCATGTGCATCGTGGAACGCGGCTTCGAACTCGGTGGGTGGGATGTCATTAAGGTAGCTGTGTAAGCGGCTGGTGTTGTGCCAGTACACCCAGCTCAGGGTCGCGAGTTCGACGTCCTCGACGGTCTTCCACGGCCTGGTGCGGACTGGCCCGTAGATCAGCTCCGCCTTGTAGTAGCCGTTCACCGTCTCCAGGGCATTATCGTAGCTGTCTCCGATCGTGCCGATCGAGCGGACCGCTCCGATCTCGGCGAGCCGTTCGCCATAGCGGATAGAGGTGAATTGCGATCCGGCATCGGAGTGACATGTCAAGCCCGGCAATGTGTTTCCGCGTGACCAACGAGCCATCTCCAACGCATCCAGCACCATGGTGGTACGCATGTGCGACGCTACCCGCCAGCCCACGATCATCGGGTCTGCTGCACCAATAGGTGACATCTGAGTTGGCTTGCCCAAAGCGGGCGGGCTGGAAGGATGTCAGTGTGCCTAGGCCCTACCCCCGTGAATTTCGCGACGACGTCGTCCGCGTTGCCCGTAACCGCGACGACGGGGTGACGATCGAGCAGATCGCCACCGATTTCGGCGTGCACCCGATGACGTTGACCAAGTGGATGCGCCAAGCCGACGTCGACGAGGGCGCCAAGCCAGGTAAGAGCACCAATGACTCCGCTGATCTGCGCGAGCTACGACGCCGAAATCGGTTGTTGGAACAAGAGAATGAAGTCTTACGGCGGGCAGCGGCGTACTTGTCGCAGGCCAATCTGCCGGGAAAAGGGTCTACCCGCTCGTAAGTGAGCTCGCCGCCGACGGGATTCCCGTCGCGGTGACGCGCCGGGTACTCAAGCTCGCCCGCCAGCCCTACTACCGCTGGCGGGCAAATCCCATCACCAATGCCGAACTCGTCGAGGCATACCGCGCCAACGCCCTGTTCGACGCGCACGGCGAGGACCCCGAGTTCGGCTACCGCTACCTCGTCGAGGAGGCCCGTGAGGCCGGCGAGCCGATGGCCGAGCGCACCGCCTGGCGCATCTGCTCACAGCAGCAGTTGTGGAGCGTGTTCGGCAAGAAGCGCGGCAAGAACGGCAAACCAGGACCGCCGGTGCACGACGATCTGGTCCAGCGCGACTTCACCGCTGAAACGCCAAACATGTTGTGGCTCAGCGACATAACTGAGCATTATACCGGCGAGGGCAAGCTCTACCTCTGCGCGATCAAGGATGCATTCTCCAACCGCATCGTGGGTTATTCGATCGACTCCCGAATGAAGTCACGCCTGGCGACCGCCGCGCTGCGCAACGCGGTCGGCCGCCGTGGGGTGGTCGCCGGCTGCGTGGTTCACACGGACAGAGGGTCGCAGTTTCGAAGTCGAAAGTTCGTCCAGGCCCTGCACCATCACGGCATGGTCGGCTCAATGGGACGTGTCGGCGCGGCCGGCGACAACGCGGCGATGGAGAGCTTCTTCAGCCTGCTGCAGAAGAACGTCCTCGACCGCCGCCGCTGGGCCACCCGAGAGGAGCTGCGGATCGCCATCGTCACTTGGATCGAACGCACCTACCACCGACGTCGCCGCCAAGGCGCCCTCGGCCGGTTGACCCCCGTCGAATACGAAGCCATCATGACCACGACGGCCAGTCAGGCCGCGTGACCGAAATTGTCACCTGATCGTGCAGCAGACCCACTTCCTGATAGAGCTTGGCACAGGCCTCTTTGGTAGGTGCACCGTCCTCGCGTGAGTCAGATGCATCGGGGTCGGGAGGCATATTAGACACGGCACGACCTTAGGACGGCGGTCTCACATGTCACGCCGACGCGCCGTTTGCTGTGGTGGGTCTGCTTCCGCAGCGCGGGGACAATATGGAGACCTTTCGGTCACATCGGTCACATCTGTCACAGGCAGCAAACACTCCGAAACGACAACAACCCTGCCTGAGCATTGCGTTTGCATGGTGCGCCGTCAGGGTTTCGAACCCCAGACCCGCTGATTAAGAGTCAGCGGCTGTCAGCGATGCCTGGGCTACCGGCGTCGCCGCGAAAACGTCAGAGTAGCTCTATCTGCTCAGGTTCCTCGACGCTAGGCCCGTTAAACTCCACCAGCGTATGACGGATCAATGGACGGTTTGTACGCCACTGGTTGGTCGAAGTCAAACAACCAGAACGCTATTTATCGACAATAGGTTGTTTGACAAGTAGTCACTGAGTAGAGTAACAGACGTGCTCTCTGCTTCGATTCCTGCCCGCTTGGTCGACGCAGGCGTGCGGATGGTGACTGGTGATGCACACAGCATCACATACCGAATCGATGGCCGCGCCGTAGTAGCGGACCTGGTTCTGGCAGAACGTGTGCCATCTCCGGCCGCAGTCCTTAGTCGTGTGCGCCGCCATCCAGGCCGCCGCGTATTCGTGGTGTGCGAGACCATCTCAGATGAGGCACGTTCAGCGCTCCTGGCTCAGGCTGACGTGGATCTCAGCGTCGGCAGCACCGGCGAACTGGTGCTCTCCGGGCGAACCTACCGAACGCCAACACCAGGACGGCCGCCCCGCGCCGCCAGCGAGCGCAGCTGGCGGCGGCGGGCGGCTGAACGGGTCTGTGTGCTTACGCGCGGTCACCTCCGCCAACGCGACATTGCCGCGGCCATCGGAGTTAGCCAGCAGGCGGTGTCCAAAATGACCGAGAAGGATCCGCTGCCGGACACGCCGATGACCGAGGCTGCGCGCCGGGAGCTCCTGGTGAAACTGGCATTGGTACCTGCGGACAGCGGACTTGTCGAAACGTACTGGTATGGAATGGATCCGGTAGTGGAGCAGGTGCGCAGTGCGACCCGACTCGGCGCCGAGCTCACCGTGCCGATCCTTGCTGGCGGCGAGGTCGCCGCCGACGTCCTGCGACCGTGGCAGGTACCAACCAGAGGTCTGGTCTATGCCAAAGAACTGGTCGACCTCTCCGAGTTCGGTTTGGTGGAGGCCACCGCCGAGGAAGCGACCTTGACTGTGCGGGTTCCCGCCGACCCGACCGTCTGGACGACCGCGGCCTGGTGGCGGCGGGTTCGTGATACGCAGCGTTCCGACATCATCACTGTGGATCCAGTGATTGCGCTTCAGGACCTCAGCGGCGGTGCCGATCTTGGCGACGGTGCACCGCAGCATCTCAGCGACTGGATCGTGCACCGGTGACCGGAACAGCATCGGTGCAAATCGCCTGCACTGCGGTGGCCGACGACAACGGAATGCGTGCACTGCGTGACGTGGCCGCAGTCACTGCCGACATCGAGTACCGCGTCATCGGCGGTCACATGGTGCGACTGCTGCGGCACGTCTACAACGTGTCGGGCATACCGCGACTGACCTCCGACGCAGACACCGGGATCGACGTCAACGTGGCGTCCACCGGGAACCTCCACGATCGACTCACCGCACTGGGGTACACCGCTGAGTGCGGCAACCGCTACGAGCGGGGTGAGCAAGCGGTCGACCTCTTAGTTCCCACCGCAGCCAAACCAGGCAAGCGGATCATCGGCGAACGAGCCTTCGACGGAGCGCCAGGGCTGCGGTTGGCGCTCGCCCTACCGCCGATCGAAGTCGCCGTCACAGCCCGACTCACCGACGGCGACACGGTTGAGTTCGAAATTCCGGTTCCCGACGTCGAGGCAGCATTCGTGTTGAAGATGCTGGCACGTACCGTTCGCGACTCCGAACGTGACCTCCAGGATATCGAGACACTACTGGAGATCGTCGCGTCACAACCCGATTACCACGCTTCGCCGTGGCGCCTGGGCGACCCCAAGATCACAAAGGCCGGCGAGCGCGGCGACGCTGCGCGTGTGGCAGCGCAGATGATCTCCAGTCCGCCGACGAGGGTGCCGGCCAGAGTGCGGGCGCTGCTCCGGCGCCATGTCGCCATCGTGTCGCGATGACGCACCAGCAGACAGTCGTTCGTTTCCGTGCGGCTACGCCGAGCGAAACGGTTTCGGTCTCGACGGAGCCGGCAAATGCTGAGCCGGAGCATTGACATGGCTGCTGGCTGCGCGGGTCCCCACGCCGGTGGCAATAACGGCTAGGTCGTTGTCGGCGGAGCGGCGTAGTCTAGTTACATGGATGTAGTTCCCGCGACGCCTGCCAACCTTGATAATGGTACGTCCTCGCCGGGACCTGGCGAATTCGCCGCGCAGGTCTATCCAGCAGCCGAGCGCGAGGCGGCTGGCCCGCGCCCCGAGCGCTTCCAGGTCCTCGCTCTCGATGGAGGGGGCGCCAAGGCGTTGTTCACTGCGCATGTGCTTGCACGTCTGGAGCAGGATCTGGGCGTTAGGATCACCGATTCCTTCGACCTCATTGCTGGCACGTCGGCGGGCGGCATCGTCGCACTGGGTCTCGGTGCGGGCCTCACGCCGAAGGAGATTGTCTCCCACTACGAAGAACTGGTCGAGAAAGTCTTTCCGGCGTCGAGGCGGCGAGGATGGCGCCGACCACGGCAGCTGAGATCGCCCATCTATGACGCAGAGGCGCTGCGGCAAGCGTTGACCGGCGTCCTCGGAGCCCGACTCCTTGGCGACAGCACGAAGCGACTCGTCATTCCCGCGTGGGATGTACAACGCGGGGCCGTGCACATCTTCAAGACTCCGCACCACACACGGCTGACCCGCGACTGGCGCATACCGATGGTGGACGTTGCACTGGCGACCTCGGCGGCGCCGCTGTACTTCCCCGCGGCGTACGTCGACGGACACAGGCTCATTGACGGCGGAGTATGGGCCAACAACCCGGCTGTCGTCGCGATCGCCGAGGCCGTCAGCATGCTCGGTGTTCCTCTCGACGCGATTACCGTCCTCAACGTCGGCACCATTGATCAGCTGACCGATCACCCCAAGCGCTTGGACCGCGGCGGACTCTTACACTGGGCAAGACCGATTGCCCCGCTGATCCTTAACGCCAGCAGCCGTGGCGGACAGGGCCTCGCCGAACACTTGATCGGCAAATCCAACTACACGCGCTTCGACGCTCTAGTGCCCGGCGGCCTCTACGCACTGGACTCGGCGGACCCAAAGGACGTGGCCGGCCTCGCTGCCTCAGTCAGCCGAGAACTCAGCCCTAGCTACACCGCGAAATTCGCTGACCACCAGGCGCCCGCATACACACCGGTGAACGGACGCCGACACCGCGACGATCCGGGCAGCATTTCACACACGGAGGCCCCCAATGCAACTCGCTGACCACTTCAACGTCTTGCTGAAAGACACGGTCAATCTCAGCCAGTTCAAACTGGACCTACTCAACCAGCGCGTCGAAGCCATCTACAAGGCACTCAAAGCCGACGTCGAAATCGGTGCGCTGATCACCGGCAAGACGCCGCAAGGCTCCTGGGCACACCGCACGATCATCAACCCCGTCGGTGACAACGAGTTCGACGCCGACTTCATGCTCGACATGAGCCAGAACCCGGACTGGGCCGACAACCCCAAGACCTACATCGATGAGGTCTACGCAGCCCTGCATCGGCACAGCACCTACGGCACCATGCCGCACTCACGTAAGTGCCGCTGCGCGCGGCTCGTCTACGCCAACTCCATGCACGTCGACATCGTCCCTCACCTCAACCTGGCCGACGGTCGAGAGGTCATCGTCAACCGCGACGACAACGAGTGGGAGCTGACGAACCCGCAGGGTTTCACCGATTGGATGAAGAAACAGGACTCTATCGCCAGCGGGAACTTACGCAAAGTGATCAGACTCATGAAATACCTTCGTGATCACAAGAATTCGTTCACCGGCACACGTTCAGTCCTGCTGACCACCATGCTGGGGGAGCAGGTAACAGACTTGCGCAAGCTCCTGGACCCGAGTTACTACAGCAACGTCCCCACAACTCTTCTTCATGTCGTGCAAGACCTCGACACCTGGTTGCAAGCGAACCCGATCAAGCCCTCCATCGCCGACCCGTCCGGTTCCGGCGTGACGTTCGACCACCGGTGGGGACCAGACCCCGAGAGCGCTCAGGCGACCTACAGCTACTTCCGTGACCGAATCCACGTGCATGCCGCCGACATCGAAGCGGCCTACGAGGAGAAAGACAAAGACCGCAGTGTCCAGCTGTGGCAGAACATCTTCGGCGACGGATTCAAGGCGCCGGCCACAACAACCGCTAGCGCGAAGTTTCCAGCAGCCACCTCTGCCGCGGACTCAACAGTGGGGCGCTCTGGTCGGGCAGGGTGACCAGACGCCACCAGCCCACGCTGACGGGCTGGCAGAAGCATCTCCTCGCCGAACTCAAAGCGCTAGCGCAACAACGTCCCAACGAAATCCAGGTCCGAGGAAGACCCACGCTCGACGCTAGCGGCGAGGCGTCGCTCCGCATCTCGCTACGCACGGCCGCCATCCCGCATCATCCGGGTGGCCTGCAACTTCAAGAGACCGAGGAGTTCATCCTTCAGCTTCGCCCCTCTTCGTACTCGCTACCGGCTATCGACGTTGATCACACTCGGTTTCTCGGCTACCCCCATGTGCTCGCGGGTCAACGACTATGCATCTATTTGGATCCTTCACGGGAATGGCAGCCGACGCTTGGTGTGGCCGGCCTACTCACCCGCCTTTGGGACTGGCTCGTCGACGCGGCCGCCGGAAACTTCGACGCCGCCACCGCCATGTACCACGCTGTTGGCGGAGTGCCGCATCAGGCACATGACACACCGACGATCGTTACCCGAGAACCCGGACCGGCGAAGCGCCACCAAACGGCTCACCTGATCGCCCGGTCAACGCACCGATACGACCTGACGTACTCGCCTGGAGCTGCCGGGCATCGCGTACCGGTAATTACCCTGGCCACCGCGCTGCCGTTCGGTGCCGCATCCACATTCGCGCTACTGCTTGCTCTCCTGGACGACCCCTACCTTGACCGCCTCGAAGGACGGGCTCCCCGGATCGCACCGCAATCGCCGGCGTTCCTCACCGCCCTCCTGGCGAGTGCGTTACGAAATCACCACGACGCCGAGCAATACTTCGTCCTCGCCGTGCCGCACCCCGCTGGAGGCCCACCCCACCTCTTGGGCGGACGGCTCCCCACCCCAACGGCGAATGCGCTCCGCGAGGTCGCGCAGCAACGGGGTGTGGGGGTTGTTCTCGACCCCGCGAAGATCAACACTGAAATCCCGATTGAGTGGTGCAGGATGTCCGACGAACGACCCGAAGTGACAACCCGCCGCGACGACGGCCGCCCCGTGAACGGATTTCAACGAAAGACTGTCCACATCTGGGGCTGCGGCGGGCTCGGATCATGGATCGCCGAATTCATCGCTCGCGCAGGAGCATCGGAGATCACCGTGTGCGACCCTGGCATCGTCACCGGCGGCTTGCTCGTCCGACAAAACTACGTCGAAGACGACATTGGCCGTTCCAAAGCCGAGGCACTCGCTGGACGGCTCCGCGCGATCCGTGATGACCTGACGGTCACCGTCGCAGAAGGGCACCTCCCAGAAGACCACACGTCATGCCTGGCAGCGGATCTCATCATCGACGCCACAGTGAACAACGGCATCACGAGCTGTCTCGATGCGTTGGCAACTGCGCCGACGCGAAAGGCATTGATCGCTCAGGTCGCCACAGACGCTCGCTCTGGCACGCTCGGCCTAGCCGTGCTGTGCGCCGCAAGCGCAACAGCGACAGTTTCCAGCATCGATCAAGACGCTGGCCGAACAATCCAGGGCGACAGCGGACTTGAGCTCTACCACACGCTGTGGCAAGAACCCAGCGATGACGAACTTATACCAACCAGGGGCTGCTCGGTCCCCACATTCCACGGCTCGGCAGCCGACCTCGTAGCGGTCGCAGCCACACTCGTCAACCTGATCGGAAGCCACCTCCAACAACCGGACTCCGCGGTTTCGGGCACACACCTCATCGCTCTGCCGCACGCGGCCAGCGGCCCCCGACACCACTTCCTCCCCGGTGTAACGCACCCCATGGATCACACAGCAGGGACAGAATGAGGGCAACGGAACGTCAACGCAATGCCCCATCAGAGGGCGTCATTGTCGAGCGTCTTCGCACCGAGGCAACCAACTGGATCAACGCCGTGGCGCTCCAATCAGGACGCATCGACCGACGCTTCAACAAGCGGCACGCCGACCACGTGGAACTCCAAACTCTTGAACGTGACCTGCACTTCTTCCTGTTAGCGGCGGTACGCCTTCGCCGCTGTATCGAGCAGGTGTCTCGATACCAGTAAAGAAAGTTCTCACATCGCAGGTCAGCGACGGTCAGGCTATTGGTCCGGCCTGCCGCTCGCGGCGTCTCGATGCGGCGAGCAGCGAGGGCAGCTGCGCCTCGTCGTGATGCCAGCGCTGTGGCCTGCGACTTAGTTCCGGCGCCGGTCGTGGGTGCATGCATGCGTGGCGGCGGACGGAGGGCGGAGCGCAGGGAGCGGCGCGGACGGGAGCGCCAGCGGACGGGAGCAGAGCGAGCGTAGCGAAGCCTGCTGGTGGCCGCCGGTTCCTGCGGGTCGCGGGTGTCCAGGATCTGCGCCATCAGCCGCGACGGGGCTGCGGCATGGTGCTGGGGCTCGTAGGCTGGCGGTTGTGAGCGTAGTTTTGGCGCAGCGTGCACGGCGCGAGGCCGAGGCGCGGCTGGCTGAGCAGCCGCGGCGGTTGGCGCATGTCCGGGGGGTCGCGACGACTGCCGAGCGGTTGAGCCGGCGTTTCGATGCTCAAACGGCGGACTGTCTGGTCGCGGCGGGGTGGTTGCACGATATCGGTTACGCACCGTCGGTGCGCCGGACCGGTTTTCATCCCCTTGATGGAGCGGAGTTCGTGCGATCGGCGGGTTTCGGGGAGCTGGTCGCTTCCTTGGTGGCCTTTCATACCGGAGCGCACGCGGAGGCTGCCGAGCGGGGCTTGTCGGGTTTGTCCGCGTTCAGCGATCCGCCCAGCAATGTCCTTGATGCGTTGACTTTTTGCGATCTGACGACTGGACCTGACGGGGCGCCGATATCACCGCGAGATCGACTACGCGACGTGTTGGCGCGTTATGGATCCGAGGACCCGGTGCACCGGGCGGTCGACGCGGGCCGCGACGAATTGTTGGCGGCGGTCCGGCGAGTACGCGACTGGCTGTAGCCCAGCGGTCAGCCGAGGTAGGGGCTGTCGCGGCGTTGCAGGTAGTGCTCGACGCGCAGTCGCATCGACGGATGCATATCCAGGCCAGCGATGTCGTCGGGGGCAGTCCAGGCGATGTCGGTGCTTTCGTGGTCGATGGCGAGGGTCCCGCCGAGCACCGTGGTGGCGAACAGTAGCGAGAATTGTTGGCGCACTTCGCCATCGGTGAACGCGACCACGTGGTGGGGGTTGGTGTAGACACCGACCAGACCCGTGACTTCGACGTCGAGCCCGGTTTCTTCTTTGACTTCCCGCACGGCGGTGTCGGCGATGGTTTCGCCGATGTCGTGTCCGCCGCCGGGTAACGCCCACAGGGTGTTGTCGCGGCGTTTGATCAGCAGAATACGACCTTGTTCGTCGGTGACGATGGCCGAGGCGGACGGAACGACACTGTTGGGCGCCGGGGCGTTGGGGTCATTGTAGTAGTCGGTGCGCATCGGGGGTCAGCCTTTCGCGGTCAGCGGTCTGGCGCGGTTCCAGACCTGGGTGAAAGCGTCTTCGAGGGTGGTCCAGAGCCTTGGCTCATGGTGACGTGACAGAACCAGCACAGGGTTGTTGCGCCCGGGTGAGCCGTAGATGTGGAAGTTGACAATCATGGCGTCATCGACCCGAAAGATCGACGTGTAGAGCGCGGTGTCGTGGGTGCGAATGTCCAGCCCCGGGGTACAAGCGTGAGGGGCGAGCAACTCCACCGACGTGCGGCAGCGGGCGATGACAGCCTCGCCGATCCCTTCCTCCTCACCGCGCAAGATCGTGGTCGCAGTGTCGGGATCCCCGACGAGAAACCGCACCGACACACCGCGGGCGGCGGCGGCGAGCAGGGTGTCGAGGAATCCGTCGAGGGTGTCGAACAGGAACGTGGCCGCGAGCACGAGGATGTCGATGCCGGTGGTGGCGTCGGCGAAATGCTGCTGCCACGTCGTGATCGGCAGCTGAGTACGGCTGGCATACAGGGTCGCGGTGAATGGCCCACCCGCAGACGCTGTTGTCACTGCACGGGGGGTAGCGGCCGGGTACTGCTTGGGCCACAGGTCATGCGGAGTGCAGTCGAGCACCTCGCTGGCGCTGCGGGCGTTGTGTTCGCGAATTCTGTAGTCGCTATCGGCCAGCCAGCGTCGCACCGACTTGATATCGACACCCACCGCGGTGGCGAACCGCTGCGAGGACAGACCTTTGGCCTGTAGCCGCTGCGCGAGGCGATCGTTGGGAGTGATGGCGGCCTCGGTGCCGTCCTGCTCGTCCATCGTGTCAGCGCACATCTTCCCGTGTCGTCCGTATCCATCCTTCAGCGCGTGGTGTCTAGTTTGCCATGCGATTGCCGCCACCCTGCGGCGATAGTGTCGGTGTGATGTCCGTGGGTATGTCCGGCCGTGTCCGAAATGCCCGTGGATGTGTCGGAAATGTCGGCACATGTCTCTCGCAACGTCCGTGATGTCCACGTGAACTGAATCCAGCGCCGGACCGGCGTCAACATCTCACGAAAGGACTAGTAGGACAATGCGTTTGAGAATCGATACGTCTGGAACTCGTTTTATCGTCACCCGCGCTCCGGAGCCACGGCTGAACTTCGAAACCGGCGCCCCGAAAGTCGACACCGCCACCGGGATGCCGATGTACGCCACCCAGGTCCTCGCGCTGGATGACTCCGGCGGCGAAGTACTCAATGTCACCGTGGCAGGAGACCCCAAAGTTACAGTCACGCAGTCTATTTCGGTGGTTGGTCTGGTGGCCATCCCGTGGGCCCAAGGTGATCGCAGCGGGGTGGCGTTCCGCGCTGATGCCCTCACCCCCGCCACCGCCAGTGGTGCTGCGCCGAGTGAGCAGACACGCCCGCAGAAGTAACCCCAAGCGGGTGTGGGGTGCGGTGAACCGATCACCGCACCCCGCCACCCCGGGCATTGCTGTTGACCACACGCTCACGGAGGGCATCTCTCATGACATCGAACAATAAGAACACCACCAACAGTGGATCAGGCGATGACGACTGGTTCGGAGAACTGGTCATGTCGCTGTTCACCGCAGCCGGGTATGTGCTCTGGTGGGCGGTGCTGTTCCCGGCGATCAACGTGCCCATCATCGCCAGCCTCGTGCTTGCCATCAGCCACGGCCCACGCGTGGGCCTGATCTGCGCGATCGTGTGCAGTGCCGGGTATGCGGGCTGGGCCTGGCTCCAACCGGGGTCATTTCGCGCCTGGGTGACCGAACCGGTACGGCGGCGCTGGCTCACGTGGTCGCGCTACACCCGCACCTGGGAATCGACCTGCACCTTGCACGGCCTGACGGCCACACTCGGCGGCCGCACCCTCACTCCCACCCTGCGCACGGTGACAATCGGTAAAACCACCGATGTGCTGGCGGTGCGCATCGTCACCGGCCAGTCCGTGGCAGATTGGCATAAACAGTCCGACGCGCTGGCCGCCGCGTGGCGCGCCGACCGCATCAGCATCACCGCCACCTCGCCTGGCGAACTGCGCATCACTTTAATGCGGGCAGACGTGCTCGCTGAACCGATCGTCCTGCCCATGCCCGCCCCGGCAACCCCGGTGGACCTGGCGCTGGTGCGGGTCGGGATCACCGAAACGCGGCATTGGTGGCAAGTGCCGCTGCTCGGTCACCATGTGCTGATCGCCGGGGCAACCGGCGCAGGTAAAGGCTCAGTGCTGTGGTCGTTGATCGCCGGCATCGCCCCCGCGGTGAAGACCGGACTGGTGCGGTTATGTGTCATCGACCCCAAAGGTGGCATGGAACTCGGTGCCGGAGCACCCCTGTTCACCGTGTTCACCCACGACGCCACCGACACCACCCTGGAGCTGCTACGCCAGCTCGTCACGGTGATGCACGCCCGGGCGAATCGTCTGCGCGGCCACACCCGACTACACACTCCCACGACGTCGGAGCCGTTGTTCGTGGTAGTGATCGATGAAATCGCAGCACTGAGTGCGTATGTGACCGACCGCAAGGTCCGCACCGAAATCGAACAACTCCTGGGCCTCCTGCTCTCGCAAGGCCGCGCAGTCGGCATCAGCGTCGTCGCCGCGGTGCAAGACCCCGCCAAAGACACCCTGCCGTTAAGGCAGCTGTTCACGGTGCGGATCGGGTTGCGCCTGACTGAAGCCACCCAAACCACTATGGTCCTGGGACAGGGAGCACGCGATGCCGGCGCCGAATGTGACCGCATCCCCGACGCGACACCGGGTGTTGGCTACATGATGGTTGACGGCACCGCCTACGCCCAGCGGGTGCGGGCCTTCCACGTCACCGACCACGACATCACCGCGCTGGCCACTCGGTTCCGCCGACCCCCGAGCCGACCGAACAAGACCCACCAGCCACACAACACCGATACCGGGCACACCGTGGGTGAGGGCAGCGGTGAATAGCTCCATGACATCGGCGCAGCTTGCCCTGCCGGGTGTTCCGGATACAGTTGATACCACCCGAGTGGTCGAGCAGATGGTGCGCCGGGCCGCGTCGATGGGATACCAATCCTGGTGGCGACGAGCAGAATCCGTCGGATTCTGCGCTCACCCCATCCAGCTGATCGGTACCGATGAGTACGGGCGTCAGCGGGTGGTGTGGACGCGGTGCAACAACCGTCGCGCCCACATTTGCCCGTCGTGTTCAGATCTCTACGCCCGCGACACCTGGCAACTCGTGCACGCCGGCGCTGCGGGAGGCCACCACGGCATGCCCACCGCGGTGGGCGATCATCCGCAAGTTTTCCTCACCCTGACTGCCCCCAGCTTCGGGGCCGTCCACACCGCCACGACGTCGGGGGACAAGAAAGCGCAGGTATGCCGAGACCAGCACCGGATCGGCGGCTACCGCCGCTGCCCGCATGGAAAACAATTGTGGTGCAGCATGTCCCATGATCATGGCGACGAGCGGGTCGGTCAGCCGCTCTGTCCGGAGTGCTACGACTATGCCGGGCATGTCCTGTTCGCCTGGCATCTTCCCGAACTGTGGCGACGCTTCACCATCACCATGCGGCGCACCCTCCGCAAAGAACTGAAAGCCACCGGTGTGGATCCGGATGCGGTGCGGGTGAGCTTCATCAAAATCGTCGAACTGCAAGCCCGCGCCATCCCACACATCCACGCCCTGATCCGCCTGGACCCCCAAGACGACCCCGATCAGACCGATTGGGAATCACCCATCGGTGCAGTCGAACTCGCCACCATCATCCAACACGCCGCCCGCACCGTCACGCTCACCATCGACGATCCGACCGCTGATACCGATGCGCGGACGATGCGTTTCGGCACACAGATCGACACCCAACCCCTCGCCGCATCCGCAAAACCAGTGAAAAGTGCTCCACCAGAACCAGAACCAGAACCAGGGTCAGGCTCAGGACGGTCCATGTCTGGCCGGCTGGTGGCACGCTATCTCGCCAAGTATGTCACCAAATCCTTGGTAGACCTCGGAATCAGCGCGCGCCGCCTATCTACGGAAGCCATACCCGACCTGGACGTGTCAGAGCATGTGCGGACCATCCTGACCACCATCAGCGATCTCGCGGACAAAGGACTGTCCGGCATCGGGCGGTGGTTGCACACCCTCGGATTCCGCGGCCACATCACCAGCAAATCCCGCCGTTATTCCACTACCATGACCGTGCTGCGCGAACAGCGCGCCATTTGGACGCGTGAAGAACGCTTGAAAAGCACTGCATACCAATACGATCCCAACTGTGACTTCGCCGGTCGCGATGATCTGGTGGCGTGGGAGTTCGAACGTGCCGGCCTCGGCAGCCTCGGCGATCGCAGTCTCGTCTATTCCGCGGCCCTCCAACGCATCCACTCCCGCCTCATCGGACTGGTAGAAGCACGTCGCCAAGCCCACAACGAACAATGGGATCCGCTAGGGGCAAGCGATGGCTGAAAGATGCCCGACTACGACACATGCTCGCTCCGAGTGTGACGTTCGAGTCGATGCTCCGAACATGTCAGAGGGAGGTGTTGAAATTGACCTGCCGAACCGGTATCGGCTCCCGCGCGAGGCCAACCGCGCGCTGGTAAACGTCATACTGGCTATGCGGGACCGGACGCCTAGATCAGGGAGGGGAGTGGCATGAGCCTCAGGTTCGCCTTCTATGGCCGAGTGAGTACCGAGGACGCCCAAGATCCGGAGGCGAGCCGCAGCTGGCAGAAACGTCGTGCCATCGATCTGATCAGTCCGCATGGCGGCGTCCTCGCCGCCGACTACTTCGATATAGGCCAGAGCCGGTCGCTTCCCTGGAAACGCAGGCCGGAGGCTTCACGTCTGCTCGCAGATGTCACTTCTCGTGGCCGTGGCTTCGATGCCGTCGTGATCGGGGAACCTGCTCGCGCGTTCTACGGACCGCAATTTGCGCTCACCTTCCCGGTGCTCACGCACTACGGGGTCGGCCTATGGGTGCCTGAAGTTGGCGGAGCGGTTGATCCCGGATCCGAGGCACACGACCTCGTGATGACGCTCTTTGGCGGAATGAGCAAGGGAGAACGTGCGCGAATCCAGATGCGCGTGCGTACCGCGATGTCGGCACTCGCGCAGGACACAACCAGATACCTCGGCGGTCGCCCACCGTACGGTTATCAACTCGTCGATGCCGGCCCGCACCCAAACCCCGCCAAGGCAAGTCTTGGGCAGCGTCTTCACCGCCTGGAGCCTGACCCCGAGACCGCCCCGACCGTCGAGCGGATCTATCGCATGTATGCCGATGGTGCTGGCTTGCGCTTCATCGCACAGCAGCTCACCGACGATGGAGTGCCATCACCGAGCCAATACGACCCGGCACGGAACCGGCATCGTGACCCACGTGGATGGTCCCATTCGGCGATCCGCGCCATTCTCGACAACCCTGCGTACCGCGGTATCCGTGTCTGGGGCAAGCAGGAGAAGTATGAGGTCCTTTTGAACCCCGATGATGTCGCCGCGGGATATGAGACTCGCATGCGGTGGCGCGATCGGGCCGACTGGATCGCACCCGATCGACGCACGCACGAAGAGCTGATCCCTGATGAGCTGGCGCAGGCTGTTCGTCTCCGGATGCAGGCGCGGCGTGGTCCCGGTCGCGTGTGCAGCAGAGAATCGACAGTGCCGTATGCGCTGCGTGGGCTGCTGTTCTGCGCCGCATGTGGACGGCGAATGCAGGGCGCCGCCCGGCCGGGGAAGCAAACAACGCGGATCCTCTACCGTTGTGAGTTCGGCAAGTCACGTTCTGTACCTGTGGACCTGAGTGATCATCCGCGCACCGTCTATCTCCGCGAAGACGCAGTGACAGCGCGACTCGACGAATGGATCGCCACTCTGGCCGATCCAGAAGACCTCGCACGCGGGCAAGACGTGGACCCGGCGGCCGGACCTGGCTACGCCGCCTTGCAGCGCCAGCTGAGCGAGGCGAATGCCAAAGTGGCTGCCTTGATCACCGCCGTGGAGTCTGGCGTGGCCGTTGAGGATCTAACTGCTGCGTTGCGTCAACGTACCGCCGAGCGCGACGAGCTGAGGGCACGCGTTGAGCGAGTGGAGCGGCCCCGCGCCATGTGTGCCGCCGAGATCAGTGAGTTAGTTAAGGAGTTAGGCGGACTGTCGGTCATCCTCGGCGCGGCAACCGGAGCTGAGCGCGCCGAGGTGTACGCAAGCTTGGGCCTGCGTCTCGACTACGACCCGCATCTTCGGCGAGTCACGGCGACTGCCGACCTGAGTCGTGTCGCCGGATGTGTCCGAGGGGGGACTTGAACCCCCACGCCCGTTAATAGGGCACTAGCACCTCAAGCTAGCGCGTCTGCCATTCCGCCACTCGGACCGTCCCACGTCTCGCGCGGGCAGCTAAGGCTATCGGATCAGGCAGCCCGAACCCAAACCCACTGCCCCTGGTACGAATGGACACTGTGACAGGACCCGCGGATGAGGTGGTCGAGCTCGTCAGCTCGCTGATTCGCTTCGACACCTCCAACACCGGAGACCCGGCCACCACCAAGGGGGAGGGCGACTGCGCCCGCTGGGTGCAGGCCCAACTCGAAGAAGTCGGCTACGAGTGCGAGTACCTCGAGGCCGGTGCCCCGAACCGCGGCAACGTGTTCGCCCGCCTGCCGGGCGCCGACGCGTCGCGCGGCGCGCTGATGGTCCACGGGCACCTCGACGTGGTGCCCGCCGAACCGGCCGACTGGAGCGTGCACCCCTTCTCCGGCGCGGTGTCCGACGGGTATGTGTGGGGCCGCGGCGCGGTCGACATGAAGGACATGTGCGGGATGATGATCGCCGTCGCCCGCCACTTCAAACGCGAGGGCATCGTCCCGCCCCGCGACCTGGTCTTCGCGTTCGTCTCCGACGAGGAGCACGGCGGCACCTACGGCGCCGACTGGCTGGTGGACAACCGGCCGGACCTGTTCAACGGCGTCACCGAGGCGATCGGCGAGGTCGGCGGATTCTCGCTGACGGTGCCGCGCCGCGACGGCGGCGAGCGCCGCCTCTACCTCATCGAGACGGCCGAGAAGGGGCTGTCGTGGATGCGGCTCACCGCGCGCGGACGGGCCGGGCACGGGTCGATGGTGCACGACGACAACGCGGTCACCGCCGTCGCCGAGGCCGTCGCGAAGCTCGGCCGCCACCAGTTCCCGCTGGTGCTGTCCGACACCGTCCACCAGTTCCTCACCGCGGTCGCCGAGGAGACCGGATACTCGTTCGACGTCGACTCGCCGGATCTCGACGGCACGATCGCCAAGCTCGGCGGCATCGCCCGCATCGTCGGGGCCACGCTGCGCGACACCGCCAACCCGACGATGCTCAAGGCCGGCTACAAGGCCAACGTCATCCCGCAGACCGCGGAGGCCATGGTCGACTGCCGGGTGCTGCCGGGCCGCAAGGAGGCGTTCGAGCGCGAGGTCGACGCGCTGATCGGCCCGGACGTGGTGCGGTCCTGGGAGCGCGACCTGCCGTCGTACGAGACGACGTTCGACGGCGACCTCGTCGACCAGATGAACGCCTCGCTGCTGGCGCTGGACCCCGACGCGCGCACCGTGCCCTACATGCTCTCGGGCGGCACCGACGCGAAGTCGTTCCAGCGGTTGGGGATTCGCTGCTTCGGATTCATCCCGCTGCGGCTGCCGCCCGAACTCGACTTCGCCGCGCTGTTCCACGGCATCGACGAACGGGTACCCGTTGACGCGCTCGAATTCGGCGCCCGGGTTCTGCAACACTTTCTCGAGCACTGCTGAGCGGTTCCCTCCACGCGAAAGGACATCATGGCTTTTCCGTACAACCCCTATGAGTTCCTCCCGAAGCTGCCGTCGTTCACGCTGACCTCCGAATCGGTCACCGACGGCCAGCCGCTGTCCAACGACCAGGTGAGCGGCCTGATGGGTGCGGGCGGCTCCGATGTGTCCCCGCAGCTGTCGTGGTCGGGCTTCCCCGAGGAGACGCGCAGCTTCGCGGTCACCGTCTACGACCCCGACGCCCCCACCGGATCGGGTTTCTGGCACTGGGCGGTGTTCAACCTGCCCGCCACGGTCACCGACCTGCCCGCCGGCGTCGGCGACGGCAGCTCCAAGGGCTTCCCGGGCGATGCGGTGACGCTGGCCAACGACGCGGGTATGAAGCGGTTCGTCGGGGCCGCGCCGCCGCCCGGCCACGGCCCGCACCGCTACATCATCGCCGTGCACGCGGTGGACGTGGAGAAGCTCGACATCCCCGAGGACGCGACTCCGGCCTACCTCGGGTTCAACCTGTTCAGCCACGCGATCGCCCGCGCACTCATCCACGGCACGTACGAGCAGAAGTAACGCCAGACCCGCGAGCAGACAGAGAATCGCGTTCTGCGGCCTCGGGTCACGCGATTCTATGTCTGCTCGCGCAGCGCGGAGCCCACCGCCTCGCTCAGCGATGCGAAACCCTCGGCGCGCAACCGGGCCGCGAGCCCGTCGTGAATCCGCTTGGCCCACAGGCCGCCTCCGTAGACGAAGCCGGTGTAGCCCTGCAGCAGTGAGGCGCCCGAGGTGATGCGCTCCCAGGCGTCGTCGGCGGTCTCGATGCCGCCCACGCTCACGAGCACCAGCCGGTCCCCGGCGCGGCGATACAGCCGGCGCAGCACCTCCAGCGACCGCGCGGCCACCGGGGCGCCGGAGATCCCACCCGGACCGAGGTCGGCCACGCCGGGCGTCTTCAGCCCGTCGCGCGAGATCGTGGTGTTGGTGGCGACGATTCCGGCCAGCCCCAATTCGATTGCCAGGCCGGCGATCTCGTCGACATCGGCGTCGGACAGATCGGGCGCGATCTTCACCAACACCGGCGTCGAGGTCTGGGCACGCACCGCGGAGAGGATGGGCCGCAACGCTTCCACCGCCTGCAGATCGCGCAGGCCGGGGGTGTTCGGGGAGCTGACGTTGACCACCAGGAACGCGGCGAGCGGTCCGAGCTGGCGGGCGCTCTGCGCGTAATCCTCGACGGCCCGGTCGGCGGGCGTCGCCTTGGTCTTGCCGATGTTCACCCCGACGGGCGCGTCGGAGGTGTGGCGGGTGAGGCGCTGCGCGAGCCGGGCGGCGCCGTGATTGTTGAACCCCATGCGGTTGAGCAGCGCCCGGTCCTCGGGCAGCCGGAACAACCGGGGCTGCGGGTTGCCGGGCTGCGGCTGGGCGGTCACGGTGCCGACCTCGGCGAACCCGAAGCCCAGCGCGGGCCAGGTGTGCAGTCCGAGGCCGTCCTTGTCGAATCCGGCCGCCAGGCCGAGCGGCCCCGGGAAGTGCACGCCGAACACGGTGCTGGCCAGGACCGGGTCGGAGGGTGCGAGCCGGCCGCGCAGCGCGCGACGGAGCGGGCCCGGTGCGGTCAGGGTGCGCAGCAGCGCGAACACCCAGATGTGGATGCGCTCGGGGGAGATCAGGAAGAGCACCCGCCGCAGCGCGTGATAGCCGCTCACTGGCCGGGCTGCTCCGCCGCACTCGCGGTCTTACGGCGTCGCAGCAGTACCCGGCGGCTGCCGTCGGTGTAGGCCCGCACCCGGGTCAGCTCCCAGCCGCGGTACTCGGCCTCGATGGACAGCCGGATCGACGCGCTGATCCTGGTCACATCGGGTGGTAGCCGCAGCGGCACCCACTCCCACTCGTCGGATGCCTCCGCGACCACCTTGTCCCAGGCCGCGGGCATCCGACCCCGTGCGCCGGCCGTCACCGTGGCACCGCCGCACCCGGGATCACCTGCACACCCGCTCCCGTTCCTGACACCACATAAAGAGTGCCAGACGCGTCGTCGTAGGCGAGGAGATTCGGTTGCTGCACGGTTCTGTAACGCACCCTCTCGACGGGTATTCCGGTGGACAGATCGTAGCCAATCACGGTGTTGGCCGCCGTCTGCGACACCCACGCCAGCTCCGGCGACCCGGTCAGTCCGTACGGGGCGCCGGGCACGGGGTAGCGCTGCCTCATGATCAGCGGATCGGTGCCGAACACCAGCAGTTCGTCACCGCGGGTGTCGGCGACCAGCACCCGGCCCTGCGGGTCGGCGGCCATGGTGGTGGCGCCCTCACCGGCGCGCAGCGCCTGCGCCGCCTTGGTCCCGCTGGCGTCGACCGTCGTCACCGAGGTCTGCCCCCGGTCGAGGACCACGGCCGTATTGCCCTGGGTGACAAGCGCGTCGACGCGCGCGAAGATCCCCAGCCGCGCAGCCACCGCCGTGTCGGAACTCAGCGTCAGCACGGCGCCGTCGGAGGTGCCGAGGACCAGCCGCCCGTCCTCGCGCCGGGCGATCGCGGTGAAGTCGGTGTCGGCCTCACCCTCCACGTCCACCGGGGCGACGGTGCCCGCCGCGACGTCCACCCGCAGGTAGCCACCGCGGGTGGCGAGGTAGAGCCCGCCGTCGTCGTCTCCGGCCATCGCCGTCGCCGGCGCGGGGGTCAACACGGTGCGTGGCGGCGCGGCCGAGGTGAACACCGTCAGCGCCGACTGCCCCTCCGGTCCCGGGCCCAGCACCACCAGCGAACGGGTGGCCGGATCGAACAGCGCCGCCGCGGTGTCCGCGCCCACCGGCCGCACGGTGCCGTCGGGCTCCCCCGTGACCGGGGGCGACGATGCGGCGGTGGCAGGCGTGATGGTCGGTGGTGGCGCGTCGACCGGACTGGACGAACAGCCGGCGAGCACCGCCAGCGCCACCAGGGCACCGGTCAGCGGCACGGGTCGGGGGTTTACGCGCAGCGGCAAGGGGTAGCTCTCGGTGTGTGCGAAGGGAAATTCTCGGCGTGGGCGGCTCGGTGCGCCAGTGTAGGCAGTGTCGGACCGACGGATTCTCGCCGTTTCCTAGACCGTCTTACATAAGTCTCGCTACGGTGACGCCATGACGCTGGTCACCGAGGGTCGCGCCGGCACCACCGCCACCGCTACCGCCTTCGAGTTCGAAGACATCTCCACGGGTGTGCACGCCAGCGGGTTCGGGCAGGTCGGCGACGGCCGCAGCTTCTCCTTCCACGTCGAGCGCCAGCTCCTCGTGGTCGAGGTCTACCGGCCGCGCCTGCGCACCCCGGTGCCCACCGAGGACGACGTGGTCGCCGCGACCACCCGCAAGCTCACCGACATCGACCTGACCGACGAGCGCAGCCTGGCGGCCGCCGTGCGCGACGCGGTGTCCTCCGCACAGCCGGTGGCGCGACCCGGTCGCTGACGCCCCGTCACGGTACGGTCGTCGTCGTGATCGACGCACCGGCCATGTCGTGGTTGCAGGTCATCGTCCTCGCCGTCGTGCAGGGCCTCACCGAATTCCTGCCGGTGTCCTCCTCGGGTCATCTCGCGATCGTGTCGCGGGTCTTCTTCGACGACGATGCGGGCGCATCGTTCACCGCCGTCACCCAACTCGGCACCGAGGTCGCCGTCCTCGTCTACTTCGCCCGCGACATCGGGCGCATCGTGCAGGCCTGGTTCCGCGGCCTGCGCCGGCCCGAACACCGCGACGCCGACTACCGGCTGGGCTGGTATGTGATCATCGGCACCATCCCGATCGCCGTGATGGGGCTGCTGCTCAAAGACGAGATCCGCACCGCCGCCCGCAATCTGTGGGCCATCGCGATCGCGCTGATCGCGTTCTCGGTCGTCATCGCCGCCGCCGAGTACTTCGGCAGGCAGGTCCGCCACGTCGAACAACTCACCTGGCGTGACAGCGTGATCGTGGGCGTCGCACAGTGTCTGGCGCTGCTGCCCGGGGTGTCGCGGTCGGGGGCGACGATCAGTGCGGGCCTGTTCCTCGGCCTCGACCGTGAACTGGCCGCCCGGTTCGGATTCCTGCTGGCCATCCCCGCGGTGTTCGCCTCCGGCCTGTTCTCGCTGCCCGACGCCTTCGCCCCGGTGGGCGAGGGGATGAGCGCGAGCGGTCCGCAGCTGCTGGTCGCGACGATCATCGCGTTCGCCGTGGGCTTCGCGGCGATCGCCTGGTTCCTGCGGTTCCTGGTCCGCCACGGTATGTACTGGTTCGTCGGCTACCGGGTGGTGTTGGGTGTGGTGGTGCTGATCCTGTTGTCCACCGGGGTGGTGGCCGCGCAATGACCGTGATCCTGCTGCGGCACGGCCGCTCGACGTCCAACACCGCGCACACCCTCGCCGGCCGCAGCGAGGGCGTCGACCTCGACGAACGGGGTGCCGAACAGGCGCGGGCCCTCGTCGGCCGCATCGGTGAGCTCCCGGTCAAGGCGATCGTGCGCTCACCGCTGCTGCGGTGCGAGCGCACCGTCGAACCGCTGGCCGCCGCGCTCGGGCTCGAACACGTCGTCGACGAACGCCTCACCGAGGTCGACTACGGCGCCTGGACCGGTCGCAAGATCGGCGACCTGGTCAAGGAACCGCTGTGGGCGGTGGTCCAGCAGCAGCCCAGCGCCGCGGTGTTCCCCGACGGCGAAGGCCTGGCGCAGGTGCAGGCCCGCGCCGTGGCGGCCGTCCGCGAACACGACCGCCGGCTGGCCGAGGAGCACGGCGGCGATGCGCTGTGGGTGGCGTGCAGCCACGGCGACGTCATCAAGGCGGTGCTGGCCGACGCCCTGGGCACGCACCTGGACAGTTTCCAGCGGATCACCGCCGATCCCGCGTCGATGAGCGTGATCCGGTACACGACGCTGCGCCCCTTCGTGGTGCACGTCAACCACAACGGCGCGGAGCTGGCCGCGGGGTTGATGCCCAAACCCGCGCCGGCCGAGGGGCAACAGGACGGTCCTGCGGAAATGCCGCCGGAGGACGCGGTGGTCGGCGGTTCCACGGGCTGACCCGCCACCCGGTATTTTGGAAGGTGCCATGGCCCGAGCAATTCACGTTTTCCGCACGCCCGACCGCTTCGTGGCCGGGACGGTCGGGCAACCCGGAAATCGGACGTTCTACCTGCAGGCCGTGCACGACAAGCGCGTGGTGTCGGTGATCCTGGAGAAACAGCAGGTGGCCGTGCTGGCCGAACGGATCGCCGCGCTGCTGCAGGAGATCAACCGCCGGTTCGGCACCCCCATCCCGCCCGACACCGGTGAGGTCGACGACCTCAGCCCGCTGGTCACGCCCGTCGACGCGGAGTTCCGGGTCGGGACGATGGGTCTCGGGTGGGACTCCGAGGCGCAGACCATCGTCGTGGAACTGCTCGCGGTGTCCGACACCGAATTCGACGCCTCGGTGGTGCTCGACGACGCCGAGGACGGCCCCGACGCGGTGCGGGTGTTCCTCACCCCCGAGTCGGCCCGCCAGTTCGCGACCAGATCCAACCGCGTCA
Organism: Mycolicibacterium litorale; assembly: GCF_010731695.1. Taxonomy (NCBI): domain Bacteria; kingdom Bacillati; phylum Actinomycetota; class Actinomycetes; order Mycobacteriales; family Mycobacteriaceae; genus Mycobacterium; species Mycolicibacterium litorale. Next base: position 1,182,580 of record NZ_AP022586.1, read on the forward strand.
TCTCCGCAGGCCGTCCGCCGTGCCCGCTGTGCGACGAACCCCTCGACCCGGAGGGGCACATCTGTGTGCGCACCAACGGCTATCGGCGCGGCGCGCTGGCCGGAACCGACGACGATGACACCGACAGCTGAGGGCGGCGCATCCGAGGGTGCAGACGGGGTCACAGCCGACGGCACGGTGATGCGGTGCGGCGAGTTGACCGTCATCGGCCGGATCCGCTCGGCGAGCAACGCCACGTTCCTGTGTGAGGCGCATCTGGACGATGCGCAGATCCACTGCGTGTACAAGCCGGTCGCCGGAGAGGCGCCGCTGTGGGACTTCCCGGACGGCACGCTGGCCGGCCGCGAGTACGGCGCCTATCTCGTCTCGGCGGCGTTGGGCTGGAAGATCGTGCCCGACACCGTGATTCGCGACGGTCCGGCCGGACCGGGAATGGTGCAGCGGTGGGTCGACCAGCCCGGCGACGAGGGTGACGAAGACCTCGGCCCGGACCTCGTCGACCTGTTGCCTGCGGGCCGGATCCCGCCCGGCTACCTGCCGATCCTGCAGGCCTACGACTACGCCGGTGACGAGGTCACGCTGGTACACGCAGATGACAGCCGGCTGCGGCGGATGGCCGTGTTCGACGTGCTGATCAACAATGCCGACCGCAAGGGCGGCCACATCCTCGCCGGCATCGACGGCCGGGTGTACGGCGTCGACCACGGCGTCAGCCTGCACAGCGAGGACAAACTGCGCACCGTGCTGTGGGGCTGGGCGGGCAAACCGGTCGACGACGAGACCCTCGAGGTGGTGGCCCGCCTCGGCGACGAACTGCGCGACGGGGGACTGGCCGACCGGCTGCGGCCGCACATCACCGCCCGCGAGGTCGCCGCTTTGCGTGCGAGAGTCGTTGACCTGCTTGACAATCCGGTGATGCCGACGCCGGACCGGCGCCGTCCGATCCCGTGGCCGGCCTTCTGATGCAGAGCGACGCCGAGCTGGCCGCCGCGGTGGCCGTCGAGGCCGGCGAGATGCTGGTCGCGCTGCGCGAGGAATACGACTGGTACCACCCCTACGACCTCGGCGACGCCGGCGACAAACGCGCCAACGTGCTGATCCTCGACCGGCTGCGCGAGCACCGGCCCGACGACGCCGTGCTGAGCGAGGAGGCGGTCGACGACCTGGCCCGGGTGGACGCCGAACGGGTGTGGATCGTCGACCCGGTCGACGGCACCCGTGAGTATTCGCTGCCGCCGCGGTCGGACTGGGCCGTGCACATCGCGCTGTGGCAGCGCGACGGCAGCCCCACCGGCCGGCTCACCGACGCGGCCGTGGCGCTGCCGGCCCGCGGCGAGGTGTACCGCACCGACACCGTCGCACCACCACCTGAGCGCACGGACGGGCCGATCCGCATCACCGCCAGCGCCACCCGCCCGCCCGCGGTGCTGTGGTGGATCCGCGACCGCCTGGACATCGAGATGGTCCGCATCGGCTCGGCAGGCGCGAAGGCGATGGCCGTGGTCCGCGGCGAGGTCGACGCGTACCTCCACGCCGGCGGCCAGTGGGAATGGGATTCGGCCGCACCCGCTGCGGTGGTGCAGGCGGCCGGGCTGCACGCCACGCGGCTCGACGGCTCCCCGCTCGTGTACAACCGGCGCGACCCCTACCTCCCCGACCTCCTGATGTGCCGGCCGGAGTTGGCCGGAGTGCTGCTCGAAGCGATCCACTCGGCATACCGGGGGGAATGAAAGTGCCGTCGTCGTTGTCGCATTGCTCTGACACTGCGCACCAGCGGGAGGCTGCCCTGATCCAACAACCTAGAGTCGAGGTCATGGAATCGTGGCCCGCTCCGGACGTTCCGGCACTGCCGGGCCGGGGTCCGCAGCTGCGGCTCTACGACAGCGCCGACCGGCAGGTGAGGCCGGTGTCTGCGGGTGAGACGGCCACCATGTACGTCTGCGGCATCACCCCGTACGACGCCACCCACCTCGGCCACGCCGCCACCTACCTGACGTTCGACCTGGTGCACCGGGTGTGGCTGGACGCCGGCCACCGGGTGCACTACGTGCAGAACATCACCGACGTCGACGATCCGCTGTTCGAGCGCGCGGACCGCGACGGGATCGACTGGCGTGCGCTGGCCGCACGCGAGACCCAGCTGTTCCGCGAGGACATGGCCGCACTGCGGGTGCTGCCACCGCAGGACTACGTGGCCGCCACCGACGCGATCGCCGAGGTGATCGAGCTGGTGGAGAAGATGCTGGCCTCCGGCGCCGCCTATGTCGTCGACGACGCCGAGTACCCCGACGTCTACTACCGCGCCGACGCGACCGTCCAGTTCGGCTACGAGTCGAACTACGACCACGACACCATGCTCCAGCTGTTCGCCGAACGCGGCGGCGACCCGGACCGGCCCGGCAAGGCCGACGAGCTCGACGCACTGCTGTGGCGCGCGGAGCGGCCGGGCGAGCCCAGCTGGCCCTCACCGTTCGGCCCCGGCCGGCCGGGTTGGCACGTGGAGTGCGCGGCGATCGCGCTCAGCCGCATCGGCACCGGTCTGGACATCCAGGGCGGCGGCAGCGACCTGATCTTCCCCCACCACGAGTTCTCGGCGGCGCACGCCGAATCGGTGACGGGGGAGCGGCGATTCGCCCGCCACTACGTGCACGCCGGCATGATCGGCTGGGACGGCCACAAGATGAGCAAGAGCCGCGGCAACCTGGTGCTGGTGTCACGGCTGCGCGCCGACGGCATCGACCCCTCGGCGATCCGGCTCGGCCTGCTCGCCGGCCACTACCGCGCCGACCGGTTCTGGAGCGACGACGTGCTCGCCGACGCGCACACCCGGCTGGACCGCTGGCGGCGCGCCACCGCGCTGGCCGCCGGACCCGACGCGACCGATGTGCTCGCCCGGGTGCGCACCTACCTCGCCGACGATCTGGACACTCCGAGGGCCCTCGCCGCGCTGGACGCCTGGTGCGAGGAGGCACTCGAGGACGGCGGTCACGACACCGCCGCGCCCGGCATCGTCGCGACCGCCGTCGACGCCTTGCTCGGAGTCGCGCTGTCCGTGGAGTAACTTCCACGCATGACTTCGGTACGCGACAAGGTCGTGTTCATCACCGGCGGCGCCCGAGGGATCGGCGAAGAACTGGCCCGGCGGCTGCACGCCAAAGGCGCCAAGCTGGTCCTCACCGACCTCGACGAGGCGCCGCTGACCACACTCGCCGCCGACCTCGGCAACGAGCGGGTGCTGACCGTCGTCGCCGACGTCTGCGACCTCGCCACCATGCAGTCCGCCGCCGAGCAGGCCGTCACGCGGTTCGGCGGCATCGACATCGTGATCGCCAACGCCGGTATCGCCAGCTACGGCTCGGTGCTGGTCGTCGATCCCGACGCGTTCCGGCGGGTGCTCGACGTCAACGTGGTCGGCGTGTTCAACACCGCGCGTGCGACGCTGCCGTCGGTGATCGACCGCAAGGGCTACGTGCTGGTGGTGTCGTCGCTCGCGGCGTTCGCCGCCGCACCGGGGATGGCGCCGTACGACGCGTCCAAGGCCGGGGTGGAGCACTTCGCCAACGCGCTGCGCCTCGAGGTCGCCCACCACGGCGTCACGGTCGGATGTGCACACATGTCCTGGATCGACACCCCGCTGGTGCAGGACACCAAGGCCGATCTGCCGAGCTTCCGCACGATGCTCGACTCGCTGCCCGGACCGCTGAGCAAGACCACCTCGGTGCAGAAGTGCGGCGAGGTGTTCGTCAAGGGCATCGAAGGCCGCAGGGAGCGCATCTACTGTCCCTGGTGGGTGGGCGTCATCCGCTGGGCGAAGCCGCTGCTGACGACCCGGCTGGGGCAGGCGTCGGTGCTGAAGACCGCCCCGAAGGTGCTGCCGCAGATGGACAAGGAAGTGACCGCGCTGAAGCGGTCGCTGGGCGCGCGCACCCACGGCCTGAAGAAGTGATCCGCCGGCTGGTCGCCCTCGCGGCGGTCACGTTGCTGGCCGGATGTGCCCAAGGCGGTGACACCGACGCCCCCTCGGCCGCTCCGGCGACAACGCCGCCGGCGCAGGTCGGTCCGGCCGAGGCCAGGGCGATCGCCAAGGAGGCCTACATCTACGGCTTCCCGATCGTCGACAACTACCGGGTGCAGTACGCCTACTTCGTCGACAAGCAGGATCCCGAGTACAAGGGCGGCTGGAACGAGATCCACAGCACCGCACGGGTGTACACACCAGAGGACACGGCGGTGCAGACGCCGAACTCCGACACCCCGTATTCGATGCTCGGCGCGGACCTGCGCGCCGAACCGCTGGTGCTGACGGTTCCGCCGATCGAGCCGGACCGCTATTACTCGCTGCAGTTCATCAACGGCTACACCAACAACATCGCCTACGTCGGCAGCCGGACCACCGGCAACGGCGGCGGGAAGTACCTGTTTGCCGGACCCGGCTGGCAGGGCGACACACCGCAGGGCATCGACGAGGTCATCCGGTCCGACACCGACCTGGCCGGCGTCATCTACCGGACCCAGCTGTTCGGACCGTCCGACCTCGAAAGCGTCAAACGGATTCAGGCCGGCTATCAGGTGGCGCCGCTGTCGGTGTACCTCAACGCGCCACCGCCGCCCGGCGCCCCGCCGATCGACTTCGTCCCGCCGCTCACCCCCGAGCAGCAGGTGAATTCGCCGCAATTCTTCGAGATCCTCAACTTCGCGCTGCGCACCGCGCCGGTGCTGCCCGACGAACGCGATATGCGCAACCGGTTCGCGCGCATCGGCATCGGTCCGGACGGGGGTTTCGACGCCGACACCCTCACCCCGGAGATGCGACAGGCCGTCGAGGACGGCATGGCCGATGCGTGGGCCGAGTTCAACACGTTCAAGAAGAACGAGCTCGACACCGGAAAGGTGGGATCAGCCCAGCTGTTCGGCACCGCCGCGGACCTCAAGGGCAACTACCTCCACCGGATGGCCGGTGCCGTGCTCGGCATCTACGGCAACACCGCGGCCGAAGCGCTCTACCCGGGCCTGGTCGAGGATTCCGACGGCCAACCGCTCACCGGCGCCAACAACTACACCGTCCGCTTCGCGCCGGGTCAGTTGCCGCCGGTCAACGCGTTCTGGTCGCTGACGATGTACGAGCTGCCGCAGAGTCAGTTGGTGCCCAACGAGCTGCAGCGCTATCTGATCAACTCGCCCATGTTGCCGAGCCTGGTGCCCGACCCCGACGGCGGCTACACCTTCTTCGTGCAGAACGCCTCGCCCGGCGCAGGCAAGGAGTCGAACTGGCTGCCCGCGCCGAAGGGACCGTTCCAGATGGTGCTGCGGCTGTACTGGCCGAAGCCCGATGCGCTCAACGGCACGTGGAAGCCACCGCAGGTGGTGCGCGGCTAGCTCCGGAAACCCGGGCCCCTTCGCCGCAGATACCGCTCGAACTCGGCGGCCAGGGCGTCGCCGTCGATCTTGCCCAGCGCCTCGGTCATGTCGACCTCGGCGTCGCCGCGCTGTTCGAGGGAGGCGACGTACTCGGCGATCTCGTCGTCCTCGGCGGTCATCTCGGTGACCGCCTCCTCCCACTCCTCGGCCTGGGTGGGCAGGTCGGCCAGCGGCACCTCGATGTCGAGGACGTCCTCGACGCGACGCAGCAGCGCGACGGTGGCTTTCGGGTTGGGCGGCTGCGACACGTAGTGCGGCACCGCAGCCCAGAACGTGACCGCGGGAATCCCGGCCTGCACGCAGGCGTCCTGGAACACCCCGGCGATGCCGGTCGGTCCCTCGTACCGGGTCTCCTCGAGACCGAAGAACTTCGCCGACTCCGACGAGTAGGCCGCGCCGGACACCGGCACGGGCCGGGTGTGCGGGGTGTCGGCGAGCAGCGCACCCAGGATCACGACGGTCTGCACGTTGAGCTTGTCGGCGATGTTGAGCAGTTCCGCGCAGAACGTGCGCCAGCGCATGTTCGGTTCGACGCCGTGCATCAACACGATGTCGCGGTCGGCGCCGGGCGGGCGGCAGTGGGAGATCCGCATCGACGGCCACACCAGCTCGCGGGTCACCCCGTCGATCTGCCGGATCACCGGGCGATTGACCTGGTAGTCGTAGTACGACTCGTCGTCGATCTCGGCGATCGTCTCGGCCTCCCAGATCGCGTCGAGGTGCTCGAGCGCGTCACTGGCGGCGTCACCGGCGTCGTTCCAGCCCTCGAACGCCGCCACGACGATGGCGTCCCGCAACTGCGGCAGGTCAGGTCCCTTCGGGGGGCCGAAGTCCGATGGGGTCACAACGCAAGCCTAAGGCCTGCGAGGCACGCGCGAGCCCCATCGACCCACGCGGCGGTTTGCACTCACCGACTATCCTGTGCCGTGTGAGTGCCGCCGAACCGCGCGTCCGCGACACCGACCTCCTCGGCGCCCTGTCGACGCGGGTTCCGGTGGGCGACAACGTGGTCGAGACGAAATAGGTTCAACGGCGATTTGGTTAACCTTGGTAACCAAAGCATCGCGGGCAAGCGCTCCGAGGCGGGGTCGATTGCGGCGGTGAACTGGGCGTCCAGACGTCGATCGCGCGACGACGTAGACTTTCCGGGGTCGAGAGGCGTTGCAACGGGTTCTGGCGGGGTCCCTTCCCCGTCCGGTATCCGCCACGCTCGGCAGAGTCAAGGACGCCTTCCGCTACGGAAGGAGTGCGCGTGACCGCTGTCGAGGCGAACACCTTTGCGCCGAACATCCGCCCTGACTGCACCGAGGAGCTGACCGCAGCCCTGCGCCGGCGGATCATGGTGATCGACGGCGCGATGGGCACCGCGATCCAGCGGGACCGGCCGGACGAGGCGGGCTACCGCGGCGACCGGTTCACGGAGTGGCCGACCGCCCTGCAGGGCAACAACGACCTGCTCAACCTGACGCAGCCCCAGATCATCGAGGGGATCCACCGCGAGTACCTCGAGGCGGGCGCGGACATCCTGGAGACCAACACGTTCAACGCGAACGCGATCTCGCTCTCCGACTACGACATGGCCGAGCTGGCCTACGAGCTGAACTACGCCGGCGCCGCCCTGGCCCGCAAGGCCGCCGACGAGTACAGCACCCCCGACAAGCCCCGCTACGTCGCCGGCGCGATCGGGCCCACGACGCGGACCGCGTCGATCTCCCCGGACGTCAACGACCCCGGCGCCCGCAACGTCTCCTACGACCAGCTGGTCGCGGCGTACCTCGAGGCCGCCAACGGCCTGGTTGACGGCGGCGCCGACCTGCTCATCATCGAGACGATCTTCGACTCGCTGAACGCCAAGGCGGCGGTGTTCGCCGTCGAGACCCTGTTCGAGCAGCGCGGTCGCCGCTGGCCGGTGATCATCTCGGGCACCATCACCGATGCGTCCGGGCGGACCCTGTCCGGTCAGGTCACCGAGGCCTTCTGGAACGCGATCAGGCACGCCAAGCCGCTCGCGGTGGGCCTCAACTGCGCCCTCGGCGCGCCGGAGATGCGGCCCTACATCGCCGAGGTGGCACGGATCGCCGACACGTTCGTCTCCTGCTATCCGAACGCGGGCCTGCCCAACGCCTTCGGCGAGTACGACGAGTCCCCGGAGCATCAGGCCGGTTATCTCGCCGAATTCGCCGAGGCCGGCCTGGTCAACCTGGTCGGCGGGTGCTGCGGGACGGCGCCGCCGCACATCGCCGAGATCGCGAAGGTCGTGGACGGCAAGAAGCCGCGTGAGGTGCCGGAGGTCCCGGTGGCCACCCGGCTCTCAGGCCTGGAGCCGCTCAACATCACCAACGACTCCCTGTTCGTCAACATCGGTGAGCGCACCAACATCACCGGCTCGGCCCGGTTCCGCAACCTGATCAAGGCCGAGGACTACGACAGCGCGCTGTCGGTCGCTCTGCAGCAGGTCGAGGTCGGTGCGCAGGTCATCGACATCAACATGGACGAGGGCATGATCGACGGTGTCGCCGCGATGGACCGGTTCACCAAGCTGATCGCGGCCGAACCCGACATCAGCCGCGTCCCGGTGATGATCGACTCCTCCAAGTGGGAGGTCATCGAGGCGGGCCTGAAGAACGTCCAGGGCAAGCCGATCGTCAACTCGATCTCCCTGAAGGAGGGCGAGGAGAAGTTCATCCGCGAGGCCCGGCTGTGCCGCAAGTACGGCGCCGCCGTCGTCGTGATGGCCTTCGACGAGCAGGGGCAGGCCGACAATCTGGAACGCCGAAAGGAGATCTGCGGGCGCGCCTACCGGATCCTGACCGAAGAGGTCGGCTTCCCGCCCGAGGACATCATCTTCGACCCGAACTGCTTCGCGCTGGCGACCGGTATCGAGGAGCACGCGACGTACGGCATCGACTTCATCGAGGCCTGCGCCTGGATCAAGGAGAACCTCCCCGGGGTGCACATCTCCGGCGGTATCTCGAACGTGTCGTTCTCGTTCCGGGGCAACAATCCGGTCCGCGAGGCGATCCACTCGGTGTTCCTGTTCCACGCCATCAAGGCCGGCCTGGACATGGGCATCGTCAACGCCGGTGCACTGGTGCCCTACGACTCGATCGACCCCGAACTGCGGGACCGGATCGAGGACGTCGTGCTGAACCGTCGCGAGGATGCGGCCGAACGGCTCCTGGAAATCGCCGAGCGGTTCAACAAGTCGGAGAAGGCCGACGACCCTGCGGCGGCCGAGTGGCGCAGCCTCCCGGTCCGTGAGCGGATCACCCACGCCCTGGTCAAGGGCATCGATGCGCACGTCGACGACGACACCGAGGAATTGCGGGCCGAGATCGCCGCCGCGGGCGGCCGCCCGATCGAGGTGATCGAGGGCCCGCTGATGGACGGCATGAACGTCGTCGGTGACCTCTTCGGCGCAGGCAAGATGTTCCTGCCCCAGGTGGTGAAGTCGGCGCGGGTGATGAAGAAGGCCGTCGCGTATCTGCTGCCCTACATCGAGGCGGAGAAGGTGCAGTCGGGAACCACTGCCGCGAAGGACACCAACGGCACGATCATCATGGCGACCGTGAAGGGCGACGTCCACGACATCGGCAAGAACATCGTCGGGGTCGTCCTGCAGTGCAACAACTTCGAAGTGATCGACCTCGGCGTGATGGTGCCCGCCCAGAAGATCCTGGATGCGGCGAAGGAGCACGACGCCGACATCATCGGGCTGTCCGGCCTGATCACCCCGTCCCTGGACGAGATGGTCAACTTCGCGGTCGAGATGGAGCGCGAGGGCCTCGAGATCCCGCTGCTGATCGGTGGCGCGACCACCTCGCGCGCCCACACGGCCGTCAAGGTGGCGCCGCGTCGCAGCGGTCCGGTGGTCTGGGTCAAGGACGCGTCCCGCTCGGTGCCGGTCGCTGCCGCGCTGCTCGACGACCGGCAGCGGCCTGCCCTGCTGGAGGCCACCGAGAAGGACTACGCATCCCTGCGGGAACGGCACGCCCAGAAGAACGAGCGGCCGATGCTGACGCTGGAGAAGGCCCGCGCGAACCGGACGCCGATCGAGTGGGACGGCTACACACCGCCGGCTCCGGCCCAGGGCCTCGGCGTGCGCGAGTTCTCCGACTACGACCTCGCCGAGCTGCGTGAGTACATCGACTGGCAGCCGTTCTTCAACGCGTGGGAGATGAAGGGCCGTTTCCCCGACATCCTCAACAACCCGGTCTCGGGCGAGGCCGCCCGCAAGCTCTACGACGACGCCCAGGAGATGCTCGACACCCTGATCAAGGAGAAGTGGCTGACCGCCAACGGGGTCATCGGGTTCTTCCCCGCGAACGCGGTCGGTGACGACATCGAGGTCTACACCGACGACACCCGCACCGAGGTGTTGACCACGTTGCACAACCTGCGCCAGCAGGGCGAGCACCGCGACGGCATCCCGAACCGGAGCCTCGGCGACTTCGTCGCCCCCAGGGAAACGGGTCTGGCGGACTACGTCGGCGCGTTCGCCGTCACGGCGGGACTCGGCAGCCAGGACAGGATCGTCGAGTTCAAGGCGGCCAACGACGACTACAACGCGATTTTGCTGGAGTCGATCGCCGACCGGTTGGCGGAGGCGTTCGCCGAGCGGATGCACCAGCGGGTCCGCAAGGAGTTCTGGGGCTATCAGCCCGACGAGCAGCTGGACAACGAGGCGCTCATCGGTGAGAAATACCGGGGGATCAGGCCGGCCCCCGGCTACCCGGCCTGCCCCGAGCACACCGAGAAGACCACGCTCTTCGAGTTGTTGGACGTCACGGAGCGCACCGGCATCGAGCTGACCGAGTCGATGGCGATGTGGCCCGGTGCGGCCGTCAGCGGCTGGTACTTCTCGCATCCGCAGTCGCAGTACTTCGTTGTCGGCCGCATCGCCCAGGACCAGGTGGCCGACTACGCGAAGCGCAAGGGCTGGACGCTGAAGGAGGCCGAGCGCTGGCTGGCCCCCAACCTCGGCTACAACCCGGAGGATTGACCCCTGATCGCCGCGAACGTGAAGTCATGCATGAAGAATCGCCAACTTGTCGAACACGAGCTCACATTCGGCAGGGGGTTGCGGCCATGAGAGCGGTGCTGTTCGACATGGACGGGACGCTCGTCGACTCCGAAAAGCTTTGGGATGTCTCGCTTGCCGCGCTCTACGACCGGCTCGGCGGCGTGATCACCGACGAGATGCGCGTCGCGCTGGTCGGCAGCTCCGCCGAGAACACCATCCGGACCATCTTCGCCGACCTGGGTCTCGATCCGGAACCCGCGGCGATGGCCGACGCCGATCGCTGGCTGCACGAATACACCGGGCAGTTGTTCGCCACGGCGGGCTTGCCGTGGTGTGACGGCGCCCGAGAACTACTGGAACACCTTGCCCGCGAGGGTGTTTCGATGGCGCTGGTCACCAACACGCAGCGGGCGCTCACCGAGCAGGCGCTCGAGAGCATCGGCCGCCACTACTTCACCGTGACGGTCTGCGGTGACGAGGTGCCCGAAGGCAAACCCGCACCGGACCCGTACCTGCGGGCCGCCGAACTGCTCGGGCTCGATCCCGGGCATTGCCTGGCGGTGGAGGATTCGGTCACCGGCGCCCAGGCCGCCGAACTCGCCGGATGCCCGGTGCTCGTGGTGCCCAACGATGTGGTGGTTCCGTCGAGCCCGCGCAGGCGGCACATCGATTCGCTGCGAGACGTGGTCGTCGACGACTTGCGGGCGTTCCACGCCGAAATCGACGGCGCCTCCGGGAAACGCAGCGCCTGACCTGCGCCCGCGGCAGCGCGGTTTCGCGCCTCGCATCCGTGGGAACCCGCCTTGTCTCAGCCGGATCGGTGTTTGAATGTGATTCCGGTCACGCAACGCTGCGGGAAAGGATGACCCATGGCAGGTCACGGTGGCGCTCCGGTAGGCGATGACCTACCCATCGCGGACAACGAATTCTCCTCAGGGAAGACCGCGGTCCGCATCGCCTCGGTCGCCGCACTCGGTGGTCTGCTGTTCGGGTACGACAGCGCGGTGATCAACGGCGCCGTCGACTCCATTCAGGAGGACTTCGGCATCGGCAACGCCGAACTCGGCTTCGCCGTCGCATCCGCCCTGCTGGGCGCCGCGGCCGGCGCGATGACCGCGGGCCGCATCGCCGACCGGATCGGCCGCATCGCGGTCATGAAGATCGCGGCGGTGCTGTTCCTCATCAGCGCCTTCGGCACCGGCTTCGCCCACGAGGTGTGGGCCGTCGTGCTCTTCCGGATCGTCGGCGGTATCGGCGTCGGGGTGGCCTCGGTGATCGCACCCGCCTACATCGCCGAGACCTCACCGCCGAGCATCCGGGGGCGGCTGGGCTCGTTGCAGCAGCTGGCCATCGTGTCCGGCATCTTCCTGTCGTTCGCCGTCAACTGGCTGCTGCAGTGGGCCGCGGGTGGGCCGAACGAGCCGCTGTGGTTCGGGGTGGACGCCTGGCGCTGGATGTTCCTGGCGATGGCGGTGCCCGCCGTGGTGTACGGCGCACTGGCCTTCACCATCCCCGAGTCACCGCGGTATCTGGTTGCCAGCCACCGGATTCCGGAGGCGCGCCGGGTGCTGAGCACCCTGCTCGGCGGTAAGAACCTGGAGATCACGATCCACCGCATCCAGGACACGCTGGAACGTGAGGACAAACCCTCCTGGCGGGATCTGCGCAAACCCACCGGCGGGCTCTACAGCATCGTCTGGGTCGGGCTCGGGCTGTCGATCTTCCAGCAGTTCGTCGGCATCAACGTGATCTTCTACTACTCCAACGTGCTGTGGCAGGCGGTCGGCTTCAGTGCCGACGAGTCGGCGATCTACACCGTCATCACCTCGGTGATCAACGTGCTGACCACGCTCATCGCGATCGCCCTGATCGACAAGATCGGCCGCAAACCGCTGCTGCTGATCGGCTCGACGGGCATGGCCGTCACGCTGATCACGATGGCGGTCATCTTCGCCAACGCGACGATCGGCCCCGACGGGAACCCGAGCCTGCCCGGCGCGTCCGGGGTGATCGCGCTGATCGCGGCCAACCTGTTCGTCGTGGCGTTCGGCATGTCCTGGGGTCCGGTGGTGTGGGTGCTGCTGGGCGAGATGTTCCCCAACCGCATCCGGGCCGCCGCGCTGGGTATTGCCGCCGCCGGGCAGTGGGCCGCCAACTGGCTGATCACCGTCACGTTCCCGGGCCTGCGGGAACACCTCGGGCTCGCGTACGGGTTCTACGGCCTGTGCGCAGTGCTGTCCGGGCTGTTCGTGTGGCGCTGGGTGCGGGAGACCAAGGGCGTGTCGCTGGAGGACATGCACGCCGACATTATGCAGCACGACCTGCCCACGGCGGCCAAGGAAGGGTGAGGGCCGTGCCCGCACGGGGCTGACGCAACGGCGTGGGAGAATTGCAGCCCGTGAAGACCTTCGATGCGCTGTTCGACGAGTTGACCGAACGTGCGCGCACCCGGCCTGAGGGCAGCGGCACCGTGGCGGCCCTCGACGGCGGCGTGCACGGGCTGGGCAAGAAGATCCTCGAGGAGGCCGGCGAGGTGTGGCTGGCCGCCGAACACGAGAGCGACGAAGCCCTCGCCGAGGAGATCAGCCAGCTGCTCTATTGGACGCAGGTGCTCATGATCTCCCGCGGTCTGTCGCCCGCCGACGTCTACCGCAAGCTGTGAACGGCATGCTGCGCGTCGCAGTTCCCAACAAGGGCACGCTGAGTGAACCCGCCGCCGAGATCCTGTCGGAGGCCGGCTACCGCCGCCGCACCGACACCAAGGACCTCACGGTCGTCGACCCGGCCAACAACGTCGAGTTCTTCTTCCTGCGGCCGAAGGACATCGCGATCTACGTCGGGTCCGGCCAGCTCGACCTGGGGATCACCGGGCGGGATCTGGCCGCCGAATCCAATGCGCCCGTGCGTGAGCGGCTTGCGCTGGGGTTCGGCTCCTCGACCTTCCGCTACGCCGCGCCCGCCGGACGCGACTGGGCTCCGGAGGATCTCGACGGTAAGCGGATCGCCACCGCGTTCCCGAACCTGGTGCGAAAAGACCTGGCCGCCAGGGGAATCGATGCGACCGTCATTCGCCTCGACGGCGCGGTGGAGATCTCGGTGGTACTCGGTGTCGCCGACGCGATCGCCGACGTCGTCGGCTCGGGCCGCACGCTCGGCCTGCACAACCTCGTCGCCTTCGGTGAGTCGCTCTGCGATTCGGAGGCGGTGCTGATCGAGCGCGACGGCGCCGGTGACGAGAACGCTGCCGCGCGTGACCAACTCGCGGCCCGGGTGCAGGGCGTGGTGTTCGGCCAGCAATACCTGATGCTGGACTACGACTGCCCGCGCCACCTGCTGGACCGAGCCACCGAGGTGACGCCCGGACTGGAATCGCCCACCATCGCACCGCTGGCCGACCCGGACTGGGTGGCGGTGCGCGCGCTGGTGCCGCGGCGCGACGTCAACGCGATCATGGACGAGCTGGCGGCGATCGGCGCCAAGGCGATCCTCGCCTCGGACATCCGGTTCTGCCGCTTCTGAATCCCACCGGGCGCTGGGGCGCGCGTCCGGTGTCTCGCGCGCGATGCGCTGTGGGGACCGGAGTTGCGTGCTAGCGTCCGGAGGACTTCATCGGCCGGCCGGAGGTTCGCATGACGCATGCCCTAGTCCTGCTCCTGGCACTGCTGATCGGTGTGGTCGCCGGGCTGCGCGCGTTCGCCGCACCGGCGGCGGTCGCGTGGGCGGCGATGCTGGACTGGATCATCCTGGACGGCACGTGGGCGCAGTGGCTGGCCCACCCGATCACGGTGACGGTGCTCACCATCCTGGCGATCGGCGAACTCGTCACCGACCAGCTGCCCAAGACCCCCAGCCGCAAGACGCCGATGCAATTCGTCCCCCGGCTGGTCAGCGGGGGGTTCGCGGGCGCGGTGATCGGCACCGCGTGGGGCTACACGTTCGGCGGACTGGGCGCGGGCGTCGTCGGTGCCGTACTCGGCACCCTCGGCGGCTACGAGGCCCGCAGACGTCTGGTCGCGCGCAACGGCGGGCGTGACCTGCCGATCGCGCTGCTGGAGGACGGCATCGCCATCGGCGGCGGCATCCTCGTCGCGTGGCTCACCTCGGTGATCTGAGATGACCGAACAGACAACGAAATTCGACGCCATCGTCATCGGTGCGGGGCAGGCCGGCCCACCGCTGGCCGGCCGCTTGACCGAGGCCGGCCAGACCGTCGCCGTCATCGAACGCAAACTCGTCGGCGGCACCTGCGTGAACTACGGCTGTATCCCGACCAAGACCCTGGTGGCCAGCGCGCACGCCGCGCATCTGGCCCGCCGCGGCGCCGAATACGGTGTCGGCACGGGCGATGTGACCGTCGACATGGCGAAGGTCAAGGCGCGCAAGGACAAAATCATGCTCGACGACCGCAACGGCGTCGAGTCGTGGTTGAAGGGTATGGACGGCTGCACGTTCCTGCGCGGCCACGCCCGCTTCGAGGGTCCCCGCACCGTCCGGGTGGACGATCAGCTGCTCGAAGCGGATCGCATCTTCCTCAACGTCGGGGGCCGGGCCGTGGTACCCGACCTGCCCGGCCTGCAGGACATCGACTACCTCACCAACGTGGGCATCCTCGATCTCGACGCCCTGCCCGAGCATCTGGTGATCGTCGGCGGCAGCTACATTGCGCTGGAGTTCGCCCAGATGTACCGCCGGTTCGGCGCGCGGGTGACCGTGCTCGAACACGGTCCGCGGCTGACCTCGCGAGAGGACGAAGACGTGTCGGCGGCGATCAAGGACATCCTCGAGGCCGAGGGCATCGACATCGTGGTCGGTGCCAAGGACATCCGATTCAGCAAGCGCGACAACGGGTTCCAGGTCGTGACGGGTGACGGAGCGCAACCCGTCGCCGGCAGTCACCTGCTGCTCGCGGTCGGCCGGCAACCCAACACCGACGACCTCGGCCTCGACGCCGCAGGTGTGCAGACCGACGAGCGGGGCTACATCGTCGTCGACGACCAGCTGCGCACCAGCGTCGAAGGCATCTGGGCGATGGGGGACTGCAACGGCAGGGGGGCGTTCACCCACACCTCCTACAACGACTTCGAGATCGTCGCCGCGAACCTCCTCGACGACGATCCTCGCCGGGTCAGCGACCGGGTCACCACCTACGCGCTCTACATCGACCCGCCGCTCGGTCGCGCCGGGATGACCGTCGACCAGGTGCGGGCGTCCGGCCGCAAGGCGTTGGTCGGCAAGCGGCCCATGACGCGGGTGGGCCGCGCGGTCGAGAAGGGGGAGACCCAGGGCTTCATGAAGGTGGTGGTCGACGCCGAGACCGAGGAGATCCTCGGGGCGGCGATCCTCGGCGTCGGCGGGGACGAGGTGGTCCACGCGATCCTCGACATCATGACCGCCAAGAAGCCCTACACCGCGATCTCCCGGACCATGCACATCCACCCGACGGTCAGTGAACTGGTGCCGACGCTGCTGCAGGACTTGAAGCCGCTGACGTGACGCGCCGCCCGGCGGCGAACTGCGCGGCCACCCGGGCGATCCGCTCGCCCAGATGCCTGCAGGTCCGCGCGTCCGAGGGATGCACCCCGTCCGGTCCGGCGTCGACGTCGGTCTGCGCGCCGGCCCCCAGGAAGAAGCCGAGCCGATTGAGGTCGTCCGCGCTGCCCGCCGAGCTGTTCCAGCCCGCGACCAGGCCGAGGCTCACCCAGTGCATGTGGTGTTGCGCGGCGAACACCGCAAGCGACATCAGCGCGGCGACCTTGTCGCCGCTCTTGGCCCCCGAATTCGTGAAACCCGCCGCGAGCTTGTCGCGCCAGGTGCCCTCCTGGCACCGCCGCCCGGTGCGTTCGGCGAACGCCTGGAACGCCGCCGACACGTTGCCCATGTAGGTCGGCGTGCCGAACACGATCGCGTCCGCCTCGTCGAGCGTGTGCCAGTCCCGGTCGGTGAGGGCATCGAGGACGACGATGTGGACCGCGGCGCCCGCCGCCCTCGCGCCGTCGGCGACCGACTCCGCGAGCGCCGCGGTGTGACCGAAGCCGGAGTGGAACGCGACGGCCACACGCGGCGCATGGTCATCGGCGGGCATCGTCGACCTCCTGTTTGCGGGACAGCCAGTCCGGCAGCTCGGCGCCGGTCAGATGGGACTCGAGCCGGTCGAGGAATGCGTGGGTGCCGCCGAGGAAGCCCGAGGCGTTGCGAATTCCCAAGCCGCGGTGGGTGAATCGCAGCACCGTGTCGGCACCGTCGGTGCGCAGTTCGTATCGCACCACCCCGTCCTCGACGATCGGCTGGCGCCATTCGTGTTCGAAGACGTGCGGCGGATCCCAGACGAGGATGCGTCCGGTCATCCGCTTGCGGTCGTCGGGCAGCGGCGGGCCGGTGGCGACCATGTCGATGGTGCCGCCTTCGCGGGCGTCG
Organism: Mycolicibacterium litorale; assembly: GCF_010731695.1. NCBI lineage: Bacteria > Bacillati > Actinomycetota > Actinomycetes > Mycobacteriales > Mycobacteriaceae > Mycobacterium > Mycolicibacterium litorale. The sequence continues at coordinate 1,199,435 of NZ_AP022586.1, forward strand.
ATCGTCGTCGCGCCGAACCACTGGCCGCGTTCGTGCGGATCGGTGATCGCCGACCACACCGTCTCGATCGGGAACGGCAGCCGGCGTTCGAAGGTCAGCACCGCCCGGTCACCCTCGACGGTGAGGCGCCCGTCTCGCCCGCTCATCGCGACTCCTCAGCGCGCCGCTGCAGATGTCGCTCGAGGTCGTCGAGGTGTCCGGCCCAGAAGTGCCGGTACCGGTCGATCCACGCGCCGATCTCGACGAGCCCGTCGGCGCGCAGCGCGTAGATCCGGCGCTGGGCGTCCGGGCGCACCTCGACGAGGCCCACCTCGCGGAGCACCCGCAGGTGCCGCGACACCGTCGGCTGGGTCAGGTCCGGCAGGGTCGACACGAGTTCGCCGGCGGTGCGCTCACCGTCGGCCAGCGCGTCGAGAAGTGCCCGCCTGCTGGGTTCGGCGACTGCCTCGAAGACATCCATGGCCGAAGTATTGCACCCTGTCTATATAGATGCAAGCAAATACAACGTCAGACCCACTGGACGAACTGCACGATGATCCCGTTGGGGTCCTCGAACTGGCAGTAGCGCTCGCCCCACGGTTCCGTCTCGGGCGGGGTGACGACGGTGGCGCCGCCCGCGCGAACGGCCTCGTAGGCGGCGTCGACGTCCTCGACGACGAAGGCCAGCAGCAGGCCGTCGCCCGCGCTGCCGGCCCGGTGGGCCGGCCTGAACGTCGGCAGGCCGGTGCGCAGAAAGACGACGTTCGGCCCATCGCCAGGGGGTTGCAGCGAGACGAAGCCGTCGTCCTGCATGGCCACGGTGTGTCCGACGTGCTGGGTCAGGAAGTCGGCGGAGGCCTGCGGGTCGGGGACGTTGAGCGAGATGGCGGTGGCGGTGACGTTCATCGGATCCTTTTCTCGTATCGTGTACGTGAACGAGTATCCGTATCTTGTACCGAAAAGCAAGTGAGGTGGGGACATGGACACCGTCGACCTGCTGTGGCGCCGCGAGCGACCCCTGCCGCTGCGGCGCGGCCGCCCGCCCCGGTTCACCGCCGACCAGGTCGTCGCCGCGGCGATCGCCGTCGCCGACCGGCTGGGGCTGCCGTTCACGCTGCGCGACGTGGCGGGTGCGCTCGAGGCGCCGGTGATGACGTTGTACTCGTACGTGAGCAGCCGGGAACAACTGCTCGAACTCATGGCCGACCAGTGCCGCGCCGACATGGAGGTCACCGAACCGGCCGGCGACTGGAGAGCCCGGCTGACCGCCGTCGTCGCCGACAACCTGCGGCTGTTCGACCGGCACCCGTGGCTCGCCGAGATCGAGTCCGAGCGGGCCGTTCTGGGGCCCGGCACCCTCGCCAAATACGAGCGCGAACTCGGTGCCGTGGACGCGCTGCCGCTCGGCGATGCCGACAAGGACGCGGCGCTGACGCTGGTGCTCGACTTCGCGCGCTCCTGTGCCCGCGCGCTGGCCCACGCCCGTCGGGAACGTGAGGACGAGGCGCCGCGGCAGTGGTGGGAGCGCGAGGGCGCCAAGCTGGCCGCACTGGGGATCGACGAACGCTACCCGCTGGCCTCGCGCATCGGCACCGCCGCCGGGGAGGCCAGCGGCGCCGCCCACGACGCCGACGCCGCACTGGCTTTCGGGCTGGACGTGCTGCTCAACGGGTTGGCCGCGATACCGCCCGCAACAGCCGGAGCTGACCGATCTCGGCGACGTTCTTCGTGAGCTCGACGTGCAGCCACAGCGCGGTGTCGGCGACCGTGCGACCGCTGTCCGGCCCCCACGGAAACGCCGACGGGCGGTCGAGGTCCGCGGCGGTGAGCTGGTCGAGGATCGCGCGCCAGCGTTCGGCCAGCTCGCGGATGCGGGCCACCACCGCCGCGCCACCGGGCCAGGTCACCTCGGTGCGGTCGGGTACGGGTTCGCCGTCGAGGTGTGCCAGCGTCACCGACCACCACCAGGTGACATGCCACGTCAGCCAGCCGATAGTGGGCACCGGGATGGGATCGGGCTCCGCGTCCGACCAGTCGGGCAGCCACCGGCCGGACCCGTCCGGCCGCACTGTCCACACGGTGTCGGCGGGCTCCCACAGGAAGTCGCCGTCGTCGAGCGCGGACAGATGCAGGTCGGCCAGCGCCCACGCCAGCTCGAACTGGCCGGCCAGCCCGTTCACCGCTGCCTCTGCACGAGCAGCGTCTGTGCCGACGTCCCGATGAAGCCCCGGCGGTCGAAGATCTCGCCCGTCGTGACACCGATCCCGTCGGGCCCGATCGAACCGCGGGTGCGCAGGCCGAAATCCGACCCCTCGGGAAGGCGGTGCAGGTGCACGACGGTGTCGGTGTTCATGAACACGAACTGCTGCGGGTCGAGCGCCGCGCCGATGCCGTTGGCGGAGTCGACCACCATCGCCAGGCGCTGCAGTGCCGTCGTCGGCTCGTCGTCGACGAGCGGCACCAGCGGCGTCAGCCAGGCCACCGCCGCGGTGCCGTCATCGGGTTGGCGGCGCCAGCTGACCGTCTCGAGGTAACCGGGCGCGCCGTCCCACGCGTGCGCGACGGCGGCGGCATCGCCCTCCACCAACGGTGGATACCGGTCGGTGGCGGCGTCACGGGTGTCACTGGGGGCGAGCAACCATGCGGTCACCCGGGCGACGGCCCGGCGGCTGCCGTCCGGGCGGGCGGCGAGCATCTCGGCGGCCATCAGCGCGATCCGGTTACCGGGACGGATCACCTCCGAACGCAGCCACACCGGCGCCACCGGGACCGCGCCGAGGATGTCGAGCGTGAGCCGCCCGACGCGTAACCCACTGTCGGCGGCGAGATCCTCGACGGCCCTGGTGAGCAGCGCCAGCGGCGGCGACCCGTGCTGGATGGCCGGATCCCAGTTGCTGCGGGTGTCGGCGGTCGACTCGTATGCGGTCAGGCCTGCGCTGTCCGACGGGTCGTGCGGCAACCGGTGGTAGAGGTGTCCGATCATGCCGCCGGAATCTCCGGCCAGCCCGGATAGGGCGGCGGTGTGCCGCCGAACTCCGGGCAGAGTGCGCGGTGCGAGCACCAGTCGCACAGCCGCGACGGCTTCGGCCGGAAGTCCCCGGTCGCACCCGCCGCCCGGATGGCCCGCCAGATCGCGGTCAGCGTGCGCTCGAAGCGGGTCAGCTCCTCGAGATCGGGGGAGTAGTCGAGGATCTGGCCGTCGGCGAGGTAGAGGAGCCGCAGCCGGGTCGGCAGCACCCCACGCGAGCGCAGCAGCGCCACGGCGTAAAACTTCATCTGGAACAGCGCTTTCGCCTCGGCCAGTGCGCGGGCCTCCGGCGGCGCCTTACCCGTCTTGTAGTCGACCACCCGCAGCTCACCGCTCGGCGCGACGTCGATGCGGTCGACGAAGCCGCGCAGCAGGGTGCCATCCTCGAGTTCGACCTCCACGTGCTGTTCGCAGCACTGCGGATCGAACCTCGTCGGATCCTCCAGGCGGTAGTAGCCCGACAACAGCGCGCGGGCCTCGCCGAGCAGCGCCTCGCGGACCGCGGGTTCGATCTCGCCGGCCACCTCCGGCCGTTCGGCGACCACCCGGTCCCAGGCGGGCGCCACCAGCGTCAGCGCCGTCTCGGGTCCGCGGTCGGCCGCGGGCAGCGCGTAGAGCTGTTCGAGGGCGGCGTGCACCACCGACCCTCGCAGCTGCGCGGTGGACTGCGGTTCGGGCAGCCGGTCGATCGCGCGGAACCGGTACAGCAGCGGGCACTGTTTGAAATCGCTGGCCCGCGACGGCGACAGCGCGGGACGCCGGACCGGCGCGGGCTGTTCGCTCATGCCTGAAGCCTAGGACGGGTCACCGACAGATCTGCGCAACCCCGCGGACCCGCTGCGGCGTGCCTGCTGGCAGGCTGGGCAGCTATGCCCAGAACCGGTCCGTTCGCCGTCGGAGACCGCGTCCAACTCACCGACGCCAAGGGGCGGCACTACACGATGCTGCTCGCCCCGGGCGGTGAGTTCCACACCCATCGCGGAATGATCTCCCTCGACAGCGTCATCGGCCTGCCCGAGGGCAGCGTCGTGAAATCCACCAGCGGCGACCAGTTCCTGGTGCTGCGCCCACTGCTGGTCGACTACGTGATGTCGATGCCGCGTGGCGCCCAGGTCATCTATCCGAAGGACGCCGCGCAGATCGTCCACGAGGGCGACATCTTCCCGGGCGCCCGCGTGCTGGAGGCGGGCGCCGGCTCCGGTGCGCTCACCTGCTCGCTGCTGCGCGCGGTCGGCCCGCAGGGCCGGGTGACGTCCTACGAGGTGCGCGACGACCACGCCGTGCACGCCGAACGCAACGTCGAGACGTTCTTCGGCGAACGGCCGGACAACTGGGACCTCGTCATCGCCGACCTCAACGACTACACCGGCGGCGAGGTGGACCGCGTCGTCCTCGACATGCTCGCGCCGTGGGAGGTGCTCGACACCGTCTCGCGCCACCTCGTACCCGGCGGCGTGCTGATGATCTACGTCGCCACCGTCACCCAGCTGTCCCGTGCGGTGGAGGCGCTGCGCGCACAGACCTGCTGGACCGAGCCGCGAGCCTGGGAGAGCATGCAGCGCGGCTGGTACGTCGTCGGTCTGGCGGTGCGCCCGCAGCACACCATGCGCGGCCACACCGCGTTCCTGATCAGTGCTCGCCGGCTGGCGCCCGGCGCCGTCGCGCCGATCCCGTTGCGGCGCAAGCGCCAACTCGCCGCACCCGCCGAGACGACGGACTAGCCCGTCGCCGCTCACTCGTCGTCGCTGCGCCGCAGCACCCGTCGCACTGAGAGCAGCTCCATCTCCGGGCGCGCGGCGACCAGTCGTTCCGCGGCGTCCAGCACGTCCACCACGTGAGCGCGGTCGGCGGCCACGACGGCCAGTCCGATGCCGGCCCGCCGGTGCAGGTCCTGGGCCCCGGTCTCGGCCGCCGACACCGTGAACCGGCGTTGCAGTTCGGCGATCAGCGGGCGGATGGCCGAGCGCTTCTGTTTGAGCGAGCGCACGTCACCGAGGAGAAGGTCGAATTCCAGCCAGCCGATCCACATCTCAGCGCGGTGGGTTCTGGGCCGCGTCGACCTCCAGCAGCATGTCGGCGCTGTCACGGGTCAGCAGCCAGCCACCGTCGGGGGTGTGCGCGAACTCCATCGGAAACGTGAAATCCCCGCCGGTGCGGCCCGGCGGTGTCCGGGCGATCACGGTGGCCACCACGTCATCACCGTCGGCGTCGCCGGTCGCCGTCCACGCCAGGTCGGCCGCGTCGAAGGTCATCGGGTGGTAGCCGTTGTCGGCCAGCGCCCTGCCGAACCGGTCGAGTGCGGCGGCGTCGCCGGGGCCGGCGTCCTCGATCAGCCCGGCGCGCTGCGCGCCGGGCACATTCGGATCGGCCAGCCGGTACAGCACATCGGTCAGCGCGCTCGGCGGGGGCAGCGGCGCCGGCGGGGGCGCGACCGCGGGTGCGGCCGGCGCGGAGGTGGCGGCGGTGGGTGCCGGTGCGGGCGGCTTGTCGCTACCGCACCCGCAGAGGCCGAACGCCGCCACCAGGATGGTGACGGCGCTTCGGACTACTGCGGTCATGGTGCGTCGGGGCACCGGCGGGTGGCTCAGCCGACCGCCGAGAGCAGGTTCAGGGCCGAACCCCGCGAGATCTGCCAACCGCTCGGGCTCGGGCCCGCGGTGAACACGATGTTCTGGGTGGCGGTGCCGCCGGTGGCCGCGGTGGCGGTGACGTCGGCCGTGGCCACGCCGCCGTTCTGGTCGACGTTGGCGATCGTGAAGCTCAGCGGGAACTTGCCCTGCGCGGCGGCGTTCTGGTACGCCCGGTCGGCGGCGACCGCTTCGATCCTCCCGATGCCGCCCTGGATGAACGGCGCCTTGCCCCGGAACGACCCTGGACCGGCGAGCGCCTGGAGCGTCTGGGTCAGCGGGCCGGCCAGATCCGGAGCGGGGACCTGCGGCATCGGAACGCCGAACACGACCGGCGCCACGGCGGGTGAAGCTGCCGTGGTCGCTGCAATGGAGGTCACACCTGCCGCTCCACCTGCTACTACAGCTGCTGCTGCAACGCCGGTTACGAGGGTCTTCAGGGTCACGGGTGTCCTTTCGATCTGTCTAGCTCGGGTTCGAGGTTAACAGTGACGCGGGTGTGTCGATGTCCCTACGCCGCACACAAAGTCTGAATCGCCGGTAGCGTTGAAGTTGTTACTGCACCACTATTCGGTGTGGGAAAGGGGCGCAACATGAGTGAGTCACAGCGTCACGAAGCCAGAGAAGACGGTTTCACGACACCCCATGAGTCCGGTCTGTCCCGTGAGGACGCCGCGGAGCTGGAGGAGTTGCGCCGCGAGGCGGCGGCGCTCCGAGAGCAGCTCGAGAACGCGGTAGGCCCGCAGAGCGGTCTGCGCAGCGCCCGCGACGTCCACCAACTCGAAGCGCGCATCGATTCGCTCGCCGCGCGCAACGCGAAGTTGATGGACACCCTCAAGGAGGCGCGGCAGCAGTTGCTCGCGCTGCGCGAAGAGGTCGACCGGCTGGGGCAGCCCCCGAGCGGCTACGGCGTACTGCTGGCCGCCCACGAGGACGACACGGTCGACGTGTTCACCTCCGGGCGCAAGATGCGGCTGACGTGCTCACCCAACATCGACGTCAAGGCGCTCAAGCAGGGCCAGACCGTGCGCCTCAACGAGGCGCTGACCGTGGTCGAGGCCGGCACGTTCGAAGCCGTCGGCGAGATCAGCACGCTGCGCGAGATCCTGTCCGACGGGCACCGCGCGCTGGTCGTCGGCCACGCCGACGAGGAGCGCATCGTCTGGCTGGCCGAACCGCTGGTGTCGGTCGAGCACCTGCCCGACGCCGAGGTGGCCGGCCCCGAACTCGACGACGACCGGCCGCGCCGGCTGCGTCCGGGCGACTCGCTGCTCGTCGACACCAAGGCCGGATACGCGTTCGAGCGCATTCCGAAGGCCGAGGTCGAGGACCTGGTGCTCGAAGAGGTGCCGGACGTCAGCTACAGCGACATCGGCGGTCTGGGCCGTCAGATCGAGCAGATCCGGGACGCGGTCGAGCTGCCGTTCCTGCACAAGGAGCTCTACCGCGAGTACTCGCTGCGGCCGCCCAAGGGTGTGCTGCTCTACGGTCCGCCCGGTTGCGGCAAGACGCTCATCGCCAAGGCGGTCGCCAACTCGCTGGCCAAGAAGATGGCCGAGGTGCGCGGTGACGACGCCCGCGAGGCGAAGAGCTACTTCCTCAACATCAAGGGCCCGGAGCTGCTGAACAAGTTCGTCGGCGAGACCGAACGGCACATCCGGCTGATCTTCCAGCGGGCGCGCGAGAAGGCGTCCGAGGGCACCCCGGTGATCGTGTTCTTCGACGAGATGGACTCGATCTTCCGAACCCGCGGCACGGGCGTGAGCTCGGACGTGGAGACGACGGTCGTGCCGCAGCTGCTCTCGGAGATCGACGGTGTCGAGGGCCTGGAGAACGTCATCGTGATCGGCGCATCCAACCGTGAGGACATGATCGACCCGGCCATCCTGCGGCCCGGCCGCCTGGACGTGAAGATCAAGATCGAGCGCCCGGATGCCGAAGCGGCACAGGACATCTTCAGCAAGTACCTCACCGAGGAACTGCCGGTGCACGCCGACGACCTCGCCGAGTTCAACGGCGACCGGGCGGCCTGCATCAAGGGGATGATCGAGAAGGTCGTCGAGCGGATGTACGCCGAGATCGACGACAACCGCTTCCTCGAGGTGACCTACGCCAACGGCGACAAAGAGGTCATGTACTTCAAGGACTTCAACTCCGGCGCGATGATCCAGAACGTCGTCGACCGGGCCAAGAAGTACGCGATCAAGTCGGTGCTCGAGACCGGACAGAAGGGTCTGCGGATCCAGCACCTGCTCGACTCGATCGTCGACGAGTTCGCCGAGAACGAGGACCTGCCCAACACCACCAACCCGGATGACTGGGCGCGGATCTCGGGCAAGAAGGGCGAGCGGATCGTCTACATCCGCACGCTGGTCACCGGCAAGAGCAGCAGCGCGAACCGGGCGATCGACACCGAGTCGAACCTGGGCCAGTACCTGTAGGTCACGGCTTCGGCGGCCCGTCACCGACTTTCGGTGGCGGGCCGCTTGCCGTCCGCCGGGCGCCCGGCGCCCCCGCCACTCACCCGGGCCGCCGCCGCGTCACCTACTCTGAGGTCATGCAGCGGATCATCGGAACCGAGGTCGAATACGGTATCTCCTCACCGTCCGATCCGACCGCCAACCCGATCCTGACGTCCACCCAGGCCGTGCTGGCCTACGCGGCGGCGGCCGGTATCCAGCGGGCCAAGCGCACCCGGTGGGACTACGAGGTGGAATCGCCGTTGCGCGACGCCCGCGGATTCGACCTGAGCCGCGCCTCGGGTCCGCCGCCGGTGGTCGACGCCGACGAGGTCGGCGCGGCCAACATGATCCTCACCAACGGCGCGCGGCTCTACGTCGACCACGCCCACCCCGAGTACTCCGCACCCGAGTGCACCGACCCGCTCGACGCGGTGATCTGGGACAAGGCGGGGGAGCGCGTGATGGAGGCCGCGGCGCGCCACGTCGCGAGCGTGCCCGGCGCGGCGAAGCTGCAGCTGTACAAGAACAACGTCGACGGCAAGGGCGCCTCGTACGGGTCGCACGAGAACTATCTGATGAGCCGGCAGACCCCGTTCTCCGCGGTGATCGCCGGGCTCACCCCGTTCCTGGTGTCGCGCCAGGTCGTCACCGGCTCGGGCCGCGTCGGCATCGGCCCCTCGGGTGACGAACCCGGTTTCCAGCTGTCCCAGCGCGCCGACTACATCGAGGTCGAGGTCGGGCTGGAGACCACGCTCAAACGCGGCATCATCAACACCCGCGACGAACCGCACGCCGACGCCGACAAGTACCGGCGCCTGCACGTCATCATCGGCGACGCCAACCTGGCCGAGACGTCCACCTACCTCAAGCTGGGCGCCACCTCACTGGTCCTCGACCTCATCGAGGAGGGTCCGGCGCACGGGTTCGACCTGTCGGATCTGGCGCTGGCCCGGCCGGTGCACGCGGTGCACGTCATCAGCCGGGACCCGTCACTGCGCGCGACGGTCGCGCTCGCCGACGGCCGGGAACTCACCGCACTGGCGCTGCAGCGCATCTACCTCGACCGGGTGGCCAAGCTGGTCGATTCGCGCGACCCCGATCCGCGGGCCTCGCACGTCGTGGAGACCTGGGCCAATGTGCTGGACCTGCTCGAGCGCGACCCGATGGAGTGCGCCGAGATCCTCGACTGGCCGGCCAAGCTGCGGCTGCTCGAGGGGTTCCGCAACCGGGAGAATCTCGCCTGGTCGGCACCGCGGCTGCACCTGGTCGACCTGCAGTACTCCGACGTCCGGCTGGACAAGGGGCTGTACAACCGGCTGGTCGCCCGCGGATCGATGCAGCGGCTGGTCACCGAACAGCAGGTGCTCGACGCCGTCGACAGCCCACCGACCGACACCCGCGCCTACTTCCGGGGCGAGTGCCTGCGCCGGTTCGGCGCCGACATCGCCGCGGCCAGTTGGGACTCGGTGATCTTCGACCTCGGCGGTGACTCGCTGGTGCGGATCCCGACGCTCGAACCCCTGCGCGGCAGCAAGGCGCACGTCGGGGCGCTGCTGGACTCGGTGGACAGCGCCGTTGCGCTCGTCGAGCAGCTCACCGCCACCTAGCCGCAACCGAGGCCCGGCTATCCCCGGCAATCCGGGCGTCGACCGGTAGTGTGGAGGAACCGGTGGGTGGCTGTGAGCCCGCCGATGACAAGTGCAGGAGGCGGCGATGGCGCAGGAGCAGACCAAGCGTGGCGGTGGCGGCGGCGAGGACGACGACCTCTCCGGCGGCACGGGCGCCGGGCAGGAGCGTCGCGAGAAGCTCGCCGAGGAGACCGACGACCTGCTCGACGAGATTGACGACGTGCTCGAGGAGAACGCCGAGGACTTCGTGCGCGCTTACGTCCAAAAGGGCGGACAGTGACCTGGCCGCACTTTCAGCAGCTGGCCTTTCCTGATCTCACCCGCGATCCGTCCCGCCCTACGACCCGAGGGGTCCCTTCGGTTTCCATGGATTTGTCGTCCTTCTCCGACATGCTGCGCCGGCAGGCGCCCCACCTGTTGCCGTTCGGCGGCGACGCGCCCATGACGCCCACCGACGCGGTGCCGCACGGCACCACGATCGTGGCGCTGAAGTTCCCCGGCGGGGTGGTGATGGCCGGTGACCGGCGCGCGACCCAGGGCAACATGATCGCCAGCCGCGACGTGCAGAAGGTGTACATCACCGACGATTACACGGCCACCGGGATCGCGGGCACCGCCGCGATCGCGGTGGAGTTCGCCCGCCTGTACGCCGTCGAGCTCGAGCACTACGAGAAGCTCGAAGGCGTCCCGCTGACGTTCGCCGGCAAGGTCAACCGCCTGGCCACCATGGTGCGCGGCAATCTCGGTGCGGCACTGCAGGGTTTCGTCGCGCTGCCGCTGCTGGCGGGATTCGATCTGGACGACCCCGATCCCCAGGCCGCGGGCCGCATCGTGTCGTTCGACGCCGCGGGTGGACACAACCTGGAAGAAGAGGGTTTCCAGTCGGTGGGCTCCGGCTCGATCTTCGCCAAGTCCTCGATGAAGAAGCTCTACCACCAGGTCGCCGACGCGGATTCGGCGCTGCGCGTGGCCATCGAGGCGCTCTACGACGCCGCCGACGACGACTCCGCCACCGGCGGACCGGATCTGGTGCGCGGCATCTTCCCGACCGCCGTGCTCATCACCGCCGACGGCGCCGAGGAGGTCAGCCAGGAGCGGATCGCCGGGCTGGCCCGCGAAGTCATCCAGAACCGTTCCCGCGCCGACACTTTCGGCCCTGACGCGCATGCGCCGCGAGGTACAGATTCGTGAGCTTCCCGTATTTCATCTCGCCCGAGCAGGCGATGCGCGAGCGTTCGGAGCTCGCACGCAAAGGCATCAGCCGTGGCCGCAGCGTCGTGGCGCTGGCGTATGCCGACGGGGTGCTGTTCGTCGCGGAGAACCCGTCGCGCTCACTGCAGAAGGTCAGCGAACTCTACGACCGGGTCGGCTTCGCGGCTGTCGGTCGGTTCAACGAGTTCAACAACCTGCGCAGCGGCGGCATCCGGTTCGCCGACACCCAGGGCTACGCCTATTCGCGCCGGGACGTGACCGGCCGTCAGCTGGCCAACGTGTACGCGCAGACCCTCGGCACGATTTTCACCGAACAGGCCAAGCCCTACGAGGTGGAGTTGTGCGTGGCCGAGGTCGCCCACTTCGGCGAGTCGAAACCCCCGGAGCTGTACCGCATCACCTATGACGGGTCGATCGCCGACGAACCGCACTTCGTCGTGATGGGCGGGACCACCGAGCCGATCATCGCCAAACTCAACGACTCCTACACCGAGAACGCCGAATTGGCCGACGCGATGCGCATCGCGGTCGCGGCGCTCGAATCCGGCGGCAACGGCGCCGAACCGCGCACGCTGGGACCGTCGACGTTGGAGGTGGCGATCCTCGACGCGAACCGGCCCCGCCGGGCGTTCCGCCGGATCACCGGGACCGCGCTGGAAGCGCTTCTGCCGCAGCGGGATTCGGAGTCAGCCGCGGAGTCGACGGAGACACCCGCCGACTAGCGGGCGTCTCAGCGCTGCCAGGCGGAGTAGAGGATCGCGGTGAGCGCCGCGATCCGCGCGGACCGCACCACGCCCACCAGTGGGCGCAACGCATCGCTGGCGATCTGCACCTCCGACGAACTCTGCAGACCGATCGGCATGAGCCCGGAGCTCACCGTGATGATCGCGTCGACGTGGGCGGCGTTCTCGAGGACCCGCGCCGCCCGGCTGGGCGCATGGTCGGGCAGCCGATGGCCGCGCCCGGATTCCAGCACCTGTTCGACCAGGCCGCGCGGATCGTCGACGTCGGCGCCGGCCATCCCGGCGCGCAGCGCACCGAGGGCTTCGGCCGCCGCGCGCACCGCCGACCGCAGCTCGTATTCGGCCTCACCGAGGTCGATGTGCGGCGACGGCGGCGTCGTGGGGGCCGAGTAGACCGTCCACGACAGTGCCGACACCTCGGGGTCGAACTCGGGATCGTCGCTGCCGTCGTCGAACTCGAAATCGGGCACCAGGCCCACCGCGGTGGACGGGATGTGCGGATCGGTGACGATGAGGGCTTCGCCGACGGCGATCGCGTCGCGCTGGAACTGGGTGCCCGCGGGCAACCCGCGCACGTCGCCGGGCACCGGAAGCGCGACCGACACCGACGGACCCGACGGTGCCGGACCGGCCGCGGTGCGCAGCGTCTGCAGCAGCGACACCGCACCGGTGCCGTTGAGGTCGGGCCACGGCAGGCCGGTCCGGCCGGCGGCCGCCGAATCGTAAGCGGTCACGGAATGCTTTGGCGCCCAAGCAGAGAGCGAATCGAGCACGTCATCGGGCGCGGCGGTTCCCGCGAGCCAGGAATTGGCCCACACCGCCAGCGTTGCACTGGGACACCACATGATGCCCGCAGTGTAGTTGTTCACCGCTGCGCAAGCCCGATACACGTTAGGCTGGCCACATGCCCGTTTGGCTGATCTGGCTGATCCTCGCGATTGTGCTGGCCGGGGCAGAGGCGCTGACCGGCGACATGTTCCTGCTGATGCTGTCCGGCGGAGCGCTGGCCGCCACCGGGACCTCGTGGCTGCTGGACTGGCCGATCTGGGCCGACGGGGTGGTGTTCCTGCTGGTGTCGGTGCTGCTGTTGGCGGTGGTCCGGCCCGTACTGCGCAAACGGTTCTACTCCGGCCCCGGACTGCCCGAACCGGCGAAGGCGCTGGAGGGCAAGACCGCGCTGGTACTCGACCGTGTCGCGCAGCACGCAGGCCAGGTCAAGCTCGAGGGCGAGGTCTGGACGGCGCGCCCGCTGGACGACCACGATGTGTACGAACCGGGCGACCAGGTGACCGTCATGCGGATCGACGGCGCCACCGCGGTCGTCTGGAAGAACCCCTGAGCCGAAGGGAAGTCCGCCATGGATGGAGCCGTCGCCGGCCTGGTCCTGCTTGTGGTCCTGGTCGTGTTCGCCGTGATCGTCGTGGCCAAATCGGTCGCGCTGATCCCGCAGGCCGAGGCCGCCGTGATCGAACGACTCGGCCGCTACAGCCGCACCGTCAGCGGGCAGCTGACCCTGCTGATCCCGTTCATCGACAAGATCCGCGCCCGGGTCGACCTGCGCGAGCGGGTGGTGTCGTTCCCGCCGCAGCCGGTGATCACCGAGGACAACCTCACCGTCGCGATCGACACCGTCGTCTACTTCCAGGTGACGAACCCGCAGGCCGCGGTCTACCAGATCAGCAACTACATCGTCGGCGTCGAACAGCTCACCACCACCACACTGCGCAACCTGGTGGGCGGGATGACGCTGGAGCAGACGCTGACCTCACGCGATCAGATCAACACCGCACTGCGCGGCGTGCTGGACGAGGCCACCAACCGGTGGGGCCTGCGGGTGGCGCGCGTCGAACTGCGCGCGATCGACCCGCCGCCGTCCATCCAGGACTCGATGGAAAAGCAGATGCGCGCCGACCGCGAGAAGCGCGCGATGATCCTGACCGCCGAGGGCAGCCGGGAGGCGGCGATCAAACAGGCCGAGGGCCAGAAGCAGGCGCAGATCCTCTCGGCCGAGGGCGCCAAGCAGGCCGCGATCCTCGCCGCGGAGGCCGAACGGCAGTCCCGCATGCTGCGGGCACAGGGTGAACGTGCCGCCGCCTACCTGCAGGCCCAAGGACAGGCGAAGGCGATCGAGAAGACCTTCGCGGCGATCAAGGCGGCCCGTCCCACCCCCGAACTGCTGGCCTACCAGTACCTGCAGACGCTGCCGCAGATGGCCCAGGGCGAGGCCAACAAGGTCTGGGTCGTACCCAGCGATTTCGCCGGTGCGCTGGGCGGGTTCACCAAGCTGCTGGGTGCGCCCGGTGAGGACGGCGTCATCCGCTACACCCCCTCGCCCGACGAGGGACGGCCGCCGGCCGAGGACGACTCCGAGGAAGTGGCCGACTGGTTCTCCACCGAGACCGACCCGGAGATCAGGCGGGCGGTCGCCGCGGCCGAGGCGGAGGCCCGGACCCCGGTCCAGGGTCCCGGCCTGCTGTCGACCCCCGAGCCGCCCGGTGAGCTGAGCGCACCCCGGCACGGAAACCCGGACCTGTGAGCGCTCTGACCTCACCGCGGACCTACGCCGTGCTCGCCGCGATGCAGGCCGCCGACGCGGTGGCGTGCGTCAAACCGATCGCACCGATCAAGAAGGCGTTCGACGACGTCGGGCTCGCCGAGGAACTGCGGCCGCTCATCCCGGTCGTCAAGGCCGCCAGCGCCGTCGGGCTGCTGGGGGTGTTCCGGTGGCCCGCCCTGGCGCGACTGACGACCTTCATGCTGACGGTCTACTTCGTGCTCGCGGCCGGTTCCCACGTCAGGGCCAGGGACTGGAGCCCCGGGCTGGTCGCGTCGTCGTCGCTGCTCGCGCTGTTCGGCGCGATGACGGTGAAGGGTCCCGCGGTCAGGACGCGGTGACCGGCGCCGTCGCGCGCCGGTGCACCCGGTTCTCGTAGACCAGCACGATCACGCCGACGCTCGCCGTGGCAGCCGAGATCAGCACGAGCAGCGGGTTGACCTGGCCGGTGAGCGCGTCGCCCAGGATCACCACCGCCGCGGTGCCCGGCGCCAGCCCGATGACCGTGGCCAGCGTGTACGGGAGCAGCCGAACCGCCGACGCGCCCGCGGCGTAGTTCAGGACGGCGAACGGCACGGCCGGGATCAACCGCAGCGCGATGACCGAGGGCCAGCCGCGGCGGCGCAACCGCACGTCGATGCGGTCCACGGCGGGATGGCTGACCAGACTGCTCAGCTGCCAGCCGAGCGCGCGGATCAACAGCACCGACAGCAGTGCGCTGATCGTGCTGGCCGCCACCGCGATCGCGATGCCCAGCAGCGGGCCGAACAGCAGGCCGGCGGCGAGGGTGAACGCGGTGCGGGGGAACGGGAACGTCGTCACCACGATGTGGGTGGCCAGGAACACCAGCGGGAACCAGGCGCCGACCGAGGTGGCCCAGTCCCGCAGTTCCAGCGCATTCGGGATCGGCACCCACCACGCGAGTGCGACGAGAATCACAATCGCGGCGGCGATCGCGACCAGTCGCCGGCGGGGGACCTGCAGTGCCGCGGCGGCCACCGTGGCGCGCGCGATCCGCAGGGTCCTGACGACGGGTTTCACGTCTGCCAAGACTACGGGGCGCAGCCGTTGCTGGCCGCCCGGCACGTGGGCTGCCCGGCGGGTCACGCCGTGATCGCCATCATTTAGCCTGATGGACGGATACGTCAGTCACACGCTGCGACAACAGGAGATGCCGGTGTCTGTGCAGGGGGCCAGTGCTGTCGAGTCCGGTCTGGAGCAGTGGCGCTCCGCAGTGGCCGGGGTGCTGGCGAAAAGCACCCGCTCCGGCGCCGGGGGAGACCCCGCCGAGTTGCCCGCCGAACCCGACCGGCTGCTCGATTCGCCGACCTACGAGGGTTTCGCGATCCGTCCCCTCTACACCAGCCTCGACGCGTTGCCCGAACCTCCGCTGCCGGGGCAGTGGCCGTACGTGCGCGGCGGCGACGCCCTGCGCGACGTCAAATCCGGCTGGAAGGTCGCCGAGGCCTACCCGGCCGCGGGCAGCACCGCCGAGGAGGCCAACGGGGCGGTGCTGCTGGGCCTCACCGAAGGGGTCAGCGCGCTGGTGCTGCGCATCGGCGCCGACGGCGCGGCCGCGGCCGACATCGAACGGCTGCTGGACTCGGTGTTCCTGGACCTGGTTCCGGTCCAACTCGACGCAGGGACCGATTTCGCGGCCGCAGCCGACGCGGTGCTCGCGCTGCTGAACGGCCTGGACGACGAACAGCGCCAACGGCTTTCGGTGGACCTGGGCGCCGACCCGCTCACCGCCCCGTTCAGCGACCGGTCGGCACCGGATCTCGCCGAGGTCGTGTCGACCGCGGCGAAGGTCACCGGCTACGGCGGCCACGTGCGCGCGGTCACCGTCGACGGGCCCGCGCTGCACAACCGCGGGGCGAGCGCCTCCTGGGAACTGGCGGGCGCCGTCGCCGCCGGAGTGTCTTACCTCCGGCTGCTCGAACAGGGCGGGCTGCCGATCGCCGATGCGGTCCGCCAGATCAGCTTCCGGCTCGCCGCGGACGACGACCAGTTCATGACCATCGCCAAGCTGCGCGCCGCCCGGCAGCTGTGGGCGCGGGTGTGTGAGGTCGTCGGCGCCGCGGACGCCGGCGCGGCCACCATTCACGCGGTGACCTCGCTGCCGATGATGGCCCGGCGCGACCCGTGGGTGAACATGCTGCGCACCACGCTCGCGGCGTTCTCGGCCGGTGTCGGCGGGGCGGACACCGTGCTGGTGCACCCGTTCGACGTGGCGATCCCCGACGGATTCCCCGGCACCTCACGCGGTTTCGCCCGCCGGATCGCTCGCAACACCCAGTTGCTGCTGCTCGAGGAGTCGCACATCGGCCGCGTGCTCGACCCGGCCGGCGGCTCCTGGTTCGTCGAGGACCTGACCGCCCAGCTGGCCGAACAGGCGTGGAAACACTTCCAGGACATCGAATCCCGCGGCGGGTTCGTCGCGGCCCACGACTACCTCGCCGAGCAGATCGCCGAGGTCGCCGCCCGGCGCGCCGACGACATCGCGCACCGCCGCACAGCGCTCACCGGTGTCAACGAGTACCCGAACCTCGACGAGCCGGCGCTGCCGCCCGGTGAGGCGTTCACCGCGGTCGCCCGCTACGCCGCCGGTTTCGAGGCGCTGCGCGACCGCTCCGATGCCTTCCTCGAACAGACCGGGGCCCGTCCGCAGGTGCTGCTGCTGCCGCTGGGACCGCTGGCCGAACACAACATCCGCGCGACGTTCGCGGCCAACCTGCTGGCCTCCGGCGGGATCGAGGCCGTCAACCCGGGCACCGTGGCGGCCGGCGAGGTGGCGCAGGCGGTGACCGCCGCGGGCAGCCCGTCGGTGGCCGTGATCTGCGGTACCGACGCCCGCTACGCCACCGACGCCGCGGCCGTGGTGGCGGCCGCCCGCGAGTCGGGGGTCACCCGGGTGTACCTCGCCGGCCCGGAGAAGGCCGTCGCGGACGCGGATCCGAAACCCGACGACTACCTGACCGCGAAGATCGACGCGGTCGAGGCCCTGGCGAACCTCCTCACCCGATTGGGGGCCTGACATGACAGTCAACGATGTCGCCGGCGCGCCGGCTCCGTCCACGACCGGTATCGGCAGCTTCGCCGACGTCCCTCTGCACGGTGACCGCGCCGGCGCACCCGCGACCGAGGCCGCCGTCGCCGACCACATCGCCGCGGCGGCCGCCGCCCACGGGTACACCCCCGAGCAACTCGACTGGGTGACCCCGGAGGGCATCGACGTCAAACCGGTCTACGTCGCCGCCGACCGCGACGCCGCCGCCGCGGCGGGCTACCCACTGGACTCGTTCCCGGGGGCGCCGCCGTTCCTGCGCGGGCCGTACCCGACGATGTACGTCAACCAGCCGTGGACCATCCGCCAGTACGCGGGCTTCTCCACCGCCGCGGAGTCCAACGCGTTCTACCGCCGCAACCTGGCCGCCGGTCAGAAGGGTCTGTCGGTCGCGTTCGATCTGGCCACCCACCGCGGCTACGACTCCGACCACCCGCGCGTGCAGGGTGACGTCGGCATGGCCGGGGTGGCCATCGACTCCATCCTCGACATGCGCCAGCTGTTCGACGGCATCGACCTGTCGACGGTGTCGGTGTCGATGACCATGAACGGCGCGGTGCTGCCGATCCTCGCGCTCTACGTGGTGGCCGCCGAGGAGCAGGGCGTGCCGCCGGAGAAGCTGGCCGGGACCATCCAGAACGACATCCTCAAAGAGTTCATGGTCCGCAACACCTACATCTATCCGCCCAAGGCGTCGATGCGGATCATCTCCGACATCTTCGGTTACACCAGCGCGAAGATGCCGAAGTTCAACTCGATCTCGATCTCCGGCTACCACATCCAGGAAGCCGGTGCGACGGCCGATCTCGAGCTCGCCTACACGCTGGCCGACGGCGTGGAGTACATCAAGGCCGGCCTCGACGCCGGGCTGTCGATCGACAAGTTCGCCCCGCGGCTGAGCTTCTTCTGGGGCATCGGGATGAACTTCTTCATGGAGGTGGCCAAGCTGCGGGCGGGCCGGCTGCTGTGGAGTGAGCTGGTGGCCGAGTTCGCGCCGAAGAACGAGAAGTCGCTGTCGCTGCGCACGCACTCGCAGACCTCGGGCTGGTCGCTGACCGCGCAGGACGTGTTCAACAACGTCGCCCGCACCTGCATCGAGGCGATGGCCGCCACCCAGGGGCACACCCAGTCGCTGCACACCAATGCCCTCGACGAGGCGCTGGCACTGCCCACGGACTTCTCGGCGCGCATCGCCCGCAACACCCAGCTGGTGCTGCAGCAGGAGTCCGGCACCACCCGGCCGATCGACCCGTGGGGCGGGTCCTACTACGTCGAGTGGCTGACCCACCAGCTCGCGACCGCCGCCCGGATGCACATCGGGGAGGTCGTCGCGCACGGCGGGATGGCGCAGGCGATCAGCGACGGCATCCCGAAGCTGCGCATCGAGGAGGCCGCCGCGCGGACCCAGGCGCGCATCGACTCGGGTGCCCAGACCGTGATCGGCGTCAACAAGTACCAGGTGCCCGAGGACCACGAGATCGAGGTGCTCAAGGTCGAGAACAGCCGCGTGCGGGCCGAACAGCTGGCAAAGCTGCAGCAGCTGCGCGCCGAACGCGACGAGGACGCGACCCGCGCGGCGCTCGACGAACTCACCCGGGCGGCCGGGGCCCAGGGCCAGGTCGGCGAGGACGGACTGGGCAACAATCTGTTGGCGCTGGCGATCAACGCCGCCAGAGCCAAGGCGACCGTCGGGGAGATCTCCGACGCGCTGGAGAAGGTCTACGGCCGCCATGTCGCCGAGATCCGCACGATCTCCGGTGTCTACCGCGACGAAGCCGGGAAGGCCACCAACATCGCATCAGCCACTGAACTGGTCGAGAAGTTCGCCGAGGCCGACGGCCGCAGGCCGCGCATCCTGGTCGCCAAGATGGGCCAGGACGGCCACGACCGCGGCCAGAAGGTCATCGCCACGGCGTTCGCCGACATCGGCTTCGACGTCGACGTCGGTTCGTTGTTCTCCACGCCCGACGAGGTTGCCCAGCAGGCCGCCGACAACGACGTGCACGTCGTCGGTGTGTCGTCGCTGGCCGCCGGTCACCTGACGCTGGTGCCTGCGCTGCGCGACGCACTCGCCGCGGTGGGCAGGCCGGACATCATGGTGGTGGTCGGCGGGGTGATCCCGCCCGGCGACTTCGACGAGCTCTACGCCGCGGGTGCGGCGGCGATCTTCCCGCCGGGCACCGTGATCGCCGACGCCGCGACGGGCCTGCTGCACAAGCTCGCCGAGCGGCTCGGCTACGACATCGGCTGACCTCATCCACATGAGCCAACCGGTCGGCGACCTCGCCGCGGCGCTGCGCAGCGGCGACCGCTCGGCGCTGGCGCGGGCGATCACGCTGGTCGAGTCCACCCGGGCCGACCACCGCGAGCGGGCGCAGGAGCTGCTGCTGGAATTGACGCCGCAGGCCGGCAGCGCCCTGCACGTCGGCATCACCGGGGTGCCGGGCGTCGGGAAGTCCACGACGATCGAGGCGCTCGGGATGTACCTCATCGAGCAGGGCCACCGGGTGGCGGTGCTGGCGGTGGACCCGTCGTCGACCCGCACGGGCGGATCGATCCTCGGGGACAAGACCCGGATGGCCAAGCTGGCCGTGCACCCTGACGCTTACATCCGCCCGTCACCCACGTCGGGAACTTTGGGCGGCGTCGCGAAGGCCACCCGCGAGACCATCGTGCTGCTCGAAGCC
This sequence comes from Mycolicibacterium litorale, assembly GCF_010731695.1. Lineage (NCBI taxonomy): Bacteria > Bacillati > Actinomycetota > Actinomycetes > Mycobacteriales > Mycobacteriaceae > Mycobacterium > Mycolicibacterium litorale. The sequence goes on from NZ_AP022586.1 coordinate 1,219,422, forward strand.
GCCGGCTACGACGTGATCCTGGTCGAGACCGTCGGCGTCGGGCAGTCCGAGGTGACGGTGTCGAACATGGTGGACACGTTCGTGTTCCTGACGCTGGCTCGCACCGGTGATCAGCTGCAGGGCATCAAGAAGGGTGTGCTCGAGCTGGCCGACATCGTGGTGGTCAACAAGGCCGACGGCGAGCACGCCATCGAGGCCAAGAGCGCCGCCCGCGAACTGGCCGCGGCGTTGCGGCTCATCTACCCTCGCGAAACCCTCTGGCGCCCGCCGGTACTGACGATGAGCGCGTTGGAGGGTAACGGTCTGCGGGAGCTCTGGGACACGGTGCTCAAACACCGCGAGGTGCTGCGGGGGGCCGGGGAATTCGAGGCCCGCAGGCGCGCACAGCAGGTCGAGTGGACGTGGTCGATGGTGCGCGACGCGGTGCTCGACCGCGTGTTGTCCCATCCCGAGGTCCGCCGGATTCGCGCCGAGGTGGAACGTCAGGTCCGCGACGGTGAGCTGACGCCGGCGCTCGCCGCGCGCCGGATTCTCGACGCCGCCCACTGATCGTTCGCTGACCAGGTAATTAACGAGTCAATAACGCTCTGTCTCTGGGGCCTGTCGGCAGGTTAAATTCATAGCTGTGACGAACCTCTCAGCGAGGAGCCGCAGCGCCGCGCTCCCGCACGGTGTGCAGGGCGCGGCGGATGCGAATTTCGCACGCACGCTCCAGGGCTTCTCGCAGCTGTTCCCCGGCCGCCGGTTCGGGGGCGGGGCGCTGTGCATCTACCTGCACGGTGAGCCCGTGGTCGACGTCTGGACGGGGTATTCGGACCGGCGCGGTACGCAGTACTGGACGGCCGACACCGGGGCGATGGTGTTCTCGGCGACCAAGGGGATGGCCTCGACGGTCATCCACCGGCTGGTCGACCGCGGTCTGCTGGCCTACGACGCGCCGGTCGCGCAGTACTGGCCCGAATTCGGCGCGAACGGCAAGGAGAAGATCACCGTCCGCGACCTGATGCGGCACCGTGCCGGGTTGTCGCAACTCAACGGGGTCGGCAAGGACGACCTGCTCGACCACCTGAGGATGGAGCAGCGGCTGGCGGCTGCGCCGGTGAACCGGCTGCTGCACGGTCATCCGGCGTATCACGCGCTGACCTACGGCTGGCTGGTGTCCGGTCTGGCGCGCGCGGTGACCGGCCAGGGGATGGGCGACCTGATCCGCACCGAACTGGCCGCGCCGCTCAACACCGACGGACTGCACCTGGGCCGGCCGCCCGCCCACGCCGCGACGCGGGCCGCGCAGATCCTCGTCCCGCAGGGCACGCTGGCCAACCCGGTGTTCAACTTCGTCGCGCCCAAGGTCGCCGCGCTGCAGTTCTCCGGCATGTTCGGGTCGATGTACTTCCCGGGGATGAAGGCCGTGGTCCAGGGCGACATCCCGTTCCTCGATGCCGAGATCCCGTCCGCCAACGGTGTCGCCACCGCCCGCGGCCTGGCCCGGATGTACGGCGCGATCGCCAACGGCGGGTGCATCGGCGGCGAGCAGTACCTTTCCGCGCAGGTCGCGGCGGGGCTGACCGGCCGGCCGAACCTGCGGCCCGACCGCAATCTGGTCATCCCGCTGGCCTTCCATCTGGGCTACCACAGCCTGCCGTTCGGGGTGATGCGCGGATTCGGCCACGTCGGGCTGGGCGGATCCGTCGGCTGGGCCGACCCGTCGAGCGGCCTGGCGATCGGCTTCGTCCACAACCGGCTGCTGACGCCGATGCTGCTCGACATGGGTTCGTTCGCGGGGTTGAACGTGCTGATCCGGCGGGACGTGGCGCGCGCCCGGGTGCGCGGCTACCAGGTGATGCCGGATCTGGGCGCCCCGTTTGCGATGCCCGAGCCGGTTGCCGGATAGCGTTCCCGGACCCCTCTCAGCGTCCGTCAGGCCCCCTTTTGGGGGCCTTTTCACCACCTCGTGTGACAACGTTCGTTGTCCCTGGAAATGGTTGTCCAGCAGGTCATTTCGCCTTTGCCAGAATCGGCTGGTTAAGCCTGTGACACTGCTGTGTCCACCCCCTTGGAGCTTTGCTGGTGAACGGCGAAGCGACAACATCGTTATCGGGTCGTCTGTTGCCGTGGTGCGGTGGTCCTCGCCTTCGCACATATCGGCACACCGGGGGAGCGGATCGGCCGGTGCTCGGGCCGGCGCGATGTTGAGCATGCAAAAAACGCTGTGCGCTGCCGAAACAAGATCGACATTGTTCGGCCGACCGGCCGCCGCCGCGCGGAACTGGCGCTCGTCTGCGACTTACAGCAATTCCAGACAACATGCTAACTAGTTTGCTGGATTCTTGCTTAGCGAAAAACCTGAGAGAAACCCAAGAAAGTGCCAAGATTGACATTAGAGTCAAAAAACGAAATAACTGCAGGTCACAGCGTTGAGAGCCGATGAATCTGCGATCTTGTCCTTGCTCGTGTAACGTTTTGGCCGCAGACATTGATCTAGCAACAGCCGAGAGTCATTTGCTCGGTACTTGCACCAGAGTCGGTGTGAGCGGTTACGCTCCGACTCGGCGCGAACGAAGGCCGAAGAGATACAGAGGGGAGCGGACGGAGCACGCCGGAAAGTGCTGAATTTCGGAAACTATCGATTTTCTACCCGTCCCGAATCTTCCGTATCACGTTCCAGAAGAGGTTTGCACACGTGGTCGACGCACCGGTCACTCCCATCGCTGTCATCGGAATGGCCTGCCGCCTGCCCGGTGGGATCGATTCTCCCGAGCGGTTGTGGGAGGCCCTTCTCCGCGGCGACGACTTCGTCACCGAGGTGCCGCTGGAGCGCTGGGACGCCGAGGAGTATTACGACCCGGAACCGGGGGTTCCCGGCCGCTCGGTGTCCAAATGGGGCGCCTTCCTCGACGACGTCGCCGGCTTCGACGCCGAGTTCTTCGGCATCAGCGAGCGCGAAGCGACGGCCATCGATCCCCAGCACCGGCTGCTGCTGGAGACGGCCTGGGAGGCCGTCGAGCACGCCGGCATCGACCCGACGACGCTGGACACCTCGCTGACCGGCGTGTTCATCGGCATGACGCACGGCGACTACCAGCTGCTGGCCGCCGACGCGCATGCCATCGAAGGCCCCTACGGGTTCACCGGCAACAACTACAGCCTCGCCTCCGGCCGCATCGCCTACGCGATGGGCCTGCACGGCCCCGCGTACACGGTCGACTCCGCCTGCTCCTCGAGCCTGCTGGCCGTCCACATGGCCTGCCGCAGCCTGCACGACGGCGAGAGCGACATGGCGCTCGCCGGCGGCGTCTCGATCATGCTGGAGCCGCGCAAGATGTCCTCCGGCTCCGCCCAGGGCATGCTCTCGCCCACCGGTCACTGCCACGCCTTCGACGTCGACGCCGACGGATTCGTCTCCGGCGAGGCGTCGGTGGTCCTCATGTTCAAGCGCCTCGCCGACGCCCAGCGCGACGGCGACCGCATCCTGGCCGTGGTCAAGGGCACCGCGGCCAACCAGGACGGCCACACCGTCAACATCGCCACCCCCTCGCGCGACGCCCAGGTGTCGGTCTACCGGGCGGCGCTCGCCGCCGCGGGCATGGACCCCGCAACGGTCGGCATGGTCGAGGCCCACGGCACCGGCACGCCGGTCGGCGACCCCATCGAGTACGCCGGCCTGGCGCAGGTGTACGGCACCGACGCACCGTGCGCACTCGGTGCGGTGAAGACCAACTTCGGCCACGGACAGTCGGCATCCGGTGCCGTCGGCATGATGAAGGCGATCCTGTCGCTGCAGCACGCGACGGTGCCGCAGAACCTGCACTACAACCGCATGCCCGACGAGATGGCGCGCATCAGCACCAACCTCTTCGTGCCGCAGGAGATCACTCCCTGGCCGCACGGCGACGAGCAGCCCCGGCGCGCCGCGGTCTCCTCTTACGGCCTGTCCGGCACGAACGTGCACGCCGTCCTCGAGCAGGCTCCCGACGTCGCGGTGCCGGTCGCCGAGCCGACCTCCGAGGCGATGATCTTCGCGCTGTCGGCGACCTCCGCCGAGGAGCTGAGGCGCACCGCCGCGCGCCTGGCCGACTGGGTGGACGACCATTCCGACGGAAATCTGCGCGACCTGGCCTACACGCTGGCGCGCCGCCGCTCGCACCGGCCGGTGCGCACCTGCGTGTCCGCTGGCACCCGCGAAGAGCTGATCAAAGCGCTGCGCGAGATCGCCTCCGGCGAGACCCCCTACGAGCCCGCGGTCGCCAAGGGCGAGCACGGCCCGGTCTGGGTGTTCTCCGGGCAGGGATCCCAGTGGGCCGGCATGGGCAAGGGTCTGCTGGCCACCGAGCCGGTGTTCGCCGCCGCCGTCGCCGAGCTGGAGCCGTTGATCGCCCGCGAGTCGGGTTTCTCGGTCACCGAGGCGATGTCCGCGCCGGAGAAGGTGACCGGGATCGACCGGGTGCAGCCGACGGTGTTCGCCGTCCAGGTCGCGCTCGCGGCGACGATGAAGTCCTACGGGGTGACCCCCGGCGCGGTGATCGGCCACTCGATGGGTGAGTCGGCGGCCGCCGTGGTCGCCGGTGGCCTGTCGCTGGAGGACGGCGCGAAGGTCATCTGCCGCCGGTCCAAGCTGATGGCCCGCATCGCCGGATCCGGCGCAATGGCGTCGGTGGAGCTGCCCGCCCAGCAGGTGCTCTCGGAGCTGGCCGCCCGCGGCATCAGCGACGTGGTCCTGTCCGTCGTCGCCTCGCCGCAGTCGACGGTCGTCGGCGGCGCCAAGGAGGCGATCCGCGAACTGGTCGCCGAATGGGACAGCCGCGGTGTGATGGCCCGCGAGGTGGCCGTCGACGTGGCATCCCACTCGCCGCAGGTCGACCCCATCCTCGACGAGCTGACCGAGGTGCTCGACGACATCGAGCCGATGGAACCGGAGATCCCGTACTACTCGGCCACGCTCTACGACCCGCGCGACCCGGCTGAGTTCGACGCCTACTACTGGGTGGACAACCTGCGTCACGCCGTGCGGTTCTCCGCGGCCGTGCAGGCGGCGCTCGAGGACGGGTTCCGCGTGTTCGGCGAGCTGGCCCCGCACCCGCTGCTGACCCACGCCGTCGACCAGACCGGCCGCAGCCTCGATATGAGCCTGGCCGCGCTGGCCGCGATGCGCCGCGAGCAGGAGCTGCCCGACGGGCTGCTCGGCTTCGTCGCCGATGTGCACAATTCCGGTGGCGCAGTGGACTTTTCGGTCATCTACCCGGACGGGCGTCTCGTCGACGCACCGTTGCCCACCTGGACCCACACTCATCTGATGCTGACGCGCGACGGCCAGGAGCAGGCGCAGGGCGGTTCCACGGTCGCGGTGCACCCGCTGCTCGGCGCACATGTGCGCCTGCCCGAGGAGCCCGAGCGCCACGTGTGGCAGGGCGACGTCGGCACCGCCACCCAGCCGTGGCTGGGCGACCACCAGGTGCACAACGTCGCGGCGCTGCCGGGTGCGGCCTACTGCGAGATGGCGCTGGCCGCCTCACGTGCCGTGTTCGGTGAGACCGCCGAGGTCCGCGACATCACCTTCGAGCAGATGCTGCTGCTGGAGGACCAGACCCCGGTCTCCTCGGTCGCCACCGTGAAGCGGCCCGGCGTGGGCGACTTCGTCGTCGAGACCTACGACGAGGGCAACGAGGTGCGGCGGGCCACCGCCGTGCTGCACGGCGACGCCGCCGCCGAGGCCCCCGGCGCCTACGACGTCGAGGAACTGCTCCTCACGCATCCGGAGCGCCGCGAAGGCGCCGAACTGCACAGCTGGTACGCCGACCGCGGCATCTCCTACGGGCAGGCCTTCTCCGGTCTCGTCGCCGCCAACACCCGCGACGACGGCGGCGACACCGTGCTCGCCGAGGTGGCACTGCCCGGTTCCATCCGCTCGCAGCAGGGCGCCTACGGCATCCACCCGGCGCTGCTCGACGCCTGCTTCCAGGCGGTCGGTGCGCACGCCGCGCTGCAGGCCGACACCACGGGCACGCTGATGCTGCCGCTGGGTGTGCGCCGGCTCACCGCACACGCCTCCACGCGCAACGCCCACTACTGCTACGTCACGGTCACCCACGTGAGCGCCGCCGCGATCGAGGCCGACATTGAGGTGCTCGACGAACTCGGTGCGGTGCTGCTCACGGTCGAGGGCCTGCGCCTGGGTAGCGGCGCCACCGCGGGCGGACAGCGCGAGCGGCTGCTCAACGAGCGGCTGCTGACCATCGACTGGCGCAAGCACGATCGCCCGGAGGCCGCCCACGTCGACGCTGGCCGCCTGCTGCTGATCGCGACGTCCGACGCTGCGCAGCCCGACGCCGCCCGACTGGCCGACGCGCTCACCCGCGCCGACGCCACGGTGACCACGACGGTCTGGTCGGCGGACGCCGACCACGCCGCCCTCGCCGAGCAGGTGCGTGCACAGCTCACCGCCGACCACCACAGCGGTGTGGTCGTGGTGACCGCACCCGGTGGTCCGGCTGATGGCGCACCGGCGCAGGGCGCCGAGTACGTGCGCCACCTGGTCCGCATCGCGCGGGAACTGCCCGAGGTCCCCGGCGAGCCGCCGCGGCTGTTCGTGCTCACCCGCAACGCGCAGACCGTGGTCGACGGCGACGTCGCGAACCTGGAGCAGGCCGGCCTGCGCGGCCTGATGCGGGTGCTCGTCATGGAGCATCCGGCGCTGCGGCCGACCCAGGTCGACCTCGACGGCGCCACCGAGCCCGACTACGTCGCCGCGCAGTTGCTCTCGGACTCGGAGGAAGACGAGACCGCCTGGCGGGATGGCGAATTCCACGTCGCGCGGCTGTCGGTCAGCCCGCTGCGCCCCGAGGAGCGCCGCACCACCGTCGTCGATCACGAGACCGGCGGCATGCGGCTGCAGATCCGCACACCGGGCGACCTCGAGTCGCTGGAACTGGCCGCGTTCGACCGCGTCCCGCCCGGGCCGGGTGAGATCGAGGTCTCGGTCACGGCGTCGAACCTGAACTTCGCCGACGTGCTCGTCGCCTACGGGCGCTACCCGAGCTTCGAGGGCCGGCTGCCCAAGCTGGGCGCCGACTTCGCCGGCGTGGTCACCGGCGTCGGTGCCGGAGTCACCGAGCACCAGGTGGGGGACCGGGTCGCCGGCATCTCGGCCAACGGTGCCTGGGCGACGTTCGTCACCTGCGACGCCAACCTCGCGGTCACCCTGCCCGCAGGCGTGCCCGAGGACCGCGCGGCCGCGGTGCCAAGCGCCCACGCCACCGCCTGGTACTCGCTGCACGACCTGGCCAGGATCGGCGCGCGGGACAAGGTGCTGATCCACTCCGCGACCGGCGGTGTGGGTCAGGCCGCGGTCGCGATCGCCAAGGCCGCGGGTGCGGAGATCTTCGCCACCGCGGGCAGCCCCGAGCGTCGGAAGCTGTTGCGCGACTGGGGGATCGAGCACGTCTACGACTCCCGCAGCACCGCCTTCGCCGACGAGATCCGTGAGGACACGGCGGGCTATGGCGTTGATATCGTGCTGAACTCGCTTCCGGGTGCCGCGCAGCGCGCCGGTCTGGAACTGCTCTCCTTCGGTGGCCGCTTCGTCGAGATCGGCAAGCGCGACATCTACGGCGACAGCAAGATGGGCCTGTTCCCGTTCCGGCGCAACCTGGCGTTCTACGCCGTGGACCTCGCGCTGCTGACGCTGACGAACCCGGACGTCCTGCGCCGCCTGCTGGAGACGGTCTACCAGCAGATCGCCGACGGGGTGCTGCCGCTTCCCGAGACCACGCACTACCCGCTGGCCGAGGGTGCGACCGCGATCCGCGTGATGGGCGCCGCCGGGCACACCGGCAAGCTCGTGCTCGACGTCCCGCACACCGGTCAGAGCACCGCGGTGGTGCCGCCGGAGAACGCCGAGGTGTTCCGTGGCGACGGCGCCTACGTCGTCACCGGCGGTATGGGCGGGCTCGGGCTGTTCCTCGCCGAGAAGATGGCCGCGGCCGGCTGCGGCCGGATCGTGCTCAACGGCCGCTCGGCGCCCAGCGCCGAGGCGACCGCGGCGATCGACCGGATCCGGGCGACGGGTACCGAGGTCGAGGTGTCGCTGGGCGACATCGCCGACCCCGCGACCGCCGAACGCGCGATCGCCGCGGCGACCGCGACCGGACTGCCGGTGCGTGGCGTGCTGCACGCCGCGGCCGTCGTCGAGGACGCGACACTGCCCAACATCACCGACGAGCTGATCGACCGCGACTGGGCGCCGAAGGTGTACGGCGCGTGGAACCTGCACACGGCGACCACGGGTCAGCCGCTGGACTGGTTCTGCTCGTTCTCGTCGGCCGCCGCGATGGTCGGTTCGCCGGGACAGGGCGCCTACGCCGCGGCCAACAGCTGGCTCGACGCGTTCACCCAGTGGCGGCGGGCGCAGGGGCTGCCCGCCGGCGCGATCGCGTGGGGCGCGTGGGCGGAGATCGGCAAGGGTCAGGCGATGGCCGAGGACGCCGCGATGGCGATCCTGCCCGACGACGGTGCCGACGCCTTCGACGCGCTGCTGCGGCACGACCGCGGGTACAGCGGCTACGCACCGGTCGCCGGTGCGCCGTGGCTGACAGCGTTCGCGCAGACCAGCAAGTTCGCCGAGGCGTTCGCATCGATCGGCCAGAACAGCGCGGGCACAAGCGCATTCCTCACCGAGCTGTTCGAGCTGCCGCAGGAGGAGTGGCCGGGCCGGCTGCGCAAGCTGGTGGCCGACCAGATCGGCCTCATCCTGCGCCGATCGGTCGACGCCGACCGGCCGCTGTCCGAGTACGGCCTGGATTCGCTGGGCACGCTGGAGGTGCGCACCCGGATCGAGAACGAGACGGGTATCCGCATCGGCTCCACCGACATCACCACCGTGCGGGCGCTGGCGCAGCGTCTCGCCGACACGCTCGCCGGTGATTCGGCCACATCGAGTTCGTCGTGAGAGCGGCTGACATGGCGTCGACGAAGTCGCCCGGGAACACACACGAAGCACGGGAGGTCTGATGGTTGCCATCAAAGCGATCCACGACTGGATCGGCGCCCCGGGTACGCTCGTCTCCTGGGATCCGTCGGCATCGTCGCTGGCGAAGATGCAGGACGCACCGATCAGCGCGGTGCCGGTGAGTTACCAACAGGAACAGCACATCCGGGGCTACCGCAAGCACGTGTCGCAGGGCACGGACATGGCGCGGCTGAACATCCCGGCGTGGGACATGCCGGGCCAGTGCGACATCCGCGCGATGACGCATGTCATCAACGCCTACATCCGCAGGCACGACACGTACCACAGCCGGTTCGAGTTCACCGAGTCCGACGAGGTCATCCGCCGCACGATCCGCAACCCGCGCGACATCAAGTTCGTGCCGACCCAGCACGGCGAGGTGACCGCCGACCAGTGGCGCAAGCATGTGCTGTCCACGCCGGACCCGTTGCAGTGGAACTGCTTCCACTTCGGCATCATCCAGCGTGAGGACCATTTCACGTTCTACATCAGCGTCGACCACGTGCACACCGATGCGATGTTCATGGGTCTGGTGCTCGTCGAGATCCACATGATGTACGCGACGCTGGTGGGCGGCGGCGCGCCGTTGAAGCTGCCGGATGCGGGCAGCTACGACGACTACTGCCTGCGTCAGCGCGAATACACCGATGCGCTGACCCTCGAGTCGCCCGAGGTGCAGGACTGGGTGCGCTTCGCCCAGAACAACGACGGCACACTGCCGCACTTCCCGCTGCCGCTGGGCGATCCGTCGGAGCCCTGCTCCGGTGAACTGCTCACCGTGCGACTGCTGGACAAGCAGCAGGGCGAGCGCTTCGAGGCAGCGTGCAACGCGGCCGACGCGCGGTTCATCGGCGGCGTCTTCGCGTGCGCGGCACTGACCGATCACGAATTCACCGGCAACAGCGACTATTACGTCATCACTCCCACCACGACACGGCGCACCCCGGCCGAGTTCATGACCACGGGCTGGTTCACCGGCCTGGTGCCGGTCACCGTCTCGGTCGACCGCGGCAGCTTCGGCGACACCGCACGCTCGGCGCAGAAGTCCTTCGATTCCGGTCTGGACCTCGCGCACGTCCCGTTCGAGCGGGTGGTCGAACTCGCCGCATCGGCGGGCGTGCGCCCCGCCGACCCCGGCGTGCCGATGGTGTCCTACCTCGACGCCGGACTGCCGCCGCTGTCGCCGAGCGTCATCGCGCAGTGGGAGGGCATGAACGGAAAGGTCTTCGCCGACGCCCGCGCCGCCTTTCAGGTCGGCATGTGGGTCAATCGCACCGAGCGGGAAACGACTGTGACCGTGGCGTTCCCGGACAATCCGACCGCCAGGGAGTCGATCAACCGGTACCTGCAGGTGATGATCTCGTGGTACCTGCGCGTGGCGGACGGCGGCGCGGGCGGTCCGCTGTCCGGCCGGCACGGTGCGGCCGTGCGGCGTCGCGACGAATTGGTTCCCGTAGTCGGAGGTTGATGTTGTCGACGCAGATCAGGCCGGCGCGATCTCGAACCCTGCGGCCTTTTCGCGGTTTCGTGACCAAACCCGACGAGCGGCCCGACGAGCGGCTGTCGTATCTGGATCAAGCCCTGTTCCTCGGCTTGCGGGCCACGGGACAGGCCGCGGTCATGCAGTGCGTATGGGTCTACGAGCACGCCGTCGACTTCGACGGTCTGCGGCGGTTCCACCGCAATTTCGGTTACGGGCTGGCGGGCCGCCGCATCGAGCCCTCGCCGTTGCCGTTCGGCAGGCACCGCTGGGTCTCGTCGCTGGGTCCGCCGTCGAGCATCGACGTGGCCGAGACCCCGCGTGCGCGTGCGGAACTCAGTGACTGGATCGACGAGCGGGCACAGCTGCCGGTCGATCCGGAGTGGGGTCCCGCCTGGCACCTCGGCGTGTTGCCCATGACCGACGGCTCCACCGCGATCAGCCTCGTGGGTTCGCACTGCATCGGTGACGGCGGCGGCGCGCTGCTGACCGTCTTCAACGCCGTCACCGGGAACACCCCGGACTTCGGGTATCCGATGCCCGGTGCGCGCACCCGGATGCGCGGCATCGCCGCCGATGCCCGCCAGACGCTGCGCGATGCGCCGGAGATCGGCCGGACGCTGGTCGCGGCGGCCAAGCTCGCCTACCGGCGGCGCAAGGACTTCGCCAAGTCGAACCAGGTCGAGACCTCCGCCGGCGCCGCCGACGATCATGTTGTGGTGCCGTCGGTTTCGCTGTTCGTCGACAGCGATGAGTGGGATGCGCGGGCCGCCGCACTGGGCGGCAACAGCTACTCACTGCTGGCCGGGTTCGGCGCGGTGCTCTCCGAGCGGATCGGGCGCCACCAGCCCGGCGACGGCCTGGTGCCGTTCATCATCCCGATCAACGACCGCACCCTCGAGGACACCCGCGCGAACGCGGTGAAACTCGCCAACGCCAGGATCGACCCGAAGGGTGTGACCAGCGACCTCTCTGCGGCCCGGGCATCGATCAAGCAGGCGCTCAAGACGATGCGCGAGGAGACCGACGAGACACTGGCGCTGCTGCCGCTGACGCCGTTCATCCCGAAGCGGGCGGTGAAGTCCACCGCCGACGTGGCCTTCGGTTTCTCGGACCTGCCGGTGTCGTGTTCGAACCTGGGGGACCTGCCGCCCGAGATCGGCCGTATCGACGGTACGGACGCCGAGTACGTGATCTTGCGCGGCGTCGACCGCTACATCCCGCGCTCGGTGCTCGAACAGCGGCGCGGTCTGCTCACGGTGATCGGCGCCCGGGTCGGCGACAAGATGTCGATCGCGGTGATCGGGTACCAGCCCGGCGCAACGAATTCCAAAGCCCACCTGCGCGAGTTGACGACGGCGGCGCTGGCCGACTTCGGTCTCACCGCCGCGGTCATCTGAGGCGGATCCGATGGCAATCCAGATGCGCCCCAGGCTTTCGGCCTCCCGGCGGCAGGAGGGGCTGACCGTCGACGACCGGCTCGCCTACATCGACCAGGCCGCGTTCCTGCAGCTGCGGGCGACCCGTATCGGCAAGCTGGCACAAGCGGTCTGGGTGTACGAGCACCCGGTGGACGTCGACGCCCTGCGCCGGTTCCACGCCAACCTCGACCACAGCCTGCTCGGGCGGCGCGTCGAACCGTCGGCGCTGCCCTTCGGCAGGCACCGGTGGGTGGCCGCGCACGCCGGGCCGCTCGAGGTGTCCGATCCACGGCCGCGCGCCGAGCTCAGCGACTGGATAGACGAGCGCTCGGCGGTGCCGATCGACCCGGAGTTCGGGCCCAGCTGGCATCTGGCGATGCTGCCGATGGACGACGGGTCGACCGCGATCAGCCTGGCGGCCTCACACTGCGTCACCGACGGGATCGGGCTGCTGCGCTCGGTGGCCGATGCCGCCGAGGGCCGCACCCGGCTGCTCGGATACGCCCCTGCCCGTTCGCGACCCACCCTCGCGGCCCTGCGCGCCGACGCCCGCCAGACGGTGCGCGACCTGCCGGAGGTCGGCCGGACGGTCGCCGCCGCGGCACGGTTGGGCTATCGGCGGCGCAACGACTTCGCGCAGTCGGGGACGACGCGTCCGCAGGGGACGGTGGATCACGGCCGGGAGCCGGTGATCATGCCGGCCATCAACGCGTTCATCGACGCCGCCCACTGGGATGCGTGCGCGGAGAAGCTGAACGGCACCACGTACTCGCTGCTCGCCGGCTTCGCGGCGCGGCTGGCCGAACGCACCGGGCGACACCGCCCCGACGACGGTGCGGTGTCGTTGCTGATCGCGATCAGCGAGCGCACGCCCGACGACACCAGGGCCAACGCGGTCTCGCTGACCACCGTGTGCGTCGACCCGGCGCGGGTGACCACCGACCTGTCCGACAGCCGCACCGCGATCCGCCAGGCGCTCAAGACATTGCGTGAGGTGCCCGACGAGACGTTCGCGCTGCTGCCGTTGACGCCGTTCGTGCCGAAGCGAGCGGTGCGGCGCGCCGCCGACGTGATGTTCGGTGACCTTCCGGTGTCGTGTTCCAACCTCGGTGAGATCGACCCGGCGGTCGGCCGTCCCGACGGTTCCGACGCCGAGTACTTCATGCTGCGCGGGGTCGACCAGGACCTCACCCGCGACCAGATCGAACGGGCCGGCGGACAACTGGTGGTGGCGAGTGTGCGCCTGCGCGACGTGATCTCGCTCGGCATCGTGTCCTACCAGCCGGGCGGCACCAACACCAAGCGCCATCTGCGGGATCTCACCGCGCTGACGCTGGCCGAGTTCGACCTCTTCGGCGAGATCGTCTAACTGTGCCGGCGCCCGTCACGCGCCGCATCTTCGAGAAGGTCGGCCGCAGTTCCCACACTCGTGGCCGGTTTCGTCATCGCCGCGGCGGCCTCGCGGGCGCGTTCGACGTACGGCCGGCCGAGCACCTTGCGCAACGACTGGCGCAGCGACTTGCGCGTCGTGGACGAGAACCGTTGATAGTCGCCGACACCGAGGGCCCTGACGCGCGAACCCCAGATCGGTTGTTCGGCACCGACCCACAACACCAGGGTGGGGATACCGGCCCGGACCCCGGCCGCCGTGGTCCCCGCGCCGCCGTGGTGAACCACGGCCCGGCACAACGGGAACACCGCCGCGTGGTTGACGCTGCGGACGACCTTCACGTGTGCCCCGTGCGACAGGCCGGCGATGTCGAGCACCCCGGAGCAGATGAGCGCGCGTTCACCGAGATCCGCACACGCCGCCTCGATCATCGCGATCGCGTCGGCGGGGGATTTGACCGGCATGCTGCCGAAACCGAAGTAGATCGGCGGGGTCCCGGCGGCGATCCAGGACACCACGTCGTCGTCGACCTCGGTGTCCTTCTCGAGCGTGATCGCGCCCACCAGGGGGCGGTCCGGCCCCCACTCCTCGGCGAGTCCGGGGAAGAAGATCTCGTCGTACGCCTGGATTTCGAGCGCACCGGCCTCGAGCATGCGGCGCACCGCGCGGGTGCCGGCCGGGGGGAGTCCGAGTTCGCGGCGCTGATCGTCCTCGGCGCCCTTGAGGACCCGCCAGTGCGCCCACTCGCCGACCGCCCACGCCGGACCGACCACCGCGGACGGCAGGGGAACCGGCAGCACCTTGGTGTTCGGGCGCACCGGGAAGTAATGCAGTGCCGACAGCGGAATCCCGTGCGCCTCGGCCACATTGGCGGCCAGTTCCTGGTAGGTGGTGCCGGTGAGGATCAGGTCGGCGCCGTCGGCGAGCTCGTCGAGCGAGCGGCTCATCTGGGCCCAGCCCTCGACGACGTACTCGCGTGCTTCGCGCAGCACCGTGAGCGGGTTCCGCAGCTTGTACCACTCGCGGAAGATGTCGGCGTCGAGCTGCTGCTGGGAATCCACCCCGTAGGTGACCGGCGTGCCCAGTCCGCATTCGTCGACGAACGAAACGAGGTTGGGCGGCACCGCCGTACGCACCTCGTGCCCGCGCCGGGCGAGTTCGAGTCCCACGGCGGCGCACGGTTCGACATCACCGCGGGTGCCGTGGACGGCGACGACGAATCTCACCGGCGGAGCCCGCTTCGCGGGTCGGCGTGTAACGGCAACGAGAGCACACCCGATTACAACATGGATCGGGTCGACGAGTGCTCGGCGGAGCAACCGGCGCTGTGCGCTGAGCGCAACTGCGTCAGGGGTTTTGATCTTGTGAGCCGTGTAGCGTGAAAATCATGTTCAACCGCACCAGACTCCGTGGTGCGTTGGCCGACGGGGGGCTACCCCTGCTCGGCCGTTTCATCGTCCGGCATCCTGTCCTGATCATCATCGCGTGGGTCGCCACGGCCGCCGTGCTGTTCCTGCTCATCCCGCCGCTGGCGGTGGTGTCCCAGAAGAACCCGCCCGAGTTCCTGCCCAAGGACGCGCCGGTCATGGTCGCCAGCAAGCAGATGAGCGATGCGTTCAAGGGCGCGGAGGAGACCAACGCCGGCAACCTCAACGTCGTCATCCTCAGCAACGACAAGGGCCTGTCGCCCCAGGACGAGGCGACGTACAAGACGCTCGTCGAACGCCTCAAGGCCGACAAAGAGCATGTCATCTCGACGCAGGACTTCGTGGCGACTCCCGAACTGCGGCAGGTGATGACGAGCAAGGACGGGAAGGCCTGGAACCTGCCGGTGAGCCTCACCGGCAACATGGGCACCCCGAAGGGGCAGGCGGCATACCGCGCGGCCAGCAAGATCGTCAAGGAGACGACGGAGGGCACCTCGCTGCAGGCCAACATGGTCGGCGCGGCGGCGACCCTCGAGGACATCAACGCGATCGGTGCGCGCGATCAGCGGGTCATCGAGATCGCCACGGTCGGAACGATCCTGACCATCCTGCTGATCGTCTACCGCAGCATCATCGGGATGCTGATCCCGTTGCTGACGATCGGTCTGGCGCTCGGGGTGGCCAACCAGGCGGTGGCCGGGCTCGGCGAACTGGGGCTCGGGCTGGGCCCGCAGACCATCGTGCTGATGACCGGCATGCTGATGGGCGCGGGCACCGACTTCTCGATCTTCTTCTTCAGCCGCTACCACGAACTCGTGCGCGAAGGCATGGAGTCCGACGACGCGATGGTGGGCGCGCTGGTGACGATCGGCAAGGTGGTCGCCGGCTCGGCGGCGACCACGGCGATCGCCTTCCTCGGGCTGGCGTTCACCACGCTGGGCGTCTTCGCGACCGTGGGCCCCGCCCTGTCGGTGACCATCGCGATCGGCTTCCTCGCCTCCATCACCCTGCTCCCGTCGCTCATCGTGCTCGCGGGGCGCCGCGGCTGGGTCAAACCCCGCAAGGATCTGACCGGGCGGTTCTGGCGCCGTTCCGGTGTCCACATCGTGCGCAGACCGGTCATCCACCTCGCCGGCAGCCTCGTCGTGCTGATCGCGCTGGCGGCCTGTGCGGCGTTCATCCAGTTCAACTACGACGATCGCAAAGCGCTGCCCGCCGATTCCGAGAGCAACCGCGGCTACGAGGCGATGGACGACCACTTCCCGATCAGCACCACGATGCAGCAGTTCATCGTGATCCAGGCGCCCGACCAGGATCTGAGGTCGCCGCGCGCGCTGGCCGACATGGAGGAGATGGCGCAGCGGATCGCCGCCCTGCCCGACATCGACATGGTGCGCGGTATCACCCGGCCGACCGGGGAGATGCTCGAACAGGCCAAGGCCACCTACCAGGCCGGCGAGGTGGGCGGAAAACTCGACGAGGCGTCGACGCTCATCCAGGACAACGACACGAACCTCAACCGGCTCAGCGGCGGTGCACACCAGCTCGCCGACGTCCTCGACCAGATCCGCGACGGAGTCATCGGGGCCGCGGGCAGTGTGCGGGGTCTGGCCGGCGCACTCGACGACATGTCCCGCAAGTACGGCGGTGCGAAGACGCTCGACGAGATCGACCGGACGGCGTCGCTGGTCACGAACATGCGCGACCTCGGCAACGCGATCGGTGTCGACGTCGACCGGATGACCGACATCTACGCGTGGGCCGAGCCCGTGCTGCGGTCGCTGGACACCAGCCCCACCTGCGACGCCGATCCCGAGTGCGTGCAGTCGCGCGAGGACATGCGTCGCATCGTCAGCACGCGCGAGAGCCCGTACCTCAACAGCATCTCCGACCTCGGCAGCCAGCTGCAGAACACCGAGGGCTACCAGACCCTCGACGAGACCATCCAGGGACTGAGCAAGAGCCTCAAGACCGCGACGGCCGCGGCGCGTGAACTCGGCCTCGACGAGCCGGGCGGAGTCCAGAACAAGATCCGCGAGGCCACCGAGGGCGCGAACACGCTGGCCGATTCGAGCCGTCAGCTCGCCGAGGGCGTCCAGCTGCTGGTCGACCAGACCCGCAACATCGGCGGCGGCCTCGATCAGGCGTCGGACTTCCTGCTCGCGATGAAACGCGATGCGTCCGAACCCAATCAGGCCGGGTTCTACATCCCGCCGCAGATCCTCACCCAGGAGGAGTTCAAGAAGGCGGCGAACCTGTTCGTCTCCAAGGACGGACACACCGCGCGCTACCTGGTGCAGACCGCGCTCGATCCGTTCGGCACCGAGGCGATGGACCAGGTCGCCGACATCATCGACGCGGCCGAAAGCGCCCGGCCCAACACCACGTTGGCGAACGCGAACATCACCATGGTGGGTTTCTCGCCGGTGCAGAACGATCTGCGCCAGTACTACAACGGCGACATCCGGTTCATCATCATCGTCACGCTGCTGGTGGTGTTCCTGATCCTCGTCGTGCTGCTGCGCGCGATCGTCGCGCCGCTCTACCTGGTGGCGTCGGTCGTGCTGTCCTACGTGTCGGCCATCGGGATCGGCGTGCTGTTCTTCCAGTTCATCCTCGGCCAGGAACTCGCCTGGACGGTGCCGGGGATGGCGTTCCTGGTGTTGGTGGCGGTGGGCGCCGACTACAACCTGTTGCTGATCGCGCGAATACGCGAGGAGTCCCGCGACGGGATCCGCACCGGCATCATCCGCACCGTCGGCGCCACCGGTGGTGTGATCACCTCCGCGGGACTCATCTTCGCGGCGTCGATGCTGTCGCTGACCGTCAGCAGCATCGGCACCGTCATCCAGCTCGGCTTCGTCATCGGTGTCGGACTGCTGCTCGACACGTTCATCGTGCGCACCATCACGGTGCCCGCCGCCGCGGTGCTGATCGGCAACGCGAACTGGTGGCCGTCGAAACCGACGTACGACGATCTGCCGTCGCGCGATGTCCGCGGTGGCGGGGCACCCGCGCTGCCCACCACGCCGAGATCCCGGGTGCGCCAACGGCTCCTCGAGGTGGCCGCCGACTATCGTTCCTACCGCGCCCAACTCCACGACCTGCAGACCGAGCCGATCGCCGCCACCGGCGACGCGGGCGGCGAAACGGTCGCCGACTCCTCCACCAAGAGCGGTTCATGACCCGCGGGAAAGGTTCAGATGACCTCGAGCAGGTTGGCGTGACGGCGGCCCGGGCGCCGTACGTGTCCTACCTCGGCTGGCACGGCAAGGGCAACCTCGGTGACGACGCGATCTACGACGCGGTGCGGTCCCAGTTGCCCGAGGCCACCTTCCTGGACCTGCCGCGCTTCCCGCACGAGCGGATCCGGGCCACGGCAACGGGTTTGACGAAGTCTCTGCGCCAGAGCACGCAGGTCGTCGGCGGCGGAACCCTGATCGGCCGGAAGCACTGGCGGCGACTGATCGGCAGTGCGATGAAGCTGACCGGCGGGGGGAACTACGCCATCGGCGCCGGTGTCGAGGACCCCGTCTTCGTCGGCCGCAGAAGCGGATCCGGCGGCAACGAGCTCAGCCGGTGGGTGCCGTTGCTGGAGCGGTTCGACACGGTCTCGGTGCGCGGGCCGCGCAGCGCCGAACTGCTCGCCGACGCTGGATTCGAGGCGCGGGTGTCGGGCGACCCGGCGCTCGTTCTGCCGTCACCGCAGGCGCAGCCGGTCGACGGCCTCATCGGCCTGAATATCGGCTTCGGCGACGACCTCTGGGGTCACGACCCCGACCGCGTCGTCGCCCAGGTGACCGTCGCGGTCAACGAACTCGCCGCCCGGGGTCATCGCTTCGTGGGCGTGCTGATGAACGCCGACGACGAACAGTGGACCGGCAGGGCGCTCGCCGGGGTGTCCGCCGACATCGTCCGCCCTGCCGACGCGGCCGCCGCGGCGGCGCAGTTCGCCGGTTGTTCGGCGGTGATCGTCAGCCGGCTGCACGCCGGGATCCTGGCGTCGCTGTCCGGCACCCCGGTGGTCTCCCTCGAATACCAGCCCAAATGCCGCGATTTCGCGCTGTCGATCGACGACGAGAGGTCGCTGCTGCGCACCGACCGGCTGACCGGGAGTCAGCTGGTCGACCGCGTGCTGGAGACGCTGGCCGATGCGGAGGCCATCCGGCGCAGGACCTCCAGTGCCGTCGACACGCTCCGGCAGCGGCTGCGCGCCGACTACGCCGGCGTGCGCGCGCACGTGGGGCTCGGCTAACCCGCCTCCGCCACGGTGCGATAGCCGCGTACCGCCAGCGGTCCGAAGATCGCCCCGAGCACGATCAGCCACGCGCAGGTGAGCAGCAGCGGCCCCAGGACGGGGCCCTGGCCGGCCAGTCCGCGCATCGTCTCGATGGCGGGGGAGATCGGCTGGAGAGAGATGAACCACTGCAGCCACGACGGGTACATGCCCACCGGCGCCATACCGGAGCTGCAGAAGACCAGACCGATCGAGCCGGTGCCCAGCCACGTCAGCATGACGTTGTTCTCGGCGCGGATGGACAGCGCGATCACCATCATCGTGAACACCGTGACCACCGCGACCGGGATGAGCACGAACGGGATCGCCATGAGCACACCGCGTTCGAACCGCAGTCCGAGCACCACGCCGATGGCCGTGATGAGGACGGCCCCGCCCAGCGTGCGGCCGCCTTCGGCGATCAGTGTGCCCACCATCGCGCTCGCGCGGTGCACCGGCAGCGTCCAGAACCGGGTCAGCACACCGGTGTTGCGTTCGGCGGTCATGGCGAGACCGATGGCCAGCGCACCGAACATCGCACCCGCGATGGCGCACATCGGCACCAGGCCGTACACGCTGTCGGTACCGGTGATCCGCATGATGGACTTGCCGAGCAGCAGCTTGTAGGTGACCAGCAGCAGGGTCGGGAACAGCACCGCCTGAAGCGGGATCATCGGGTCGCGCCGCCACCGGGCGTACCGCCGCCCCGCGAAGACGAGGCTCTCGGTCAGCAGCGAGTTCTGGTGTGTCGTCAGCGCGCTGCTCACTGCGGCCGCCGTTGCATCCGCAGTGCGATGAACCCGAACAGCGCGAACAGCCCGACGCACCACGCCAGCGTGGCCGCCAGGTTGCCGCCCGCCACGTGGCCCGTGGACAGACCGCGGAGCGTCTCGGCGACCTGGGACACCGGTTGGTACTGCACGAACGGCTGCACCCAGTCGGGGAACGAATCCAACGGCGCCAGCCCGGTCGAGAGCAGCACCAGCATCAGCTGCGGGAACAGCAGCACCTGACTGGACGCCTCCATGTGGGAGAGCCGGGTTCCGGTCGCGTCCGCGCCCAGCGAGAGCGCGATGGTCAGGATCAGCGAGATCATCACGAAGGCCGCGGCGTAGAGCCAGCCGCCGCTCATCCGGAACCCGAACAGGTAGGCGACGGCCAGCGAGGCCACCAGGCCGAGGACGCCGCGCAGCAGGCAGTAGAGCATGCGCGCCATCAGCGGCACCGCAGCGGACATCGGCATCGTGCGCAGACGGACGCCGAAACCCGACGACTGATCGCGTGCCGCGCGGTCGGCGGTGGTCATCGAGCTGAACACCATCGCCTGGATGACGATCGCAGGCAGCACGTACTGCGGGTAGCTCATGCCGCCGGTGTCGATCACGTTGCGCAGGATGAAGGTCAGGCCGACGAACGTGGCCACCGGCGCCAGGATCGCGAACAGGAGGTCGAGGTCGCGAACGGTGCTGATGACGACCCGTTCGGTCAGCGCGGCCAGGGCGTTCACGGGGTGACCGAGGGTTTGGTCAGGTGCAGGAAGACCTCGTCGAGCGACGGCTTCCGCAGCGAGATGTCGGCCAGTTCCACGCCGATCTGATCCATCCGGCGCAACACCTCGGTCAGCGTGGCCACACCGCCGGGTGCGGGCACCGATGCCGTGTTGGCGTCGTAGTCGATCTCCGACTCGTCGAAATCGGCCAGCGCCACGTCGATCCGGGACAGGTCGTCCGGGTTCATCGGGGTCACCTGGCAGTAGCTGAACCCGACGCGGCGTTTGAGGTCGTCGGCGGTTCCGCTGGCGATGATCTGGCCCGCGTCGAGGATGATGATCGAATCGCTCAGCACGTCGGCCTCTTCGAGGTACTGGGTGGTGAGCAGCACCGTGACGTCCTGGGCCGACAGCGACGCCACCAGCGCCCACACGTCGCGGCGGCTTCGCGGGTCCAGCCCGGTCGTCGGCTCGTCGAGGAACAGCACCTTCGGCGGAACGACCAGCGCGGCGGCGATGTCGATCCGGCGCCGCATACCGCCGGAATAGGTCGACACCGGCCGGTCGGCGGCGTGCGCGAGGTCGAACTGGGTGATGAGCTCGTCGGCCCGGATACGGGCGTCGCGGCGGCGCAGGCCGCGCAGGCGGCCGAACAGGATCAGGTTCTCCCGGCCGGTCAGCAAAATATCGAGTGACGCGTCCTGTCCGGTGACGCTGATGTTCTCCCGAACCTTCCCGGGTTGGCGAACCACGTCGTAGCCCGCGACGATCGCCTCCCCGGAGGAGGGCTGGATCAGCGTCGACAGGATCTTGATCGTGGTGGTCTTACCGGCACCGTTGTGACCGAGTAATGCGCAAATCGAGCCGGTGGGAACGGAAAAACTCACATCGCGAAGCGCGGGTACTCCGCCCCCGAATGTTTTTCCGACGTTTCTCAGCTCAATCACGGGTTCATACGATACAGCGATTCCGTCGAGCTCAGCGCCAGTGCCGAATTGCCGCAACGGCTTCTGATCGCGCCATTCGGTGATGTTCCGGCCATACGGATTCTTCGATACGCAATCTTCCAGCAAACTGATGTCACGCGGATTGCGCCGGTCGGCGCCCCTTGGTGCCGGTCACGGTGAGGATTGCGGCGTTTGCTGTCATCTCATCGGTCCGACGAATTGCGGCCTCTGTCAAGCCCGTTCGGCCAATGCCCGCAGTCGTTGCACACGGTGCCGTACGGCGGCACCGCCTGGCGACACCGCACGCACGACAGCGCCGACGTTGCGCGGAGTGGGTTGGACACCGAATTCCTCGGCGATCGCCTGTGTGACCGGTCTGCCGAATCCCCCCATCCCGTTCCAGGAATGGTTCTCGCCCGTTCCGAGTCGGTAGAGGGCGGCGGGGAACGGAATCGGCCGCAGCGGTGTGCCCGCGCGCGCGAGGTCGTCGGCGATGTGCAGGTGCGAGCCGAACACCCGCTCGAGCCGGTCACCGAGCGTGTCCTGCAGCTGCGCCTGGGTGGACTCCTCGTGGAGATCCGTCAACTCGCCGAACAGATCGGTGCGCACGATATGCGCTGTGCCGCAACGGGTGTGGAACCGCCGCTGAGGTCGCACCGCCGCGCGTTCGGCGTTGTAACGCCAGCCGCGCTCCACGAACCAGCCGTTGGCGCGCGGATCGCCTGCGACCAGCCCGGACAGCCGCCTGCTGACGAAATCGTCGGCGTCGACGAACATGACGTGCGAGGCGCCGGCTCTGCGGGCCGCGAGGAGCCCGATCACGAGTTTGGTGCCCTTGTCCAGCAGGACCGCCGCCCGGCCGGTGCGCGGACCCGCCTTGGCCGACGGTGGCGGGAACCCGACCTCGACGTAGTGGACCCCGTCGGGCAGGTGAGCGGGTCGGCGATTGCCGACCACCCATATCCCGAAATCGTCGTGGTCCTGTCGCAGAAGCGATTTCAGCGTGTCATCGAGTAACCGCTCGACGCGGCCGTAATCGCCGCTGTTCTGCGGATGCCGCAGTGACGTCACAAAAGCCAGCACAACTACCCCCTTGTGGCCCACCTTATTGCAGGCGCACCCGAATCCGGTTGCGGTGTGCGCATATATGGTGGCGACGTAACACCGACTGCCAGCGCGCCCGTGGGGGACCCTTGATCATCGACTCCGAGCGGATGCCCGTCGTGGCGGCGATCCCCAACTACAACATGGGTGACCACCTCCGGCGGCTGTTACCGCAGGTGCTGGCCCAGGGCTACGACCACGTCTACGTCCTCGACGACGCCTCGACCGACGAGAGCGTCGAGGTGGTGAGCGGATTCGGCGATGCGGTGACCATGGTGCGCAGCGCCACCAACCAGGGCGCCGGCGCGAACCGCAACCAGATCATCGGCCGGGTCGACGACGCCACCGTCATCCACTTCATCGACGCCGACATGGACATCGCCACACCGCAGGCCGCGACGGTGGCCCGGGAGTTGTTCGCCCGCTACGCGCCCGACGGGGTCGGGGCGATCGGCGGCCTGGTTCGCCGTGCCGACGGCAGCCAGGAGCCTTTCAACTACGGTCCGGTGTTCTCGTTGCGCACCAACGTCACATCGTTTCCCTGGATGGTCGACCGGATCCGGCACCGCCCGCGCCTGGTCGCGCTGTTCCGGCGGACGGGCATGCCGGGGACCAGACTGTGGCCCAACATCCTGGAGACCCCGCGCCCGACCGAGACGTACTGGCTGCACGAGGGCAACATGCTCATCCACGCCGGTGCCTTCCGCGCCGTCGGCGGTTACGACCCCGCTTTCCGGTCCCACGAAGCGCAGGATCTCGCGCTGCGGCTGGACCGGATCGGCGTGAGGCGCCGCTTCGATCCGAGCCTGGAGGTCGTGCACCACTACATCGACGTGCGCGGCAAGAACCGCAGCAGATACGAACGCGAGGCCGTCCGTCACATGATCCGCAAGCACGGACTGGTCCGCTTCCTCATCGACCACTGACGGTGGGGCCTCGGCCCGGCTCAGGCGTCGAGGCGGGTGAAAGCGCCGTCGCGGTAGAGCTCGGCGCAGGAGGCGCGGCGCACCTTGCCGCTCGTGGTGATCGGGATGGACCCGCGGGGGACCAGCACCAGATCGGCCGCGCTGATGCCGTGCGCGGTCGATATCGCGCTGGTGATGCGGTTCTTCAGATCCGCGAAGTGGGCGGCGACATCCTCCGCGGTGTCTCCGCGCTTCTTGGCCTCCACGATCGCGACCAGCTGCTCGGTTCGGTCCTGTTCGACGGAGATGGCCGCGACCCGGCCGCCGGAGATCTCCTGGATCGTGCCCTCGATGTCGTCCGGATAGTGGTTGCGGCCGCGCACGATCAGCAGATCCTTGAGCCGGCCCATGATGAACAGCTCGTCGTCGGAGATGAACCCCAGATCGCCGGTGCGCAGCCACGGTCCGCTGTCGGTGCCTGCCGACGGCGAGTCGAGGAACGCGTTGAAGACCTCTTCGGTCTGCTCGGGCTTGCGCCAGTACCCGAGGCACACGTTCTCACCGCGCACCCAGATCTCGCCGACCGCGCCGGCGGACAGTTCGCGCCTGGTCTGCGGGTCGACGATCCGCACGGCGGGGGAGTCGGGGGTGCCGTAACTCACCAGCGCGGTGCCGGTTTCGCTCGCGCAGCGTTTGGCGTGCCCGGCAGAGAGCTTCTCGGGCTCGAAACGCACAACGGTGGGGGGCTTTTCGGGTGCGTCGGTCGCGACGTACAGCGTCGCCTCGGCCAGCCCGTACGCCGGGCGCAGCACCTCTTCGGGCAGGTTGAACTTGCGGAAGCGCTGTGCGAAGCGCTTGAGCGTGGCGTCGTGCACGCGCTCGCTGCCGCTGATGATGATGCAGGTGCCGCCGAGGTCGTAGCCGGCCATGTCCTCGTCGGAGGTCTTGCCCGCGGCGAGTTCGAAGGCGAAGTTCGGGCCCGCGGTGATGGCGTGCGGGTTGCTCGCCACCAGCTGCATCCACCGGGCCGGCCGGGCCAGGAACGACAGCGGGGTGGTGAACACCGTCTGCCAGCCGCCGAGGATCGGCGCGAACACGCCGAGCAGCAACCCCATGTCGTGGTAGAAGGGCAGCCACGTCACCGCCGTGGTCCCGGGCGGCGCGATACCGCCGTGGTGGGCCAGGAACGACGCCATGATCTGCTCGAAGTTGGCCGACAGGTTGCGGTAGGAGACCATGACGCCGGCCGGGGTGCGTGTCGAGCCCGACGTGTACTGCAGGTAGGCGGTCTCGGGGCGTTCCACCCGGCGCGACGCCGATTTGCGCCGGCTCTCCAGGTCCAGCAGATCCACCTCGATCAGCGCCGCCGCGGTCTCCCCGTCCTCGGGTGCGGCGTATTCGGCGACCATGGCGCCGATCGACGACGTCGTGAGCACGACGGTCGGGGCGGAATCGCGCAGCACCGCGCTGATCCGCTCGTCGTGCACTCCGGGCATGGGCGTGGACAGCGGCACCGCGATGAGTCCGGCCTGCAGTGAGCCGAGGAAGGCGACCAGATAGTCCAGGCCCTGCGGGGCGACGATGACGGCGCGGTCACCCGGCTGTGCGCGCTCGCTGAGCTCATGGGCGAGGTTGACGGCGCGGCGGTACAGCTGCCCCCAGGTGAGCGTCTCGTGCACGCCTTCGACGGCCTTCTCGTAGTCGACGAACGTGAACGCCGGGTCGTTGGGCTGCAGACTGGCGCGTTCCCGCAGCACGGTGGGAAGTGATGACGCAGTCATAGCGGGCCCTTCATCCTTGCCATAGCGAACAATGCCTCCGAGCATAAGGCAACGCATGCGGAAATCGCGTATTCGCCGGTGGCGGCGAAAAGCGGTGTGAGCGTTGCCGATGGGAGGCCCCGGCTTGGCCCGCCTACCTTCTGAAATGCCTGATTTTGATTGCTGTCGTCGCGTCCGTCAGCGACGTGCGCCGGTGAACCACTTCGTCTTGATCCGCCACGAGTGTGCGGAGGCCAGAGCAAAGCCGGCCCCGCAGAAGCAGGCGAACACCCAGACCAGCGTCCCGCCCTCGGCGGCCTGCAGCCAGGGCACGAAGGCGGTGGCGATGCGGATCGCGCACGCGATGATGCCGCTCGCCGAGGCGGCCAGGTAGATGTTCGCGATGCGGCGCGAGCGAGGATCCTTCCGCAGCACCATGAGGGCCCGGGCGCCGTAACCGAGCAGGTAGATCAGCATTCCGCAGAGCATCAGCCAGTAGGCGCTGAGCCAGAAGTCGGTGGGCGTCTTGAAGAAGTCCGCACGGTAGACGTCGGCGCCGTTGCCCGCGGAGAACGCGGCGAGCAGCAGGGGGATGCACAGCGTGGCGGGGATCTCGACGAACCGCTTGAACGACGTCTGCATCGCGTGGTCGTCCTGGAGGCGGCCCAATGTGTTGTAGACGACGGCCGAGGCCGCCACGATGTAGAGGTCGTGTGCGATGTAGTCCTCGAGGTTCCACTTGCCGGTGAGGTCGTGCAGCACATGGCCGAGAGTCTCGGAGGCCAGCGGCGACATCAACACCACGGCGCCCAGTTGCAACGCGATGTTGAGGGTGGCGGCGACCTCCCAGCGACAGTTCCACGTCACCCGGCGGATCCACAGACTCCACGCCATACACCCGACGGTGATGGCAATGAGTACCGCGAGTGTCATCGGAAGTCGCTCTCGTGCTGAAAGAGGTTCAGCAAATTGTACGACCTACAGCGGCGGCGCGTCGGGGCGCGGTGCCAATTCCGACAGTTTCGGCCGCCGGCGTGTCGTCGGCCTGGCCTCGGCAACCGTGGCGACCGTCAGATTCGAGGACTCGACGTAGTGCCACACCTCTTGCCGGCTCATGAGACCGAAGCGGATCTGGAGGTCCGGGTAGCTCAGGTCGAACCGGTCCGCGACGCGCCTCAGCTCTTCGGCGTCGGGATAGTTGTGTTCCTTGATGCGCCGGTAGTACGTGCTGCTGGAGATCCCGAGCGCGTCGTAGATCGTCTTGGCCTCGACATCCCCGTCGAGCAGGTAGTCGAGCAACGCTTTGAGCTGCCTGCCGTTCTCGTCAGTCCGTGGCATCCGTCCACGATAGACGCTGTTCCCGCGAATGGGCAGTGGCAACCACTATTCGGACGCCCCTGCCTTTATTGACATGACCGTCACAGTTTTGGCACTGGTCTCCCATTTCTGGGACACACCGCGTAGCGTATTCGCCATGGTCGCTCCCCACCTGGCTACACCGCACGACTTCGCGGCATCCGCTCTGCGCATGCGCATCACCGACCGCGACGAAGCGCTCGGCACCCAGCTCGGCAACGCCGACAAGGTGTCGGCGCCGCTGGACACCGTGCTCACCCTCGAACTCGACGGTGCCGCCTTCGCCCTCGGGATGACCGCCGACGAACTGCTGCTCGCAGCGCTCGGACGTACCGTTGCCCGCACCATGGGCGAAGGCGTGGTCGCCGTCGACGTCGTCCGGGACGGCCGCTCGGCCCCCGCGCTGGTCGAGCTGATCTGCCTCGGCGAGCGCCAGCTCGACGCCACCGCGATGGTCCACATGGCCCACCGGGTGCTGAGCGAAGCGCCCGCCGATCGCCCGGGCTACTTCGGTGGTGCGGCCGCGGACGTCCTCTTCAACTACGTCGGCACCACGCCGGCGCACACCGCCACCCCGCCGTTGGTCGGGCACGCCCTCGAACTGCGCGCCTACCGCAACGGCGGCCTGATGGAGGTGGACTGGTGGTTCGACAGCCACCGATTCGACCGGGCCACCGTGCAGGAGTTCGCCGAGCAGTTCCCGTTCGCGCTGATCGAGCTGACCTCGGAAGCGGCACCGTCGGCGTAGCCGCTAGAATCGCTGTTCAGCGGCACTGATCCGGCCATCACCGGGGAGCCTCCGGAAGAACCGTCACGCGAATACTCGCGCGGCCAGTAGAACCGGACGGGTGGGCCCGTCACAGCCTCAATCAAGCGGCGCACACCGTTGTGCGCAAGCGGGGTGGTACCGCGGCGCTCGCCCATCGGCGTGACGTCGTCCCCGTGCCGGGACGTTCTGCGGCTTCCGAGGCCGGAGGCCGCAATCAGGCACAGGAGACAACGCGAGTGACCGCCTACCCCAAACCGGCCAGTGGAGCGCCGAACTTCCCCGAGTTGGAAGCCGACGTCCTGGGTTACTGGGACAGCGACGACACCTTCCGTGCCAGCATCGCCCGCCGTGACGGCGCCCCCGAGTACGTGTTCTACGACGGGCCCCCGTTCGCCAACGGCCTCCCGCACTACGGACACCTGCTGACCGGCTACGTCAAGGACATCGTTCCCCGCTACCGCACCATGCGTGGCTACAAGGTGGAACGCCGCTTCGGCTGGGACACCCACGGACTGCCCGCCGAACTCGAGGTGCAGCGCCAGCTCGGGATCACCGACAAGGCCGACATCGACGCCATGGGCATCGAGAAGTTCAACGACGCCTGCCGCGCCTCGGTGCTCAAGTACACCGACGAATGGCGGTCCTACGTCACCCGCCAGGCGCGCTGGGTCGACTTCGACAACGACTACAAGACGCTCGACCTCGGGTTCATGGAGTCGGTGATCTGGGCGTTCAAACAACTGTGGGACAAGGGCCTGGCGTACCAGGGCGTGCGGGTACTGCCGTACTGCTGGAACGACGAGACACCGCTGTCCAGCCACGAACTGCGGATGGATGACGACGTCTATCAGAGCCGGCAGGATCCGGCGATCACCGTCGGCTTCCAGGTGCTCGACGGCCCACTGGCGGGATCGCATCTGCTGGTGTGGACGACGACGCCGTGGACGCTGCCATCGAACCAGGCGGTCGCCGTCAACCCCGATGTGACCTACGTACAGGTCGCCGTCCCGGGTGAGGTGAGCGGCAGGAAGTATGTGCTGGCCGAGGCCCGGCTGGCCGCCTATGCGCGCGAACTCGGTGAGGAGCCCGAGGTGCTGGCCACGGTCACCGGCAGCGAACTGCTCGGCACCCGCTACCTGCCGCCGTTCCCGTACTTCACCGACCGACCCGAGGCGCACAACGCCTTCCAGGTGCTGCGCGGTGAGTTCGTCACCACCGAGGACGGCACCGGCATCGTCCACATGGCACCCGCCTACGGCGAGGACGACAAGGCGACCACCGACACCGTGGGCATCACGCCCGTCACCCCGGTCGACAGCAAGGGCCGATTCGACGCCGGCGTGCCGGATTACCAGGGCCAGCACGTCTTCGACGCCAACCCGCAGATCATCCGCGACCTCAAGAACGGAACGGGCTCGGCGGCCGCCAACGGCGCCGTGCTGGTGCGGCACGAGACCTACGAGCACTCGTATCCGCACTGCTGGCGGTGCCGCAATCCGCTGATCTACCGGGCGGTGTCGTCCTGGTTCATCAAGGTCACCGAATTCCGGGACCGCATGGTCGAACTCAACCAGGAGATCACCTGGTACCCCGAACACGTCAAGGACGGTCAGTTCGGCAAGTGGCTGCAGGGCGCCCGCGACTGGTCGATCTCGCGAAACCGCTACTGGGGCACGCCGATCCCGGTGTGGATGTCCGACGACCCGGAGTATCCGCGCATCGACGTCTACGGCAGCCTCGACGAACTCGAGCGCGACTTCGGGGTGCGGCCGACGAACCTGCACCGGCCGTTCATCGACGAGTTGACCCGGCCCAATCCCGATGACCCCACCGGGAAGTCGACGATGCGGCGCATCGAGGACGTGCTCGACGTCTGGTTCGACTCCGGCTCGATGCCCTACGCGCAGGTGCACTACCCGTTCGAGAACGCCGAGTGGTTCGCGGGCGGGGGGTCCGAAGACGCCCACTTCCCAGGCGATTTCATCGTCGAGTACATCGGGCAGACCCGCGGGTGGTTCTATACGCTGCACGTGCTGGCCACCGCGCTGTTCGACCGTCCCGCGTTCAAAACCTGTGTCTCCCACGGCATCGTGCTCGGCAACGACGGCCAGAAGATGAGCAAGTCGCTGCGCAACTATCCGGACGTCACCGAGGTGTTCGACCGCGACGGATCCGATGCGATGCGCTGGTTCCTGATGGCCTCGCCGATCCTGCGCGGCGGCAACCTGGTCGTCACCGAACAGGGCATCCGCGAAGGGGTCCGCCAAGTGCTGCTGCCGCTCTGGAACGCCTACACGTTCCTGGCGCTCTACGCGCCGCAGAAGGGCACCTGGCGCACCGACTCCACGCACGTGCTCGACCGGTACATCCTCGCGAAGCTGGCGCAACTGCGCGACGACCTCACCGAGTCGCTGGACGTCTGCGACATCTCCGGGGCGTGTGACGAGCTGCGGCAGTTCACCGAGGCCTTGACGAACTGGTATGTGCGGCGGTCACGTTCGCGGTTCTGGGAGGAGGACCGCGACGCGATCGACACGCTGCACACCGTGCTGGAGGTCACCACGCGGTTGGCGGCGCCGCTGCTGCCGCTGGCCACGGAGAAGATCTGGCGCGGTCTCACCGACGGGCGGTCGGTGCATCTGACCGATTGGCCGGAGGCGGACCTGCTGCCGCACGACCCCGCGCTGGTGGCCGCGATGGATCAGGTCCGCTCGGTGTGCTCGACCGCGTCGTCGCTGCGCAAGGCCAAGAAGCTACGGGTGCGGTTGCCGCTTCCCAAACTGACTGTCGCCGTGGCAGATCCGGCGCAGCTCGAACCGTTCGCCGACCTCATCGCCGATGAGCTGAACGTCAAGGCGGTCGAGCTGACCGCCGACATCGACACCTACGGCCGCTTCGAGCTCACGGTCAACGCCCGTGTCGCGGGCCCACGCCTGGGCAAGGACGTGCAGGCCGCGATCAAGGCGGTCAAGGCGGGCGAGGGTGTGGTCAACCCGGACGGCACGCTCACCGCGGGGCCCGCCGTGCTGCGGCCCGAGGAGTATTCGTCGAAGCTCGTCGCCGCGGACCCCGAGTACACCGCGGCACTGCCCGACGGTGCCGGGCTGGTGGTGCTCGACGGCACGGTGACCCCGGAACTGGAGGCCGAGGGCTGGGCCAAGGACCGCATCCGCGAACTGCAGGAGCTGCGCAAGTCGAGCGGGCTGGACGTCTCGGACCGGATCACCGTGGTCATGTCGGTACCGCAGACCCACGAGGACTGGGCGCGCGCCCACCGCGACCTGATCGCCGGGGAGATCCTGGCGACCGCGTTCGAGTTCGGTGAACCCACCGACGGCGCCGAGATCGGCGACGGCGTGCGGGTGGCGATCGCCAAGGCCTGAGCGCTCAGCCGCGGCTGACCCGGGCCGACTCGTCGCCGAAGGTGACGGTGTCGCCCGGGTGCAGTTGCCGTCCCCGGCGGAGCTCGACCTCGCCGTTGACGGTCACCAGCCCGTCGGCGATCGCCGATTTGGCGTCCGCCCCGCTGTCGAGCAGTGACGACAGCTTGAGGAACTGGCCGAGGCGGATGGTGTCGTCACCGATCGGAACGTCGTGCGCCGCCATGCCCGTCAGGCTAACGCCCTAGCATCGGCGGGGTGGACGTGCGCTGGGTCCTGCATCTGGACATGGACGCGTTCTTCGCGTCGGTCGAGCAGTTGACCCGGCCCACCCTGCGTGGGCGGCCGGTGCTCGTCGGCGGTCTGGGCGGGCGCGGCGTGGTGGCCGGCGCGAGTTACGAGGCCCGGGTGCACGGTGCGCGTTCGGCGATGCCCATGCACCAGGCCCGCAGGCTCGTCGGAGCGCCCGCGGTGGTGCTGCCGCCGCGCGGGGTGGTCTACGGCCTGGCGAGCCGCCGGGTGTTCGACACCGTGCGCAGCCTCGTCCCGGTGCTCGAGCAGTTGTCGTTCGACGAGGCGTTCGGCGAACCGCAGGAGCTGGCGGGCGCCTCGGCGGACGAGGTGACGGCGTTCTGCGAGCGGCTGCGGGGGCGGGTGCTGGAGGAGACGGGGCTCGTCGCGTCGGTGGGAGCCGGCTCGGGCAAGCAGATCGCGAAGATCGCCTCTGGGCTGGCCAAACCGGACGGCATCCGGGTGGTGCGGCGCGACGAGGAGCGCAGGCTGCTCGACGGGCTGCCGGTGCGCAAGCTGTGGGGGATCGGTCCGGTCGCCGAGGAGAAGCTGCACCGGCTCGGCATCGAGACCATCGGTCAGCTCGCGGCGCTGTCGGAGCCCGAGGTGGCCGACATCCTGGGGGTGGCGGTGGGGCTCGCGCTGCACCGGCTCGCCAAGGGCGTCGACGATCGGCCCGTCGCCGAACGGGCCGAAGCCAAGCAGATCAGCGCCGAATCGACCTTCCCGGCGGACCTCATCACCCTCGACCAGGTGCGCGAGGCGGTCGGGCCGATCGCCGAGCACGCCCACCGGCGGTTGGTCAAGGACGGGCGCGGCGCCCGCACGGTCACCGTGAAGCTGAAGAAGTCGGATATGAGCACGCTGACCCGGTCGGCGACGCTGCCGTCGGCCACCACCGACGCGGCGACGCTCGCCGCCACCGCCCGCCGGCTGCTGGTGGACCCCGTCGAGATCGGCCCGATCCGCCTTGTCGGCGTTGGCTTTTCGGGTCTGTCGGAGGTGCGGCAGGAATCCCTGTTCCCCGACCTGGAACTGGTCGAGGACGATCCGGCGACGCGTCCGGTGCTGCCGCCGTCGGTGAGTGAGGCGGCCGCGGTGGCGCCGGCGTGGCAGGTCGGCGACGACGTCGCCCACCCCGAATGGGGGCACGGCTGGATCCAGGGCGCCGGCCACGGCGTCATGACCGTCCGGTTCGAGACCCGCAGTACCGGGCCGGGTTCGGCGCGGACGTTCCCGCACGACCTGCCCGAGATCGTCCGGGCCAATCCTGTCGACAGCCTCGACTGGCCCGAGTACGTGGGGGCGCTCGCTCAGGTCGAGTCGCCCTGAGTCAGCCCCAGCGCGCCAGCACGTCGGCGACGGGAGCGCCGGCGGCGAGCGCGGCCATCAGCAGCACGCGCGTCTGCGCGGGCCGCAGCGTCGGGACGACGAGCGCACCCGCTTCGACCAGGTCGTGTCCCGGCCCGTAGGCGGGCCGGACCCGCCCGCCCGGCACCCGGGTCGACACCGCGACCACCACCCCGGCCGCGCACAACCGGCGCACACCGTCGATCACCGGCGCGGCCGCGTTCCCGGCGCCCAGCGCCTCGAGGACGACGGCCCGCGCGCCTGCGGCCGCGCAGGCGTCGAGGGCGGTCGCGTCACCACCGGGATAGGTGGCGACGATGTCCACCCGCGGCGCGCCCGCCGCCGACAGGTCGCCCAGATACGGACGCTCCTTCGGCCCGGTGCGGGTGAACCGGCCGCCGGCGACGGTGCCGACCGCGGGCCCGTCGAAGCCGTCGAGGCTGTCGGTCGCGACCTTGCGCACCCCCAGCGGCCGGCGGACGGTCCCGGCGAAGCTGACCAGCACGCCCAGGCCGCGGGCATCGCGGTCGGCGGCCACCGTCAGCGCGTCACGCAGGTTGGCAGGCCCGTCGGCGTCGGGGGCGTCGGCGCCGCG
Source organism: Mycolicibacterium litorale (assembly GCF_010731695.1). Classification (NCBI taxonomy): domain Bacteria; kingdom Bacillati; phylum Actinomycetota; class Actinomycetes; order Mycobacteriales; family Mycobacteriaceae; genus Mycobacterium; species Mycolicibacterium litorale. The sequence goes on from NZ_AP022586.1 coordinate 1,252,363, forward strand.
CTGGGCACCGGTCAGCACCACGGGGATCGCGCCGTCGTAGGTGAGCTCGAGCCACAGCGCGGTCTCCTCCATGGTGTCGGTGCCGTGGGTGATCACCACTCCGTCGGCGCCGGACGCCGGCACGGCGCCGCGGATGCGGTCCCAGTCGGCCGGGGTGAGCTGCGAGCTGTCCTTGTTCAGCACGTCGATGACGCGCACGTCGTGGCCCGCGGTGTCGATGCCCGCGGTCAGCTCGGCGCCGCGGCGCTGCGGGCGGCGGACGCCGTCGGCGTCGGTGCTGGTGGCGATCGTGCCGCCGGTGGTGATCACGACGAGGCTCACGTGCGGAATTGTTCCGTATCGACCGTTTGGGATGATGGTGTGGTGACTGACGAAACATCGGGCAAGGCCGAGTCCGCGACCGGCGCCGCCGAGCCCGCGGAGACCGCTGTGACCCCGCCGCCCCCGGCGCGGCGTCGCCTCGGCCTGCTGTTGTCGGTCGCGGCGGTGATCCTGGTGCTCGACATCGTGACCAAGGTGCTCGCGGTCCGGCTGCTGACGCCCGGGCAACCGGTGTCGATCATCGGCGACACGGTGACCTGGACCCTGGTCCGCAACTCCGGGGCGGCGTTCTCGATGGCCACGGGCTACACCTGGGTGCTCACGCTGGTGGCGACGGGTGTGGTGATCGGCATCGTCTGGATGGGCAGGCGGCTGGTGTCGCCGTGGTGGGCGATCGGGCTGGGCCTCATCCTCGGCGGCGCGATGGGCAACCTGATCGACCGGTTCTTCCGGTCGCCCGGGCCGCTGCGCGGCCACGTGGTCGACTTCCTGTCCATCGGATGGTGGCCGGTCTTCAACGTCGCGGACCCGTCGGTGGTCGGCGGGGCGATCCTGCTGGTGGTGCTGTCGCTGTTCGGCTTCGACTTCGACACCACCGGACGCCGGCGGCCCGAGGACGAGACCCCGCCGGCGGCACGTCCCGCCGCCGATCCGTCATAGTGGCGACCCGGTCGATGCCCGTGCCCGAGGGGCTGGGCGGGATGAGGGTCGACGCCGGGCTGTCGCGGCTGCTCGGACTGTCGCGCACCGCGGCCGCGGCGATCGCGGAGGACGGCGGCGTCGACCTCGACGGTGCGCCTGCGGGCAAATCGGACCGGCTCACCGCGGGCGCCTGGCTCGAGGTGCGGCTGCCGGAGGCCCCTGCGCCGGTGGAGAACACCCCGGTCGACATCGAGGGCATGGCGATCCTGTACTCCGACGACGACATCGTGGCGGTCGACAAACCGCCGGGGGTGGCCGCGCACGCGACCGTCGGCTGGCACGGCCCCACGGTGCTGGGCGGCCTGGCGGCCGCCGGCTTCCGGATCAGCACCTCCGGGATCCACGAACGCCAGGGCATCGTGCACCGCCTCGACGTCGGCACCTCGGGGGTCATGGTGGTGGCGTTGTCGGAGCGGGCCTACACGGTGCTCAAACGCGCGTTCAAACAGCGCACCGTCGAGAAGCGGTACCACGCGCTGGTACAGGGCCATCCCGATCCGAGCAGCGGCACGATCGACGCGCCGATCGGGCGGCACCGGGGTCACGACTGGAAGTTCGCGGTCACCGAGAACGGCAGGCACAGCGTCACCCACTACGACACGCTGGAGGCGTTCCAGGCGGCGAGCCTGCTCGACATCGAACTCGAGACGGGCCGCACCCACCAGATCCGCGTGCACTTCGCCGCACTGCACCATCCGTGCTGCGGTGACCTCACCTACGGCGCCGACCCGACGCTGGCCCGCAAGCTCGGGCTGGAACGCCAGTGGCTGCACGCCCGGTCGCTGGCGTTCGCCCATCCGGCCGACGGGCGCCGCGTCGAGATCACCAGCCCGTACCCGGCCGACCTGCAACACGCCCTCGACGTGCTGCGCCGTCACGCCCGGTGACCGACTCGCGCCGCGACGGCCTGCTGTTCGGCACTGGCGCCTACGTCTGGTGGGGGCTGTGCCCGGGGTTCTTCCTGCTGCTGCTGCCCGCCGGATCGCTGGAGATCCTGGCGCACCGCATCGTGTGGAGCGCGGTGTTCCTGCTGCTGGTGCTGGCCGTCGCCCGCCGGGTGGGCGATCTGCGCCGATTGCCGTGGCGCACATGGCTGCAACTGCTGGCGGCTTCAGCCCTGGTGTCGGCGAACTGGGGGGTCTACATCTACGCGGCCACCCACGGCCACGTCGTCGACGCCGCGCTCGGGTACTTCATCAACCCGCTGATCAGCGTCGCCCTTGGCGTGCTGGTGTTCCGCGAACGGATCAACCGCTGGCAGCAGGCGGCGCTGGTGCTGGCCGTCGGCGCGGTGGTCCTGCTCACCGTGTCGGTCGGCGCGCCGCCCTACATCGCGTTGGCGCTCGCGGTGACGTTCGCCTTCTACGGTCTGGTGAAGAAGGTGGTCACCGCGGACCCGAGGGTCAGCGTGGCGGTCGAGACGCTGATCGCACTGCCGATCGCGGGCGGCTACGTGGTGGCGCTGGAGCTCACCCACCGTGGGCACTTCCTCAGCGAGGGGGCGGGGCACACCGGTTTGCTGCTGCTGGCCGGTCCGGTCACCGCGATCCCGCTGCTGCTGTTCGCCGCGGCCGCACAGCGGCTGCCCATGGTGACGCTGGGTCTGCTGTTCTACATCAACCCGGGTCTGCAGATGGCCTGGGGTGTGCTGATCGGCCACGAACCGATGCCGGTGGCGCGGTGGATCGGCTTCGCGCTGATCTGGGTGGCGCTGGCGCTGCAGGCCGCAGACGCAGTGCGCCGCAGGGGACCCCGGCAACGCGGGGCGCGACCCGAACCCGCGCCCCCGGCGCACGTGGCGGACCCGTCGTCGTCCCGCGAGGCAAATCCGGGCTGACCGCACACACTTGTCACGACCAGCGAACCTGGAGTTGGCATCGAGGTGTGGCAACGTCGGCCCCGCGAACGCGGATTTCGTTTGCGGGACAGTCGGTTGCCTGGCGTAGGGCTATGTCCTAGCGTTTGCTAGGTGCAGCGCAAGGGCCGGGGGAAAACGGCGGCACGCGCCCGAGGACGCCCGGTGGGCGCCGATTCTGCCCTCACCCGCAGGCAGATCGTCCGGGCCGGCCGCATGGTCGTCATCGAGCGCGGCTATTCCGGTATGACGTTCCAGGCCATAGCCGAACGGACCGGTCTGAGCCGGCCCACGCTGCACTACTACTTCAACACCCGTGAAGAGGTGTACGCGGGCGTCGTGATGGAGGTGCGGGAGGTCGTCGTCGACTGCGTCGCGCAGGCGCTGCGCCACGACCGGTTGCTGGACCGGCTCTCGGAGTTCGTGGCCGCGGTGCGCCGGGTGGACGCCCGGGACCCGTCGCTGGTGCCGTTCCTGATCAGCGCCCGCCTCGAACCGCAGCGCAACCCCGAGCTGTGGGCGATCAGCGATTCCCCGGTGCGGGCGTTCCTGAACCGGCTGGTCTCCGATGCGATCCAGCGGGGCGAACTGGACGCCGACACGGACATCGAAGGCGTCGCCGACCTGCTGCAGGTCATCCTCTACGGGTTGGCCTTCTACTCCGGTTTCACCGACGGCCCGGCCGGTCTCAGCGCGATCGTCACGCCGCTGATCGAGCTGTTCGCGCACGGCCTCGTCACGGCGCCGCAGGGGCTGGAGCCCGCCGGTGGTGGCGCGCGGGGCGACGCTGCCGAAGACACGCATCACGACACGCCGAAGGGTGTCGGAGGGCGGTCCTAGACTGGCGACCCTATGAGCGGTTCAGTCGGGCAGTCCTCGGGGTCTTTTGTTCACCTGCACAACCACACCGAGTACTCGATGCTGGACGGTGCCGCGAAGGTCAAGCCGATGCTCGCCGAGGCCCAGCGCCTCGAGATGCCCGCGATCGGCATGACCGACCACGGAAACATGTTCGGTGCCAGCGAGTTCTACAACGGGGCCACCGCCGCCGGGATCAAGCCCATCATCGGCATCGAGGCCTACATCGCACCGGCCTCCCGGTTCGACACCAAACGCGTCCTGTGGGGCGATCCGAGCCAGAAGTCCGACGACGTCTCCGGCAGCGGGTCCTACACCCACATGACGATGGTCGCCGAGAACGCGACCGGTCTGCGCAACCTGTTCAAGCTGTCCTCGCTGGCCTCGTTCGAAGGGCAGCTCGGCAAATGGTCCCGGATGGACGCCGAGATCATCGCCGAACACGCCGAGGGCATCATCGCCACCACCGGCTGCCCGTCGGGCGAGGTGCAGACGCGACTTCGCCTCGGCCACCAGCGGGAGGCGCTCGAGGCGGCCGCCAAGTGGCGCGAGATCTTCGGGCCGGACAACTTCTTCCTCGAGCTGATGGACCACGGCCTCGACATCGAACGCCGGGTGCGCGAAGGCCTGCTCGAGATCGGCCAGAAGCTCGGCATCCCGCCGTTGGCCACCAACGACTGTCACTACGTCACCCGCGAGGCCGCCCAGAACCACGAAGCGCTGCTGTGCATCCAGACCGGCAAGACGCTCTCTGACCCCACCCGGTTCAAATTCGACGGGGACGGTTACTACCTCAAGTCGGCGGCCGAGATGCGCGCGCTGTGGGACGGTCAGGTGCCCGGCGCCTGCGACTCCACCTTGCTGATCGCCGAGCGCGTCCAGCCCTATACCGAGGTGTGGGAACCGCGCGACCGGATGCCGGTGTTCCCGGTGCCCGAGGGGCACGACCAGGCGACGTGGCTGCACCACGAGGTCATGGCGGGGCTGCGGCGGCGCTTCCCGTCCGGGGTCGGCCAGGACTACATCGAGCGCGCCGAGTACGAGATCAAGGTCATCTGCGACAAGGGCTTCCCGTCCTACTTCCTCATCGTCGCCGACCTCATCAACTACGCGAAGTCGGTCGACATCCGCGTGGGGCCGGGGCGTGGTTCGGCCGCCGGTTCGCTGGTGGCCTACGCGCTGGGCATCACGAACATCGACCCGATCCCGCACGGCCTGCTGTTCGAGCGGTTCCTCAACCCGGAACGCCCGTCGGCGCCCGACATCGACATCGACTTCGACGACCGCCGCCGCGGTGAGATGCTGCGCTACGCCGCCAACAAGTGGGGCAGCGACCGCGTCGCGCAGGTCATCACCTTCGGCACCATCAAGACCAAAGCGGCACTGAAGGATTCGGCCCGGGTGCACTACGGTCAGCCCGGCTTCGCGATCGCCGACCGCATCACCAAGGCGCTGCCGCCGCCGATCATGGCCAAGGACATCCCGGTGTCGGGCATCACCGATCCCACCCACGAGCGGTACAAGGAAGCCGCCGAGGTCCGCGCCCTGATCGACACCGACCCCGACGTGCGCACCATCTACGAGACCGCCCGCGGCCTCGAAGGCCTGGTCCGCAACGCCGGTGTGCACGCGTGCGCGGTGATCATGAGCTCCGAACCGCTGATCGACGCGATCCCGCTGTGGCGCCGCCCGCAGGACGGTGCGGTGATCACCGGCTGGGACTATCCGTCGTGTGAGGCCATCGGCCTGCTGAAGATGGACTTCCTCGGCCTGCGGAACCTGACGATCATCGGGGACTGCATCGAGAACATCAAGGCCAACCGCGGCGTCGAGGTGGATCTGGAGACCCTGCCCCTCGACGACCCGAAGGCGTACGAACTGCTGGGCCGCGGCGACACGCTGGGTGTCTTCCAGCTCGACGGCGGCCCGATGCGGGATCTGCTGCGCCGCATGCAGCCCACCGAGTTCAACGACATCGTCGCCGTGCTCGCGCTGTACCGCCCCGGTCCGATGGGCATGAACGCCCACAACGACTACGCCGACCGCAAGAACAACCGGCAGGCCATCAAGCCGATCCATCCCGAACTCGAGGAACCGCTCAAGGAGATCCTCGCCGAGACCTACGGCCTGATCGTCTACCAAGAGCAGATCATGTTCATCGCCCAGAAGGTCGCCTCCTACACGATGGGCAAGGCCGACGCGCTCCGGAAGGCCATGGGCAAGAAGAAGCTCGAGGTGCTCGAAGCCGAGTACAAGGGCTTCCAGGAGGGCATGACCGCCAACGGGTTCTCGCAGGCCGCGGTGAAGGCGTTGTGGGACACCATCCTTCCGTTCGCCGGGTACGCGTTCAACAAATCGCACGCCGCCGGCTACGGCCTGGTGTCGTACTGGACGGCGTATTTGAAGGCCAACTATCCGGCCGAGTACATGGCGGGTCTGCTCACCTCGGTCGGCGACGACAAGGACAAGGCCGCGGTGTACCTGGCCGACTGCCGCCGGCTGGGGATCACGGTGCTGCCGCCCGACGTCAACGAGTCGGTGCAGAACTTCGCCTCGGTGGGCAACGACATCCGGTTCGGCCTCGGCGCGGTGCGCAACGTGGGCGCGAATGTGGTTGCCTCGCTGGTCAACACGCGCACGGAGAAGGGCAAGTACACCGACTTCTCGGACTACCTGAACAAGATCGACATCGCCGCCTGCAACAAGAAGGTGACGGAGTCGCTGATCAAGGCCGGGGCGTTCGACTCGCTCGGCCATCCCCGCAAGGGCCTGTTCCTGGTGCACACCGACGCCGTCGACTCGGTGCTGGGCACCAAGAAGGCCGAGGCGATGGGGCAGTTCGACCTGTTCGGCGGGGCCGGTGACGCCGGCGGCGCGGATTCGGTGTTCACGATCAAGGTGCCCGAGGAGGAGTGGGAGGACAAACACAAGCTGGCCCTCGAGCGCGAGATGCTCGGGCTGTATGTGTCCGGCCACCCGCTCAACGGCGTCGCCCACCTGCTGGCCAACCAGGTGGACACCCAGATCCCCGCGATCCTCGACGGCGACGTGGCCAACGACGCGCAGGTGCTCGTCGGCGGTATCCTCGCCTCGGTCAACCGCCGGGTGAACAAGAATGGATTGCCCTGGGCCTCAGCACAATTGGAAGATCTCACCGGCGGTATCGAGGTGCTGTTCTTCCCGCAGACGTACTCGGTGTTCGGCGCGGAGATCGCCGACGACGTGGTGGTGCTGGTGAAGGCGAAGGTCGCCGCCCGTGACGACCGCATCGCGCTGATCGCCCACGAACTGGTGGTGCCCGACTTCTCGAGCGCTCAGGCGGACCGGCCGCTGGCGGTCAGCCTGCCCACCCGGCAGTGCACGGTCGACAAGGTCAGCGCGCTCAAACAGGTGCTGGCCAACCATCCCGGCACTTCCCAGGTCCACCTCCGGCTGATCAGCGGTGAGCGGATCACCACCCTGGAGCTGGATCAGTCGTTGCGGGTGACGCCCTCGTCGGCGCTGATGGGGGATCTCAAGGCGCTGCTGGGCCCCGGCTGCCTCGGCGGCTAGCGCCGCTGCGGCCACGGTTCTTCGTTGCGGCGGCGCCGGTCGGCTTCGTCGGCACGGTCCTTGGCCCAGAACTCCTCGAAGCGTTCGCCGTCGCGGGAGCGCACGTTCGGCACGCGGTTCATCATGCGGCTGAGCCAGTCCGGGGGACGGGCGGGGTCCCACTGCGGCAGAACCAGGCTCAACGAGTACAGGGTCCGCAGTGCGACGAACACCCCGAAGAAGGCGGTGGGCGCGCCGGTCACCGCCACCGCGAGCATCCCGAGGATCAGCGTCAGATGGACGACGATGACGCGTCCCATCACGCGTTCGGCGGTCTGCTCCACCCGCAGGAACGGCCATGCCCGGATCAGCGGCAGGTCGACGACGAAGTCGACGACGACGAACACCAGCACGAGCAGGCATCCCGCGCCGGCGCTGCACCAGTCGACGTCGGCCAGTCCGCGGGCGCCGTTGTGGTTGAGCAACAACAGGATCACCCCGAGGAACAGCCCGTGCGCCCCGCAGAAGGCGAGGCTGACGAGCAGGAAACCGTGCAGGAAGGTGGAGTTCTGCGCGCCTGTGCGGCCGTTACCGGCCGCCCGGTACCTGAAGTGACCGCGCCGCGGGCTCAGCCGTTGGTGGACGGCGATCCGGATCGCGACGAACAGGCATACCGCCACGGTCTCGAACCAGTACACCGCCAGTGTGGTCCCGGCCGACCAGCCCTCGACGAACCATCCCGCCGCCGGAACCGCGGTGACCGCGAGCCCGAACACGCCGTGAAGGAGTCGATTCACGTGCGTCAGTGTGTGCGCCAGGATGGAAAAATGGGCGACGACACGACGAAACGACACCCCGACTCCCGGCACATCGCGGTCTGGATCGCCGCGCCGCCCGAGACGGTGTACGACCTCGCCGCCGACCCGCAGACGTGGCCCCGGTGGGCCGCCGGTCTGGCGCAGGGCGGGCTGCGCCAGTCGGAGCGCGGGTGGGTCGCGGACTCGCCGATGGGCGAGGTGGTCGTCGAGTTCTCACCGGCCAACGCCTTCGGCGTGCTCGACCACCTCGTACGGATGCCCTCGGGTGAAGCGGTCTACAACCCGCTGCGCGTGGTGCCGGCCGGGCCGGGGGAGCCGCGATGCGAGGTGGTGTTCAGCCTGCGCCGCCGCGACGGGATGAGCGACGAGGAATTCGAACGGGACGCGGCGGCGGTGGCCGCCGATCTCGAGGCGTTACGCGGTCTCGTCGAGGACTAGAGGACTAGCGGCGGTTCGAGCAGGCGATACCGAACCCCACCCAGCTGACGGTGGCCGCCGCCGCTGCGGACAACACCGCGGGTGCGGCGCTCATCGTCAGCACGCCGACCACCAGGAAGGCCACGATGCCGACGACGAGCGCGATCACCTTGTAGGCCGGCCAGGGGACACCGGCGACACTGACCTCGCACGCCGCGCGAGCGACGGTCGAGCGAAAGTTCCCGGCGGTGGTCATGGTGTCAACGATACCTCTCAACAAAGATTTCGGCCAACCGAAACTCCGGATCAGGACGACTCTGTTGTACCCGCCTAAGCTGGTTTCATGCCACTCATCGGAGAATACGAACCCAGCAGTTCCGATTGGGCCCGTGAACAGGCCGAGAAGTTCATGGAGTCGGGCGGGACGGAGGCCACCGAGCTCAACGGCAAACCGATCATCCTGCTCACCACCGTCGGCGCGAAGTCCGGCAAGCTGCGCAAGACCCCGCTGATGCGGGTCGAGCACCAGGGCGAGTACGCGGTCGTCGCGTCGCTCGGTGGCGCCCCCAAGCATCCGGTCTGGTACCACAACATCAAGAAGAATCCGCGGGTCGAGCTGCAGGACAAGACCGTCACCAAGGAGTACGACGCGCGCGAGGTGTTCGGTACCGAGAAGGCCGAATGGTGGGAGCGGGCGGTCGAGGTGTGGCCCGATTACGCCGAGTACCAGAAGAAGACCGACCGCGAGATCCCGGTCTTCGTGCTCACTCCGGTCGAGTGAAACCGGCTGTACCCTCGAAACCCGTCAGTGGCACCATTGACCGGTGTCCGCTGAACTGAGCCAACCCGCCCGTACATCGCCGATCACCGCGGCCGATATCGACGCGGCGGCGCAGCGGATTCTGGACGTCGTCGTCCGGACGCCGCTGCAGTACTCGGAGCGGTTGTCGGAGGTCACCGGCGCCGAGATCTACCTGAAGCGCGAGGACCTGCAGGCCGTGCGGTCCTACAAGCTGCGCGGGGCGTTCAACCTGCTCTCACAGCTCACCGAGGCGGAGATCGCCGCCGGCGTGGTCTGCTCGTCGGCGGGCAACCATGCCCAGGGCTTCGCCATGGCGTGCCGCACGATGGGCATCAAGGGCCGGGTCTACGTACCGGCGAAGACGCCCAAGCAGAAGCGCGACCGCATCCGCTACCACGGCCGCGAGTTCATCGAGTTGATCGCCGTCGGGGCGACCTACGACCTGGCCGCCGCGGCGGCGATCGACGACGTCGCGCGCACCGGCGCCACACTCGTCCCGCCGTACGACGACGTGCGGACCATGGCGGGGCAGGGCACGATCGCCCCGGAGATCCTCGACGATCTGGATGCCGAACCCGATCTGGTGATCGTCCCGGTGGGTGGCGGCGGATGTATCGCGGGCATCACCGCCTATCTGGCCGAGCGGACTTCGAGCACCGCGGTGCTCGGCGTGGAACCGGCGGGCGCCGCGTCGATGATCGCGGCGCTGACCGCCGGTGAACCGGTGACGCTCGACCACGCCGACCAGTTCGTCGACGGCGCCGCGGTCAATCGCGCGGGCCGTCTCCCGTTCGCCGCGCTGCGCGCCGCGGGCGACATGGTGTCGATGATGGCCGTCGACGAGGGTGCGGTCTGCACAGCGATGCTGGACCTCTACCAGAACGAGGGCATCGTTGCCGAGCCGGCCGGCGCACTGTCGGTGGCGGGACTGCTCGAGACGACGGTCGAACCGGATTCGACGGTCGTCTGCCTGATCTCCGGCGGCAACAACGACGTGTCCCGCTACGGCGAGATCCTCGAACGCTCGCTGGTGCACCTGGGCCTCAAGCACTATTTCCTGGTCGACTTCCCGCAGGAACCCGGCGCACTGCGGCGGTTCCTCGACGACGTGCTCGGACCGAACGACGACATCACGCTGTTCGAGTACGTCAAGCGCAACAACCGCGAGACCGGGGCGGCGCTGGTCGGCATCGAACTGGGCTCGGCCGCCGACTTCGACGGTCTGCTCGCCCGGATGTCGGCCTCCGACATGCACGTCGAAGCGCTCGAGCCGGGGTCGTCGGCGTACCGCTACCTGCTCTGAGCTACGCGGTCCGCACCACCGCGAACGAATGCCCGTCGAGGCGCGTGCCGTCGCCGTCGGCGGCCGGTTCGCCCCACGCCAGCACCACGTCACCGGCGACCGGCACCGTCACCGCGTCGGCGCCGAGGTTGCACGCGATCGACAGGCTGCCGCGGCGCAGTACGATCCAGCGCTGCGCCTCGTCGTAGTCGACCGTCAGGTGATCCAGCCAGGGGTCGGCCATATCGGGTTCGTCGCGGCGCAGCGCGATGAGGTCCCGGTAGACCTGCCGCAGGCGGGCGTGGTCGCCCTCGTCGACCTCGTCCCACCTCAGCTTGGACCGCAGGAAGGTCTCCGGATCCTGCGGATCGGGGATCTCGTCGGCGTCCCACCCGTGTTCGGCGAACTCCTTCTTGCGCCCCTCGGCCGTCGCCCGGGCGAGCTCCGGTTCCGGATGGCTGCTGAAGAACTGGAACGGTGACGACGAGCCCCACTCCTCGCCCATGAACAGCATTGCGGTGTAGGGGGATCCGAGCGCGAGCGCAGCCTTCACCGCGAGCTGGCCGGTGTCGAGATTCTCCGACGGCCGGTCGCCGACCGCCCGGTTGCCCACCTGGTCGTGGGTGAGCGTGTAGGCGAGCAGGCGGGTGGCCGGGATGGTGGAGGTGTCCAGCGGGCGGCCGTGGCGGCGGCGTCGGAACGTCGAGTACGTGCCGGCGTGGAAGTAACCGTTGCGCAGCGTCTGTGCCAGCGCCTCGACGCTGCCCCAGTCGCCGTAGTAGCCCTGCGTCTCGCCCGACACCGCGGCGTGGATCGCGTGGTGGATGTCGTCGTCCCACTGCGCGGTCATGCCCAGACCGCCCTGATCCCGCGGGGTGATCAGGCGCGGGTCGTTCATGTCGCTCTCGGCGATCAGCGACAGCGGCCGACCGAGTTCGCTTGCCAGCGCGTCGGTTTCGGCTGAGAGTTCCTCGAGGATGTGGATCGCGGTGGTGTCGACCAGGGCGTGCACCGCGTCGAGTCGCAGCCCGTCGGCGTGGAAGTCGCGCATCCACCGCAGCGCGCAGTCCAGGATGTAGCGGCGCACCTCGTCGGCGCCGGCGTCGGCGATGTTGATCGACTCGCCCCACGGGTTGCTGCCCGACGACAGGTACGGCCCGAACTTCGGCAGGTAGTTGCCGGACGGGCCGAGGTGGTTGAACACCGCGTCGATGAGCACGCCGAGGCCTCGGCTGTGGCAGGCGTCGATCAGCCGGATCAGCGCGTCGGGGCCGCCGTACGGTTCGTGGACGGCGTACCAGAGCACACCGTCGTACCCCCAGCCGTGCGTGCCGCCGAAGGCGTTGACGGGCATGAGTTCGACGAAGTCGACGCCGAGGTCGACGAGGTAGTCGAGTTTGTCGATGGCGGCGTCGAACGTGCCTTCGGGCGTGAAGGTCCCGGTGTGCAGCTCATAGATCACCTGACCCGTGTCGGACCCCTCGATACTGCGGCCGGCCCATGAATCGTCGGTCCACGCGTCGGCCGCGGGCGTCCACAGCTGGGAGCGCTCGTGCACGCCGTCCGGTTGGCGCGGTGAGCGCGGGTCGGGCAGCACCTTCGGGTCGTCGTCGAGGACGAAGCCGTAGCGGGCGTCCGGTGCGGCGTCCACCTCGGCGCGCCACCAGTCGTCGTCGCCTCGGGTCATCGGGTGCAGCGTTCCGTCGACGTCGAGTTGGACGCGTTCGGGCCGCGGCGCCCACACCGCGAACTCAGGCATGGTCACGCTCCAGGAGGACGGCGGGAAGCTCGGAGAACAGCTCGGCGGCGGTGACGGTGCCGCTGAATCCGGCCCCGGTGACGCGGTCGGTCCACTGTCCGTCGGGCAGGACCAGTTCGGTGTTCCCCCAACCGGTTTCGTGCAGCCTCACGGTGTGCCGGCTGACCGCGGTGAGCACGTCGTCGCCCCGCAGGAACGCCACCACGTGGTCGGCGGCCGCGCCGCGCGCCAGCAGCGGTGTGTACCCGCCCGACAGGAAGGTGTCCGGCCTGTCGCGGCGGGCGTGCAGTGCGGCACGCACCACGCGCATCTTCGGATGCCGCAGCGCCTGCAGTTCGGTGCGGCGGGAGGCGTAGTCGACCGGTCGGCGGTTGTCCGGGTCGACCAGGCTGTCCTCCCACAGTTCGGTGCCCTGATAGACGTCGGGGATGCCGGGGCCGGTCAGCGTCAGCAGTTTCTGCCCGAGACTGTCGTTGCGGGCGTGCGGGTCGAGCTGCTCGACGAGGCGGGTGAGCTCGGTGCCCACCGGACCGTCGATCACGCTGTCGAGCCACGCGTGCACACCGGTCTCGAACGCGGTGTCCGGGTCGTTCCACGTCGTGTGGGTGGCCGCCTCGCGGATCGCCTTCTCGGCGTAGGCGTGCAACCGCTGGCGCAGTTCGTCGGTCACCACGCCGTCCACCGGCCAGACACCGAAGATGTTCTGTAGCAGGAAGAGGCCGGTGCCGGCATCCGGTGACGGGGTGCGCTGCGACCATGCCTCGACGTACTGCGCCCACAGCGAGGGCACCTGCGACAGCACGCCGATGCGGGCCCGCACGTCCTCGCCGCGTTTGGTGTCGTGGGTCGACAGCGTGGTCATCGCGTGCGGCCACATGGCGGCTCTGGTCGCGGCGCGCTGGTGGAACTCGGCGATGGACACCCCGAACCATTCGGGCTCACCGCCGACCTCGTTCAGCGAGATCAGGCGGGCGTCCCGGTAGAACAGGCAGTCCTCCATGGACTTCGCGGTCGCCGCGCCGCACAGCTGCTGGAACCGCACCGCGGTCTCCCGGCTCGCCGACAGCGCCGACGAGAGGATCTGCAGTGCCGACGCGAACTGAGGTTGCTCGGTGAGGGTTTCGGCGATCGCGACCGGCAGCACCGTCGACAGTGCCGGATAGTCGGAGCGGTAGACCCCGAGGTGGCTGATCACCGCGGCGATCGCGGCGGGCAGGTCGGCATGGTCCTGGCCGGTGGCCGCCGCGATGGTGCGGCACAGCCGGGCCAGTTCGCTGCCCAGCGTGGTGGTCACCGCCTCCACCTTCAGCGCCCGGGCGGTCCGGGGTATCGCGGCGTAGTCGACGCCGGTCGACTCGTAGAGCGTGGTGAGCGCTTCGGCGCCGGCGGGGTCGATGAACACGCCGCCGGCCTCACGCAGCGCGTCGTACCCGGTGGTGCCGGCCACGGGCAGTGTCGGGTCCAGTGGCTCGCCGACGGCGAGGATCTTCTCGATGACGATCCACGCCTGTGGGCCGACGAGTTCGCGCAGCCAGGTCAGGTAGCCGGCCGGATCGGACAGCCCGTCGGGGTGGTCGATGCGGATGCCGTCGACGAGGTCCTCGGTGAACCACCGCTTGACCTCGCTGTGTGTGGCTTCGAACACGGCGGGGTCCTCCTGGCGCAACCCCGCCAGGGAGGTGATGGAGAAGAACCGGCGGTACCCGCAGATGCCGCGCTTCCAGCCGATCAACCGGTAATGCTGACGGTCGTGAACCTCGCTACCGGTGCCCTCGCCGGTGCCCGGTGCGATCGGGAACACGAGATCGCCGAGTCGCAGCGTGTCGCCGTCGACAGTGAGGTCCGCGACGTCGGAGTCCGATCCCAGTACCGGCAGCAGGATCCGGCCGTCCGGATCGGCGGTCCAATCGACGTCGAAGAAGTCGGCGTAGGCGGAGTCGCGGCCGTGGGTGAGCAGATCCCACCACCACCGGTTCTGTGTGGGCACGTCGACGCCGACGTGGTTGGGCACGATGTCGACGACCAACCCCATACCGCGGGCCTTCGCCGCCGCCGACAGCGACGCGAGGGCCTCCGCACCGCCCAGCGACGACGACACGGTGGTCGGGTCGGTGACGTCGTAGCCGTGGGTGGAGCCCTCGACCGCGGTGAGGATCGGGGAGAGGTACAGGTGTGAGACGCCCAGGTCGTCGAGATACTCGACGAGGGCCTGGGCGTCGGAGAGGGTGAACGCATGCCCACTCTCGGCGCCGCGCATCTGCAGTCGGTAGGTCGACAGCACGGGTCCGACGGTCATCACGCGGTCTTCCTCAGCACGAGCAGGGATCTGGGCTGCAGCGAGATCTTCTCGCCGGCCGGGACGACGATGTCGGTGTGACCGGTCGGGTCGGCGGTGTCGAGGTCGCCGGCCCACAGTTCGGCGTAATCACCGTCGGGGGTGACGAAGTCCTGGACGTGGTCGTGGGCGTTGAAGCACAGCAGGAACGAGTCGTCGACGACGCGTTCACCACGCGCGTCGGGGGTGGGGATGGCCTCGCCGTTGAGGAACACCGCCACGCATCTGCCCAGGCCGGTACCCCAGTCCTCGGGCGTCATCTCCTTGCCTGCTGGGGTCAGCCAGGCGATGTCGCGGACCTGGTCGCCGCTGCGGATCGGTTTGCCCTCGAAGAACCGTCTGCGGCGGAACACCGGGTGGTTCTTGCGGAAGGCGACCACCTTGCGGGTGAACTCCAGCAGGTCGGCGTTCGTCTCGCACAGCGACCAGTCCATCCACGACAGTTCGGAGTCTTGGCAGTAGACGTTGTTGTTGCCCAGCTGGGTGCGGCCGATCTCGTCGCCGTGGGCGATCATCGGCGTGCCCTGGCTGCACATGAGGGTCGCCAGCATGTTGCGCATCTGCTTGCCGCGCAGCGCCAGGATGTCCGGGTCGTCGGTGGGGCCCTCCACACCGCAGTTCCAGGAGCGGTTGTGGCTCTCGCCGTCGCGGTTGTCCTCGCCGTTGGCCAGGTTGTGTTTCTCGTTGTAGGACACCAGATCATGCATCGTGAACCCGTCGTGGCAGGTCACGAAGTTGATCGAGGCGCTGGGGCGCCGGCCGGTGGCCTCGTAGAGGTCTGATGATCCCGTCAGTCGGGAGGCGAATTCGCCGAGGGTCGCGGGTTCTCCCCGCCAGTAGTCGCGCACAGTGTCGCGATACTTCCCGTTCCACTCGGTCCACAAACCTGGGAAGTTGCCGACTTGATAACCGCCTTCGCCGACATCCCACGGCTCCGCGATCAGCTTGACCTGGCTGACCACCGGATCCTGTTGGACGAGGTCGAAGAACGCGGAGAGCCGGTCCACGTCGTAGAACTCACGCGCGAGGGTGGAGGCCAGATCGAAGCGGAACCCGTCGACGTGCATCTCGAGCACCCAGTACCGCAGCGAATCCATGATCAGCTGAAGCGTGTGCGGGTGCCGGGCGTTGAGGCTGTTGCCGGTGCCGGTGAAGTCCTTGTAGTAGCGCAGGTCGCCGTCGAGCAGCCGGTAGTAGGCGGCGTTGTCGATGCCGCGGAAGTTGATCGTCGGCCCGAGGTGGTTGCCCTCGGCGGTGTGGTTGTAGACGACGTCGAGGATGACCTCGATGCCCGCGGCGTGGAAGGACCGCACCATGGCCTTGAACTCGGCGACCGCACCGCCGGCGTGTTGGTTGGCGGCGTACTCGTTGTGCGGTGCGAAGAACCCGAAAGTGTTGTAGCCCCAGTAGTTTCGCAGTCCGAGGTCGATCAGCCGATGGTCGTGCATGAACTGGTGCACCGGCATGAGTTCGATGGCGGTGACGCCCAGCGACTTGAGGTGGTCGACGATCGCCGGGTGGCACAGCCCGGCGTAGGTGCCGCGCAACTCCGCGGGGATCGCCGGATGGCGCTGCGTCATCCCCTTGACGTGCGCCTCGTAGATCACGGTGTCGTGGTACGGCGTGCGCGGCGCGCGGTCGGAACCCCACTGGAAGAAGGGGTTGATCACGACGCTGGTCATCGTGTGCCCGAGTGAGTCCACGCACGGGGGAGTGCCGCCCGACGCCAGATCGTCGGCGTCGAGGTCGTAGGAGTACAGCGCCTGGCCGAAGTCGAAGTCGCCGTGGAACGATTTCCCGTACGGGTCGAGCAGCAGCTTGCTGGGGTCGCAGCGGTGCCCCGCCGCCGGATCCCACGGTCCGTACACCCGGAAGCCGTAGCGCTGTCCGGGGGAGACGGTGGGCAGGTACGCGTGCCAGACGAACCCGTCGACCTCCTCGAGGTTGATGCGCTCCTCGCTGCCGTCCTTGCCGATCAGGCACAGCTCGACGTGTTCGGCGACCTCGGAGAACAGTGAGAAGTTGGTGCCCGCCCCGTCGTAGGTGGCACCCAGCGGATAGGCCTCACCGGGCCAGACGGTGTGCGGGGGCACCGTCACCACCAGCCGGTGGCGGCGGCGATCTGACGTCCCAGTTCGGCGGTCATGGTGCGCATGTAAGTGGTCGAGATGTGGTGGGCGTCGTGGTACAGCAACACATTTCCCTCCACCACACGGCAGTAGTCCTCACGACACACCGCGTCGCTCATGTCCAACGGCTTGAGCATCGGGAACTGGGCGACGTAGTCCAGTGTCGGATTGTCGTCGGAGAGTACCTTGGAGCGCTCGATGCCGCAGGAGATCGCGTCGCCGCCGTCGGCCAGGCAGTCCGCGGGGATGTAGGGTTCCCCGTCGCGGACCAGCCACGGGGTGTCGCGCATGGCGAGGATCGGAATCTTGTTGCGCGACAGCGTCTCCCAGATACCGAGGTAGGTCGAGGGCATGACGTCGCCGTCCTTGATGTTCCACGGCCGCGTCGACGTGGTGAACACGTAGTCCGGTTTGTCGGCGAGCAGTTTGGGCATCACCCGCGAATTCCATTGATGGCACTTGGGATACGGGCGGTTGTCACCCATCACCAAGGGCATCTGCTCGGTGGTCAGCGGGCAGCCCATCTTCAGATACGTGACCACCTTGAAGTGGTGCGTCCGGCCGAGCAGATCGAGCGCGGTGATCCAGTGTTCGGCGTGCGACCCGCCGGCCAGCGCGATGGTGCGCGGCGCCGTCTTGTCACCGTAGGTGCAGTTGATCACCCCGACGTTGTCGAAATCGCTGATGCACCCGTCGATGGTGCTGGCGGGCAGGTCCTCCTTCGCCTCGAGCACCGTCGGGCGCATCGGCAGCTTGGGCACCTTCGCGTGGTTCACCAGCGCCGTGGCGCCGGGGTAGTCGCGCAGGGGCAGCCCGGCGAGTTCCTTGCCGCTGGCCCGCTGCACCGTGACGTGCTCACGCCAGGTGAACGACGTCGCGGTGAGCGCCACGCCCAGCAGTGCGACCACGGAGCCGAGCACGATCGTCGGCCTGCGCAGCCGCGTCCGCAGGGGTGCGGTGGCCACCATCGGCGCAGGCCCGCGGTAGCGCAGCGGTTCCTCGATGTAACGCATCGTCAGCCACGCCAGCACCGCCGAGACCCCGAGCACCCCGGCGCCCTGCCAGAAGTCGACCCTCGTCTGGCCGCTGTAGGACAACCAGAAGATCAGCAGCGGCCAGTGCCACAGGTACAGCGAGTAGGCCATCGAGCCGAGCGTCACGAACGGGGTGGTGGCCAGCAGCCGGTTCGGGGCGGGCAGCCGGCTGTCGTCGCGGTTGGCGGCCGAGAGGATGAACGCGATGGTGGCGCCGACGGGGACCAGCGCCCAGGGACCGGGGAACTCCTTGACGCCGTCGATGAACCACCCGCACGACAGGATCGCGGCGAGCGCGACGGTGGCGACGATGCCGCGCAGCCACATCGGCCACCGGATGTGGCCGACCAGTGCCCCGGCCAGCGCGCCGAGCAGCAACTCCCAGGCCCGGGCGAAGCTGTTGTAGTACGCGGTGGCCTGGTCGTCGTTGTGGGCGATGATCGCGTAGACGAACGAGGCGACGGTCAGCGCGGTGAGCAACACCACCAGGGCGGTCCGCAGGTGACGCCGCAGCACCCGCCGGAACAGCACCGCGAACCCGAAGATCAACACCAGGAAGGCGAGGTAGAACTGCCCCTGCACCGACATCGACCAGATGTGCTGCAGCGGGCTGACCGTCTCCTCCGCGCGCAGGTAGTCCGACGCGGTGATCGCCAGTTCCCAGTTCTGGTAGTAGCCGAGGCTCGCCAGGCTCTGGTCGGCGAAGGTCTCCCACCGCGTCTCCGGCTGGATCAGAATCGTCAGCACCGCGGAGGCGGCCAGCACCACGACCAGCGCGGGCAACAGGCGCCGGACAAGGCGGGTCACCTCGGGCACGGGCCGTAGCGACGCGCCCTGGGTCAGCGCCGAACGCAGCAACCGGCCGCCGAAGAAGAAGCCGGACAGCGCGAGGAAGACGTCCACACCGCCGGAGACCTTGCCGAACCACACGTGGAAGACCGCGACCAGCGCGATCGCGATGCCCCGCAGTCCGTCCAGATCGTGCCGGTAGAAGCCCGAACTCCGGATTCCCGTCGCGGAGGGCCGGACGGTACCCGGGTCGGAGCCAGCCGCCGGCCGGTGGGGGGCGAGGGTCATCATGGTCGGCGGCTAATTTACCGAATTTCTGCGGGCACCTCATGCCGCGCATGGTCTGGCCGCCGCGGCGAGCGAAGAGGTTAGTGTCGATCTCCGTGCCCGCGTTGACCCCTGCCCAGATCAGCGCCGTGGATGCCGCGCACGTCTGGCACCCCTACAGCACCATCGGCGCCGACGCCCTGCCACCGGTGGTGGCGCTGGCCGCCAAGGGTGCGTGGATCACCATCGCCGACCCCGCCGACCCGGCCGGCGGTGAGACGCTCGACGTCATCGACGCGATGAGTTCGTGGTGGACGGCGATCCACGGCCACGGCCACCCGGTGCTCGACGCGGCCATCACCGAGCAGCTGGCCACGATGAACCACGTCATGTTCGGCGGTCTGACCCACGAACCGGCCGCCCGGCTGGCGCAGCTGCTGGTGGAGATCACCCCGGCGGGTCTGGAGACCGTGTTCTTCTCCGACTCCGGATCGGTCTCGGTCGAGGTCGCGGTGAAGATGGCGCTGCAGTACTGGCGCGCGGCGGGCCGGCCGGGCAAGACCCGGCTGATGACGTGGCGCGGGGGCTATCACGGCGACACCTTCACCCCGATGAGCGTGTGCGACCCCGACGGCGGCATGCACGAGCTGTGGACCGACATCCTGACCCGTCAGGTGTTCGCCCCGCCCGTGCCCGGCGCCTACGAGCCGGAGTATGTGGCGGCGTTCGAGCGACAACTCGCCGAGCACGCCGACGACGTGGCCGCGGTGATCGTCGAACCGGTGGTCCAGGGCGCCGGCGGGATGCGGTTCCACGATCCCCGTTACCTGACCGACCTGCGCGCGCTGTGCGACCGCCACGGCGTGTTGTTGATCTTCGACGAGATCGCCACCGGATTCGGCCGCACCGGCGAGTTGTTCGCCGCCGACCACGTCAGGGTCAGCCCCGACATCATGTGCGTCGGCAAGGGCCTCACCGGCGGCTACCTGACGCTCGCCGCGACGTTGTGCACCACGCAGATCGCCCACACCATCAGCGCGGGTGAGGCCGGGGCGCTCATGCACGGGCCGACGTTCATGGCCAACGCGCTGGCCTGCGCGGTCGGGGTCGCCGCGGTCGAGCTGCTGCTGGCCGGTGACTGGCGCACCACGATCGCGGCCATCGAACGGGGTCTGGCCGACGGGCTGGCGCCGGCGCGCGAGGTGGCCGGCGTGGCCGACGTGCGGGTCCTCGGCGCCATCGGCGTCGTGGAGCTGGAGCGCCCGGTGGACATGGCGACGGCGACGGCCGCGGCCCTGGACCACGGTGTGTGGCTGCGTCCGTTCCGCAACCTCGTCTACGTCATGCCGCCCTACATCTGCACCGCCGAAGAGATCGCCCAGATCACCTCTGCGGTGGTCGGCGTGGTCCGTGCACTAGCCTGAACGGTGTTCAAGTAGATCGGAGGCAACCGTGACGCGCGCTGGTCTGTCGCCGCTGGCGTGGCTCGACGAGGTCGCCGACCAACGCCGCGCCGCCGGACTGCGCCGGTCGCTGCAGACCAGGCCGCCCACCGGCGCCGTCGTGGACCTGGCCTCCAACGACTACCTCGGACTCTCCACGCACCCGCGGGTGGTCGAGGGCGCGGTGCGGGCCCTGCGTGAGTGGGGCGCCGGGTCGACCGGGTCGCGGCTGGTGACCGGCAACACCGAACTGCACGAGGGCTTCGAGCGGGCACTGGCCGCGTTCACCGGCGCCGAGTCCGCGCTGGTGTTCTCCTCCGGATACACCGCCAATCTCGGCGCGGTGGTGGCGCTGTCCGGCCCGGGCGCACTGCTGGTGTCCGACGCGCTCACCCATGCGTCGCTGGTGGACGCCGCCCGGCTGTCCCGTTCGCGGGTGGTGGTCACCCCGCACCGCGACGTCGCCGCGATCGAGGCGGCGCTGAGCTCCCGCGACGAACAGCGCGCCGTGGTGGTCACCGATTCGGTGTTCTCCGCCGACGGAGTGCTGGCGCCGCTGCGCGAGATGCACGACGTGTGCCGGCGGTACGGGGCGCTGCTCGTCGTCGACGAGGCGCACGGGCTCGGGGTCCGCGGCGACGGTGGCCGCGGCCTGCTCGACGAGGTGGGGCTGGCCGGTGCGCCGGACGTCGTCATGACCACGACGCTGTCCAAGGCGCTGGGCAGTCAGGGCGGGGTGGTTCTCGGGCCTGCCGCGGTCCGCGAGCACCTCATCGACGCCGCCCGCCCCTTCATCTTCGACACCGGGCTGGCCCCCGCGGCGGTGGGCGCGGCGAGGGCGGCGCTGGAGGTGCTGACCGACGAACCGTGGCGCGCCCGCGCGGTGCTCGACAACGCCGCGGCGCTGGCGCAGATGTGCGGTGTGGCCGAGCGGCCGGAGTCCGCGGTCGTCTCGGTGATCCTGGGGGAGCCGGAGACGGCGCTGGCCGCCGCGACCGCCTGTCTGGACCGCGGGCTGCGGGTGGGGTGCTTCCGGCCCCCCACGGTGCCCGCGGGCACCTCCCGGCTGCGCCTGACGGCGCGGGCGTCGCTGACCGCGGACGACCTGGGCACCGCCCGGCAGGTGCTGACCGACGTGCTGACGGCGGCCCGCAGATGAGCGTGCTCGTGGTGACCGGAACCGACACCGGTGTGGGCAAGACCGTCGCCACGGCCGCGCTGGCCTGCGCCGCCCGGCTGCACGGCATGGAGGTGGCGGTCTGCAAACCCGTCCAGACCGGCACCGGACCGGACGACGAATCCGGCGACGACGACCTTCGCGAGATCGGGCGGCTGGCCGGGGTGGACGCGCTGCACCGCGGATGGCGTTATCCGGATCCGCTGGCCCCACTGGCCGCCGCGCAGCGTGCCGGTGCCACCCTGCCGACGCTAGCGGAGCTGATCGACCTGGTGCGCGGCGCGGATGCGCCGGACCGGCTGACGCTGGTCGAGGGCGCAGGCGGGCTGCTGGTCGAGATCGGCGAGGGCGGCGTCACCCTTCGTGATGTGGCGACAGAGCTGGGCGCCCCGGTCCTGGTGGTCGTCGCGCCGGGGCTCGGCACCCTCAACCACACTTCACTCACCCTGGAATCGCTCGCTGCACAAGGGCTTTCGTGCGCCGGCCTGGTGATCGGCGCCTGGCCCGCGCAGCCGGGTGTCGCCGAGATCGACAACCGCGACGCGCTGGCACGGCTTGCCCCGGTGCGCGCCGCGCTGCCCGCCGGCGCCGGATCGGTCAGCGCCGTCGACTTCGAACGGATCAGCGCGACCGCCTTCGACCCGGACTGGCTCGCGGGCCTGCGGTAGATGGTCCATTCGGTCGAGCTGCTCTTCGACCCCGCTACCGACGCGGCGGTGCGCGGGATCTGGGATGACCTCAGCGCGGCCGGAGTGCGCAGCCAGGCCGCCAACCGGTCACCCAGCAACCGCCCGCACGTGACGCTCACCGTGGCGGAGCGCATGGCCGACGGGGTGAACGACGCGCTGCGTCCGCTGCTGGCGATGCTGCCGTTCGACGGACTGATCGGAGCGCCGATGCTCTTCGGCGCCCGCACGCTGATCCTCGTTCGGCTGCTCGTCCCGTCGACGCCCCTGCTCGACCTGCACCGGGAGGTCGACCGGGTGTGCCGCCCGCACATCGACGGCGACCCGCTCCCGCACACCGCGCCCGGTCAGTGGACCCCCCACGTGACGCTGGCGCGGCGGGTGCCACCCGAACAGCTGCCCGCCGCGATGGCGGTGCGCGGCCTGAATGGCGACCTGAGCTGCCGGATCGTCGGCCTGCGGCACTGGGACGGCAACGACCGCGTCGAGTATCCGATCAGCTGACGGTGGAGATGACGCCGAGGCCGTCGATCAGCAGCCGCAGCCCGAAGCCGAACCGGCGGTCGTGGTCGATGGCCGCCACCGACTCCTGCGGGTCGAGCACCCCGGCCGAATCCCACTGCAACTTCGACTGCTCGTCGACGGTGAAGCCCAGCACGTAGTAGATGACGGTGCGCGCGGCGAGTTCGGCCTCGGCCGAGGGCACCCCGGCGTCTTCGGCGGCGGCGGACAGCGCGGTGAGGATGTCCCCGGCGGCCTGCGACTGTCCGGCGGCGAAGCTGGCCGACACCAGTTCGGCGCCGTCGGTGTGCGACAGCAGCGCATCGCGCAGCGCCGAGCACACCGCCACGATCCGCTCTCGCCAGTCGGTGACGGCGGGGACGTCGCGCGCGGGCTGCAGGATGCGGTCCGCGATCGCGCCGAGGAGCTGCTGCTTGTTGGCGAAGTGCCAGTACAGGGCACCGGGGGAGACGTTGAGCTCCTTGGCGAGCCTGCGCATCGTCAGGTCGGCGATCCCGTAAGCGTCCAGGATCGCCGTCGCCGCTTCGACCACGTCGTATTTGTGCAGTTGCACGCGGTTAGCTTAACCTGAACGGCGTTCAACCCTGAACGGTGTTCAATGGTCGGCTCGGCCGACGTGTTCAATAGTCGGCTCGGCCGACATGTTCAATGCTTTGGTGCGAGGAGGCAACCCGGTGAGCGACATTCTGGCGGTGGCGCGCGAACAGGTGCTCGAGCGCGGCCAGGGGCTGAACCAGGACCAGACGCTGCAGGTCCTGCAACTCCCAGACGATCGCCTCGACGACCTGCTCGCGCTGGCGCACGAGGTCCGCATGGCCTGGTGCGGTCCCGACGTCGAGGTCGAGGGCATCATCAGCCTCAAGACCGGTGGCTGCCCCGAGGACTGTCACTTCTGTTCGCAGTCGGGGCTTTTCGCCTCTCCGGTGCGCAGCGCGTGGCTTGACATCCCCAGCCTGGTCGAGGCGGCCAAGCAGACCGCCAAGACCGGCGCCACCGAGTTCTGCATCGTCGCCGCGGTGCGTGGCCCCGACGAACGGCTGCTGGCCCAGGTCGCCGCCGGTATCGAGGCGATCCGCAACGAGGTCGACATCCAGATCGCCTGCTCGCTGGGCATGCTGACCGCCGATCAGGTCGAGCGACTGGCCGCGATGGGCGTGCACCGCTACAACCACAACCTGGAAACCGCGCGGTCGTTCTTCACCAACGTCGTGACCACCCACACCTGGGAGGAGCGCTGGGACACCCTGCGCATGGTCCGCGAAGCCGGCATGGAGGTGTGCTGCGGCGGCATCCTCGGGATGGGGGAGACGCTCGAGCAGCGCGCCGAGTTCGCCGCGAACCTGGCCGACCTCGACCCGCACGAGGTGCCGCTCAACTTCCTCAACCCGCGTCCGGGCACGCCGTTCGGCGACCTCGAGGTGCTGCCCGCGTCCGAGGCCCTCAAGGCGGTCGCCGCGTTCCGCCTGGCCTTGCCCCGCACGATGCTGCGCTTCGCGGGCGGCCGCGAGATCACTCTCGGCGACCTGGGCGCCAAGAAGGGCATCCTCGGCGGCATCAACGCGGTCATCGTCGGCAACTACCTGACCACCCTGGGGCGTCCGGCAGAAGCCGATCTCGAACTGCTCGACGATCTGCAGATGCCGATCAAGGCGCTCAACGCCACCCTGTAGATGACGGCCGACCTGCCTGCGCCCGTGAGCGCCGGCCGCTACAACGTCTACACCGGTGTGTGCAACAGTGAAGCGGCGGGGACAACGGTTCCCACCGCGGCCCAGCTGGGGCTGGAACCGCCCCGGTTCTGCGCCGAGTGCGGCCGCCGGATGGTGGTGCAGGTGCGCCCGGACGGCTGGTGGGCGAAGTGTTCCCGGCATGGGATCGTCGATTCCAAGGACCTGGAGACGCAGCGTTGAACGAAGTTTCGGTGGACGAAGTCGCGGTGAAGGACCCTGCGCGACCGCGGTTTTCGCGGCGACGGGCCGCGTTGACCACGGTCGGCGGATTGGTGCTGGCCGGTGCCGTCACCGGCGCACTGTGGTCGGTGCTCGCCCCACCGGTCCACGGCGTCGTCGCGCTGACCCGCGACGGTGAGCGGGTCCGGGCGTATGTCGGCGGCGATGCCGACCACTTCTTCACCGCGGCGGCCCTGTTCGTCGGGATGCTCGCGGCCGTCGCCGTCGTCGCGGCGGTCTGGCTGTGGCAGTGGCGCGCGCACCGTGGCCCCGTCCTCGTCGCCGCGCTCGCGGTCGGCGCGGCCGCCGCCGCGGGAGTCGCGGCGGGTGTGGGTGCGGCGCTGGTGCGGATGCAGTACGGCACGGTCGACGTGGCGGCCGCGCCGGTCACCCCGGACAACCGGGTGCACCACGTGATCGAGGCGCCCGCGGTGTTCTTCGGGCACACGCCGCTGCAGATCGCATGCACGATCATCGTCCCGGCCGCCATCGGCGCGCTGGTCTACGCCATCTGCGCGGTGGCCGCCCCACGCGACGACCTCGGCGGCTGGCCGCCGCAGGAGTTCGAACCGCTCAGCGGTCGAAAAACGACAGCGGACGGCGCTCAACCCGTCGGCCCGCCATCACCTTCGCACTGATCACGGCGAGCCGGAGCATCCCGCGGTAGGTCGACGGGTTGAGCAGCGTGGGCCACTTGGTGCGCACGAGGTTCTCGCTCAGCGGCCGGTCGGCAAACCGGTCGCGCAGCCACCGCAGCGTCATCGGCGCCGACATCGGATGCAGCAGCATGTGCTCGCTGAACATGTCGCGGTGGTAGGTGACGTGGGCGCCGCCGCTGCTGTAGGTGTCGATCAGGGCGTCGATGTCGTCGACCGAGACGATCTTGTCGTGCACGGCCTGCACGATCAGCACGGGCGGGTTCGGGGTCGCGGTGCCCAGCTTGATGCTGTCGAAGACGTGCTGCACCTCGGGGGTCTGCAGGATCTCCTCGAGTGGCCGGTCGACCAGCTTGCCCATGTCCATGCGGATCCACCGAAGTACGGCGTGTGCCGTCGTCATCTTCTCGATGCGCAGCAGCATCGCCTTGCCGGTGTCGGTGGCGTGTTCCTGGATGACGCGGTCCAGTTCGGGGTAGCTGTGCGTCAGCGCTGCCACCACCATCGCGGGCAATCCCGAGAAGATGCTGCCGTTGAGCCGGCGGAACGCATTGCCCAGGTCGGCCACCGGTGAGCCGAGGACCGCACCGACGACGTTGAGTTCGGGCGCGTACTCGGCGCAGGTCTCCGCGGCCCATGCGGTGGCCAGCCCGCCCCCGGAGTAGCCCCACAGCCCCACCGGCGCCTGCGCCGACAGGTTGAGGCGGTCGCAGTTGAGGGCGGCCCGGACGCCGTCGAGCACGTGGTAGCCGGGTTCGAAGGGCGCGCCCCAGATGCCGTGCGGACCTTCGTGGTCGGGAACCGAGACGGCCCACCCCTCGGCGAGCGCGGCGGCGATCAGCAGGAACTCGACCTGCGCGAGCGCGCCGACGGCCTTGGCGCCCCGGCGCAGGGCGTAGGACGGGAAGCACCGCCCGGCGATCGCGTCGATCGCGCACTGGTAGGACACGACCGGGCAGGGTTTGTTCGGGTCGCGTTCCGTGGGGGTGACGACGGTGGTGACGGTGGCCTGCGGCGCACCGTGGAAGTCGGTCGTGCGGTAGAGCAGCTGGGTGGCGGTGAACTTCTGCGGGACGAGTCCCATGAACGCCAGCTCGACGTCGCGGGAGCGCAGGACCGTCCCGGGCCGCGCGTGTTCGAAACCGGCGGGCGGTTCGTAGAAGGCGTCCTTGGCCGGTACCGACGGACGGGATCCGCGGGCGATGTCCTCGTGGTGCGGCTGGCCGATCCACTCGGCGCCGGTCTCCCGCGCCACGCTGCCCAAGTCCATCCGGCCAAGGCTACTTAAGAGGTCTATGAGATTCCACTCGACTCACCCGGGCGGGCGGAACGCAGCGAATTCGTCGGTCACCCGGTAGCGCGACTCGGTGAAGCGGTACAGGGCCGGCGGCCGGCCTCCCGCCCGTCCCGAGCGGGCGGTGGAACCCGTCCTGGTGATGACGTTGCGGCGTTCGAGCACTCGCTGCAGATTCGTGGCGTCCACTTGGTACCCGAGTGCCGCGCCGTAGATGTCCCGCAGCGTCGAAAGCGCGAATTCCGTTGGCGTGAGCGCGAATCCGATGTTGGTGTACGAGAGTTTGGCCGCCAGCCGGGTGTGGGCGTGCTCGACCATCGGACCGTGGTCGAACGCCATCTCGGGCAGTTCGGACACCGGGTGCCAGCAGGTGTCGGCCGGCAGCGCGGGGGTGGCGGGGGAGGGCACCAGGCCGAGGAAGGTCGACGCGATGGTGCGCGTACCGGGAACGCGGGCCGGGTCGGAGAACACCGCGAGTTGCTCGAGGTGAGCCACTTCACGCAAATCCACCTTCTCGGCCAATTGGCGCCGCACCGAGGTGGTGAGGTCTTCGTCGTGGCCCAGTCGGCCGCCAGGAAGGGACCACCGGCCGCGTTCCGGTTCGAGGGCCCGCTGCCACAGCAGGACGTGCAGGGCGGGGTGTTCCGGGCCACCGGGGCTCACGCCGCGAATCTGGAACACAACGGCGAGCACTTCGTGCGCGGTGCTAGTATGAGCCATGTTTTCGATTGTAAGTCGAAAACCGGATCGACACCGAGATCGACGCAAGGGAGCCCCCGTGACGCTGCTCGACGACACGTCCCAGGCACATTTCGGCGACGACGTCGCGCCCACCGAGGAGTGGGCCGCCGAAGTCCGTCGGCTGGCCCGGCAGCGCGGGGCGACCGTGCTCGCGCACAACTACCAGTTGCCCGCGATCCAGGACGTCGCCGACCACGTGGGAGACTCGCTGGCCCTGTCGCGGATCGCGGCCGAGGCGCCCGAGGACACCATCGTGTTCTGCGGCGTGCACTTCATGGCCGAGACGGCGAAGATCCTCTCGCCGGACAAGACCGTGCTCATCCCCGACGCCCGCGCCGGGTGCTCGCTGGCCGACTCCATCACCGCCGACGAACTGCGCGAGTGGAAAGCGGAGTACCCCGACGCGGTCGTGGTGTCGTACGTGAACACCACCGCCGCGGTGAAGGCCGAGACCGACATCTGCTGCACGTCGTCCAACGCCGTCGACGTCGTGGCCTCGATCCCCGCCGACCGCGAGGTCCTGTTCTGCCCCGACCAGTTCCTCGGCGCCCACGTCCGCCGCGTCACCGGTCGGACCAACATGCAGATCTGGGCCGGGGAGTGCCACGTGCACGCCGGTATCAACGGCGACGAACTGGCCGAGCAGGCCCGGGCGCATCCGGATGCCGAACTGTTCGTCCATCCCGAGTGCGGATGCGCCACCTCGGCGCTCTACCTCGCCGGCGAGGGCGCCTTCCCCGAGGACCGGGTGAAGATCCTGTCGACCGGCGGCATGCTCGACGCCGCGCGCGAGAGCCGGGCCAGCCAGGTGCTGGTCGCCACCGAGGTCGGCATGCTGCACCAGTTGCGGCGCGCGGCGCCGGAGATCGACTTCCAGGCGGTCAACGACCGCGCGTCCTGCCGCTACATGAAGATGATCACCCCGGCCGCCCTGCTGCGCTGCCTGACCGACGGCACCGACGAGGTCCACGTCGATCCCGAGACCGCGCGCCTGGCGCGACGCAGCGTCACGCGAATGATCGAGATCGGGCAGCCCGGCGGCGGGGAATGACCGGCTTCTCCGGATGCGGCGGCTCCACGCACTGGCAACAGCGCGCTGACGTCGTCGTGATCGGCACCGGCGTCGCCGGTCTGGTAGCCGGGCTCGCCGCGCACCGCCGCGGCCGCAAGGTCATCGTCCTCGACAAGGCCGGCGAGCATGCCGGGGCGACGGCCACCGGATACGCCCAGGGTGGGATCGCGGTGGTGCTGCCCGGCACCGGCGATTCGGTGGACGCCCACGTCGCCGACACGCTCGCCGCGGGCGGCGGGCTGTGCGACGCCGACGCGGTGCACTCGATCGTCGCCGACGGGTACCGCGCCGTGCGCGACCTGGTGCACGACGGCGCCTGCTTCGACGAGGCCACACCCGGCCAGTTGGCGCTGACCCGCGAAGGGGGACACTCGCAGCGCCGGATCATCCACGCCGGCGGCGACGCCACCGGCGCCGAGGTGCAGCGTGCGCTCGACCAGGCGGCGCGGGTGCTCGACATCCGCCACCACCACGTGGCGGTCCGGGTGTTGCGGGACGACACCGCGGTGACGGGCGTGCTGGTGCTCAACGAGGACGGGCCCGGCGTCGTGCACGCGCCCGCGGTGATCCTCGCGACCGGCGGCCTCGGGCACCTCTACGCGGCGACCACGAACCCCGAGGGTGCCACTGGCGACGGGATCGCACTGGCGCTGTGGGCCGGAGTGCCGGTCGCCGACATCGAATTCGTCCAGTTCCACCCGACGATGCTGTTCGACGGGCACACCGGGGGCAGACGGCCGCTGGTGAGCGAGGCGCTGCGCGGGGAAGGCGCGAGACTCGTCGACGCCCACGGCGAGCCGATCACCGTCGGCGTCCACCCCATGGGTGACCTGGCGCCGCGCGATGTGGTCGCCGGCGCCATCGACGCGCGCCTGAAGGCCACCGGTGACCCGTGCGTCTACCTCGACGCCCGCCACGTCAGCGGCATCGCCCACCGCTTCCCGACCGTGACCGCCGCCTGCCGGCGGGTCGGCATCGACCCCGCGCGCCAGCCCATCCCGGTGGTGCCCGGCGCCCACTACAGCTGCGGCGGCGTGGTCACCGACGTGGACGGCCGGACCGCGCTGCCGGGCCTCTTCGCGGCCGGGGAAGTGGCCCGCACCGGCATGCACGGCGCCAATCGGCTGGCATCCAA
Organism: Mycolicibacterium litorale; assembly: GCF_010731695.1. Lineage (NCBI taxonomy): Bacteria > Bacillati > Actinomycetota > Actinomycetes > Mycobacteriales > Mycobacteriaceae > Mycobacterium > Mycolicibacterium litorale. The sequence continues at coordinate 1,281,936 of NZ_AP022586.1, forward strand.
CAGTCTGCTGGAAGGGCTGGTCGTCGGCGGTCGCGCGGGTCGCGGCGCCGCCGAACACGCGGTCGCCGCAGGCCCGAGTCGTGCCGTCGCGCCCGACCGCCTCGCCGCCGCGTCGCTCGGACGCCGGGACGTGCAGGCCGCGATGAGCCGTGACGCCTCCGTGGTGCGCGATCGCCACGGGCTGACCCGGCTGCGCGACGTGCTCGCGGCGTCGACGACGCGCCCGCTGCGTCACCGCGCCGACGTCGAGGACGCCGCGCTCACGCTCACCGCACAGGCGGTGGCCGTCGCGGCGCTGCAGCGTGCGGAGTCGCGGGGCTGTCACCACCGCGGCGACCACCCCGGCGCCGACCCCGCGCAGGCGTTCAGCGGTGCGGTCGAGCTCGACGAAACTGGACACGTAGGACTGAAGGTGAGGGCCGGCGCGTGCTGCTGAGTCAACTGTCGAAGACGGAGATCGCCGAGGCGCGCGCGGTGGTGGCGCGCGCACTGGAGGAGGATCTGCGATACGGCCCGGACGTCACCACGCAGGCGACCGTGCCCGCCGAGGCGGCTACCACCGCGGCCATGCGCACCCGCGAACCCGGTGTCGCGGCCGGCGTGGACCTGGCGCTGCTCGTGCTCGACGAGGTGATCGGTCCCGACGGCTACCGGGTCACCGACCGGGTCGAGGACGGCACCCGGCTCGAGCCCGGCGCGGCGCTGCTCACCCTGGAGGCCCCCACCCGCGGCCTGCTCACCGCCGAGCGCACGATGCTGAACCTCGTCTCCCATCTGTCGGGGATCGCCACCGCGACCGCGGCGTGGGTCGATGCCGTGGCGGGGACGAACGCCAAGATCCGCGACACCCGCAAGACGCTGCCGGGCCTGCGGGCACTGCAGAAGTACGCGGTGCGGGTGGGCGGCGGGGAGAACCACCGCATGGGTCTTGGTGACGCGGCGCTGATCAAGGACAACCACGTGGCCGCGGCCGGTTCCGTGGTCGCCGCGCTGCGGGCCGTGCGCACCGCCGCGCCCGGACTGATCTGCGAGGTGGAGGTCGACTCCCTCGAGCAGCTCGACGAGGTGCTCGCCGAGGACGTCGAGCTGGTGCTGCTGGACAACTTCCCGGTCTGGCAGACCCAGATCGCCGTGCAGCGCCGCGACTCCCGCTCGCCGGCAACCAAATTGGAGTCCTCGGGCGGGTTGTCGGTCGAGACCGCCGCGGACTACGCGGGCACCGGGGTCGACTACCTCGCGGTCGGGGCGCTCACCCACTCGGTGCGCGTCCTCGACATCGGCCTCGACGTCTAAGCCGTCGCGGGACCGCGCCGCACCAGCGACAGCACCACCGCGGCCGCCGCGAACAGCCCGGAGAACACCCGGTTGAGGATGGTCTGCTGCCGCGGTGTGTGCAGCCACCGCACCAGCCGGACCGACATCGCAGTGTAGAGACCCATTACGACCAGGTCGACAGCGGTCATCGTCGCGCCGATCGCGAGGTACTGCGGGAGCAGGGGAGCGGTGGGCACCACGAAGTGCGGCAGTACCGCGAGGAAGAACACGAGGCCCTTGGGGTTGGTGGCGTTGACCAGGAAGCCGCGCACCAGCAGCGCCGCCCGCCCGCCGTCGACCACCTCGCCGACCTGTTCGCGCAGATCCACCGCCGCGGTACGCCATTGCCGCAGCGCGAGGTACAGCAGGTACGCCACGCCGAGCCATTTGATGACGTGGAAGGCGACGATCGAGTTCGTCACCACGGCGCCGAGCCCGACCGCGACGAGCGCGAGCTGAAGCATCAGGCCGACCTCCAGGCCCACAATGCTCCAGTAACCGCGCAGCACACCGTGATTCAGGCCGGTGGCCATCGACTGCACGGCACCGGCGCCCGGCGACACGCTGATCATGATCGCAGCGCCGAGGAAGGTCAGCCACAGTTCCCACGCCATGAGTCCGAGTCTGACAGGCCGCACACGAGAACGGGCGCCGACCGTGCGGTCGGCGCCCGTCTCATGTGGTGCGGTCAGGGACGATCAGACGACACCACCGGCCGCGCCGCCGGGATCGCCGTCGTTGCCGTCGTTGCCGACCACGCCGCCGGAACCGCCTTCGCCGCCGGGACCGGCGTCGTCGTCGTCGACAGCGTCGCCGCCGTCGCCGCCGTTGCCGCCGTTGCCGGCCAGCCCGGTGTCGCCGCCGTCGCCGCCGGCGCCACCCTCGCCGTCCTCGCCGAGCGGATCGAGGCCCGCATCGCCGCCGTCGCCGCCATTGCCGGCGTTGCCGACCGTCGCGTCGCCGCCCTCGCCACCGTCGCCGCCGTCACCGATGACGCTGTCGCCGCCGTTGCCGCCGTTGCCGCCGTTGCCGAAGAAACCGCCGCTACCTGCGTCGCCGCCGTCACCCGCGTCGCCGAGTGGGTTGTCGCCGCCGTTGCCGCCGTTGCCGCCGTTCCCGGCGAAGGCACCGCCGTTACCGCCGTCGCCACCCTCGCCGCCGGCGCCGCCGTTGCCGCCGTTACCGCCGTTGCCGACACCGAGACCGGCACTACCGCCGTTGCCGCCGTCACCTGCCGCGGAGTCGCCACCGTTGCCGCCGTAACCCGCCGCCAGGCCGCCGTTGCCGCCGTTGCCGGCGTCACCGAGGGTGGCGTCGCCGCCGCGGCCGCCGTTGCCGAAGCCGCCGGCATTGCCGCCGTTGCCGCCATCGCCGACGACGAGGCTCGTGCCGCCGTTACCGCCGCTGCCGAACAGCAGGCCGCCGTTGCCGCCGTTGCCGCCGTCGCCGGCGAGGAGTGCGTCGCCGCCCTCACCACCGCGGCCGATGAGGCCGGCATTGCCGCCGTTGCCGGCGGTGCCGCCGAGGACTGCCGGGCCGCCGTCGCCGCCGCTGCCGAAGAACAGGCCGCCGTTTCCGCCGTCCTGGCCCGGCAGCAGTCCGTCGGCGCCGTTACCGATCAGCAGACCGCCGTCCATCCCCGGGAGGAAGCCGTTGCCGACCAGGCCGCCGCTGAAGACGTACACGAGCGGGTTGCCGAAGAACGGGTTGTCGAGCACCAGGGTGGGATCGAACGCGAACACCGCCGCGGTGCCGATCGTGGGCGCACCCAGGTCGGGGAGGGCCAGCAGCGACGCGCAATCCGGGGTGGGCGTCGGCAGCGCGCAGGTGTCGGCGGCGGTGTCGGCGGACGCGGTGCCCGCACCGAGGCCGATGAACCCGACCGTCACCGCGGCGCCCACCATGGCACCGCCCGCGGCCCGCTTGACGACGACGCCTTTAGCTGGTGTCGCTGCGCGATGCCGACCTCGTGTAGTTGCAGAACTCATTGGATGATCTCCTGTTGTTGCCCGCGCATCATTGCGTCGCAACCTGCGCATATTTGTCATTTGGACATGCTGAGGGCACATGAGTGGCCGAATTGCCTAGCCGACTGCCCCGAATGCGCGCCTTTGCGGCCCGCGGTGAATCGACAAACCCCCTGATCTTGATCCCGCCCCGGCAGATTTGCTCGTCTTTCCGGACAAGCTGAGAGCAAGATAACAAAAGCGGTAGATCACGCATAGAACCCCAGGAAAAAAACTTATGACGAGTTTCTGGGGCAGATCTTGAATTACAAGATCAATTTGCCAGAATCGCAGTGTTGTTGCAATCGAAACAATTGTCGGAATCGGGATCCGGAATCGCTGAGTTGGCTCTGGTCGCTTTTATCGCCGCTAGGATCACGTTCATGCCGGAAACCTCAGAAAGCCAGCGATCGGTGAGCCACGCCCGTACGGATGCGGCGAAAGATCGAGGTAGCGTGCCGATCATCGTCGTTGCCGTGATTGCTGTGGCGGCGCTCGCTCTGGCCGGGTGGGCGTTGCTGCGACCGGCAGGCGGAGGGTCGGACGCCGCAGGGGAGTACACCGACGCGCAGCGCGCGGAGGCCAAGACCGCGGTGTGCACCGCGTTCAACACCGTCCGCTCGGGCGTCTCGCTGAACACCAATCTCCAGGCCCCGGGCGGTCCAGGTGACGTCGCCGGCAGCCTCGCGGTCGCCGCCAACGCCCGGCTCTCCCTCTACGACGGTGGGCAGTACCTGCTCGCGCGCCTGGCGCCGGCGACGGCTCCGGAGCTGGCGGACGCCGTCCGGACGTTCGGCAACCTCTTGATGGACATCGGCGCGAACGCGACCGCCGGAGCGGTGAACACCGAGCCGCAGCAGGCGGCGCGCTTGAAGGAAGCCGATGCGGCCAATCGCACGATCGAGGGTCTGTGCCGCTGAACCCGAGCCGCAGGCGGCGGGGTCGTCAACCGACGTCGGCGACGAACACCGCCAGATTGCGGGCCTGGCGCCGCGCGTAGGACGGTAACGCCGCGACGTCGCGCCCGTTCGGCACGATCCGGGGGTTGACGATGTGCACTTCGTCACGGAACAGCTTGATGTCGGCGGCGCCGGCGGCTTGCGCGTTCCTCGCCCAGTCGGTCATGCCGTGGCCCAGCACGATCGCCACCTCGTTGCCCTTGCGGTAGGCCGTCACCGGCGTCTCGTACCGGCGTCCGGAGCTTCTACCAGTGTGTTTGAACAGTGCGAGCCCGGGTACGCGGCCCGCCAGCGGCCTGATGACCGGGTTGAAGTACTTGACCTGGAGGCGATCCAGCCACTCCGGGAACATCTTCGGCAGCTCCGACACGACGGCTCCAATACGATTTGGCCTGCTCTGGGACAATGGACAGCGTGAATGTATCGCCGGTGACGATGGCCCGCATCGACTTGCGTGGCGAAGCGTTGTCGGCCGCGCAGTTGCGGTCGGCGCTGCCCCGCGGCGGTGTCGACGTCGACGCCGTCGTGCCCAAGGTCCGCCCGATCGTCGACGCCGTCGCCGAACGCGGCGCGGAGGCCGCCCTGGAGTACGGCGCCTCGTTCGACGGTATCCGCCCCGACGCGGTCCGCGTGCCGGCCGAGCGGCTGGCGGCGGCACTGGACGAGCTGGACCCCGAGGTCCGGGCAGCGCTGCAGGTCGCAATCGACCGGGCCCGAGCCGTCCACGCCGACCAGCGCCGCACCGATACGACGACCACGCTGGCCCCCGGGGCGACCGTCACCGAACGCTGGGTGCCCGTCGAACGCGTCGGCCTGTACGTGCCGGGCGGCAACGCGGTCTACCCCTCCAGTGTCGTGATGAACGTGGTGCCCGCCCAGACCGCGGGTGTCGACTCACTGGTCATCACCAGCCCGCCGCAGGCCGACCACGGCGGGCTGCCGCACCCCACCATCCTCGCGGCCGCCGAACTGCTCGGCGTCGACGAGGTGTGGGCGGTCGGTGGCGCCCAGGCGGTCGCGCTGCTCGCCTACGGCGGCACCGACACCAACGGCGCCGAACTGGCCCCGGTCGACATGATCACCGGACCGGGCAACATCTACGTCACCGCCGCCAAGCGGATTTGCCGTTCGCAGGTGGGCATCGACGCCGAGGCCGGGCCGACCGAGATCGCCGTGCTGGCCGATCACACCGCCGACCCGGTGCACGTCGCGGCCGATCTGATCAGCCAGGCCGAACACGACGAGATGGCCGCCAGCGTGCTGGTCACCACCAGCACCGATCTGGCCGACGCCACCGACCGCGAACTCGCCAGGCAACTGGAGACGACGGTGCACCGCGAGCGGGTCAGCACCGCGCTGAGTGGTCAGCAGTCGGCGATCGTGCTCGTCGACGACCTCGACGCGGGGGTGCGGGTCGTGAACGCCTACGCCGCAGAGCATCTCGAGATCCAGACCGCCGACGCCGCCGCGGTCGCGGGCCGCATCCGCTCCGCCGGGGCGATCTTCGTCGGCCCGTACGCGCCGGTCAGCCTCGGGGACTACTGCGCAGGCTCCAACCACGTGCTGCCGACCGCCGGATGCGCCCGGCATTCGAGCGGCCTGTCGGTGCAGACCTTCCTGCGCGGTATCCACGTCGTCGACTACACGGAGGCGGCGCTGAAAGACGTCTCGGGATACGTCATCACCCTGGCGCAGGCCGAGAACCTGCCCGCACACGGAGAAGCGGTGCGACGGAGGTTCGAACGGTGACCGTGGGGGAGCGCATCACCCTGGACGATCTGCCCCTGCGGGAGGATCTGCGAGGCAAATCGCCGTACGGCGCGCCGCAACTGCAGGTGCCGGTGCGGTTGAACACCAACGAGAACCCGCACCCGCCGAGCCAGGCGCTGGTCGACGACGTGGCCCGCTCGGTCGCCGAGGTGGCGGGCGATCTGCATCGCTACCCCGACCGTGACGCCGTCGCGTTGCGCAGCGACCTCGCCGAATACCTCAACCTGCGCACCGGTGTCGAATTGGGTGTCGAGAACCTGTGGGCCGCAAACGGTTCCAACGAAGTGCTGCAGCAGCTGCTGCAGGCGTTCGGCGGTCCGGGGCGCAGCGCGATCGGGTTCGTGCCGTCGTATTCGATGCACCCGATCATCTCCGACGCGACCCGCACCGAGTGGCTGCAGGCGGTGCGCGCCGACGACTTCAGCCTCGACGTCGACACCGCGGTGCGTGAGATCACCGCGCGCCGACCCGATCTCGTGTTCGTCACCAGCCCGAACAACCCGTCGGGACAGAGCGTTCCGCTCGACGATCTGCGGCGGCTGCTCGACGCGATGGACAGCGGGATCGTGATCCTCGACGAGGCCTACGGGGAATTCTCCTCCCAGCCCAGCGGTGTGGCGCTGATCGACGAGTACCCGGCCAAGCTGGTGGTCAGCCGCACCATGAGCAAGGCGTTCGCCTTCGCCGGCGGACGCCTCGGCTACCTGGTCGCCGCGCCGGCCGTCATCGACGCGATGCTGCTGGTGCGCCTGCCATACCACCTGTCCTCGCTGACCCAGGCTGCCGCCCGCGCCGCGCTGCGGCACGCCGACGACACGCTGGCCAGCGTCGCCACCCTGATCGCCGAACGCGACCGTGTCGCCAACGGGTTGGGCCAGTTGGGTTTCCGGGTGATTCCCAGCGACGCCAACTTCATCCTGTTCGGGGAGTTCGCCGATGCGCCCGCCACCTGGCAGCGCTACCTCGATCAGGGCGTGCTCATCCGCGACGTGGGTATCCCCGGGTACCTGCGCGCCACCACCGGGCTGGCCGACGAGAACGACGCGCTGCTGACCGCCTCCGCCCGCCTCGCCGAGACCGAACTCGCCGCACCTCTAGGAGCCTCATGACCGACATGCTGACCGGCACCCGGCGCGCCCGCGTCGAACGCAAGACCCGGGAATCCGACATCGTCGTCGACCTGGACCTGGACGGCACCGGCATCGTCGACATCGACACCGGCGTCCCGTTCTTCGACCACATGCTCACCTCGCTGGGCAGCCACGCCAGCTTCGACCTCACCGTCCACGCCAAGGGTGACGTCGAGATCGAGGGCCACCACACGGTCGAGGACACCGCGATCGTGCTCGGTCAGGCGCTCGGCCAGGCGCTCGGCGACAAGAAGGGCATCCGGCGCTTCGGCGACGCGTTCATCCCGATGGACGAATGCCTGGCGCATGCCGCCGTCGACGTCTCCGGCCGGCCGTACTGCGTCCACACCGGTGAGCCGGAATCCATGGTGGAGTTCACCATCGCCGGTTCCACCGTGCCCTACCACACGGTGATCAACCGGCACGTCTTCGAATCGTTGGCGTTCAACGCCCGGATCGCGCTGCACGTCCGCACGCTCTACGGCCGCGACCCGCACCACATCACCGAGGCGCAGTACAAGGCCGTCGCCCGCGCGCTGCGCCAGGCCGTCGAACTCGACCCGCGCGTCACCGGTGTGCCGTCCACGAAAGGCTCACTGTGAGCAGGAAAGTTGTCGTCCTCGACTACGGTTCGGGCAATCTGCGCTCGGCGCAGCGTGCCGTCGAACGGACCGGCGCCGATGTCGAGGTGACCGCCGACGCCGATGCCGCGCTGAACGCCGACGGACTGGTGGTGCCGGGCGTCGGGGCGTTCGAGGCGTGCATGGCCGGACTGCGCGAGATCGGCGGCGAGAAGATCATCAGCGAGCGGATCGCCGCGAGGCGCCCGGTCCTCGGCGTGTGCGTGGGCATGCAGATCCTGTTCTCGCGCGGTGTCGAATTCGGGGTCGAGACCGCCGGATGCGGTCAGTGGCCCGGCGCGGTGGTGCGGCTGGACGCCCCGGTGATCCCGCACATGGGCTGGAACGTCGTCGACGCGCCCGCGGGCAGCACACTGTTTCGCGGCCTCGACGCCGACACCCGCTTCTACTTCGTGCACTCCTATGCCGCACAGCAGTGGGAGGGTGCCCCGTCGGCCCGCCTGACCTGGGCGACCCACCATGTGCCGTTCCTCGCCGCGGTCGAGGACGGACCGCTTTCGGCCACCCAGTTCCACCCGGAGAAGAGCGGTGACGCAGGCGCGGCGCTGCTCCGCAACTGGGTCGAGGGGCTCTGATCTAAGGTTGTCCGTCGTGTCTGGAGTGCCCGTGTCTGAAAAGCCGTTGATTCTTCTTCCCGCCGTCGACGTCGTCGAGGGCCGCGCCGTGCGGCTCGTGCAGGGCAAGGCCGGCAGCGAAACCGAGTACGGGTCGGCGCTCGACGCCGCGCTCGGGTGGCAGCGCGACGGGGCGGAGTGGATCCACCTCGTGGACCTCGACGCCGCGTTCGGCCGCGGTTCGAACCGCGAACTGCTCGCCGACGTCGTCGGTCGGCTCGACGTGGCGGTCGAACTGTCCGGAGGCATCCGTGACGACGACTCGCTGAAGGCCGCGCTGGCGACCGGGTGCGCCCGGGTGAACATCGGCACCGCGGCGCTGGAGAACCCGCAGTGGTGCGCGAAGGTCGTCGCCGAGTACGGCGACAAGGTGGCCGTCGGCCTCGACGTGCTGATCGTCGACGGGCAGCACCGGCTGCGCGGCCGCGGCTGGGAGACCGACGGCGGGGACCTGTGGGAGGTGCTCGACCGTCTGGACTCCGAAGGATGCTCGCGTTACGTGGTCACCGACGTGACCAAGGACGGGACTCTCGAGGGACCCAACCTCGACCTGCTCGGCCGTGTCGCCGACCGCACCGACGCGCCGGTGATCGCCTCCGGCGGGGTGTCCAGTCTCGACGACCTGCGCGCGATCGGCACGCTGACCGGTCGTGGCGTCGAGGGTTCGATCGTCGGGAAAGCGTTGTACGCCGGGCGTTTCACACTGCCCGAGGCGCTGGCCGCGGTGGGGCAGTAGGACCTCGATGGCACTGGACGAGACCGACCTGCAGGGTCTGGTCGACGAGGCCGCGGTGATCCTCGACGCCGCGTCCGAACCCTTCATCAGCGGACACCGCGCCGACTCCGCGGTGCAGAAGAAGGGCAACGACTTCGCCACCGAGGTCGACCTGAAGATCGAACGCCAGGTCGTCGAGGCGTTGACGGCGGCCACCGGCATCGAGGTGCACGGTGAGGAGTACGGCGGTGCGGACATCGACTCACCGCTGGTGTGGGTGCTCGACCCCATCGACGGCACGTTCAACTACGCCGCCGGGCTGCCGACCGCCGCGATCCTGCTCGGCCTGCTGCGCGACGGTGAGCCCGTGGCCGGCCTGACCTGGCTGCCGTTCGTCTCCCAGCGCTACACCGCCGTAGTGGGAAAGCCGTTGTATCTCAACGGGATCGAGCAGCCGCGCCTGCAGGCGGGCGCGCTGTCGGACTGTGTGGTCGGCACCGGCACGTTCAACATCGACTCCCGGGGGCGGTTCCCCGGGCGGTGGCGGGTGGCGCTGCTGGAGAACCTGAGCCGCAAGTGCAACCGGATGCGCATGCACGGCGCCACCGGACTCGACCTCGCCTACACGGCCGCCGGGGTGCTCGGCGGGGCGATCAGTTTCGGCCACCACATCTGGGACCACGCCGCCGGTGTCGCGCTGGTGCGGGCCGCCGGCGGTGTCGTCACCGACTTCTCCGGAGCGGACTGGACGCCGGAGTCGAAGTCGGTGCTGGCCGGTTCACCGCAGGTGCACGGCGAGATCCTCGACATCGTCGCTGCGGTCGGCGCGCCGGAGGAGTTCTGACATGGCCGCCGACAGAGGACTCGCCGTCCGGGTGATCCCGTGCCTGGACGTCGACGCGGGCCGGGTGGTCAAGGGCGTGAACTTCGAGAACCTGCGCGACGCGGGCGATCCCGTCGAACTCGCCGCGGTCTACGACGCGGAGGGCGCCGACGAACTGACGTTCCTCGACGTCACCGCCTCGTCGTCCGGTCGCTCGACGATGCTCGAGGTGGTGCGCCGCACCGCCGAACAGGTCTTCATCCCGCTGACCGTCGGCGGCGGGGTCCGGGCGATCGCCGACGTCGACGCGTTGCTGCGGGCCGGGGCCGACAAGGTGTCGGTGAACACCGCCGCCATCGCCCGTCCGGACCTGCTCGCCGAACTGGCACGTCAGTTCGGCTCGCAGTGCATCGTGCTGTCGGTGGATGCCAGGACGGTGCCCGAGGGGGAACCGCCCACCCCGTCCGGCTGGGAGGTGACCACCCACGGCGGGCGCCGCGGCACCGGGATCGACGCGGTCGAATGGGCCGCGCGCGGAGCCGAACTGGGCGTCGGCGAGATCCTGTTGAACTCCATGGACTTCGACGGCACCAAAGCCGGGTTCGACCTGCCGATGTTGCGGGCGGTGCGGGGCGCGGTCAGCGTGCCGGTGATCGCCAGCGGTGGTGCGGGCGCGGTCGAGCACTTCGCGCCCGCGGTGCACGCCGGTGCCGATGCGGTGTTGGCTGCCAGCGTCTTTCACTTCAAGGAACTCACCGTCGGTCAGGTCAAGGCGGCGATGGCGGCCGAAGGGATCACGGTGCGATGAGTTTGGATGCCTCGATCGCGTCGCGGCTGAAACGCGACGCCAACGGCCTGTTCACCGCGGTCGCGCAGGAACGCGGCACCGGACAGGTGCTGATGGTGGCGTGGATGGACGACATCGCGCTCGACCGCACGTTGCGCACCCGCCGTGCCACCTACTGGTCGCGGTCGCGCGGGGAGCACTGGGTCAAGGGCGAGACGTCGGGCCACACCCAGTACGTGCACTCGGTGCGGTTGGACTGCGACGGTGACACCGTCCTGCTCGAGGTGGACCAGACCGGTGCGGCCTGCCACACCGGTGCGCACACCTGCTTCGACGCCGACCTGCTGCTCGGCCCGGAGTAGTCAGGCGGACTGGCGCTGCCGCAACACGGCCAGCGCCCTGTCCGCGTGGGCTTCCATGTTGAGCTCGCTGGAGAACACCTCGAGCACCGTGCGGTCGGTGTCGATCACGAACGTGGTTCGCTTGACCGGCAGGAACCTGCCCAGCAGCCCGCGCTTGACGCCGAACCGTTCGGCGACGACGCCGTCGGCGTCGGAGAGCAGCGGGTAGTCGAAGCGCTGGGTGTCGGCGAAGCGGGCCTGTTTGTCCACCGCATCGGTGCTGATCCCGACGCGCGTCGCGCCGACGGCGGCGAACTCCGCGGCCAGGTCACGGAAGTGGCAGGCCTCCTTCGTGCAGCCGGGTGTCATCGCCGCCGGATAGAAGAACAACACCACCGGCCCGTCGGCCAGCAGCGCCGAGAGGCTTCGCACCGTGCCGGTCTGGTCGGGCAGTTCGAAGTCGTCGACGCGGTCACCACGTTTCATGTGGCGTCACGCTACGCCGCCTGCGTGCTTCGCGGGTCGCGCCTGTCTGGGAGAATTGCGCTGTGCAAACGACCGCCACCCCCTCGTCGCTCGCGACCACGACCTCCCGCGACGACTTCCGGGCGCTGGCCGCCGAACACCGCGTGGTGCCGGTGACCCGCAAGGTGCTCGCCGACAGCGAGACACCGCTGTCGGCGTACCGCAAGCTCGCCGCCAACCGGCCGGGAACGTTCCTGCTCGAGTCGGCGGAGAACGGCCGGTCGTGGTCGCGGTGGTCGTTCATCGGCGCGGGTGCACCCTCGGCGTTGACGGTGCGGGACGGCGAGGCGGTGTGGCTGGGCGTCACGCCCAAGGACGCGCCCAGCGGCGGCGATCCGCTGCACGCGCTGCGGGAGACGCTGACACTGCTGGAGACCGCGCCGCTGCCGGGGCTGCCGCCGCTGTCGAGCGGTCTGGTCGGGTTCTTCGCCTACGACATGGTGCGCCGCCTGGAGCGGCTGCCGTCGCTCGCGGTCGACGACCTCGGGCTGCCGGACATGCTGCTGTTGCTGGCCACCGACATCGCCGCCGTCGACCACCACGAGGGCACCATCACGCTGATCGCCAACGCGGTGAACTGGAACGGCACCGACGAGCGCGTGGACTGGGCGTACGACGACGCGGTGGCCCGGCTCGACGTGATGACGCGGGCGCTGGGGCAGTCGTTGCCGTCGGCGGTGGCCACGTTCTCCCGGCCCGCGCCCACGCACCGGGCGCAGCGCACGGTCGAGGAGTACACGGCGATCGTGGAGAAACTCGTCGGTGACATCGAGGCCGGTGAGGCCTTCCAGGTGGTGCCGTCGCAGCGGTTCGAGATGGACACCCCCGCCGATCCGCTCGACGTCTACCGCATGCTGCGGGTCACCAATCCCAGCCCCTACATGTACCTGCTCAACGTGCCCGACGAGGATGGGGGACTTGACTTCTCGGCGGTGGGCTCCAGCCCGGAGGCCCTGGTGACCGTCACCGACGGGAAGGCGACGACGCATCCGATCGCGGGGACGCGCTGGCGCGGTGACACCGAGGAAGAGGATGTGCTGCTCGAGAAGGAGCTGCTGGCCGACGAGAAGGAACGCGCCGAGCACCTGATGCTGGTCGATCTGGGCCGCAACGACCTGGGCCGGGTGTGCGAGCCCGGCACGGTCCGGGTCGAGGACTACAGCCACATCGAGCGCTACAGCCACGTCATGCACCTGGTGTCGACGGTCACCGGGCGTCTCGCCGAGGGCAGGACCGCGCTGGACGCGGTCACGGCGTGCTTTCCGGCCGGCACGCTGTCCGGGGCCCCCAAGGTGCGCGCGATGGAGCTCATCGAGGAGGTCGAGAAGACTCGCCGCGGGCTGTACGGCGGCGTGCTGGGCTACCTCGACTTCGCGGGCAACGCCGATTTCGCGATCGCCATCCGCACCGCGCTGATGCGCGACGGCACCGCCTACGTGCAGGCCGGTGGCGGCGTGGTCGCCGATTCGAACGGACCCTACGAGTACACCGAGGCGGCGAACAAGGCCCGTGCCGTCCTCAACGCCATCGCCGCCGCCGAGACGCTGAGCGAACCATGACCCGCATCGCCCAGCTCCTGCTCGTCCTCGGCGCCGCCGTGCTGTGGGTGGCGTCGCGGCTGACGTGGGTCGACGTGCAGTCGTTCGACGGGCTGGGCCAGCCGAAGACGTCGACGCTGACCGGTGCGCAGTGGTCGACGGCGCTGATCCCGCTGGCGCTGCTGGTGCTGGCGGCGGCGGTCGCGGTGCTCGCGGTCCGGGGGTGGCTGCTGCGGATCCTCGCGGTGCTGATGGCGGCGGCCAGTGCGGCGATGGCCTATCTGGCGATCACGCTGTGGGTCGTCGTCGACATCGCCCCGCGGGCGGCTGACCTGGCCGAGGTCCGGGTCGCAGACCTGACCGGCACGACCCGCCACTTCACCGGCGCGGTGCTGACGCTGGTCGCGGCCGTCCTGGCGCTGGTCGGCGCCGTGCTGTTGATGCGGTCGGCGGTGAAGGGGTCCGCCGCCGCGGGCCGGTACGCGGCGCCCTCGGCGCGTCGCGCCACGGCGGTGAAGCAGGACGAACAGGGGGAGCCGATGTCGGAGAGAATGCTGTGGGACGCCCTCGACGAGGGTCACGATCCCACCGACCGCGACACGAAGGGGCGGTGACAGTCGATGTCCCGACTGCGACTACCCTTCGAGAAGAACCATCCGGCACCCGCCGGCGACGTACCAGAGGGGGATCGACGGGCTATGAGTTCGGCGACCGTGCTCGACTCCATCATCGAAGGAGTCCGCGCCGACGTTGCCGCCCGTGAAGCCGTTGTCAGCCTCGCCGAGGTCAAGGAGCGGGCGCAGCAGGCCAGGCCACCGCTGGACGTCATGGCCGCGCTCCGCGAACCCGGCATCGGCGTCATCGCCGAGGTCAAGCGGGCCAGCCCGTCACGTGGTGAACTCGCCTCGATCGGTGATCCCGCGGACCTGGCCCGGGCCTATCAGAGTGGCGGCGCCCGGGTGATCAGCGTGCTGACCGAGCAACGCCGGTTCAACGGGTCGCTCGACGACCTCGACGCCGTGCGCGCCGCGGTGTCCATCCCGGTGCTGCGCAAGGACTTCATCGTCCGGCCGTATCAGATTCACGAGGCCCGTGCCCACGGCGCGGACATGCTGCTGCTGATCGTCGCGGCGCTCGAACAGCCCGCGCTGGAGTCGCTGCTGGAGCGCACCGAATCGCTCGGGATGACGGCGCTGGTGGAGGTGCACACCGAAGCCGAGGCCGACCGCGCACTGCAGGCGGGCGCCCGGGTGATCGGGGTGAACGCCCGCAACCTCAAGACCCTCGAGGTGGACCGGAACTGCTTTGCGCGTATCGCCCCGGGACTGCCGTCGAACGTCATCCGCGTCGCCGAATCCGGCGTGCGGGGGCCCGCTGATCTGCTGGCCTACGCCGGTGCGGGCGCCGACGCCGTGCTCGTCGGCGAGGGTGTCGTCACCAGCCGTGATCCGCGCAGCGCGGTGGCCGATCTGGTGACCGCCGGTACGCACCCGTCCTGCCCGAAACCGTCCCGGTAGCGTGTCCGAGCTCATCGATTCGGACCTGCCGCGCTCCAGCGCCGCCGTCGCCGAACCCACCAGCCATGACCCGGACGCCCGCGGCCATTTCGGCCCCTACGGTGGGCGGCTGGTCCCCGAGGCGCTGATGGCCGTCATCGAGGAGGTCACGTCCGCCTACGAGAAGGCGCGCGGGGATCAGACCTTCCTCGACGAACTCGACCGGCTGCAGCGCCACTACAGCGGCCGGCCGTCGCCGCTCTACGAGGCCACCCGGCTCAGCGACCACGCCGGTGGCGCGCGCATCTTCCTGAAGCGAGAAGACCTCAACCACACCGGTTCTCACAAGATCAACAACGTGCTCGGGCAGGCGCTGCTGGCCCGGCAGATGGGCAAGACCCGGGTGATCGCCGAGACCGGCGCCGGCCAGCACGGCGTCGCGACCGCGACCGCGTGTGCGCTGCTCGGCCTGGAGTGCGTGATCTACATGGGCGCGGTCGACACGGCCCGTCAGGCGCTGAACGTGGCGCGTATGCGTCTGCTCGGGGCCGAGGTCGTCTCCGTCGAGGCCGGGTCGAAGACGCTCAAAGACGCCATCAACGAGGCGTTCCGCGACTGGGTGACCAACGCCGACGCGACCTACTACTGCTTCGGCACGGCGGCCGGGCCGCATCCGTTCCCGTTGATGGTGCGTGACTTCCAGCGCATCATCGGCCTCGAAGCGCGGGTGCAGATCCAGGCCCAGGCCGGCCGGCTTCCCGATGCGGTGACGGCCTGCGTCGGCGGGGGATCGAACGCGATCGGCGTCTTCCACGCGTTCATCGACGATCCCGGCGTGCGGCTGGTCGGCTACGAGGCCGCGGGTGACGGCGTCGAAACCGGCAGGCACGCCGCCACGTTCACGGGCGGCTCACCCGGCGCGTTCCAGGGGTCGTTCTCGTATCTGCTGCAGGACGAGGACGGCCAGACCGTCGAATCCCATTCCATCTCGGCCGGTCTCGACTATCCCGGGGTCGGCCCCGAGCACGCGCTGCTCAAGGACATCGGGCGCGCCGAGTACCGGCCGATCACCGATACCGAAGCGATGGACGCGTTCTCGCTGCTGTGCCGCACCGAAGGCATCATCCCGGCGATCGAATCCGCGCACGCGGTGGCCGGTGCGCTCAAACTCGGCCGCGAACTCGGGCCCGGCGCGGTGATCCTGGTGAATCTGTCCGGGCGCGGCGACAAAGACGTCGAGACCGCGGCGCAATGGTTCGGTCTGCTGGACAAAGGCGGTTCATGAGTCGGTTGGGTGGCTTGTTCGACGCTTGCCGCGCCGAGCAGCGTGCGGCGCTGATCGGATACCTGCCGACCGGGTTCCCCGACGTGCCGGAGTCGATCTCGGCGATGACGGCGCTGGTCGAATCCGGTTGCGACGTCATCGAAGTGGGCATCCCGTATTCCGACCCGGGGATGGACGGCCCAGTCATCGCCGCGGCCGCGGACGCCGCGCTGCAGGGCGGCGTCCGGGTGCGCGACACATTGGCCGCGGTCGAGGCGATCAGCAACGCCGGCGGCCGCGCCGTGGTCATGACGTACTGGAATCCGGTGCTGCGGTGGGGGATCGACGCATTCGCGCGGGACCTCGCGGCCGCCGGTGGGTTGGGCTTGATCACGCCCGATCTGATCCCCGAAGAGGCCGACGAGTGGATGGCCGCCTCGGAGGCCCATGATCTCGACCGCATCTTCCTGGTGGCACCGGCGTCCACGCCCGAGCGGCTGGCCAAGACCGTCGAGGCGACCCGCGGCTTCGTGTACGCCGCGTCGACGATGGGTGTCACCGGCGCGCGTGACGCCGTGTCGAGCGCGGCACCCGAACTGGTCGCGCGAGTGAAAGAGGTGTCGGACATCCCGGTCGGCGTCGGCCTCGGGGTGCGGTCCCGCGAGCAGGCCGCCGAGATCGGCGCGTACGCCGACGGCGTGATCGTCGGGTCGGCGCTGGTGTCGGCGCTCAAGGAGGGGCTGCCTGCCGTGCGGGCGCTGACCGAGGAACTAGCTGAGGGAGTGCGCCAGAGGGTGACGGCGTGACGTCCACGCTGGCGTACCTCCCCAGTCCGTCGCAGGGCGTCTGGCAGCTGGGCCCGTTCCCGTTGCGGGCGTACGCGCTGTGCATCATCGCCGGCATCATCGTGGCGCTGGTGCTCGGTGACCGGCGCTGGGAAGCGCGCGGCGGTGAGCGCGGGGTCATCTACGACATCGCCCTGTGGGCAGTGCCCTTCGGCCTGATCGGCGGTCGGCTCTATCACGTCTTGACCGACTGGCGGACGTACTTCGGACCCGACGGTGCGGGGCTGATCGCCGCCTTCCGAATCTGGGAGGGCGGCCTCGGTATCTGGGGGGCGGTGGCGCTCGGCGGTGTGGGGGCGTGGATCGCGTGCCGGCGCCGGAACATCCCGCTACCCGCGTTCGGCGACGCGATCGCGCCGGGCATCATCCTGGCGCAGGCGATCGGGCGTCTCGGCAACTACTTCAACCAGGAGCTCTACGGCGGACCGACGACGCTGCCGTGGGGGCTGGAGATCTACGAACGCCTCGATGCCAACGGCCAGCGAAACGATCTGATCGGGGTGTCGACGGGCCGGGTGCTGGAGGTCGTGCACCCCACCTTCCTGTACGAACTGCTGTGGAATCTGCTGGTGTTCGCGGTGCTCATCTGGGCGGACCGGCGATTCAAACTGGGGCACGGCAGGCTGTTCGCGCTCTACGTCGCGGGGTACTGCCTCGGCCGGTTCTGGATCGAGCTGCTGCGGACCGACATGGCCACGCATCTGGCGGGCATCCGGATCAACTCGTTCACGTCGATGTTCGTGTTCATCGGCGCGGTCGTCTATCTGATGGCGGCGCCGCGGGGCCGGGAGGATCCGGCGACGCTGCGGGAGGCGCCTGAGGAGGACGCCGAGGCCGAGGGTCTCGAAGCCCGAGGCTATGAGCACGGGGGCCGGGAGGACGCCCGGACCGAGGAGTTCCTCAAGGAGCTTGCGACCGGTGTCGCGGTGACGACGGGTGTCGGGGTGGCGGCGAAGGTCGCGGGAGACGAAGACCCTGACGACGACCCTGATGATGAGGCCGACGGCAATGCTGAGGATGCCGTCGCCGCAGAGGATCTTGACGCCGTTGCGGACGAGGTGACCGCGGACGACAAAGCGGAGCCGGTGGCTGAGGCTGAGGCGTTGGCTGAGGATGTGGAGTCGGCGCCGTCGGAGGACATTGCGGAGGCGGTGGCGTTCGCGGAGGCCGGTGAGGCCGCTGATCGTGAGCCGTTGACGACGGCGGGTGCGGTTGAGGGCGAGGACGCGGTCGCCGTTGAGGAGGCTGCCGAAGCGGCGCATGAGGCGGCGGTTGAGCGGGCGGAGGAAGCCGAGACCGTTGCGGATGACGTGGCCGCGGACGACAAGGCGGCGCCGGTGGCTGAGGCTGAGGCGTTGGCTGAGGACGTGGAGTCGGCGCCGTCGGAGGACATCGCGGAGGCGGTGGCGTTCGCGGAGGCCGGTGAGGCCGCTGATCGTGAGCCGTTGACGACGGCGGGTGCGGTTGAGGGCGAGGACGCGGTCGCCGTTGAGGAGGCTGCCGAAGAGGCGCATGAGGCGGCGGTTGAGCGGGCGGAGGAAGCCGAGGCCGTCGCGGACGAGGTGACCGCGGACGACGGGGCTGCTGATCGTGAGCCGTTGACGACGGCGGGTGCGGTTGAGGGCGAGGACGCCGTCGCCGCTGAGGAGGCTGCCGAAGAGGCGCATGAGGCGGCGGTTGAGCGGGCGGAGGAAGCCGAGGCCGTTGCGGACGAGGTGACCGCGGACGACGGGCTGCTGATCGTGAGCCGTTGACGACGGCAGGTGCGGTTGAGGGCGAGGACGCCGTCGCCGCTGAGGAGGCTGCCGAAGAGGCGCATGAGGCGGCGGTTGAGCGGGCGGAGGAAGCCGAGGCCGTTGCGGATGAGGTGGCCGCGGACGACAAGGCGGAGCCGGTGGCTGAGGCTGAGGCGTTGGCTGAGGATGTGGAGTCGGCGCCGTCGGAGGACATTGCGGAGGCGGTGGCGTTCGCGGAGGCCGGTGAGGCTGCTGATCGTGAGCCGTTGACGACGGCGGGTGCGGTTGAGGGCGAGGAAGCGGTCGCCGTTGAGGAGGCTGCCGAAGCGGCGCATGAGGCGGCGGTTGAGCGGGCGGAGGAAGCCGAGGCCGTTGCGGACGAGGTGACCGCGGACGAAGGGGCCGCTGATCGTGAGCCGTTGACGACGGCGGGTGCGGTTGAGGGCGAGGAGGCGGTCGCCGCTGAAGAGGCTGCCGAAGAGGCGCATGAGGCGGCGGTTGAGCGTGCGGAGGAAGCCGAGGCCGTTGCGGACGAGGTGACCGCGGAGGCCGGTGAGGCTGCTGATCGTGAGCCGTTGACGACGGCGGGTGCGGTTGAGGGCGAGGACGCGGTCGCCGTTGAGGAGGCTGCCGAAGCGGCGCATGAGGCGGCGGTCGAGGCACACGAGGAGGCCGTCGAGCTCGCGGAGGAAGCCGACGAGGAAGCCGACGAGGATGCCGACGCAGTAGCGGAGGACGACCAGCCGCAGGGCGAGGACCTCGAAGCGGCCGCGGAAAGGGCCGATGAGGCGGAGGCCGTGGCCGAGGACATCGCCCTCGCTGACGCCGAAGGCCACTTCGCCGACGAGGAGCCCGTCGACGACGGGCCCGTGAATGCCGACTCGGACGTCATAGCCGGCGAGGTCGGCGCAGCCGAGGCCGACGCGCTCGAGGATCCGGACACCCAGCGACAGGCTGAGTCCGACGACGCCGCCGAACCGATCGTCGCGGACGACGAGTTGGCCGCAAGCGTTCAGGACGCAACCGGCACCGACGTCGTAACACCCGATCAGACGCCTGCAGCCACATCACCCCCAGCGACACCGTTCGCCGCACCGAAGCGCGCCACCCGCGCGCTCCGCGAGATGTTGCGGCGCCGCCGGAAGTAGCGATCCCGACACCGCGATGTGTCAGACCCCGGCTCTACAATCGAAAGCATGTTCGAAGAGTCGCAGACGGCAGCACGGTCGCTGGTCGACCGCATCGCCGGGTCAGCCAAGGCGGCCAACCAGGCGACCGCCCGCATGCTGGTTGCCATCGGCGATCTGTATCGGCTGCGGCTGCGAGAGGTCGGCGATGCCGCCTACGCCGCCTGCGACACCGTGGACGCGGTCGCCGCCGAAGTAGCTGCCGCGCTGACCATCAGCGCAGACCTGGCCGGCAGCCACCTGCGGCACGCCGTGGCGATGCACGACCGGCTGCCGCAGGTCGGTTCGGTGTTCGTCGCCGGCGACATCGACTACTTCATGTTCCAGACCATCGTCACCCGCACCAACCTCGTCGTCGATCCCGACGCGCTGGCCGCAGTCGACGGTCAGATCGCAGCCGCAGCGTCGCGCTGGACCGCCCTGAGCAAAGGCCAGCTCTCCGCGCGCGTGGATCGGATCGTCGCTCGGGTGGATCCGGACGCCGTGCGCCGCCGGAAAGAAGCCGCCGAGCGGCGTGAGATCTGGGTCGCTGACCGCCTCGACGGCTTGTCGGACATCGGCGGGACGCTGTTCACCACCGCGGCCCACGCCCTCGACCAGCGGCTCAATGCCTTGGCGGCCACCGTCTGCGAGCACGATCCCCGCAATCGAGACCAGCGCCGCGCGGACGCGGTGGAAGCCATGGTGGCCGGCGCCGACCGGATGGCATGCCGCTGCGACAACCCGGATTGCGCCGCCGGCGGGTTGACCGCGGGTCCGGTCGTCATCCACGTCATCGCCGACCAGCCGACCGTCGAGGGGACCAGTGACAACGAGGGGTCGCTGATCGGTGCCGACGGGCTACTGCCTCCGGAAGTCATCGCCGAGCAAGCCCGGTCTTCCACGCTGCACCCGCTCACCCTGCCCGCCGACGCGCCACCGGAACCGCGGTACGCCCCGTCCCGGGCACTGGCCGAGTACGTCCGTTGCCGCGACCTGACGTGCCGATTCCCCGGCTGCGAGCGGCCCGCCGCGCGCACCGACCTCGACCACACGATTCCCCGCGGCTCCGGCGGGCCCACCCAGGCGGCGAACCTCAAGTGCCTGTGCCGGATGCACCACATGATCAAGACCTTCGGCGGCTGGAAGGATCAGCAGTTGCCCGACGGCACCGTCATCTGGGTGAGCCCCTCCGGGCACACGTACGTCACCACCCCGGGCAGCGCCCTGCTGTTCCCCGGCTTGTGCGCACCCACCGCGCCGGTCGCGGGCAAGAAGTTCGACACCGTCGCCGGTGACCGTAAGGCCAGAATGCCCCAGCGTCGCCGCACCCGGGCGCAGAACCGCGCCGCGGTTGTGGCGAAGGAGCGCGCTCACAACCGGGCGATGCGCCAGAAGAAGCGCCGGGAGACGCACGCATATCTGTCCGGCAACTCCACACCAGATCCCGGCGACGAGCCTCCGCCGTTCTGACGCCGCCGGCGACGGCACACTTTTCGGGTTTTCCACCCTTATGAGCGCTATGGCGGTCTGGCATGCTGATCACATGACCGATCCCTCGCAGTTCGGCAACACCCCTGACGGCACACCGCCCCCTCCGCCGGGAAGTTATCCGCCGCCGCCCGCCGGCACCGGATTCCCACCGTCGTCGTATCCGCCGCCGCCCGGCAATTACCCGCCGCCCTATTACGACCCGTCTGCGCCCTACGGTCGGCATCCGATGACCGGAGAGCCGTACTCGGACAAGTCGAAGTTCGTCGCCGGGCTTCTCCAGCTGGTCGGCCTGGTGGGCCTGGTCGGCATCGGCCGCATCTACCTCGGCCAGACCGGACTGGGCGTCGCCCAGCTGGTGGTCGGCCTCGTCACCTGCGGTATCGGTGCGGTCATCTGGGGCATCATCGACGCGATCCTCATCTTCACCGACAAGGTCCGCGACCCGAATGGTCTCCCACTGCGTGATGGAACCTGACGCTCCCGCACCCAGTCGCACGCCGCTGTACCTCACCCTGGGTACCGGCGCACTGTTCGCTGGTGCGCTGGCCTACATCGGGATCGCCGACCCGCACCGGCCGGGCTTCCTCGCCCCGCTCTGCCCGTTCAAAGCGCTGACGGGGTGGGACTGTCCGGCGTGTGGCGGGCTGCGCATGACGCACGACCTCCTGCACGGCGACCTCGCCGCGGCCGTCGCCGACAACGTCTTCCTGCTCGTCGGGCTGCCTTTGCTGGCGATCTGGGCGCTGCTCCGGCGGCGACAGCGCAAACCCGTGATGCCGGTACCTGCCATCGCGGTGCTCGCGGTGGCGGTGCTGAGTTGGACCGTCGTGCGTAATCTGCCCGGGTTTCCGCTGGTCCCGACTTTGCTCGACGGGTAGCCGGCCACCTGCGCTGATACACTTGAACTTCGGGCCGCCGCAGTCCCGGCAACGAATTCCGGTACTGCGGAGGTGCACCTCAATGCTCTATTCGGCTACCCCCAGCGCGCAGGGCCTCTACGACCCCGAGCACGAGAAGGACTCGTGCGGCGTCGCCATGATCGCCGACATCCAGGGCAGACGGTCCCACTCCATCGTCGCCGACGGTCTCGTCGCCCTCGAACACCTCGATCACCGCGGCGCGGCCGGCGCCGAGACCAACAGCGGCGACGGAGCTGGCATCCTGCTGCAACTGCCCGTCGAACTCTTCCGCGAGGTCCTCGACTTCGAGCTCCCGCAGCCCACGGCCGACGGCTGCAACACGTTTGCCGCAGGCACCTGTTTTCTTCCGCAGGATCCGGCCGCGCGGGCCGAGGCCTGTCGGCGCATCGACGCGGTGGCCGCCGAAGAGGGCCTCGAGGTACTCGGCTGGCGGTCAGTCCCGGTCGACCCCGACGGCGCCGACGTCGGCGCCACCGCCCTCGGCGTCATGCCTTACATGGCTCAATTGTTCGTTGCCGCACCGGAAGTCGACGGCGCCCGCCCGGGCGGCATCGAACTCGACCGGCGCGTCTACCCGCTGCGCAAACGCGCCGAGACGTCGGCCGACGTGTACTTCCCGTCGCTGTCCAGCCGCACCATCGCCTACAAGGGCATGCTCACCACCGTGCAGCTGCCGCTGTTCTTCAGCGATCTGCGTGACGCCCGCTGCACCAGCGCGATCGCGATCGTCCACAGCCGCTTCTCCACCAACACCTTTCCGTCGTGGCCGCTGGCGCACCCGTTCCGGTTCGTCGCCCACAACGGCGAGATCAACACCGTGCGTGGCAACCGCAACCGCATGCACGCCCGCGAGGCGATGCTGGCCAGCGCCAACATCCCCGGCGACCTCAGCCGTCTTTCACCGATCTGCACACCGGACGCCTCGGACTCCGCGAGCTTCGACGAGGTTCTCGAACTGCTCCACCTCGGCGGCCGCAGCCTCCCCCATGCGGTGCTGATGATGATCCCCGAGGCCTGGGAGAACAACGCCTCGATGGACGCCGACGAGCGGGCGTTCTGGCAGTTCCACGCCTCGCTGATGGAGCCGTGGGACGGCCCGGCGTGCGTCACGTTCACCGACGGCACGCTGGTCGGAGCCGTGTTGGACCGCAACGGATTACGGCCCGGCCGGTGGTGGCGCACCATCGACGACCGGATCATCCTCGCCAGTGAGAGCGGCGTGCTCGACGTGCCGTCCGGGCAGATCGTCGCCAAGGGCCGGTTGCAGCCGGGCAAGATGCTGCTCGTCGACACGGCCGCGGGCCGCATCGTCAGCGACGACGAGATCAAGCTCGAGCTGTCACAGGCCGAGGCCTACCGCGAATGGCTGCACGCCGGGCTGCTCGAACTCGCGACGCTGCCCGAGCGGGTCCGCGTACAGCCCAACCACGAATCGGTGGTGCGGCGCCAGATCGCCTTCGGCTACACCGAGGAGGAGTTGCGCATCCTCATCACGCCGATGGCGGCCTCCGGGGCCGAACCGCTGGGGTCGATGGGCACCGACACACCGACTGCGGTGCTCTCCGAACGGTCACGGCCGCTCTACGACTACTTCGTCGAACTCTTCGCCCAGGTCACCAACCCGCCGTTGGACGCCATCCGCGAGGAGGTGGTCACCAGCATGGCCCGCGTCATGGGTCCCGAGCAGAACCTGCTCGAGCCGACGGCGGCGTCGTGTCGGCAAATCCTGCTGAAGTGGCCGGTGCTCGACAACGACGAACTCAACAAGATCGTCCACATCAACGACGACGGTGAGCATCCGGGCCTGCGGGCGGTGGTGCTCAAGGGGCTCTACGACGTCGAACGCGGTGGCGAGGGGCTGGCCGAGGCGCTCGACGAACTGCGCTGTCGCGCAAGCGCAGCCATCACCGAAGGCGCACGCACGCTGGTGATCTCGGATCGCGACTCCGACCACACCCGCGCACCGATCCCGTCGCTGCTCGCCGTGTCCGCCGTGCACCACCACCTCGTGCGGACCAAGCAGCGCACCAAGGTGGCGTTGGTCGTGGAGTCCGGCGATGCCCGCGAGGTGCACCACATCGCGATGCTGATCGGCTTCGGCGCCGCCGCGGTCAACCCGTACCTCGCCTTCGAAACCATCGAGGACCTGATCCGCGAGGGTGAGCTAACCGGCATCGAAACCGCTGCCGCCGTGCGCAATTACCTCAAGGCGCTCGGCAAGGGGGTGACGAAGGTGATGAGCAAGATGGGTATCTCCACCGTCGCCTCGTACACCGCCGCCCAGGCGTTCGAGGCGGTCGGCATCGACCGTGACGTCATCGACGAGTACTTCACCGGCACGCCCACCCAGCTGGGCGGCATCGGTCTCGACGTCATCGCCGAGGAGGTCAAGCTCCGCCACCGCCGGGCGTACCCGGAGAACCCGACCGAGCGGGTCCACCGCCGGCTCGAGGTCGGCGGGGAGTACGCGTTCCGCCGCGAGGGTGAGCTGCACCTGTTCAGCCCGGAAGTCGTCTTCCTGCTGCAGCATTCGACGCGCACCGGCCGCCAGGACGTCTTCCGGCAGTACTCCGAGGAGGTCGACCGGCTCTCCCGCGACGGCGGCACACTGCGCGGGTTGTTCGACTTCAAGAAGGGCGCACGGCCCCCGGTGCCGCTCGACGAGGTGGAACCGGCCGCCGAGATCGTCAAACGCTTCAGCACCGGGGCCATGAGCTACGGCTCCATCAGTGCCGAGGCCCACGAGACGATGGCGATCGCCATGAACAATCTCGGCGGCCGCTCGAACAGTGGCGAGGGCGGAGAGGATGTCGACCGGCTCTACGACCCGAGCCGCCGCAGCGCGGTCAAACAGGTCGCCAGCGGCCGGTTCGGTGTCACCAGCGACTACCTCGTGAACGCCACCGACATCCAGATCAAGATGGCGCAGGGCGCGAAACCCGGTGAGGGCGGCCAACTCCCGGGCTACAAGGTGTACCCGAACATCGCCAAGACCCGGCATTCGACGCCGGGGGTCGGGCTGATCTCACCGCCGCCGCACCACGACATCTATTCGATCGAGGACCTGGCGCAGCTGATCCACGATCTGAAGAACGCCAACGACCAGGCCCGCGTCCACGTGAAGCTCGTCAGCAGCGTCGGCGTGGGGACGGTCGCGGCCGGGGTGTCCAAGGCCCACGCCGACGTGGTGCTCATCTCCGGTCACGACGGTGGCACCGGCGCTGCCCCGTTGACCAGCCTCAAACACGCCGGGGCACCCTGGGAGATCGGCCTCGCCGACGCCCAGCAGACCCTGGTGCTCAACGGGCTTCGCGACCGCATCACCGTGCAGTGCGACGGCGGGATGCGCACTGCCCGCGACGTGATGGTCGCGATGCTGCTGGGCGCAGAGGAGTTCGGGTTCGCCACGGCCCCGCTGGTGGTCGCCGGGTGCATCATGATGCGGGTCTGCCACCTCGACACGTGCCCGGTCGGCGTGGCCACCCAGAACCCCGAGTTGCGAGCCCGGTTCAACGGGAAGCCCGAGTTCGTCGAGAACTTCTTCATGTTCATCGCCGAGGACATCCGCCACCACCTCGCCGAGCTGGGTTTCCGCAGCGTCGACGAGGCCGTCGGCCACGCCGAGATGCTCGACACCGCAACCGGAGTGGAGCACTGGAAGAGCAAGGGGCTCGACCTCACACCGATCTTCGCCACCCCCACCAACGCGCACGACGGCGAGACGACCCAGCGGCGCAAGGTCAAAGACCAGTACCACGCCTTGGATCAGGCGCTCGATCAAACCCTCATCCAGCTGTCCGAGGGCGCGCTGGAAGACGCTCATCCGGTCACCCTCGAATTGCCGATCCGCAACGTCAACCGCACGGTGGGCACCCTGCTCGGCGCAGAGGTGACCCGCCGCTACGGCGCCGCCGGACTGCCCGACGACACCATCCGTGTCACGCTCACCGGCTCGGCGGGGCAGTCGATCGGCGCGTTCCTTCCGCCCGGTATCACGATCGAATTGGTCGGCGATGCGAACGATTACGTGGGCAAGGGTCTTTCGGGCGGCGGGATCATCGTCAAACCCGCCGACGACGTGCTGTTCCTACCCGAGGACAACGTCATCGCCGGCAACACCCTGCTCTACGGCGCCACCTCGGGTGAGGTGTTCCTGCGGGGCAAGGTCGGGGAACGGTTCTGCGCGCGCAACTCCGGGGCGCTGGCCGTGGTCGAGGGCGTCGGCGACCACGCCTGCGAGTACATGACCGGCGGCCGGGTGGTGGTGCTCGGCCGGACGGGTCGCAACATGGCCGCCGGGATGTCCGGCGGTATCGCCTACGTGCTCGGGCTCAACCCGGCCAAGGTCAACACCGCCATGGTGGAGTTGCAGCGGCTGGAACCCGAGGATCTGGTCTGGTTGCACGATGTCGTGACCCGGCACGCCGCACACACCGGCAGCACGGTGGCCACCTCGGTGCTGTCGGACTGGCCGCGCCGCAGCGCCCAGTTCACCAAGGTCATGCCCACCGACTACCAGCGCGTCCTGCAGGCCACCCGGATGGCCAAGGCCGAGGGCCGCGACGTCGACACCGCGATCATGGAGGCCAGCCGTGGCTGATCCCACCGGATTCCTGAAGGTCCCGAAAGTCGAGGCCGCCAAGCGGCCCGTCGACGAGCGGGTCGGCGACTGGCGCGAGGTCTACGAACGCCAGCCGCTGCCCGAGCGTGCCGACGAGGTGTCTCAGCAGGCGCGTCGCTGCATGGACTGCGGAATCCCGTTCTGCCACTCAGGTTCCGCCGGCTGTCCGCTGGGCAACCTGATCCCCGAGTGGAACGATCTGGTGCGCCGCGGTCGCTGGGACGCCGCCAGTGAACGCCTGCACGCCACGAACAACTTCCCGGAATTCACCGGCCGGTTGTGCCCGGCGCCGTGTGAGGCCGCCTGCGTGCTGTCGATCAGCGAGGACCACACCGGCGGCAGCGTCACGATCAAACGCATCGAGAACACCATCGCCGACCAGTCGTGGGCGCTGGGGCTCGTCGAGCCGCAGCCGGCGTCGATCAGGACCGGCAAGCGGGTCGCGGTCGTCGGATCGGGGCCGGCCGGGCTGGCGGCCGCCCAGCAGCTCACCCGAGCCGGCCACGACGTCACCGTCTTCGAACGCGACGACCGCATCGGCGGGCTGATGCGGTACGGCATCCCCGAATACAAGCTGGAGAAGAAGACACTCGACCAACGGCTGGCGCAGATGCGCGCCGAAGGCACCCGGTTCGTCACCGACTGCGAGGTCGGCGTCGACCTGACCGTCGAGCAATTGCGTGAGCGGCACGACGCGGTGGTGCTGGCGGTCGGCGCGCTGCGCGCCCGCGACAACGACGTGGAGGGCCGGGACCTCGACGGCGTGCACCTGGCGATGGAGCATCTCGTGCCCGCCAACAAGGAGTGCGAAGGAGACGGCCCCTCGCCGCTGTCGGCCCGCGACAAACACGTCGTGATCATCGGCGGCGGTGACACCGGCGCCGACTGCCTGGGCACCGCGCACCGTCAGGGCGCGACGTCGGTCACCCAGCTCGACTACAACCCGGAGCCGCCCGAGGCGCGCGACGACACGCGCACGCCCTGGCCCACCTGGCCGCTCGTGCTGCGCACGCGGCTGTCCCCGGCCCACGCCGAGGGCGGTCACCGCCGCTACCAGGTGGCCGTCCAGCGGTTCCTGGGCGACGAGCGCGGACACGTGCGGGCAATGGAGATCGCCGAGGTCAAGGTCGAGCGCGACGCCGAGGGCCGCCGCCGCATCGTCCCCGTCGGCGAGACGCTGGAGATCCCCTGCGACATGGCGCTGCTGGCCATCGGGTTCGACGGGGTTGAGCACATGCCGCTGCTCGACGGGCTCGGGCTGACGCTGAACAGCCGGGGCGCGCTGCCCTGCGGCAGCGACTGGCAGACCGACGCCCCGGGCGTGTTCGTCTGCGGCGACGCCCATCGTGGCGCCTCGCTGATCGTGTGGGCGATCGCCGAAGGGCGCAGCGCCGCACACGCCGTCGACGCCTACTTGATGGGGGAGTCGGACCTGCCCGCCCCGGTGCGGCCCGGTGCCCTCCCTCTGGCCGTCGTCTGAATCGATCAACGACTACGATGAGTCAACGTGAATAGACGCGGGAAAATCGTTTGCACCCTGGGCCCCGCCACGGCCTCCGACGAGGCGGTGCGGGCCCTGGTCGAGTCCGGGATGGATGTCGCGCGGCTCAATTTCAGCCACGGTGACTACCCCGATCACGAGGCCAACTACAAGCGGGTCCGCGCGGCTTCCGATCACACCGGGCACGCCGTCGGCATCCTCGCCGACCTGCAGGGGCCCAAGATCCGGCTGGGCCGGTTCGCCGACGGGCCGACCGTCTGGGCCAACGGAGAGAAAATCCGGATCACCGTCGACGACATCGAGGGCAGCCACGACCGGGTGTCCACGACGTACAAGCGCTTGGCCGAGGACGCCACACCGGGGGACCGCGTGCTGGTCGACGACGGCAACGTCGCACTGGTGGTCACCGGGATCGAGGGCACCGACGTCATCTGCGAGGTCACCGAGGGCGGCAAGGTCAGCAACAACAAGGGCATGTCGCTGCCCGGGATGAACGTGTCGGCGCCTGCGCTGTCGGAGAAGGACATCGAGGACCTCGAGTTCGCGGTGCGCCTGGGCGTCGACCTGATCGCGCTGTCGTTCGTGCGGTCCCCGGCCGACATCGAACTCGTCCACGAGGTGATGGACCGGGTGGGCCGGCGGGTCCCCGTCATCGCCAAGCTCGAGAAGCCCGAGGCGATCGACAACCTCGAGGCGATCGTGCTGGCGTTCGACGCGATCATGGTCGCCCGCGGTGACCTGGGCGTCGAACTGCCGCTCGAGGAGGTGCCGCTCGTCCAGAAGCGCGCCATCCAGATGGCAAGGGAGAACGCCAAACCCGTCATCGTCGCCACGCAGATGCTGGAGTCGATGATCGAGAACTCGCGGCCCACCCGCGCCGAGGCGTCCGACGTCGCCAACGCGGTGCTCGACGGCGCCGACGCCGTGATGCTCTCGGGTGAGACGTCGGTGGGCAAGTTTCCGCTGGAGGCGGTGCGCACGATGGCGCGCATCATCTCCGCCGTCGAGGAGAACTCGGTCGTCGTCCCGCCGCTGACCCACGTGCCGCGCACCAAGCGCGGCGTGATCTCCTACGCCGCCCGCGACATCGGGGAGCGATTGGACGCCAAGGCGCTGGTGGCGTTCACCCAGTCCGGCGACACCGTGCGGCGGCTCGCGCGGCTGCACACGCCGCTGCCGGTGCTGGCGTTCACCGCGCTGCCCGAGGTGCGCAGCCAGCTGGCGCTGACCTGGGGTACCGAGACGTTCATCGTGCCGCACATCCAGACCACCGACGGCATGATCCGGCAGGTCGACAAGTCGCTGCTGGAGCTGGGCCGCTACAAGCGGGGTGACCTCGTGGTCATCGTCGCGGGCGCGCCGCCGGGCACAGTAGGCTCCACGAATCTGATCCACGTGCACCGGATCGGGGAGGACGACGTCTAAGACCGCCTAGGAGGCCCAGTGTCCAGCTCCGACTTCCAGGAGCTACTCGGCATATTGGACCTCCGGCGCATGGACGACGACACGTTCGTCGGCTCGCACCCGAGCAAGAACCCGGTCCGCACGTTCGGCGGCCAGATGATGGCGCAGGCGTTCGTCGCGGCCGGCCGCACCGTCGACCACCGCATCTCGCCCAGCGCGCTGTCGGCGCATTTCATCGCAGGCGGCGACCCGGAGCGGGATCTGGAGTTCCGGGTTCACCGGTTGCGCGACGAACGGCGGTTCGCCAACCGCCGCGTCGACGTGTGTCAGGGCGACGAGCTGCTGACCACCACGATGGTGTCGTACATGAACGGCGGCCGCGGCCTCGAGCACGGCGTCGCCGCCCCGCAGGTCCCCGGGCCCGAGGAGCTGCCGAAGATCGGTGAGCTGCTGCGCGGCTACGAGGAGACCGTGCCGCACTTCGTCAACGCACTGCGGCCGATCGAGTGGCGCTACACCAACGATCCTGCCTGGGTGATGCGCGACAAGGGGGAGCGGCTCGACCACAACCGGGTGTGGCTGAAGACCGAGGGGCCGATGCCGGACGATCCGGTGTTGCACGCCGCGGCCCTGGTCTATTCGTCGGACACCACCGTGCTCGACTCGATCATCACCACCCACGGGCTGTCATGGGGTTTCGACCGCATCTTCGCGGTGACGATGAACCACTCGGTGTGGTTCCACCGGCCGGTGCAGTTCGACGAGTGGGTGCTGTACGCGACGTCCTCGCCGGTGGCCGCCGAATCGCGCGGCCTGGGCACCGGCCACTTCTTCGACCGGGCCGGTGCCCTGCTCGCGACGGTCACGTCGGACGCGATCGTGAAGTACTTCCCCGGCCGCTAACGCGTGGGCGTCACCGTCACGCTGAACTGGTCTTCGATCTGGCGCTGGAACTGCTCCTGGCACTGCTGCTGCGCCTCGGTGTCGTTACCGGCCTGCTGCAGGCAGTCGAACAGATCGCCGGCCCCGACTTCGCGGGCGAACATCACCGTCAAGGCGATCGCGACGATGCCGACCACGACGCCGAGCACACCGAGCACGATGCCGGCCAGCGCCACGCCGCCGTTGGTCGCTTCGCCGCGCTTGGCCCGGCCCCGGCCGATGACGCCGAGGATCACCGCGACGACTCCCAGCACGATGCCGCCGAAGACCGAGAGCAGACCGACGATCGCGACGATCAGCGAGGCGATGCCCAGGCCGTTCTTCGGGGCGGATTGCGCCGGGTAGCCGCCGGGCGGGTAGCCCCCCGGCGGGTAGCCGCCGTACTGTCCCTGCGGCGGTGGTGGATAGCTGCCCGGGTATGCGCCGTACTGATAGGGCTGCTGCGGTGGGTACGGGTACTGCTGCTGCGCGGGATTCGGCGGTGGCGGGGGCGGCGGCGGTGCCGACGGGGACTGTTCGGGCTTGTCCGACTCGGTCATGGTGCTGACGTTACCTGCTGGCAGCCAGATTGAGGCGCAGACAGGCAACGGCATCGTCGGGCAGGTGGTGGGTGGCCACCACGACGGTGCGGTCGGCGGGGAAAAGTGCACCGGGAGTGAGCAGTTCGGTCAGCAGCCGCGCGGCGTCGTCGGCGTCGAGGTGCTCGGTCGGTTCGTCGAGCAGGACGACGGGGAACGCCGAGACGAGCGCGCGGGCGAGCAGCAGCCGCCGGCGCTGGCCGGCGGACACCGCCGCGGCACCGCCGACCAGGAGCGTCGACAGCCCGTCGGGCAGGCCGTCGAGCCATGCGCGCAGGCCCACCTTGTCGAGGGCCGAACGGAGCTCGTCGTCGGTGGCGTCGCCGCGGGCGACCAGCAGGTTGTCCCGGACGGTGGTGCCGAACAGGTGGGCGTCCTCGGCGAAAAACGCGCGGGCGCCGGTGAAGTCGTCGGCGCGCTCGGCCATCGCCATCAGCAGCGTGGTTTTGCCCGAACCGCTCGGTCCGGTGACGGCCACCCGGTCACCGGGACTCAGGGGGATCGGCGGGACGACGGGGCGGGGCCGCGCGCCGGGTGCGGGCCGGGTGAGGTCGTGCAACCGGCGGGCGGCGATGCGGGACCGGCTGAGCTGTACCGCGGCGGCGGGCAGCGCGGTGGTCGCCTCGAACGCCGACAGCGGCAGCAGCATGAGGATCGCCACCGTCGTCGGAGCCACCGACGCGGCCAGGGCGATGCCGGCCACCGCGGAGCCCAGCACGGCGGCGCCCATCGCCGCCCCGGGGACGGCGGCGGCCAGGGCCGCGGGGGCGGCGGCGCGATCGGACGCGTCGCCCCAATCGCGCTGTCGGCGTTGGGCTTCGGCGACCACCCCGTCGAGCCGGCCGCTCACCCGAAGTTCCGGTGCGTGCTCGAGGGCGAGCATCATCGCGACATCGCGTTCGGCGCGGTGGGCCACGGCGGCGTTCTCCGCCGCGGTGACCGCCCGCGCGGCTTGTGCGGGCGCGACGACGCCGGCGACGATCAGGCAGCCGGCCAGCAGTGCCGCGGACGCCGGCGAGATGACCACGAGCACCGCGACCGCCGCCACCGACAGCACCACAGCCACCGCGATCGGCAGCACCGCGCGCACGATGACGTCGGCGAGATCGTCGACCGACGCCCCGACCCGGGAGACCAGTTCGCCGCCGGGCAGCCGCATCGACACCTCCGGCGGCGCCGCGGCGAGGGTGCGGTACAGCCCCGTCCTGGCGTTGCCCGCGGCCCGCAGCGCGGTGTCGTGTGCGGCCAGTCGCTGGCAGTAGCCGAGTACGCCGCGGGAGATGCCCAGCGCTCGCACCGCGACAGCAGCCACGCTGAGGTCGAGTACCGGCGGCATCTGCCAGGCGCGGGTGATCAACCACGCGGCGATGGCGGCCAGCGCCAGCGCGCTGCCCAGCGACAGCACGCCCAGCAGCGTGGCGAGCAGCAGTCGTCCCTTCCGAGGCCGCAGCAGGTCCACGGTCATGCGCAGCAGCGGGTCAGTGGTCGGCAAGGACATCGGCCCCCATCCGGATGACGTGATCGCCGATCGACAGCACCGGGTCACGGTGCCCGACCACCAGGACGGTCGCCCCGGCGCGGGCCCGCGCGGCGATCGCGGCCAGGACGCGCGCCTCGAGTGCCGCGTCGAGGTGGGCGGTCGGTTCATCGAGCAGCAGCACCGCGGCGGCCGATCCGAAGGCCCGCGCCAGTCCCAGGCGCTGCCGCTGGCCGAGTGACAATCCGACCCCGTCGCGGCCCAGCAGGGTGTCGAGGCCGTCGGGAAGCCCTGCCAGCACGTCGTCGAATCCGCTTTCGCGACAGGCGGATTCGAGATCAACGAGAGGCCCGAACAGCTCGAGGTTGGCGCGCACGGTGCCGGGGATGAGCACCGGCCGGTGCGGCAGCCAAGCGAGCTGCCTCCACCACTCGGTCGGATCGAGGTCCGCGACGTCCACACCGGCCACGGTGACTCTCCCCGACAGCGGGGAGGCCAGCCCGAGGATCGCCTGCAGTGTGGTGGATTTCCCGCAGCCGTTCGGACCGGTGAGCACCGTGACACGGCCGGGCAGCAGATCGGCTCGCAGGCTGTCCACATGGATCGCCGCACCGCGGGCGTCGAGGGTTCGGGTGCCCGACGGCGTCGACGCGCCCTGCTGCAGGAGGGCCAGAGCCCGGTCGGCAGCGGCCTTTCCGTCCTGGGCGGCGTGGAACTCGACGCCGACGCGGCGCAGCGGCCAGAACACTTCGGGGGCCAGCAGCAGCGCGGCGAGACCGGCGAACAGGGTCATGTCCCCGAACACCAGCCGCAGTCCGACGCTGACCGCCACCAGCGCGACGCCGAGGGTGGCCAGCAGTTCGAGGACGAGCGCGGACAGGAACGCCACCCGCAGCGTCGCCATCGCCGAGCGGCGGTGGGCGGCGGACAGTTCGGCGATGCGCTGCCCGGAACCGGCGGCGCGGCCGAGCGCGGTCAGAGTCGGGATTCCGGCGACCAGGTCGAGCAGCCGGGACTGCAGCGTCGTCATCGCCGCCAGTGCCGCCGCCGACCGCTCACGGGTGACCAGACCGATCAGGATCATGAAGATCGGGATGAGCGGCAACGCGATCAGCACGATGACCGCGGACCGCCAGTCGACCAGCGCGATCACGAATACCGCTGCGGGCGTGAGGATCCCGCTGAGGAACACCGCGGGCAGATAGCCGGTGAAGAACGGCCGCAGGCCGTCGAGACCGCGGCCGATCACCGTGGCCGCCTCGTCGCGCACCGCTGCCAGTCGCCGCGGCGGCAGCGCGGTCACCGCCCGCAGCACCTGCGCGGACAGCTCGGCGATCACCGCGGTCGCACCTCGCTGCGACAGCCGGCCCTGCTGCCACTGGGCCAGGAAGCGCAGCGTCCACAGCGCGGCGAGCAGCGCCAGCATCGGAAGCCACGCGGTCACCGACCGCGACGCCGGGTCGGTGATCACCCCGGCGACCACGCGGGCGAGCACCACCGCCGACGCGATGGTCGCGGCGGTGATCAGCACACCGCACAGCACCGACGCGGCCAGGTAGCGCCGCATCGCCGGTGACGTGCGCCAGGGGTTCAGCTCGGCCGCCTCTCGAGTCCGACGGGAGCCGGAATGCGTTCGGCCGAAATGCGTTTGCTGAACACCCAGTACGTCCAGCCCTGGTAGGCCACCACCAGCGGCGCGAAGATCAGCGCCGCCCAGCTCATGATTTTCAGCGTGTAGGGCGACGACGACGCGTTGTGGATGGTCAGGCTCCACGCGGGATCGAGGGTCGACGGGATCAACTGCGGATAGAGCGAACCGAACAGCAGCACGACCACGGCGGCCACGACGACGGTGGTGTAGGCGAATGCCCAGCCCTCACCCGTGCGGCTCCACACCCGGACGACCGCGGCCACCTGCGCGACGAGCGTGAGGGCCAGCACCCACCACGTCCAGCTCTTGCCGTAGGACAGTTGGGTCCAGACCCCGAACCCGGCGACCAGCGCGGTGGCAGGCAGTGCGAGTGCGCCGGCGAACCGCAGCGCGTCCTCGCGAACGGCCCCTTCGGTTTTCAGTGCGGTGAACACCGCGCCGTGCAGCAGGAACAACCCACAGGTGGCCAGGCCGCCGAGCAGCGTGTAGCCGTTGAGCAGGTCGCCGATCGCCAGGTGCACCTGCTTGTCGGCGTCGACGGGCAGGCCCCGCACCAGCGCGGCGAACGCCACACCCCACAGCACCGCGGGAACCCACGACCCCACGGCGATACCGATGTCGGCCCAGCGGCGCCAGCCGGGATCGTCGATCTTGCCGCGCCATTCGATGGCCACCACCCGCAGGATCATCGCGAACAGGATGGCCAACAGCGGCAGGTAGAGCCCGGAGAACATGCTGGCGTACATGTCGGGGAACGCGGCGAACATCGCGCCGCCCGCGGTGATGAGCCAGACCTCGTTGCCGTCCCACACCGGGCCGATCGTGTTCAGCGCGGTGCGCCGGTGGACCTCGGCGGCCTCGGGCCCGCGGTCACGGGCGGCGCGGCCGAAGAAGTTCATCAGCATCCCGACGCCGAAGTCGAAGCCCTCGAGGACGAAGAAGCCGAGGAACAGCGCCCCCAGCAGGAGGAACCAGAGTTCTTGCAGTCCCATTGCCGTCACCACCTCAGTACGCGAAGGACAACGGTGCGACCTCGTCGTCACCGGGCGGCTCGGGTGGCGTGGGCTCGCAGTCGTGTTCCTGGGGGCCCTGGGCGACGTAGCGCCGCAGCAGCCAGAACCAGATCACCGCGAGCACGGCGTAGACCAGCGTCAGCGTCACCAGTGAGGTCACCACCATGCCGACGGAGTGCCCGGACACGCCTTCGGCCACGGTGAGCCGCACGCTGAGGTCGCCGTCGAGGTTGGGCACCACCACCCAGGGTTGCCGGCCCATCTCGGTGAAGATCCAGCCGGCGCTGTTGGCCAGGAACGGGGTGGGAAGTGTCGCCAGCGCGAAGCGGGCCAGCCA
This sequence comes from Mycolicibacterium litorale, assembly GCF_010731695.1. NCBI lineage: Bacteria > Bacillati > Actinomycetota > Actinomycetes > Mycobacteriales > Mycobacteriaceae > Mycobacterium > Mycolicibacterium litorale. The sequence continues at coordinate 1,317,544 of NZ_AP022586.1, forward strand.
GCGCTGATCGGCGACGCGGCCGCGACGGGTCAGCCACAGCGCCGCCGCCGCGAACAGTACGGGTACCGCCAGGAAGCCGATCATCGCCCGGAACGACCAGTAGGTGACGAACAGGTTGGGCCGGTAGTCGCCTGGCCCGAAGTCCTGCTCGTACTGCTGCTGCAGGTCTTCGACGCCCTCGAGGTGAACGCCGCTGAACTCGCCTTCGGCCAGGAACGGCAGCACGTAGGGCACTTCGATGAGGTGGACGACGCTGTCGCAGTTGTTGTGGGTGCCGACGGTCAGTACCGAGAAGTCAGGGTCGGTTGCGCTGTGGCACAACGATTCCGCCGACGCCATCTTCATCGGTTGCTGTTCGAACATCAGCTTGCCCTGGACGTCACCGGTGTAGAAGAGCGCGCCGGCGGAGGCGATCGCGACCAGGCAGCCGAGGATGGTGGCCGGCCGGTAGAGGGCGGCCGCATCGTGTTTGTCGGCCGGCGTCCGCCCGGTGCGGTGTGACCGCACCATCCACCAGGCGCACACACACGCCACGAACGTGCCCGCGGTCAGGAAGGATCCGGCCACCGCGTGGGTGAACGCGGCGATCGCGGTGTTGTTGGTGAACAGCGCGACGATGCTGGTGAGTTCGGCACGGCCGGTCTCCGGGTTGAACCGCGCGCCGACCGGGTGCTGCATGAACGAGTTCGCCGCGATGATGAAGAACGCCGACATGTTCACCGCGATCGCCACGACCCAGATGCAGCCCAGGTGCACCAGGCGGGGGAGTCGGGTCCAGCCGAAAATCCACAGCCCGATGAAGGTGGATTCGAAGAAGAAGGCCGCCAGGCCTTCCATCGCCAGCGGGGCGCCGAAGACGTCACCGACGAAGCGGGAGTACTCGCTCCAGTTCATCCCGAACTGGAACTCCTGGACGATGCCGGTGGCGACGCCGATGGCGAAGTTGATCAGAAAGAGTTTCCCGAAGAACCGGGTGAGGCGGTACCAGCTGGAGTTGCCGGTGACGACCCACATCGTCTGCATCACCGCGACGAGCGGGGCCAGGCCGATGGTCAGCGGAACGAAGATGAAGTGGTAGACGGTGGTGATGCCGAACTGCCACCGCGACACGTCCAAAGCGTCCATCTGACCCTACTTCCGCGGCAGCGCCGCCGCACTACGACAGAGTGTAGTAGTGGGCGGCGCGTACGGCCACGGGTCGGCCGGAGGCGAAGGCGTGGGTTACGTCACGGCGTCAGTGCGTGCGGTCCCGGTCGCCGACTCCCTGCGGATCCGGATGCCGGCGATCACCTCGGTCACCCCGATGACCACCAGGATGATGCCGGTGACCTGGGTCAGCGCGACCAGGCCTTCGAGCGGTGCGACGAACATGATGATGCCGGCGATCACGCTGATGACGCCGACGATGATCTCCCAGATGCGGCCGGGCAGGCTCGGGTCGCTGAACGCCGACATCGCGGTCGCCACACCGCGGAAGATGAAGCCGACACCGATCCAGATCGCCAGCAGATCGATGGAGTTGTTGAGGTTGATGAAGCACAGCACGGCGAGCACCAGCGCGGCGGCGCCGCTGACGAACAGCAGAGCCCGCCCGCCGAACGACGACCGCACGCTGAAGGCCAGGACGAGCTGGGCCACGCCGGTCACGAGCAGATACGCGCCGAAGAAGACGGCCGTGACGATGATGGCCGCGCCGGGGCGTAGGAAGATGAGGACGCCGAGCAGAACCGCGAGGACACCGGAGACCACGGTGTAGATCCACAGATGCCGCAACATGCTTGGGGCAGCGGTAGTTTGCATGCGCGCAGTGTGGCATAGCACCCGGGTGCGGGGCCGCCGATTTGGCAGTACGGCTGTGATGTCGGTGCCGGGTCGTTAATGTTCCGTTACCGGAAGTGCGTGCCGCGACGGCGATCGTTAACGTCGTCGGTTTGGAGACCGGGAACGGTCCGATGCAAGAGAAAGAGGCAACAGTGTCAGGTGGGAAGATGTGGCGTTTCGCGGCGATCTTTGCTGTGAGCGGCGCGATGGCGTTGTCCGGCTGCGCGCAGAACACTGACACCAGTGGTCCCGCGGAGGAGACCACGGCGGCGACGGCGGAGAAGGTCGACGAGATCGCCAACACCCTGCCGCAGCCGATCAAGGACCGCGGTTCGCTGATCGTCGGTGTCAACGTGCCGTACGCCCCGAACGAGTTCAAGGACCCCAGTGGCAAGGTCGTCGGTTTCGACGTCGACCTGATGAACGCGGTCGCCTCGACCCTGGGGGTGACGGCCGACTACCGCGAATCCGATTTCGAGAAGATCATCCCGTCCATCCAGGGCGGCACCTACGACGTCGGCATGTCGTCCTTCACCGACACCAAGGAGCGCGAGGAGTCGGTCGACTTCGTCACCTACTTCTCGGCCGGGATCCAGTGGGCGCAGAAGACGGGCGCCGGTATCGACCCGGCCAACGCCTGCGGTAAGCGGGTCGCCGTGCAGTCGACGACCATCGAGGAGACCGAGGAACTCCCCGCCAAGAGCAAGGCCTGCACCGACGCCGGCAAGCCCGCCATCCAGATCGTGAAGTTCGATGAGCAGGACGCGGTCGCCAACGCCGTGGTGCTGGGCCAGGCCGACGCCATGTCGGCCGATTCGCCGGTCACGGCGTACGCGGTCAAACAGAGCAACGGCAAGCTCGAGGCCGCGGGCGACATCTTCGACGCGGCGCCCTACGGGTGGCCCGTCGCGAAGGGTTCGCCGCTGGCGCAGTCGCTGAAGCAGGCGCTCGAGCACCTCATCGAATCAGGTGCCTACGAGCAGATCGCGAAGAATTGGGGCGTCGAGGACGGGATGATCGACAAGCCGGTGATCAACGGCGCGATCAACTAGCAAAGCCGACCCAACACGATGACCGATGTCGAACCGTCGCCGCGCGCCCAACCCGCCGCCATCGATGCCGTTCCGCTGCGACATCCCTGGCGGTGGGTGACGGCGGTCGTCATCGTCGTCCTGGTCGCACTGTTCGTCTACGGGGCGGCGACCAACGAGGCCTACGGGTGGTCGACCTACCGGAAATACCTCTTCGACCAACGCATTTCCGAGGCGGCCTGGAACACGCTGCAGCTGACCATCTTCTCGATGGTGCTCGCGCTGGTGCTCGGGGTGATCCTGGCCGTGATGCGGCTGTCGCCGAACCCGGTGTTCAAAGCCGTTGCGTGGGTGTACCTGTGGATCTTCCGCGGGACCCCGGTGTACGTGCAGCTGGTCTTCTGGGGGCTCTTCCCCACGCTGTACCAGAACATCAGGGTCGGCATCCCGTTCGGGCCGTCGTTCTTCGAGATGAACCTGCAGGGCCTGTCGATCAGCTTCACGCTGGCGATCATCGGCCTGGGCCTCAACGAGGCCGCGTACATGGCCGAGATCATCCGTGCCGGAATCAGTTCCGTGCCGGAGGGGCAGTCCGAAGCCTCGACGGCCCTGGGCATGTCGTGGGCGATGACGATGCGGCGCACCGTGCTTCCGCAGGCGATGCGCGTCATCATCCCGCCCACCGGCAACGAGATCATCAGCATGCTCAAGACCACGTCACTGGTGACGGCGGTGCCCTACAGCCTCGAGCTCTACGGCCGGGCCCGCGACATCGCCGGCGTGATCTTCCAGCCGATCCCGCTGCTGATGGTCGCCGCCACCTGGTACCTCGCGATCACCAGTGTGCTGATGGTCGGCCAGTACTACCTCGAGCGGTACTTCTCGCGGGGCGCGTCGCGCAAGCTGACCACCAAGCAACTCGAGGCACTCGCGCAGGCGCAGAGAGTGGGTGAACATCCGTGACGACGCCGATGGTGAAGGCCGAGAGCGTCTGCAAGAACTTCGGCGCGCTGCAGGTGCTCAAGGGCGTGACGCTGGAGGTCGGCCGCGGCGAGGTGCTGTGCATCGTCGGGCCCTCCGGTTCCGGCAAGTCGACGTTCTTGCGGTGCATCAACCACCTCGAGCAGGTCAACGCGGGCCGCCTCTACGTGGACGGCGAGCTGGTCGGCTACCGGGAACGGGGCGGCAAACTCCACGAGCTCAAACCCCGCGAGGCCGCCAAGCAGCGCCGCGACGTCGGCATGGTGTTCCAGCACTTCAACCTGTTCCCGCACCGCACCGCCCTCGGCAACATCGTCGAGGCGCCGGTGCACGTCAAACGGGTGAAGAAGGGCGACGCCGAGGCGCGGGCGAAGGATCTGCTGGACCTGGTCGGGCTGGCGGACAAGGCCACCGCCTATCCGGCCCAGCTCTCCGGCGGTCAGCAGCAGCGAGTGGCGATCGCCCGTGCGCTGGCGATGAACCCGAAGCTGATGCTGTTCGACGAGCCCACCTCCGCACTGGACCCCGAACTGGTCGGCGAGGTGCTCGCGGTGATGAAGAAGCTCGCGTCGGAGGGGATGACGATGCTGGTGGTCACCCACGAGATGGGGTTCGCCAGGGAGGTCGCCGACAAGCTGGTCTTCATGGACGGCGGCGTGATCGTCGAGTCCGGGCCGCCCCGCGAGATGATGAGCAACCCGCAGCAAGAACGCACGAAAGCCTTCCTGTCCAAGGTGATGTAGATGCCGCAGCGGGTGGACCCCGCCGCCCCGCTGTGGCGGGCGGCGCAGGTGTTCCGGCTGCTGAGCTGTCTGTACGCGCTGGGATTCCAGATCGCGGTCAACGGCGATCTCGACCGGCCCGCGGTCGCATGGACGCTGTTCGCGGTGCTGATGGCGTGGAGCTTCGCGTGCGCGTTCGCCTATCTGCAGGGCTTCGGGCGCCGGATCGGATGGGTGGCCGCCGAGATCGCCGTGGTGGTGGTGCTGATGCTGTCGACCGCACTGGTCGCCGACGACCAGTGGGTGGCCGACAACCAGTCGTGGCCGACGACGCTGTGGGCGACCAACGCCGTCATCTCGGCCGCGATCGTGCGTGGCCCGGTGGCGGGGATGGCCGCCGGGCTGGTGGTGATGGCGGCCTACGCGCTCCTCAAGGGGCATGTCAGCATCAACGTGTTCCGCAACGCCACGATCGTCATCGAACTCGCGGTGGGGCTGGTGGTGGGGATGGCCGCCCAGACCGCCCGCCGCGCCCACGCCGACCTCGAACGCGCCACCCGGTTGGCGGCCGCGCTCGACGAACGCGAGCGGCTCTCCCGGCACGTCCACGACGGCGCGATCCAGGTGCTGGCGCTCGTCGCGCGCCGCGGCCGCGAAATCGGCGGACCGACAACGCAATTGGCCGAGCTCGCGGGTGAGCAGGAGCGGGCGCTGCGGCGCCTCGTCAGCGACGCCGACACCCCCGATGCGGCCGGTACCCACGCCGACGTCGGCGCCATGCTCCGTCGCCGGGCCTCCGACCGGGTCTCGGTCAGCCTGCCGCCCGAACCGGTGTTGCTCGACGCGGACATCGCCGCCGAACTGTGCGCGGCGGCGGTGAACGCACTCGACAACGTCGCCACCCACGCCGGTCCGGACGCCAGGGCCTACGTGCTGGTGGAGGATCTCGGCGACGCGGTGACGGTCAGTGTGCGCGACGACGGGCCGGGTATCGCCCCCGGCCGGCTGGCCGAAGCGGCCGCGGAGGGCAGGATGGGAGTGGCGAAATCGATTGTGGGACGGATGAACTCTCTGGGCGGGGTGGCGGAGTTGCACACCGGACCGGATTGTGGCACCGAATGGGAGCTGACGGTGCCGCGGCGACCGCGCCAGAATGGTGCTCGTGGCTGACGACGAGCCGACCACCGTGATGGTGGTCGACGATCACCCCATCTGGCGGGATGCGGTGGCCCGCGACCTCGCCGACGACGGCTTCGAGGTGGTGGCGACCGCCGACGGTGTCGCCTCGGCGCGCCGGCGGGCCGCGGTCGTGAAGCCTGCGGTGGTGGTGATGGACATGCGATTGACCGACGGTGACGGCGCCGGGGCGACCGCCGAGGTTTTGGCGGTCTCTCCGGGGTCACGCGTGCTGGTGTTGTCGGCGTCGGACGAACGCGAGGACGTCCTCGAGGCGGTGAAGGCCGGGGCCACCGGATATCTGGTCAAGAGTGCCTCGAAAGCCGAACTGAGCGCGGCGGTCCGGGCCACCGCGGAGGGCCGCGCGGTGTTCACCCCGGGGCTCGCGGGGCTGGTGCTGGGGGAGTACCGCCGGATCGCGCAGCGGCCGGACGCCGACGCGTCGGTGCCCACCCTCACCGAGCGCGAGACCGAGGTGCTGCGCTATGTCGCGAAGGGGCTGACCGCCAAGCAGATCGCGGCCCGGTTGTCGCTGAGCCACCGCACCGTCGAGAACCATGTGCAGGCGACCTTCCGGAAGCTGCAGGTGGCCAACCGCGTGGAACTGGCGCGCTACGCGATCGAACACGGGCTCGACGAGTAGCGAAGTCGGGTAGTCCTACTCATCCGCGCCGGGTGTCGCGCGGCCACGATGAGTCCATGACCGATTCGCCCCATGCCGTCATCGCGCGACTGTCCACCGACTTCGCGGCGATCTCCCGGCAACTCGCCCGGGTGTCCTCGGACCTCACGCAACTCGACCGGCTCCTGTCCGACGGTCCGCCCGCACCACAACCCGAACCCTCGCCGCAGTACGCAACACAGCCGTGGCCGGTGCCCGCACCTCTGCCGCCCCGCCCGGTGCTGCCGCCACCGCCACCACCGCGCGTACCGCCGCCCCCGCCGGTGCCGCGCGTACCACGAGAGCGCTCGGAGGGCTGGATCGGCAAGGTGCTCGCGGTCGCCGGTGTCGCGGTGACTCTCATCGGCGTGGTGCTGCTGCTGGTGCTCGCCGCACAGGCCGGCATCCTGCGGCCGGAGATCCGCGTCGGCGCCGGCGCGCTGCTGGCCGCCGGGCTCGTCGCGGTCGGCTGCCGCGTGAACCGCCGCGACGACGGCCGGGTGGGCGGAATCGCGTTGACCGCGACCGGAATCGCCGCCGCGTACTTCGACGTCATCGCGATCACCACCATCTACGAATGGGTCGCCGCGCCCGTCGGTCTGGTGCTGGCCGCGGCCGTCGGTGGCGCCGGGCTCACGCTGGCCCGCCGCTGGCACTCCGAACACCTCGGGCTGCTGGTGCTCGTCCCGCTGATCGCACTCGCCCCGTTGCTCACCGACGGCGTGACGCTGCTGCTGGTGGCCTTCATGCTCGCGCTGTCCGCCGCGACGCTGCCGGTGCAACTCGGCCGCGACTGGATCTGGCTGCACGCCGCCCGGACGGCGGCCGTCACGCTCCCGTTGCTGGCGGCGCTCGCCGGGACGGCGTTCGACGGCGAGGACGATCTGCTGCTTGCCGCGGCCTGCGGCATCGCGGCGCTGTTGGCATTGGCCGGCGCCTTGCTGGTGGTGGCGCACACCGCCCGGGCGGCGGCGCTGGCGCTGCTCACTGCGGCGGGGGTGGCGCCGGTGCTGTGTGTGTCGGCGACCGCCGACCGCGTGGTGGCGGCGCTGATGATCGCCGCGCTGTCCGCCGCACTGCTGGCGATCGTGCTGAGCCGGCAGTGGCTGCCGGCCGTGTCCGGCATCGTCGCTCAGATCTGGTCGGCGCTGTCCGCGGTCAGCGCGCTGATCGCGGTCACGGTCGCATTCGACGGCGAAGTCGCCGCACCGCTGTTGCTCGCGATGGCCGCGGTGGTCGCGGTGGCCGGCCGGGACGACGACGTCGCACGCTGCTCGGCCCTCGGGTTCGCGGTGATCGGCGGTGCCCTGTACCTCGCCTACGCCCCGCCGACCGCGTTGGTTCGGGCGGTGTCGCTCAGTGGCCCGGATACGGTGTCCGTCCTGGTCGCCAGTCTGCTGCTGATCGCCGCGGCGGTGGCCGTCGCCCGCAGTTGGACCGGCCGGGTGCCCGATGACACCGTGCGGGCGCTGTGGGTCGCCACCGCCGCGGTGGCGGGATATGCCGTCACCGCGTTCATGGTGACCGCGGGCGTGCTCGTCGGCGGCACCGGTGGCGGTTTCTTCGCGGGCCATGTGGCCGCGACGGTCTGCTGGATGGGCGCCGCCGCGGGGCTCTTCGGCTACGCGGCCCGTCGTCCGAAAGCGCAGCGTCCGCTGTTCCTCGGCGCCGGTCTGGCACTGGTCTCCGCGGCCATGGCGAAGCTCTTCCTGTTCGACCTCGGCACCCTCGACGGGATGTTCCGGGTCACGGTGTTCCTTGTGGTGGGCCTGATCCTGCTGGGGATGGGTGCCGGCTACGCCCGGTTACTCGCCGCCCAGGACCAGCAGGGTGTGACGCCTATCACTCAGTAATCTGGATTGGTTCCAATTTAAGAGGCGTTGAACCAGTCATGAACACGACACGTCGCACCGAAGCAGAAGTACAGGGTTTCACCGCATCGCCGGAGTTCGCTGCGAATCTGCAGCGGGTCCTGGTCGACCTGATCGAACTGCACCTGCAGGGAAAGCAGGCGCACTGGAACGTCGTCGGCACCAACTTCCGCGATCTGCACCTGCAGCTCGACGAGCTGGTCGACTTCGCCCGCGAGGGCAGTGACACGATCGCCGAGCGCATGCGGGCACTCGACGCGGTTCCGGACGGCCGCTCCGACACCGTCGCGGCGACCACCAGCCTGCCGGAGTTCCCGGCGTTCGAGCGCAGCACCGGTGAGGTGGTCGACCTGATCACCGTGCGGATCGCCGCCACGGTCGACACCATGCGCACCGTTCACGATGCGGTCGACGCCGAGGATCCGAGCACCGCCGACATCCTCCATCAGCTGATCGACGGCCTGGAGAAGCTGGCCTGGTTGATCAAGTCGGAGAACCGGAAGGTCTAAACCTGCTCATGACGGGTACAAGCCCGTTGTGACTGTGACCCGAGATATCGCCGCCTCACGCCAACGCGTGTGGGATGTGATCGCCGACGGCTGGACGTACTCGCAGTGGGTGGTGGGCAACAGCCGGATGCGGGCCGTGGACCCGAAATGGCCTGCACCCGGCTCCACCATCCACCACTCGATCGGCGTCTGGCCGGTGCTGCTCAACGACGAAACCGTCGTCGAAGAGTCCACCCCGCCGGAGCGCCTGGTGATACACGCCAAGGGCAGGCCGTTCGGCGGCGCGCGAATCATTCTGCAGCTGAGCGACATTCCCAACGGATGCCGAATCCAGATGCAGGAGTTCCCGATCAGCGGCATCGGCAAGCTCATGCCCGAGCGGCTCTCCGACGCGGCGGTATGGCCACGCAACAACGAGACGCTGCGGCGGCTCGCCTTCCTCGCAGAGCGTCGAGACGACAGTGACGTCCGTGGCGCCGATGGCAGCTAGCGCCGACGCGGTCGTCATCGGCGCCGGCCACAACGGCCTGGTCGCCGCCGCGCTGATGGCCGACGCCGGATGGGACGTCGTGGTGCTCGAGGCACAGCCCGAGCCCGGCGGCGCCGTCCGCAGCGCCGAGCGCATCCCCGGGTACACCAGCGACCTGTACAGCGCGTTCTATCCGCTGTCGGTGGCGTCCCCGGTGCTGTCCGGTCTGCATCTGGAGGACCACGGGCTGCAGTGGACGCACGCCCCGGCGGTGGTGGGCCATCCACGGTCGGCCGCCGACGACGACGCGCCGGTGATCTACCGCGACATCGCCCGCACCGCCGAGGAACTCGCCCGCCACCATCCCGCCGACGGCGACAACTGGCTGCGTCTGTTCGACCTGTGGCAGCAGGTCAAGGACCCGCTGCTGACCAGCCTCTTCTCACCCTTCCCGCCGGTTCGCGGTGCGGCCGGGCTGCTGCGAAAACTCGGCACCGCCGAGGCGCTCCGGCTCGTGCACCGGCTGGTGCTGCCCGCCGGGGAGATGGCCAGACAACTCTTCGCCGGGGACGCCGCCCGGCTGCTGCTCCTCGGCAACGCCCTGCACGCCGACGTGCCGGTCGACGCGCCGGGCAGCGGCGTCATGGGCTTCATGCTGATCATGATGGCGCAGGACGGCGGATGGCCCGTTCCGGTCGGCGGCGCAGGACAACTCACCGCGGCCCTGGTCAACCGGGCCCGGTCCGCGGGCGCCGAGATCCACTGCGGCCAGCCGGTCACCGAGATCCAGGTGAGCGGCGGGCGCGCCGTCGGTGTGCGCACCGCCGAGGGCCGCACGATCGCGGCACGCCGCGCCGTGGTGGCCGACGTCTCGGCGCCCGCGCTGTACCGCCAGCTGCTGCCCACCTCGGCCGTCCCGCCCCGCGTGCTCGACGACCTCGAGCACTTCACCTGGGACACCCCGGTCCTCAAGATCAACTACGCACTGGACGCGCCGATCCCGTGGCGTTCGAAGAACCTCAACGAGGTCGGCACGGTGCACCTCGGCGCCGACGTCGACGGACTGGTGCGCTGGATGGCCGACCTCAACACCCGCACGGTTCCGGACCACCCGTTCATGCTGTTCGGCCAGATGACGACCGCGGACCCGACGCGCTCGCCGGAGGGCACCGAAAGTGCCTGGGCATACACGCATCTGCCGCGTGACGTCACCGACGACGAATCGGCCGACCGGCTGTCCGAGGCGGTCGACCGGGTGCTCGAGGAGCATGCGCCGGGCTTCACCGATCAGGTCGTCGGCAAGTTCATCCAGCGCCCCTCCGAGCTGACGGCGTCCGACGCGAACCTGGTCGGCGGGGCGGTCAACGGCGGCACCGCGCAGCTGCAGCAGCAGCTGATCTTCCGGCCGACGCCCGGATTCGGCCGCGCCGAGACCCCGATCGAAGGCCTGTTCCTCGGCAGTGCCGGCGCACACCCGGGCGGCGGCGTGCACGGGGTCTGCGGGCGCAACGCGGCCCGCGCCGCGCTCGCGAGCGACGGGCTGACCGGCTGGCCGCGCCGGCGGATCAACCAGCTGGTGATGTCACTGTTCGTCCGCTGACGGGGCGTTCGACCGCGTCGCGGACCGCTCGGTCGTCGCGGCGGCCGACGAGGTACCAGGTGTGCATCACGCCCTTGCCCTTGACGTCGACGTCGCCGCGCTCCTCGAGCACGAACGAGTGCCGGATGCGCTCATACACGTTGTGCGGCACCTGGATTCGTCCTTCGACGTCGGTGGTTTCCATGCGGGCGGCCACGTTGACGGCGTCGCCCCACACGTCGTAGAAGAACTTGCGCGCACCCACCACGCCGGCGACCACCGGTCCCGAGGCCAGACCGATGCGCAGCGGCACCGCGCGCCCGAGCGGATCCTCGAGGTCGGCGACCGCCTCGGCCATGTCGAGGGCCAGGCACGCCAGCGCTTCGGCGTGGTCCGGCCTCGGTGTGGGCACTCCGCTGACCACCATGTAGCTGTCGCCGCTGGTCTTGACCTTCTCCAGGCCGTGGCGGTCGACGAGCTTGTCGAGATCGGTGTAGAGCCGGTCCAGGAATCGGACGAGGTCGGTCGGCGAGGTGTCACTGGCCCGCTTGGTGTAGCCGGCGATGTCGGCGAACAGGATCGACGCATCGTCGTACCGGTCGGCGATGATCGTGTGCGACGGATCCTTGAGGCGTTCAGCGACCGAGGCGGGCAGGATGTTGGCCAGCAGCTTCTCCGAGCGCTGGTACTCCGCCTCCATTGCCCGTTCGGCGCGGTCGGTCTCGCGCAGCGCGTACCAGACCGTCGCGAACACCATGATCGTCGCGGACACCGCTGACAACACGAAACCGGCCGTCAGCATCCATGACGGCCGCAGGCCGCGGTCGTCGGGCACCGTCAGTTCCATGGCGATACAGGCCACGAGGCCGAGCGTGACGATCACCGCGGACATCACGATGCGCTCGATGCCCAGCACGAGCACCACCAGCGACGCGGCCACGAGGTAGTAGAACTGCAGACCGGAGTTGGTGCCGACGTTGTAGCAGATGAACGTCACCGACAGGTAGGCGAGGACGAAGAACGTCAGCGGCGCGATCAACTCGCCGAAGCGGTAGAGCAGTGGAATGCCGAGGAACAGCGCCGCGAACGCCAGGTTGAGCACGCCGATCCACCAGCCGGCGCCGCCGATCGCGACCTGCAGGGTTCCGAAGATGGCGGAGACGATCGCCGCGATCCACGTCGCGATCGTCAGCACGCGCAGTCTGCGGACCACGGCCTCGGCGTAGTGGCGGGTGCGCGCGGGCATGCGGCTCTGCAGCGCGAGCGCCACCTCCGGCACACACACTGTTCGACGGGTTTCGCTTACCGCCACCGTCGCAGCGTATCGCCGCGGGCCCCTCACTCGGCCGACATTCGCGCGGCCTCGCGGGCGCGCAGCGCCAGCCACAGCTCGAAGCGGTCCGACGCGTCGTCCATGCGGCGGCCGGTGAGGCGTTCGACCGCATCGATCCGGTTGCGCACGGTGTGCCGGTGCACCCGCAGCGCCGCCGCGGTCGCCGCCCAGTGGCCGTTGTGTTCGAGGAATCCGGATACGGTGCGCACGAGTTCCTCCGCGCGGTCGGCGGCATCGAGTGGTCCGAGCACCGCGTCGGAGTATCCGCGCAGCGATTCGGTGTCCGCGGTGCCCAAAAGGACGCGGCTGCTCGCGACGTCGTCGGCGCGCACGTGCCTGCCCTGCCGCCGGCTGACCGACAGCACCGAGCGCGCCTGCCGCAGCGAGACGGCCAGCGCCCCGGGACGCACCGCCATCCCGATGCCGGTGGGCCGGGCGGCCGCCAGTGATCGCAGCGCCCCGGCCAGGTCGGTGTCGAGCGGCACGGCCACCTCGACCACCTCACCGGCCGCGCGCACGAGCGCATCGGGCAGGGTGAGGAGCAGGTCGGCCGCGAGGTCGTCGGCGTCGTCCGGGGCATCGATCGCGGCGGCGCGGACATCGGCGTCGGACAGGCCGATCGACATCAGCCACCGCGCGGCCACATTGTCGTCGACGATGCCTCGAGACAGCCGGTCGAGCACCTGCGCGCGCCCGCGGCGCTGGGCGGTGTTCATCCCGAGGCGGCGTTCGAGCTCCAGTGTCAGCAGCGACACGAGGTCGCCCGACACCTGCTGTGCGGCGGGCGAATCCGCAGGACCGTCGATCACCAGCCACCCGCGCAGCCGTCGCGCGCCGAGGGCATGGATCTCCCTGCGCCTGCCGCCGCGGATGTCCACCGCGGCGGCGGATAACCCCTGATCCCGAACCGATGCCATCATCGGTTCGAGCGTCGCCACCAATGATGCTGCGCCCGTGCCGGATTCGGCCAGCGCCCGGCCCAGCAGATCGACGACCACACCGGTGCGGCCGGTGGCGTCGCGGTGCGCGGTCAGGATTCCCTGCAGACCGCCCGGCGTCACCGCGGCCGCGGTCAAGGCGCGCTGGGTCTGCAGCGCCCATTCGAGTTCCTGGCGCTCGACGCGGGCGCGTGCGGCGAACACCGCCTTGGTCACCGCGATGAACGGCACCGGATCCGGCACGGTCAGCAGCGGCATGCCGATCTCGTCGGCGGCGGTGACGAGCCGCGCCGGGGCGTCCTGGTGCGGCAGCTCGGCCCCCAGCCCGAGGCCCACCGCCCGCACGCCCGCCGCGTCGAGTTCGTTCAGGTACGCGCGGCAGCCGTCGACGGTGTCGGGCAGCAGCAAGCCGATCGTAAGGAGGAGTTCGCCACCCTGCAGCCATGACCCCGGGTGTGCGAGCTCCGAGACCGCCGCGGCGTCCACCTCGCGGTCGGCATGCTGCGCGCCGGCCACGAGCACCAGCCCGAGGTCGGGGTCCGTCACGAGTTCGGCCACCGTCGGCATGGACGAATTGTCCATCAGTGATCGGCGTGGTTGGCCGGTTTGTCGCTGTCGGTGTGACGTGGATCTCGACAACGCTGGGAGGATGACCACTCCCATCGGACCCGTCGACGCCACCAAGGTGCCGCGCTACGCGGGCCCCGCCACGTTCGCCCGCCTGCCCCGCATCGACGAGGTGACCCGCACCGACGTCGCGGTCGTCGGGATCCCGTTCGATTCAGGTGTGTCCTACCGGCCCGGCGCCCGATTCGGTCCGGGTCACATCCGCGCCTCGTCGAAGCTGCTGCGGCCCTATCACCCGCCGCTGGACGTGCAGCCGTTCGCCGCCCAGCAGGTCGCCGACGCCGGGGACATCGCGGTCAACCCGTTCGACATCGCCGAAGCCATCACGACCATCGAGCGCAGCTCCGACGAACTGCGCGACGGCGGAACGAAACTGGTGACCCTGGGCGGCGACCACACCATCGCGCTGCCGCTGCTGCGCTCGCTGCACCGCGACCACGGGCCGATCGCAGTCCTGCATTTCGACGCCCACCTCGACACATGGGACACCTATTTCGGCGCACCGTTCACGCACGGCACGCCGTTCCGGCGGGCCAGCGAGGAAGGGCTGCTCGATCCGGAGCACTGTCTGCACGTCGGTATCCGCGGTCCGCTCTACGCACCGACCGACCTCTCCGACGACCGCGTGCTCGGATTCCAGGTGATCGGCTCCGACGATTTCCAGCTCGACGGGCTTGCCGCGGTGATCGAACGGATGCGGGCCCGCATCGGCGAGGCGCCGGTGTACGTGTCGGTCGACATCGACGTGCTCGATCCGGCGCACGCACCGGGGACCGGGACACCCGAGGCCGGCGGGATGACCAGCCGCGAGCTGCTGCACTGCCTGCGGAACCTGGTCGGGGTCAACGTTGTCGGGGCCGACATCGTCGAGGTGGCACCCGCCTACGACCACGCCGAGATCACCGGGATCGCCGCCGCCCACGTCGCCTACGAGTTGATCTCGGTGCTGGGACGCAACCGGTGAGCCACCGCAACGGCGGCGCCGCGGTGGTCGAATCGCTGGCCGCCCACGCGGTGGACACCGTGTTCGGCATCCCGGGCACCCACAACCTCGAGATCTACCGTCACCTGCAGTCCCAGGCCATCCGCACGGTCACGCCCCGTCACGAGCAGGGCGCCGGTTACGCCGCCGAGGCCTACGCCAGGGTCAGCGGGCGTCCGGGCGTCGTGGTGACCACCAGCGGACCGGGGCTCACCAATGTCATGACCGCTGCCGCCACCGCGTACGCGGAATCGCAGCCGATGCTCGTCGTGTCGCCGGGTATGCCGACCGGCACCGAGGGCCGCGACCTCGGCCAGCTCCACGAAGCGAAGAACACCAGCGCGGCGATGGGGGAGCTGCTCGCCTGGAGCCGACGGGTGCGCACGCCCGACGAGGCCGCCGCGGCGGTCACCGCGGCGTTCGCCGGTTTCGCCGGCGGGCGGCCGCGGCCGGTGCACATCGAGATCCCCGTCGACGTGCTGACGCAGGACTGGTCCGGGCGGCCGCAGCGCGCCGAGCCGGTCCGGCCGCCCGTCGCCGACCCCGACGCCGTGGCACGCGCTGCCGAAACGCTTGCCGCAGCGCGGTATCCGTTGATCATCGCCGGCGGAGGCGCGGTCGACGCGCAGCATGACGTCACCGCACTCGCCGAGGCGCTGGGTGCGCCGGTCGCGACCACCGTCAACGGCAAGGGCGTCGTCGACGAGGCGCATGCGCTGTCGGTGGGCGCCTCGGTGCGGCTGCGGGCGCTGCAGAAAGCCGCCGCGGACAGCGATGCGCTGCTGGTGGTCGGCAGCGAACTCGGCGATTCCGACCTGTGGGAGGGGGAGATCCGTGCGCGCACCGTCATCCGCTGCGACGTCGACTCCGCGCAGCTCGACAAGAACAGCCCGGCCGATGTCCATCTGCTCGGTGAGGCCGCCGCCACCGTCGCGGCGCTGCTGAGCGCGCTGCCGGCCCGTGGCCGCGACGGCGTTGCGCGCGCCGCCGCGCTGCGGACCGCGTGCCGCGACGAAGCGTCACGCGACGCCGGCCCGTACGCGCAGATCAACGCGGCCGTGCGCGCGGCGCTGCCGGCCGACGGGATGCTCACCGGGGACAGCTCCCAGGTGACCTACTTCGGATCGGTGCACTTCTTCGACATGCCTGCACCGCGCCGCTTCTGCTATTCGCCCGGCTTCGCGACGCTCGGATACGGGCTGCCCGCCGCTCTCGGTGCCGCACTGGGCCGGCCGGCGCACCCGGTCGCGGTGGTGCTCGGCGATGGCGCGCTGATGTTCTCGGTACAGGAACTGATGACCCTGGTCGAACTCGAGTTGCCCGTACCTGTCGTGGTGGTCGACAACGGCGGCTACCGCGAGATCCGCGACCAGGAGGCTGCCCGCGGCATCGCCCCCGTCGGCGTCGACCTGCGCACCCCGGATTTCGCCGCCCTGGCCGTGGCCATGGGGGCGCACGGCGCGCGCACCTCCTCGAGCGCCGAACTCACCGACCTGGTCGCCCGCGCACTCGACGCCGACCGCCCCACCGTCATCCATTTCGACATCCGCTAGGAGCCCCGCATGGACATCGCGATAGTCGTCGTCTACCTCATCGGCATGATCGCCTTCGGCTTCTGGGGGAAGCGCCGCGCCACAACGCAATCCGACTTCCTGGTGGCGGGACGGCGGCTCGGGCCGCTGCTGTATTCGGGGACCATGGCCGCGATCGTGCTCGGCGGCGCGTCCACCATCGGCGGTGTCGGGCTGGGCTACCAGTACGGCATCTCCGGGATGTGGTTGGTGATCGCGATCGGCGTGGGCATCCTCGCGCTGAGCCTGCTGTTCGCGGGCCGGATCCAGCGGCTGCGTGTCTACACCGTCAGCCAGATGCTCGAATTGCGGTACGGGCAGGGATCATCGGTCATCTCGGGCGTCGTCATGTGGGGCTACACGCTGATGCTGTCGGTCACCTCGACCATTGCCTACTCGACGATCTTCGGTGCGCTGTTCGACATCGGCAAGGTACCCGCGATCCTGCTCGGCGGCGGCGTCGTGATCATCTACTCGACGCTGGGCGGCATGTGGTCGATCACGCTGACCGACTTCGTGCAGTTCCTGATCAAGACGATCGGGATCTTCTTCATCCTGCTGCCGGTGGCCCTGGCGAAGACCGGCGGCTGGGGCGGTCTGGCCGACAAGTTGCCGGCGGACGCGACGTCGCTGACCGCCATCGGCGGCGACACGATCCTCACCTACTTCGTCATCTACACGTTCGGTCTGCTGATCGGCCAGGACATCTGGCAGCGGGTCTTCACCGCGCGCAGCCCGGGCGTGGCGCGGTGGGCGGGCGCCGGGGCCGGCGTGTACTGCCTGCTGTACGCCGTCGCCGGGGCGGTGATCGGCATGGCCGCCAAGGTGCTGCTGCCCGCGCTGGAGTCGCGAGACGATGCGTTCGCCGAATTCGTGGAGATGCAGTTGCCCCCGCTGCTGGCCGGGTTGGTGCTGGCCGCCGCGCTCGCCGCGGTCATGTCGACCTCCAGTGGCGCACTGATCGCGACGGCGACGGTGTTCAGTCAGGACATCGTGGCCCGCCTGCGCAAGCGGGACATCGAGGGAGGCAGCGAACACGACCACATCCGCAGCAACCGCCTGTACGTGGCGGGCTTCGGTCTGGTCATGGTGGCCATCGCCTGCGTGCTGCAGGACGTGGTCGCGGCGCTGACGGTCGCCTACGACATCCTCGTCGGCGGCCTGCTGGTGCCGATCCTGGGTGGTCTGGTGTGGCGGCGCGGCACCAACGTCGGCGCGGTGGCGGCCATGGCCGTCGGCACCCTGGCGACACTGGTGACGATGTTCGTCGTCGGCGACATCTACGCCAACGAGCCGATCTACGTGGGGCTGGGCTCGGGCCTGCTGGTCTACCTGGCCGGGAGCCTCCTGTCCAAGCCGACCGATTCCGACGTGCTGGCCGAATGGGACCGCCGCAGCAGGGGTGAACCGGCCCTCGTCGACTGAGGGCCGCCGGACACGCCGCCGGTCAGGCGGCGGGACATCGCATGGCGTCCACGTCGACCCTCACGCGGGTGCCGATCGTCGCGACGGTGAGCTGCGGTGCGCCGGGTGGGGGTGGCGCGGTCGACCGGTAGTGTGCCCCGGTGGGTGTGACGAATTCGGTGGTGTGCGAACCGCTTTCAACGGTGGTGCTGACCTGCCAGCCGGATGCCTCCTTTGCGTAGTTGCAGCATTCGCACATGCCTTGGCCGTTGACGGCGCTGGTGGGTCCGCCGTCGTGGTGGGGGTGGGCGTGGTCGATGTGGCGGATCGGGGCGTCGCAGTACGGGGTGCGGCAGGTGTGGTCGCGGGTGGCGATGAAGGCGGCCAATACTTTCGGGAACCGCCGCGCCCGCGACTCCATCGCGATCAGCGCCCCGCCGCGGCGATAGAGTCGGCGCAGCGTGGCCGCCGAGCGGCGGTCGGTGACCGCGGCGGCCACCATCCTGCGGGCGATCTCGGCGGGAATCGGCCCGTAGCCGGTGACGGTGGCCGGCTCCGGGTCACCCGCGAACGCGGTGCGGTCGGCCATGACCAGGTGCACGGCCACAGGCGAGGCCACCTCGGCCGGACTCCCGGTGACACGCTCGACGAGGGTGTCGGCCATGATCTGGCCGCGGGAGCGGTCGTCGAACGTGGCGCCTGCCGCCCGTTTCAGGGCGATGCGGGCGACCAGCGCGGTACGAGTATATCGGCGACCCCGACAAGCCCCGTGATCAACTGACGCGCGCCATGCCCCTCACCACCGCACCGGGAGCTCCTCGATGCCGTAGATCTCCTGGTTGTTGCGAAACGTCAGATTCTCGAACGGTACGGCCAACCGGAGGTCGGGCAGGCGGCGAAACAGCGTGCCGAGTGCCACCTGCAGTTCGACGCGGGCGAGGTTCTGGCCGATGCACTGGTGGACGCCGTATCCGAAGCCGAGGTGTCCCTGCGTGTTCCGGTCGATGTCGAGGAGCTCCGGGCGATCGGTGAACTGCGGATCCCAGTTCCCCGCTGGCAGGTTCATCAGCAACGTTTCCCCGGCGCCGACCAGCTGCCCGCCGATCGACAGGTCCTCCAGTGCGACACGGTCGACGAGGCTGTGCACGATGCTGAGGTAGCGCATCAGTTCCTCGACGGTACGCGCGAGAACGGCGCGGTCGTCGGTCTCGCGGATCCGCCTCAGGTGATCGGGATGCCGCAGCAGAGCCAGCGTCCCGAGCGCGACCATGCTGGCGGTCGTCTCATGGCCGGCCTGCAGCAGGATCATGGCGTTTACCGCCGCGGTCTCCCGGGTGATGTGGCCGGGAACCACGTGCTCCGCGACCAGACGGCTCATCAGGTCGTCACCCGGCTCGTGCTCCTTCCGTCCGACCAGCTCGGTCATGTACTCGAACATGGCCGCACCCGCGGCGGCCTTGACCTCCTCCGAGGCGAGTCGGTCCAAACCGATCGTGCTGTGGTGCTGGAAGAACTCGTGATCGGCATAGGGCACGCCGAGTAGGAGGCAGATCACCAGTGACGGCACCGGCAGCGCGTAGGCGCGGACCAGGTCGGCCGGCGGACCGCTGCCCTCCATGTCGTCGAGGAAACCATCGACCAGACGCTGGATGTCCGGACGCATGGATTCGGCCCGCCGGTAGGTGAAATCCCTGGTCATCATGCGGCGCAGCCGATTGTGTTCGGGGTCGTCGACCCGCGGGAAGATCACGGGTGCACTGTCGTTGTCGGTGGACGGCTTCAAGTAGTCGGGCAGGGTGTCGGCACTCAGCCGGGGGTCCACCAGTGCGGCCCTGATGTCCTGGTAGCGGCTGACCACCCACGTCGGTTCGCCGCGCCACGAAACCCGTTGCAAGCCTGTCGATTTCCGCCACTTCCCGAACTGGTCCGGCGGTGCGAGCGGACACCTTGGGTCGCGCGGCGCGGGGATGACGGGCAGGTCCGTGTGGTCGACGTTCGAGTGCGGCGCCATGGGACTCCTCAGGGCGGGCCGTCCGGGGTAAGAGGCAGTCAACTGTCAGTTCTACCCCCGACCGTATCCGCCGACATTACTGGCAGTCAACTGTCGGTTGTTAGTCTGCGGGGATGGCGAACCCCGACGATCGGCGACCACGCGCTGACGCCGCACGGAACGTCGAGCGCATCCTCCGCGCCGCGCGTGCGGTCTACGCCGAACTCGGACCCGACGCCGCGCTCGACGTGGTCGCCCGGCACGCCGGGGTCGGTGAGCGCACCTTGTACCGGCACTTCCCCAACAAGGGCGACCTGGTGCGGGCGGCACTCGAGCAGGCGATCGCCGAAGATCTCACACCGGTCATCGACGAGGCCCGCCGCGCGAAGGATCCGCTGCGCGGTCTCACCCGGCTCATCGAAGCGGCGATCGCCCTCGGCGCGCGCGAACACCACATCCTGGCCGCGGCGCGCCGGGCGGGTTCCCTCACCGACGATGTGCCCGCGCCCCTCTACGACACGCTCACCGACCTCACCGAGCGAGCCCAGCGGCAAGGGCTGGTGCGCGCCGATCTGGTTGCCGCCCATGATCTCCCGCGCATCATCGCGATGCTCAACAGCGTGCTCTGGACGATGGATCTGCCCGGCGACGGATGGCGGCGCTATGTCGCGCTGATCGTCGACGGGATCTCGACCACCCCACCGCGCCGGCTGCCGAGGGTCGTGCCGTTGCGGTTCGAACCTCGGTCAGACGTCTGGCCGGGGTGAGTCACTGAGAAAGGCGCACGGACATGGGTGATCTGCGGTTCGACGATCAGGTCGCGGTCGTCACGGGGGCGGGCAGGGGCCTGGGCAGGGCGTACGCGATGCTGCTGGCCGCGCGCGGTGCCCGCGTCGTCGTCAACGATCTCGGGGGGTCGGTGACCGGTGACGGATCGGGGGAGGGACCCGCCGCGGCGGCCGCACGGGAGATCGCCGCGCGCGGAGGCGAGGCGGTCCCCGACACGCACACCGTCGCAACTCCCGAAGGGGGCCGAGCCGTCATCGACACGGCGCTCGACGCCTGGGGCCGAGTCGACATCCTCGTCAACAACGCGGGAACGGTGGACCCCGCCCCGTTCGAGGACATCACCGACGATCGCCTCCGAGGTCTGATCGACGTCCACCTCAAGGGCGCGTTCTTCGTGACCCGGCCGGCGTGGAAGGTGATGCGGTCGCGCGGATACGGCCGCGTCGTCAACACCTGCTCGGCGGCAGGAATTTTCGGCGCCCAGCGGATGGCCAACTACGGTGCGGCCAAGACGGGACTCATCGGGTTCACCCGCGTGCTGGCCGCGGAGAGCGCCGGCACGGACATCACGGTGAATGCGATCGCCCCGATCGCCGCCACCCGGATGCTCGATCACTCGCTCAGCGACGTCACCGACCCGGTGCAGCGCACGGCGGTCGACGAGGTGATGGCACCGTTCCTCGACGCGCTCGACCCCGCGCTGGTGGCGCCGGTGGTGGCGTTCCTCGCGCACCGCGACTGCCCGGTCAACGGGGAGATTTTCACGGTGGGTGGGGGACACGTGGCGCAGTTCTTCATCGGCAGGACCAGGGGCTACCGCCACCCGAATCTGTCGATCGAGGACGTCCGCGCCCATCTCGACGAGATCAAAGACCGGACCGACTACACGGTGCCGTCGGGACCGGCGGATGAGATGGCGCAGTTGTACGAAGCGCTCACGGCTTCAGGATGACGATGCAACGGGGGAGAGTGCCCTCGGTGAGATTCGAACTCACACTGTACGGGTTTTGAATCCGTTTCCTCTGCCAGTTGGGATACGAGGGCGTGCGGTCTCCCACCATAGAGGATGGCCCCGAGGTCGCTGATCGCCCGGGTTACCGCCACAATGACTCCATGACCGGCTCACCGACCGACGCACCGACGCCGCGCCGCGTCCTCATCGCCGAAGACGAGGCACTCATCCGGATGGACCTCGCCGAGATGCTGCGCGACGAGGGCTACGACATCGTCGGCGAGGCCGGCGACGGGCAAGAGGCCGTCGAACTCGCCGAAGCGCTCAACCCCGACCTCGTCATCATGGACGTCAAGATGCCGCGCCGCGACGGCATCGACGCCGCATCCGAGATCGCGAGCAAGCGGATCGCCCCCATCGTCATCCTGACCGCGTTCAGCCAACGCGAGCTGGTGGAGAAGGCCCGCGACGCGGGCGCGATGGCCTACCTGGTCAAGCCGTTCAACGTCAACGACCTCATCCCCGCGATCGAGGTGGCGGTCAGCCGCTTCAGCGAGATCCACGCGCTCGAGGAGGAGGTCGCGACGCTGTCCGAGCGGCTGGAGACCCGCAAGCTCGTCGAGCGTGCGAAGGGTCTGCTGCAGGCCAACCAGGGCATGACCGAGCCGGAGGCGTTCAAGTGGATCCAGCGGGCCGCGATGGACCGCCGGACCACCATGAAGCGGGTGGCCGAAGTGGTGCTGGAGACGCTCGACGCACCGAAGAGCGAGCCGACGGCGGGATAACCGTCGAGGAGCCCGGTGGGTAAACATCGCGTTTCGGCGCTCGCCGTTCGTCGTGATCACACCCGCGGGGGCGCGCCACGCCTTTTCCAACATCACGCACCACGGCCGGTCGTTGGCTATGTTCTACCGGAAGCGTCAGCGCCCAAGCCGAAAGGCCGCGGGAGTCGATGCCGATGACAACATCGACCAGGAGGTGAAACGTGCGCGGTCGCGTGGCACGGAACGCATTCGCTCTCGGTAGCGCGGGGCTGTTGGCGCTCGCCCTTGGCGGCTGCAGTCAGTCGACACCCGAAGAGGAAGCGGCGCAGACGAATCTGAAGATCGTCGAGCAGGTCCAGATCGACGAGAACGGTGCAGAGGTCAAGGCGGCCGAGGGCGCCTCCCCAGCCGATCCGGCCGGTGACGGCAAGGCGACCTGCCCGCCGCTGTCGATCGCGATGGCCGGCGCGCTCAACGGCCCGGACGCGGCCCTGGGCATCAACATCAAGAACGGCGTGCAGTTGGCCGTCGACAAGCACAACGCGGCCAACCCGGGCTGCCAGGTTCAGCTCAAGACCTTCGACACCGAGGGCGACCCGCAGAAGGCCAGTGCGATCGCTCCGCAGATCGTCGACGACCAGTACACGATCGGCCTGGTCGGCCCGGCGTTCTCCGGCGAGACCAACGCCACCGGTGACGTGTTCAACCAGGCCGGCCTGGTCGCCGCCACCGCATCGGCCACCAACACCACGCTGTCGGAGAAGGGGTGGCGGACGTTCTTCCGCGGTCTGGCCAACGACGGCGTGCAGGGTCCGTCGGTCGCCAACTACCTGAAGAACACGCTGGGCCACCAGAAGGTCTGCGTGGTCGACGACAGCACCGACTACGGTCTGGGCCTCGCCCAGGCGGTGCGCGACACGCTCGGGCCGGTCGCGGACGCGGGTTGCAACATCTCGGTGAAGAAGGGCGACAAGGACTTCTCGGCCGCCGTCACCCAGGTCAAGGGCGTCAGCCCGCAGTCGGTGTTCTTCAGCGGGTACTACGCCGAAGCGGCCCCGTTCGTGCAGCAGCTCAAGGACGGCGGCGTCGAGGCGACGTTCGTCAGCGCCGACGGCACCAAGGATCCGGAGTTCGTCAAGCAGGCCGGCGAATCGTCCAAGGACGCACTGCTGTCCTGCCCGTGCGGCCCGGCGACCGGTAGCTTCGCCGAGGAGTACACGCAGAAGTTCGGCCAGGAGCCCGGCACGTACAGCACCGAGGGCTACGACCTGGGCACCATCCTGGTCAAGGGCATCGACTCCGGCGCGATCACCCGCCAGGCCCTGCTGGACTACGTCCGGAACTACAACGGCCAGGGCGTGGCCCGCAACTACCAGTGGACCCCGCAGGGTGAGCTCACCACCACCCTGATCTGGATGTACAAAGTCCAGTGACTAGCTGACGAGACGCGTCCGAGACCACATGGCTCGGACGCGTTTCGTTAGAAGCCCCTTCTGCGCCGAGGAGCCCCACACACCGATGATCGCCCAGTGCGTCGACCAGTACGCCTGTCTGGCGGCCAACATCAACTTCAACCTGGAAGGCCTGCGAGACGGCTTCTGGCAGTTGACGATCGACGGCCTGTCCTGGGGTGCGATCTACGCCCTGGTGGCGGTCGGCTACACCTTGGTCTTCGGTGTCCTGCGGCTGATCAACTTCGCGCACTCCGAGATCTTCATGCTCGGGATGTTCGGCGCCTACTTCTGTCTCGACTTCATTCTCGGGTTCACGCCGTCGGGCAACGCATACAACAAGGGCATCGCTCTGACGGTGCTGTATCTGGCGATCGCGATGGTGTTCGCGATGCTGGTGTCCGGGTCGGCGGCCGTCGGTCTGGAGGCCGTCGCCTACCGGCCGCTGCGAAGACGCGGGGCCCGGCCCTTGACGTTCCTCATCACCGCCATCGGCATGTCGTTCGTGCTCCAGGAGTTCGTCCACTTCATCCTGCCCAAGATCATCAAGGGCTACGGCGGAAGCAATGCCCAGCAGCCGATCACGCTGGTGCAGCCCAAGACCCAGTTCGAGATCTTCGGGGCGTCGGTCTCCAACGTCACGCTCGTGATCATCGGCGCTGCACTGTTCTTCGCGCTGCTGACCGACATCGCCATCAACCGGACGAAGTTCGGGCGAGGTATCCGCGCGGTGGCCCAGGATCCGAACACCGCCACGCTGATGGGGGTGTCCCGCGAACGGGTCATCATGCTGACGTTCATGATCGGCGGCCTGCTGGCCGGTGCGGCGGCGCTGCTGTACACGCTCAAGGTGCCACAGGGCATCATCTACTCCGGCGGATTCCTGCTCGGCATCAAGGCGTTCTCCGCGGCGGTGCTCGGCGGTATCGGCAACCTGCGCGGCGCGCTGCTCGGCGGCCTCATCCTGGGCGTGATGGAGAACTGGGGTCAGGCGGTGTTCGGCACGCAGTGGCGCGATGTGGTCGCGTTCGTCCTGCTGGTGTTGGTGCTGCTGATCCGGCCCACCGGCATACTCGGTGAGAGCCTCGGGAAGGCGCGGGTATGACACAACGCCAAGGAGACGTCACCACCTCGGGGGCGAGCAAGCTGCTCGCTCCGGGAGACGGGCTGCGGGCCTGGTGGTCGGGATTGAGCAGGCCGGTCAAGTGGCTGTTCGGCATCCTGCTGTTCGGGTTGCTGGCCCTCCTGCCGTTGTTCACGCCGCCGTTCCTGGACACGCCGGGCATCAGCTTCGGCGGCACCATGGCGCAGTTCGCGATGGTCGCCATCATCGCGATCGGCCTGAACGTCGTTGTGGGGCAGGCAGGTCTGCTGGATCTCGGCTACGTCGGCTTCTACGCCGTCGGCGCGTACACCGTGGCCCTGCTGACCAGCCCGAGCAGCCCGTGGAATCAGGCCGGTCCGGACGGCTGGCTCGGCACCGACTGGGCGTGGCTGTTCTGCGTGCCGCTGGCGATGGCGGTGACGGCGCTCGCCGGGCTCATCCTCGGCACCCCGACACTGCGGTTGCGCGGCGACTACCTGGCGATCGTCACGCTCGGGTTCGGCGAGATCATCCGGCTGCTCGCCGACAACCTCGCCGACGTCACCAACGGCCCGCGCGGGCTCAACGAGGTCGAATACCCGCGGGTGGGGGAGAGCGAGCGGCTGCCCGAAGGCGTGTTCTCCAGCGCGAACTCGTCGGGTGACGCCAACTACGGCACGTGGTGGTTCTGGCTGGGGCTGCTGCTGATCGTCGGCATCCTGCTGCTGGTCGGCAACCTCGAACGCAGCCGGGTCGGCCGGGCCTGGGTGGCGGTCCGCGAGGACGAGGACGCCGCCGAAGTGATGGGGGTCAACACCTTCCGCTTCAAGCTGTGGGCGTTCGTGATCGGCGCCGCCATCGGCGGACTGTCCGGAGCGCTCTACGCCGGCCAGGTGCAGTTCGTGGCGCCGCCGACGTTCAACATCATCAACTCGATGCTGTTCCTGTGCGCGGTCGTCCTGGGCGGCCAGGGCAACAAACTCGGCGTGATCTTCGGCGCGTTCATCATCGTCTACCTGCCCAATCGCCTTCTCGGCGTGCACTTCCTGGGCATCAACCTCGGCGACCTGAAGTATCTGTTCTTCGGGATGGCGCTGGTTGTGCTGATGATCTTCCGTCCGCAGGGGCTGTTCCCCGTGCGTCAGCAACTGCTCACCTACGGCAAGGCCGCGCGCGACATGCTGCGCAGGGCGCCGGGCGACAGCGAAGGAGCGGTGCGATGACCATCGAGGAGCTCTCCGGCGTCCATCGGGAAATCAGCGCGGCAGAAGGCGAGACACTGCTGCAGACCCAGGATCTGACGGTGAAGTTCGGCGGTCTGACCGCACTGGACGCGGTCACCTTCGACATCCGCCGCGGCGAGATCCTCGGTCTGATCGGTCCGAACGGCGCGGGAAAGACCACCTGTTTCAACGCGATCACCGGTGTGTACCGGCCGAGTTCGGGTTCGGTCACCTTCGACGGCAAACCGCTGGGCCGGATCAAACGCCACCAGATCACCCGTCGCGGTATCGCCCGCACCTTCCAGAACATCCGGCTGTTCGGTGAGATGACCGCGCTGGAGAACGTCATGGTGGGCACGGACGCGCGGCACCTCACCTCGGTGCCCGGGGCGCTGGTCCGCACACCGCGACACCGCCGGGAGGAGAAGTCGGCGATCGAAAGATCGGCTGCACTCCTACATTTCGTAGGTATCGCCCACCGCGGCGAGGAGAAGGCCAAGAACCTACCCTACGGAGATCAGCGCCGGCTCGAGATCGCCCGCGCGCTGGCCACCGAACCCAAACTGTTGTGCCTCGACGAACCGGCCGCCGGCTTCAACCCGGCCGAGAAGGCCGCGCTCATCGAGCTGATCCGCAAGATCCGCGACGACGGCTACACCGTACTGCTGATCGAACACGACATGCGGTTGGTGATGGGCGTGACCGACCGGATCGTGGTGCTGGAGTTCGGGCGCAAGATCGCCGATGGACTGCCCGCCGCGATCCGCGAGGACCCGAAGGTCATCGCCGCCTACCTTGGAGTGCCTGATGACGAAATCGGTTGAGCCACGCAAGGTGCTGCTCGAGGTCCGCGACATCGTCGTGCACTACGGCCGCATCCGGGCCCTGCACGGGGTGTCCCTGAAGGTGCACGAGGGCGAACTGGTCACGCTGCTGGGTTCCAACGGCGCGGGTAAGACCACAATGATGCGGGCCATCTCGGGCCTGCGTCCGCTCACCTCGGGTTCGGTGTGGTTCGACGGTGTCGACGTCTCCCGCGTGAAAGCGCACCGGCGGGTGGCCGACGGCCTGATCCAGGCGCCGGAGGGCCGTGGCGTGTTCCCCGGTATGACCGTCACCGAGAACCTCGAAATGGGCTGCTACGCAAGGAAGTTCCCGACCAAGAACGAGCACCGTGAGCGACTGGACTGGGTGTTCGAGACCTTCCCGCGCTTAGCGGAGCGCCGCGCCCAGGTGGGCGGCACGCTCTCCGGCGGCGAGCAGCAGATGCTCGCGATCGGCCGCGCGCTGATGGCGCGGCCGAAGGTGCTGCTGCTCGACGAGCCGTCGATGGGCCTGGCGCCCATGGTGATCTCGCAGATCTTCAAGATCATCGCCGACATCAACGCCCAGGGCACGACGGTGCTGCTGGTGGAGCAGAACGCCCAGCAGGCGTTGTCGCGTTCGGATCGTGCCTACATCCTCGAGACCGGTGAGGTCACCAGGACCGGCGATGCGCGGGAACTGCTGCACGACGACAGTATCCGCGCCGCCTATCTCGGCGTGGCCTGACGCTCCAGCAACCGACTAGCGCGCGACGACCACCGACGAGCCGTGGCCGAACAACCCCTGGTTCGCGGTCACGCCGACCTTGGCGTTCTCGACCTGGCGTCCGGTGGCCTGACCCTTGAGCTGCCAGGTCAACTCGCAGACCTGGGCGATGGCCTGGGCGGGAATGGCTTCCCCGAAGCACGCCAGTCCGCCCGACGGGTTGACCGGTATCCGGCCTCCGATCGTGGTCGCCCCGCTACGCAACAGCGTCTCCGCCTCACCCTTGGGGCAGAGCCCGAGGTGTTCGTACCAGTCGAGCTCGAGCGCGGTCGACAGGTCATAGACCTCGGCGACGCTGAGGTCTTCGGGTCCGATCCCGGCCTCGGCGTACGCCGCATCGAGGATCTGATCCTTGAACACGCGGTCGGGCGCCGGCACCACCGCGGTGGAATCGGTGGCGATGTCGGGCAGTTCGGGCAGATGCTGCGGGTACTGCGGCGTCTGCAGGCTCACGGCCCGCACCGACGGCACGCCCTCGACCGATCCGAGGTGCTTCTCGGCGAACGACTTGCTGGCCACGATCAGCGCCGCGGCACCGTCGGAGGTCGCGCAGATGTCGAGCAGGCGAAGCGGATCCGAGACGACCGGGCTGGCCAACACGTCCTCGACCGAGGTCTCCTTGCGGAACCGGGCGTTCGGGTTCTCCAGGCCGTGGCGGGCGTTCTTCACCTTCACCGCGGCGAAGTCCTCGAGCGTCGCGCCGTAGAGGTCCATTCGGCGGCGCGCGAGCATCGCGAAGTAGACGGGGTTCGTGGCGCCGATCAGGTGGAAGCGCTGCCAGTCGGGATCGTTCTTGCGCTCACCGCCGACGGGGGCGAAGAACCCCTTCGGCGTGGTGTCCGCGCCGATCACCAGCGCGACGTCGCAGAACCCCGCGAGGATCTGCGCGCGGGCGCTCTGCAGTGCCTGTGATCCACTGGCGCACGCGGCGTAGCTGGAGGTGACGGGCACGCCGTTCCACCCCAGCTTCTGGGCGAACGTCGACCCGGCGACGAATCCGGGGTAGCCGTTGCGGATGGTGTCGGCGCCGGCGACCAGCTGGATCTGGCGCCAGTCCATGCCGGCCTCAGCGAGGGCGGCGCGGGCGGCGACCACGCCGTACTCGGTGAAGTCGTTGCCCCACTTGCCCCACGGGTGCATACCGGCGCCGAGGATGTAGACGGGTTCGGGGCTCATCGGGCGATCCTCCACGCGTGCACGATGCGTACGACGCCGTCGTCGTCGGTGTACAGCGGCATGGTGGTCAGCTCCATCTCCATGCCGACCTTCAGATCGGCGGCGAGTGTCCCCTCGACCACCTTGCCGAGCACGATCAGGCCTTCCTCCGCCAGCTCGACGGCCGCAACGGCGAACGGCTCGAAGGGATCCGGCGACGGGTAGGGCGGCGGGGGTGCGTACCGGTTCTCGGTGTAACTCCACAGGGTTCCGCGCCGGGACAGCGGGACCTGCGCGAGGTCGTCGCCGTCGCAGGCCGGGTTCGGGCAGTTGTTGGACCGCGGCGGGAAGACGTAGGTCCCGCACTGATGGCATTTGCCGCCGATCAGGTAGGCCTCACCGGAGCCTTCGGTGGCGAACCAGCCGTCGATCGCCGGTTGCGTGGAAGCTGCTGACACGCGGTCAGCGTACCCAGAGCGGGGGCAAAACTGAAACGTGTTCCAGTCAGTGGGCGGCGGCGTCGAGCAGGATGCGCACCAGATCGTCGGGGTTGTCGCGCATGAGATTGTGTGCGCCGTCCAGTTCGTGCACCGTCCACGCCGGATCGTCGCGGACGCGCTCGTAGGACCGGCGCAGCGGCGATTCACCGGGCCACCGCAAGGCGTACACGTAATCTCGCCGGCGCAGACTGCTCAGGTCGCCGGTGAGCGTGATCCGTTGAAGCAGCGACGCCAGCGGGTGCGACGAGGCGCGGTCGTCGAAGAACGGCAACGCGGGGACGCCGTAGCCGGTGTCGTCGACGCCGAGATACCACTGCCGTTCGGCGTCGTTGACCAGATCCCAACAGGATTCGCCGTCGCGCGGGACGAGGGCGTCGAGGTACACCGCGGCGTCGACGCGGTCCGGCATCCGGTCGGCCACCGCGGTGATCACCATGCCGCCGTAGCTGTGGCCCACGAGCACCAACTCGTCGTCGGGCAGCGCCGCCACCGCAGCGCACATGTCCGCGATGTGGGTGTCGAGGTTGACCCCGGCGTGGGCGAGGTGGGCGCGTTCGGCGACGCCGGTCAGCGTGTAGGCGTGCGCGCGGTGGCCCCGCGCGCGCAGCGCGTCGGCCAGATCGTCGAAACACCAGGCGCCGTGGCAGGCGCCGGGGACGAGGACGAAGGTGCTCATGAGTAACTCCTTGCGGTGTCGTGTCGGTACTGCGCGGTGACGCGCTCGAGGTCCTCGGGACGCCGGCTCGCGCCGGCGCGATGCATGGTCCGGTTCGCCGCGACGACGGCGGCGGTGTCGGCGCATCTGCGCGTCTCATAGCGGCCCAGCCCGCCCGGTCCTGCCGTGAGTTCGTCGGCCAGCACGCGGGCGTCGACGATCGCCTGCGACCCGCCGTTGGCCCCGACCGGATACATCGGGTGGGCGGCGTCGCCGAGGAGAGTCACCCGCTCGGTGCCCCAGCGCGGCAACGGATCACGGTCGACCATCGGATACTCGAAGACGTCGTCGGTGTGGTCGATCAGCGCCTCGACGTCCAGCCAGTCGAGCCGCCAGTCACGCACGTGGCGGCGCACCTCGGACCTGTCGGCGGGCCGGTTCCAGCCGGCGTCGCCGGGCAGGGGGCCGGGCCTGCCGCCGGGCACCTGCAGCACCCAGTTCACCAGGGCGCCGCCGATCGGGTAGGTGACGAGGTCGACCTCGCCGGGACCCTTGACGATCGCCATGGTGCGGCCGTCGAGAAACGGTGCCCGCCGCGCGGCGCCGCGGAACATCCGGATCCCGGACCACATCAGCGGGCCCGACTGCGGGTGGAGGATCTCGCGAACCACGGAGTCGACACCGTCGGCGCCGACGAGGACGTCGGCCCGTAGGTCGCCGCCGGCGGTGTGGGCGACGACGCCGTCGGCTCTTTCGGTGAAGCCGGTCAGCCCCCACCCCAGGCGCACGGCACCGGGGCCGAGTCGCTCCGCCACCGCACCCGCGAGCACCGACTGCAGCACACCTCGGTGCACCGAGAGTTGCGGGTGGCCGTAGCCGCCGTCGAGTCCGCGTGGTTCGCGGAACAGGTGTCGCCCGGTGCTGTCGAAGAAGGAGATGGCCGACGGCGCGGAGGCGACCGACGCGACCCGATCGGCGAGGCCGAGCCGCTCCAGTTCGGCGACCGCATGGGGGAGCAGGTTGATGCCGACCCCGAGCGGTTTGAGCTCGCGGGCGCGCTCGACGACCGCGACGGCGAAACCCCGCTGATGCAGCGTGAGTGCCGCGGTGAGCCCGCCGATTCCTGCTCCGGCGACGAGGACGCGTGGTGAGTTCATGACTCCACGGTGAGACAGCGCGGACTATAAGTCCAATACAGGTTTGTGCGACAAACTATTGTGATTCCTTATGGAACTGCGTCAGCTCGAGTACTTCGTCGCCGTCGCGGAGGAGGCGAACTTCACCCGGGCCGCCCAACGCGTGCACGTGGCGCAGCCGGCGGTGAGCGCGCAGGTCGCGCGGCTGGAACGCGAGCTGGGGCAGCCGCTGCTGGACCGCGCGCGGCGGCAGGTTCGGCTCACCGCCGCGGGCGCGGCGGTGTTGCCGCACGCGCAGGCTGCCCTGGCCGCGGTCGCCGACGCCAGGGTCGCTGTGGAGGAACTCGCCGGGCTGGTCCGCGGCTGTGTGGTGATCGGGACCGTCACCGCGCACAACGTCGACATGCCCGCGTTGCTCGCGGATTTCCACGCCGCCCATCCGGGCGTCGAGATCACGCTGAGCACCGCGGACTCCGACCGCCTGGTCGAGGGGGTGCGGTCGGGCGGATTCGATCTCGTGATCGCGTCGGTCGGTGCCGACGAGGTGCCCGACGGGCTCGAAGTCGAGGTCACCACCGATGAGGCGATCGACGCCGCAGTGGGCCTCGACGACCCGTGGCGCGACGTCGAATCGGTGCCGGTGACAGCGCTCGCCGAGCGGTCCCTGATCGCCCTGCCGGAGGGAACGGGCCTGCGGCGCCGACTCGGCGAGGCCTTCGCGTCCGCGGGCCGCACGCCGCGGATCGCGTTCGAGGCCAGCACGCCGCAGGAACTCGCCGACCTGGCCGCACGCGGCCTCGGTGTCGCGATCGTGCCGCAGTCGGTCGCCCGGCACCGCGCCGACCTGCATGCCGTCGCGATCACTCCCGAACTGCGCGGACGCCTCGTCCTGGCGTGGCGTGCCGGCGGCCCGGTCAGTCCGGCCGCGCGGGCGCTCATCGGCATGGCCCGCGAGCGCCTGCGTGTCACCGGGGATGCCTAGAGTTGTGCCCGTGAGCCCAGCCAGTACCTCCACCGCCAAGAAAACGGCCACCAACCAGAAGGCCGCCGCCAAGGCGGACGACAAGCCGACACTGATGCTGCTGGACGGCAACTCACTGGCCTACCGCGCCTTCTACGCGCTGCCCGCGGAGAACTTCAAGACCCAGGGCGGGCTCACCACGAACGCGGTCTACGGGTTCACCGCGATGCTCATCAACCTGCTGCGGGACGAGCAGCCGAGCCATGTGGCCGCGGCGTTCGACGTGTCCCGCCAGACCTTCCGCGTCGACAAATACCCCGAGTACAAGGCCGGCCGCTCCTCGACACCGGACGAGTTCCGCGGTCAGATCGACAT
Source organism: Mycolicibacterium litorale (assembly GCF_010731695.1). Lineage (NCBI taxonomy): Bacteria > Bacillati > Actinomycetota > Actinomycetes > Mycobacteriales > Mycobacteriaceae > Mycobacterium > Mycolicibacterium litorale. The sequence continues at coordinate 1,349,844 of NZ_AP022586.1, forward strand.
CACCAAAGAGGTGCTCGTCGCGCTGGGTATCGCCGTGCTGGCCGAACCCGGCTTCGAGGCCGACGACATCATCGCCACGCTGGCCACCCAGGCGGAGGCCGAGGGGTACCGGGTGCTCGTCGTCACCGGGGACCGCGACGCGCTGCAGCTGGTCAGTGACGACGTCACCGTGCTCTATCCGCGCAAGGGTGTCAGCGAGCTGACCCGGTTCACCCCCGACGCGGTCCTGGAGAAGTACGGCCTCACCCCGCAGCAGTATCCGGACTTCGCGGCGCTGCGCGGCGATCCGAGCGACAACCTGCCGGGCATCCCGGGCGTGGGGGAGAAGACGGCCACCAAGTGGATCGCCGAGTACGGGTCGCTGCAGGCGCTGGTGGACAACGTCGATCAGGTCAAGGGCAAGGTCGGCGACGCCCTGCGGGCGAACCTGTCGCACGTGGTGCTCAACCGGGAACTCACCGATCTCGTCAAGGACGTCCCGCTTCCGCACACGCCCGACACGCTGCGGGTGCAGCCGTGGAACCGCGATCAGATCCACCGCCTCTTCGACGACCTCGAATTCCGCGTGCTGCGCGACCGGTTGTTCGAGACGCTGGCAGCCGTCGAACCCGAGGTCGAGCACGGGTTCGACGTGCGGGGCAAGGCGCTGGAACGCGGTGAGCTCGCCGCCTGGCTGTCCGAACACAGCCTCGGCAACCGGTTCGGGCTCGCGGTCGTGGGCACGCATCTGGCCTACGACGCCGACGCCACCGCGCTGGCCATCGTGGCCGCCGACGGCGACGGCCGCTACATCGACACCTCGGCCCTCGACCCGGACGACGAGGCGGCGCTCGCGTCGTGGCTCGCCGACCCGGGCCCGCCGAAGGCGCTGCACGAGGCCAAGCTCGCCATGCACGATCTGGCCGGTCGCGGCTGGAAGCTCGCCGGGGTCACCTCCGACACCGCGCTGGCGGCGTACCTGGTGCGGCCCGGTCAGCGCAGTTTCAGCCTCGACGACCTGTCGCTGCGCTACCTGCGCCGGGAGCTGCGCGCGGACAACCCTGCGCAGCAACAACTCTCGCTGCTCGACGACAGTGACGGCGGCGACGACCAGGCCGTCCAGACGCTGATCCTGCGTGCCGTCGCGGTGCTCGACCTCGCCGACGCGCTCGACGAGGAACTCGCCCGCATCGACTCGTCGTCGCTGCTCGGCCGCATGGAGTTGCCGGTGCAGCGGGTGCTCGCCGAGATGGAGCACGTCGGCATCGGCGTCGACATCGACCAATTGCGGCAACTGCAGAGCGAATTCGCCGATCTGATCCGCGATGCCGCCGAGGCCGCCTACGCGGTGATCGGCAAGCAGATCAACCTCGGGTCGCCCAAACAGCTGCAGACCGTGCTGTTCGACGAACTCGAGATGCCCAAGACCAAGAAGACCAAGACCGGCTACACCACCGACGCCGACGCCCTGCAGTCGTTGTTCGACAAGACCGGGCACCCGTTCCTGCAGCACCTGCTGGCGCACCGCGACGCCACGCGGCTCAAGGTCACCGTGGACGGGCTGCTGAACTCGGTGGCTTCCGACGGTCGCATCCACACCACCTTCAACCAGACGATCGCCGCCACCGGCCGGTTGTCGTCGACCGAACCGAACCTGCAGAACATCCCGATCCGCACGGAAGCTGGCCGGCGCATCCGCGACGCGTTCGTGGTGGGTGACGGATACGCCGAGCTCATGACGGCCGACTACAGCCAGATCGAGATGCGCATCATGGCGCACCTGTCGCAGGACGCCGGGCTGATCGAGGCGTTCAACACCGGTGAGGATCTGCACTCCTTCGTCGCCTCGCGGGCGTTCGACGTCCCGATCGACGAGGTGACCCCGGACCTGCGCCGCCGTGTCAAAGCCATGTCGTACGGGTTGGCGTACGGGTTGAGCGCCTACGGGCTGGCCGCGCAGCTCAAGATCTCGACCGAAGAAGCGAAGGTCCAGATGGACCAGTACTTCGCCCGGTTCGGCGGGATCCGCGACTACCTGCGCGACGTCGTCGACCAGGCCCGTAAGGACGGCTACACCTCGACGGTGTTCGGCCGCAGGCGGTATCTGCCCGAACTCGACAGCAGCAACCGCAACGTCCGTGAGGCCGCGGAGCGGGCCGCGCTCAACGCCCCGATCCAGGGCAGCGCCGCCGACATCATCAAGGTCGCGATGATCGACGTCGACCAGGCGATCAAGGACGCCGGGCTGACGTCCCGGATGCTGCTTCAGGTGCACGACGAGCTGCTGTTCGAAGTCGCCGACGGCGAGCGGGACACGCTCGAAGCGTTGGTCCGCGACAAGATGGGCAGCGCCTACGCGCTCGACGTGCCGCTGGAGGTCAGTGTCGGATATGGCCGCAGCTGGGACGCGGCGGCCCACTGACGTGCCGGTGCATCCGTTCGACGAGGCGATCGAGCTCGAACCCACGGAACTGGCCGGCCGGTTGCGTGGCCGCACCCGCCCGGACTGGGCCAACATGGTCGGTCCGTTCGGCGGGATGACTGCGGCGGTGTTGCTGCGGGCCGTCGAAGTACAGCCGGAGCGCATCGGCGAACCCCTCGCGCTGACAGTGAATTTCGCCGCGCCCGTCGCGGACGGACCCTTCGACATCGCGGTGAAGGCGGTCCGCACGAACCGGACCAACCAGCACTGGCTCGTCGAACTCTGGCAGGACGGCGCGGTCAAGACGAACGCCACCGCGGTGTTCGGTCTCCGGCGCGACACCTGGTCGGACACCGAACGGGCCGTGCCGCCGGTGCCCGCACCCGCCGACGTCGCGGAGAGCGGGCTGCCCGACATGATCGTGTGGGCGCGCAACTACGAGATGCGTTACGTCGAGGGCGGGGTGCCTGGGCCGGGAGCCCAACCTGAACCGTCATCGGTGACGACGCTGTGGGCGCGGGATCGCCGCGGGCGCGCGCTGGACTTTCCGTCTCTGACGGCGATGAGCGACATCTTCTATCCGCGGGTGTTCCTGCGGCAGGGGGCCATGTCACCCGCCGGGACGATCTCGCTGACGACGTACTTCCACGCCGATGCGCAGGCACTCCACGCCGCGGGCGGCGATTTCGTGTTGGCGCGCGCCGAGGCCAACCGGTTCTCGCGCGGCTACTTCGACCAGTCGGCCGAATTGTGGAGCGCGGCCGGCGAACTGCTGGTCACCACCCACCAGCTGGTGTACTTCAAGGCCTGATGACCGCCCCGGCCCGGTAGCCGGCCATGTGGTGCAGCGCCGGCGACGCCGCGCGGGCCGCGTACACCGCGTAGGTCTCCTCGTGGAGCAGTCCGACGACGCGCGGATCGCCGAACCCGCGGTCGATGCGGTCGCGCACGAATGCCAGTTCCACGACCTGGTGCGCGAACTTCTTGACCGACGCCTCGGCCTGCTTGCCGCCGAACCTCCTGGCCTCGGCGACGGCCTGTTTGCGCGTCCGCAGCGAGCCGAGCCACGTCGCCTCGCTGGGGGTCACCACGCCCGCGGCCACCATCCCGGGCAGTTTGGCCGCCACGACCTGCTGCTCGCGGCGCCTGCTCCTGACCGCCAGCAGGATCGCGAGCGCGAACATCGGCATCATCCAGAACACGTACAGACCGAAGTACGCCCCGACCCCGAGGAGCGACGAGCCGTTCCACATCGCGTGCAACAACACCGCTCCGGCGTAGCCGAGCAGGAGGAACCCGGTTCTGGCGGCGGCCTCGCGGCGTTGCAGGGCGAACCACACGCCGATCGCGAACACCGTGGTGAACAGCGAGTGGGCGAACGGCGCCATGACGAGCCGGAGCGCGGCGGTGAGCAGCGAGTCGGCCAGCGACTCACCGTTGGCGATGTAGAGGATGTCCTCGAGCCAGGCGAAGCCCGCCCCGACCAGGCCCGCGTACACCAGACAGTCGGTCAGCGAGTTCATCTCGTTGCGGCGCGCGCCGGTCATCATGATGAGCAGGAACAGGCCCTTGGCGGCCTCCTCGGTCAGTGGCGCACCCAGCACCAGCGTCACGGGGCTGACGCCTTCCGACCCGTCGCCGCCGAGGGCCGGGTTCACCCACGCCTCGAGGAACAGCTGCAGCACCGCCGAGATGACGACGGCCGCTGAGGTGCCCCAGAGGAACGCGAACACCAGCAGCCGCGGCGGTTCCGGTTCCCACCTGTCCAGCCACAGGTACGCCAGCACGACGACCGCCATCGCGATGCTCGACAGCACGAACCCGATCGCCGTCCCGGTCGGGTTGACCGCCGTGAGCAGGATGACGAGCAGGCCGGCCAGCGTGCCGAGGGCGATCAGCACTCCGAGTGGCGCGCCGACTCTGCGCACTTGCCGGACCCAGGGGGAGGCGTACAGCTGCGGTGGGGGCGGGGTGCCGAGGCGGGACACCTCAGCAGGCTAGCCGGAATACCGCGGCGCTTCGCGGAGTTGGCTCCATTACGAGACGGTATTGTCTCGTAATTGGACGAGGAGGATTCGATGCGCGAACTCAGTGACGACGCCCGGCGGCAACGCACCCACCGGACGATCGACCGGTTGCAGGAGGCGCTGCTCGCCCACGACATGTCGGCGTTCGCCGACCAGTGGGCGCCCGACGGCACCATGAGCTTTCCGTTCGCGCCGCCCGGGTGGCCGGAACTGCGCGGACGCGACGAAGTGCGCGGCTACCTCGCGGACTACACCGACAACGTCGACATCCACGAGATCACGCGGATGACGCGCCACGACAGCACCGACCCCGACACGGTGATCCTCGAATGGGCGGTCAGTGGTGTCGCGGTCAAGACCGGCAAGCCGTACGAGATCGCCTACGTCGCCTTCGTCACTGTCGGACCCGACGGCATCGTCGCCTACCGCGACTACTGGAACCCGCTGGCCGCGGGCGCCGCGCTCGGCGGCATCGACGAGCTGTTCGCCGCCTTCGACGCCGGGGCACCGCGGTGAGCGGCACGGTCCTGGTGCTGGGCGCCACCGGCAACACCGGAAGCGCGGTCGTCGACGCACTGCGCCGGTTCCCTGACCTCTCGGTCCGCACGGCGACGCGACAACCGGCGCCGCCCACCGCCCACGACCACCGCCGGTTCGACTGGGCCGACCGGGCGACGTGGGGTGAGGCGCTCGACGGCGTGGACCGGATGTACCTGGTCGCACCCGTCGGGGACGCCGAGCCGATGGCCGTGGTCGCGCCGTTCCTCGAACAGGCCGGCGCCGCGGGTGTGCGGCGCGTGGTCGCGCTCAGCTCGTCGGCGGTCGCCTTCGGCGAGCCGGGCCTGGGCCAGGTGGCGTCAGCGGTCCGTGAGGTGTTCGAGGAGTGGGAGGTGCTGCGCCCGTCGTGGTTCATGCAGAACTTCACCGGCGCCCACCCGGTCGCCGAGAGTATCCGTGCCACAGGCGGATTCGTGACCGCCACCGGCACCGGCCGGCTGCCGTTCATCGACGGCCGCGACATCGGCCGCGTGGCGGCGCACCTGCTCGCCGCGCGCGAACCGCAGTGCGCCGAGCACGTATTGACCGGCCCCGAAGCGCTCACGTACGACGACGCCGCGGCGATCATGTCGGAGGTGACCGGCCGCAGCGTGCGCCACCGGTCCGTCGAGCCCGAACGGTTCACCGATTTCCTCGTCGCCTCGGGTTACGACCCCGACTTCGCCGCGGTGCTCGCCGCGCTGGACGCGCTGGTTCGCGACGGCACCCAGAGCGAGGTCACCGACGCGGTCGAGCGGCTCACCAGAACACCGCCGCGCAGTTTCGCCGCATACCTGCGCGCTCTGGTTGCCGTATGACCGCCGGACGGCCGCGCGACGCCAGGGTCACCGAGGCGATCCTCGACGCGGTGCTGGCCGAACTCGCCGACCGGGGGTTCGGCGGGTTGACGATGGACGCCGTCGCGCGGCGGGCCGGGGTCGGCAAGAGCGCGCTCTACCGGCGGTGGCCGTCGAAGGTCGAGATGACGGCCGATCTGATGCGTGCGTTGAGCGTCACCGAGGAGCCCGCACCCGACACCGGATCGTTCGCGGGGGACGTCCGGGCGCTGCTCGAGGATGTGCTTGCCTGGCTGACCGACGAGCGGGTCCGTCGGGTGTACCCGGACCTGCTTGCCGAGGCGCAGCGCCACCCGGCGCTCGGCGAAGCAATGACGACCTATGTCGCGCGGCCCCGGCGAGCGCGTGCCACGGCGGTCCTCGAGCGGGCCGCCGAACGCGGCGAACTGGGCATCGGCGCTGATCAGGAGGTCATCGTGGATGCGCTGGGAGCGCTCGTCTTCTGGCGCCTGATCGCGCTCAGTCAGCCGGTGACCGCACAGCATCTGGACCGGGTGACCGCGGCGGTGTGCGCGATCGCGCGCGGAGCCGACTCGATGTGAGAACCGGGTTTGTCCTGCATGTACCGAGTCGAGTAGGCTCGACAGGTACCTGTGTGCGTGATTGCAGGTCACACAACAATCATCAGTACATCATCTGTCCCTACGAGCAAACCTGTCCGGAGCAACCCACCACATGCCAAGTCCCTCCGTCACCTCGCCGCAAGTAGCCGTCAACGACATCGGCTCGGCTGAGGATTTCCTCGCCGCCATCGACAAGACCATCAAATACTTCAACGATGGCGACATCGTCGAAGGGACGATCGTCAAGGTCGATCGCGACGAAGTCCTCCTAGACATCGGCTACAAGACCGAAGGTGTCATCCCTTCCCGCGAGCTCTCCATCAAGCACGACGTCGACCCCAATGAGGTTGTGTCCGTCGGCGACGAGGTGGAAGCCCTGGTCCTCACCAAGGAGGACAAGGAAGGCCGCCTGATCCTGTCCAAGAAGCGCGCACAGTACGAGCGCGCCTGGGGCACCATCGAAGAGCTCAAGGAGAAGGACGAGGCCGTCAAGGGCACCGTCATCGAGGTCGTCAAGGGCGGCCTGATCCTCGACATCGGCCTGCGCGGCTTCCTGCCCGCCTCCCTGGTCGAGATGCGTCGCGTCCGCGATCTGCAGCCGTACATCGGCAAGGAGATCGAGGCCAAGATCATCGAGCTCGACAAGAACCGCAACAACGTGGTGCTCTCGCGCCGCGCCTGGCTCGAGCAGACGCAGTCCGAGGTGCGCAGCGAGTTCCTCAACCAGCTGCAGAAGGGCGCCATCCGCAAGGGTGTCGTGTCCTCGATCGTCAACTTCGGCGCGTTCGTCGATCTCGGCGGCGTCGACGGCCTGGTGCACGTCTCAGAGCTGTCCTGGAAGCACATCGACCACCCGTCCGAGGTCGTCACCGTGGGCGACGAGGTCACCGTCGAGGTGCTCGACGTCGACATGGACCGCGAGCGGGTTTCGCTGTCGCTCAAGGCGACTCAGGAAGATCCGTGGCGCCACTTCGCCCGCACCCACGCGATCGGCCAGATCGTTCCGGGCAAGGTCACCAAGCTGGTGCCGTTCGGTGCGTTCGTCCGCGTCGAGGAGGGCATCGAGGGTCTGGTGCACATCTCGGAACTGTCCGAGCGCCACGTCGAGGTCCCGGACCAGGTGGTTCAGGTCGGCGACGACGCGATGGTCAAGGTCATCGACATCGACCTGGAACGCCGCCGCATCTCGCTGTCGCTCAAGCAGGCCAACGAGGACTACACCGAGGAGTTCGATCCCTCGAAGTACGGTATGGCCGACAGCTACGACGAGCAGGGCAACTACATCTTCCCCGAGGGCTTCGACTCCGAGACCAACGAATGGCTCGAAGGTTTCGAGAAGCAGCGCGAGGAGTGGGAGTCCCGCTACGCCGAGGCGGAGCGCCGGCACAAGATGCACACCGCGCAGATGGAGAAGTTCGCCGCCGCCGAGGCCGAAGAGGCCGCGCGTCCGGTGTCGAACGGCTCGTCGCGCTCGGAGGGGGAGTCGACCGGCGGCACGCTCGCCAGCGACGCCCAACTCGCCGCCCTGCGGGAGAAGCTGGCCGGCAACGCCTAGCAGTCATCTCGACGAACGCCCCGGCTCACCGCGAGCCGGGGCGTTCGCCGTATCCGGGCCCTGACAGACTGGTGCGGTGCTGAGAATTGGATTGACCGGCGGGATCGGCGCAGGCAAGTCGACCGTGTCCGCGACGTTCGCCGAATGCGGTGGCGTCATCGTCGACGGAGACGTGATCTCCCGCGAGGTCGTGGAACCCGGCACCGAGGGACTTGCCGCGCTCGTCGAGGCCTTCGGCGAGGACATCTTGCAGCCGGACGGTGCACTCAACCGTCCGGCGTTGGCGGCCAAGGCCTTTCAGGATGACGAACAGCGGGCCAAGCTCAACGGCATCGTGCACCCGCTGGTCGGCAAGCGCAGACAGGAGATCATCGACTCCGTACCCGAGGGCACGGTGGTCGTGGAGGACATCCCGCTGCTGGTGGAGACCGGGATGGCGCCGTTCTTCCCGCTCGTCGTGGTGGTCTGGGCCGACGAGGAAACCCGGGTGACCCGCCTGATCAAACGGGGGCTGCCGGAGCACGACGCCCGTGCCCGGATGAAGGCGCAGGCGTCCGATGAGCAGCGTCGCGCGATCGCCGATGTGCTGCTGGACAATTCGGGCACCCAGGAGGAGATCGTCGAAGCGGCGCGCCGGCTCTGGTACGAGCGGGTGCTACCGCTGGCCGAGAACATCCGCACCGGCGAACGGGTGCGCATCGCGCCCCGGCTGGTGCCGCACGATCCGGGCTGGGCCGCCGACGCGCAGCGGATCATCAACCGCGTCAAGGCCGCCGCGGGCGCGAAGGTGCTGCGCGCCGACCACGTCGGTTCGACGTCCGTCGCCGGCCTGGACGCCAAGGACGTCGTCGACGTCCAGGTGACGGTGGCGGCGCTCGAGGATGCCGACGAGATCGCCGGTGCGCTGGCGGCAGTGGGATATCCGCGGGTGCCGCACGTCGACTCCGACGTCTCCCACGACGACAGCGACAGGTGGGGTAAGCGGTTGCATGGCGCGGCCGACCCGGGCCGCCCCGCCAACATCCACGTGCGGGTGGACGGCTGGCCGAATCAGCGGTTCGCGCTGCTGTTCCCGGCGTGGCTCGGGGCGAACCCGGCGGCGCGCGCTGACTATCTCGAGGTCAAGCGGGCGGCGTTGACCGCGCCGGACTACGCCGACGCGAAGGAGCCGTGGTTCGCCGAGGCCTATCCGACGGCGCTGGCGTGGGCCGAGGCGACCGGCTGGCGCCCCTGACGGTCAGATCCCTGGGGCCGCGGGTGCGGGAGCGAGGTCGGCAGGATCCCCCGGAGGCGCCGGCTCGGCCGGCGGGGCGGCCTCCGCGGAGGCGACCGGCGCCTCACACGTCAGCGCGGCGTAGTCCGGGTCCTGCGGCAGGAAGCGCGGGGCGACGAAGTCGTCGGCCTGCGCGACGATCTGGCCGTCGACGAGCACCTCGCAGTGCAGGTTCGCCGAGTACGGCCACTGCACCGACACCTTCATCGTCGCCACGCCTGTTTCCGGCAGGACCGTGTTCACCTCGAACACCCGGCCCGGCACCATCGTCGGGTTGGCCGTCAGTGTCTGATCGTTCTCGGCGCTGTAGGTGATGGTGGCGCCGCGGGACACGCCGTCGATGCGGGCCCGGTAGACCACGTTGCGGAGCACCTCCGGGGTCTCCTGCGCGGCGGGCTGCGGCTCGACCGCCGGATCGGCCTGCGCGACGGCGGGACTTAACTGAAAACCACCGACGACGGCCAGCGCCACAGCACCCGCGGTCCATCCGCGCATGACGGAGTTCATGTAGATGACCTTACAATGTTCGCCACGACAGGACCATGCCGTTGCCGGCGAGCCAGCGCTGCAGGTCGTAATCGTGCCGGGCGAGCCCATCGACGGTGTTCACGGCCGTCTGGACCGCCTGCTCGCCGACCTCGGGGGTGAGCAGGTTGTGCCGGACCGCGGTCAGCAGTTCGTCCACGTCGCACAGTTCGGCGCCGATGCCCGTGCGCACCACCACGTCGAGATAGTGGTCCTCGGCCGTCCACCGGTGCGGGCCCGGTGTGTAGGTGCCGATGTCGAGGTAGAAGTCCTGATCCCGCTCGAAGCCGGGGCTGAAGTGAAACACCGACGCCCGCAGGTTGAGCGAGGGCAGCAGCCACGACTCGAGATAGTGGAACTGGGCGCGGCCGGGGGTGGGGCGGGCCATGTAGAGGCCCCAAGGCTCCACCGAGTAGACGTCGACGGCCCGCACGATGCCCTTGGGATCGGTGTTCGTGCAGGCGAGCAGGTCGAACGTCTCGTGCTTAGGTGGGTGGATACCTCAGCATAGGAGTGCGCGGCGGGCGGGGAACAAGAACCTGTCGGTGGCTGGTTCTACCCTGGTGAAATGGCTTTCGCTACCGAACACCCAGTGCTCGCGCATTCCGAGTACCGCCCTGTCGAGGCGATGGTGCGTACCGGCAACCGGTTCGAGGTGGTCAGCCCCTACCAGCCCGCCGGTGACCAGCCCGCGGCCATCGACGAGCTGGAACGCCGCATCAAGGCGGGGGAGCGCGACGTCGTCCTACTGGGCGCCACCGGCACCGGTAAATCGGCCACCACCGCGTGGCTGGTCGAACGGCTCCAGCGGCCGACACTGGTGATGGCGCCGAACAAGACGCTCGCCGCCCAGCTCGCCAACGAGTTGCGGGAGATGTTGCCGCACAACGCCGTCGAGTACTTCGTGTCGTACTACGACTACTACCAGCCCGAGGCGTACATCGCGCAGACGGACACCTACATCGAGAAGGACAGCTCGATCAACGACGACGTGGAGCGGCTACGGCACTCCGCGACGTCGAGCCTGCTGTCCCGGCGCGATGTCGTGGTGGTGGCATCGGTGTCCTGCATCTACGGCCTCGGCACGCCGCAGTCGTACATGGATCGCTCGGTGGAGCTGCGGGTCGGCGAGGAGGTTCCGCGCGACGCGCTGCTGCGCCTGCTGGTGGACGTGCAGTACACCCGCAACGACATGGCGTTCACCCGCGGCACCTTCCGGGTGCGGGGCGACACCGTCGAGATCATCCCGTCCTACGAGGAGCTGGCCGTCCGCATCGAGTTCTTCGGTGACGAGGTGGAGGCGCTGTACTACCTGCACCCGCTGACCGGGGACATCGTCCGGCGGGTCGATTCGCTGCGGATCTTCCCCGCGACCCACTACGTCGCCGGCCCGGAGCGGATGGCGCAGGCGATCTCGTCGATCGAGAAGGAACTCGAGGAGCGGCTGGCCGAACTCGAAGGTCAGGGCAAGCTGCTGGAGGCGCAGCGGTTGCGTATGCGCACCAACTACGACATCGAGATGATGCGCCAGGTCGGGTTCTGCTCCGGCATCGAGAACTATTCGCGCCACATCGACGGACGCGGTCCCGGCACGGCGCCGGCCACGCTGCTCGACTACTTCCCCGAAGACTTCCTCCTGGTCATCGACGAGTCCCACGTGACGGTGCCGCAGATCGGCGGCATGTACGAGGGCGACATGTCGCGTAAGCGCAACCTGGTCGACTTCGGTTTCCGGCTGCCGTCGGCCGTCGACAACCGGCCGCTGACGTGGGAGGAGTTCGCCTCCCGCATCGGGCAGACGGTGTACCTGTCCGCGACACCCGGCCCGTACGAGATGAGCCAGTCCGGCGGTGAGTTCGTCGAGCAGGTGATCCGCCCGACGGGCCTGGTGGATCCACAGGTGGTCGTCAAACCCACCAAGGGCCAGATCGACGACCTGATCGGCGAGATCCGCAAACGCACCGAGCGCGACGAGCGGGTGCTGGTCACGACGCTGACGAAGAAGATGGCCGAGGACCTCACCGACTACCTGCTCGAACTCGGCATCCGGGTGCGGTACCTGCACTCGGAAGTCGACACGCTGCGGCGCGTGGAGTTGCTGCGCCAGTTGCGGCTGGGAGAGTACGACGTGCTGGTCGGCATCAACCTCCTCCGCGAGGGCCTCGACCTGCCCGAGGTGTCGCTGGTCGCGATCCTCGACGCCGACAAGGAAGGGTTCCTGCGGTCGACGCGGAGCCTCATCCAGACCATCGGCCGCGCGGCGCGCAACGTGTCGGGAGAGGTGCACATGTACGCCGACAAGATCACCGATTCGATGCGTGAGGCGATCGACGAGACCGAACGCCGCCGCGCCAAGCAGATCGCCTACAACGAGGCGCACGGCATCGACCCGAAACCGCTGCGCAAGAAGATCGCCGACATCCTCGACCAGGTGTACCGCGAGGCCGAGGACACCGAGACCGTCGAGGTGGGCGGTTCGGGCCGCAACGCGTCGCGGGGTCGACGGGCGCCGGGCGAGCCGGGGCGCGCGGTGAGCGCAGGCATCGTCGAGGGCCGCGACACGTCGGCCATGCCGCGCGCGGAACTGGCCGATCTGATCAAGGACCTGACCGAGCAGATGATGACCGCGGCGCGCGACCTGCAGTTCGAACTGGCCGCCCGCATCCGCGACGAGATCCACGACCTCAAGAAGGAACTCCGCGGTATGGACGCTGCGGGCCTGAAGTGACGCGGGGTTGACCTCAACCGCGGTTGAGCCCCTAGCGTGTCGGCGTGGCTGACACCTCGCGCGTCTCGGTAGGTACGTGGCGCGATCTGCTGGGCCCGGCGCATCTGGGCGCCTCCACCGTGCTCGCGGGCGGGGTTCTGCTCTACGCCACCAACGAGTTCCTCACCATCAGCCTGATGCCGAGCGCCGTCGCCGACATCGGCGGTCAGCGGTTCTACGCGTGGGTGACGACGGTCTATCTGGTCGCGTCGGTGATCGCCGCGACGCTGGTGCACTCGCTGCTGATCCGTCTCGGCCCGCGCTGGGCGTACCTGTCCGGGCTGAGCGTGTTCGCCGCGGGCAGCCTGGGGTGTGCGCTGGCGCCGACCATGGAGTTGCTCCTGCTCGGCCGCACGGTGCAGGGCGCGGCAGGCGGCCTGCTCGCCGGCCTCGGATACGCGGTGATCAACACCGCCCTGCCGAGCCGGCTGTGGACCCGGGCGTCGGCGCTGGTGTCGGCGATGTGGGGTGTCGGTACGGTCGTCGGCCCTTCGGCCGGTGGGTTGTTCGCGCAGTTCGGCAGCTGGCGATGGGCGTTCGGCGTGCTGGTCGCGCTGACGGCGGCGATCGCGGTTCTGGTGCCCTACGCGCTACCGGGTCGCGGCGACGCCCGAGACCTGCCACGACTGCGCTTCCCGCTGTGGTCCCTTCTGCTGTTGGGCGGCGCGGCGCTGATGGTCAGCACGGCTGGGATTCCGCACGACGTGCGTGCCACCGCGGCGCTGCTGGGGGCGGGCGCGGCGCTCGTCGTGGTGTTCGTTGCCGTCGACCGTCGCGCCGCGGTTGCGGTGCTCCCGGCCAGCACCTTTCGATCCGGTCCGTTGAAGTGGATCTACGCGACGCTGGGGCTGCTGATGGCGGCCACCATGGTCGACATGTACGTGCCGCTGTTCGGTCAGCGGCTCGCCGGGATGGCTCCGGTGGTCGCGGGGTTCTTCGGCGCGGTGCTCTCGGTGGGGTGGACGGGAGGCGAGATCACCAGCGCCTCGCTGCGCCGCGTCCATGTGATCACCCGCACGGTCGCCGTCGCCCCGCTCGTCATGGCGGCCGGGCTGGCGCTCGGCATGTTCGCGCTGCGCGACGAGATGTCCTTGGGGTGGTCGGCGCTGTGGGCGGCCGGGCTGCTGGTCACGGGCACCGGCATCGGGATCGCGTGGCCGCATCTGTCGGCGTGGGCGATGAGCCGGGTGGACGATCCGGCGGAGGGACCCGCGGCGGCCGCGGCGATCAACACCGTGCAGCTCATCTGTGGAGCGTTCGGCGCGGGGTTGGCCGGTGTCGTCGTGAACCTCACCGATGCGGGCAACGCCACCGCCGCGCGCTGGCTGTTCGGTGCCTTCGCGTGTTTCGTGGCCCTCGGCGTCATCGCATCAACGCGAAGCTGCCGCGCGCCGGCGCGCTAGCCGAGGCGTCAGTCCGGGTCGTCGTCGATCTGCCGGATCGCGGTCACGCCGTCGATGGTGGCCAGCACCGACGCTGCGGCGAGGATCCGGTTGCCCGACAGAGTCAGCACCACGCCGGTGCGACCCGGACCCGCGCCCAGCGGTTCGCCGGGCACGTCGGCGGCGAGTTCGGCGAGCTGCCACTGCCGTCGGGCGCAGGCCTGCAGGAGTCGGGTGAGCACGCCCTGCCCCTCCCGGTAGGTGACGTGCAGGCGCACCGATCCGCTGAGCCGTGCGTTCAGACGCCGCGCGACCGGCATGAAACCCACGACGATCACGAAGTGCAAGGCGGTCACCAGACACGCCAGCAGCAGTAGCCCTGCGCCGGCGGCCATTCCGATCGCGGCGGATTCCCAGACCGCCGCCGCGGTGGTGAGACCGTGCACCGACCCACGCCGGAAGATGATGATGCCTGCGCCGAGAAAGCCGATGCCGGTGACGATCTGCGCGGCGACGCGGGACGGATCGACTTCGACCGTCCCGGTCGACAGCACGTCGTGGAAGCCGAACTTGCTCACCAGCAGAATGAGCGCCGAGGCCGTCCCGACGATCGTCTGTGTGCGCAAACCGGCACTCTTGCCCTGGATTTCGCGTTCGAGCCCGATCAGCGCGGTCAACCCGAACGCGACGAGTAAACCGATGATCTGCCGGGGTTCCTGGCCCGGCCCGCCGAAGAACGGATCCGCCGCCAGCATGAAATCCATAGCCGACCGTAACCGGGCGCCGCGGTCGACGAGAGGTGGCGCGCAGGGCCGGCCGGAATCACGATGAGCGAAAAGGTGGGCCGCGCAACCGGCGTGCGGCACAGTCGGTGTCGACGCGGGTGTGGCTGAGTGGCTAGGCACCGGCCTGCAAAGCCGTTTACACGGGTTCGAATCCCGTCATCCGCTCCAGCGCCCCACACGGGGCGAGGCCGTCATGGCTGTGATCTGGTGATCTGCGCCATGCTGAACTGCCACCGCTCGACCAGCCGGAACCCCCTGGTGCTCGCCACCCGGTAGGCCGCCGTGCTGCCGAGCCGGGGACCGGGGGCGAGCGCCTCGCCACGCTGATGCGGGGGGAGGGTCGCATCGCGCTCGGAGATCGTCCACAGCGACGGGCAGTCACCGAGATGTTCACCCCACGCGGCGATGGTCGCGTGCGCGTCCCACAGTGAGTCAAGCTCCGTCGCGCTGAAGAGCAGACCGGGGTCCTGCAACTTGCTGAAAGCGGCGGGTCGCGCCGCCTTCAGGGGGCCGATGAGCTTCCACGACGACGCCACGTCGAAAGCCAGGCAGTCGCCGGGCCGGGCGTGATGGGCGATGACGTCCGCCACCTGGCTGTAGTCCATGCGCTCCTTGGCGAACGGGGCACGCTGCATCACGTAGTTGAACGCGCCGGTGACCGCGAACAGCGCCACCAGACACACGATGCGGCGCCGCGACCGGGCGACGACGACGATGCACAACCCGATCAGCAGCGCGAGCGCGGGCGCGGTGAACGAGAGATACCGGGGTTGATAGATGGGTTGGCGGACAACCGAATACGCCAGCAGCGCCACGGTCGGGAAGACGATCCACACCACGGCCGTCACGGCCAGTGGCCAGTCGCGTGCCGCCGCGGCGTCGTCGTGTCGCCACCGACGTGCGGCCAGGACCGCCACGACCACGGTGAGGAGCGCGAACAGGAAGGCGTAGACGTGCGGGAAGTACTGTTCGACCGCCAGTTCCCCGAGTGTTCGGGTGCCGAGCGGGGGGATCCAGTCCACCTGTGAACTCTGCGATCGCGTGTAGATGACGAACGGCGCCATCAGCGCGGAGGTGACGGCCGAGGTGATCGCCCACGAGGTCAGCGCTCGGCGCGACGGCGACAGTGTGAGCGCTGCGGCGGCGAGCGGACCAATCATCAGGATGCAGAACACGTTCAGGGCGGTCGCCATTGCCAGGCACAGCGAGTAGGTCAGCCACAGCCACCGCTGATCACGGCGAAGCGCGGTGACACCGACCACCAGGAGCCACACGGCGGCGGCCATGGTGAATGCGTACGACCGTGCCTCGATTCCCGCTGCCGTCACCCGGGGGAGAACAGCAAACATCACGCCGGCGGTCAGTGCGACCGTTCGGGTGGACATCTGCTTGGCCAGTGCGACGACGCCGGCAGCCGCCACGCCCACCGCCAGTGCACTCGGCAAGCGCGACCAGAACTCGGACTCGGGAAAGACGGCGAACCACCCGTGCATCAGGAGGTAGTAGAGCCCGTGCACAGCGTCGATGTTGCGGGTCAGCTCCCAGAGTTCTGGCAACGATCGCGTACTACCCGAAATGGTTGCTGCTTCGTCGGCCCAGAACGAGGGGCGGCCCGACCCTGCGGCGCTGAGCGCGACCGCGAGTATCGCTATAACCACAGCATCTGACCGGTGCGACGGCCCCACGGTCCGATCGGATACGCCAGTGGTCTGGCTTCGGTTCAGTACAACGCTCAAGTCGTCAGCCCCCCAACGATTAGCTGGACACTATAAGCCAGCGACCCGTTCCGCTCGCGAAACGGCGTATCCGTCCCAACTGGAGGCGGGATCACGGCGTGTCAAGGCCTACAGCGGCTGAGGCCGCGCGTCATCGCGGCGATTCCGTTGCTTGTGCGAAGTAAACGGCGTGCCTACCTGCAGCGACCGCGCCCGGTCACCGAAGGACTTCTCATTCGCAACAGTTCGATAAACGCCAGAATTGTCGCGCCGGCCAATTCGCCGACCCGGCATACGTTCCCCCACGACGCACAGCGTCACCGGAAGCGCACAGAGAACTGAGGGAACATGTCGCGGACCACGAATCGATTGGGCGTCACCGCCCTGGCCACCGCAGGGGCCTGCTGGATCGTTCAGCTGTTCAACCCTGCGACGGCGATCGCTGACCCAGGGACCGCGAGTCCCGGCGTTCCGTGCGTCAACATCATGCAGCAACTGCTCACCGTCCCTGGTCGGTTGCCGCAGACACTGCCGGGAGCCAGCAGCGCCCTGACGAACACGACACCGCCGGCGGGTGGTCTGCCCCCGGCCGGCGCGACGAACGGCATCGCCAGCGCGACGCCGCCGTCGGTGGGAATTCCGCCGGCCGGGTCGCTCAACGGCATCGCGACCTCGACGCCGCCGTCGGTGGGGATTCCGCCCGCCGGGTCGTTGAACGGCACTGCGTCCGCGACGCCGCCGCGTCCGCCTGTTCCGCCGGCGGCCCGAGTCGACACGGCCAGCGGTGTCACGCCGCCGGTCCCGGGTGCGCCGGGTGTGCCGACGGCGACGACCGGTGCCGGGGCGACCCCGCCCGTGCCGGGTACGCCGGCTGTCCCGGCCGGCGGTGCGGGCGGGGGAGCGCTTCCGCCTGCTCCGGCGGCGCCGGTTGTTCCGGCGGGCGGTTCGGGTGGCGCCGGTGCGCCTGCCGCTCCGCCTGCTGCGCCCGCAGGTGTGGTTTCACCCGCCTCAGGCGTGGCGCCGGGCGCTCCGGTCGGCCCGCCCGCCGGTGTGGTTTCGCCGGCCTCGGGTGTGGCACCGGGCGCTCCGGCCGCGGGTCCGGGCGGCGCAGGCGCACCGGCTGCTCCGCCGGCCGTGCCCGCGGGTGTCGTCGAGCCCGCCGCCGGCGCCGCCCCGCCTGCTCCTCCGGCTCCGCCGGCTGGTGTGGTTGAGCCGGCTTCGGGGGTGGCGCCTCCGGCGCCGCCGGCTCCGGGTGGTCCGGCTGGTGGTTCGGGTGGCGGGGTGACGCCTCCGGCTCCTCCGGCTCCGCCGGCTGGTGTGGTTGAGCCGGCTTCGGGGGTGGCGCCTCCGGCTCCTCCGGCTCCGGGTGGTCCGGCTGGTGGTTCGGGTGGCGCGGTGACGCCGCCGGCTCCTCCGGCTCCGCCGGCTGGTGTGGTTGAGCCGGCTTCGGGGGTGGCGCCTCCGGCTCCTCCGGCTCCGGGTGGTCCGGCGGGTGGTTCGGGTGGCGCGGTGACTCCGCCTGCCCCTCCGGCTCCTGGTGGACCGAGCATCTCCTCGGTCGAGAACGCGACACCGCCGGCCCCGCCCGCTCCTCCTGCAGCGACCGTGGATTCAGCGAGCGGGGTGACACCTCCTGCTCCTCCGGCTCCCGGCGGACCGAGCATCTCCTCGGTCGAGAACGCGACACCGCCGGCCCCGCCCGCGCCCGGCGGACCTGCCATCAGCTCCGTCGAGAACGTGACGCCCCCGGCCCCGCCGGCACCCGGCGGTGGGTCGTCGAGCACGGTCGAGACCTTCTCGCCGCCTGCTCCGCCAGCACCTGTAACCCCTGCGGCGAACTCCGTGGAGAACGTGACGCCTCCGGCGCCTCCGGCTCCGGGTGGTGGGTCGTCGCGCACGGTCGAGACCTTCTCGCCGCCCGCTCCGCCGGCACCGGCGACTCCGGCCGCAAGCTCGGTGGAAAACGTTGTGCCGCCGGCTCCTCCGGCTCCGCCTGCTGCGGTGGTTGAGCCTGCTGGTGCGGTGGCGCCGCCGGCTCCTCCGGCTCCGCCTGCTGCGGTGGTTGAGCCTGCTGGTGCGGTGGCGCCGCCGGCTCCTCCGGCTCCGCCTGCTGCGGTGGTTGAGCCTGCTGGTGCGGTGGCGCCGCCGGCTCCTCCGGCTCCGCCTGCTGCGGTGGTTGAGCCTGCTGCGGGTGTGGTGCCGCCGGCTCCTCCGGCTCCGCCTGCTGCGGTGGTTGAGCCTGCTGCGGGTGTGGTGCCGCCGGCTCCTCCGGCTCCGCCTGCTGCGGTGGTTGAGCCTGCTGCAGGCGTGGCGCCGCCGGCGCCCGGAGCTCCCGGCGTCCCCGGTGGTGGCGCAGGGGGAGCGGCGACTCCTCCGGCGCCGCCTGCCCCGCCTGCTGCTGCGGTGCAGCCCGCCGCCGGTGTCGCGCCTCCGGCGCCGCCTGCCCCGCCTGCTGCCGCGGTGCAGCCGGCCGCCGCGGTTGCGCCTCCCGCTCCGCCCGCGCCTCCCGCCGCAGTTGTGCAGCCGGCCGCGGCAGTGGCTCCGCCTGCGCCTCCGGCCCCTCCGGTTCCGGTGGCCGCCTCGGTGCCTGTCGTCACGCCGCCTGCGCCTCCGGCGCCTCCGGCCGGTGGTTCCGGTGCGGTGAACGTCGTGACACCGCCTGCGCCGCCCGCGCCGCCGGCCAGCGGGTCGACGGCGGTCAACATCCCGACGCCTCCCTACCCGGGAGCCCCCGGTGCCTCGACCAGCGGTGCCAGCGGCACTCCGGGTGGGGTGCTCCCGCCGCTCGAGGGTGCGGCAGCGGTGTTCGACCGGCTGCTGCCGGGAGCTCCCACCCCGGGCGCTCCGGGTGCGCTGGCCAACGGCCCGTGGGATTTCATCCCGACGATCACGGTGCCGCAGATCCCGGGTCTGCCGGTTCCGCTGCCCACCGAGATCAAGCCGCCCAGCGACGGCATCTGCGCCGGCACCGGCGGTCTGTGGTCGGCAAGCGCCACCCCCGGCGTCACCCCGGCGCGGGGGCCGGCCACCAGTCCGGTGACCGACCGTCGCGACGGCTGGTGACCTGCCCCTAGGCAGACAGGGCGATCGGGCCCGGCGTGGTCACGCCGGGCCCGTCGCCGTCAGCGGGTCGCCGGGAGGCGGAGCAGAAGTCGCGCGCCGCCCATCGGACTTGTCTCCAATGATGCTGTGCCGCCGTGTAATTCGGCCTGTTGCGCGACGAGCGCCAACCCCAGCCCGGAACCGGATCGCGACGCGGTCGAGCCGCGCGAGAAGCGCTCGAAAACCAGCGTGCGTTCCTGTTCGGGCACGCCGCTGCCGTTGTCGTCGACGGCGATCTCGACGTCGTCACCGGAGCGGATCGCGCTCAACCGGACCTGGGTGGCGTCGCCGTGCTTGACGGCATTGGCGATCGCGTTGTCGATCACCAGGCGCAGGCCCGCGGGCAGGCCCAGTATCCGCACCGGCGCCGACGGCACCAGCGAGACGTCCAGACCCGGGTAGCTGCGCAGCGCATCGTGCGCCGCGCGGTCCAGTAGTTCGGTGATGTCGACCGGCACGTGATCCTCGGCCGTGGTCAGTTCGCCCTGGGCCAGCCGTTCGAGCGCGGTGAGCGTCGCCTCGATCCGGGTCTGCGTCCGCACCACGTCGCCGATCACTTCTTTGCGTTGTTCGTCGGTCATGTCGAGCGTCGACAGCACTTCGAGATTGGTGCGCATCGCCGTCAGTGGCGTCCGCAGCTCGTGCGATGCGACCGCGGCGAAGTCGCGGGCGGATTCCAGCGCCGCCTTCGTCCGCTGCTGCTCCTCGCCGATACGTGCCAGCATCCCCTCGACGGCCTCGGCGATCTCCGCGGCCTCCCACACGCCGCCGACCTGGACCTCGTCGGGTTTCGACTGCGCGTTGATGGCCCGGGCCTGCTGGGCCAACAACCGGAACGGGTTGATCATGATCAGCCACATCACCCAGCCGACGACCACGGTGCCGGCGATGACCCCGCCGCAGATCAGCACCACCCGCAGATGCAGCTGGTCGATGCGGCGCTGCGTCTCCGCCAGCGGTGCGCCCAGCGCGATGGTCGCGGGTCCGGCGGCGAATGTGCGCACCCGGTACTCGACACCGTCGATCGTCGTGTTCGCGTAACCGATGTCGAGTTTCGGCAGCACGATGTCCTCGGGCACCGAGACCGTCACCCCGCCGATCCGCGCGGTCCGCACCAGCGTGCGGTCGGGCAGCGGGTCGGTCGTCGACTCGCTGGGGTTCGCCGCGTTCAGCAGGGCGCCGAAATCGCCGAGACTCGTCACCGAGTCCAGCTCCCGATCCAGTTGGCTGTACTGG
Organism: Mycolicibacterium litorale; assembly: GCF_010731695.1. Lineage (NCBI taxonomy): Bacteria > Bacillati > Actinomycetota > Actinomycetes > Mycobacteriales > Mycobacteriaceae > Mycobacterium > Mycolicibacterium litorale. The sequence continues at coordinate 1,370,569 of NZ_AP022586.1, forward strand.
TCGTTCGTCACGCCGATCCACACCCAGGTGCCCAGCGTCAGCACCAGTACGACCACCGACAGCGCGGCGACGATCACGATGGTGCGCAACGACACGATCGGCATCGGCATCGGCATGAAGCGCCTCAGCCGTTCTTCGACGCGCACTATCGGCCCGGCTGCACGACGCCCGGCGGGCGGGGAGATGTCGCAGCGCTGTCCACGGCACTCATCTTGCCTGACCGGTTCGTCCCACTGCGGCGGCGTCCGGCATGATGCCCCGGTGCTAGGGCGAACTCTCGCGGACATCCTGACGACCCTCGACGTCGCACAGGTCGGTGACGACGAATTCGTCGCGACGCAGATGGACAATCCCGTGCACCACATCGTCGGCGGGCACATCGCGGCACAGGCGCTCATGTCGGCGAGCCGGACCGTGGCGGCCGACCGCAGCCCGCACAGCATGCACGTCTACCTGTTGCGTGCCGGTGACGCCCGGCGCCCAGTGCACTTCGAGATCACACGACTGCGCGACGGCGGTGTGCTTTCCTCGCGGCGGGTGCTCGCCCGCCAAGACGACCAGGTCCTCCTCGAAGCGCTCGCGTCGTTCACCGCCCCGATCGACAGCTTCGAACACCAGCAACCGATCCCGGACGTGCCTGCCCCGGAGTCGCTGCCGCCGGTGCAGGAGCAGTTGAGCGATTACGCGGGCGAACACCACGGACACTGGGTGCGCAAGCAACCGATCGACGTGCGTTACGTCGACCCGCCGGCCAGGCTGGCGCTCGATCTGCCCGACCCGTCGCCGCGCATCAGGTCGTGGTGGCGGCCGGCCGGACCGGTCCCCGCCGACCCCATCCTCAACAGCTGCCTGCTGACCTACGTGTCGGGCACCGCGCTGCTGGAGACCGCGATGGTGATGCGACGGACGACACCTGTCACCTCGTTCTCCGCGCTCATCGACCACGCCGTGTGGTTCCACCGGCCGGCCACCCTGACCGACTGGGTGCTCACCGACGCCGTCGCGCCCAGCGGTGTGCACGGGCGGGGACTGGCCACCGCCACGATGTACAACCGCAGCGGCGCGCTGGTCTGCACCGCGACCCAGGAGATCTACTTCGGCCGCGACCGCCGGGAATGAGGTCCTGTCACCGACCGTGACCCCGCATGAGTCCGGCGACGACGCGCAGATCGTCGGTCAGGGCCTCGAACGCCTGCTCGCGGTTCTCCGGCGGTCCCCGCAGCACCGACGACGGGTGCACCGTCGCCACCACCTGCGGGTCGATCGCGAATTCTCCGGCCGGCAGACCCAGCACCTCACCCCGGTGCTCCGTCAGCCGGAAGTCGTTGCCCAGCAATGCTTTCGCCGCAGTCGCACCGAGCAGCACCACGACGTCGGGGCGCACCGCATCGAGTTCGGCGAGCAGCCAGGGTCGGCACGCCACCACCTCGGTCCGGCTCGGCGTCTTGTGGATGCGCCGCTTGCCGCGTTCGGGCAGGGTGAACTTGAAGTGCTTGACGGCGTTGGTGACGTACACGCTGTCCCGGTCGATACCCGCGGCGACGAGCGCTTTGTCGAGCAGTTTGCCTGCCGGGCCGACGAACGGGGCGCCTGCTCTGTCCTCCTGGTCGCCCGGTTGCTCGCCGATGAGCATGACGGTCGCGGTGGCGCTGCCCTGACCGAACACGCTCTGCGTCGCATCGAGGTAGAGATCACACCCCTTGCATCCCTGTGCCGCATCCGCGAGCACCGACAGGTCGTCGGTGTCGGGAACGAACTCCTCTGCGCCGGGCACTTTCGTCGGCATGGTTGAGTACTACCCGCAGGGTGGTGCCGTCACGCCGCCGCAATGCGGATTTCGCTGTGCGCGGGTTGATCTGGATCACCGTGGCGGTCCCGGTGCGACGGTGCACGAGACCCGGCGGGGTTCGACGATTCGGTCACTGCGGCATCCGCCAACCGGTTGCCGGTCGCTACCATCGGTGCCGGTAGAACGTCGATAGCCGCACCGGTCTGGCTCGCCGGGTGTCGTCAATAGCACCCGTGTTCGTCGAGCGACGCGTTACTGTCTCGGGTGGCCTTGCAAATGACACTGGGAGGGTATGGATGAGCGCCTATCGCACCGTGGTGGTCGGCACCGACGGATCGGATTCGTCGCTGCGGGCAGTCGACCGCGCGGGCCAGATCGCTGCGGGGTCGGGCGCCAAGCTGATCGTCACCACCGCCTACTTCCCGCAGAGCGAGGATCAGCGCGCCGCCGACGTGCTCAAGGACGAGGGCTACAAGATGTCGGGCAACGCCCCGATCTACGCGATCCTGCGCGAGGCCCGCGACCGTGCCAAGGCCGCAGGCGCCGAGAACATCGAGGAGAAGGCGATCGTCGGTGCGCCCGTCGACGCGCTCGTCGAACTGGCCGAAGAGGTCAAGGCCGACCTGCTCGTGGTCGGCAACGTCGGTCTGAGCACGATCGCCGGACGGCTGCTCGGCTCGGTGCCCGCCAACGTCGCGCGGCGCTCGAAGACCGACGTCCTCATCGTGCACACCACGCCCTGATCTCGTCTTCCTGACCTCGTTCATTCCCGGCCTCCACGGTCGGCCCGAGTGCCACACTCGGGCTGACAGGGAGGTCCGGTATGACGACATCACTGCATCCCACCGGTATCTCGCCGCGGGAGAACGGCGCCCCGCCGCCGTACGTCCCGCTCGACGAGATCGACCTGGGCACGTTGGCCTTCTGGGAGTGGGACGACGACCGCCGTGACGGCGCGTTCGCGACGCTGCGCCGTGAGGCCCCGATCAGATTCTTCGAGGTGCCCGAGTTCGCCGGGTTCCCGGCCGGGCGCGGGCACTGGGCGCTGACCACCTACGACGACGTCCGCCACGCCAGCAGGCATCCCGAGGTCTTCAGTTCGATCCCCACCAGTACGGCGCTCAACGACGTTCCCGCGGAGATCGCCGAATACGTCGGATCGATGATCTCGCTCGACGATCCCCGTCATCTGCGGCTGCGTTCGATCGTCAACCGCGCGTTCACGCCGAAGATGCTGACGCGGATCGAGGAGAGCGTGCGGGACCGCGCCCGAGGGCTGGTCACCGACCTGATCGAGCATCATCGCGACGGGCGCGCCGACTTCGTCCAGTCCGTCGCCGGACCGTTTCCGCTGCAGATCATCTGCGACATGATGGGCATTCCCGAGGAGGACGAGGAGAAGATCTTCCGCTGGACCTCGATCGTGCTGTGCGGCGGCGACGAGGAGGTCGGGGGAGACCACGACACGATCGTCGGGGCGGTGCTGGCGCTGGGCGAATACGGCCTCGCCCTCGCCGAGGACCGCCGCGCCCGCCCGACCGACGACCTCACCACCAACCTGGTGCAGGCCGAGGTCGACGGCGAACGGCTCACCTCGGCGGAGATCGCCTCGTTCTTCATCCTGCTGTCCGCGGCCGGTAACGAGACCACCCGCAACGCGATCAGCCACGGTCTCGTCGCGCTGACCCGCTACCCGGAACAGCGCCGCCGGTGGTGGGAGGACTTCGACGCGGTCGCACCGACCGCCGTCGAGGAGATCGTCCGGTGGGGGTCACCGATCATCTTCATGCGCCGCAACCTCACCGAGGACGTGGAGCTGAGCGGCGTGCGAATGAAAGCGGGCGACAAGGTGTCGATGTGGTACAACTCCGCCAACCGCGACGAGCGCCGCTTCGGCAACCCCTGGCTGTTCGACGTGACGCGGTACCCCAACCCGCAGATCGGGTTCGGCGCAGGCGGCGCGCACTTCTGTCTCGGCGCGAACCTCGCCCGCCGGGAGATCCGGGTGCTCTACTCCGAATTGTGCCGTCAGGTGCCCGACATCGTCGCCGCCGACGAGCCGGCGATCCTGCGGTCGGCGTTCGTGCACGGCATCAAGCGCCTGCCGGTGGCCTGGACGGTGTGAGCCTCACCAGCCGCGCGTGCGCCACTCCTCGAGGTGCGGGCGCTCGGTACCGAGTGTGGTGTCGTCGCCGTGGCCGGGATAGACGACGGTCGAGTCCGGATAGACGTCGAACACCCGGCTGCTGACGTCGGAGAGCAGCTGTTCGAAGTCGCCCGGCTGCCACGTCTTGCCGACACCGCCGGGGAAGAGGCAGTCGCCGGTGAACAGGTGGACCGCATCGCCGGCGGCGGGGCCGCGCAGTGCCAGCGCCACCGAACCCGGGGTGTGCCCGCGCAGGTGGATGACGTCGAAGGTGAGGTCGCCGATCGTCAGGGTCTCGCCGCCGGCGAGGTAGCGGTCCGGAGTGACCGGCAGCGGTTCGGCGTCGAGTTCATGGGCGGCGGTGGGTGCGCCGGTCGACTCGGCCAGCGCTTCGAGCGCCTGCCAGTGGTCGAAATGCTGGTGTGTGGTGAGGATCATGGTGACCGTCGGGGCCAGTTGCGCGACGAGTTCGCGGAGTACGTCGGCGTCGTTGGCGGCGTCGATGAGTAGTGTTTCGCCGGTGCGGGAACAGGTCACCAAGTAGGCGTTGTTGTCCATGGGGCCCACCGACACCTTGACGATCGTCGCGCCGGGGAGCGTGCGCCTGGCCGCGGTCCGGGGTTCGACGTGTCCGGTGTAGTTGTCGTCGACGACTGTCATGGGAGCCACGGTAACGGGCTTGTCGGTAGGGACACCTAGCATGGATCAAAGTGTGTTGACCATGTCTGAGCCACGGAAGGACCGAGTTGGCTGACCGCCTGATCGTCAAGGGTGCGCGCGAGCACAACCTGCGAAGCGTCGACCTTGACCTACCGCGCGATGCCTTGATCGTGTTCACCGGCCTGTCCGGTTCCGGCAAGTCATCGCTGGCGTTCGACACGATCTTCGCCGAGGGGCAGCGCCGCTACGTCGAGTCGCTGTCGGCGTACGCCCGGCAGTTCCTCGGTCAGATGGACAAACCCGACGTCGACTTCATCGAAGGGCTGTCGCCCGCGGTGTCCATCGACCAGAAGTCGACCAACCGGAACCCGCGCTCCACCGTCGGCACCATCACCGAGGTCTACGACTACCTGCGCCTGTTGTACGCCCGCGCGGGCAGCCCGCACTGCCCGGTCTGCGGCGAGAAGATCGCCCGCCAGACGCCCCAGCAGATCGTCGATCAGGTGCTCGCGATGGACGAGGGGCTGCGGTTCCAGGTGCTCGCCCCGGTCGTGCGCACGCGCAAGGGCGAGTTCGTCGACCTGTTCGAGAAGCTGAACACCCAGGGCTACAGCCGTGTCCGCGTCGACGGGGTCGTCTATCCGCTGACCGAACCGCCCAAGCTCAAGAAGCAGGAGAAGCACGACATCGAGGTCGTGGTCGACCGGCTCACCGTGAAGGCCAGCGCCAAACAGCGGCTCACCGATTCGGTGGAGACGGCCCTGACCCTGGCCGACGGCATCGTCGTGCTCGAGTTCGTCGACCGCGAGGACGACCATCCGCACCGTGAGCAGCGGTTCTCCGAGAAGCTCGCCTGTCCGAACGGCCACCCGCTGGCCGTCGACGATCTGGAACCGCGGTCGTTCTCGTTCAACTCGCCGTACGGCGCCTGCCCCGAGTGCACCGGACTCGGCGTGCGCAAGGAGGTCGACCCGGAACTCGTCATCCCCGATCCGGATCTGACGCTGGCCGAGGGCGCGATCGCCCCGTGGTCGATGGGCCAGACCGCCGAGTACTTCACCCGGATGCTCACGGGTCTGGGCGAGTCGATGGGGTTCGACGTCGACACCCCGTGGAAGAAGCTGCCTGCCAAGGTGCGTCGCGCCATCCTCGAGGGCTGCGACGAGCAGGTGCACGTCAAGTACCGCAACCGCTACGGCCGCACCCGGTCCTACTACGCGGACTTCGAAGGCGTCATGGCGTTCCTCCAGCGCCGCATGGAGCAGACCGACTCCGAGCAGATGAAGGAGCGCTACGAGGGCTTCATGCGGGACGTGCCGTGCCCGGAGTGTGACGGCACCCGCCTCAAGCCGGAGATACTCGCGGTCACGCTGGCCGCCGGCGACCACGGCGCCAAGTCGATCGCCGAGGTGGCGGAGCTGTCGATCGCCGACTGTGCCGGCTTCCTCAACGCCCTCACGCTCGGCCCCCGCGAACAGGCGATCGCCGGTCAGGTGCTCAAGGAGATCCAGTCGCGGCTGGGCTTCCTGCTCGACGTCGGCCTGGACTACCTGTCGCTGTCGCGGGCCGCGGCCACGCTGTCCGGCGGTGAAGCCCAGCGGATCCGGCTCGCCACGCAGATCGGGTCGGGTCTGGTCGGTGTCCTCTACGTCCTCGACGAACCGTCGATCGGTCTGCACCAGCGCGACAACCGCCGGCTCATCGACACCCTGGTGCGGCTGCGCGAACTGGGCAACACCCTGATCGTCGTCGAACACGACCTCGACACCATCGCCCACGCCGACTGGGTCGTCGACATCGGCCCGGCGGCCGGTGAGCACGGCGGGCGCATCGTGCACAGCGGCACCTACAAGGAGTTGCTGCGCAACAAGGAGTCCCTGACCGGCGCCTACCTGTCGGGCCGCGAGAGCATCGAGGTCCCCGCGATCCGCCGCCCCACCGACCGCAAGCGCCAGCTCACCGTCATCGGCGCGCGCGAGCACAACCTCAAGGACGTCGACGTCGCGTTCCCGCTCGGGGTGCTGACGTCGGTCACCGGGGTGTCGGGCTCCGGGAAGTCGACGCTGGTCAACGACATCCTGGCGTCGGTGCTGGCCAACAAGCTCAACGGCGCTCGCCAGGTGCCCGGCCGGCACACCCGCATCAACGGGCTCGACCAGCTCGACAAGTTGGTGCGCGTCGACCAGTCACCGATCGGGCGGACCCCGCGGTCGAATCCGGCCACCTACACCGGCGTGTTCGACAAGATCCGGTCGCTGTTCGCGGCGACCACCGAGGCCAAGGTCCGCGGTTATCAGCCGGGGCGGTTCTCGTTCAACGTCAAAGGTGGTCGCTGCGAGGCGTGTTCGGGTGACGGCACCATCAAGATCGAGATGAACTTCCTGCCGGACGTGTACGTCCCGTGCGAGGTGTGCCACGGTGCGCGGTACAACCGCGAGACTCTCGAGGTGCACTACAAGGGCAAGACCATCGCCGAGGTGCTCGACATGTCGATCGAGGATGCCGCGGAGTTCTTCGAGCCGATCAGCTCGATCCACCGCTACCTCAAGACGCTGGTCGACGTCGGTCTGGGGTATGTGCGGCTCGGCCAGCCCGCGCCCACGCTGTCCGGCGGTGAGGCGCAGCGCGTGAAGCTCGCCGCCGAACTGCAGAAGCGGTCGACCGGGCGCACCGTGTACATCCTCGACGAGCCGACCACCGGCCTGCACTTCGAGGACATCCGCAAGCTGCTCAAGGTGATCAACGGTCTGGTCGACAAGGGCAACACCGTCATCGTGATCGAGCACAACCTCGACGTGATCAAGACCTCGGACTGGATCATCGACATGGGCCCGGAGGGTGGCGCGGGCGGCGGCACCGTGGTCGCGCAGGGCACCCCCGAGGATGTCGCGGCCCATCCCGGCAGCTACACCGGCCACTTCCTGGCGGAGATGCTCGACGTACCCGCGCCGGCTCCCAAACGGCGCAAGGTCAGCGCCTAGTCAGGGCGCGGTCAACCTTCGATCAGCGTTCCGACGCGGATACATGTGTGTGATCGAATTCAGGACGCGGCTACAGATCTGACTGTAATGTGGCGCCCTGCATTGCTTGCTCGAACGGTTGGTTCGCTAGAGGTACTCCCATGGAACGTGAATTGTCAACGGCATATAAACAATGGCTGCGGCTTAATCGTTGCCCTATATGCAACCGTTGGGCTTGGTTCTGCCACGAGTACGTCGATGGCGTGCGGATGGGCCTGACCTTCGGGCCCGCTCAACATCCATCGGCCGTCGCTGAGTGTCCAAAATGTAAAGGCACCTGGCCGGTCTGGGAGCGGGAACAAGTACTGGAGGTCTGTGAGACCGCAAGAGAGGTCACGTTCTCGCACGAGGAGGCGTTTACTCTCGACAATAGATCTGCTCGATCGTTGCTCAAGCGGACTAAGTCGATAGAACACCAATGGAGTCAGGTGTTGGAGATCGGCCGGGAAGAGAGTAAAGCTTCTGAGGTCAGCGCAAAGCTCCCAGTCGCAGGAATGGAATTCGGCGCGCTTGCCAAAAACACACTCTCGAGTACATACAAGATCACTGCCTCGCAGTCGCAGACCTTCACCGATACTTTGGAATTCGAGGTGCCACCCGGAGTCTCTCGCACGGTGACCCTGAAGTTCAAAAAGCTCTGGCAGTGCGGCCACGTTGTCCTTCGTGACCATCAAGGGGCCGAGATCGCTCGAGCGCCCTTCCGTGTGGTCGTTGGCCTAGACCTCGATGTTTCCCAGAATGACTCAACCTAACCGGCCACTTCCTGGCGGAGATGCTCGACGTGCCCGCGCCGGCTCCCAAACGGCGCAAGGTCAGCGCCTAGTCACCTCGTAGGCGTCGAGGTCGAAGCGGCGGGTCTGGTTGCGGAACCGGAACGTGAAGTCGGGCCACAGGGTGGTGTTGTTGCCGTGTGCGTCGAGGTACCAGCTCGCGCACTTGCCGGTCATCCACACCGACCCGTCGAGCGCCCGCTGCAGCCGTTCGTTGTAGACGTCGAGCGCATCCTGCTTCACCTCGACGGTGCGCAAACCCTGATCGCGCATGGTGTTCACCGCGTCGACGACGTAGTTGAGCTGCGATTCGATCATGTAGACCATCGAGCTGTGACCGAGGCCGGTGTTCGGGCCCACGAGCACGAACATGTTCGGGTAGCCGGCGACGGTGGTGCCCTTGTAGGCCCGCATGCCCTTGTCGGCGAACTTCTGGGTGAGGCTGGCGCCGTCGGCGCCGCAGACCGTGTCGAACATCGGGGAGTCGGTGACGTGGAAGCCCGTGGCCACCACGATGGCGTCGACCTCGCGGGCGGTGCCGTCGGTCGCGACGATGCGTCGGCCGTCGATCTCGCGGATGCCGTCGGTGACGAGGTCGACGTGGTCGCGGTCCAACGCCGGATACCACTCGTTGGAGATCAGCATCCGCTTGCAGCCGATGCGGAAGTTCGGGGTGACCTTGCGCCGCAGCGCCGGGTCCTTGATCTCGGTCCGGATCTTGGCCCGCGACAGCAGTTCGAACCCCTTCATCAGGTTGGGGTTCTTCGCCAGCCCGACGACCTGGACTTCTCGTCCGGCGTAGATGCCGGCCCGCGCGAGCCGCAGGAATCCCGGCACGTGGCGGAACGCCCACTGCTCGGCGCGGGTGAACGGCCGGTCGAACCGTGGCAGCAGCCAGGGTGCGGTGCGCTGGTACACGTCGAGGTGCGCGACCCGGTCGGCGATCGCGGGCACGATCTGAATGGCCGAGGCGCCGGTGCCGATGACGGCGACACGCTTGCCGGTCAGATCCGCGTCGTGATTCCAGCGTGCGGAGTGGAACATCTCGCCACCGGCCGCTCTGAAGTCCTCGATGCCCGGAATGTCGGGCAGTGACGGTTCGGCCAGCGAGCCGAACGCGGTGATCAGCACGTCGGCGGTGGCCGGCCCGCTGTCGGTCATCAGTTCCCAGCGTGCCTCGGTGGGATTCCAGGTGGCGCGGTTGACGGTGCAACCGAAGCGGTGCCGGTCGAGGACGCCGTAGCGTTCGGCGACCTCGCGCAGGTACTTCTCGATCTCCGGCTGGGCGGAGAACGAGCGGGTCCAATTCGGGTTCAGCGCAAAGGAATACGAGTACAGGTGCGATGGGACGTCGCATGCGGCGCCCGGGTACGTGTTGTCCCGCCACGTCCCGCCGACGTCGGGGCCCCGCTCGAAGACGACGAAATCCCGGTGGCCTGCCTGCTGCAGTCGGATCGCGGCGCCGAGGCCGGAGAACCCACTGCCGATGATCGCGATCTTCACCGCAACCCCTTCCGTCGGTGGGCGTAGGTTAGCCAACCCGATCCGGTTCGAACCCTGCTTTCATCACCGGCGACGGAAATCGGGGGCTCACCCGCGCGCCGTCCAGCCACGCGGTCAGGTCGTCGGCGCGTCGTTCGAGCGCTTCGGTGCCGTCGCGACCGATGTCTTCGAGTAGACGCACGACCACCCGGCCGTCCTCGTCCTGACCCCATCCCCCGACGATGCGGCCGTTCCACCAGGCGGTCGGACCGCCGTTGCCGTTCCTGTCGAACACCAGAGCGCGGTGCGGACCCAGATACCAGTCACGGTCGTACCAGCCCATGGTCGTCACGTCGAGGCCCGGCAGCAGCGCCGCCCACGGTTCGGGCTCGGGTTCGGGCTCCAGGTCGTCCGGCAGCACGTATCCGGTGCCGCCGTCCAAGCCGACCTCCACCGCACCGAGGCTCTGCAGGGTCTGGCGCGCCCAGGTCAGGGTGTGGCCGAACCACCATTTGACGTCGGTGACGGTGGCCGGGCCGAACGTGCGCAGCCAGCCTCCGACCGCGTGCAGGGCCGCCTCGTGCGCCGATACGGGCGCAACGGCGTCGTCGAGCCAGTCGTCACGCAGGGTCCAGCGGGGGCGGCTGACCGCCCATCCACCGTCGTTCGGGCCGCGGACGACCTCGCCGCGTACACCCAGCACCGTGAGCACGCGGGGCCCCAGCGGCGTCGCACCGCCCCAGGTCTTCCCGGGCGCCGGATCGTGGCTTCCTGCGAGTTCGGGCAGCGCTTCGCGCAACTCGCGCGCACTGGCCGGCCCATGCCGGCGCAGGTGGTCCAGTACCGCCGCGCAGGCGGCGTCGAGCCACACCGCACCGTCGGTCGCGACACCGGATTTCTCGGCGTCCGCGATGAGTCGACGGCGCTCGTTGGCGGCGACGCGATCGCTGGCCGCGGTCTGGATGACCGGCAGCTGGTCGCTGCGCACCACCCACAGCGTGCGCCGCATCGCCAGGTGTTTGACGACGGTTCTGCGGTCGTACAGCGCGGTGTCGAGGTGGTCGCGGCGAAAGCCCGGCACCCGCGCCCACAGCGTCAGGTAGGGAGTGGCTGGGTCGGTCGCGTGCAGTCCGACCATCTGCATGACGACCTCGTCGATCGAGGCGGCGCGGTGCTCAGGGCTGAGGAAGTGCCTGCGCCCCAGCCTGGCCCGGCGTTCGGCGGGCGTGAAAGAGCGCAGGGCTCAGTCCTTTTCGCGGTGTTCGCCGTGCATCTGGGCACGGATCTGGGCCAGCCGTTCGGCGGCCGCGCGTTGCCGTTGTTCGTACTGTTCGTCGGCGTCGCGGCCTTCGGGCGTCTCGGCGGCCAGTTCGGCGGCGCCGACCGCGCTGCCGTAGCGGCCCTCGATCTTCTCGCGCACCGAGTCGAACGTGGGCACGCCGCCCGGGGTGTATCCGGTGTCGAGGGCTTCGGCGGGCGGGGGCGGCGGCGCGGGTGTGGGCTCCGGAGCAGCCTGCGGTTCGTCGGCCATGCCGTCACCGTACTCGCGATGGGTGACAGAGGGACCCGTTCAGTGCGCGGCGCAGCCGACGTCGATGACCACTTTGCCGGTCGCGGTGCGGTTTTCGACGGCGTCGTAGGCGTCGTCGACGTCGGCGAGGGTGTACGCCCGCTCATCCAGGCGCGGTGTGAGAAGCCCTGATTCGGCCAGCAGCTTCGCGGCGCGCAGCACCTCGCCGTGGTGTTCGCGACGCTGCCCGGTCAGCAGGGGAGACAGGGTGAAGACGCCGGAGTAGGTCGCGTTGCGGAAAGACAGTGGGGCGAGGCTGTGACTGCCCCATCCGAGGGCGCTCACCACCCGGCCGGTGACGGCTTTGACCGCGTGGAAGGAGTCGTCGAGCGTCGCGCCGCCGACGGTGTCGAACACGACGTCGAAGCCCCGGCCGCCCGTATGGGTGTCCACGTAGTCGGCAACCGGCGTCGCGGTGTAGTCGATGGCGGTCGCACCTGCCGCGGCGATGGCCGCCTGGCTGGCGGCACTTCCCGTCGCGTAGACGGTCGCGCCCCGCGACGTGGCTAGCTGGACGGCGATGTTGCCGACCCCGCCCGCCCCGCCGTGCACCAGCACCTGCTGTCCCTGACGCACGGCGGCGTGGTCGACGAGCGCTTCCCAGGCGGTGATGAATGCCAGCGGCAGCGCGGCGGCCTGCCTCATCGACAGTGTGCGGGGTTTGGGGGCGAGCAGTCGCGAGTCGACCGCGATGTACTCCGCGAGGCTGCCCTGGATACCGCCGACGCCCCCGGTCATCCCGAACACCTCATCGCCGGGATGGAACCGGTCGACATCCTCGCCGACCGAGACCACGACACCGGCCGTGTCGATCCCCGGCACGGCCGGTGGAGTGGTCTGCGCGTGCGCCGCCTGTCCTCGCCGGACCTTCGTGTCCAGCGGATTGACGGCGCTGGCCATCACCTGGACGAGTACTTCTCCGGGCCCAGGTGCCGGCACGGGCATGTCGACGACGGTCAGCGGAGTGCCGAATGCGGTCAGGACTGCCGCGCGCATGTACATGACACTCTCCTCGGGAATCACCGCGGACGGGTGATGCTGTGGGTTCGTGTCGTAAGAACGCCGATTTCGCTGTGCGGCATCCGGACGGCGGTCAGCCTGGTCCGGGTGCATCCCTCGGCTGATGGTCGGCCGCCTCCAGAACCGACGCCGTGACCTGCGGTTTCGGCAGCGGCGTGGGCGCGACCCCGGGCGTGCCGAGTCGGCCAGCCAGCCACGGCAGCGCGGCGGCGAACGCCTGGTCGGCGAACGGCCAGTCGTGCATCCCGGGCTGCACGGCGACCGCGCAGTCGATGCCATGGGCGGCGCCGAGCGCGCACAGGGTGTTGGCGGCCGCCGTCTGTTCCGGGCCGGCGCTGTTCGTGTCGAACCAGCCCGCGACGTCGGTGTAGCGGCCGTGCCGGGTCATCACGGTCGCGGGGTCGTAGGCGGCCCAGGCCGCCGCGTTGCCGCCGTAGAGCCGGGCGATCGTCTGTGCCTTCGTCCCCGCATTCGGCGTGAGGTCCCCCGCGATGTCCTCGAAGGCGCTGAACAGTTCGGGATGCATGACGCTGAGATCGACCGCGCACGTCCCGCCCATCGACCACCCCACGATGCCCCAGTCCGACCGGTGAGCGCTCACTCCGAAGTGCGAGATCACGTACGGCCGAACATCCTCGGTGAGGTGGTCGGCGCTGTTGCCGCGGCTGCCGTCGACGCATTCGGTGTCGTTGTTGAACGCGCCGCCGGCGTCGGCGAACACCAGCACCGGCGCATAGCCGTGGTGCGCGGCGGCGAACGCGTCCGCGGTGGCCACCGCATTGCCCGCCCGCACCCAGTCGGCGGGGGTGTTGAACTCGCCGCCGATCATCATCACCGCGGGCAGCCGCGGCGGGGGATTGCTGGCGTACCAAGCGGGCGGCAGGTACACCAGTTCGCCCCGGTGCCGGAAACCCGATGCGCTGTCGGCGATCTGAACCGGGACGACGGTGCCGTCGGCGGGGATCACGTGCCGCTGCTGCATGGCGGTGACGGTCGCCGGGTCGACCTGGTCGCGTAACGGCCCGGCGGTCAACTGATTCCAGGCGATCTGGACGGTGGGGAAGTAGCCGGTCCACGTGTTCACCGCGAGAGCCACGGCGAGTAGGCACATCGGCACCGCCGCCAGCGACACTCCGCGGCGCCACCACGCGGCGTGCCGCCACCCGGCGAACAGGACGGCGAGCGCGGTACCGGACAGGCCGATCCACCACCACAGCGACTGCGGCGCAGGCTCACCGGCGAGTCCCTGGGAGTCGACGTACCAATAGGCGATGACCGCCGACATGGCCCCGACGAACACCGCCCATGACACCCACAGCCACCACATCGGCCGGGTGCGCCGGATCACGACCATGGCCAGCAGGACCGCGGCCGCGATCTGCACGGTCACCGGGATCCAGCCGTGCATCAGGGACAGATGAGGACGCAGCAATCCGCCGAGGCTCACGGCTCACATGGTGGCCGCCGGACCTTGGCGTGCGCTGTGGATCGGCTGCTAACGCGGTTTGGCCAGCGGGAACGGCAGCGTTTCGCGGATGCTGCGACCGGTGATCAGCATGACGACCCGGTCGACGCCCATGCCGAGACCGCCGGTGGGCGGCATCGCGTACTCCATCGCCTGCAGGAAGTCCTCGTCGAGTTCCATCGCCTCCGGATCGCCGCCGGCGGCAAGCAGCGACTGCTCCTGCAGTCGGCGGCGTTGCTCCACCGGATCGGTGAGTTCGCTGTAGGCGGTGCCCAATTCGACGCCCCAGGCCACCAGGTCCCACCGCTCGGCCACGCCGGGGATGCTGCGGTGGGGCCGGGTCAGGGGCGACACCGACGTCGGGAAGTCCTTGTAGAACGTCGGCTTCTGCGTACGGTCCTCGACCAGATGCTCGTACATCTCGAGCACGACCGCCCCTTCGTCCCAGTGGGTGAGGTAGGGGATGCCTGCGGCGTCGGCGAGCTTGCGCAGGATCGGCAGCTCGGTGGCGGCGTCGATGTGTTCCCCGAGCGCCTCGGACACCGCGTCGTGGACGGTCTTGACCGTCCAGGGTCCCGAGATGTCGACGGGTTCGAGCACACCGTCCTGGCGGGGGCGCAGGAATACATGCTCGCCGTTGGCGGCCATCGCCGCGTTCTGGATCAGCTCACGGCAGCCGTCGATCCACACGTTGTAGTCGGCGTGCGCCTGATACGCCTCGAGCAGCGTGAACTCCGGGTTGTGCGAGAAGTCGACGCCTTCGTTACGGAAGGCTCGGCCCAGTTCGAAGACCCGTTCGACCCCGCCGACGCAGAGGCGTTTGAGGTACAGCTCGGGCGCGATGCGCAGGTACAGGTCGAGGTCGTAGGCGTTGATGTGGGTGAGGAACGGCCGTGCGTTGGCGCCACCGTGGATCTGCTGCAGGATCGGAGTCTCGACCTCGAGGAAACCCTTGTGGTACAGCGTGTCCCGGATAGCGTGCAGGACACCGCTGCGCGCCCGGATCAGATCGCGCGCCTCGGTGTTGACCGCCAGGTCGACGTAGCGGGCCCGGACCCGGGCCTCCTGGTCGGTCAGACCCTTCCACTTGTCGGGCAGCGGGCGCAGGCATTTCCCGGTGAGCCGCCAGTGCCGCACCAGCAGGGAGCGGGTGCCGTTCTTGCTGTACCCCATGGCGCCGGTCGCCTCGATGAGGTCGCCGAGGTCGATGGCCGCGGTGAAGTCGGCGGTAGTGCCTCGGTCGAGTGTTGCATTGTCGAGCAGCAGTTGCAGTTCGCCCGACCAGTCCCGCAGCTGGGCGAACAGCACGCCGCCGTAGTCGCGGATGCGCAGCACGCGGCCGGCGACGCTGAGTTTGACGTCGTCGGGGGAGTCGATCGCCGCGGCGGCGGTGTGGCTGGGCGCCTGACCCACCGGATACGCGTCGATCCCGTTGTCCTGCAGCGTCTTCAGTTTCGCCATCCGGACCCGGACCTGCTCGGGCAGCCGGGTGGGCTCGTCGTCGGCGGTGTCGGTGCGCAGCGCGGAGACGTCTGGTGCGCTGCCGTCATGGTGGAGCACGCCGCTGGCGACGAGGTCCTGCGGTGCGGAGGTGTGGTGGCCGGTGTGCTGTTTGTTGCGCCGGGAGAACGGCAGCACCAGGAAGCCTTCGGCGATCACCGACGCCACCCCGACGCGGGGGACGAGCCGCGCGTCCTCGTAGCAGGCGTAGCGCGGCACCCACTGCGGCTGATACTTCATGTTCGACCGGTACAGCGTCTCGAGCTGCCACCACCGCGAGAAGAAGACCAGCAGCCAACGCCACAGCCGCGCAACCGGTCCGGCGCCGAGCTGGGCGCCCTGCTCGAACGCGGAGCGGAACATGGCGAAGTTCAGCGAGATGCGCGTGACGCCGATGTCCTCGGCCTGCAGGCACAGCTCGCTGACCATCAACTCGATGGTGCCGTTGGGCGACTGCTGGGAGCGTCGCATCAGGTCGAGTGAGGCGCCGTTGCTGCCCCACGGGACCAGCGAGAGCATCGCGACGACCTGATCGCTCTGTACGGCCTCGACCAGCAGGCAGTCGCTGTCGGCCGGATCGCCGAGCCGGCCCAGCGCCATCGAGAATCCGCGTTCGGTCTCGGTGTCGCGCCAGGCGTCGGCGTGGGCGATCACCTCGGCCATCTGCTCGGCCGACAGCTCCCGGTGGCGGCGGATGCGCACGGTCACCCCGGCCCGGCGGGCCCGTGTGACGGCCTGGCGCACGGCGCGCATGTCCGGGCCGGAGAGCCGGAAGCCGTCCGGGTGCAGGATGGCCTCGTCGCCCAGCTGGATCGCGTTGAGGCCGGCGACCCGGTACGCCTCCGCACCGCTCACGCTGGCGCCCATCACGCCCGGCGCCCAGCCGTAGGTCTCGCACAGCGCCAGCCAGGCGCCGATCGCCTGGGGCCAGGCCTTCGGGTCCCCGACCGGGTCACCGCTGGCCAGGCACACGCCGACCTCGACGCGGTAGGTGATCGCGGCGCGGCCGCTGGGCGCGAACACCACCGACTTGTCCCGGCGGGTGGCGAAGTACCCCAGCGAGTCGTTCTTGCCGTACAGCTCGAGCAGCCCGCGGATCGCCGACTCGTCCTCACCGGTGAGCGCGTTCTCCGAGCGCTGGGACTGGAACAACACGATCGCCGCGGCCATCAGCGCCAGCGCGCCGAACAGGCCGAGCATCGCGTTGATGACCACGTGCGGGTGCTGGCCGTCGAAGGCGTCGGGGTCGACACCGGCGAAGGCGAAGACCCGGTTGGCGGCATACGCCAGTCGGTAGTCGCGTTCGAGGCTGCCGGGGAACAGCTCCACCAGCCCCCAGCCGACGAGCACACCGATCGCCATCCCTGCGGCGAGCACACCCGCCGCCTTGAACAGGGCTCCGCGGCGCACGCGAGCCCAGAACAGCGGGCGCGCCAGCAGCAGGAACGCGATCGCGGCGACGTGGAACACCAGCCCGATGACCTCGCCGCTCTCCTCCACGACCGATTCGTCACCGGTCAGCAGGTCGACGATGTTCCACCCGGCCGCGGCCACCATGTAGAGCAGCAGCACCCACCAGGCGATGCGTTTGCGGGCGGCCAGCGCGCCCGCCAGCAGCGCCAGCACGAAAGCCCAGGCGAAGCTCGTGTCGGGAAAGTTGAAGATGTAATCGTTGACGAACTCCCGCGGCACCCGGATGACCCACCTCACCAGCGGGGAGACGCTCGCAATCAGCGACAGGGTCGCGATCACGCCGACGGTCCACCCGGCGGCCGCGGGAACCCAGGAGTAGCGGGAGGCGGCACGCGCCCTCGGCGGGCTGGTGACGGTCATAGGCGGGGAGAATATTCGCTCAGGGCGCCGAATGTGGGGATGCGCTCACCAGACCGGACCGGTGAATTTCTCGCCGGGCCCCTTTCCGGGTTCCTCGGGTGCAGCGCTGGCTTCGCGGAACGCGAGCTGCAGCGTCTTGAGGCCGTCGCGCAGCGGTCCGGCGTGCGGGCCCAGGTACTCCACCGAGGCGGTCACCAGTCCGGCCAGCGCGGTGATCAGCCGGCGGGCTTCGTCGAGGTCGCGACGGGGACTGTCATCAGGATCGTCGTCCGAGAGGCCCAGCTTTTCGGCCGCTGCGCTCATCAGCATCACCGCCGAACGGGTGATCACCTCGACGGCGGGAATATCGGCGAGCTCGCGCGTGCTTGGATCATCGGTCATGCCTGCTAGACTGGCATGCGCGACCGTCCTGGCTGACGTCAGGACAGCAAGTGGAGTCCCACTCCCACCGCTGACCTCCTCGGTCCAGCGGTCCGGTCACCGGCATCCAGTATGCCGGTTCTGCGCGTTCGCGCAGGCGGCGTATGCCGTGATCGGTCGGTAATGGGCCCTGCATATGCAGGGCCTTCCTGCTCTGGTGGGCAGGTGCGGATGGGCCAGTGGACTCCCGGGAGAACACAACATAGGAGGCCCCATCAGCACTGAGACCCGCGTCAACGAGCGCATCCGCGTACCTGAAGTCCGCCTGATCGGACCCGGCGGCGAGCAGGTAGGCATCGTGCGCATCGAAGATGCACTCCGCGTCGCCGCGGATGCCGATCTCGACCTCGTCGAAGTTGCACCGGACGCCAAGCCGCCCGTCTGCAAGATCATGGACTACGGCAAGTTCAAGTACGAGACGGCACAGAAGGCGCGCGAGTCTCGCAAGAACCAGCAGCAGACCGTCGTCAAGGAACAGAAACTCCGTCCCAAGATCGACCCGCACGATTACGAGACCAAGAAGGGTCACGTCATCCGCTTCCTCGAAGCCGGGTCCAAGGTCAAGGTGACGATCATGTTCCGCGGACGCGAGCAGTCGCGGCCGGAACTGGGTTTCCGGCTCCTGCAGCGCCTGGGCGCCGACGTCGCCGAGTACGGCTTCGTCGAGACGTCCGCGAAGCAGGACGGCCGCAACATGACGATGGTGCTGGCCCCGCACCGCGGCGCGAAGACTCGTGCCAAAGCGGCGGAGCAAGCCGAACGTCCCCGTGAGTCGGCCCCCGGCCCGGACGCCACGTAGTACTGACCGACACCGAACAGAATCAAGAGGACACCCATGCCCAAGGCCAAGACCCACAGCGGCGCATCCAAGCGCTTCCGGCGCACCGGCACCGGAAAGATCGTGCGCCAGAAGGCCAATCGGCGCCACCTGATGGAGCACAAGCCCACGAAGCGCACCCGCCGCCTCGCCGGCCGCACCGAGGTGTCGGCCAACGACGCCCCGCGCATCAACAAGCTGCTCAACGGCTGAGCGACGAACCCGACCTTTCCAGTCCGCAGAAGTTAGGAACCACCCATGGCACGCGTCAAGCGCGCAGTCAACGCCCAGAAGAAGCGCCGCACAGTTCTCAAGGCCTCCAAGGGCTACCGCGGTCAGCGGTCACGCCTGTACCGCAAGGCCAAAGAGCAGCAGCTGCACTCACTCACCTACGCCTACCGCGACCGTCGCGCACGCAAGGGTGAGTTCCGCAAGCTGTGGATCTCGCGCATCAACGCCGCCGCTCGCGCCAACGACATCACCTACAACCGGCTGATCCAGGGCCTCAAGGCCGCAGGCGTCGAGGTGGACCGCAAGAACCTCGCCGAGATCGCCGTCAGTGATGCCGCCGCGTTCACCGCGCTGGTGGAGGTCGCCAAGGCCGCGCTGCCCGAGGACGTCAACGCGCCCTCCGGAGAGGCCGCCTGAGCCCTGCCGTGGGCAGGAGCGGAGCGACCCGGGGTCCAGCACTGTCTGAGCGCTCCGCCCGAGTGGCGGCAGCGGTCAAACTCCACCGACACGTCGGTCGCCGCCGCGCCGCACGCTTCCTCGCCGAAGGCCCGAACCTCATCGAGGCCGCGTTGCGGCGCGGTGTCGTATCCGAGGTCTTCGCCACCGAGGCCGCCGCGCAGCGGTTCGCGGCGCTTCTCGGTGACGCCGACGTCCATCTGGTCACCGAGCGCGCGGCGAAGGCGTTGTCGGACACCGTGACCCCGGTGGGTCTGGTCGCGGTGTGCGAGATGCCCGGGGTGTCGCTCGACGAGGTGCTCGCCGGGTCGCCGCGACTGGTGGCGGTCGCGGTCGAGACGTCGGAGCCCGGCAATGCCGGCACCCTGATCCGGCTCGCCGACGCGATGGGTGCCGACGCGGTGATCCTGGCCGGCAACAGCGTCGACCCCTACAACGGCAAATGCCTCCGCGCCTCGGCGGGCAGCATCTTCGGTGTCTCGGTCGTCGAAGCCCCCGACACCGCCGGGCTGATCGCCGCGCTGCGCGGCAACGGTCTGGCCGTGCTGGCGACCACCCTCGACGGCGAGGTGAGCCTGGATGATGCGGACTTGTCCGCGCCGACGGCGTGGTTGTTCGGCGCCGAAGCCCACGGGCTGGCACCCGAGATCGCCGCGCTGGCCGACGCCCGGGTGACCATTCCGATGGCCGGCAGCGCGGAGAGCCTCAATGTCGCTGCGGCCGCGGCGATCTGCCTGTATCAGAGCGCCCGCGCGCTGCGAGCGGGCTAGGAGTCGCGCAGCAGACCCTTCGCGACGTGGGTGATCTGCACCTCGTTGCTGCCGGCGTAGATCATCAGCGACTTGGCATCCCTCGCCAGCTGCTCGACCCGGTATTCGGTCATGTATCCGTTGCCGCCGAACAGCTGTACCGCCTCCATCGCCACATCGGTCGCGGCCTGCGAGCAGTACCACTTGATCGCCGACGCCTCGGCCAGTGAGATCGGGGTGCCGGTCTGGGAGGCCTCGATCACCCGGAACAGCATGTTGCGCACGTTCATCCGGGCCACTTCCATATTGGCCAGCTTCAGCTGGATGAGCTGGAACTGGCCGATCTCCTTGCCCCACAGGGTGCGGGACTTCGCGTAGTCGACCGACAGGCGAAGGCACTCCTCGATGACGCCGAGCGCCATGGCCGCGACGCCGATCCGCTCCGCGGAGAAGCTCGACCGCGCACTGTCTCTGGAATCCTTGACGTCGCCGCCGCCGGTCTCGGTCTCCCCGAGCAGGCGGTCTCGGCCCAGTCGTACGTTGTTGAAGAAGAGTTCACCGGTGCGCGAAGAGTGGATCCCCATCTTGCGGAACGGCTTCGACTGCACGAAGCCCTCCATGCCGCGGTCGAGGACGAACGTCAGCACCTTGCGGTCCCGCTTGTCGACCCCGTCACCCTGGTCGAGCTTCGCGTACACGACGACCACGTCGGCGTCCGGTCCGTTGGTGATGAACGTCTTCTGGCCGTTGAGGATGTAGTCGTCACCGTCACGGACGACGTAGGACTTCATCCCGCCGAACGCATCGGACCCCGAATCGGGTTCGGTGATCGCCCAGGCGCCGACCTTCTCGTAGGTCACCAGCTCCGGCAGCCAGCGCTCCTGCTGGGCCAGCGTCCCGCGACTCTGGATGGTCGGAACCGTCAGCCCGAGGCTGACACCCATCCCGGTCACCAGACCCATCGAGACGCGGCACAGTTCGCTGATCACCACGAACCCCATGCCACCCTGGCCGCCGCCGAACATGCCGCCGCCACCGGACTTCGCCTCTCCGCCCTCGCGCAGCCGCGTCAGCCGCTTCTCCAGCGCCTCCTTGGCCATCGCGTCGATTCCGAAGGTGCTGAAGAGCTTCCGGATGACGGGGTAGGGCTCCATCTCGCCGCTCTCCAGAGCGTCGACATGCGGACGGATTTCTTTGTCGACGAACTCCCGGACGGCATCGCGCACGGCAAGATCGACCTCAGACCACTCGAGCATGCCCTTCAGGCTGCCTTACCGCGTCCGCGGGCTGGACGCAGCCCCGCCAAAGAGAACGTCGTGTGCACCAGCGAGCCCGCTTTGTCGAGCAGGGTCTTGCGGCTCGGGACGTAGTGCATCGGCAGGCCACGGCGGTCGGCGGGCGGCCCCGTGAACGCGGGTGCCTCGACCAGCGGTGCGTCCGCGGGGAGTTTGCCCTCGGCCCGGCGGTAGGCGGCCAGCGCGCGAGGATGCAGGCGGATCTCCTCGGGTACGGCGACGAAGGCCAGTTCGACGAGTTTGCCGAACAGGCGCAGCAGGACTTCGTCGCCCGGCGTCCAGCGCAGCCCGGCCCGTTCGCGTACGGCGGGGTCGAAGAGCCCCGCGGCGATCCATCGCTGGGCGCCCAGCATCGGTTTGAACATCTGGTCCCACACCGGTGTCGGCATCAGCACGAACCACGGTTTGGGGATGCGGATCGAGAAGATGTCGAGCGTCGCCTGATTGATCTCGAGTTCTTCCCGGCACTTGCGGTCCCAGTACTCGCCGAATTCCTCCCACGTCTTCGGCACGGGCCGCATGCTCATCCCGTACATGCGGTACCACTGCACGTGCTCGTCGAACAGCTGGCGCTTCTCTGCTTCGGTGAGACCGCCGCAGAAGTACTCGGCCGTCTTGATGATCAGCATGAAGAACGTCGCGTGCGCCCAGTAGAACGTCTCGGGGTTCAGCGCGTGGTAGCGCCGCCCGGCGTGGTCGCTGCCCTTGATCGTGGTGTGGTAGCTCTTGATCTGCTCGCCGGTCTGCGCCGCGCGGTCGCCGTCGTAGACCACGCCCATGATCGGATAGACCGACCGCGCGACGCGCTGCAACGGTTCGCGCAGCACGATCGAGTGGTCCTCGACGCCGGCGCCGAGTTCCGGGTACATGTTCTGGATCGCGCCGATCCACACGCCGAGCATCCCGGTGCGCAAGTCCCCGAAGTACTTCCACGTGAGCGAATCGGGGCCGAGCGGATCGGCGGCGGCCCCGCAGGAGCGCAGGCTGTTCGGCTTCGCGGAAGTCGGCTTCGCGGTCATCGGTTCCTCGCTGACTCGATGCTCACTGTGATCCACACCATAGTGGTGACAACAGGCGTTGTCTACGAGGCGCCGGGGCGCGCCGCATGAGCGTTGTGCACGAGAGACGCCCACGCATGCGCGCCGTGACCGACCGATGTGACGGGCCGCTCGTTGCCCGCGTTTCCGGCCGCCCCCTACGCTGACGACGTGGAGGTCGAGTCGTTCGGCGAACGATCCGGCGGTGCCGAGGACGCGGGACGGGCGCCGTCAGGCGGGTCGGCAGGGCCCCTGGGCTGGCTCTACAGCGCCAACCACAGCCCCGGCGTGGTGGAGTTCCTGCGCCGTGCCCGCCGCGCCCTGCCCGGTGATCCCGACTTCGGCGACCCGCTCTCGGCCGACGGTGTGGGCGGACCGCGCGCCGCGGCGCGCGTCGCCGACCGGCTGCTTGACCGCGAAGCCGTATCGCGGGAGGTCAGTCTCGGCGCCCTGCAGGTGTGGCAGGCGCTCACCGAACGGGTGTCGGGTAAGCCGGCCAACCCCGAGGTGACGCTGGTGTTCAGCGATCTCGTCGGGTTCTCGTCGTGGTCGCTGAGCGCCGGTGACGACGCCACGCTGCGGTTGCTGCGACGGGTGGCGCAGGTCTTCGAACCACCGCTGCTGGAAGCCGGCGGGCGCATCGTCAAACGCATGGGTGACGGATCGATGGCGGTCTTCGGCGACGCCGGGACCGCGGTGCGCGCCGTGCTCGACGCGATGAGCGCGGTCCGGGCGGTCGAGGTCGACGGCTACACGCCGCGGATGCGGGTGGGTGTGCACACCGGCCGGCCGCAGCGGATCGGCTCGGACTGGCTGGGAGTGGACGTGAACATCGCCGCGCGGGTGATGGAGCGGGCCACGCGCGGCGGCCTCGTGGTCTCGCAGACGACACTCGACGGCATCACGGCCGAGGAGTTCGAGGCGCTCGACGTCACGGTGAAACGGCAGCGGCGGCAGGTGTTCAGCCTCAAACCCGACGGGGTGCCGCCCGATCTGGCCATGTACCGGTTGCGCAGGCGCCGGTCGGTGGCCGACGACTCCGCGGACGACGACTCGTAGCGGGGAAACGCCCGCGAAGGCCGGTGATGCGATCACCTATGATCGCCGGGTGGCTGAGCAGCCCGGAGTGGCCGGAAACCTGTCCGAAGAGGCGTTGACCGATGCGGTCGACGCCGCCCGCCGTGCGTTCGGTCAGGCCGCCGATCTCGATGCGCTGGCCCGTGCCAAGACCGAACACCTCGGCGACCGGTCGCCGATCGCGCTCGCGCGTCAATCGCTGGGCACTCTGCCGAAAACCGAGCGTGCGGATGCGGGTAAGCGTGTCAACGTCGCACGGTCGGACGCCCAGCGCGGCTACGACGAGCGCCTCGCCGAACTGCGCGCCGAACGCGATGCGGCGGTGCTGGTCGCCGAGCGCATCGACGTCACGCTGCCGTCGACGCGCCAACCGGTCGGCGCCCGCCATCCGATCACGATCCTGGCCGAGAACATCGCCGACACGTTCGTCGCGATGGGTTGGGAACTGGCCGAAGGTCCCGAGGTCGAGACCGAGCAGTTCAACTTCGACGCGTTGAACTTCCCGCCCGACCACCCCGCCCGCAGCGAACAGGACACGTTCCACATCGCGCCCGAGGGGTCGCGGCAGGTGCTGCGCACCCATACCTCGCCGGTTCAGATCCGTGCACTGCTGGAACGGGATCTGCCGGTGTACATCATCTCGATCGGCCGCACATTCCGCACCGACGAGCTCGACGCCACGCACACGCCGGTCTTCCACCAGGTCGAGGGCCTCGCGGTCGACCGCGGGCTGACGATGGCGCACCTGCGCGGGACGCTGGACGCGTTCGCGCGCGCCCAGTTCGGCCCGCAGGGCGGCACCCGCTTCCGCCCGCACTTCTTCCCGTTCACCGAACCGTCGGCGGAGGTCGACGTGTGGTTCCCGAACAAGAAGGGCGGCCCCGGCTGGGTGGAATGGGGTGGGTGCGGCATGGTCAACCCGAATGTGCTGCGCGCCTGCGGAATCGACCCCGACGAGTATTCCGGCTTCGC